>CAYTPI010000046.1:0-1560 GCA_964439625.1 uncultured Anaerolineae bacterium | reverse complement strand
TCCACCGATCACAAGGGCGGCGCTTCCGTCGGAATATGCAGCCGGATTACTGGGCACGAACAGCATGGAGCCAATCAGAATCATAAACGTCACCCCCACAATAACTGATGATGTATAAAACATCTTGTCAATCGTGACAGCGGACGGCTTTTTTCCATCGAAGAATGTCACCACTGCGAAGTGTACCGCCAGATATTGAACGAGTGTCGAGATAATACTACCTACAGCAGTAGCGAGCGCGATCAAGATCAGAATGGGCACCCCCTGTTCCATAAATGAAACAAAGGCACGTAGATCATTCGATGTGATTTCTGTGTCTGCGTAAAATGCAGCATACTGCCCAGGGTTATTGGCAACATCCATCAGCACAGGTGTCAGCCGAAGGCTAAAGACCAACGCCAGAATAACGATACCAGCCGTCATAACCAGCCCGAAAATACCGATGTCCATCCAAGCTGTCCCCCAATCAGGATCATCTTTACCCGCTTCGCGTTTCTTTCTTTCCGTCATGTTGAGGAAACTACGCTGGAAATTTGGGTCTTGGATCGCTGCCATTGCAGCTTGTCCGTCCATATTGGTGATTGCGGCAGCTACATTGAGTGCCTCGGCCTCTCGTGTGCTACGTTTGTCAATGCCAATTGCCTGTAGCAACTTCTTGAGGGCTTGTGCATTATCCCCATCGAGGTGAAATTCCATTGCAGCATGAATGGCTCTACGTGCTTCCCAGTCTATCGGGCCAGCCTTGTGACTGTCCGCAGTTGCATAGGTCTCGACATCGTCCAGCGCGAATAGATCATCATCATCGAAATAACGGTTACTCTCATCTTCATAGTAGTCGGATTCATCGTCTCCACCATTATTGTAGCTTTCCGGTTCTTCGTCCTCATCCTGATAGCCAAAGTCAAACGTGCCGTCTGTTGGTTCGTTGGGCTGGGTGGTTTGTGATTCCTGCATCTTGCGTTTACTGTACGCTAGCAAAGATGCGGCACCTACTACTCCGGTCCCATCCCCTTTTCTTGGTGCCGACAGCGACTGCCCCTTGAGGTAATTGTATGCCTTACGTGCATACTGCTGAACCTGAGTATCTGGGTCATTTTTGGCCGACCAAGCTAACGGCTTCAGCGCACGAGTGTCTCCCGAATTTCCCAATGTCTTGATTGCCTGGAGGCGTTTCGCACGATCCTTGTGCTTTAGGTAGCGTGCAATCTGTTCAATTTCTGCCATGATGATACTTTTCCCCTTTTTTTAAACGCTTATTTGATTATATGTGTTTTTACAGTGTTTGTTCGCTTGTCCCCCAATGATTGAGGTTTTGGATCATGTCAGTTTCTGATGTTCCCCACACCCTGTACAATATAGGTTCAATACCTGTTCATTTGCACCAGATTCGAGCCACTATGCCAATCCACGACATTGAGGGATACGTTGTTGAGCTAGAAATCACAGAGGGATTAGAGGAAATCGTGCTTGATGAGTTGCTTACACTCTATCGTGAGCGTCTGATTACGCGCCCGATTAATGAGGAGGGGTTAATCCGAGTTGGCTATGTAGGCAACCTGG
>CAYTPI010000045.1:0-1564 GCA_964439625.1 uncultured Anaerolineae bacterium | reverse complement strand
TGCCGCTGATCCGCTCGACATGCTTCTGGTGGCGATAGAGCGGCTGCGCCTCCCAGATCGCCAGGCCGTTGACGATCTCCAAACGAATGCCGAGTTCGTTTGCCTGTAGGAGTCGAGGATCGATGCTCATAGGGCCTCGCGCGCGGGTGTGGTTCGTGATTTCCCACAGTCATCAAGCCGGCTATACTCCAGTCGCGATCCGAGCATCACCCGTCGCTAAACCGACCCTGTTGAGGGGTAAGACGGGGTCAGTGATAGGGCATCAAATCAGGGGAATGGAAGGGGCGCACTGTGGACGTATCGACACCGCTGACCGGTGGGGACTGATCGGATTTCCGCATAGCACCAACAGCGACATCCGTTCTGCAAACGCAGTCTGTAACGGGGCTTTCGCGTGCGCGTGGCTTTTATTCCGGCAGACCAGGCGGGCTAGGCAGATTCTGCCTAGCACACCTGGCCCGAATTCTGTCTAATCAACTGTTAAGCATAGAAAAATGATGGGCCAGTGCTCCTTTCAACAAGCAACGAAGCACGATGAGGCGGCCATATTCGATTTGTATTGCCAAGTAATGAAGGAGTACATCATCGAAATATGGGGCTGGGATCAAGAGTGGCAAGAAAATGATTTTACAAAACACTTTATCTATGAAAATATCACGATGGTAAGGGAAGAGAGTAAAGCAATTGGCTATTCTCAAATAGAGGATCAGGGTAATCAGCTATATATCAGAATGCTGTTGCTTCTTCCAAATTACCATCGCAAAGGAATCGGTTCGCGCCTGCTAAACGCTGTGATTGAAAAAGCCAATGAGCAGTCTAAAGTTGTTGCCTTGCAAGTATTCAAGGTCAACGAGCGAGCAAAGGGGTTCTATCAGTATCATGGGTTTAAGGTAAAAGGCGAAACAACGAGTAGTTTCGCCATGGTATTCATGCCTAACAAGGCAAATTAAATCGGACTAAAAATTTTGCTGCGCTTCATTTGCGTCCGGTTATTTGCGGAGTTAGGCCTCAAACACAGCGACCGACAAGAGGCATTCTTAATGAAGCACGAATTTACCCTTGAGTTCTGGGAAGATGATGGCTGGTTCGTTGGAAAACTGAAGGGAGTTCCGGGGGTCTTTAGTCAAGGCGAAACGCTCCAAGAACTCGAAGAGAATATTGCCGACGCCTATCAGCTAATCGCGCAAGATGACCAAATGGATAAGCATCTGCCTGCGCATACAAAAGGGATGTTGCTGGACGTGGCATGAAACGCGGTCAGTTCGTAAAGGAGTTGACAGCCGGAGGCTGTTACCTGAAGCGTCACGGTAGCCGTCATGACATATACGCGAATCCTGCAACCGGCAAGCAAGCGGCGGGGTGTGAAAAACGTTAGTCTTAACCGGCACAGCACGACCGGGGCGATCTCGATCGTCTCATCAGGTAATGAGATTGAACCCCCAACCCACCAACACGAAAGACAACCCAAGCACGCCAGCAAACAACGCCAGCGCCTGCCAGCGGATGACCTTGCGCAGGATCAGCATCTCGGGCACCGACAGGGCGGCGATGCTCATCATGAAGG
>CAYTPI010000044.1:0-1564 GCA_964439625.1 uncultured Anaerolineae bacterium | reverse complement strand
GATCTCGCAAACGAAGTCGCGCACAGCGTCAAACTACTGGCTGCTGGCAATTTTGCCGGAGAATACACTGGAGATGCACCCTGACGATGCGGCAGCACGTGGCCTCGAAGATGGTGACATGGTTCGAATTAGCTCAGCATCTAACCCGGCAGGCGAATGGGACTTAGCGAACGGAACCATCATTCCGATGGTGGGCAAGCTACGCACGACACAGGGCATCCGCCCCGGTGTGGTAACTTTTGGGCTGGGCTTCGGTCACTGGTCCTATGGTGGTGTCGATTTCACGATTGACGGCAATACCATCCCCGGTGATGCCCGTCGCGTGCGGGGCTTCCATGCCAATGCCGCCATGCGCGTTGATCCTTATCTAGGCAACACAACGCTAGTTGACCCGGTAGGTGGCAGTGCTGTATTCTACGATACGCTGGTCAAGATCGAAAAAGCCTGACCTTTAACGCATTGCTTTATCTCTGGGGCATTAATCCTATCGAGTGGTGAAGTGTCTCAATCGGCACAGGATTGGGGTGTCTGGTAATCCTGTGCCGAATGCCGTCCGACACGATTGTGACATACTCCCAAGCTTAAAAGACTTGGGCTTCTGACGTTAACGCCGGATGCCCAACAGATGCCGGGTCTTCTACCGACTGAGACAGTATGAGTTGATGCCCCAACTCAAGTGTAAGCATACGCCCTTGCACCTGAAGGCGCAAGACAGGAAAGCCCCTTATATCCCACCGCTAAAGCATGTGGGTTTTACGGGACCTGTCCATAACGGGAGGTCGCGCTGACGCTCTCCCAGATCAAACCCCTTGCACAAGAACAACGGCAGCCCGCGTGTGTGGGTGGTGCAGCGTCGGGCGGAGGACAACGCCGCGCTGTTCGATGCGATGAACACGGGCGCGAGTGCGCTCAGTGACGATGAGAGTCGAAAGGAAATCCCACGATCGCATATTCCCGTGCTGTTGTGACGGTGTATCCGGTACCTCAACTAGCTCAGTGTTCTAGCTGAGGTTCTGCAAATGTAACCGACTGGTAGACGTTGAACGCAACCAGCGCGATCATGATGAATGCGATAATCCCGGTGAACTGTGTCGCTGTTAGACCTGTAAAGAGCAGCCCGACTGCACCAATAACAACACCAATTCCCAGATAGACAATTACCCACTTAATCTGGCTGTGCGGTGTGAGTTTACCATCCAGGCCATAATTGATCATCGCCAACGCCAGCAAGAAGATCGCAACGGCAGCAGTCAATAGCAAGCGATACTCGTCTGTAACCACTTTACCTGAATAGCTGATCGACTCTGCAAAAAGCTTCTTAGTAGCCACGCCGAAGGCCACGAGAGAAGTCGCCAGGAACAAATGCCCGTAGGACCAACTGCGGAGTTTGAGATTCGAGGAAATGTCATAAAGCCTGTCGGCAGTGTCGGAGAAATACAGCCACCACAATGTGTACAGGACCACCAACGCGGTCACGCCAAACAGGATCTGCTCGATACCTAACGCGGTGCCCTGGGCATCATCCAGCACTTTAACGAAGGCTTCCCCAAGAACAATGATGGTG
>CAYTPI010000043.1:0-1573 GCA_964439625.1 uncultured Anaerolineae bacterium | reverse complement strand
CGGCGGCACGGTGAACACCTCTCATTTAGTGGCGGCCTATTGCGGTGATGAAGGGTTTGATTATGACCAGGGCTACCGTGGGCAAAACCAATTTTGGTATTGCCTGCAAGGACCCGCCAGCACAGGTAATGGCGGAGAGCACGACGGCGGGACGGATCCCGAAGATGGAACACCGTTTTCAATTCCTGTGGTTTACAATGCTACATACGTTAGCGATAATTCTTTGAACTCGATCTTGTTAAACTTTCGAGATAACGCCGGTGGTAAGTACTTCAACTCTGTGTTTTATGGCTTCCAAGAGGGCTTACAAGTCGAGGATCTTTCGAGTGGTGAAGACGCATGGGCACGTTTCCTGGCCGGCGATTTGGAGCTGGTTTCGAATGTATGGGAGAACATAGGTAACCTTGCTCTCGTTTATGATGCTGATGGCGTGTTGATTCAATCTCAAACTAATCAGTTGAACGACTATCTGGTATCTACGGCTCAGAACATCCAGAGTACCGGCAACTTGAGCCCCTATTCTGCTGGGGCCAATAAATACGACCCCCGCCCGATGGGCATCGCCGCACAAGATGGTGCTGCAGTTCAAGCCAGCCATGCGTTTATTCAGGATGTCAACCACCGCGGCGCCTTTGCTCCTGGCCAACAAACCTGGGCGAGTGGGTGGACGTTAATGAGCCAAAAGGGACTGCACGTTGATTGAACGTAGACGTTAAGTATTTTTGATGCAATTTGCTCAAATAGCCCATTTGTGATCACCGATTTGCAGTGGCGAGCAAAAACCTTCCGGCATTCCCAATTTATTAACACGTCTTCATAATTCGGTAACCTAATAATGTAATCCAGCTAATCTGAGTTGCACATTTTTGTTATTATCCCATAGATTTGTTGGAACCAGTCTTACTCTCCAAAACCAAAATCGAAACTCAACATGTCAGCTAACACACTCTCCAAACTCGCCCTCGTCTGGCTTGCTGCACTGGGCTTAGTCCTATCGTCTTGCGGCGATGACGACGATGACGACGATGACACACTCTCCGTTTACGAACAGACCGACCAAACGGCAGCAGCACCCGATGGCACGCAAAAGCCTGTCATTGTTGTCAATGGCACACCCGAGGGTATTGGCAGCGCTACCGAAACTTGGTCTAAAGACAACATTTACGTATTGAACGGCCTCGTTTTCGTTCAGGACGGTCAATCGCTCACCATTGAGCCTGGCACAGTTATCAAGGGACGCCCTTCGCCCACCAACGGCAGCGTATCCTCTGCTCTGATCGTTTCTCGTGGCGCTATGATTAACGCAGCCGGTACACCCACCGAGCCTATTATCTTCACTTCTGAAGTTGATGACGTTTCTAACCCAACCGACCTGACCGGCGCTAACCTGCGCGGCCAATGGGGGGGAGTAGTTATTCTGGGTGCTGCGCGCACCAACACGTCTGCGGGCACGAATAATAACATCGAAGGCATTCCGATCGACGAACTGCGTGCGATCTATGGCGGCGACAACGATGCAGATAACAGTGGGGTATTCAAGTATGTCTCGATCCGTCATGGTGGTCAAGAGATT
>CAYTPI010000042.1:0-1574 GCA_964439625.1 uncultured Anaerolineae bacterium | reverse complement strand
AACTGGAACCGCTACTACAACCCCGAGATCGGCCGCTACATCAGTTCAGACCCAATCGGGTTGGCTGGAGGGATTAACACTTTTGGCTATGTTGGAGCGAATCCGGTCAACTGGGTTGATCTAATGGGGCTAGATCGATACGTGATTTTGGTTGGCGATCCCGGCATTGGTGTACATAACGCCGGCTCAAACTTCCAACGGGCAGGTGACACACGAGCTCAAGCTTTGCGAAACCAAGGGCATGATGTGACGGTCGCCCGAATATCCACTGTGGGTGACTTTAACAATTCAATCACTAGCGGTCCAACGATCGACGGCGGTGTTGAATATTTCGGTCATGGATGGACTGGGCGACTTTATCCTGGCGAGGGCTCCGGGACAGGTACGAATATCACTTCTGACAATATTGACCAACTCTCAGGTAATAACCTATCTGATACTGCAACAGTCATTCTAAATTCTTGCATGTCTGGCGCAGGCGAAGAAGATTCTATCGCTCAGAAACTTGCGAACCAGCTGGGTGTTGAAGTCATAGGAAGCACTAGGCCATTGGGTTTTACTGGTACACCCGGTCAATATATTCATGGTGAAGGTGCTATGCCGCCGAATTCTGGTCCCTTGTATATGACGCCCCCCAATGAGGCAAATTGGCGAACATATCAACCTCAATCACAATAGGGCTTTAAGAAAATGAGCCGCTTGATTTTATGCTGTGCTAGTATTTTTTTGTTGGCGTCTTGCGCCCATGATGACGAGGTGAAAACCCCTTGCCCAAAGGTGTCCTCAGTTCAAGAAATCCCGTTTCGTGACGAACGAAGTGCTGATGAAGTCTATAATAGGCTTCGCTATGATGATGCTTGCGAATCAACACTACATAGCTCGCTCACGTCTTTAACGCCTATGCCAGACCCGCGCCAGATGCCGCCGGAACAACGTTTCGTAGAGGGCGATACAGCCTTATTCTTGCTTCTCGCACGGCATCAGCTTGATATCTCTCAACTCCTTCCCGTGAATCAAGCCACTAATTGGGAGCGGCAGCGAATGATGGCATATTTTAACTATGTCTCTTCTTTTAAGAACCGTCTCCAATTGATTAAGAACCTTAACGAACTGCTTGACGAGTGAAATTGGCTGAAAGCTGATGTCTTTATTAAATCTCCCGCAAATCATGACGACTTTGGAGAGATGATGAACACGGCTCCGATGGGTGGAAAGAGCCCGCGACAGATATTGGAAGAACACCAGTGAGTTCTTTCTTCGGACTCAATGCCCTAGGCTCCGGACTCATAACCAGTAACAGATTGTAGCGACGAGCTGAACGGCTGCGAGGAAGTTTTGCTTGAGCTTGTCGTAGCGTGTTGCGATGCGCCTGAAGTCCTTGATCCTGCCGAACATGCGCTCGATGGCGTTCCGGTCTTTGTAGAGGACGGGTGAGAAGCAGTTTTTCCATTTCCTGTTTGCCTTTGGCGGGATGTTTGGGGCGGTGCCTTGCTGTTCAATCTTCCGCCGGACAGCATTAATGTGTAGAAAAAGCGGGACAGTATATAATTTTGGGAAAAACCGAGACAGCATAT
>CAYTPI010000041.1:0-1582 GCA_964439625.1 uncultured Anaerolineae bacterium | reverse complement strand
GATTGTTTCGACCACGGTCAACTGAAAGGCGAGGCTGCTTTGTTGCGGCACATAGCTTTGTTTGACGGCTCGAATACGACGCGGTACCTGTGTAATAATGGTATTGTCCAAACGAACACACCCCTTTGCCGGATGCAGCAACGCCAACATACACCGAAGAAGCGTTGTTTTACCAGCACCGTTGGGGCCGACAATGCTCACAATCTCGCCGCGTGCCATTGAGCAATTCACATCACGTAAAACGGGACGACGACCGAAGGCGAAGTAAACATTCTCTACAGATAAGTAGATGCTCATGGCTCAATTAGTCCCAGATACTACGATCACGGACGAGAAGAATATAGATAAAAAATGGCCCACCAACCAGTGACATAATAATGCCAACGGGGATTTCAATGGGTGCGATAATGGTTCGGGCAACAGTATCCGCCAGCAACAACAGTACGGCACCCGTCAAAGCCGCGCCGGGGAGTAAATATTGGTTATCCACACCAACAAAACTACGAATAATATGAGGCGCAACCAGCCCCACAAAGCCGATTATACCACTGAAAGCAATCGCAGCAGAGGCGACCAGTGTCACTGTAACCAGTGTGATAAATTGTACACGGCGCACAGGCACGCCCATGGTTTCGGCAACATCATCGCCGCTAATGATTGCGTTCAGGTCCCAGGCGTAGCGCATTAAAATAACGAAGGCTACTATGAATGTGGGCACAAGGATAAAAATCTCATGCCAGTCCACACCCCAGAACCCGCCAAGTAGCCAGACCGTTAAGTCGCGTAGGGCTTCATTATCTGAGAAGTAACTGAGTGCTGAGACCCCCGCCCCAAAAATACTACTGATAGCGACACCAGCCAGTAACAATACTGTGGTTGATCCCTGTTTCATCTGAGCGATGGCATAGACTATGCTCAGAGAGAGACAACCAAAGATAAATGCATTGAGCGCAATCAGTACTTGACCAGATGCAACCAGCGTTGAACCAAACACGCTTGTTCCTAGCACAATTGCGAGTGCAGCGCCAAAAGAGGCCCCACTGGAAACTCCCAGTGTGAACGGGCTTGCCAGTGGATTACGCAAAACCGCCTGCATAATCGTGCCACCCACTGCCAGCGCCATCCCCGTCAACAGTGCCGCCATGATCCGTGGCAAACGCACCTGCCGAATAATGTAGTCGTTGATCTGAAAGTCTGTGTTGGTGGTGAGCGAGGGTAAAATTGCTGTGAGAATTTCTTCAAAAGGAATGGGTACCGTTCCACTCATCAAGGCATAGGTACATGTAATAACCAGCGCGAGAGACAACATCAGCAAGATCACGAGTTTGCTACGTGTCAATTTCCTATAGTTACCGTAGATGCTATCCTGTTGTCTCTCGGCTTGGATGGTCATTCGTTATTCCATTTCCGCCATGCTGAAGTGCCATACACCCTGGAACGGCGCATCCAACCATTCTTCAAAGTAGGCTTGGTGATAGGCTTCGGGTTCAACATCTTCGAAGCGGTCTGGATAGATATATTTTGCCAATTGCAGGGTGCCGATGAAGCGGCGGCTCGCCCCTAGATAGTCGGTATGGAAAAT
>CAYTPI010000040.1:0-1593 GCA_964439625.1 uncultured Anaerolineae bacterium | reverse complement strand
CGGGTCATTTTAGATAGTTGTGTGAAGCAGCCTACCCAGGAAGGAGAGGTTGACCCTCATAGTAAAGTGATTGGACGGGTGCAGATTGGGCGCGGTTCGAAGATTATCAACTCAACGGTGCGTGGCCCCGTAGTCATTGGCGAGAACTGCCACATTGAAAACTGCTTTATTGGCCCTTATAGCAGCATTGCGGATCAATCAACACTGGTTCATGCTGATTTAGAACATAGCGTTCTCCTGGAAGGAGCCGAAGTGAAGGATGTGCATCACCGTATTGTCGATAGTCTGATTGGTCGTCGAGCCAAAATTACAGAAGCTCCGCAACGCCCGAAAGCATTGCGCTTTATGGTCAGCGATGATTCTCAGGTTGAAGTTATTTAGGGTAATGCAGTCGGAGGTAGTCGGAGGAGGATGGTTATGAGTGATCAGCAAATAATGGTTTTGGGACGGCAGCCACGAAAGCTTCTTATCACGGGAGGAGCTGGATTTATTGGATCTAACTTTGTTCATTATTGGTGTCAACAATATCCAGGCGATCGCGTTGTAGTACTGGATGCGCTGACCTATGCGGGCAATCGCCAGAACCTTACTGACTTAGAGGGGCACGCCAATCTGCGGTTTGTAGAAGGTAATATTTGCGATCGCTCCTTGGTGGATACACTTCTGGCGGAAGAGGGCATTGACACGGTAGCTCACTTTGCGGCTGAGTCCCATGTGGATCGGTCTATCTTAGGGCCAGATGCCTTTGTTCAAACGAATGTGGTGGGTACCTTTACGCTGTTGGAGTCCTTTCGGCAGCACTGGATGAGTCGGGGTAAGTTAGATGGCGATCGCTTCCTCCATGTCTCAACCGATGAAGTTTATGGGAGCCTTGGGCCAGACGATCCTGCGTTCTCAGAAACAACGCCATATGCACCCAATAGCCCCTATTCAGCATCAAAGGCGGGTAGTGACCACCTGGTGAGAGCCTATTTCCATACCTATGGGATGCCCACCCTGATGACGAACTGTTCAAATAACTACGGACCGTACCACTTTCCTGAGAAGCTTATTCCTTTGATGTGCATTAATATCTTACTTGGAAAGGCACTTCCGGTTTACGGGGATGGGCAAAATGTACGGGACTGGCTCTATGTTGGTGATCACTGTTGTGCCATTGATACGGTCATCCACAAGGGCAAACTTGGGGAAAGCTACAACATTGGCGGCAACAACGAGGTGAAAAATATCGATCTTGTTCACCTGATTTGTGATCTAATGGACGAGTTAGCGCCTGATTTACCTGTGAAGCCTGCCAGAGAGCTAATTACCTTCGTGAAAGATCGGCTAGGCCATGACCGTCGGTATGCCATTGATGCCACCAAAATTAAAACTGAACTGAACTGGACACCGAGCGTTACGGTAAAAGAAGGGCTGCGGCAGACAATCGAGTGGTACCTGACTCACCCAGAGTGGTGGCAACCACTTCTGTCTGAAGACTATCAAGCCTACTATCAGAAAAATTATCGATAGACGTTATGGCTAAGACAAATTCGCTAGAACAGCCGCCTTCGCCATCATCTTGAACGTAGTTTCGCAGCCCGGTGTTTGGAT
>CAYTPI010000039.1:0-1797 GCA_964439625.1 uncultured Anaerolineae bacterium | reverse complement strand
CAAGTTCGATGTGCATGTTTTTTGCTGTCTCGAACTTGTGCATCTCGGCGTTAAAGTGCTTGCGGTTGCGAAAACATGCGGAGAGGGAGAAGCGTTCGCCCGTGTGTGTAATCATGGAGAAATTCACCCAAAATTCCTCAATGGGGTCTTCTTCTTCAGCGGCAGGTGGCGGAAATGGACGGCGGAATGGTGACGGCGCGGGTAGGCGACTAAACAGATCGACATCGATATCTTTGTTGTTGTCATTGTCCGAGTTTGGTTTTTTGTCTGGTGTTTCCGGCATCCCCTATTTCCTCACAACTGGTGGCTATTTACCCTCATTATAAACGTAGAATCGTACCTTGTGGGCCAGCATTTTGCCCAACCAACACACAAAACCCCAAGAGGTTGGGGTGGCAAGAGCTTGGAATTCCATTATTATTTTTGAGGCAGCAATACATGGAAGACATCTGTTCAGAGGGTAAATCGGGCTGAAATAGAGGTTGTGTTCTACAGTAGCGCCGGAGCCGCTATCCCCGCTCGTTGCGCCAGCATTGCGTCGTGGGGGTAACACATCAGGTCGATACCCTGCTGGCGAGCGGTAGCAATTACGGTCAAGATGCGCTCGACGAAGCGACTGCCGCCCTCGGCGGCGGTGCCGTAGCTGAGTTTGCGGTAGATTACGCCGTGCCGCAGCGCCTGCTCGACCGCATTGTTGGTCAGCTCAACGCCCTCGAAGAGCGTGAAGGTCCACAAGATCGGCCAGTGGCGCAGCAGTTGACGACAGGTGCCTGCCGTTTGCTCGTGAGACAAGCTGGCTCCGAAGTCAAGCCAGTTGTGAATGTCGGTCCATGCGATGAGACGGGGGCGTCCCGGTTTTCCCGACGGTAGCGGTGTGCGGAAGGACTTGCGGAACACATCCACATAGCCCGGTAGCCCATCGACAGCCAATAGCAGCGGGCGACACAACGCTATATTGCGAATCCGCTCCACCAGCGCCGCAAGCAACGTCTTATCGCGGGTCGGGCTAGTCTGGCCGCCAACCCACAAGCGCGTTACCACCACGATTGCCATCGCCATCCACATCGCCCCGCGCTGTGTCTTGACCTTGATTTCAACAGCCATGACCGCACCGTCCGCTCATCAAATCCATCGGCTGCCACGACTGCTTGAACCGGACAGCCATGCGCCAGACGCACTCTACAGTCTCGTGCGATGTTTTAAGGCCATACAGGGCTGTTCCCCGCGTCACACTGAACGTTTTGCCACAGATTTTACACCGATAACGCTTCTCTTTCTGGCTATGGCTGACAATATTGTCTGCGCCCACTTTGCCCCTATCCGGGCAGGCTTGATTTGGGCAGAATTCGGTTTGGGGGTTCATCTGATTTCCGCAAGCTTGCTTGTTTGGTCACGAACAAGTTTGCTGATGAACCCCTCTTTTTCCAGTCCACGCTATTCTGTGGTGCTACCAAAAACTGATTTTCAAGGAGATAAAACATTTATGGCAACAATTATGACCGTGGGCGTCCATATTCTGGACGTGTTGGGGCGGCATGTGGAGAGCATCCCGCCGGGCCAGAATATCGACCTGATTAACGAGATTCGGCTGACGGTGGCCGGGACCGCTGCTGGGACCGCCGTTGACCTGGCGAAGCTCGGCGCGGAGGTCGTCACGATGGGTGCGATAGGCCAGGACGAGCCGGGTAACTTTATTGTCGATACGATGCACCGTTACGGCATCAACACCGATAATTTGGTTCGCAAGGACGGCGTACAGACATCCTGTACCATGCTGCCCATTCGCCCCAATGGAGA
>CAYTPI010000038.1:0-1832 GCA_964439625.1 uncultured Anaerolineae bacterium | reverse complement strand
AATGAGCCTGGACAACCTATCGGCTTGTTTCACCGGGTTTATGTACCCCGTTAAGTTGATGGTAAGGCGCTTGTTGTAGCGCATCACCGCTTGTCTGCCTTACCTGCTTCAAAACCACGAAATCCTGCACGCGATTGTGCAGGATTTCGTGGTTTTGTCAGTCGTACAGCGTGATCGTCAAACAGACAGTGTGCCTGCTGCGGCGAGGATTTGTCATCGCATCTGCAACATGGACTAGCGGGGACATCTGAACAGAAAGTTACGGCTTGGCGAGACCGCGCGTTCTGATGTAATAGCTCAGACTTTTTGGTGTGCCATAATTGATCATGCTGAACAAACAACTCGGCCAAATGGCGGCAACACTTGCCGAGGTAGATGGCATCCAGGTATGGCACGACCAGGCGCTCATCAAACAGCCCTACGGCAACCCGATTGGCTGGCACCTGGATAACCCGTACTGGTCCTTTTACTCGAAGCATTCGCTGAGCATCTGGGTGGCGCTAGATGACGCGACCCTGAAGAACGGTTGCCTGTACTTTCTACCGGGGACTCACAAGCTGGCAACATTCGATAATATCGGTGGGCTTTTTGAAGTTTACCCGGAGTGGCGCGGTATTGAACCAGTAGCAGCGGTCATGAAGGCCGGGTCTTGCTCGTTCCACAACGGGCTAACGGCACACGGAGCCGGGGCCAACATGACGCCACACTCCCGCCGTGCGATGTCCTGCGCGTTCATGTCAGATGGGAGCGTGTTCAACGGCCAGAAGAATATCCTGACGGATGAGCAAGTGGCCGCGCTTGAGATGGGGCAGACGCTGCAAGACGACCAACAGACGCCATTGATCTACCATGCCTCAAAATCGCCGTCGGCGCTCGTTACGTAGCCGGAGCGTAGACACCGCTACCCCTTTGGGCGCTCGGTGTGACCCTCTCAGGCTCGTATCAGCTCATTTTTCAATACCCTCAGTTATGGATAAGCAAAAGTGGGAGTCCCTTAGCAAAAAACGCTACGCTTTAGGTGTCGAAGCCAAAGAGAAAGGGCCTCTCTATCAGTTGATCACTACGGGTGGTTAGCAGCTCTCGCAACCCGGCTATGAAGTTCTTCTTTTTGGGACTGAGTCTGGTTTTGGTCAATCCACAAATCCACACCAATTCGTGAACTACTGAATTTGGCTCAAATTGCAAGTATTTGGCTTGTGTTACTAGTGCTTCACGCACATCCCCCTTATACAATTTGCCTTATGCATGTTATCGGAAAAACACATTGCATGTTCTGCCACTTTCAAGAAAGGCATCAATATTGAAAACAACAATCAATAACACAGAGCATACATTTGAGGATCACATACCGGATACCACTGTTGACCTCATCCGTAACGGGTGCCAGCTCAAGGGAACGAAGCAGGTTTGCGGTTCGGGCGTATGCGGTGCGTGTACTGTGCTGGTGGACGGCACGCCCATGACGAGCTGCTTGCTGCCCACCCATCACCTGGAGGGGAAGCATGTCCAGACAATTGAGGCCTTCAGCGGCGACAACCTGCATCCCGTGCAGCGGGCGCTGATGGCCCACGATGGCTTGCAGTGCGGGTACTGTACACCCGGGTTTGCCATTGAAGGCATCGCGTTCTATGAGCACTGGCGTGCAGAACACGGCACGGAACGTCCATCACGCGAGGAAATTGCGGAGGCCCTGGCAGGGCATCTGTGCCGCTGCGGTGCTTACGCGGGTATCTACGAGGCGATGCAAGCGGCGTGCGCGGGCGAGTTCGACGGCGAAGATTACACCGCGCAGCGTGTAGACGCACTGGAGAAGGTCACTGGACAAGCAGAAT
>CAYTPI010000037.1:0-2910 GCA_964439625.1 uncultured Anaerolineae bacterium | reverse complement strand
TGTTTATGCACAATCCCGATGTGCAGGTGCACAATGCAGCGTTTATCGATCTTGGTCGTACAGATAAAGCTCAACTTACTAGTGCCAATAATCCCAAAGGTCGCTACGGTCTGCACTTTCATCGCACTGGTGCGGAAGATATTACTCAACAGCCAGCCGAGGCTATCGGTGTAGTTGTTAAAGGTTCGCCTGGTTGGGGTATCACTCACCACCAATCGCACCTGAATGTTATCGATAGTGTCGTCTATGAGACGGTCGGTGCTGGTATTGCTGCCGAAGCAGGAGATGAAATTGGGATTTGGCAGGATAATCTGGTGATGAAAGTTACTGGACGCACTATTGCGGCTGGTGATAGTAACGAGAAGGTAGATTTCTGGAATCCCGGTAATCCAAACAGCAACATTGAGATTCAACCCAGCAGCACGCTTGCATTTGATTTCGGCCGTACTGAAGCCTACTGGGTTCAAGGTGCGGGTCAAATTGACATCAGAAATAATGCGGCGGCTAGTGCAGCAACGGCGATTACATTTTTTGGTGATAGTTGGGAGAAAGAAGATGGCTCAGTTGTAGAGACTGATGCCTACAAAGCTCTAAAGGCTAATGGTTATAAGGATGGCGATCGCATTGCGGTTGGCGCAGCTCCTCCCAAAGGCGTGCATGGCTTTGAGGCTAGCAATGTAGGCAATGGTGCAGTGTTCTGGCTAGTACAGCGTAACCCAGATGGGGATGCTGACCTCAACCCTGTCTTTGTTAGTGAGGATACCAGTGTTCTTGCTCATGACGCTCGTGTTGGAATTAACGATATTACCTTCTGGGGTGTGACTCAGAATGGCATTCTGCTACAGGACAGTTCAGCCATTGACTTTAATAATGTTACTGTGGTCGCCGATGGTTCTATTAATCGTGAGAGTGGCGACACCTACGCTTTAAGTGATATTTCTGGCGTAGCTTTGGGTGAAGCTGGATCAAGCGATATTACCGTCAAAGGTTTAAAGTCAACTGGCTTCGCAGAGGAGCAAACTCGCCTATCATTTGGCCCTGACTTCGAGGATACAAGTTATGTTGGCACAAACGGGCAAGACGTCATCGAAGTTGAATCAAGGAGTTCCACTAATGACTATATAGTTGGTGGTGCTGGTGATGATTATCTTGACGCTTCGGGCGGTAACGATGTGGTGTACGGCGGCGATGGCAATGATGTCTTAGTAGGCGGACACACCCAAGGAAGCCACATACGAGAAGCTCAAGAACTTGCTGTAGATCGCGATGTGTTGATTGGCGGTAAGGGCGATGATTTGTTCCTTGTTAATGGGGAATCTCCATGGGTTGATCGACTTTTTGGCGGTCAGGGCTACGACACGATAAATATCGTCGGGGGTGGCATTTATGGTGCAGCATTTAGCCGCTTTAGTGCCTATGAACAGTCGATTGAAGCTATCGGACCACAGCAAGGTGACCCGTTTTGGAAGTTTACTGGTACAGACACTGCTGATCACCTGGACTTTAACGGTGCAGTATTCCAAGCTGTGGTTAATTTCAGTGCTTTAGGTGGTGATGATAGATATCGTGGCGTAGAGCAAGACGAAGGTGTCTTCGGTGGTGAAGGTAATGACTGGATCTCCGGAATGGGTGGTAATGATCACTTACGAGGGGACGCTGGCAATGACATATTACGAGGGGATGCTGGACGTAACTGGTTGGAAGGGAATGAAGGCCAAGATACTTTCCAGGCTGGTGATCAAGGCCTGCAAATTCTGCGTGACTTCAACGCGACTCAGGATCGAATTGAAATTTCAGCTTCTGCTGTGTCAAATCTGGGCGATCTTCGAGTCACGACGGTTGTTTGGAATCCTGACAATGAGAGAAAAGGTTACGCTAGTGGTCGTGGCAACGAAGATGCACTCTATCTTACCTGGGGGAATCACACTGCCCCCCAAGACGGCGCGTTTGTAACGCCTAAGGATTTAACTAATACTGGTATTCTCGTTCGAGGAATCACCGACTTTAACGCCATCCGCGATCGCATTACCATTTCTACTGGGTTTGAGGAGCCAGCAATGGACTTTACTCACCCGGTTTGGACACCAGACCTCCTGGTAGATATTGACTCTGCGGATCTGGCTCCCGGCCTTGATCCTCGTCGCTTAGTTGACGATATGAACGGTCCTCAAACATCTGCCGATCTAGGATTAGAGGATACGTCTGGTTATTATGTCGTTCATGCATCGGATGGGGAAACATCAGACAGCAACAATTCCCTTCATACATCCCTTGACATTACTTCAGAGAAGCAAACTGGAGGTAAGCCTATTTATGGCATTGGTGATGAAGAAAACAACATGATCCAAGGGCTCGATAACAAGAGCGACATTCTAGTTGGCGGTGCTGGAGATGATGTCCTTCAAGTGAAGACAGGCTTCGACGTTGCTATTGGTGGTGCTGGTGACGATATGATTCGCATCGGCAATCAAAAAAATCCATCAGATTTTGAGGAAGCTGATATTGACATGCCGGATCAGCTTTATGGGGGCTCTGGCTACGACACTTTGGTACATAGTAGAACGCTGGGCCTGCATCGGTTTTCCCGCTCAGAAAACAGCATTGAAGAAATTCAAGTTAGGACAACGATTCTCGGTGCAAATGGTCCTGATGGCGATGACAATACCCTAGATTTTCGAGGGGTATCTCTGAAGCCACGAAATGCATTTGGCGTTGATGAGCAAGTAACGATTGATGCCCGGACTGGAGATGACATTGTTTACGGTAATAACGGTAATAATAAAATCCTTGGCAGTGAGGGAAATGATTTCATTTCAGGTGAAGGAGGCAACGATGTTCTGGACGGAGGGGCAGGCAATGATGTCCTAAGGGCTGGTTCAGGTATAAATCAGATAATAGGTGGCACAGGTA
>CAYTPI010000036.1:0-7319 GCA_964439625.1 uncultured Anaerolineae bacterium | reverse complement strand
CAGTACCGGATTAAGGGTGTCACCGGAGCGTCGTGGGGCTGTCTGACGCGGGGCTGTCTGACGCGGGGCGCGTCGTTTTGGTAGTTGTGTTTGACGTGGCAGCAGATGGTTGAATGCTGCAATCGGATGGTAGCTGTAGTGCAGGTCAATGATCTGGCAGAGCGCATTCTCGCGGTTTGGCTTGGTGTTGTATGACTGGACTAATCTCAAGCTCTGGACTGGCGATAGGGGATCACTCGCAGCCTCACGCTGCAAACCACGTAGGACATGCCGTGCCAGTGCCATATCAGTCAGCGGATGATCCAGCCACCAGTAGGCGTGAAATCCGCCGCCGGTGAAGGTGATGCACGACGGTGTCGGACGCAGGTGTGCTTTCCAACGTAACTGTAGAAAACGAGAGATTTACAGCATAACTTGAGAAAAAGTGAATCGGTTGGAGCAGGAATTTCCAGTCTATCTGTAGAATAGATCAATCAGTCCATAAACCTCCCACCGCATCTACATCAATATGTAGAACGCTACAGATGTCTTTGGCAAGCAACGTGCCACACACAAAACAATAGCCATACCCTGACTGTCTATTGAAGCCAAAAGATGGATGTCGATCACCGTGGCGGTGCCGATGTGGATAGATGCAGCGTCCATTGAGCCAATCCCGACGGGGCTTATATCCCAGAGATAAGAGCCGACCACTTATCGCATCAATCAATCGGGGATTCAGCCTTCCTCTATAGGTGACAGGTTTTGCGGGTGTGTGTATTGGATGATCAGAGCGAAAAGTTCTCAGCCATGTCGCAACCTGTTCTAAATCAGCCACGCGTTGGATCGGTATCATGCGTAACGCGCGATAGGGTTGACCAGTGACGGGGTGCAGGCTGGGCGGTGCAACGACTTGATGTCCTTGAGCGAGCAGTTCCAGATGTCCTAGAGCAGTCGATAAGATACGGGTTGTTGCGGGTAGGTGCTTCGTGTACCAATACAGATGCACGCCCATGCCACTCCCGGTCAATACCGTGTAAGTCTCGGTGAGTATCGAGAAGTGCTGACAAAAGGTTTCATAGGCATCGACACTGTCCAAATCCAGGACGACTAGGTTGCGGGAAGTGCTACCACAAACAAGACCGACATTGGAGAAAAGCCCCGCGCGATGCCATTGGGCTACTTGTTGTTGTGAGACAGCTTGAGTCTGGTAATGCCGCCAAAATCGAAGATGCGGTTGTTTCCCTTTCAAGGGCAATACGTTCAACCCTGCCTGCGTATACAAGCAAGCGGCTTGAAAGGTTGAATGTGCTTGTGCCGCTTGTAAAACAAGATGTTCATCGGTCATAACCATGGGTCTACTCCAAACAAAAACCAACCCCGTCGTTCTGGGGCTGGTAAGTCGTATTCAACTGAAAGAAAGGTTCAGGGTGAAAGCTATCCGTTTCGTACTTTCTTAATCTCTAACAAGAGTGTACGGGTGCGTGGATAGCGGGCGAGAATAGGATATGGCTTGCCAATCTCCGCACAAACATCAGAGCGTGTGAAGTGGCTACCCTGTTGGCTAAAGTGTGCCTGCACTTGCCCGACACGTTCGGCAAGTGCGGCATCCATTTGTTCTAGCTGTATTTCGCGGTAGTGGGCCGAGGCTTGCTTGACATGCTGATGCAAATCGGGGTAGCGATAGATGCTCAATTTTGGCACCCCCAGAGCATTTGCGAGGCGTATAATGGTCACTTTGTCGCCGTCAGCCATGATCCGCTGTGCCACATCGGGTATCTTCGCGATGATCTCAACTTGGTTGGGATGAATTTGTTTTTTACGTGGTTGCGGCACCAACTGTCGATACGCAATATAGGGCAACAAAAGCTCAAGAACTTGTGGGTAAGCTGCCAGAGATCTTGGAAATGTCTTCACGCGTTTTTTAATGGCACTATATGTAACGACTTGCCCTTGATGCTGCAATTGGATCAGCGCACTTTGTACATCCGCCAACAACTGCGCGGCACGGCGTTGCCGCTCACGCTCAGGAAGTGTATCCATGAGTGCTTGTACTTGTGGGTACAAGGCAAAACATTCAGGGGATAAATTGACTTTACGACTGAGGGCCATTTTCGAGAATGGCTCTCCAGATTCCTGTAATTCGCGGAGTCCTTGCTCCATTTGTTGGCGTAAGCGCCCATCACGCAGACTGAGTGCATCACGGGGTAACTCAGGCTGTTGATCGAACATTTCAAAAACGGATGACCATGTTGTTTGCAAATGATCTGCAAGAGCCAGATAGACTTCAAAAGGACAATTGGAGCGCTCAACTTGTGCGCATTCCAGATACCGTAAGGCCTGCTCACTAATACCGAGTGTTTGTGCCATCGCAAGACCTGAAACATGTTGTTCTTGACGTAAAACACGTAACCATGCACAAGCCCCTTTCCGAATATCATGGACATTACTTTCCCAGTCCTGGGGCATCAACAGATACTTCAAGTCTTGAGCACGTTGTTGTGTTAAAGCATATTCTGCGGCAGTTAAGGCAGACGTTTGACCCGCTTTGAGATCCGCATGACAGTGTGGACAACGTGCCATGACAAGAGCGTGACTCAAATGCGGGATGGTTTGATGACAATGCCAACAACGATCCAGTAAGGCGCATTGGTGGCGATGACACCCGGTTAAAGTGAGAAAACGCCAGTCCAGTCGATAGTAGGGCGCTTCGCGCAAACAAGTCGGGCAGAAGCGCAGAAACGGTGCCAGACTATCCCGTAACAGGTGGTCAGGCTGGCGGCTTTCAAACTTCACGACGAGGTGGAAAAAGGTCGTTTGGCGTATTTGCTCGACGGTACAATTCGCGGCGCGAGCGAGATCAGGAAAGTCTTGCATGTACAAATCTGACAGCTTTGCCATCAGATGAGGTCGAAAATGCTGTTTGGGAGCCAATAATCGACGTAAATGACTGATGGATTGAATCCCATTCGCCTCAGCGAGGCGTATCATATAACTGGTCAAGGTTTCTAAGACTTCAGGAGGTGGATGAACAGCAAGACAGTCGAAGGGATAGGGATGACTCATAGAGCGGATCGCCTTTCCGGAATCTCGCCTGGTAGAAAGTTAGTGATTTGTCTGGACTGGATGGACTTCCATGTTTGTCTAAGCAGGGGCAACGTGAGGCAGGGTAAATCCTGTTCAAGCGCACGCTGGCTCGCTTCCACAATCAGGAGCATGATGTCGCGTAGAATACCCCCTGTCCATTGTTCGATCAGGTAGGCAGGTCCATCGATTATATTTCCCTTCTCATCAGTAAGGTGAACCGTCGCCAGATGCGAAGCTTGTGTGAAAGGCAGCAATAACTCAAGGAATACCAGCAATTGTCGTAAACGTTCACCAGTGTACTGACGCAGTTCAAAGTAGTCATTCCAACGCCCCGCCACTTCTGCATCGCCTTCCACCCAGCGTAGTGGATGGCAGGACGTACACACAATGGGCAAACCAGACGTCAAATTGGAAATCTCAAGTAAGCGACGGCGCAGGCGTGACCGTGTGATGTGTTCAATCTCATCCACAATCAACAATTCTGTTCCACACTTTTGGAACAGCAAAGCCATCTTCATAATCAGGTCTTCTTCATTATCTGCACGGGTGTAAGTCAAGCCGCCTTCCAATAAAATGCGTTGAAAGAGCGGTTTGGGACTCTGATTACTCACCGGAGCATCAATCTTGATGACCGGGACATGGTTGCGGGTCGCCTCGACACGGGCTGGATATTGAGCGGCAAACCAATCCAAACAGGTCGTTTTCCCCATTCCCGAAGCCCCCCCGATTAAAAAGTTGCGTTGTTGCCCCAACCGTCGATACTGACGAACGAGGTTGAGCTTTTCACTGAGGGATCGCAAGTCGGGTGTCATAATGAACAGAAAGTTGTTCAACCAAAGCTGCCGTTCTGCTCTGCTCAGACCCGCAAACTGCTCAACCAGATTTTGCCGCAATCCTTCATAGCCATAGCTTTGTACAGCTTCTGGAGCAATTTCAATGGGATGGCGCACTTGCAATATCCGTAAACGTTGTTGCCAGCGCATGATCTGATTGCCGCGTTGTAAGTCCAGGCGGTTTCCATCGTCAAGTTGAGATAAGCGGGCGTTCAAATAGTGGGTTTCATCGGCATATTCCCTTTGCCAATCGCCCAGATCTTGTAAGCGTTGTTTCACATCCAACTGTGGTGTGAGGGCCAGGGTGGTCGGTATGGCTATCATGATCTATCTTCTTTCGTGTTTACATCGGCGGTAAATCCTGCCAATAACGCGCTATAATCCGATGTGGTTTTTTCGTCTCGATTCATAGGTGTCGCGGACGGTTGCTGTTGTCGATGGGCTTGACGTTTTTCTACTTTTCGCTGATGAGTCAATTGATCCACTTCCGTGATGAAGTGCAACCAGTTTGTCACAGCATGACCTGCAAGCTGCGCCTGCTGTTGGGCTAAACGACGTTCCGATAAGGACAAAGACATCGTTTGACCATCCGCTAGCCTCAGTTCTTTGGCATAACCATCGCCCCGCCACTGACCATCACGGAACAATGCGATTCGACTGATGTCGTTGGGATCGTAACGAAAGTGATATTGAATCCGCTGACCATCCCGTCCAACACGCTGTGCACCACCCCATTGGGGCGACCAATAATGCATTCCAAATGCACTGATCCCCTTACTCGTCATGACCCGTGTATCTGGATGCAAGCGCCAGAAAAGACGCTCCATCGCGAACAAGTGGGCTGCTCATACCAAGACCTCTCAACCACTGCTCATGAGGGCTCATGCCTCCCAGTTCACTATGCGGACGATGTTGGTATGCCAGCACCAATTGGTGGATGATCCGTATTAAATCCTGATACAACAAACAGGCTTCCTGCGCAGCTTGCCCATGATCTCTTGGATACCCCCCTTGAATCGCTCCGGGTAAGTGCCCTTTGATTTGTGCGGATAGATTCCCGAAAAAACGCTCGATCAAGGCACCATAGCGAGCGCGATATGGCGGGCGAAAGACCAGATCAATGCTGGCATAGTGCCCCTGACGACTAATTTCTCGTGACAAACTTTCAAGACTATGGGAGTGATGCGCCCAGGCATTATCCAGAGAGAGTTGTTGCGGAATGCCATAACAGACCCACTCCGCTTCAAGACCTAACCTTTGATGACTGACTTTGGGCCATATCGCGTGCTTGAGCGCACTCTGAATCGACATAATACTCGGATATTCGTCTAATAGAGCGATGCCCAAGATGCTGCGCGAATAAGCGTCAATCAGCGCTGTCAACCACAATCGACTCACCTGGCTTCGGCTCACCTCATCCACAATATACACATCGAGTAAAGCGTGATCCGCAAAGACATACTGCAAAGGCACGCTCGCTCGGGTAACGAACGTGTCGAAAACAGCATAGGTCTGATCCCATGCCTGATCACCGTAGCGGTTTTCTACCACCGCTTTGCCTTGATCGGGTTGTGCCACAAACCACTTCAGGTAGCCATAAAACCAGGCTCGTGATGGCAAGCTGACCGTTGTCAGATGCACCCCTTTTTCAGGATTGTTCTCTATCGTCTCCATCGGGATGCGTGGGTCAAGCAGTTCCTCAACCAAAGCGTCCTTGATACCTGCTTCTGGATCAAGCCATCGCCCACCTGTTCGTTTAAGAATGGACACGCCCAATTCATAGACGGTTATCGGGCGTAATGGACGGCTACGGGCATAATAGCGCAGCACTAAGGTGTCGATAAAATGCAACTCAGCCGCACTGAATTTGCTTTGTTGATAGGTGGATCGACGGAGCGCAGTTGCCAACCGAGCACTGCTCGCGCCATGTTCCTCATATAAACGTCGATACTTGTAAAACGTTGCCAGTGAAATCGGATTGGCTATTTGTGTGATTGCTTGGCGCAAAGCAGCCGTTCGGCGATAGGGCTCACCGCGTTGACTGGCTCGCTGGTGAACCTCCGCTACAAGCAACTCAACCGACTCAACCGTTACGATGATATGCTCAGCCTGCTTCAACAATCTCTCAGGCAAGCCCGCAGTATCGACCATGACTTTTTCTCGGTGATTTAAGCGCGCTACCTGTTCCAGACTCTCTGCCAATAGCGCCTGATTTTCTCCCATCTCAGTAAACAATTCTTGAATTGTTAGGCTCAAATCCTCTCGTGTATGAACATGTTCAGCACGAATGCACTGTTCGACCGTATCAATCGCCACAATCTGATAGCTTTGCCCGTGCCATCCCAGATACCAACCGACTCGAATGAAATGGTCTTTATTCATGGCAGTAAGCCTCCCCGTCATACCACACCTCACACCTCAATTCGCGATAGCCATTCTTGAAAATCATCTGACGCCAATCTGTTTTGAGAATATCCCGCCAGAGATAGTGATACAGTGCATTCCACACCTGTTCATCCGGAACTTGCCCCTGTTCCTTTATTTGAGACACAAGATCACTGATGACAATGGGCTTTCTTACCCTTTGTATGGCTTCGTGGATGTTTGCTTGCGCGTATCCTCTGGCACGATACGGGTAGACCGCCAGCCAATTTGCAACCTCTCTTTCACCTGGTAGCGTCATCTCGGTATGCACGACATAGTCCCAACAGCGCTCTTTACATATTTCTCGCGCTAGCTGCTCTCGCATCTGTTGTTGCGGTGCAGTGCGCCTTTCGCTTCGTGTTACTTCATGTATGGCGGTCCTACCATCTGCGTACCAGACAATGAAGTCTGGCGTGTAATGCTTGACCTTTCCTCCTGAATAACATCCCACAAAGGTTTCTGGCTGACTGCTGTAGTCCCTGACACAGTGATCCCGTTCCAAGCTCAGCAGCAAGCTGCGCTCTGCATACGATTCAAACTGAACGATACGATTACATTTGTTTGTGACAACACCACACAAATTGCCTCCAAATGATCGCACTCGTCGCACATTATTGGCGGGTGGCTTTCGATTGATGCTCATGTTATCTCCTTCTTCAATATCTACATGATGAGCAGTCAGCATCTTGCGCTTCGCCAACAAAAAAGTCCAGCGAACATACTCTGGACTTTTTCTTAACTTATGCTGGAAACCTGGACTTTTTCTCGTTTTGTGCTGGATTTTTCTACTGAAAAGACCTTTCTTGGCTAGCTATTCCTCACTCCAGCACCCCATTCTATTCTACGGTTATGTTGGAAAGCACAGCAGGTCACGCAGCCGCCTCAGCGCGTCAGACGAGGGATCATCCAGATCAACGAAGACCGCCGGAAGCGCGACCAGATCACGTTCCGTACCACGCTGATAGCGGGTCAGCCCGGGCCTGCGCAGGCCAACCG
>CAYTPI010000035.1:0-8633 GCA_964439625.1 uncultured Anaerolineae bacterium | reverse complement strand
GCGTTGTGGCAACATCACCCCGTTGCGAGCGACTTTCCATTTCGTATTGGATCGGTGTAGAGGGCATGTTGTGTGCTCCATTGTATCCGTTCAGGGAGTAAGCAGGGCTAAAATTAACGCTCAAATGCTCACGGGGGGGCAAACAACAGCGGCGCATCGCGGCCATGACGATGTGCGGTGAGGCTTTCGTACAGAAAACTGAACACATCGCGGTTCTGCTGGCCGCAAGTCGCCAACACCGTCAGGATGCGCTCGGCAAACCGACTGCCTCCCGATGAATCCGTACCATAACACAGCTTGCGCCAGATCACACCATGCCGCAGAATCCGTTCCGCCGCGTTGTTGGTTGGTTCATTGCCCCACGTTGCAACCAGTGCTCAATATCGTGTCGGTGTTGCGGCATTTCGGCATCGAAATCCGAGCGTGCCAGATGCCCATCGCACACCTGTCGCCAGCGATGGAGCAGATACTCGCTGTATCGCACCAACCATGCGCCGACCTCAGCCGATTCTTCATCACGTAGTTCGAGCCGTTTGAAATGACGCAGAAGGTGTGCCCAGCAGGTTTGATGACGCTCGCCGCGCTTCTTGCCTTCTTTCGGATGCTTGTGGCGCGGCTCGTCGCTCGATGGTGGCTTGGATGACGTGGACGAACTAAGGTTCATTTGCTCTTTGAGCTTGGTAATTTCAGCTTGAAGCGTACCGATGGATTGCACAACCGCACGCACGGCAGGCGGTGTCTGTTGCCAGTCCTGCTCGGTGATGCCGAGGTCTTGGGGGGAAAAGGTCTTGTCATCCATACCCTAAATTTACCCTAAAGAAGCGCATTTGTCACCCTGCTGAACAGATACACCGGAGTTAATGGAGCACCATCAAGCCGGTAATCGAAACAAACCCAACAGGTTAGGTAGCGTGTGGTGTCATGTGATTGGGAGGTGTGACGCCGTTAAAATGTCCGATCAGGACGCTTTTTGGCGACGATGTCCCGCTACGCCTGTGGGCAAATGGTCAGTGACCGATGCCTTTTTCCGTAATCTGAGGGCTAAACCCTCCGACTCGGGTAAAGGCCGGCGTGCCAAAGCCCGTCGCAAGGGTCCGGGGGTGGGTTGGGCCGCCCGATCCCAGAAGCCCGTCGGGACGGGCGGCGAGATCGCCGCCACATAGGTCAAGATCGAACCGGCTAACAAAGCCAGTTGGGGGAGACGCTGGCAACTGACAGGGGCGAAAACGAACTGACGTTGGGCCCCCAGCATCTGTTTACCGGCGAGGGGGATCTGCTCGATGGGCCAGCGGTCGCGATAGATCGCAGTGGCATCGGCCGCCGAGATGGGGAGGTTGAAAGCCAGCACCCAGGGCTGGGCAAAGCGCGGATCATGGATGACGGCGATGCTGAAGGGGGGGCCTTATCAGCGACTTTACAATCGCTGCGCACTAAATTGTGCCAGAGGTCGGCCCTGAGGGTGATGTCGTCGACGCCCCAACAAACTTGCTCGTCGGGGCGACTGGCGGCAATATCGCGGTCGCCATAGCGACGGGCCAACGGGCGGATCAAGTCGCCATATTCGCGGGGACGGCCTTTGGTACCCGGTTGGCGTTCAGGCAACTTCGCCCGGCGGACGGTCACGTTGCACGCCAGTCGCACGATATAGCGCGGCACCCCCACAGCCTGTAGCTCGAGCAGGTGAAACCCCGCGTCAAATACGGCGACCTCGTCGTCTTCCAAATCAGCCCCCACCGCACGCAGCAAATCGGCTTGCAAGGTGGCTTCACGCCCGTCATTAGAGCGCACGCGCAGCAACTGCGTTGGTAGAGCGACTCGTTGCGATCCCACCTGACCCACCTGCGCCACCATCCCCACGATGACCGCCGGCAAGGCACGTCCCGCCAGCGCGTGAAAGTGCTTGCTGGGACAGTTTTTCAACTTCGGACGCCAGAAGGCGGTGATGTCCACCGCCCGCACCCGATAGCCCCCATGCCGCCGCGCTTGCCATACCTCCTCTGTCTCCACATAGGTTTTCCAGCCTAATAGCAACGGCGCCATCGTCCAACGGCCATAGCGAAAGGCTGCCCAAGCCCGCCGGACTTCCGCATCTGACAAGCCCAGCGCTAACAACGCTGGAAACAGCGCGCCACGACTGTTCAGCAAGCGACCACTGCACAACATCCACAAAAAGCGAAACAATCCCAGATTAGTGCCGATGGGTAGGGATTGAACAAGTGAGCTGAGAACGTTTATCATCGTTTGGTCGAGAGTAGGCATGTTGCATCACCTGTTGATTTTGTTTGTAAATGAAAACCAACAGATGCCATGCCTACGCGATTTTTACCAGCCACAATCCGCTTTTAGCGGAAACTAGAGTTGTACTAAGTGTCTTAAACGCGGCTAAATGTAGCACAGCTTTGGGCTTCGTCCCTCCGCCCTATCTTAATATTGTGCAAGATTCCGGATGATTTAGCATGTATTTAGCAACATTTAACAATTAGACTGCTATCCTATGAGATACATTTACGAAAAATTACGTCCTCATTGTTCCCGGTTACCTTTTAGTCTTGAGAGTATCTCCCACAGTGCAACAGCATCCTACTATCCTAATCGCTGATGACCACCCTGATACACGCAATATACTGACTGTCGCTCTAACAAGTGCTGGCTATAGAACGGTTGCGGCTGAAGATGGCCTTGAGGCCATCGACATAATTGAACATACCAAGCCAGACTTGCTCATTCTTGATATCAATATGCCGCGTGGAAACGGGCTGGAAGTGTTAGCGCACGTTCAGCGTGACCCTAGCTTACGCGGTCTCCCCGTGTTCTTCTTTACCTCAATGAGTCGTTTATTTCACCCGGATATGCACGTTCACGGGGTGACCCGCTGCTTTGTCAAAGGGCAGGCTACACCCTCAGAGATTGTTGACTCTGTACGCGTGTTATTCCCCGATGTGATGCCGGTAGGGGTACAGGAGCTTGGTGCAAACTAACGGGCATTTTCTGATAGAACAAAACAAAGCTCGTGTACAAAAATTTTCACTAAGATGATTTAGAGAGTCCTTAATATCCTTTCGGTAGAATACTGCTTGAGACGTAAGACTAAAGTAGGATAAGACGTCTACGAGTCGAAGGATTATTTTGGGCATGCATAACTATCTGACTGTACTAATCGCAGATGAACACCATGAGACCGCCGAAGCACTTGCAGCTGCATTTCTCCGGCGCGGGTTTGTCACTCTGACTGCGTCAACTGGCGTTGAGACCCAACAGCTTGCCGCGGACGTCTACCCGGCTTTGATTATCATGGATGTTAGCTTGCCTGCGGGCAATGGGTTGCAGGTTTTATCTACCTTGCGACGTGATCGTGTGCTGCGCAGCATTCCAGTATTCATATATACTGCCGTTGAAAGTCTGGCGCACCCTGATATGAAACTGCAAGGGGTTTCTTATTACTTTGTCAAGGGGCAAGCACAGCCTTCTGAGATTGTGGCTGCGGCTGTTGCGCTGCTTAGTGGCGGTTCCATCGACGCTGCGTTGATGGACGCAGCCGGAGCCGACTAGGGCAACCTGCGGTTCCCGCTGCTTACTGCTGTATAAAGGTTGTGCAGATTGCACCCACGCACTATGATCTGCGACTGTTGTAAGCAGCGCTTCGAGGCTCGCACTTGAGCACCACCAACAACAAAGCGTCTCTCTCCGATACGCTCTACCTCATCCGAGAAGATGCCCCTGCTATTGTCCTATTGGCAGGCATGCTGGCTTTAGTCGGCTGGTCTGTGTTGGCAGCGGGCTGGGTCGATGGTCTGGCGATTATGTTCGGCGTAGCCCTCTTTGCCCTCGTTCTGAGTTATCTGCTGTCCATCTCTGACTTTCTCGATATCTTTGCACTGATGTACTCAGGTTTCTTTGGCGCGCTGACCGTCTGGGGGTTGAGCGCCCTGACGATTACTGAACTACCCCTCCGCCAGGCGCTGGTTGCGGTCATTGTCCGCTTTTCGGTTTGGGTCGAACAAGCCTTCAGTGGCGGCTTTAGCAACGACAGCCTGATATTTTTGCTACTGATGGCCTCCTCGATGTGGTACCTGACGTTCAACGCCGTCTGGAATCTGTTCCGTGTGAGGCGTATTTGGTATGCCACGGTGCCGCTTGGCCTGATGTTAGTGATCAACAATTATTATTACGATGGCTCAGCCCCCCTTGAGCTGATGTTGATCATCTATTTGTTTCTGGTCTTCTCAATGGCTGCCCAGACGCACATGGTTGACCGACAAGCCCTATGGGCTAGTGCTGGCTTAGAACTATCACCGCAGTCTCGCAATAATATTTTGCGTTTTGCTGTGCTAACTATTGTGGTGCTAATCGCCGTGGCTTGGTTGGTGCCGCCAGTCTCTGCGCAGAACCACTTGCAGGAAGCGATGAGTGGAGATGGTAATCCCTTTAATCGAGTCCAGCGTGACTTTGACCGCCTGTTTGCCTCAGTCGATGGTGAGACTGCCGTTACGGCAGATTATTACGCCACCAATTCGCTCTCAATGAGCGGCCCCGTTGACCTTTCGGATAACCCCGTGATGAATGTTTCTGCGCCGCCAGTTGGGCGCTATTATTGGCGTGCGAAAACCTTTGATACATACATCGATGGACGATGGATAACGTCATCAGAGGCGCGCATCCGTTCGCGGTTTGGGCGTTTACGCTCGGAGCAGACCGATCCATATGCCCTGCGTAGTACCATACAACAGCGCTTTGAAGTCCAGATGGATGCCACATCACTCATCTATGCGGCACCCCAGCCAGTTTCGTTTGCCTCGCTGCCGATCTCTTATGAGGTGATCTTCACTGCTGCGGGCGAAGATTTTGCCACCGTCACCAAGACCAGTTCGCAAGATGTGCTGCGGCAGGGCGATGCGTATTCTGTAACATCGTCGCTGAGCATCGCGGATGAGAACTCGCTGCGCGCCGCTGGTCAGAATTATCCGGCTTGGGTTCAGGAACTGTATCTGCAACTGCCGGATACAATCACCCCAAGGACACTAGCACTGGCTGAGGGGCTTCAGCGCGATAACCCCTACGATACCGCCCGGACAATCGAACTTTATGTGCGCAATACGGTTCAGTACAACGAACAAGTGGCTGCACCACCCCTTGACGTTGAACCCGTCGATTGGGTCTTGTTTGAGCAGCAAGAGGGATACTGCACCTACTATGCCTCTTCGATGGCTGTTTTGCTACGCTCGTTGGGCATCCCGGCGCGCCTTTCTGCTGGCTTCGCTCAAGGTGAGTTTGATGATGCGCTTGATGTCTACCGGGTGGCTGAGTCGGATGCGCATGTTTGGGTCGAGGTGTATTTCCCTGGTTATGGGTGGGTTGAATTTGAGCCAACTGCCGCCGAAAACCCAATTGAACGTCCACAAGCTAGCGCAGAGGCTGAGCAGGGTATTCCAGATGTTGCCACGCCAACACCAACACCGGCACCCACTGAGCAAGCCCCAGTACAAGCCACTGACCAAGCGCCACTAGAACAGCAAGATGAAGCTGTTATACCACCGCCAGTCGAGGAGCAGAACCAACCTGGGCGACGTTTTCCGCTTGTGCTGCTGCTGGTGTTATTTGCTTTCTTGTTGACTGGGCCCTTGCTGCTACTGATCGCTTGGTATGTATTTGAACAACATGGTCTGCACGGCCTGTCTGAAGTCTCTCGCAGCTATGCTCGTTTGAACACCGCTGCCCGTCTGTTGGGTATTCACTTTGCACAAAGCAGCACCCCTTACGAGCGTGCGGAGAAAATTAAGACAGCCGTACCTGGTAGTGAAGAACTTGTTGACCGCATTATTGGCCTTTACGTTGAGCAAGAGTACGCTCGGCAGCCCCAAATGGATAAACGTCGCCTCAGCCGGACAGCACGCCGTCTATGGGAAAAGACACGCCCAGTGATGCTGCGGGCCATCTTCAACGCACGAGTTAGCAAGCGGCTGCCCCAACAAAGCTGATTCGATCAATAAGATGTAGAACGCTGCTAACAATGCCGTTACAGTTAGCAAGGAAGTGTAACATCTACTCTTAAACGCTTTGAGCATTTCTACGATCTCAGGTACACTGTCCATGGGAGTCTTTCATACATTTATTTCGGAGGACTTTATAGATGCTCTACTTTCCGACTGAAGAGGGTCAAGGCTTAGTAGAATACGCCTTGGTTCTCGTACTTGTGGCTGTAGCTATGACGGTTATCCTGACGTTGTTTGCACCAGCATTAGGCAACATCTACAGTGGTATCATCTCAGAACTGTAGGCCACAACCCACAAAACAAGCGCTTAACTGAGCGCTTGTTTTGCTTTTTAAACTATTGATCTCTGTGAGCGAGGTAACTCAGGCGGGCGGCTTCTGAGATGGGCTGCGTGCCCGGATAACTTGGGTTGCGCTGCATCATCACCACCAGGGCGAAGGCCCCCTCCGACCCTTCAACGATGCCAGCTTCAACGAAGAAATTCACCCGATATTCTGCTGTGGCTTGTTGAGACCCGCCCTTAGTATAGATCTGTAAGTCTTCTTCGGCTCCATCCGGTAGCGTGTTCCAAAAAGTAGACCCTGAGCCATCGTAACGCATAAAACTGAGCATCACCGCGGCGCTGGCGGGTTCGATGATCCGCCCAGCGTATAGGTCTGCATAGAAGCGGGCCAACGCTTCTGGAGCGAACGCTTTGTCACAGGGGAGGTCGGCTAGACCGCACGTCAGAAGCGTGTTGGCGGGTAAGTCCAACAGCGAATCGCCGCGACTATAGCGCCAATCGATCTCCGGTGTATAGCTCTGACCATTTTCAACGCAAGACCAATCTTGCCATTTGAGAACGTAATTATGTGTGCGACTCATGCCGACTTCGTCCGCCAGCCAATCATTGAAGCGTTCGATACCCCCAACGCGCTTGAATAGGCAAGACGTCGCTTCGTTGTCACTGATGCGTAACATGCGGGCGATGTAGCGTTCATCGTTTTCCTGCGCTTCGATCTCGCCACGTTCGAGCAGCCAATAGTAGTAAGCGATCAACGGCCCCTTAAATGAACTCATTGCATGGTAGCGCTTCGCGCCGTACACACTGACCACTTGGTTCGTTCTGGTATCGACGAAGGCCATGCCAAGGTCGTAGCCACCGCGTTCGGCTGTGCGTGCGTAGAGCGCTTCGAGGTCAGCTTGCAGGTCGGAGTAATCGACTAAGTTAGGTGCGACGTAAGGAACCGGTGTCTGAGTTGGCAGCGGCGTTGGGGATGCTGTCGCCGTTGGCGGTGGCGGGGTATGGGTTGCCGTCACAATGATGATCGCTGCCTCACGGGGAGGCAGTTCAATGCGGCTGATCAGGAAGCCAGAGCCCACCATCAAGAGGATCACCAGTAGAGCCCCTAGAATAAGGCGGCTGTTGTCGGGCTTGGCATTTAGCCGTTTTAGCCCCTGCTGGGCAGCTTTATTGTCAGGCTCGATGTGCAAGATCATCTGGTAGCAATGCGCCAGTTGATCGCGATCATTCAACCGATTAGAGATATGAGCCATCATTTGCCAAGCTCGCAGCTCATATGGGTACGCGAGTAAATAGCTGCGGCAGGCCGCTTCAGCATCCTCGAAATAACCCTCTTTGACTAGCTCGATCACATCACGGAGTTCGGGCGGCGGGGCCGCAAGTGTTGCGGCTTGCGGCTTGGGTTCCGGTTTATGCATCCGTATGCCCTTCTATAAAGGCGCGATAGGCAGCGGCAGCGAGGTCAGCATGCAGCCATGTGCCGGGCCAATCTGGGTTGCCCTGCGTAAAGACGACTAAGACAAACGAGCCGGCAGGTGTCTTGATGATGCCGCTCTCGTGGTAAAAGTGACGGTCGTAGTAGTCATCCTCTGCCCGGAAGCCATTCTTGACGAAAACTTGTACGTCGCTGTCGTCTGGTAACCCCTCGAACAAGGCTGAATTATCCCGGTCTTTCGCCATCCAACTGAACCACAGATCGGTGTGCTCAGCGTTGAGCAGTTCGCCTACTGCCATCGACTGGTAAAACTGTGCTAGGTCAATGGGCGTGAAGACCTTGTCGCAGCGAACATCAATACTTGGGCACGGGCGCAGCCCGCCGACTGCGTCCAGCCCGACGGCTGGGTCGCCATCGATGTAGCGCAGATCAGAGGCTGGGTACCAAGGCGTTCCGTCTTGTTCACACGCCCACGTATCCCACGCAATGATGTAGTTGCGTTCGCGCAGCATATTTAACTCACTGACGAGGTAATCATTGAAGCCTGCCAGCCCGCCAACTCGTCGGATAATGCAGGTTGTGGCGGCGTTGTCACTGCGGCTGAGCATCGGCTCAATCCAAGCGTCATCACTTGGCTCGCGGGTAAGCTCGCCTTGCTCGACCAAGTGCAGATAGTAAGCTGCCAGTGGGGCCTTGAAGGTGCTCAGTGAATAGTATGGCAGGTCGCCATTAACCGTGACTTGTTGACCTGTCTCAAGATCAATAAAAGCGATCCCAACATCGAAGGCAAAGGCGAAACGATCAAAGGCGGCGGTTAAAGTTTCGTCGAGGGATGCCTCAAGGCCGCTGTAATCGACTGGGCTGGGTGTCGGGGTTAACGTCGGTGGGGGTGGGGTCGGCGTTTGTGTCGGGATTTTCGTCGCTG
>CAYTPI010000034.1:0-10702 GCA_964439625.1 uncultured Anaerolineae bacterium | reverse complement strand
TCCCCCCTGATGTACCCCGCTTCACGGGTTTGAACGTCATAATACTGCGCGGTTGCGACTTACTAAGCACGCCGACCTCGGTGGCCCAAGTATCTGCATTGACGGTTGCTATCGCTGCCACAAACGCGGCTAGCACGGCATTCGTGGGCACAATGACGTACAGCACGGCAAAGATCATCGCAGCCCCACCATTAGCCAAAGCCTGCCCCAAATCACGACGATCTGTCTTATCGAATTTGTCTTGGGCGAGCTGTTCCTTCCTTGTATGTTGGACACGAGAGAGAAGGTTGGATAATACGAAAAAGGTAATCAACAACAGGCCGAAAGCAGCACCACCAAAGGTGAAGATGACCGTGCCAACGAGAACAGCGCCGACCACACCGGATGGTGACAACGACCTCCGCCGGTAAGCCAAGCCACTAATTATTGCACTAAAGAGCAGCCCAAATAGCAAACGCAGCAGCACAGGTGACATTTACTGCTGCTCCAATGTGCGGCGTTCCTGTGGTAGGAGGCTGTAGTAGCAAAAGGTGTGAATTGGTGCAGAAACGCCCAGTTCAGCACTTTTACGGGCGACATAGCCAGGCTGCGCCTCTAGCTCCGAACGATGCCCGCTTGTAATGTCGCGCATCATTGACGGCGTAGAGCCAGCGGGCCAACTCTCGGCGAATGCAAACGTCGTATCAACGAGCTCGCCGGGGAGATCAACCCCTTGGGCGCGGCCTAGTTGATCAATTTCTGCCATGGCCTCATACCACATCTGGCGCGTCTGTGGGATCGCCATCAATACATCATTGGTGACACGCGTCACAGCGCTGATAGCGCTGAAGGGGCAAACCGTCATGAATTTGCGCCAGCGGTTGACGTTAATATCGGCGGATAGCTCATGCGTAACACCAGCTTCTTCAAAGACCTGTTTGATATGCCTTACCCGCTTCGTCTGGGTCTTGTCGAGTTCGCCAAAGTCGATCTTACCATAGCCCCAATGACGGATGACCCCTGGCTTACTGATCTCGCTGAAAATCCAAGTGAGACCACCCAGAACGTGGCCCGTAAAGTAGGCCTCGAGTTGTTCAGTTGCTTCGACCCCGTTCAACAAAGGAAGAATTGTTGTCGTAGGGCCAACCAGAGGCCGCATCACATGGGCAACTTGCTCAAGGTGGTATGTCTTCGTTGCAACGATGATTAGGTCAACAGGGCCAATCTCGGATGGATCATTTGTGGCAAGCGGCTCGGTAATACGAAAGTTGCGCTCCGCAGTTGTATCGATGGACAGACCGTTCTCGCGCATTGCGGCTAGGTGTTCCCCACGAGCGATAAAAGCCACGTCGAGGCCAGCTCTTGCTAATAACGCGCCAAAGTAGCCCCCGACAGCACCTGCCCCCATGATGGCGATCTGCATTTAAGTCTCCTTACAAGCGTTTAAGCTAATGGATTGTACAAAGAATCGATGAGAAGCCCATAGAAAAACAATTCTGAAGTACTGCACTTTGTAGACCAGAAATCGGTACAGTATGCTGTAATTACGTCGAAAAGATTGACCTACATAATACATTCACCTGTTTACGTACAATACGCTGCGATACGCATTCTGCTTCCTTCGATGCAGGTGAATGGTTATACCTAATAATTACGGTTGTGCCTGAAGATACTGACCTGCCTGAAGCATCACAAGAGACACGTATTCTTTGGGATACCATCACAGGCTCGATTGCATTCCCCAAATAATCTAATGGAAAAGCCATCAACACTTTAGTACATTCGGAAGTAATTAAAAGTTACAATAATCGAGAGAGTAAGATGGATATTCAAGAGCTTATCAATGTGCTGATGTCAAGTGGCCCAGAGATGCCCCTTTGGCTTAAGATATATCAAAATACGTATTTGGTCGGGTATGCCATCGTTGCCATACCAACAGCTATCGCTTGGTGGATTGTTCATCAAAAGGCAGGACGTCCCGGCTGGACTGGCCTTATTCCTTTTGCCAATCTCATTATTTTATCTAAAATTGTCGGTGGGCCGATTTGGGGTGCTATTTTAATGATGATAACTCTCACAGCTCCCTTGGGCAGTTTATTTGTGCTGCCCAATATGGCAGAAGCGTTCGGGAAGGAACGCTGGGTTGGATACCTCAGCGCTGTCTTTCCGCCCGTCATGTTTTGGATCGTGGCCTTCAGTGATGCCACCTACCAACGAGGTGAACTGAGCAATCCAGACGTTAACACTGAAGCATCCACTTATTCAGCGTAAACCGTTAGGGCAAGAATTCCTTCAGTGTTACTACCGATATACAACGTAGTACCAGCAATAATAGGCGATGACGAGCGATTATTCCCTGGACGTCCGGTTTCGTATGCCCAGATTAGGCTTCCAGTTTCAGCATCGACAGCAAGCAATAAGCCATCCTGTTCAGTGACGGCGTAAACGAGGCCATCCGCATAAGCAGGTGATGCATACATGGGGCCGCTCGTCTCATAAACCCAACGCTGCTGGCCTGTGTCGGCATCTAAGGCATATAAGCTGCCGCCAATGCTGTTGGCAAAGATCAAACCATCGCCAAGAGCGGCAGTCGACGAAACACCCCCTTCGGCTTCAAACTGCCAAATAACTTCGCCAGTGTCAGCATCAAGTGCGTAGACTTGCCCAAGTTGATCACCGATATAGACAACACCGTTCGCCACCATTGGTGACGACCACACCTGTGTTCCAGCATCAAACTCCCAGATCAGTTCGCCAGAGCTTGCTTCGACTGCATAAGCCTTATTATCATGGCTATTAAAATAGACAACACCATCAACAACAGCAGGCGAAGACCAAACCGCATCATCCGTTTCAATTCGCCACACCTCTGCCCCTGACTCCGCGTTTAAGGCATAAAAGGCATCATTGGCACTTCCTACGAACACAAGACCATCAACGACAACAGGTGAAGAATAAACCTCTCCTCCAGTATCGAACGACCATAATTCAGCACCATTATCAAGTGCTGCCGCGTAGACAAAGCCGTCATGGCTGCCAAAGAAGACACGCCTCCCCACGACAGCCGGGGAAGATACCACTTCTGCGCGTGTGTCGAATTCCCACAGCGTCTCACCAGTCTCAGCATCAAGTGCATAGAAGACATTAGTGTTGGCGCCAATCAAAAGTACGTCACCTGCCAGCACAGGTGTCGAGCGAACACGCCGTCCTGTTTCAACCTGCCACAGAATGCTCGGCTCTGTCGGCTCGCCAATCGACGAGAACTGCCCTGTATTGGCGGCATCCGCGTGGAAGGTGTAAAGCTGGTCGGAATTGATATCATCCGCAAAGGTATCAGCTGTGGGTGTTGCTGGCTTTGGCGTTTCAACCAGAGGGATGCACGCTGCCATGAGCACCACAACTAACACGGTGCTCGCTGCATATTTTTGCAAAAGTCTGTCTCACTTTAACCATTGGAATCGTGACAGTATGAGCGTAGCAACAGGATGACTGCTTCGCTGCTTTTGCAGATTAGGCAGCAGTCAGTGAGAAACGTCAATATACAGTACAATGGCTACCATCGAAAAGAACCATTATAGAAAGTATATTTATGAAAATACAGTTTCAAGCTGCGCTTGGCGCACTATTTTTAGGCGTTGTTGCGTGTACATGTGGCCCACTCGGGCAGATCACCGCAATTGCTGAGCAAGCGCAGGAAATAGCACCAACAGCACAGGCAGCAGCGACTCTCGCTGGTGAGGTTCAAGAGATAGCACCGACGGCAGCAGCAGCGGCAACACTTGCTGGTGAATTTCAAGAGGAGGCCGAAGGCATTGAAGTGGATCCCGACGCAGCACCCAGCGAGAGTGGGTCAGATATACTGCCAAGTATTTGTGATACCGTCAGTGAGGATGAAGTGGCAGCCGCGTTTGGCACCACGGTGACAGGGACAGGACATTCCGGCGTAGAGGAGCAAGCAACTTGTGTTTTCCGCTTTGACGACGGTGGTGCCTACCTGATTACCATTCAAGACAACGAGATGGAGCAAAATGCAGCCCAAAACTTTGCCGTACTACAAACCTCATTCTCTGCGAATGAGTCTGTATCCCACCCAGGGTTAACGGATGCAGGTTGGAACGAGGAACTTGGTCAACTCATTGCGTATAAGGGTCAGTATCTAATAACATCTGTAGGTAGTTCTAGTCAACGTGACGCCGTCGTAGCTATCGCAGGCGCTTACGGTCAGAATTTACCTTAGTCAACCATGCTATTTTGAACCGAGGGTTTACCATAGGCCATAAGCCCTCGGTTTTTGGTGCTGCTGGCAAATTGGCAGCATGCTCATTCAAATCAATGATTTACTATACGAATTTGGTGCATCCCACCGAATACAAAATACTCACAGCGCCATTTTGAAACAGGATTATATGAAAGCACGGATTAACCCGTTTATTGTATTAGCCATTGGTATGACTGCGACATCACTAGCGTCGACCTTGATCCGGTTTGCGCAGGGTGCTGGGGCACCCTCACTGATCATCGCAGCTTTTAGGCTATCTGTCGCAGCAGTAGCCATGGGCATTGCGGTCACATCACAGGGAAACTGGCACCAGTACCGCGGATTGTCACGTCAGAGTATCACACTCATTGTGCTAAGTGGCCTTTTCTTAGGTGGTCATTTCTCCTTCTGGATAACCTCTCTAGAATTGACATCGGTTACAAATGCGGTTGTGCTGGTTAAAACCAACCCGATTTGGGTTGGCATCTTTGCGCCACTGGTTCTCAAGGAGAAGACCAACCGCATGATGTGGTTATCTATTGGGTTGGTTATATTCGGTGCAACCGTCGTCTCCTTAGCCGGACAGGCCAACACCAATCTGGGAGCACAGTCATCACTATTAGGAGACGGTATGGCGCTGATCGGGGCTTTGCTTGTGACGGGCTACTTTTTGATCGGGCGCTTCGTCCGTACTGAGATGGATATATTCCCTTACTTATTTGGTGTGTATGGTGTTGCTGCTATCACTGTTGTCCTCATCTGCACTGGGCTGCAACTACCCTTGGCCTCCCTCTCCCGCGCAGCGCTGCTGTGGATGTTAGCTATCGGCATTATTCCTCAGTTGATCGGTCACAGTTCGATCAATTATGCTATGCGCTATATCAATGCTGCTGTTGTTACCAACATTACCCTCGCAGATGCAATTCCAGCGATCATCTTTGCGGGTATTTTTCTCAGGGAAGTGCCGACCCTCTTACAACTTGCTGGGGCAAGCATTGTCATTTTTGGTATATTCGTCGCGACGTATACGAATAATCAACGCCTTCAGACTTCTGCGAAGCCCAGTACCGCACCATCAGAGTAATGAGAACCGCCCAGTCATGTGACTGGGCTATCAATTATAGTGGCTATTATCAACTAGGGGCGCAGCGCGCAGCGTTGAATGCAGCTTTTACATACTAACACCAAGCCCTTGAGCCACTTGAAAAAGATAGCAGTTGGCAATCCTCTGCGCAATAATCTACTGACACTCCTCTATTGAAAGAAAGCTCATAGCAGATGAAGATACAGACACAAGCCGTGCTGATATCAATCGGTGTAGCCTCTATAACAAGTCTAGCTTGGTATATCGGGCAAACGCTCAGGCCGATTGGACAGGCCATAGCAATTGGCATACTGACACTTACCTTACTGATGGTCGCTTTCGAAGTGGGTGGGCGGATCAAAGAGCTGGCACGCGACAAGATGGAAGGACTGATCGAGACCAAGTTCTATGATATGCGGATGGGAGCCGTCTGGGATTATCGTCAAGTACAGGCGTTGTTCGCCCTGTACCATCAGATCGATTACCGTGCCCCACTCAGCCCGATGCGCTTGTGGGCAATCTCCCCTGATTTTATCGCTGCACTGCTGCCGCTTCTCGACACACATAAACCGCGCTTTGTACTGGAACTCGGCAGCGGTTTATCGACCGTCAATGTGGGCTACTATCTTGAGCAAGCTGGAACAGGGCGCATCTTGTCCGTCGATCATGAAGCCCAGTTTGCAGATGCAACTCGCCGTATGTTGGAAACGCACCAACTGACAGGTGTGGCAACGGTCGTTCATGCACCCTTGACACGCTATGATATCGAGCCTGAACCGAAGCTCTGGTACGATCTCGTTCAAGTACCAATCAATGAGCCGATTGATCTGCTGATCATCGATGGCCCGCCTGGAGGTGTTCAGCCAAACAGTCGTTACCCTGCGTGGCCCCTACTCAAAGATAAGCTCGCTGATAACGCCCTGATCGTGATGGATGATGCGAACCGAGATGATGAGAAAGCCATCATTGAGATGTGGCAGGCACTCGAACCGCGGCTGACGGTGGAAACGATACTCACTGAAAAGGGTATGGCAGTCTTGTGCATATTCAACAACGGTGCAAGTTGAATGACCACCTTGCTGATAGATAAAACACACCACGGGTTGTTTGCCTCATGCAACCTTAGGCCTAGATTTATATAGATCCGCCTCTTATCATCGCCTCAGTATATTTTTGGAGAAGATTTAAAAAGGATCCATCATGAAGAAGTTGTTTACGCTAATCTTGATCGTCCCCAGCATGGCGTTGGTTGCCTGTGCCTCTGCCACCCCTGAAACAACAGTGGAACCCGAACCTGAGGTCATTGAGGAAGCTGAACCAGCGGAGGAGCCTGAGGCGCCCGCAGACGAGGAAGAGCCAGTTGAAGAAACTGAATCTGATGAGCCCGAGGCTATTCCTGAAAGCTCCGTGCTTAACGTTTACTCGTCCCGCCACTACGGCGACTTAGAAGCACCGTTTGTCGCTTTTACAGAAGAGACTGGCATCGAAGTTCGCGTCTCTGCTGGCAGCCCGCGTGACCTGCTCGGTCGGCTAAGTGCAGATATCGAGCGCGGGGACCGCAGTATTGCCGATGTTTTCCTAGCAATTGATGCTGGGGTGCTGTCGCTTGCGGCGGAGCAAGGTCTGCTTGAACCGATTTCCTCAGAGGCACTCAACGCCAGCGTCGCCGAGAGTTTCCGCGACCCAGATGGTCACTGGTACGGGCTTAGCATTCGGGCACGCACAGTGGTTTATAATCCAGCAAACGTCACAGAGGACGAGCTTGCTAACTTAAACAATTACAGTGACCTCGCAGACCCTGTGTGGGAAGGTCGTTTGTGCATGCGCCCAGCCAGCCACATTTACCAAGTCGCTCTCTTCAGTAGCTTGCTATATCACTTGGGTGAAGCGGAAGCCACCACTGCAACCGAGGGCATTGCCAGCAATGTTGTTCGTTACATCAATAGTGATACCAGCCAAATTCGAGCGGTGGCTGCTGGTGAATGTGATGTCGCCTTTGTGAACCATTACTATCTGGGTCGCCTTGCTAACGGTGATGCGGCTGATGTTGAAGTCTTCGAAGCCGTCGCGTTGAAGTGGATGAACCAAGGCGAAGACGGCAGCGGTGTCTTTTATAATGTTAATGGAGCGGGTGTCGTCAAAAATGCTGCCAACCGCGAAAATGCTATCTTGTTCATCGAGCATCTGGCAGCACAGCAGAATCAATGTGGTGCGCCAGAGTGTTTCCCAGGTAGTAACTATGAATTCCCAACAAACCCTGAAGCAGAACCGAATGAGACTATCGCAGAGTTGGGTGATGGTGAGCCCATGTACGACCTTGAGTATCCATTATGGGAATACGGTGCCTACCAAGAACCAGCTGTGATGATGTTCGAAGAAGCTGGCTTCGGTTTCAGCGAAAACTAATCAGCGGAAGGTAAGTTGGCAAGCATGGGGGATAGTTCTTGCAGCTATCCCCTGGGCTTGCTACAAATAATTTTATGGATATCGACCTTAGAACACGTAGTACACTGTCAACAAACTCGGATCGAATACAGCATCCATCTCGAATAGATATTGGCTTTCGCCTCAGGCTGAATTGGCTTCCAATTGTTCTTCTGACGCTGATTTTACTGCTGCCAATTGGTGTATTAATTCTAGAAATTGTCAGTATCGATGTACAGCTCTGGCAGCGAATGTGGCGCACCTTTTTGCCCGCAGCGCTGTGGAATACCCTGCGTCTCGCACTAGGCGTATCGTTGGGCACGCTTGTCATTGGCGTAGGTTGTGCTTGGCTGATCAGTGCTTATGATTTCCCTGGTCGGGCATGGTTTGACCGTCTCCTCATGCTGCCACTCGCGATTCCGGGTTTCATAATGGGGTTTGTTTATGTGACAGTGTTTGAATTTGCCGGCCCCATTCAAACCCAATTACGTGATTACTTTGGTTGGTCACGCGGGGACTATTGGTTCCCAGACATCGCCTCACCCACCGGGCTGATACTCGTGCTGACACTGGTTCTTTATCCGTATGTGTATATCCTCGCTCGCTCGGCGTTCCGAGAGCAAGCGGCTAACACGCTAGAAGCAGCTAACATCCTTGGTTATGATGGCTGGCAAGCCTTTAGACGGATTGCGCTGCCGCTCGCCCGCCCTCAGATTGCTGTGGGTGTGCTGCTCGTCACGATGGAGGCCCTAACTGACTACGGGACAGTGAGTTATTTTGGCTACCCAACTCTAAGCGAACGCATTATTGTACTATGGAACATATCATTCGATAGTGCTGCTGCCACGGAATTGGCTAGCTTAATGGTAATTATCTCTCTCGCTTTGCTTGTCGCAGAGCGTTCATTACGTGGGCAGGCACGCTTCTATCAACAAGGAAGTTATGGTCGTCGTATGTCCCGCAGGCGGTTAACAGGCGGCAGGGCTGTGCTTGCTAGTTTCACCTGCCTATTGCTCTTTGGCACAGCTTTTGCACTACCCATAACGCAGCTAAGCCTGTGGGCCACACAGGAGCTTCGTAATCCAACTGTCAATTTGCTTGGAGAGAGCTTCTTTGCCTACACACGGAATACCCTGGTGTTAGGCGCTGCCGGTGCTCTCATCACCATAATGCTGGCACTTGTCATCGCATATAGCAATCGCCGCGACTCTGTTGACACAGCCAAACGTCCCCGATGGCTAGCTCGGCTTGTAACGATTGGATACGCCATGCCCGGCGCAGTCATCGCTGCTGGAGTATTGACAGTTGTCAATCCTATTGATGGCGCTGCCACGAATGTCGCTGTCGGCTTGGGTTGGCAAGGGTTTGGCTACATTATAACGGGGACCGTTATTGCGCTGCTGTATGGTTATACGGTGCGTTTTATGGTGCTCGGTTTCGATAGTATTGCCGCTAGCGTTGACAAAGTACGCCCTTCAATGGAGGCGGCAGCGCGAACCATGGGGGCCGGCGGCTGGCGCATACTGCGTCGAATCCATATTCCGCTTGTGCGAACAGGGATCGGGGCTGGAGCTATTTTAGTCTTCGTCGATATTATGAAGGAATTACCAATCACTCTACTACTGCGACCTTTCGGTATGGACACCCTCGCTGTACGTGCCTATTTCCTGAGTATTGAAGGGTTCCATGAATCAGCCGCCATACCAGCGCTTATGATCCTTGCTGTGGGTCTTATACCAGTCTTCTTATTGATGCAGATTGGCGCAACCAAAGACCGACCACAATGACAGTTATCCGCATTCAAAACATTAGCAAAAGCTATGGGCAGGCACAGGCAGTCAAAAACATCAGCCTGACAATTGACGAAAGCACGTTCACCGTCTTATTGGGGCGTAGTGGTTGTGGCAAAACGACCACTTTACGCCTCGTTGCAGGACTGGAAAAACCAGACTGTGGCAGCATCTGGATCGGCGCTGACCAAGTCAGTGGAGACAACATCTGGGTACCAGCAACTCAGCGGCAAGTTGGTCTGGTCTTCCAAGATTATGCCCTCTTTCCTCATCTGAGTGTGGCTCAGAACGTAGCATTTGGCCTTAACAATTTGTCGTCAGCAAACCGAAAGCCGCGGCTGGCGGACATGCTGGACTTAGTAGGCCTCACCGGTATGGAAGACCGTTTCCCCCATCAACTGAGCGGCGGGCAACAGCAGCGTGTAGCCTTAGCTCGGGCCTTGGCTCCGACCCCTGATGTCATCTTACTAGATGAGCCGTTTTCCAATTTAGACGCCTCCTTACGCCAGACCATGCGCGAAGAGGTGCGCGATATTCTGCGAGAAGCCAAGGCAACCACGATCTTTGTAACGCATGATCAGGAGGAAGCACTCAGGCTCGCTGACAAGTTGGTCGTCATGGAAGACGGGCAAGTTGTACAACACGGCGCCCCCGAAGACGTGTACCAGCACCCGACTGATCTCCGTGTAGCACGCTTCTTAGGGGAGGTCAATATAATAACGGGCGAGGCCCATTCAGATGAGGTGCTTACCGATATCGGTTATCTATCACTTATCTCGAAGCACATCACAGGGCCTGTAGATGTGGTCCTACGTCCGGAAGTAATCCACATGACGCCCAACCCTGACAGCCCCCACATCATAGACAGCATCCGCTATTTTGGATTTCATCACCTCGTGCGGCTGCGCCTGAGCAGCGGCACAATGCTCCAAGTCCGTACATGGTCTCATGATCAGTTTAGCATCGGACAAGCGGTAGAAGTAACAGTTGATACCCCCGTAGTCGCCTTTCCAAAATGACGTAGTAACACATAAAAACCTTCTAAGAACTATTGACGGCACGCTAAGAATCTGTTAAGTTCTCATATACGATGCGGGGTGGAGCAGTGGCAGCTCGTCGGGCTCATAACCCGAAGGTCACAGGTTCGAGTCCTGTCCCCGCTACTAC
>CAYTPI010000033.1:0-12977 GCA_964439625.1 uncultured Anaerolineae bacterium | reverse complement strand
GCCGCAGTAAGTTGTCGCCGTTTATGCTCATGCGTGCAACCCATGCATCGAAATCCATAGGTTTGTTCAGGGTCTCTTGCTCAGTGACGTTTAAGCCAGCCTTCAGCATGAAAGCGATCCAATCATCATGACTGTAGCTCCATGCATGGGATGGATCGCGCAGGGCCTCGAAAGTATTGTAATCTTTAGCAGATCGTGGCTCCCCACTTGACAGATTGTCAATCAGGGCAAACACGCCACTCTCTGGCTTAATGAGCCTCGCAACTTCGGCGAGAAATGCCTGAACGTCTGGGAAGTGGTGGGCTGCTATACGGCATGTCACCAAGTCAAAAGATTTGCTTGGAAAAGGAAGGTGGGTTGCGTTAGCTTGAACAAACTGAACTGATAATTCACCAGCCCCTCGGCGGGCTGAATCCAACATAGGGAACGTTAGGTCAACTGCAATTGTTGTCCTTACCTGCCCAGCATATGCTCGTGCGACAGAACCGCCGCCTGTTGCAATATCAAGCATCGTCCAGTTTGGTTTAGCTTCAATCAGTTCAGTCAACCGAGTTAAGCTTTGACCCTTCGCATGTGGCTGTGAGTCGACATAACTGCTTGGGTTTAGGGCGTATTGAGATTGAACTTTCTTCTGATTATCTGTCATGGTGAAGTCCTTTCAAGCGCATCGTTGAATTCTCCAATGACGTCTACATTTGTTTCTTGAGGCAGTGCAGCTTGAATTGCCAGCCTGCCAGTTTGTAACTCACTGAGGGCCCAAGCCGCATGGCCTCTGACAAGCGGACTGTGATCATGTAACAGCGGCAGGAGCGCATCAGCGAGTTCTTTGTGCTGACTATTCCCAGCGGCAATGCAGGCGTTACGAACCAGTCGTTCCCGTTTGATGCGTTTAATGGGCGATGAGGCAAATCGATCTGCAAATGTAACGTCATCTAGTCTCAATAATACATCGAGTGGAGGGGCAGCTTGGTCGATAGTTGCCGCGCTGAATGCTTCTCGTGGAAAGGCTTGAGAGAAGCGCTGCCAAGGGCATACATTCTGGCAGATGTCGCAGCCATAGACCCAGTTTCCCATCAATGGGCGTAGTTTCTTGTCAATAAAACCCTTGTGCTCAATCGTAAGGTATGAGATGCAACGGCGCGCATCCAGTGTATATGGAGTGGGGAAGGCATTTGTTGGGCAAGCAGAAAGGCAGCGTGTACAGGTGCCGCAGCCAGGCATGTTACCGGATTGATCATAATCCAGCGTAACATCTGTGATGATTTCGCCGAGAAAGAAAAAGCTCCCGCGTTGCGGATGAATCAACATTGTGTTCTTACCGACGAAACCCAGACCTGCCTCTTTGGCATGGCTGCGCTCTAAAATAGCGCCTGTATCAACATATGCTTTTGTTTGTACGGTTTTCCCCGTCTTTTCTATCAATTCGGCAGCCAACTGCTTGAGCTTACTCAGCAGCACATCGTGGTAATCCAATCTCCAGCTATAATTTGAAATGCGACCTCGGCGTGGGTCGCTCAGAATGTCTTCCGGAAACGAGATTGTCAGATAGTCAAGAGCCACCACCACTAAGGATTTCGCGCCTGGTAAGATCACGTTAAGATCTTGGCGCCGCTCAATTCGATCTTCACGCGCCATGTAGCCCATCGTTCCATGCATACCTGCCTTTACCCACTCTAGATAGGCGTTTAAACGCGCGCTGGGCTGTGCTTGGGTAATTCCCATCATTGAAAATCCCAAGCTTGCACCGCGTTCCTTGAGCCACTTGCTAATCTGTGCTTTACGCTTCATGCTAGAAACAATTATATAACATCTTCGGAGGATAGCTTGAGAAAACTATTGCTGATTACATTAGCTCTGACGCTTGTCGCTTGTGGTGGTCGCGGAGACGAGGAACAGCAGGCCACTATTGCGTTGCCGACGGATGCCCCAACTGCTACCCTAATGCCGACCGAAGCCCCGCAAGTTGATAGTATTGGGGCGGATGAGGCTGGTGACCCCGGCGAACCAACCATTGTTGAATTCAATTCAGTCTACGACACGACCTTAGTTGGGATGTTTTATCCAGCAGTGCAGGCTGAAGAAAAGGTGCCGATCGTTGTTTTGATGCATATGCTCAATAGTGACCGCTCCGCTTGGGATGCCTTTGCGACAGAACTGCATGCCGAGGGACAGTTCGCCGTCCTTGCCTTTGACTTTCATGGTCACGGTGATAGTGGCGGTGATTATGACCGGGCATTGGTCGTTGAAGACGCAAAGGCTGTGGTCTCATATGCGCAATCCCTTGATGGAGTCGCTGCAGGGCAGGTTATTCTCATCGGAGCCAGTATTGGGTCAGACGCTGCTGTCGACGCGTGTGTTGAGGGGTGTATTGCTGCAGCCAGTCTGTCACCCAGTGGTTGGCTGGGAATCCCTTATGATGAAGCGCTTGCCGAAATCTCTGAAAAACCTGTCCTTTGTCTGGCTTCTGTCGCTGACGGAGAAACCGTAGCGACCTGTGAGTCTGGTTTGGAGCTACCTATGAGGGATTACCGCGTCCAGACCTATCTTGGCAATGCCCACGGCACCAACATGCTGGACATCAATGACCAGTTTCCAACTCCCACAGATTTGATAAAAGATTGGCTTGAAGACATCATTGCATGAATTAGTACGCCCCGCCTGTTACGCGGAGCGTACAGTGACATTTCTATTGAGGAATAGTCGGAAAGCTCGGTTGCTTATTGCTGTTCTGTGCCGGGCCTAAAACCCGATTAACCTGCTGCCGCAACCAACCTCGAGCGATGTTGAGCAGTCCGCCGTTTTCGCTCTGGCGAGACTCTTCCAGCATAAACCGGCGCGCATAGCGACCTATTAGGCTCCAAGGGTTGAAGTTAGGGTTGAGCGCAACACATAAGCCAGAAAGCATTCCAACAGCTCGGGCTAAATAAATGAAGTCTTGTGGAACTTGAAACGGCATATCATAGAGCAGGTCGCGGTATTTCCGTCCGAAGTAGGCCATCTCCTCTTCAGACATGTTGACCATCTCCATAGTTGACTTGCCCCAAACGGTGCTTAGGGCCTCATCTTGAGCTTGCTTCAGTAACCTAATGTCAGCGCTTGGCAGCAGAACGCCCAGTTTCTTGTAGCCCATCATCATGCGGTCAGCATCTTGGGTGCCGACGGCAATCATTGTTTCCCAAAGACCGGCTCGAATCTCACGCGTAATTTGCCCAACCATGCCAAAGTCAATGAAGATGACATAAAAAGGCCTGCTGTGCTCTCGCCAACTTGGCCCATACATTCGGTCAGCGTCTTCGTCTGGAATAGGGTAGATGAACAGGTTGCCAGGATGTGGGTCAGCATGAAATTCGCCTAAGTCGAAGATCATCCGCATGTATGTGTTGAAGAGGCGCCTAGCTGCTTCTTCCCGATCAATGCCAGCTTCATCCATGGCCTCAACGTCTGCAATCTTAATGCTGGTAACATCCTCCAGCGTAATAACCCGTTTGGTTGAATATTTCTCATAGACATCGGGAATGTAAATGCCAAAGTCATCTTCAAAGTATTCTTGGAAGCGCTTGGCATTATCGACTTCAAGACGATAGTTCAATTCCTGCCAGAGTATTTCCGAGAACTCCTCGAGCAATGAGGGCATGTCAGCCCGTTTCGCAATGAGCTTCCAGACCATCATAATGCGCATGACAATGTGCAAGACAGCAAGATCAGTCGAAACGATGTCGACGATGCTGGGGCGTTGTACTTTTACGACGACTTTTTCGCCATTTTTCAACTGAGCTTTATAAACTTGCCCAAGTGAGGCCGCGGCGTGAACCTCGCGGTTGAAGTCAGCGAAGATATCCTCTGGCTCCGCACCCAGTTCTTCCGTCAAGATTGCCATGGTCGTTTCAATATCTTCCGCTGGTACTTGGTCTTGAAGACCAGCTAATTCAATAATGATTTCACGCGGGATAATGTCTACCCGAGAACTAAGAAATTGCCCAAGTTTAATCATCACACCACCTTGTTTGATGGCATGCCGTCTGAAGCGACGCGCAAACTTTTGGGTGCGGCCAAGCCGCCCCCTTTCGACGGTTTTTGGGATAATTCTGTTGAAAACAAGCTCAAACAGAAATACCTCGAACATGGTCGTCAAAAAAAATGTCAAAGAGCGGACAAAACGTATGGGCTTAACCTTAGCCTTATAGCCCTGCTTGACCGCATCCTCCTGAACTTTTGCCCTCGCTGCCAAGCGAACGCGTGCTTGTTTAATTTCCTCAGAAACCATAAATGCCCCATCTTTGAAGCGCATGACTGTTTCGTTATGCTTCAAATGATATCAAATACAAACCCTATCAAACACAACAATGATGTAAGAACAGCTTTAAGCAAGCTATGCTCAGAATCGCGTTAGTTTGCTTGAGCCATTCGGTGCAAGTCGATAGAATGTATGTTCGATATTAAGACAATGATACTTAAGGTGCTGAAGGGTAATTCATGGCGCAGGAATACATAACCGTTCGTGGGGCCAGAGAACACAACCTGAAAAACATCGATGTGCAAATACCAAGAGACAAGCTCGTCGTCATCACAGGTCTGTCAGGTTCTGGGAAGTCATCGCTGGCATTTGACACAATTTTCGCAGAAGGGCAGCGGCGCTACGTCGAATCACTTAGTGCATATGCTAGGCAGTTCCTTGACCAGATGGAAAAGCCAGATGTCGATCAAATTGATGGGCTAAGCCCAGCAGTCTCAATTGATCAAAAAGGTGTGAGCCGCAACCCTCGTTCGACCGTTGGCACCGTCACCGAAGTTTACGACTATTTGCGTCTACTCTATGCCCGCGTCGGAATTCCTCATTGCCCAGACTGCGGTCGTCCGCTTCAGCGCCAGAGTGCGCAGCAGATTGTGGAAGCTATCGAGAACATGCCAGATGGTACACGCTTCCAGATTTTGGCACCTGTAATCAAAGATCGTAAGGGCACACATCAGCGCGTCTTCGAGGACTTGCAGAAATCGGGATATGTACGTGTTCGTGTCAACGGAGAAGTTCGTGCTGTCGATGAAGATATTGAACTTGACCGCTACAAAATGCACACAATTGAGGTTGTAATTGATAGGCTGGTCGTTAAATATTTCGTTGACCCTGAAACTGAAGAAGCGAATTCCGCCCGCTCACGCATTACGGACAGTGTGGAAATTGCTCTTGACCTCGGCAATGGTGTTGCTATTGTGAACCTGGCTGAGACGGACGAAGATGTACTTTTCTCCGAAAGTTTGGCCTGTCCCTACCACATGACGAGCTTCCCTGACATTGAACCCAGAAGTTTTTCTTTTAACAGCCCCCATGGTGCTTGCCAAGAGTGCCAGGGGTTAGGCGTTAAGTTAGAGATCGACCCAAATTTAATCGTCCCAAACCCTGAATTGACGCTTGATGACGGCCCATTTGTTGCGCCAGGGTGGCATCGTTGGGAAGATGACGGCTACTATCGTCAGTTAGTTGAAGCTGTCGCCAAAACCAAAAAAATTGATCTGCATAAGCCTTGGAAAGAACTTACTGACAGGCAGAAAGAGATGCTGCTTTATGGCGTTGATAATAAAAAAATTGACATCACCTATGAGAATTCAAGTGGCTCCGTCCGTAAGTACAAGACGCGCTACGAAGGCGTAGTCGGAAACCTCGAGCGACGTTATAACGAAACTACATCTAACTACATTCGCAGTGAAATCGAGGCAGTTATGGCTGAACTGCCATGCCCTGTCTGTGATGGCGAACGCCTGAGCCCATCAGCCCGTGCCGTGACAATTGGTGGTCGCAACATCTTTGAGATTACCTCGTGGCCAGTTAAACGCTTGCTGGACTGGGTTGATACCTTAGATGGCGAAGATGGCGTGCTAGATGATCGGGGTCTGCAGATTGCCAATCAAATTCTCAAAGAAATTCGGGCCAGAGCCTTGTTTATGATTGATGTCGGCCTGGATTACCTAACACTTAATCGTTCGGCGGGCACGCTCTCTGGGGGGGAAGCGCAGCGTATCCGCCTGGCGACGCAAATTGGCTCCCGTCTGATGGGTGTTCTCTACGTACTTGATGAACCAAGCATTGGCCTCCATCAGCGTGATAACATGCGGCTTATTCGTACCCTCGAAGGTATGCGTGATTTGGGCAATACGCTGCTCGTTGTTGAACATGATGAAGAAACCATGCTCCACGCTGATTGGTTGATTGACCTCGGCCCGGGTGCAGGCGAGCATGGTGGTCAAATAATCGCAGCAGGCACTCCCGAAGAGGTCATGGCACATGAACAGTCACTGACAGGGGCTTATTTGTCAGGTCGTCAACGGATAGAAGTTCCAAAAAGCAGACGCGAGGGCAACGGTGAGGTTATCATCATTCAAGGTGCTAGAGAGAATAATCTCAAAGATATTACGGTTGATATTCCCTTGGGTAAACTTATTGTCGTCACAGGGGTCAGCGGCAGTGGGAAAAGCTCTTTGCTCATTGAAGTCCTCTACAAGCGTCTCGCTCAGGTAATCAATGGAAGCCGAGAAGTCGCCGGAGAGCATGACCAAGTGCTAGGAATTGAGCACATCGATAAGGTAATTAATATCGATCAATCGCCGATTGGGCGTACACCGCGCAGTAACCCCGCCACCTATACCAAGATGTTTGACCCTATCCGTGCTTTATATGCCGAACTCCCAGAAAGTAAAATCCGCGGATACAAGCCCGGTCGCTTTAGTTTCAACGTCAAGGGGGGGCGCTGCGAAAACTGTAGCGGGCAGGGCGTTATCCAAGTTGAGATGCAGTTTCTACCGGATATATACATTCCATGTGAGGTATGTAGTGGTCAACGCTACAATCGCGAGACATTGCAAGTCAAGTTTAAGGGAAAAACCATCTCTGATGTTCTCGATATGACAATCAGCGAGGCGCTTGAATTTTTTGAAGCCTTTCCCAAAATAATGTCTCGCCTTCAAACACTAGATGCGGTTGGCCTTGGATACATTCGTCTAGGGCAGCCTGCTACAACACTCTCCGGGGGCGAGGCACAACGCATCAAGCTGAGCCGCGAACTGGCAAAGCGCTCGACTGGTAGAACTTTTTATGTGCTCGATGAACCGTCTGTTGGGCTGCACTCGGCTGATGTCGCGAAGCTGATAGATGTTCTCAATGCGCTCGTGGAACAGGGAAATACCGTCGCTGTGATTGAACATCAACTAGATATTGTTAAGGTTGCTGATTGGCTCATCGACATTGGGCCTGAGGGGGGTGATGCTGGTGGCGAGATTATCGCTGAAGGTACCCCAGAGGACGTAGCCACCGTCCCAGAGAGTTATACGGGTCAGTATTTGGTGCAAATGCTTGATGGCAAAGCTTATCCTCAGGCGGTTGGCTAGCTTATGGTGACACTTGGTTCGTGTAGTAGATTCGAGGGGTTTTATGGCTGACAAACGTTTGTTAATTTCAATGGCTCATCCTGATGATGAAACATTCACCATGGCAGGATCAATTGCTAAATATGTTGACCAAGGGGTCGAGGTTGAGCTGATATGTGCTACTAACGGGGATGCAGGAGTTGCTGATGAACGTTTCTTGGCACATCACAATGGCTCTATGAAAGCTCTCCGCTTAGCTGAACTACAATGTGCTGCGGAGACGCTGGGTATTCATAAGACTCACGCTTGGGGTTATCGTGACTCTGGAATGGCTGGTACTGACGCAAACAATCATCCGGATAGTTTGTGTCAGGCTGACTTTGAAACGTTAGTGGGCCGAGTGGTTGAAGTCATTCGAAATTTCCAGCCCCAAGTCATCGTCACCTTCGACCCGTTCGGAGGGTATGGTCACCCAGACCACATACGTATGCATGACGCGACCATGCAAGCGGTTCAACTCGCAAGCGATGATGCCGCTTACCCAGAGCAGCTTACAAACGGCACCGACGTTTACGCACCGCAAAAGGTGTATTATGCTGCCTTTGATCAAACAGTGCTCAAGTTGTTCTTGCCTATAATGCCTCTCTTCGGTGACGATCCTGAGCGGTATGGCAAAAATAAGGATATGAACCTTAGAGAAATTGCTGCAAATGCTGTTGACATTACTACTAGAGTGTCAGTGAAAGGCTATGAAACACAAGCGCAGCAGGCTCGCGAATGCCATGCCAGCCAACTTGCCAACTTCAGTAGTGATGATGCTCGTAACAGCTTCATGAACCGTGTTCGCCGCTGGCTAACACAAAATGGTAAAGATACCTATCGACGGGTCATACCGCCGATGAACGATAGTAGCGAGCGGGATTTGTTTGCAGGGGTAGAGGCTTAATCTGCAAAGCCTAGCATCTGCCGCCTGACCACTGCTTGCCCCTCATCACTGATGACCCAATCTACAAAATCTCGTGTTCGCCCCGTGGGCTCAGATGCTGTCACAATGACAACGGTTGCCCTCACGGGGTAGTTGCTTGTGCTGACTGTTGGTTTGATGCCTTCGACAGCGAGCGTCGTAACGCCTTCTCGAACCGTACTGTAGCTAACAAAGCCGATTGTATTATCAGAGTCAGCTACCTGAGCCACGATGCCGCTCTCACTTTCTGCCAGCATCACATGCCCGCCAACTGCGTTACCGTCTAAGGTCGTTTGTTCAAAAGCTTCAACTAAGGATGTGCCGGTAAACAGAGAAAGTGGCGTGGGCGGAAGGTATGGGCCGTTCCAGTCAATGACCTGTCCTGTATACAAGGCTCGAATGCTCGTAAGGGATATCTCCTCGATGGCACTCGCATCGTTGACAATGAATACAAGCTGTTCTTGACCAACTGCTGTAAAGAAAAAAGAGCGATCGTCTGGCGGCAGTAGTATAAACGCGGCATCAACCATCCCTGATTTAATACTGGTAAGGACCTGTGACCGTGGAGACTGGCTTAGCGACAGCTCGGTATTCTCAGCGACAACCTCATATGCATTGAGAAGATTTGCGCCAAGACTGATTGTCGAAAGGTCTGTGGCAACTGTGAGTGAATTGGATGGCGAAAGCTGTTGGCGGCAGCCCGCCATGACTGAGAGCAGAAGACACAGCCACCATCGCCAGCGCACTAAAGGAGCTGACCTCGAACACCAAGAATAACGAGGCTGCATACCGCTGCACCCAGGCAATAATAGGCGAAAATACGAGTGGATTGAGTCTTTAAAAACCCTAACAGCCACCGTATGACGAAGAAACCACTAACAAAAGAAGTCAGAAAACCCATGCCTAGGGTTATAGCTTGTGTCTGAGTAATACCCTCTTCGATTAAGCCAAGCGCCTCGAAGGCATTAGCACCCAAAATTACCGGAAGGGCTAGTAGAAAGCTGTAACGCGCTGCATCGTCTCGTTTAATATGGCGAAATAGGCCACCAGCAATAGTCGCACCAGAGCGGCTGATCCCAGGTAAAACCGCAATTGACTGAGCCAACCCAACAATAACAGCGTCAACCCATGTTGCTTCTGCGACTGATTTTGTTGTGTCGTAGTTGCGATCCGTAAGCAGTAAGAGAAGCGCTGTGCCGATTAACATAAATGCAGCTATTGTTGGGCTTTCAAACGCTGATGCAATCGCATCCCTGAGCGTAAATCCGATCACAGCAACGGGGATACAGCCGATTATTAGTAGACCGAGCAACCGAACGTCATCATTGAGTTTGCGCGTTTGCACCCAGTGCACTATGCCGTGTGCCATGTTGAGCCAATCCTCGAAAAAATAGACCATCACCGCTAGTGCTGTCCCGATGTGTGCAGCAAGGACGAACGTCAGCCCTGGTGGCTCCCATCCGAGCAGCCAAGGTACTAGCACAAGGTGGCCCGAGCTAGATACAGGAATAAATTCAGTCGCACCTTGGATGATGCCCAATATGATTGCTTGGAAGAAGCTCAATTAACCCTCTAATTTTTCGGTAAAGTCAGTGAGAATGTTGGCTTTAAAGGCGGTGAAAGTGCCATTTATAATGGCAGCACGCATGTCCCGCACGAGATCAAGTAATACCTGAATATTGTGTATAGACAGCAGGGTTGCACCTAGCATTTCTTTAGCTTTTACGAGATGGTGCAAATACCCGCGTGTAAATGTTGTGCAAGTGTAGCATGCACATGACTGGTCGATTGGTTTTTGTTGTAGCTTGAAAACTGCTTTACGCATGTTGTAATTTCCCCGTCGCGCCATAGCTACCCCATGGCGCGCTAACCGGGTAGGTAGCACACAGTCGAAAAAATCGATGCCACGTGCAACTCCATTCAGTAAATCGGGAACAGTGCCGACACCCATTAGGTAGCGCGGTTTGTCTGCTGGAAGTATGGGGTTGACAAGTTCCAACACGTGATGCATTTCTTCCTTTGTCTCTCCGACTGCGAGCCCGCCGACTGCATAGCCCGGAAAATCCATCGCGATGAGGTGTTCGGCAGACTGCTGCCGCAAATCATCAAAGATACCCCCCTGTACGATGCCAAATAGAGCCTGGCGCCCACTTTGGTTCCACGCATCGAAGCAACGCTCTGCCCATCGGGCCGTTCGCTCGACAGCACGTTCGTTTTCTGGCCTGTCGTAAGGAGAAGTCAGCTCGTCAAAGCACATCATAATGTCTGCACCGAGGTTTTGCTGTATCTCAATTGACCGTTCGGGCGAGAAACGATGGTATGACCCATCGATATGAGATTGGAACTGAACTCCATCATCATCGACTTTGTTGATGTCGCTTAGGCTCCACACCTGAAAGCCCCCACTATCGGTCAGCATGGGGTTGTCCCACTGCATAAAGGCATGTAACCCACCAAACTGACCAATGGCCTCATCACCAGGCCGTAAATAGAGGTGGTATGTGTTCGCCAAAACCAGGGTTGCGCCGATGTCGTGCAGCTGTCTTGGGGTCACTGCTTTGACTGTTGCCGCTGTGCCAACTGGTGCAAAGATGGGTGTTTGAATATCGCCGTGGGGCGTTGAAAAGGTGCCGCTTCGTGCGGCACCTTCCGTGGCTTCTAAAGTGAATTTGAAGGATGTCACGAGCGTTTATGAAAGGTGCTGTCGAGTAATGACATCGAGTACCTGCTTGAAAGGTTTCCGTGCCCATAGGGTCTTCATCTGGGTCATAATGTCTTGCCGTACAGCTTCATCTTGCGGTGCATTCGGGTCGATTGCCGTTGCCATTGTATACATGGTTTGTGCATGCTCATCCTGACCAATCCCTTTCGCTGCATGCCCGAGATACTGAAACGGGTCAAATTCTTGAAAATCCGCCACTTGTGCTTGAGCAATAGCGCTGCGACTCCACCATACGAGGGCATTTGCAAGATTATCCTTACTATATTCTGCTAGGCCTGCAACTGAATAAAGTCGGTATTTACGCTTACACTCAGGGATGGCGCCAAGGGCTGTCTTCATAGCCTTTTCCGGCTTGCCATCTTGATATTGAACGTAGGCAATCATAAATGGAATAAGATCAAAGTCAGGGTACATCTTCTGTAATGACAATGCGTAATTAATTGCGTCTTGAGGCGAGCCACCATCTCGAAGCTCTGCGACATGGCGCAGTTCTGGCAGACTTAACTCAGTACGCTCATCTATCAGTTCTTCTTTGGGTAGACGCGTGCTCATTTCGAAAAATTTCTCAGTGCGGCTCATGCTGATGTCCTTGTTGATGAAGCAAAACTTACAGGGAGTATCAACCCCAGAATGATTTTTCAGTGACGCTTATAACGTCTTTGATGGTCTATAAAACTACCGCTTATCTGTCATTGTGTGCAACAAGCATAGCATACTTACCTTCTTGAACATAACTAGCGCATATTGATATGATTGGAGAATAACTTGAAAGCCATGAGATGTTGCTTTCAAAAGATTTGCGAACATCGTATACTTGCATTGTTTATACACCAATGTACCTCGCCAGCAGGGAAAAACACGTATTGTGATTCACCTCAAAGATCTGCGGGATGCGACTGGCGGCCAAATGTTTGGTGATGTCCATGCGACGCAGTTCAAGCGCTTCTCAACCGACCCGCGTGCTATCCGCCCAGGTGATTTATTCGTGGCGGCAGGTGTGGACAGCGATAAGGCGATTGAAATTGCAATTCGCAACGGTTCTGTTGGAATCCTAGTTGAAGACCCACCGACGGTCCTAACAGATACTCAGACGGTCGTCATGGTGGGGGATGCCCGTGCAGCGATGGGGCAGTGGGCAGCATACGTTTTGAGGCAGTTTGGCACAACTGTAATCGGAGTGTTTGCGGCAGTCGGTGCTTCAACCATTCAGTCAGCCATAGCTGCTGTACTTGCGGTTCAGTATCGTGTTTTTTCTTACACGCATCGAGTCGATGAAACAGAAACACCGTTTGCACTGCCAGATGCAGTGCAGAGTTTGACAGCCGAGCATGAAATTCTGATAATGCCGTTGCTGGGTCAACGGCCTACTCACCTTGCTGATGTGATTGCGGCGGCACAGCCGCTTGTGAATGTTATCGGGCGGCTCACCCCCATCGAGCCAATTTCAGAGGCGGAGTTGTCCCGGCTGCAATCACTGGCAAATGTCGTAGTTGACCAGCTCCCGGCAGTTGGACGAGCGGTGGTTAACGCTGATGATTATATTGCCCAAGAAGCACTTAACCGAGGAATCCTTGCACCGTCTGTGTTGTTTGGTCAAGTAAGTGATATCTATGCAGATATTAAAGCTGTTGATATTGAATGGCAGCCGAACCGCTCTTCATTTGTTCTATCTCTAAATGATCAGACTTACCCGGACATCGAGATAAATGTTCCTGGCCCATTTGGTATCGATGCTGCCGTCTCCGTTTGTGAAGACTTGGATGAAGTTGATCCCTTTGACACTGTACCATTTCGTGTGGTCATAGTGCCAGGCGATGATGTCGTTTTCATCGGTGTGTGGCTTTTCAGCGATACTGTCATCCACCATGATGCCCCCATCTTCCGACTGGATTTGACGAACATACGGTTTCACCGTCAGCCACAGGTCTTTGCCTG
>CAYTPI010000032.1:0-13014 GCA_964439625.1 uncultured Anaerolineae bacterium | reverse complement strand
GGCTCAGAAGCCCCCGCCTTTAGGCGTGGGAGCGTCACAACAATTCTTTTCAGATTTCAAAAACTGCAATTGGAGATGACTGCATGTATCAAGAGGCTTTGCAAGAAGCAGAAGTCAAAATGGATGCCTCACTGCGGGCATTGGAAGAAGATCTCTCTGGTATTCGTACGGGCCGCGCATCACCTTCACTGGTTGATCGGTTACAGGTTGATTACTATGGTAGCCTGACACCGTTGAACCAAATTGCAACGATCTCAGCGCCGGAAGCGACAATGCTGACCATTCGCCCGTATGATGCGAGCTCAATTGAAGCAATTAGTAAGGCAATACAGTCGTCGGGGCTGGGCCTAACACCTGACAATGATGGCGCAATGATTCGGCTCATTCTGCCTGCGCTAACGAAAGAACGTCGTGCAGAGTTAGTCAAGGTTGTTAACTCTCGGATCGAACAAGCAAAAGTGTCAATCCGTAATACCCGGCGCGATGCGATGGATGATTTGAAGGAGTTTGAACAAGAAGGTTTGATCTCAGAAGACGAGATGCACCGCAGCAAGAACGATCTCCAAAAGCTGACAGACGCTTATGTTGAAAAGATCGACGAAGCTGGTGAGCGCAAAGAGAAAGAAATTCTTGACCGATAAATAAGCAGGTCAAGTTGCTCGTAAAGTATGGAAACTGGTCGTGTATAACCGTTCCTTCAGCTTTTGTGTCTGCGGACAAGAGGCCGAAGGAACGAAAAGGTTCTAGTGAAGGCAAGGTGAACAACAGTGGTCAGCGTAATTGATGTGTCGAACAAGACTTCACATGGGCTCCCACCAGACAAAGTGCCCCAGCATATTGCTGTGATTATGGACGGTAACGGGCGGTGGGCACGGCAACGGGGGCTGCCGCGTTTGGCAGGGCACCGCGCAGGAACAGAAAATCTGCGAGAGGTAATTTCCGCATGTGTCGAGTTTGGCGTTAAGATCATGACGATATACGCTTTCTCAACTGAAAACTGGGGGCGTCCTCAGTCTGAAGTTAATGGTCTAATGGCTATTCTGAAAGATGTGATTGATAAAGAGCTTGATGAGTTGAACGCAGAAGGGGTACAACTGCGTCATCTGGGTGATCTGTCGCGGTTGAACGCAAGGCTGCGCAGTAAGGTCGAACGAGCCATTGACTTGACAAAAGACAATGATCGCCTGATTCTCAATGTGGCGTTCAACTACGGTGGTCGTGCCGAAATTGTGCACGCCGTCAAGCAAATTGTGGAAGATGGGCATTCGCCAGACGCTGTCGATGAGGAACTGATCTCACAATACCTGTACACTGGCTCTTTACCTGACCCTGACTTGATTATTCGAACCAGTGGTGAGCTGCGCCTGAGTAACTTCTTGATCTGGCAGGCGGCGTATTCAGAGTACTACTCTGCACCGGAATACTGGCCCGATTTCAACCGTGAAGCACTTTTAGTCGCTCTGAAGCAGTATTGTCAGCGAGATCGACGGTATGGGTTGGTCAAAGAGCAATAGTGTTCAGTGCTTCGTAGCCGCATATTAACCGCAGCGGTTGTTGGCCCACCGGTCATTGTCGCTGCTCTAGCTGGTGGTATTTGGTCAGTCGGGGCGTTGGTGTTGTTGTTTGGTATCAGCCTCATTGAATATCAACAACTGCTTGCCCGCCGTGGGTATAAAATCCCTGGTGGGTTTCTTATTTTGGCAAACTTACTGCTTAGTTTGGATTTCGCGTATTTCGATGGTCGTTACCAAACTCCACTCATCGTCACAGGGCTGCTGATCAGCCTTGTTTGGCCTTTAATAGCCGTTAGGCATGAGGCCGACCAGGTGTTTCATACCATTGCCTTTACTGGTGTCGGGTTAGTCTACCTGGCATGGAGTGGCGCGCATTTCATTGGGATTAGAGCGTTACAATCAGGCGCTTTCTGGGTGATCACTGCGCTATTGATCGTTTGGAGTGCCGATATCGGTGCCTTTGTTGGCGGCAAACTGCTAGGCAAACACTTATTACTTCACCAGGTGAGCCCTAAAAAAACATGGGAAGGGTATATTGCAGGCGTTATTAGCGCTTTGATTGCTGGGGTACTGCTGACTTTTGCTGGTCAGCAGCTCGATGGGGGTGTGAGCATCCAACTGGTTACGATTATGCCACTCGCTCTGCTCATTGGCTTGCTATCCCCCACAGGTGATCTACTGTTTAGTGCAGTCAAACGCTATGCGGGCGCCAAGGATTCGGGTACGATTCTGCCTGGTCATGGGGGATTATTAGATCGAATTGACTCTATTTTCATCTCTGGCTTATTGACCTATTATTACGTTAGCTTTGTTATTTTTGGTACCCTATAGCAACAATTGTTATTGTCGCACTTTGCAGCCTATTTATCTATGACGAAAGGTCAACTATGATAAGCATCGTAATCGTCTCACACAGTGCTAAGTTAGCAGAGGGTGTGCGTGACTTAGCATACGAAATGGCAGATGACTCAGTCAAAATTGCCGCCGCTGGTGGGTTGGATGATGATACCATCGGCACAAATGCTGAGCGTATCTATAGCGCTTTAACGGATGTTTATACTGAAGATGGCGTATTGGTACTGGTTGACCTTGGCAGTGCGGTTATGAGCACAGAAATGGCAATTGAAATGCTGCCTGAACACCAGCAAGCTAACGTCTTGATCAGTAATGCTCCGTTGGTTGAGGGAGCCGTCGTCAGTGGCGTTGAGGCCCTCTCGGGCAAGACCTTGCAAAAAGTCAATGAGGCAGCAGAAAAGGCGCGTGAGATGACGAAAGTCAGGCGGTGATGCGAAATGTTAGTTTGTACGCGTCATTTGTCGGTGCGGGTTTCATGGTATTTGGCCTTGCAACCTACATCTTAGCTATTTTTCTACCCGTTCTAGAAGACCCTCTTGAGACTATTGTCATTGTGAGTGCTTTTGCAGCTCCCATGCTTGGTTTTTTACTGACGCTGCCCCACTTACTCGGTGAACGTTCCAATTGGCGGACACTGTTGATAACTGTCTACATCACCGCCTACTATATGTTTCTTTTGTTTGTTGGTGGGTAGCCGATCAAATAACAGAAGTGAGATAGAGACTATACAAAAGCGGATAGTAAACGAGCCACAATACAATTATGTTAGTACCTACGTCCTGCTCGTTACAAGTTTGTTATTACAAATCAGTTGCAATCAACAACGTTTGTGCTGTTCTATATCTGAGTAGGTTACAGTACATGTCACATCATATTAGTTTCTCTATCTGAACTCGCTACTATTTATTTGCTGATAGCGAGATAATTTTATAGTGGTTGACTGTATTTTAAGGATTTATTGTAATGCGCTGCCAACAATGCAACTATGAAAATATTAAAGGCTCATTGATTTGCGCTCGATGCTTTGCTTTGCTCGAAATGTCACCGCCAGAGCAAGGCACAAGGGAGATTAATGAAACAGAGTCTGAGGTGTTGGCCTTACCCGCGCCTGCTCCAGAGCCTGTATCAACCCTTCCTACAGTCAATAGGGGGACGAAAACGCTCTATGGTCAAGCTCAGTTGACGCTTGAGTTGAACGGAAAGCGGCAGCAGGTTGTCACGATTAATGATCAAGAAGAGATTACCTTGGGCCGGGTGGATCGTTTTACCAGTCGGTTACCCAGCATTAATCTGACCAGCGTCGGCGCTTGGGAAAATGGTGTCTCACGCCAGCATGCTTCGATCCGGCGCTCTGGCGATAACCTTTTCGTCATCGATTTGGATAGCACCAACGGAACGTTTATCAACGGCACACGAATGATGCCCTACAAGCCAAGTATCATCCATGATGGGGATTTAATCCGGTTTGGATTGTTTGAGGTAACGATTCGCTTTACCAACGACTCCATCTTTGATACGACGCGCTTTAGTCTGCGTCGTCAAGCCCGGCTGTTGGTATCGACCGCGGGCTAAGGAAACCAACCGCCTTGGGGCAGTAAACGCAAAATATCATTGGGGGTAGGTGCTTGGGTGCCTGTCCCCATTTTTTGTACCATGGCTGCACCAGTCGCATTAGCGATTTTGGCGGCACTTTCTAAACTAAAGCCTGATAGGGTCGCGTGCATCACTGCGGCGGCTAGCACATCACCTGCGCCGGTTGTATCTACAACTTGAATATCATGGGCCGGAACTTCGACTACTTGTCCGGCTGCTGCTGCCAGCAGCCCAGCATCGCCGCGCTTAAGGAATACGCGCTCTGGCCCTAACGCAAGTAGTCTTCCAGCAAGCTCGTGCTTTGCTGAATCGGTTTGTACTAGACCTTGTCCTTCTTCCTCAGTGATCAGCAAAGTATGTGTAAGGCTTAGTATCTCGGTTTGCCAAGTTGGCGCAAAAACTGAGTAAGAGGGTCCGGGGTCAAAGAATAAGGGGATTTGCTGCTGCTTAGTTAACCGCGCAGCATCAAGAAGCATTAGCGGGTCATCTTTGACATAAGCCCACCCGCTGAAAAATAAGGCGTCTGCCCCGCGTACATTCTGTTCCCAATCGGGTACTGATCCACCTTGTACACCCTGGTACCCCAGGAAGACATGCTGTCCGTCTTCTGCGATCAGTAAGTAGACGACGCGTGTTTTCTGCTTAGGTACACGTAAAATATTTGCCGTATCGACTCCCTCATGGGCCAGTGCTTTTACCAAGAATTGGCCCGCATCGTCATCGCCGACAGTGCCAACTGATTGCATCGACAACCCCATGCGGGCACCAGCGATCAGTGTGTTGCCGGCTCCGCCCGGCTCTTGTTGGCTGCCCCTGATACGTTGATGTTGACCTGCAACGATCGGGAAGGAGGCGACTTGAATAATGTTGTCAATGACAAGGTCGCCGAGGACAACCACTGTTTTGCTCATTGGTTTCTATACATTTCATTGATTGCTTGTCGAAAGCGCTCGGCGACATCGATGAAGTCGTAGTTGTTGACCACTTCGACAGTGCGAACCATATCTTGGGGTAGGCCGTAATAGCCATGTAAGGTGCCGCATAATGCCCCTGCTATTGCTGCCATGGTATCGGTATCACCGCCGATGTTGGCGCATAGTTTCAGTGTCTGAAGTGGGTCACCTTTGGCAAGGTAAAACAGTGCCAGAGCGCTTGGTACAGATTCGTAGGTGCCCATCCCTGTGCCAACGAGGTCATATAAATCACGCTGAACAAGGTCGTGGGGACGATTGCCCATTGTGAGATCAACGGCAAAAGTGATCCGTGCTCGCAGGCTGGGGGCTGTCCGTTCGATGCCCAGCGCTTCGCCCTGCTCTGCACCGTAGATCGCCGCCGTGATAACATCATCGACGGATGCTTTGCCGAGGCTACTTTGTGCTGCAATCTGGTTGACAGCACAAGCTACTGCCGCTGCCCCACCACAGGCGGTAGATGTGGCGTGCGTCGGGTAGGCAGAGTCAACAGCCGCTTTGACGGTGGCATCTAGGTCATTAGGGTACAAGAAGCCAATTGGCGCGACGCGCATGGCTGCTCCGTTCGTCCAGCCGAACTTGCCACTTTCAGATGCCGGTACCCCTTCCAGCAAGGCCCTGACGGCTCGTTTTGTGCTGGGGCCAATGTAAGGTGTTTCTAACCCGCCTAATTCTTCTACCCAATTGATAATGGCTTCAGCCACAATCTCTTGCGTCAAGGCTTTGTGCTGAATAATAGCCTCGACAATTGCCAGCATCGCAGTGGTATCATCGGTGGCATGCCCGGCTTGTAGCCCAGCATGCCCAGTGACATCACCAGGGGGCGGTGGTAGCAACGTGGTAATCGGACCGTTATTGCGCTCAAGCGTGGACTCAGGTGTAGGCTGCCCCGGCATCCCGAAGGCATCCCCCAAGGCGAGGCCCGCAATACAACCACTGATCTGGTTAAGGTGCTCGTCTATCATAATGGTTACCCTTCTAGAATAAGCGTGTGTTCTGGCTGCCAACTGACGCTGACTGTTTGCCCCACTTGTAACGCCTCTGACCGTAAACCGCTTTGTTCAAAGACGATCAACGGTGGGCCGTCTTTGCGCTCAAGGTGATATTCAAGGCTGGTGCCCAGATAGTTGATGTGGATGATCGTCGCTTGAAGCTGATTATCACGCTTGTTGGGTGCTGCGCCAATGTGCATGCGTTCGGGGCGCACAATCGCTGTGATGCTACCCATGAGATCAGCGTTTTGCGGCTTATTTGCTTTGATCTCTAAGCCGCTGTTTGTCCGAAAAATGACCCGTCCATTTTGTTGGCGGTTCACTGTACCCGTGAACATATTCGACTGCCCCAAAAAGTCGGCGACGAAGCGTGTACGAGGTTGTTCATACAGTGACCGCGGTTCAGCGACTTGCTCTAGACGACCCTCGCGAATCACCCCAATGCGGTCAGCAAGTGACATGGCTTCTTCTTGATCATGCGTGACGAACAGGGTCGTGATCCCAAACTGCTGCTGGATCGCTTTCAGTTCGACTTGCATCCGGGTGCGTAATTTTTTGTCCAGCGCGGCGAGTGGCTCATCTAAGAGCAGGACGCGCGGCTGTATCACCAGCGCACGGGCCAGTGCCACGCGCTGCTGCTGCCCCCCTGACAGTTGTGTGGGCCTGCGCGTCTCCGTTCCTGCCAGTTGAATGAGGTTAATCATCTCTGAGACGCGCTGTTGAATTTCCGCCTTAGGTACAGACTGGCTTTCCAGCCCAAAGCCGATATTCTGGGTTACCGTCATGTGTGGGAAGAGGGCATAATTCTGGAAGACCACGCCGATGTTTCGCCGGTAGGGTGGCTGTTCGTTGACGACTTCGTCACTGAGTTTGATCGTACCAGCCTGCGGTTGGGCAAACCCAGCGATCAAGCGTAGGATTGATGTCTTGCCGCTGCCGCTTGGCCCCAACAGCGAAAAGAACTCACCGCTGCGAATCGTCAATGTGACATCATCGACAGCAGTGAGTGCATCATATTTGAAGGTGACCTGGTCTAGTTGAATTTGTGTCATAGCACCCACATGCTAGCGCGAAAATAAATTCTCGCGCTAGTTGTTGGTCTTATTCAATTAACGTGCGGTCGGCCTATGCACCACCGTAGAGTGGTTCCGCCATTGGGCGCATGCCAATATACAAAATGCGTGACTTTGGCGGTACCGTTGCAGCAAACACCACACCTGCCGCAACGGTCTCGGCTTCGCTCATCGTGTCGAGAGCAGGCATACCCGGTTCACGGCCCGTGCCGAAGGCAAATGTCGTGCTGACTCCACCTGGCTCTAAAATGCTAACCTTGACGTTATGCGGGCGCAGTTCGCCATCCAAGGCGCGGGCAAACCCAACTTGGGCGTGCTTGGTGGCACAGTAGACGGCTTCACCGGGGAAGCCTGCCACACCTGCCTGTGAGGACACGAAAATGACGCTGCCGCTTTTTTGCTCGATCATACCGGGGACAAACAGCTTGCTGAACAGGAAGGTCGAACGCATGTTGGTGCTCATCATCCAGTCGTAATCTTCGAGGGTGGTGTCTACCAGATCGACGTAGTTAGCAACGCCAACGTTATTTACCAAGATATCCACCTTGCCGAAGGAATCCATAGCGGCAGCGTAGACCTTCCGAGCATCCTCTTCTTTGGCTGCGTCCCCTGCAATACTGATGGCCTCAACGCCTAGTGCCTTGCATTCTGAGACTAACTCGTCAAGCTGATCGGCGCTGCGAGCTGTTGCAACGATATTGACGCCTTCCTTGGCTAACGCAATCGCTGAGGCATGACCTATGCCCCGGCTGGCTCCTGTGATGACGGCAACCTGCCCTGTAATGTCTTGCATGTGTCTATCTCCTTGTTGGTTGGGGGATTGTATTTTGATGTGTCAGGAGTGTAGCGTGCAGCAGTGCCGCCCTGCACTAGCTGAGGGTGAAGCTGATCTCGCGCCCAACGATCAGAATGCTGGTTGCCGATAAGATAAAGACAATCGTTGAGATGGCATTGATCTCTGGTGTGAAGCCCGTCCGAATGGCGGAGTAGATAATCACAGGCAGGGTAGAGGTACCGGGTGGCGCCAGAAAGTATGAGATGACGAAGTTGTCAAACGAGATCGTAAAGGCAAATAGTAGGGCTGCTAACACGCCTGGCAGCACCGCTGGGAACGTCACCTGCCAGAAGGCCCGCCATGGTTTAGCGCCAAGGCTGGCTGCCGCTTCTTCGAGGGCGGGGTTGGTGCCTGTAAAACGCGCACTGATCACCAAGATGGTATACGGTAGTTGAATGGTGACATGCCCCAGATAGAGCGTCAGCAAGCTACGCTCAAGCCCCAGCCAGAAGAACATAATCAACATGGCGACGGCTAAAATCAACCAAGGGATCGTAACCGGCGGGATGAGCAACGCTTGTAATAGTGTTTTGCCTCGAAACGATGAGCGACTAAGCTCGCGAGCCGCCACTGTCCCAAGAATGGTTGCCGTCACAGAAGAGAGAACTGCCAGCAGCAAACTGTTGCCGGTAGCGCGGATCAGGCGGCGGTTTGTGGATAGTTCCTCAAACCAAACGGTACTCCACTCGATGGGAAATTGATTGAGCCTATCGGCATTGAAGGCCATGATGATCATTATCAGCACAGGCGCATACAGAAAAAGCAAGGCCATGATGATGTAGATGTGGGCAGCTCGTTTGGCAGTTTGGTTCATGCCGTCACCTTTTGCCGCCATTGGGTGATCATGGCGGCTGCACCCATCAGTGCGAGGACGACCAACAACAAAATAAACGCCAAGGCTGACCCCAAAGGCCAGTTGAATGACTCAACAAATTGATCCTCGATGATGGTGCCCAGTACCTGCATCCCTGCTCCGCCCAAAAGACGTGGTTCAACAAAGGAGCCAATCGCTGGAATGAGTACCAAGATGACGCCAGCCAGTACCCCTGGCCCACTGAGCGGCAGCACCACCCGCCTGAAGGTACGCGCTGGTAGAGCACCGAGGCTGGCTGAGGCTTCTAGTAATGATTGATCGATACGGTCGAGCGCGATGTAGATTGTCAGAACCATGTAGGGCAGGTAGGCATGTATCAGGCCGATGAGGACTGCGGTGTAAGTGAACAGTAAACTCTCTGCTTCAATGCCAACTGCCGCGAGACCCGCGTCAATGATGCCGCCGTTTTGCAGCACAATCACCCAAGCGTACAGGCGCACCAGTGAATTACTCCAGAAAGGAACGATGATCAGAAGAAATAGTGCGCCCTGCCAACGTCCGTGAACCGTACGCGCTAGGGCATATGCCAACGGATACCCAAAGAGCAAACAGCCGATGGTCGTATAGAGGCCCAAAAGCAAGCTGCGTAACGTCAGGCGGGCATAGAAACTGCGTTCAAAAAAACGACCGTAGTTCTCCAGTGTGAAGAAGATGTCGCGCTCACCAAGAGGCACGTCGTCCAAGAAGCTGAAGCCCAGCATGATCAACAGCGGGATGAACCCGAACAGCAGCAGCCAAGCGTAGGCTGGCGCCAGCGACAGCCAGCGATTAAGGCTTGTGCTCATGGGGGGTAACCAAAGAAGGTGCTATCTTAGCTTTGAAACCGGAGAGTGCTGCCATCGATTTCACTGTCATCCATGCTGTGTGCAAGTACTTTAACTCTAATTATAGCGGCGGCTCAGTAGAAGCGTCAGCTTTAGCCTATCAATGAAAGTCTTGGATCATAAGGGCCGCGTTCATCTCGGGGCAACCGCATTCTAGCTGTTGAGAACCTTGAGCAGAGAATTATTATGCCATCCAGCTCGTAAACGCTTGACCTGCAAGCCAACCTTAACGGAAGGTGCGCGCTTCAAGAGCATCAATTTCTACCCACGTATTCGCACCCGACAGCACCCCACAAATGCGCAACAGCAAGATGTCACTTACACTCATTAGCTATCATTTTTTCCCTCTGAGTTTACATCAGCTTGTTAGAACGCGATTGTCCTTGTGGGGGTGCCCTGAGTTTTTGGCTGCTATGTATTGTATAAATTGTAAGGGCAATGTATGCTGCACTGCTTTGACAGCGCTTACTGTCAGCGACTATACTTCGATTTATAGTCTAGCAAGCGTGCTGCTAGCATCTCAATATCTACCTCAACAATCATACACAGCCGAAACATGGCTGCAACCCAATTCAACACAAGGAGCTGATGTTGACTAAGTCCCGTATTGAACAAATGAACGAACACCTACGAGAGCTCCAGGTTAGTTCGCCGGCTGTCGAAGCGGCGGCTATCGTCAGTATCGACGGCTTGAGTATGGCGTCATCTATGCCGGGCAACGTGGAGGAAGACCGTGTTGCGGCGATGTCCGCAGCGATGCTCTCCCTCGGTGAGCGTATCGCCAGTGAACTGGGGAGAGGCATTCTCGACCAAGTTTACATCAAGGGTGAAAACGGTTTTGTCATTCTGATGTCTGTCGGTGAGGAAGCCGTGTTGACTGTGCTTGCGCGCAAGGATGCTAAACTTGGCCTTGTATTCCTAGATATGGGACGCACTGTCACCGAACTTAAAAAGCTGGTTTAGGCTGCGTACCAACTGACAACCACGAGGGCCACTCAATGACTGAAGAGATGTCTTTGGTACCTTTGCCGGAAGAAGCTGAGGTTGTTGACGAACAGAATGATGATGGCCCTCCTATCGGCCCAAAGCCGCAACCAGAGGCCGAGAAGTCGTCTGGCTGTGCTAGGTTATTTCAAGGACCAACCGTCCTTTCCTCTCTGATTCGGCTACTGTATATGATCCTTGTGCGGATGGTCACGCAGGGCGATAACGTCAAAGAAGCACTCCAATACTTACGTACCAACCGCCCAAACGAGCGTATTATACGTTGGATGAATGACGAATAGATTGGTAGCTTTCTAGTGAGACATAACGATGCCATCACAAACTGGTACCACAATCACTGATGGTCAAGAGAGAGTCGCGTAATTGAATAAATGCTTATAAACTGTTCGTATTGGTGGTTGTCGAATTGTTGTCTAAAGCTGACCCACCACTCTGACATTATCTATGCTTAAGCTAGAGCAAAGTACAACAGATCGGAGCAAGAACGCAATGAACCAAAAAGCTGCACATAAGCCAATTCGGCTGCTGGTTCTGGCGAGTATCGTTGCCGTGGTGGCAGCATTAGCAATCGCAGGAGCCGTACTCGCTGAAGAGTCTGCCGGTATTCCTCCTCCAACTGGTGGCGGTGGTGGCGGTAATGAGCCAGAAGAAACCCCAACCCCGACGCCCGATCCCGCAACAGACCTGTTCGCAGGCTGTGTTGAGCCGCGCTCAGTTGTCATTGGGACGCTGCCTGTAGTCGAAGGGCCATTGATCGTCAACCAGCAGCTGGTTGGCACAGTCCCCTTTTACAGCATTGGTGGTGAACTTCAGTTTGTGTGGACACCGCTTGAATTCCCAGATGGTGTGACAGGGGCCTATCGGATTGCAATCCGTCAGTTTCTCGCACCGAACAGCAACCTCGGTATCTTCAACGATGTGAAAGTGGCGTTCCACCAGTCGCAAGATGGCCCGTTTTTCGTCTATGGAAACTTTAATGTAGGTGAGCGGGTTTTCCTAGATTTGCCAACCGTTATTGTGGTTGAGCCCTTCGCTGTAAACCTCGTGTTTGACCCAGCCTCTGGCTCTACCATTGATACATACGTGCCGCTTGGCCCGGGCATCCAGTCTTGCCCGTTTGCATTCACACCCTAGACTAACGGGTGGCGGGCAGTATCTATCGTCATGATAAAATCAAATAAATCTGGCAACAGCCTGAGCCACTTGCTTGGGCTGTATCTTTTGTAGTGCTTATATTATCTGACTGTTACCTATGATAGACTATGTTATAGGTCGCACATTAGCCAAAAAAGCTAAACATGACACGAAACAAGACAGCAAAACCATATACACTTGTATTTGATGGCGACTGCGGCATCTGTACGTGGTCTGCGGCGTGGGTACGTAAACATGATATCAATGAGCAAATCGAGACAATGCCATACCAATCAGCTGATCTCGATGACCTTTCACCAGGACTAACGTCCGAAATGACCAGCCGCTCAGTCTATTTTGTAGCGCCTGATGGTACGCGCTACAGCGAAGGGCGAGCCGTTTTTGAAACATTAAAACGATTACCGGGTATTTACCATGTGTTGGGCGTTATACTAGCCAACCCCTTCTGCGCTGCCTTGGCTTGGCCATGCTATCGATTGGTTGCCAACAATAGAACTCGAATCTCCATTGCAGCCGGTATGACTGCTTGTGCGGTTCCATCTGCGGATGAAGCTGCGCGCTCTACAGTAAAAAACACCTGATGGCTCAACATTTCTGGTCTACTGAAAGCTGCTCCAAGCGCTATGTTTGAGCAGCTTTTTCGACCCTCTAGGACATATTGCTATCTGGTCTTAGGAGACCGTTTGTGCTAATATGTCTTTAATCCACACAGGCAGTTTGATGGTACTTCTACGTCGAAAATTGTGGGCATTTAACCGACATTGCTGCCCAGCGTGTGGCCTTCTCAACCGCTGTTTTGCTCTATGCTTCCAAAACTATTTGAAGCATCAGATGCACTTTAGCATATTTTATGGATATGGCTTGATATAAGGCAAATTAGATGGGACGTTCAAACTCTGAGCGAGACGACAATTCAGAAGAGCAGGGTGGCTTCCTTGGCGGCCTGCGCTCCCGCTTACCGGGTAGTGGCGGTTCATCGGACCCGGGTGATGCTGATTCGGGAGATGGTAGCCGTGGTATTGCCGGTGGTCTGCGTGATAGAGTTGGTGGCGTAGCCTCACGCTTGGGCCGCGGTGGCTCTTCTGATGATAATAATAGTGGCAGCCAGTCCGGTGGCAAACCGCGGCCCGGTGGTATTCCGGGCGGCAGCTCTCCGCCGCGTTCCGGTGGTCGACCGGGGAGTGGTTCACCCCGACGGTCTGGTGGCGGCTTGCCCGGCGGTAACCCAAGCAGCAAGCGCCCGGGGAGCGGTTCAGGGAGCTCGCCCGGTGGAAGTTCACCCCGACGGTCTGGTGGCGGTTTGCCCGGCAGTAACCCAAGCAG
>CAYTPI010000031.1:0-15013 GCA_964439625.1 uncultured Anaerolineae bacterium | reverse complement strand
TCCGACTGGATTTGACGAACATACGGTTTCACCGTCAGCCACAGGTCTTTGCCTGTCTTGGTTTCTTTCGACAGAAAGCGTTGAATCCGATCATGACTCGTACCATTCAACAACCGCAATAGACCCGTTTGGGTCGTTAGTCCGAACGAACTGATGAGATAATCCGCATATATCGAGCAATTCTTTATCGTTCATGCGCGTAGTTTACCTGATTTTGATTTACTTTATCTGTAACGTCAGTTAGTAAGTAGAGGATTATGCTATGTCAGTTGTCACAGAGTTAATTGGAATGAGGTGGGGCATGAGTTGGATTATGCTACTTTCATTAGTGGCAGTAAACATCATATGGAATACGAGTGTCATTGGTTCCGATGAGCTTATCGATGGACTGGTGTACTCCGACGAGGAAGTGGGTGAAAGAGCGGATGGAACTGGCGCTTTTCGAACACATTGTATTGAGTCGCACGAAAGCTTCGATGACCCACTGGTGTTTCCTGGACAACCCGACGCAACCCATCATCATGTCTTCTTCGGAAATACAATGGTTGACGCATTTACTACCGCAGAATCGCTATTGCAGGTAACCAAAACAACTTGTGACGGAAATACGCTAAATCGGTCTGCCTATTGGGTGCCGGCACTTTACGATGGGAATGGGGAGCGAATTGAGTATATAGAGCCGCTCTTCTATTACAAGACAGGCTATCATGTTCCCGCAGAGACCATTCAGGCTCCCCCAGAAGGCTTGCGGATGATTGCAGGTGATGCTTCGGCGACTGCACCGCAAAGTGCTTCTATCGTTAAGTTTCGATGTGAGAGTTGGGCATCTGGTCAAGAGTGGTTTGATCCTGGTGACCCACTTGATCACGTCCCTTACCTGCCAGATTGTGAAGTAGGGGACTTACTCGAGATGCGTATTGTATTTCCACAATGTTGGGATGGAGAAAATCTGGACGCTCCCGACCATCAAAGTCATATGGCGTATCCGAGTGAAGCAACGCCCCCAATTGCGGGTACTGGTGCCTGTCCGGAAACTCACCCCATCGCCATCCCCGAAATCTCCTATAATTTCGCATTTTATGTGACTGAGGATCGGGGTCTGCCAAGCTCCTGGCGTTTTTCGTCTGACTTACATCATGGAGTCAGCGGCGGTGTAAGTGTTCACGCTGATTGGATCAACGGTTGGAATCCAGAAATCATGGAAACAATCGTGACTGCGTGCTTGCAACCCGCCCGAGAATGCCTTGTTGGACTTCTTGGAGATGGAACAAAATTAGAGCCAATCTTGGAGGATTGAGCCGTAGAAGTCTATCCGAGAATTCTACAACCAAATAGACGAGATCGAAATGTGGGAAACCTTCATCGCCGAACTGCGCGAAGAGCACAAACGGCTCCCGGCGCTCAAGGATGAGTTGAACAAAGCAGGATTGTAAATCGCGTTTCGGTTACAATGGACACAAAGCTATGTAAGGATTGCCAATGAACATTTTGGAACAGGAAATCATCGAAAAGTTCCGTCAGTTGGATCAAGAAGCCAGGCAGCGCGTTCGAGCTTTGATCGTTGAGCAGGAAGCCGATGCTGCTGTGTTCGACTTCGACACCTGGGCGACTGAGGTCGAGACCATACGGCAACAAATCCGTGCCCGTCACGGAGATCAGTTTCCCGAAATAAGCATCGTAGACATCTTGCGGGATATTCGTGATGGTGAAGACGAATGACCGTCGTCGTCGATGCCAACATACTCATCATTTATGGTCTTGCAGATGAACCGCTGCACTCGCAGGCAAATGACCTGCTATCTGCATGGCACAAAGCTGAAACAAGCCTGACAGCACCGCGCTTGTTCCGCTTGGGTACCGCGATGGCCTCCCACATGGCACTCATTCATGGGGTGAGGCGCTAGTAAATGGGCAAAGAGTGCCTATCCTAAAAAACGCGTCCGCGCATGCCTCCGCGCTCGATGTAACCTCTATCTCGCGAGTTGAGGTAGGTGATGAAGTTGTTTTATTGGGTCGCCAAGGTGGACAACAGATTCGTGCTGAAGACGTTGCCCGGCGTATCTCAAAACCTGTTGATGTCCTGCACGCTGAACTTCCGACTGCCATTCGTCGATATTTCCACTAAGGTAAGGTTTGCTAATGAAAACCATCGCATTAATTGCTCATGATAATAAAAAGCCTGACATGGTTGCATATGTCCAAGAGCATCGGTCAATCCTTGAGTGTTTCGCTCTGATTGGGACGGGGACGACGGGCGCTTTGATCCAGGCTGAGACTGGGCTTCATGTAGATGCTAAGCATTCCGGGCCTGTCGGTGGTGATATTGAGATAGCCAACGAGGTTATTCAGGGCAATGTAGCCGCCGTCATATTTTTTGTTGATGAACTCACGGCACACCCCCATGATCCAGATATCCAAACGCTGCTTCGCCTATGTAACATCTACGATGTGCCACTGGCAACCAATCCAGCAACAGCACGCCTGCTCATAAAGGGGGACTTGTGACTGTTCGTTTGGCTTTCTGCGGGCATATTGACCCAGCACATCTAATCGATGATGTCGTTGGTCGGGTAATTGAATCAGAGGTAGAGGCTGTTATCCTCACAGGAAATCTAGGTCGATCCATCGAACAGCTTGAGGAAGTACTAGTTGCGTTTGATGCATATAGTGGTGTCAAGGCAGTTATCACCGGTAATGAAGATGTATGGCAGCGCACCGAAGATGAGCGCTCGAGTCAGCAGTTGTGGGAAGAAACTCTACCAATCATTTTCCGGAAACACCAATTTGTTTGGTTGGAGCAGCGCAATATCATCTTAGGGCATATCGGTATCTGTGGCACTACGGCTTGGTACGATTATAGCGGTCGTGACGTAAACCTTGGATACAGTGTCCGCCAATATCAGAGCTTAAAGGGACTAACAAACGAAGACGCAAATTATATCCATTGGGATTTTTCCGACGTCGAGTTCGCTATGTTTGTCTTAGATAACTTTACGAAACGCCTTGATAATCTTGAAGCCGATGGCACGACGGATAAAATTGTAGTCGTAACGCATTTCCCGATATTTCTGGAGAACATTCCTGAAGGACTGTCAAAACGTGAGCGCTTTGACCTAGCGTATCGCTATAATTTAACGGTGGGTAGAACTGTGTTTACAAAACGTAAGTTAGTTGCGGTAATTAGTGGGCACGGCAATCAACGTGAGCACCAACGGATACATTTTGGGAATCACTCAACGGATAACTACGTTTTGGGCAGCATAGTAGATTACCCTCAACCTCTGATCCTCGACATCTAAAGTAACCAAGAGGCCAATGTAATGACACTTTCTACACCCGAAGACCTTAAGTACCTAAAGACTGATCAATGGATACGTATTGAAGGTGATATAGGCACCATCGGAATTACTGATTTCGCACAAGATCAGTTGAATGACATCGTTTATGTGGAATTACCAGATGTGGGCAAAACATTTGCACAGCGAGATCAATTTGGTGTGGTGGAGTCTATTAAATCAACAAATGATCTCTTCATGCCGCTGGCTGGTGAAGTCGTCGAGACCAATAGCGCGTTGGAAGAAGAGCCGGAGCTTGTCAATGATTCTCCTTACGACAAAGGATGGATGATCAAAATAATAATCGCTAATGCTGGTGAAACTGATAGTCTTCTGTCGTCAGAGGAATATATTGCTTGGAGCAATGAGCGCTGAATGAAGTAGGTGGGCAGTACAGGACTCGAACCTGTAACCCCTTCGGTGTAAACGAAGTGCTCTGCCAATTGAGCTAACCGCCCTATAGCCAAAGGAGTATATCTGTCTTTTTGTTCACTTGTCAAGCTAGCAACATCTTGAATTACGCTACGGTGTCGGCATCTAAACCAGATATTGAGACTAAAAAGTGTTAGTTTAGAATTTTTGTGCTGATATTTTTGCGATTGTGTAATGACTTTATTACACTGATAAAATGATTGTATTATTATCAACTAAATTGAACGTCACACATATGTTTACCGTTTTATGAGTACTGTAAAAGTAAGTGCTCCTGCAACAACAACCAACATTGGGCCAGGCTACGATAGTGTTGCTATGGCACTTGGCCTCTACAATATCGTTGAGCTATCCGAAATTGAACAAGGCGTTCAACTTCAGTCTGCTGAGGAGCGTCGCTTGTCCAAGCCAGTTCTCAAGGCTGCTATTGGTGTTTTCCAAGCGACTGGTCGTGCCCCGGGAGGTCTCAGTGTAAAAGTTGAACAAAATATTCCATGGGATTGTGGCCTTGGAGGGCAAGAGTCGCTGATGCTAGCTGGGGCTGTTGCCGCAAACGTTATGATCGGCAGTCCACTGTCACATGAACAGTTGCTTGAAGTTGTAATTAAAATAGGGGCACACCCGGCAGCAAGTTTGGCTGCCTTACACGGTGGGATGTACATGTGTACCTATGAGCGTGATAATTTTCTTTACTGCGCCGCTGAGATTGCCCCGATGCGTGTTGTGGTTGCGAACCCAGAAGTCGATGAGAGTTACGCTCAGCTTCCCCTGCCAGATATGGTTTCTATTAAAGATGCAGCCTTTAATATCGGACGCTCGCTGTTGGTGATGCACTCATTTCAACAAGCAGATTTCAAGTTGCTATCTGAAAGTATGGAGGATCGCCTTCAACAGAAGACTCGTACAACACTTATACCAGGCTATAAAAGAGCCGCTGATTATGCTGTGCGCTATGGAGCAGCGGCGGTTGCGTTGAGTGGGGTGGGCCCAGCGATGATTGTCTTTACCAACGCCAATCATGAAGAAATCGAACGAGTGGTGAAACGCACACTCAAACGTGCTAGTAAACGGTCTGTACAGACTTGGGTGCTCTCCATCGATACGCAGGGTGTGATTATCAGCGAGCATTCACTCGACATGAATACCCAAAAAGAACGTTTCCTTCCGACACCTGTAATGACGAATGCTGTCAAGGTAAAAGCAGACTAGGTGATTGGCTCATCCTTAGCTGGAAAGCGGATTTTCATCACGGGAGCAACAGGCTTCATTGGTGAATATGTGGCTGTTGCAGCCAGCAATCGTGGTGCTAAGGTCATTGCTTTAGAGCGCACTGCGGGGAAGGGTGCTCATTTAGCTGAGTTAGGTATCGCAGTTGTGCGAGGAGATATAACAGACCAATCTCGCATGGCAGAGGTTTTTCAAAGAGACATCACTGATGTCATTCACATCGCAGCTGTATTGAGTGGTGTGCCCAAATCGGTGTTTCATGCTGTTAATGTGAATGCGACCTGTGGCTTGGCACAACTTGCTGCTGCTGCTGACGTAGATAGCTTTGTGTACACCAGCAGCATCGCCGTCTATGGCAACTTTGGCGACCAGGATGTTGATGAAACATGGCCCCTTGCACTCTATGGTGATCCCTACGGCGACTCAAAAATAAGGTCAGAACTGGCTTTGATTGAAATCTGCAAAGAGACTGGTTTGTCCTATTCAATTGTTCGTCCGGGATTGGTTTATGGGCCGAAGTCACCAGCCTGGGCCATTCGCCTGGCAAAGTGGGCTAAAGCAGGCCGAATGCCCATCATTGATGGCGGGGCGGGGTTGGCCTACCCAGTCTATATTGATAACCTTGTCGACTTAATACTGACCTGTGTATTGCATCCTGCTGCCCACAGCCAAGTATTCAACGGCGTAGATAATGGGCCTACGACTCTTGCTGAGTTCTTGATGCCATTTCTCGACATGGCTGACACAAGGCGAGCACTGCGCTTGCCAACTAGTATGGCTAGGCTGGGTGCTCTGGTACTGAATCCATTTATTCCCACTCGTGACCTACCTTACTTGGTGGGCCAAATGTTAGGGAAGGGCGAAATTAATAACGAAAAATCTAAAGAAGTGCTCGGTTGGCAGCCTAAAATTGATCTTGAACAGGGGTTGGGGCGCACAGAAGCATGGCTAAAGGAGGCGGGATATTTATAATTGACTTTGAAGCTGGTCAATTTGTCGTTGGCAGTATCCTCGAAGCGCTTGTGCTTCATCGGTCTCAAACCTTCTGAGAGTATGTATCAGTGTTAGCAATAACTGCTCATCTGTTGATTCTTGTTCGGCAAGTTTCTGAAATGCAGGCACTGCGCCGGCGGATAACATATAGCCTAATGATCTGACGGCTCGGTCTCTCACAAGCGGCGCATGGTCAAAAAGTGCATTTGACACGGCGCGAACTGCTCGCCTAGTGTCTCCTGCTGACCGTAGTGCTTCAATCGCCCAGAAACGTACCCACTGGTCAGGGTCTGTTAGGTTAACAATCAAGTCATCGATAGGTAGAGGGGCTAAACCCATCGCAAATACTTCACAAGCTCTTCGCCGCACACGCGCATCTTTATCAAATAACATTGGCGTAATGGCCTCTGCTACCCAAGGTTCATTTTGCCATGCAATTGCATCGATAGCGTCCCACCGAATCCAATGATTCTCATCATTCAGCCGCTTAGCAAGCTGTGGCAGACTTGTCTCTGAGCGAAGTTTTCCCAATACTTGTACAGCAACTCGTCTTAGGTCGCTGTTGTCCTCTGTGAGCAGGTTCTGTAGCAGTGGGATAGCGTCAGGCAGGTGAGACTGTGGAATAGCCGCAATGGCCCGTACCTGAACAAGTGGGTCGTCTAACTTGACGGCTTCTATCAATATGTACACCGCACGTGGGTCTGATGCTTCTGCCCCAAGTAATTGTATTGCTTGAAGTTTTTCCTGCTGTGTCCCACTGCGGAGCTTGCGCATCAGTGCTTGGAATGTTGCATCAGTTCGCATAAGATATCTTGGCTTACTTATCGAATAATTATTGTGTTGAAGCTCTAAATCTGATTGTAACCTACCGCTAACCTCGCCTGCATGCTTCATTCATCTGAACTATGAGCATCCTCAATACGTATGATACAATGATTGGCTGTGTTTGCAGACGACTCCTGGAGAAAGTTCGCACATGATAAGAGTCACCAAGGAATTGGCTGAAGCGGTATCAACCGCAATTCAAGCGGCCCAGAAAGCTGGCGATCTGCCAGAGTTTGATTTCGATACGCCTCCTGTAACCCCTGCCAAACCAGAGCACGGGGATTACGCCACACCTGTGGCCATGCCACTAGCTCGTGTAGCTAAAATGGCACCACCGAAGATCGCTGAAGCCATCGTCAAGCACTTTGATAAGCCAGTCTTTATTGGCGATGTTTCTCTAGCTGGTGGCTTCATCAATTTTAGCATCTCCGAGGGATGGCTCCAGCAGCAAGTTGACGCTATTTTGGAAGCTGCTAAACCCCTGGCTCAGATGGACGACTTCGCTGGAAAACGTGTTCAAGTGGAATGTGTCAGCGCTAATCCAACCGGCCCAATATCTATTGGGCGCATTAGGGGCGGAGTGATTGGCGACACACTTGGACGGATGATGGCAGCAATGGGATATGAAGTCGAGCGTGAATATTACTTCAATAATGCTGGTGCCCAAATGCGTCATCTCGGTGAGAGTCTGCGAGCACGTTACTTACAGAAGCTCGACAAACAAGCTGAAGAAGACTTTCCTGAAGATGGTTACCATGGCGAATACATGTATGACATCGCAGCCCAACTTGTTAAAGAGGTTGGTGCTGATTGGGTAGATAGAGATGACCTTCAGCCTTTTATGGACTATGCCGAAAAAGTCATCGGACAGGGTCAACGCGACTCACTCGCGCGCATTCGAATTGTCTTTGATAATTACTTTAACGAGCGTACCCTGTATGATAGTAATGCTGTTTGGGATGTGCTTGAGCGTCTTGAGAAAGCTGGCCTAACATATAAAGCTGTCAAACCAAAGATAGCTGAGGATGCTGATTTAAGACCAGATAATGAAGATATAGAAGCGGCTGCTGAGGGAGAAGCTATTTGGATCAAAATGATGCAACTGCGGGGTACTAGTAAAGATAAAGTGCTTGTAAAAGCATCAGGCGAACCAGCCTACCGCATGCCAGACATCGCCTATCATATCAACAAGCTCGAACGGGGCTTTGATCTAGCGATCAACCTGCTTGGTGCCGATCATCTTGAAGAGGCGGAAGACGTGAAAGCAGCCGTTGCGGCCTTGGGCTATGATGCTGAACGAATACAATACATTATTCACCAATTTGTCTCAGTCAAGCGTTCTGGTGAGAAAGTCCGTCAGAGTACGCGTCGGGGTGAATATATTGCCATCGACGAATTGGTCAATAAGGATCAGGTTGGCGCTGATGCTATCCGCTATTTTGTGTTGGAAATCAAGCCTGACCGCGAGCTCGTCTTCGATGTTGACCGTGCCAAAAAGATGACCAACGAAAACCCGGTCTTCTACATTGAAAATGCACATGTACGCTGTGCGAGTATTCTGCGTGAAGCTGCAGACCGTGACATTGAGTTTGCAGATGGTGACGTGGCGCTGTTGAAAGATGCCAGTGAACTGGCCCTGATCAAAGCTCTAGTTGGTCTGCCAGATGCGCTTGAACGTGCTGTCACAGAACTGCGGCCTCATTTGTTTGCACACTGGACGCACGAAGAATTAGCGGCGACCTTCCACCCTGTTTATGAAGAAGTACGTGCCATGCATGGTGATGTGTCACCAGAATTAACTAAGGCTCGGCTCAAGCTCTATGCTGCCGCTAAAAAGGTGATTGCGCGCAGCTTGAGCTTAATGGGGATGTCGATACCAGAAAGAATGTAAGGATTAATTTTATGGGTTTACGTGCTGATAACTGGATTAGAGAACAGGTCAAGGCAAATGGGATGATTGAACCCTTCGTTGAAGATCAAGTTCGCCAAGATGTGATTTCTTATGGGTTATCTTCCTATGGCTATGATATTCGAGTGGGTAATCGCTTTAAGGTATTTACCAATGTCTATACTAAAATTGTCGACCCGAAAAATTTCGATGTGGATAGCTATGTTGATGTTGAGGGCGATGAGTGCATCATTCCGCCGAACTCGTTTGTGCTGGCTGAGTCGCTTGAAACAATCCGAATGCCGCGTGATGTAACTGCTCTGGTGTTGTGTAAATCAACCTATATTCGCGCTGGCGTCTTAATCCCGACCACCGTGCTTGAGGCTGGCTGGGAGGGTACCATCACTCTTGAGATTGGTAATATGACTCCGTTGCCAGCACGTATCTACGCTAATGAGGGGATTGCACAAATCCTCTTCTTTACAGGTGATGAGCCTTGTGATGTGAGCTATGCGGACCGTAGGGGTAAATACCAGAATCAAACCGGCGTTGTCTTGCCGCGCATCTAACAGAGACTCACCGTAAAGTCAACGCAACACCTAAGTGCTGGCATGCGTATAGAATGCTAGCTACACTTCACGGCTGTTGTTTGTAACAGATTGACTATGGAAATATGAATAAACTTAAACTGACAATCCTTATCCTGAGCACATTGCTGCTGGCATTACTTACTGCCTGTCAGCAGTCTGCAACTAGTAGTAACCCAACGCAAACACCTGTGTTTGTCGTCGTTGAGGACGACGAAGACGGTGAAGGGGACTCGGGGGCCGACGAAGAGTCTGAGGGCGATGTCGCCGCGGTAGAAGCCGACGATGACACAGCACGCCTCATCTCGGAAGGGGAAAATGGTGACAACATCGATTGTGACGCGGGTGTTGTCGAACAGGTATTTGAAAATGGTCGTATGTTTTGGGTGGGCCGTTCTCTCAACGAACGTTGTTCCGAAATACACGAGTTTTTGCCAAGCACTGGTGAAATCTGGGTCGTTATCTTTGATGAAGAAGATGAAACAACCGGTGAATGGTTGTCTTTCGTTGATACATGGGATGAGGAAAACGACCCTATCGATGATCCATCAATTGAAGTGCCGGATGATGACCTTCAACGGCCCATTCGTGGGTTCGGTTTGGTGTGGCGGGAAGAACTAACAACCTCTCAACGTGAGGCACTCGGGTTTGCCACGCAGGAAGAACTCGGTTACGTCACAGACTACGAATATGAGTTTGAGACGTTTACTAACTCTGACGGGGAAGAAGTGCCACGCCCCGGCACACATAAGATCGAAACGTTGGGTGAAGAAGCGTTCTTCTTTGAAGAACGTACGGGTGATTTTATCTACGATAAAGATGATTAATCGCTAATTGTTTTTGTGGAATGGAGTCTCATTGAGGCTCCATTTTTATTCTACGCCGAAAAAACCTAATAAGGCTGGTGCAAAACCGCTCAAGTCTTTGATGTTCTGAGCAAAGCGTAGGCGTTCTTTACCAATTACAACACAGGGTACCGCATTGCGTGTATGGCCTCGCTCACTGATGTCCTCAATGTTGCCGTGATCGCTGGTAATTACGATCAATCCAGCAGCATCATCCCACGAGTCTAAAACACCCTCTAAAACACCATCAAGGTTTTTTAGCACACGTTCTGCGTCTTCCATCGTCCCGCGGTGACCAATGTAGTCTGTTAGCCAGTAATCATAGAAGGCGAAATTAACCTCGTCAAGTAGTGACACAATATGCTTACCTGCCTCAAACGGTGTCCGTAGCGGCAGTTCCTTCAAATGTTCTCGCCACATAATGGTTGCCGCATCAGTCTCTGCCAGACGTTCTTTCCACATTCGTCCAGTGAAATCAGCCGAGACAGCTCGACCTTCTAGGTAATCCGAACTACTCGGCATATTGATACCGCCGACATGTAGCGCAAGTTGATTCGATGATCGCAGCCGTTTGCCCTGCTCAATGGCGGCCAAAAAGCGATCAGGGTAGGCGTTAAGCAGTCGCCCCCGAATGCCAGCCTCTGTCAATCTGCGGATTACACTGTTCTTTTTAATCACATTTGACACATCAGGGTTGGGCTTTGGCCCATAATGGTAGCCAAGTTGCTGCGGCACATTCAGCCCAGTCATGATGGTGGCTTGTCCGGTAGCACTTTGCGGAACTGTTTCGAGTTCGAGGTTGGCATCAACTGGCTTGAAAATTGCACGCGTCGTCTGCTGCTCACTGAGGTTACTCAGCCAGCGTTTGCCTGCACTTAATGATGTTAAAGTGCTGAAATTGTAGCGTGCGAATGGGTTGACATCAGGCTGGTTTGCGCCCAACCCGACCCCATCAAGAAAGAGAAAGAGGAGCTTCTTCATTCAGCTTTAGCTACGATGCTATAGACTCGGCTTGATCTAATTCATAGAGCACACGCGCACGGTCTAAGACGAACGTGCTGTCGCGTAGCTTCTTGCCGTTTCTGTCAAAGTATAGAAATGTTGGCGTATATACCACATCATACTCGTTGACCAACGATAGACCGGGTTCGTCTTCTACATTCAAGCGGATAATTTGTAAGCGGCTACCAGCTTCACGTTCAAGTTGGTCAACAACGGGTTTTACTGCAAGGCACCCAACGCAGTAGCGCGAGTACAACTCTATGATAGTTGGCGTTTCCCCATTGTTAAGAGCTGCTTGTAGTTTTTCCAGATCAGTCAACACAGGTGTTTGGCTGGTGACCAACAGACTCCAGATTAGCAGAATAGCAATCACCAGTACAGTTAGACCGAGAATATCAATGGTACTGAAAACACGATCTTGCAACACTAAAAAAGTTGCGATGCAAAACGCCAAGATGCTGAGTGACACATAGGTGTAGCGATTAAAGATCAGTGTAATGATTTCTTTAAGCATATAGTTTCTAGCTGTTTAAAGTTGCTCTTTGAACTCTTGTATTTCTAATATTAACGTGACTCGATCACTGTATCACATTAACCCGAACAACTATTAGGTTACTGTAAGATTACTTATCTTAACCTGTGAAACGCCCCCACGTATACTTAAACAGACCGACCGGTATTGTTACGATTTCACGCACGCCAAGTAAAAGAGATATGGTAATATATACCACACTGCCGATTAGGCCGCCCCCCGCCAATGATAGCAAGGCGTTGGGTTCTGCTGTGCGTAGAAAGAGAACAACGACTGCACTCATCACCAACGATGCGACAATTGCCTTACTTGTCGTTATTAGCATTTGACGAGCATTGACTCCGTCCCAACGTCGACTGAGGATCGCCAAACCAATCAGTGCTTCAACACCGACGGCAATGCCATTTGCAAGTGGCAAGGCCGCGTAGTTCAGCGCTGTACGTGATAACGTGATTGCCAACCCAATATTGAGCACAGTCGTAAAGAACGAAATATACAAAGGTGTGTAAGTATCTTGTTGGGCTGCATATGCCCGAATCGACATATCAAGGATAGATTGAGTCACAAGGTACAGTGTGTATGCCCGTAGTGCTGCATACACAAGATTGGTACTTTCTGCAGTGAATTCGCCACCTTCAAACAGTAGTTGGATAATTGGCTTGCCAAGTAGTACTAGGCCAAAGGCTGCGGGGATTACAAGAGCCAATACGACGCGCAGCGTCCCACTGAGTGCCTCTCTTTGCGAGGCAACGTCTTTGCCTGCCGCCAAGGTTGCTAGTGTTGGGAAAATCGCAAACCCGATAGCCGTTCCAATAAGCGTCTGTGGTAAGTTCATCAAGGTAAATGCAAAACCAATGGCAGAGACACTACCGGCGTCAAATCCGGACGCGATGTTGCTATTCAGCCAACCAATGGTAATCCTTGCCATAAAGAGGTCGGCGACCCGTGGTGCCATTAGGACAGCAACTCGACGCAGCGCTGGATTATCAAAGTTAAAGTCAAACGTCCAACTGACTTTGTAAATAAATAATCCTGGCAATTGTATTAAGAGGTGCAGCAGTGCGCCTAGTACCGCACCCCACGCTAGGCCAAAAATACCAAGGCGCTCTGTGAGAAATAATGCCCCAAGAATAATGCCGATGTTATAGAGCGTCGGTGATAGCGCCGGTAGTAGAAAATGCTTGTGGGCATGCAACGTCCCCGTAATGAAGTTGCTGATCGAAAAAATCATCGTGGAGAGCATCAACACGCGGATGAGTTGAGCTGTTAGCTGCTGAATTTCCGGTGCAAAGCCAGGGCCCAGTCCCCATCCGGGGGCGCTTACGAGTAATGGGGCGGTAAGTGTAACAATGATGGCTAATGTTCCGACAAGCCCAACGATGCTGATAATCACTTGGCTAAATAATCGGTTTGCGGCGTCGCGCCTGTCTTTTTCTAAGATGGCTGTGTACACCGGCAAAAACGCGAATACTAAGGTGCCTCCAGCAAGTGCAACCACCAGCAGTTCAGAAATAATGTTGGCGGATGTGTATGCATCGAATTGCGGTGAGGTGCCAAATAAACCAGCGACGATCCGATTCTGAAAAATGCCAACAACAAACGACAATGCGATGCCACCGGCAGCAATTAAGGAAGCGCTTGCAACTTGGTTGGTACCATCCTCATTGCGCGTGCTCTCTTTTTGAAAATCTTGTATGGAGGCGTCGGTCAAGGTTTTAGCCGCCAGCTTGTGAGGCTGTTTGGAGTGCTTGCTGTGCGGCGGCGTAATTCGCATTGTACTTCAAAGCCGTATTAAACATGTTACGTGCTCGGTTGGTTTCACCTTGTTGTAGGTAAGCCAACCCCTTGAAATAGTACGCCTCTTCAGAATAAATATTATTGGCGATGACATTGTCCGCCAGAAACACGACGTCCTGCAGCCGCTCTCCGCCTACTTCAAGATACGTCTGGTAAGGTTCATATTGGTACCATAACATGCGCCATGGGAGGCCAAGCTCCCGTGCTTGGTCAAAAGCGGTCTCTGCTTCTTCATAGCGACCCAAGTTATAGAGGCTTGCGCCCAAATTGTACCAGCCGAATGGATCGTTTTGGTCGTAATTAAGTTCTGATTGGGCTCGTGCGATTGAGTTCGTCCACATAGTCGTATCGTTGACGTCATCGCCAATGATGTTAGCCACCGCCTCATACTGAGCTGGGGCATGGGGTACAAGGTACAAACGGTTGAAATGACGCCAGAACTTGTCTAACTGATGATACGAGATGCTCCGATCTGGGCCGAGATAGGAGTCCATTGCGTAAAACTCTTGCGCTGCATTTGAATAACCCGTCAACACAAGATAATGGCCCATCCAACCAAGTTCATCTGGTTCAGGGTCAAACCCTTTCTCGACAAGCACTGGGAAACCCGCATCAAGCAGGTCTTTTATCAACTCAATGTCACCATTGACGCGTATGATTGTGCCAAACCCTAAGCTTCTGACGTAACCTGCAAGTTCATCTGGTCTCACATTACGATCTTCAGGATCAGGCTTCAAGTAATTAGCTGCTTGTGTCTGCGTAGTGTCGAAATTCCAGTAGCTCAATAATGTGGTTATTGATGCTGGCCCGCAATTGTTCCAACCTTGGTATGTGTGAGTAAAGCCTTCAAGGTAGAGGTCGGCACGACTATAGTTGGCAATGCCGCCCTCACCGCCTTCGGTATCTGTCGTCACACCAACACCGATATATGCTGGTGTCGGGGTAGGGACAATCGGCTGCATTTGGTCAGCCCGTGATGGTTGTTCATCTGCTATTGCCGCAATCGTCGCTGCCGCGGTGGGTGATGCCTGAGGTGCAAGAGTCGGCGTAATCTGCAATAGAGCTTCAGCCTCTTCTGCATCGAGATTCGCTGCCGGAATGACTGCGTCTGCATCAGAAGCAAACATAATCTCGTTAATCCATTCGGGAGCATAAGCAGCGATGTAACGGTCTGGCACAATGAAGCGTGCCAGTGGAATCCAAATGGGTAGCGTCACTGCCAAGAGCATCAGGATAAGCACCATGGATACACCGATCCATGCCAACCAGGATGTTTGTTGCTTACTATTTTTCTTTCGTGCTGTGTAACCGGGGTCGGTCTGCTGCCCGCTGAGCCGCGGGTATTTGTTTTTCTTTGCCATAAATCTATCTACGAGTGACGTATTTGAGCAAAAGTATAACACTTATACACACATCATAACGGGTTTACCCAAAGAAGAAACGAGCAGCATAGCGGCTACTCGTTTTAGTAAGACAGATTCAGAATTGTATCTTATACACCAGTAAGTTTAGCTCGTAGTTTAAGCATGCTTCGAATGCGTTACTGTTTA
>CAYTPI010000030.1:0-15749 GCA_964439625.1 uncultured Anaerolineae bacterium | reverse complement strand
GATCAACAATTCGCGTAAAGTTACGCTGATCAACGCTAAGGCTGCTGCAGTCCACACGATCAAGCGCCGGATTACTGGCATTATTTAGTAAAGCAATCGTTTGGGTTGGGCCACCGTTATTGCCAAGGTCGCCTGCCCCGCCCGTAACAGAAGCAAAGACGGCTGCCGCCATGGATGCAGTAAAACCAGCTGGGCAGCCGCCCCCGCCCCTTGAGATGCTGTCTAGGCCAAGCGTTATTGTACCACTAAAACTACGACACTCCTCAAACCCTGCAGTGGCTGTGTTGCCCAGCACGAGGCTGTTGGTCAGCGTCACGCTGCCGCTGTTGAAAATGCCACCGCCGTCGTCGCCGGCGCTGTTGCCGGAGAGGGTGCTGTTGGTCAGCGTCACGCTGCCGCTGCCGCTGAAGTTGGCGATGCCACCGCCGTCGTCGACGGCGCTGTTGGCGGAGAGGGTGCTGTTGGTCAGCGTCACGCTGCCGCCGTTGTTGAAAATGCCACCGCCGCCACTGCCGACGCTGTTGCCATGCCGCACGGTAACGTCAGCTAAGGTCAAGCTGCCACCACTATTCACTTCCAACACACGATAAGTCGCTGGGGTGCAGCCGCCAGGAATGGTGACTGGGTTGCAGGCGCTGGCCTCGATAATGGTCGTCGCGGCACCTGCCCCCTGAATGGTCACCTCGCTGGTGATGGCTGGCAGCTGCGAGGCTAAGGTTTAGGTGTCCGCCGGAAGGTTAATCACATCTGCCGCTGCGTTGGCATTGGCATCGATAATTGCTTGGCGTAAGGAGCCAGCGCCAGAGTCGGCTGTCGTTGTAACGTTAAAGACAGCGGCATAGGCCGCCCGCGGCTGCAGCAGCAGGGCTGTCAGCAGCCGAGCAGCTGTTAGCAGGACAATGCGAATTCGCTTCATGGCGCACCTAATGTTTTGTTGAGGGTGGTAATGCCCCAATTGTAGCGTTTGGATACGGCAGACGCAACGCCAACCACGTCACAAGCCCAAGATTGTGTCTCAGAGTATAATAGTGTTGATTAAAAACAGCTTCTACAAGAAAGGAACAAGCTGTGCTAGGCTCTAATCCCACGCTTATCATTATATTTGGTGTTCTTGTGCTTCTAATCATCGTCTTGATCGCTGTGGCAATCATGGCGTTGAACACCAAGCCGCAAGACGATCTGCCTGTCCAGACGCAGTTTACGCCGAACGCCCGGGTGATGGACAGCCCCGGCAAGCAGGATCGCCCCTCCAGTGCGATCTCGGAACAGATTGAGGAGATAGTCAAAGTCAAGCTGAAGCAGCATGGTAACCTTGCAGATGTTCACATTGATTTTGGCACTGTCAGCGATGGTACGATTGACGTCTGGGTGGACGGGCAACAGTTCGATAACCCAGAAGACATCCCCGACGAGCGCATCCGTCAAGTCATTCAAGAAGCGGTTGCAGAATTTAACGCCAGTTAGCAGACTCGGTCTATCGTTTATAAAAAGTCCCTAATTTTGGGGGCTTTTTGCTTCTGTTTCGCCTTCAGTTGATCGAGGCCGGTGATGTGCTAGACTCGCTGGGCAACCCATCCCATAAATAGTACCTAAGGAGTTTGTATGACCGACACATCCGCACGCCTGCCTACGCTGATCGCACCGCATGGCGGCACCCTCATTAACCGTCTCCTAAAGGGAGCCATGGCAGACGCAACCCGTGAGGCTGCCAAGACCTTGCCAACGGTTGTTCTCTCGAAGATGAACACGGCCGACCTCGAAATGATCGCGATTGGCGCGTATAGCCCGCTGACGGGCTTCATGAAGCAAGCCGACTACCTGAGCGTTGTTCATGATATGCACTTGAGCAATGGCCTGCCGTGGACCGTGCCATTGACGCTGACGGTCGACGCTGACGTCGCCAAAGATATTAAAGCAGGGCAGCTTGTGGCCCTCGCTGAACAAACGAAGGCTGGTGACATCCGGCAGTTAGCGGTGATGGACGTCGAAGAGAAGTACACTTACGACAAAGAACTGGAAGCTGAGAAAGTCTATGGTACAACCGCAGAAGCGCACCCCGGCGTTGCTCGCTTGTACGGCCTCGGTGATGTACTGCTGGCTGGTGACATTCATGTGTTTGACCTACCAGAAGCCGCGCAGAACGACTTCCCAGAGATTCGTTATAAGCCAGCGGACAGTCGCAAGTTGTTTCAGGAGCATGGCTGGCGACAGATCGTCGCTTTCCAGACGCGTAACCCGATCCACCGAGCGCACGAGTATCTGCAAAAGGTCGCGTTGGAAATGGTCGATGGCCTCTATATCCACCCGTTGGTCGGTGAGACTAAGAAAGACGATATTCCCGCCGACGTCCGCATGAAGACCTACCGCGTCGTGATCGACAATTACTACCCCGACAACCGGGTTGAGCTGGGTGTTTTCCCAGCGGCAATGCGCTACGCAGGCCCGCGTGAGGCGGTCTTCCATGCGATTGCCCGCAAGAACTACGGCTGTACGCACTTCATCGTCGGGCGCGATCATGCTGGTGTGGGTAAGTATTACGGCACGTATGATGCTCAGATGATCTTCGATCAGTTTGACTCGAAGCTCATTGACATCACGCCGCTGCGCTTTGAACATGCTTTTTATAGTAAGTCGGAAGGTAAGGTCGTCACGGCGAAGACGACCCGCACCACGAAAGATGACTGGGTTTTCCTCAGTGGCACGCAAGTCCGCGAGAAGCTGCGCGCTGGTGAGCAACTACCCATTGAATTCACCCGGCCCGAGGTCAGTGCGATCTTGGTCGAAGCGATGCAGGGTAAGCCCGAATAGCTATCTTGAAAGATTACCGGGGCGCAGATAAGCTGCCCCCTTTTTAATCGAATATTGCTTCGGTCACGCTAGGTTGTCTCAGCGAGATTAGGACGGCGCATGTGCCAGTCAGTATGCTGCTGGTAGAGGTGCGCCATCTGTAACTCTAAGTAAATGTCTGGGGCGATCAACTGCATCCCAATTGGCAGCTCATCTGACGTGAAGCCGCACGGTACGCTCATTGCTGGCAGGCCAGATAAGTTAAATGGGTAGGTCAAGCGTAAGAGTACACCGGCTGCCTTAATCGCTTGATTACCCTCGATCTCCGGCGCAGGGATCGGGGTGGTGGGCAGCAGCAAGATGTCAACTTGGTTGGCGAACATCTCATCGAGTTCGGTACGCCATTGACGGCCTGTATGCCGAGCCTGAGCATAATCAATACCGCTGCGATCCTGCCCAAGTTGCAAGCGCGTCAGTACGTCTTCTCCGAAGCGCTCAGGTTGGGCGTCCAGCCGCTCCCGATGAACGGCTGCGGCCTCGGTGATGCCGATCAGTGCTCCTGCTCGCTGTGCTTCTGGCAACATCGGCAGTGAGACGTCGATGACGTCCATCCCCGCATCACTGAGGGCATCGGCGGCAGCTCGGACCGCACCACTGACTTCAACGTCAGCCTCCATCCAGATGAAGTCATCTGTCAGCAAACCGATTCGTGTGCCGCGTACTGACTTGTTGATCATGGCGTGCGTGTCGCTGAGCGTCACAGCGTCGTAGAGTAGGGCGACATCGCGGGCAGAATGTGCCATTGGCCCGACGGTGTCGAGTGTCCAACTCATTGGGAAGACGCCTTTGGTCGATATTTTGCCCTTACCGGGGCGAAGGCCCGTCAGGCCGCAGAGTGCCGAGGGGACACGCACAGAGCCGCCGGTATCGGTGCCAAGGCCGCCCAACGCCATACCTGCCGCGACGGCTGCCCCCGTCCCCCCACTTGACCCACCGGGGCTGTACTTGGCGTTCCATGGGTTGCGGCAGGTGCCGTAATGCGGATTATCCGTCGTGACGCCAACCGCGAACTCGTGCATGTTTGTCTTGCCGATCACCAGTGCGCCCGCCGCTTGTAACTGCGTGATCACCTCCGCGTCAGCGGTGGCAACTTGGTTGTCGTGAAAGTTGCCGCCTGCCGTCGTGACGTGGTCGGTGATGTCGATGTTGTCTTTGATTGCCAACGGAATGCCGTGCAGCGTGCCCCAATATTCGCCGCGTTCAAATGACTTGGTCGCGTAGCGCGCTTCGGTCAGGACCTCTTCTTTGAGGACGTCAATGAAAGCGTTCAGTGTGCTATCATAACGTTCGATACGTTCAAGGCAGGCTTCGGTTAATTCTAATGGCGTCATCTGCCCCTGTTTGATCATATTTGAGGCTTGGGCCAGTGTCATTGCGTTGAAGGTGGTATCATCTAGCATAGTGGTAGTGGTCTCCTGATCAATTGTAGTGCCATAAGGACGCAGGCCCCATGACAAAGATAAATGATTACATCTGGCAGACGCCGCATACAACAACAGATGATGACCCATCTGATGTTGTCGAGCTAATGCGTGTGTTCAACACGCCGATTGTTAATATACTTGCAAAACCGTTGAATAAACTTGGTTACAAGCTTCGTAGTAGTGATGTCATTGTACCACCAGATCAAATGGTGCTAATGGCGAAGATGGATAATGTCTATAAGGCTAATGTACGCTTTATCAAATACATCAATAAAGATGTCATGGCGCGGGTGCATTTCGAGCATGATGAATGGAACAGCCGTCTGCCCCAGTCTGAACAGCACATCTTCGTCGTCAACCTTGATCGCTTTAGGTTTGCCGACGCCAAACAACATATCGTGGATAGAGGCTGGAGTGGTCGCAAGAATGGGCAAATGTCGAGCGAGTTTTTCGGCAGCGTGGCATCGACGGGGCGTGACGTACTCTGGCGTTATCAGAGTGTAGCTGAACTCGACGGCCTACTCGATACGTTTATGGAGAAGTTTAAGACTGACGGCATAACCTTTCTGGAGAAATAACCCTGAAGAAGACAGCGCAACTGAATAGACTGATCATCGTTGACCCCAACCAGGCCTTCTGCAAAGCCTGTGAGCAAGCGTTCGTTGGCCTACCTGAGATTGAAGTCATCAATGGCTATTTTCAGGATTTGAAAATCTTCGATTGTATGGTGTCGGCGGCGAACAGCTTTGGCCTTATGGATGGGGGTGTGGATGCAGCTATTATTGATTTTTTTGGCCCCGCCTTGATGCAGCGCGTGCAGAAACGTATTCTGGCGGAGTACCTTGGCGAGCAGCCCGTGGGCACTTCAATGATCGTCGAGACCGGCAATCCGCTGCACCCGTATATTGCGCATACACCAACGATGCGCATCCCAATGCCGATTGCAGAGACGGACAATGTCTATACAGCGATGTGGGCCATGGTGGTGGCGGTGGCGCGGCATAATCAACGCTCTGACCGACCGATCCAGGCGGTGGCCTGCCCAGGGTTAGGCATCGCTGCTGGGCGCGTGCCGTATCAACAAGCGGCCCGCCAGATGGCACTAGCCTATCGCCACTACCTGACCCCACCGGAGCGTTTGACGTGGGCCACCGCCCAGCGGCGTCAATCGATGATTAGGGGCCTGGAGTAGCCCCTTAGAGAAATGTTCTGAAGCAAGAGATGCTCGTAAGGTACGGTAAGCTGGAACAGCTTAAGTCACCTCAGATCAACACGATTAATCAGCTTACCCCGACAAAAACAGAAGGGTTACAGTTGGGCACGGGCGCCAAATTTTGATTACCATATGCGTACTTTAAAATTGGTATTCAAATATAGGGAACTATGACTAGCTTTCTTGTAAAAAGTGCCAGCTATTCCGACCCGATGCTGGCGATGGCAAACTATCAATTAGACTTAGTAGCCCGCCGCTTAAAGCTAGACCCCGGCTTAGTCGAATGGATACGCGCCCCTGAACGTGTGTTGGAAGTAGCGGTGCCCGTCAAGATGGACAACGGTCAGATTGAGGTGTTTCAAGGCTACCGGGTGCAGCACTCAACAGCACTCGGCCCGGCGAAGGGTGGCATTCGCTACCATCCCAGCGTCACACGGGATGAAGTCAATGCGTTGGCAGCTTTGATGACGTGGAAATGCAGCATCGTTGGTCTGCCATTTGGCGGAGCCAAGGGTGGCGTCCAAGTGGATGTGCGCTCACTGAGTAAGGGCGAACTAGAGCGCATTACGCGGCGCTATGCATCGTCTATCATTGATATTATAGGGTCTCGTCGCGATATCCCCGCGCCAGACATCGACACCGACGACCGGATCATGGTGTGGTTCAATGACACCATGACGATTATGAATCGCCAGGCAGACCCTGCTGTTGTCACAGGTAAGCCGATTGCACTGGGTGGATCACGCGGGCGCACCAAAGCGACCAGTCGGGGGATCGCTCATGTTACCAGTTTCGCCTTAGAGCGCATGGGGATACCCGTCAAAGGGGCGCGGGTTGTGATTCAGGGTTACGGCAAGGTTGGCAGCCATGCTGCCCAGATTCTATACAGTGAATACGGCGCAACGATCATTGGCGTCAGTGACGTCTCCGGGGCTATCTACTGTCAGGACGGTCTTGATCCAGAGGCGCTGTCAGCGCATGTCAAACAAGGTGGGCTGTTAGCAGACCACGACTCAGCTGGCGTGCAATACGAGTTAATTGATAACGATCATCTGTTGGCTTTAGACACTGATGTGCTGATCCCTGCGGCGATTGAAGGGCAAATCCATGCGGGCAACGCTTCTGATATCCGCGCCAAGCTGATCGTTGAAGGGGCCAATGGCCCCACGACGATTGAAGGGGCCGATATCCTTGAAGCGCGAGGGATTATCACTGTGCCGGATGTGCTGGCAAATGCGGGTGGTGTGACGGTTTCGTACTTTGAGTGGGTCCAGAACCTTCAGTATGATAATTGGCCGCTGGAAGTCGTTGAAACCCGCCTGCGCGAAAAGATGTTCACCGCATTCGACACGGTATGGAACCTCGCGGAGGAAGAAAACATCACACTGAGGCAAGCGGCGTTTCAGGTGGGAGTGCAGCGTGTTGCAAAGGTGCAGAGCGTCCGCGGGTTGTGGCCTTAAGCTGGCGTTGGCGAGCTTAGCCTAAGCAACGGGCCCGCCCTAGTTTCACGGATATTGTATTGTAGAAGACTGAAAGAGGCTCTGGTGTCTAGCCTGGGCCTCTATACTTCGGGTCTCTCTAGTTCGAAGACATCCCCAACAGATGCATATTCAATACCGCCCAGACGCACCACGGGTGCCATCTTTTTGATGTCGATAGTCTTGTCGGCACGTAGTAGATCACTGCGAACATGGTAGCGCTGTACCTGCCCGAGAATCATCGTGTTGTTTGTGTCTTGTACTGGAACAATTTGTGTCACCTTACATTCCATCGCGATTGGTGAATCTGCGACTCGTGGCGGTTTAACGTCAACGCAAGGGGCCATTTCTAGGCCCGCCATGTCAAACTCGTTGACACCCGGTGCATACATCCCTGAGGTTTGCACCATCCGCTCAGCTTGGGCCTCACTGACAATGTTTACAACGAACTCCCCTGTTGTGCGTGCGTTTGTCAGCGTATCTTTGATGCGCCCACTGCGCGGTATTGATACGGAAAACATCACAGTCGGCGGAATGCCACCCACAGCGTTAAAGAACGAATACGGTGCGATGTTTGGGTTGCCATCAGCGTCTAAGGTTGAAATCCAGCCAATGGGGCGGGGGGCTATCGTGCTGATCAGTAAGTGATATGCTTCGCGGGGGTGCCAATCTCCCGGCACGATTTGCTGGTGTGTATCTGTCATTGCTTTTATCCTCTATCAAACTCATCATCTATGAGCATAGAGAAGAGATATCGGATGAGCCAATCTGATCGCATTTGTGTGTTGGCAAAATCCTTTATAATACAAGCGCTGGTGCAGATGATGATCCATGCTACAGCAACCAATTCTGAACCGCTTAACGCAGGAGACCCCTAACGATGCCGCTCGACTATATGCCCCTTCCGCAAACGGTGCCCGGTACCAAAATGGGGCCATTTGCCAACATAGGCCGCCCCAACCTCGAACTGATGCTTGACTCAGGCGTGCACATCATGAAGCAGGTTGAAACCTTAGAACACATCAACAACTTCCTTGACGCTGACCCACTTGGTTTTGCCATCGGCAAGGTCTGGGTTCTGCAAGACAACGGGCAAATCACAGATCGCCCAGAGGAGCTTGGCTGGGATGTTGCCCGTTACTATCGGGATGCGTCGAGGAAGTGGTCCCGTATTAAGCCAGAACATCGTGGGCGCGTTTTTTGGAACATCACCAATGAATACAGTGATTGGTCACAGCTAGGCCGGATGGCGCAATTTGAGGCGGATGTCACCTATTTGGCGGCAAAAGATGGCTTCCGTATTGCAGGAGGGTCGTTTGCAGTTGGCACACCAGACTACCCTCAATGGTTGGAGGTCTATCCACTGCTTGCAGCATTGGCAGATACCGGCGGCGTGCTGTCACTGCATGAGTACTTCGCTTGGACGGTCAGTAATTACTACGGCAAGCACCAAGAAGCTTGGTACCGTGCACCAGGTCGGCAGCCGGGGGACATTGACCTTTTCCCGAACTATGTCGCAAATGAGGCTCACCACTTGTGCCGCTACCGTACCGTCTGGGATATGCACATCGAGCAGTTCAACGTGCCAATTGTGATCGGAGAGTTTGGTGCGGGGGCTGGTCTTGGTGGGGGCGTCGAACGTTGGACGCGTCCGGGTTACCCATCACCTGCCTGGAAAGACTTCCGCGATGGGCTGCGCGTGTTTGGTGTCACGGATACCGTTGACTATTATCTGCGCTGCATCGACTGGTACGATAATCAAATGCGTAAAGATGATTATGTGCTCGGTGCTGTGTTGTATACACTCCCAGATGACTCAGCCTCCTCTCCGTGGGACTTCCGCGACCATGAAGCCGCGTTTTATGCCCGGCGCAAAGCGATCAGCGCGCAGGCTTCGCCGCTGCGCTAGTCTGATTGCTGCTACTTGTCCGAGTATCTGTTGTGGTGGTTGGGCGTTTCGGTTGGGTTGGTTACAATTCTTGCGGTTCGCACTTTGGTTGCTTGGCAACCCGCTCGATCCACCTGTTGAGAGTGCAAGAAACCGAACTTATTCTTACCTAAACTAAGGTGACGTTCAAATAATGGTAAATGAAGCATCATTTTGGGCTGGGCAGCGTGTTTTGGTGACGGGCGGCAACGGTTTTCTGGGTACGTATGTTGTCAAGAAGTTGAAAGAAAAAGGTGCTGATCAGGTATTTGCGCCCTCTAGTACCGAATACGATCTGCGTCATCATGATCGTGTCGTTGCTGTCTTAGCCGATACCCAGCCTACTCTCGTGGTTCACTTGGCGGCAGTCGTCGGTGGGATCGGAGCGAACCAAGCACGGCCTGCGGAGTTCTTTTACGACAACCTGATGATGGGCACCCAGCTTATCCATGAGAGTTGGAAGGCCGAGGTCGAGAAGTTTGTCACCATCGGCACGGTTTGCTCATATCCAAAGTTCACGCCGATTCCGTTCAAAGAAGCTGATATTTGGAATGGCTTTCCGGAAGAGACCAATGCCCCCTACGGGATCGCGAAGAAGGCTCTGATGGTGCAAGGGGAAGCCTACCATAACCAGTACGGGTTTCGTTCGATCCATGTGCTGCCCACGAACCTCTATGGGCCGAGTGATAATTTTGACCTAGAAACCTCACATGTGATACCAGCATTGATCCGGAAGTGCCTTGAGGCCAAAGAACGTGGTGATGATCAGATCATCGCCTGGGGTACAGGTTCGCCCACCCGTGAGTTTCTCTACGTCGAAGATGCGGCTGAAGGCATTTTGCTCGCGGCTGAGAAGTACGAAGACTCCTATCCGATTAACCTCGGTTCAGGCAAAGAGATCAGCATCAGGGAATTACTGACGCTAATTGCAGAGTTAACGGGCTTCGCAGGCGATATTATCTGGGATACAGATCGACCAGATGGGCAGCCGCGCCGTGCGCTGGATACCAGCCGCGCCCGCAATGAACTTGGTTTTGTCTCCACCACAGACTTTCGGACAGGCTTACGCAACACCATTGACTGGTATCTAGCGCACGGTCATTAACTTGATTATTCCGTTAATGGTGTGCATGCTTGTCTAATGCCACATAAGCAATAAACCATGAGTAATGAAAAAATCTTATCATTCCGTAGAAAAACCCTATAACGCTGACGTTGTCATCCTAGCCTTGAACCGCCCCCAACTGACGATTGAAGCGGCCCAAAGTGCGCTCTCTCAAGTGGATGTAGATGTGACCGTTTGGATTATTGATCAAGGGAGTGAGCTGGATAGTTTAGCGTTGCTGCGATCATTCGCTGATGTTAATAAGACAGTCCATTTAGAAGAACTTCAGGAAAACATTGGGGTGGCAGCCGGGCGCAATTTTGGTATGTCGCTGGGCACAGCAGACTATATTGTCAGCCTTGACGATGATGCTGAGTTTGAAAATAGTCTGACGTTAGCGAATGCGATTGAGATAATGACCGGTGAGCCATCGCTTGCCGTCTTGACTACGCGATTGATCAACAGCTTCACGGGTAAGGATGACTATGCTTATTGGGCTTTTGCGCGTCAATTGCTGGAACGCAGAGAAGAAACTTTTTTTGTCACACGTTTTGTTGGGGCAGGTCATATCATACGTCGTACTTGCCTTGATGAGGTTGAGGGCTACGATGAACGCTTGTTCTTTTATTGGGAAGAACTTGATTTAGCCTATCAATTTATCAACCAGGGCTATCGGATTATCTATGCGGGCAGTGTTCGAATTCTGCACAAGCATGACAGTCATCAGCCAGCTTGGCTCAAGTGGGAGGGCGAACGCTACTATTATTACGTCCGTAATGCACTCATACTCGACTATAAATTTTACTGCTCGCGCCTGCGCCTCATACCTTTAGCTATTGGTTACACCATCAAAGGTGTCAAGAACCATGTGCTTAACCATGCGCTTCGAGGGGTTTTTGATGCCGTGGGTATGGCTCGTCAAACGACATGCAATCGTCTTTCCCAGGCTGCGCGGGAGTATATCCAAGCGCATGATGTCGTTCATCGCGGCGGGGTTATCGGGCGGATCAAGAATGAGGTACTTGAAAGTGGCGTCAAACCTTGACGTCACCAGAGGTTGAAACAACCAGACACAATCTAGCGAGATGGGGCAAGCTGATCGGTGCTTCGACGATAGCCTCCGTTCTGATAGCGATCCCCTCGACACTTTCCACGGTCCTACTCTTGCGCCTATTAAGTATAGATGATGCGGGCCAATTTGGGTTGGTTCAAGCAATCGTTGAAACGCTATTGGTGCTCGCCGCACTTGGGCAGCCTGGGTTGATCTCGCGCCAGTATTCCCAAGCACAGCCGGGGCAATACAACTGGACTCGTGACCTTTCCCTGACTTTGTTGATAAGTCTGCCCATTATTCTCGTTGGGATGGTATTTGTAGGTACCATATATGGGTTTTCCCCTAGGGTACTTGGCTTGTTGCCTGGCATTATCGTTTTGCAGGTATCTCTTCAATTGATTGGGGTGATCTCAGCTACACAAGAGAAGTATGTATTTGGGACGGTTGCCCAGCGGCTGCCGTTGGCACTGTTGTTTGTCGGGTCAACTTCTTTTTTGTTCGGTATATTGCCTGCCAACTTTATCAACACGCTTTGGCTCTGGCTGGCGGCAGTCGTTGTAAGCAATGTCGTCGGACTCTACTATTTGCAGACGCATACCAAGCGTGGGCATGCGACTTTATCTCAGACTGAGCGCGTCAGTGGTCTCATTTTTCTTGTGTCCGCATCGGTTAATGTGGTGACGTATCAGGGGGTTGTTGCTATTGGTGGCATCTATTTGACTTCCTCGTTATTGGCTGTGTTTAGTGCTGCTGCCATTATCTTCCGGGGTTACAATCTGCTGGACAACGTGCTGAGGCGGATATTTATCACCGAGTTAGCGCGTGACAGCCGGACGAAAATACTACATTTGATTATCCTGCTCTGGGGTGGAGCGCTCGCTATTGGCGGGCTTGTGATCTTGATCATGCCAGTATTTATCGATGTGGCTTATGGCGGGAAATACACTGAAAGTAAGGCGCTCGTCCCTCTGCTTGTTGTGGTCGGCACGCTGATGCTTGCTGAAACGCTCCCTAGAAGTTTCGTTATCGGTAAGTCAAAAACTAGGGTGCTTCATAGATTTATTTGGGCGCAGGCGCTTGTTTTTGTCTTGTGTGGCAGTTCGACCTTCTTGCTCATTCCTCGGCTTGGCTTGGTGGGCCTGCCTCTGTCGCAAATTGTGGTGCTTGTTGGTCGCAACATGGTGGCCTATGGCATGATGCTCTTTGAGTTACGCCAGTAATTGAACCCACCGCCCGTAAGCTTGCTGGCTGAGGTCGGCAAGGGCTTCTGCCTTGCTGAGTATCTCCGGGCGGAGGGTGTCTGCTGCTTGCCAGAATGCCACTAACTCATCTGAGGAGCCTTGCACAGGCTCGCTTGTATCCTGTAAATTGATCACATGGCAGGCATTTGGGAATTGCTCAGCCAGCCCCTGAAACTTGTGCATGTAATAATTTGAACCTGCCAAACATATGGCGGGTATCCCTTGCCCAAGTGCAAAGACCGCGCCATGGTAACTCCCAGTGACAACCAGCCGACACTGCCCGATCCGTTGGATGGTGGCTATTGGCGAGGTGAACTGCTTTTCTGGCGCTGCGCTATCAAGTTTAAGCGTTTCCACAGTTGCAGCCGCATCATGCTGCGCGATTGAAAACACGATCTTTGGCGTATCTTCAAAGGGCCTCAGCATGTCTTGAAGCGTTTGAAAGATGGATAAGTTTCTTTTAGACAATTGTGCATAAGGTGCCAGCCGAATATTGATACCAAGCGCATCACCCAAGTTTGCGGCACCGTGCGTTAATGCCAAGGCAACGGCATCATCACCCGTGAAGTGTATCTGAGTATCTGCTACGCCAAGCTCAGCTAAGGTATGGGGCGTGAATACATCTTCACGGATGCCGATGAAGTCTAGCTCTGGCAGCACGTTACGTGCTGCCTTTTTGAGATAGCTTTCGGTAATAGGGCCAATACCCTGGCTAAACAAGCTAACCAGCTTGCCTTGTTGTTTCGCTGCGCCTAGAAAGTTGAGGCGCCTGATGGCTTCGTCGCCAAACGCATCATTGATGCCCCCCATCCCGGTATGGATGACGATATCGGCCTCAGTGAGCGCCTCGTAGACACGTTGATTGAAAGCTGTGTTGGCATCAGATTTTGCCAAGCTTTTTAGGCGTGTCTTGGTTGAAGCAAGCAGTTGTTCCGGTACAATATCATCGATCAGTTTTTTAATGGGTGACCACCACCTCGGGTACTCGGCAATCACAGGGGTGACAAACGGAGTCGTGGCAAGGAGGCGCTTAGGGTTGTCCGTCAAAACTTGGATTTCAGCAGATGGTAAGAGTTGCTGTAGACGATGAGCCGCCACCTGATACATTGCCACGTCGCCATGATTCAGCAGGCTGTGGCTCCCAGTTTCGATCAGGATGCGGGTCATTGAAGTACCCGTTTAAGGCCTTTACGGATGGGCGAAAGCCGTCGCCAGATATGATCATGCCGGCGAAGGAACGTGATCAACCGGTGGATGTCATGGCGCCGGAACCAAAAATTCTGTAAGCGACTGTATTTCATCGCTTGGTCTAATGACTCTACGACATCATCCCGTCCCAAGCGGATGGCTTCTTCTTTTAAATCTCGGTACATTTTGTATGAGATTTCGACGAGGTAGTTATTCTCAATCCATCTTAGGTCATATTTGGCGTTGTCAAACACTTCGACCTGTTCTAGCTTGCCGAGTAAATCCAATGCAATCATTGTCCGGTAGCATTTTTCGCACTGGTTACAATTTTTGCCGCTATCTTTCCAGCATACTCTTAGATGCTGGTTGCTCACATCGAATTGTGTAATGTATCTGGTCTTTTCTACTCGATTAACGTATGGGTCAAAATGCTCGAATGTAAGACTGGCTGAGGAGAATAAAGGATCTGTGTAGGGGTGGGAGCCATGCGGCTTGATATCAAGAATACCAAGCGAGGCTATATACAGGTGACTGAAGTATGCTTCAAGCACAAGCCCACAGGCACTCAGTGCTGCACCATGGCTAAAATCAACCCAATCAGTGTAGTGCCAGCGAGTTCGTTTTATATTGGTCGCCATGGTGACGACGTTTTTGTTAAGTGTATTTGCGACTTGCTGTGCTTGTATCTTTAGGTACTCAAACCCTGGTTGATCATCGATATCGACATCAACACCCCAGATTGTTAATAGGTGCTCGGTCGGATTGTCCCCATTGTGCTGGGTACGCAGCAGCGTATACAGCGAATCTACCCCGCCGGAGTACAAGACACCAGCTTGTCCTTTTTCCTGCGGACGCTGGTCAGTGGTTGTGGCTACAATAGATACTGGCTTCGCAAATTTGTACCAGCCGCTCCAGATTTTCATGAGGTGTTGTAAATTGTCAAACAAGGTTTTGTCTAGGGGCGCATCGATCTGTAAGTCTTGCCGGAGTGTGACCGCCAGTGGAAGCATGCCGACAGCCCACGGATTACCAGACGTTGATAGCAAGCCGCTCAGTTCTGTTGGAACTTCAAACCAGTATTCTTCAGTTGGATAGCGATCATCGTAGGATACCTGGGCCGACAGGCGTGTCCAAGCCGGATCTCTGGAGGATGGGTTAATAGAGACGTTGCTTACATACATAAGTGATCTGCCCAGTATGTGATATCTCTGCCAAGCTCATTCATTTGAACGTAGGCATAATGAATGATAAAGACCCCTGAGAAGGGGTCCAAGGATGGGCCCAGCAGGATTCGAACCTGCGACCTGCCGGTTATGAGCCGGATGCTCTAACCGCTGAGCTATAGGCCCCTGATGGTATTCGGTGTTTAGAGCGGGTAGCGGGACTCGAACCCGCAACAAGAGCTTGGAAGGCTATTGTGTTACCGTTACACCATACCCGCATCAGAGAATACATACTACCGAATGAAAACCCGTGCGGCAAATGAATATTGCAGTGGCTGTTGAGAATTAAGCCGATAAGCGTTAGACTTTGCTGAAATTTTTTGAGAGTGCTTGAGTTCAAGCGATAGGGAGTAACGAAAAGATGGCAAATCCTATCACGCGGGAAGGTTATGAAAACCTCAAATCAATCCGCAACCGTCTGATTGAAGAAGAACTGCCGATACTGACTGAACGTCTTGAACAGATTCGGGGCGAAGTCAGTGGTGAAGAAGACACGGACTTATTTGAGGTGATGGCGGAAAAAAACCGGATTGATGAACGCATCCGTGAAATAGACAATATTCTCGCCAATTCTGTCATTCTAGAAGAAGACCTTGATCCAGACTCAGCTTCTCCGGGCGATCGTATCCTTGTCGTAGACATGGATACAAAGGAAGAGGAGGAATTTAACCTGCTTGGCGGCGATGAAGTGGCACATGGTCAAGAAGGCGTTTCGATTGAGTCACCAGTGGGACGTGCTCTGCTAGGCAAAAAAGTTGGCGAGGTAATTGATGTTGAGGTGCCAAGCGGGCGGGTTCGCCTCAAGATTGTCAAGTTCTTGGAAGCCTATAGTTAAGAGCCTATTCTAAAATGAGCGTAGCGAATCTATGGATAGGTCTGGATAGGTTTGATGAATTTCGACGAATTTTATACAATCACTTGCTAGTGATGAACCAACATGGTATTATTCCTCCACCTTAGCGGAAAATACCGCTAATGGTCGAAAAATAAATACAACATAAAGAGGAGGCAAAGAGCGAGTTAGGATGACTAACGCAGTGTGACGCCCA
>CAYTPI010000029.1:0-26789 GCA_964439625.1 uncultured Anaerolineae bacterium | reverse complement strand
CATCGAGGCGGCGCGGCAGCTAACTGCCAGGGGGTGGACGGAGGACGGTTCACTGCAAAAGGCGAACTTGCGGTATGCCGACCTGAGCGGGGCGCACTTGCGGGAGGCCAACCTGAGCGAAGCGCACTTGCAGGATGCTGACCTGAGCGTGGCGCACTTGGATAAGGCCAACCTGAGCGGGGCGAACTTGTGGGAGGCCAACCTGAGCGGGGCGCGCTTGGTGGATGCCAACCTGAGCGGGGCGCGCTTGGTGGTGGCCAACCTGAGCGGGGCGGTCTTGAATAAGGCGGACTTGAGCGGGGCGGTCTTGCTTGATGCCACCCTGAGCGGGGCGAACTTGATGGGGGCCAACCTGAGCCGGGCGTACTTGGATGAGGCCGACCTGAGCAAAGCGCTCTTAGAGAAGGCCGACCTGAGCGGGGCGAGCTTGTATAGGGCCAACCTGAGCGGGGCGGACTTGTACTTGGCCAACCTGAGCGGGGCGTCCTTAACGAGGGCCAACCTGAGCGGGGCGCACTTGGTGGAGGCCAACCTGAGCGGGGCGTACTTAGAGCTTGCCAACCTGAGGGGAGCCAAGGGCCTTACGGTCGGTCAACTTCGGGCGGTGTTCGAGGGCAGCACCGAGGGCAGCCTCGAGGGTGCCACTCTGCCCGATGGCACCAAGCTGCCTGCCCGAGAGAGGTATGGCGCACCTGAACCCGACTGGCGTGCAGCCTTTGAGGCTTGGGCCGGGACGGTCGAGCTGGATGGAGGGGATTTCATCATCCCAACTGATTCTCAATGATAAGACGTCGCAGCTTTTGTATGCCCAACTAACGAGGCGCCCAAGCGCAAGAGCCACCCCAATTGAGGTGGCTCTTTTGCTGTTATGCTGCTTGCAGGCTATGCTGCTTCCTCCTCCTCTTCCTCCTCCTCCTCTTCTTCCTCTTCTTCTTCCTCCGCTTCGATCACTTCACCAAGGCGGGCATAGGCTGTTTCGAAGTTGTCGAGCAGGGCGTTGAGGAATGCCTCGTCACCAGCGTAGTTGTGGCGGGTGGTGGCGCTGGTCGAAAAATCCCACGCGATAAACGCGGCAATGGCTTCATCTTCGATCTCTGCTGGGAATTGACGTACGTCACTCATAGAATACTCCTTCAGGAAGTCGTTTATACTGCTCTCGAGTATAGCAAGGCGCTTGTTAAGTGGGCTTTAAAATCGGCTTGGTGGTCAGGGAAATTTCTTCAAATGGGTTGGGTACAGCTCTATCTGACGCTTGCTCAGAACGAGGTCGATTGTCTGGTGGAGCAGGTTGGAACGGTGTTGATTCGTGTGCAGGTGCGCCAGCGCTAGAATACAATCTCTGGTGAAGGCATCCATTTAGAATGCTGCGGGGTTCTTGGCGCTTCTGCCAACACCTGCTTAATATGCATTTCCATTGCGCTCACCACACCCTCAATAACTGTTTGTCTGACGCGAATGACAGGTGAATGTCTTGACCAGCGCATGTTTGAACCTTGAGCATGCCGACCCAACATTGGGTTAGAAACCAGTTGAAACTTTTAGAGTCAATTGAGCATAATGAAGGCGGGACTTGCAGCTCACCACAAGGGGATTAATGACGACATATGGCAGCTACCGAGAGTTCATCACGTAAGTTATCAACGTTTGCGGGTGTGTTTACGCCAACAGTGCTCACGATCCTTGGTACGATTATGTACTTGCGGACCGGTTTTGTCGTTGGCAATGCTGGCTTAGTCGGCGCAATTATGATTATCCTCGCAGCTCACGTTATTACCGTGACGACAGGGTTAGCCGTATCTTCAGTCGCTACCAACACCCGCGTTGGAGCAGGCGGGGCCTTTGCGATTATTTCTAAGTCACTGGGGTTGGAAGTGGGCGGAGCCATTGGTGTCCCCTTGTTTTTCGCGCAAGGTATCTCGGTTGGGCTATATGTGCTCGGCTTCAGTGAAGCTTGGCAGCGCCTACCCGCTACCATCACCCTCCCACAATTGGGTGAAATGCCATTTGGAACCATACCCTTGCCAATTGTGGCCTATGTGGCTTTTGTGCTTGTGTTTGGCATTGCCTATATCAGCACGGCATTTGCTGCCCGCACACAGTACGTTATCCTTGCTATCGTCTTCGTCTCACTGGTGTCTGTAGCGCTGGGGGCAGTTCCAATGATCGGTGGAGAAGGCTTCCAATATCAACCTCAGTTATTTGGCACCTACGCTGAGCGCAGCTTTTGGGAAACCTTCGCGATCTTCTTTCCGGCTGTAACGGGCATCATGACGGGCATCAGCCTCAGTGGCACACTCAAAGATCCACGCCGTAATATTCCTGTTGGCACACTAAGCGCTATCGGCCTGACGTTAATCATCTACCTCTTGTTAGTCTTCTGGTTGGCATACATTGCGCCACCTGAAGAGCTAGTCACGAATCTAACGATTATGATCGATAAAGCGTTGATTGGCGGTGCGATACTCGCCGGGATGCTCGGTGCGACCTTCTCCTCAGCACTGGGGTCGTTGGTTGCTGCGCCGCGTGTCATGCAGGCTTTAGCCGCCAACCATATTCTGCCGATGAGCAACTTTTTTGCGCTAGAGACAAATGGCGAACCACGACGCGCCATGTTGGTTACATCAGCAATCGCGCTGCTGGGCTTGACGTTCGGTTTGGTGGGCGGCGGCCTCGATGCCATTGCAGAAGTGATAACCATGTTCTTCTTGATCACCTATGGCTCGCTCAATTTGGTGGTGTTGATCGAGCAGCAAGTTGATAACGTCACCTTTCGCCCAACGCTTAAAATCCCTAAAGCCGTTTCAGCAGTTGGGACTGCAAGCTGTCTTTTCGTCATGTTTTTAGTGAACCCTGCTTTTAGCTTCGTCGCCATTGTCGTCGTGCTGTTGATCTACGGCGTTTTGCAGACCCGTAACCTCACAGGTGATGGTGGAGACGTGCGGAGTGGCCTTTTCTTACAGATCGCTGAATGGGCGGTAATGCGTTCGCGTAAAATCCCCTATGCGCCAGAACGGACTTGGAAGCCCAGTGTGTTGGTCCCCGTGGAGGATGCTAGTGAACTGGCAGGCAGCTTTCGCTTCCTGCTTTCGCTGACCTCGCCACAGGGGGTCGTGCGAGTTCTAGGGATTAACCAAGAAACTGATTCTGTTGACTACGACGAACTGATCTTGTTAAGCAATGCCTTTACCGATCAGGGGTTGTATTCACAAGTGACCTTCCTCGATGATCATGATCCCGTTGCGGCTGTACGGGCTGCCACCCAAATTATGCGCCGTGAGTTTCTACGGCCTAATATCCTATTCCTGCAACTGCTGGAAGATACGGACATTGAGCAGCTCGAAGCGTTGATCACGAAGACGGCAGCTTACCGCATCGGTGTTATTATGCTGGCACGCCACCCGGTGATCAGCATGGGGCGCGAACAGGTGATTCAATTGTGGATCTCTGACAAAAGCCCAGACTGGAACCTAGCACTGCGGACAGGCAACCATGATCTGGCGCTACTAGCAGCCTACCAACTCGGACAGAATTGGAAGGCACGCATTGATTTATGCATGGCTTTACGTGACCCAGCCAACATGGCAGACGCTCAAGAATACCTCGCACAGTTGATCACTCTCACGCGGATCCCTGTCAATACGACCAGCAGGGTCTATACCGAGCCCTTCCTTGAGGCAATCAAAAAAGCCCCGCGCGCTGACCTCAGTATTTTCGGCATGTCGCGCCCGCCCGATCTAGAGATGAGCCAGAAGATCATCCAGTCGATTAACGGGTCTTGTATCTTCGTGCGTGACTCGGGTGAGGAAAGTGCCTTAGCCTAGCGATGGCGTAATTTACCAAAAATGCGCCCAAAGCCCCTAGATTTATCTATGGGGATGTAGGGCGCAAAGACTGCTAGACATTATATAGCTTTATCTTGTTCAAACTTACGATGTGATTGTCTTGGAAGACCTGAAAACCAAGAATATGGTGAAAAACCGTCAGTTTAGACCGAGACCACAACGCGGCATTGAATGTATTAAAACGAGCAGGACGTGTCCGTGAGCCAGAATGTAGCGGGTTGCCGTAAGCGTGGCTCAGAAGCCGCCGCCTTTAGGCGTGGGGAGCGTCACTGCAACTTGACTATGTGGTGACGCCGCTTAGCAGTCTATCTTTCGCCTGACTGCTTGTATTCCAGCGAAAAGCCGCTAATGCTAACATAAATCTGACGAGATAGTGGTATATTCAGACGTGATTTAATATCAAAAATGCGCTCAAAGCCCCTAGATTTATCTATGGAAATGTAGGGTGCAAAGACTGCTAGAAATTACATAGCTTTATCTTGTTCAAACCGACGATGTGATTGTCTTGGAAGACCTGAAAACCAAGAATATGGTGAAAAACTGTCACCTCAGTAAGCGCATTTTGGATACGGGTTGAGGATACTTCAAGCAACGGTTATTCGACAAAGCGGCGGACGCTGGCCGGGAAGTAGTGCTTGTAGACTCGGCCTACACATCTAAAACTTGCTCAAACTGTGGTGTAATTTTTGAGGGTCTAACGCTGGCACATCGTTGGGTTGAATGTGAATGTGGTCTCAGTTTAGACCGAGACCACAACGCGGCATTGAATGTATTAAAACGGGCAGGACGTGTCCGTGAGCCAGAACGTAGCGGGTTGCCGCAAGCGTGGCTCAGAAGCCCCCGCTTTTAGGCGTGGGAAGCGTCACTATTCATTGTAACCAAGTAAATGACGCAATTATCTTGGCGTCGAGGCTTTGTGAACGGAAAGAGAACTACTAATGCCGGTCTATGCGTACAAATGTGACAACTGTGGCTACTATTTTGAAGAGAAGCAGAGCTTTAGCGATGATCCGATTACCGACTGCCCTAATTGTGACCACGAGCAGACTGTCCATCGGGTGATCCAACCTGTGGGCGTTGTGTTCAAGGGGTCGGGCTTTTACGTGACGGATAACCGTGGCTCGGCTAATTCGGCTGCGCCTGCTTCTGTTAATGGTGACGACTCAGCCAAGACCGACACTGGGGACAGCAGTTCAGACGCTAAACCGGCTGCGTCTGCATCCGACTCGGGCGAGAAGAAAGCGGAGAAAAAAGAAAGTAAGCCAGCTACCTCTAAGCCAGAGTCTAGCTCGACGAAACCTGCTAGTAGCGACTAGTCGCACAGCCGCAACTCACATACCTACCGACACCCGCAAACGAGCGGGTGTTTTTGCTATCATCACGTTAAACCTTTTCATATAACTATTTTACCATTCGGCAGATTTTTGCTTGTAGATCGTTTTATTTTAGTTAGTATATAGATGGTATCTCTAGCTCAGTTTTAGCAACAGGAAACATAAATACCATATCAGCAAATTGGCCCAGACGCCTATGTAAAGGGGCAGGTGCTGCTCGCGTTCTTGAGGTCGATTAACAGTGAGAGGATGACGCCGGTGTTGGAGGCAGGGGGTTTCACCGACATTGATCCGGACAAATGGTATCCACAGCAGTACGAATTGGATATGTTCAATACAATTGAAAGTGAACTAACCGGTGATAGCCTATTTGACTTCGTCAGTGTTGGCATGGTCATCATCGATAACGCAGTCCTTCCGCCGAAAGTTGAGCAGATAACGTATCCAGAAATAGAGTTCATGTGGAACGATATTTTCAAGCTGAATCATAGAGGCAAAAATGCGGGTGAAATTAGCGTTGAGCAAATTGATGCGCATCATATCAAGATTACGGCAATGACCCCATACCCGCATAACTTTAATTACGGCCTTCACTACGGTGTTGCCCGGCGTTTTTTGCCTGTGGATGTACCTTTTACTATTTACTTTGACTCGTCGGTTGATCCTTTTGATACCACGCCGCCCACCGTGCTGCACGTTGAGTGGGAACTGCCAAGTGGCAGTCAACATGGAGCAGGCCAATGACTTATTACATCGCTGAGATGCCTTGGCTAGAAGTCGCCGACCTCGCCCGCCGTACTTCTGTCGTCTTGGTGCCCAGTGGCGCTACGGAAGCCCACGGGCCGCACCTCCCTTTGGAGACGGATGTCATTATTGCGCAAGGGTCATCGCGGCGTGCTTCTGATCTCTTAGCGCAGCAGGGAATTGAATGTGCCATTGCGCCCCCACTTTACCTTGGTGTCACTAACTTCGGAATGCCTTTTGCCGGCACCATCTCACTAGACCCGGAGACTCTTTATGCCATTGTGACGGCTGTCTGCCGGTCTTTGTCAACGCATGGGTTCAAGCACATTGTATTCTCCAACCATCATCTCGAGCCGGCACACTTTAACACCATCGCCGAAGCAGTGGCAGATTTTAGCGCCAGTGGGTTAGGCCAAGCCGCTGCTCCCGACGTGCGCGTAGATCGTTGGGCAGCAACGCTCTCAGAAGAGTTCCGGGCCGGTGCCCGCCATGCTGGGTCTTACGAGACATCGCTCGTAATGGCAGAACGCCCTGACTTGGTACGCAATGAGGAACGCTTGAAGCTGCCACCTTTGTTTATCGATTTACCAGACAGAATAATGAATCATGGGGCGCGAACATTCAAAGAGGCGGGCAGCGACCTGGCCTATTTCGGCGACCCTGCCAGTGCTTCCATCGAAGAGGGGCAGCAGCTTTTCGCTGCGCTTGCCCAGATGCTGGCGACGACTGTTGATGAGATCACCGGGTAGCGCACATCTATCACCTGATAGAAGCGTGTTGAACGTCTGTTAGCTGCAATAGGAGGAGTTTGCTTAGACGCTGGGCTAAAATTGTGGTACGGGTTAAACAATCGATTCAAATGACAACACATATTTCAGCTAAAGGAGAAACACAATGAGCGCCGAAACATTCATGCCATTAGCAGCCGGTATCAGTGGAGAAAAAACAGGCAAGGAAGTAGATATCCTCGGTCATACATATTGGTACCGTGCCTCTTCCAGTTCCTGCTTTGTCTTCGAAACGTATGACCCGCCCAACACAGGGATCGCGCTGCACGTACACCCTGATCAGGATGAGTTTATCTTGGTGTTGGAGAATGAGCTGGACTTGGTACTTGGAGATGACAGCCATAAGGCCAAGGCGGGTGACTTAGTCAAAATGCCGCGAGGTATTCCGCATTCGTATCATAACAACACCGACGTACCAACCCGCGCCTTGTTCTGGGTAACACCAGCCGGTGATCTTGAAAACCTGTTCGATAATATTGCCGGGCGCGGCATGGATGAAATCGAAGAAATTCTACGTATTTCCTCAGAGAATGGTGTTGACTTCCTGCCCCCTGAGGAATAAACGTCGGCTTTAAAGTCGGATCAGTACTGGCATAGGGGCTTCACCGGAAGCCTCTATGATTTGTTTGGGCCTCTTCCTAACTGTGAATGATGCTTGGTCACTTTTCAGAAACTGTTTCACATTGTTGCATCTCTAGCCCCTTGATAACTTTGCTCATGCCTTTACCAAATGTGAACTCCTACGGTACAATAACCTCAGTTCTGTTCGCAGCAGAGCTTTTCCGGCCTAAGTGAACATTCGTTCACGTAGGTTTAAGACCATAAGCTTGATGCATATACAGTCTTGTTGCCCCTCACGCGCCGACCTCATGCATTCCGGTACTCGTTAGAGTGGTGCAACGTTTCTCAACCATTATTTCGAAGACTGGAGATACCTTTTATGACCTTCAATAAAGCCGAGAAGATTGAGGCTTATCACTTGATGCGCCTGATTAGGCGCTTCGAAGAGAAGTGCGCCCAGTTGTATTCAGAGGGTGATATCGGCGGTTTCTTGCACCTGTACATCGGTCAAGAGCCGATGGCGGTTGCGGCAAAATACGCCCTTCGCGAGGACGACAATCTGATCACCGCCTACCGTGATCATGGGCTAGCCATTTCCCGCGGCATGCACCCCAACAATGTGATGGCAGAGATGCTGGGTAAGCAGACCGGCGTCAGTGGGGGCTATGGCGGTTCGATGCACATGGGCGACAAAGCGCGTCGCTTTTGGGGTGGTTGGGCTATCGTCGGCAGTCACATCCCGCTGGCAAGTGGGTTGGCACTTGCCGACCATTACCGTGGCGATGATCGCGTCACCGTCTGCTTTATGGGTGACGGTTCCACCAACATTGGCCTGTTCCATGAAGGCTTGAACCTCGCAGGCGTGTGGGAGTTACCCGTTGTGTGGGTCATTGAAAATAACGAGTACGGTATGGGAACCGCCGTTGACCGTGCCAGTGCCGTCGTTGAACTGTACCGCAAGGCAGAAGCCTACGGCATCCCCGGTGAGCGCGTCGAGGTGGATACCCCAGAAACAATCTATAAGGCGCTGCACAAGGCCGTTGAAGATACTCGTGCAGGCGGTGGGCCACGCCTCATTGAAGCGCGCACTTATCGCTACCGTGGTCATTCCATGGGTGATGCCGAGCGTTATCGCACTTCAGAGGAGGTCGAAGAGCGCATGAAGACCGACCCTATTGAACTCTGGCGGGATTTTCTGCTGGAAAAGGATTGGATGACCGAGGCTGACATCGAAGAAGTTAACGAACAGGTTGAGAAAGAAGTACAACAAGCAGTAGCGTTCTCCCGCAACAGTGAAGACACAAAGGATTTGTTTGCAAATGTCTACCATGGAATCTAAGGCACTTGAGCAGTCAGATGTAACGGGCCAGACAGAGGCAAAAACATATCGTCAGGCCATCTCGGATGCGCTTTGGGAAGAGATGGAGCGCGACGAAGATATCTTTGTTATGGGGCAGGAAGTCGGCGTGTGGGGTGGTACCTACGCCGTTACCAAAGGCTTCTATGATCATTTTGGCCCCCGGCGCGTGCGCGATACACCCATCGCTGAAGCAGCAATCCTAAGTGGTGCCGTCGGTGCCGCGATGAACGGCTTACGCCCTGTTGCCGAGATCATGACGATCAACTTCACCTATGTTGCCTTTGACTCCATCGTCAATACAGCGGCCAAGGCGCACTATATGTTTGGCGGTCAGTGGAATGTACCAATGGTCATTCGTACAACTTCTGGCGGTGGGCGGCAGTTAGGGGCGACGCACTCGCACAGTTCTGAGCAGATATTTGCCCATTTCCCCGGCTTGATCGTTGCCTGCCCCTACACCCCACATGATGCCAAAGGGATGCTCAAGGCCGCTATCCGCAGCGATGATCCGGTTCTTTTTGTGGAACACTCCACCCTCTACCAGACTCGCGGCCCGGTGCCCGTTGAAGACTACGAAGTGCCACTCGGTGTTAGCGATGTCAAGCGCGCTGGCTCTGATGTGACTATCGTCAGTTACTCCAAGATGATGCAGGTCTCCATTCAAGCGGCTGATATGCTCGAGAAAGAAGGCATCAGCGCTGAGGTCGTCGATCTGCGCTGCCTGCGTCCGTTGGATATGGTGCCGATCATCCAGAGTTTCAAAAAGACCAACCGCTGCGTGGTGGTCGAAGAACCCCATAAGATGTATGGCGTTGGTGCTGAGATCAGTGCGCGCATTCAGGAAGAAGCCTTCGATTGGATGGACGCGCCCGTGCAGCGGGTGGCAACAGTTGATGCGCCACTACCATATTCGCAGGCATTAGAGCAGTCCGCCCTGCCCAACGCAGACAAAGTTGTTGCAGCCGTCAAGGCGATTATGTAAGATGCAGCCTGATATATCGGGGCGAGGCTTGCCTCTGCCCCATGCGTCTCAGGTATGGCAAAATACTACCCTCAACGGAATCAAAACAACACCCCAACAAACTTCGTATCGACTTACTAGAACGTTTGTGCTATTCTTCGCTCAGTAACAAGGTTTGGATGTGCTGCCAAACTTGTTGACCAGGCAATACATGGGAGCGAATGCGCGCCGTCCAGTAGAGCATGTCACCAAGTAAACCGGCGACGAAGGCGGCGAATTCGGAGGAGTCAACGCGGGCATCGGTGTCTTGGCGTTCGCCTTCTTCAGATTTGCGATCAATGCGACTAAAGCGCATATCGATACCAGATGAAGCGGATTTCAGTAGGTACATCGTGCTGATGTTGCTGGCAACCAGCACCGCATCGGGTGGATCTGTGAAACCAACGAGCTCCCACAGCAGGTTGTCTTCTGGCATTTGGTAGGGGCGCATGGCTGCGCTTAGGTTGCGCATGGGTAGCGTTAATTCCTGCCCCCCAAATAGTTCGAATGCCTCATATTCAAGTAGAGCACGTCCACTATAGTTGAAAAAGGCATACAGGATTTCTGCGTAGGGCAGCAGACGGTGCGGGTCGTCCTCGTTGAACTGCTTGAGTACGGGTCGCCAAGTACGAGCAACAAATGCCAGGTCGGTGGCGATTTGCATCGCCGCTTCTTGGCCCTGCTCATTGGCAATCTCACCCAGCAGCTTTTTGACAATAGTCGCGTTGACTCTCGTTGAGGGGGCCATGTCAACTAAGTCGGAGCCTAGCGAGACCAACACCCGTTGAATCGCGGCACTGTCCATTCGCCCGACAATGGCAACCAGACTCAGCAGGTTTGCCAGCGTTTGGATGCGGTCTTCCTGTAGGCGTAAGCCATTCAGGTTCGCTGACTGTTCAGATGATTGAGAAGATGAATCAGGTTCCATGCTCACCATTCTAGGCGAGAGGGGGCTGTTGGCGCAACTGTGCGATCAGGAGGAGGGGGAATCAATTGGGCCAAAAACGACTGCCAGTGATATGTGCGCGCTGCGGTTCTGAAGCGGTCTACCGTGACCAAAACAGCGCAAGAGCGATCATTCGCTGCAAAGCCTGTGGACGCCGCATTTATGCGTATTACAATCAACAACCATCAAAGAGCATCCACCAGCCTGCTGCTGAGTCCGCAGCTCTGCCAAGTCTGGAAGGCTATACCAACATCACCCGGACGTTGTACCAATATTTGCAGCGTTACATTGACACATACGGCTATGCCCCAACCTTACGCGAATGTCAACGGGGGCTGGGCTGGGGGTCGGTCAGTTCGGTGCGCTACCATCTCGGCCTGCTTGAAGAAGGCGGGTTGATCGAGCGCGATTATGCGACCTCGCGGGGCATTCGCCTGACACCGTAACTAAGACGAATACCCTTGAGATCGCTTAGTTCCAAGTACAGAGTTCGTCCATCGTGTATGTGTTGTCATCGAAGCCTTCGAGGGTAAAGTCTTCCCATTCGTTGTGGCGCACTTTAGGGTTCGGCGTGAACTGCTCGGTCGGAATGTCACCGTCACGCAGATAGTTGCTTGCAGCCTGAATAGCGAGTTGCCCTTCCAGCAGTGGAGCTTGTAAGGTGGTGGCATATTGAACGCCATCATCTAACAGGTCACGGTCACCATTGCAGACAGTGCCAACAGCAATCACATCAACGGCGTCGCCATCTTCTGGCAACCCGACTGTGTAGCCATTGTCTTCTAACGCCTTAATAGCCCCTTGCAGTATGGCATCATCCATGCCGTAGATCATATCGATGCCGCTTTCGCCATAGTCATCGATCAAGCGTGCCGCACTGATATAACCGTTTTGCGCACCGAAACCTTCATCTTCCTCACCGGTTAAGGTCAGGCCGGAGCCTGCTATGCCTTCTTTAAATGCATTGATCGAGAGTGGATACCCGCCATACGACCGTGGGTAAGTTACAGCGATAACGTTGACGGTATCATCCAACTGCTTGCCTGCTTCCACCCAAGCATCGCGGGCTTCAACCAGTAGTTCGCCCGCATTGTACGCCCGCAGCGCATCATCTGGGCCGACGTAGCCGACAACCAACTCCGCAGCGTCATTATTTGGCAACTGGTTGATTTGCAAAACGGGTGCCCCCGTATCAGCAAGGGCTTGCAATGAGTCGAGGGCGGCGCTGCTTTCGGCAGGCCACCAAATCCACAGACGCGGTATCACGCCGTCATCAAGAACGCCTTCTACTTGGCGATCTTGCTGTGCTTGGTCGAACCCGTTTTCAACAATGCGAATTTCAAAGTCTACTTGCTCGGCCTCTTCGGAGAGACCCTGAACAAAACCGCCAACGTAACGCTCCGCTGGATCAGGGACGAAAGCGATGATATCTGGTGAGCTTCCGACACTTGGTGTCTCTGCCACTGGGCCACTTTCTTCTGCTGGGGCCTCTTCGTCTACAGTTTCCTCCTCATCGATTACAGTGCTTGGTGTGCTGCAACCTATCAACAAGCTTATAAGGATAATAAATATAAATATTAGTTGACGACATGCGCTTTTCATATTCAACTATTACTCCACATACTTGGGGTTTTTTTAAGGTCAAGCACACTGACCTCTATGTCTATCGTAAGGTAAATCTGTATCAGAAGGCAAGGAGAAATTTAAGATCGAAAGATAGTATCAGCCCTTATGTGGCAGATTATCTTAGTGTGTGCGCCTACAGGGCTGCCTCTAGGGTATCGACTTTTTGAAGCGCCTCTTCAATGTCTCGAACGACGAACGTCTTGCGACCAAATTCAGGTTGAACTTTGGCATACACAGCAGCGAGGGTTTTGATCAATGAGTTCTGGGAGATGACGATGTAGGCCGCGCAGCGGGGATGATCAATGATGCCTGTGCCCTGAAACGTTTGTATCCAGCCCAGCGGTGGGCGGCTGATCTGGCCCTTGAGGTGCTTCAGCAAATAGACTGGCTTGATGACTGCGTCCAGATGTGCTTTTTCAACGGCGCTGCTTTGCCCTAGAAATTCAGCCCACTGCCATCCGGCTTCGAGTGTTGTTAGTAGAATGGTCTCGTCTTGGTTCATCCATTCGACGTGAAAGGCCATGGGTAGGGACTTTCTAAAGGCTTTGAAAGGTTGATCTATCAATACTATACTGCCTATGCCTATCCTTGTCGATGGTAATCCCCAGCGAAAAATATGCAGAGTTGTCCTCCTTTTTAAACGGTATACAATGCTTTCGTGTTATGTATTAATAAAGGATACTTTTCATGCAGCGTATTCGTAAGTGGTTCGTGGGTTGTGGCTTATTTGGCCTAGCACTGATGGCTTGTGGCTTGTCGTCCGGGGGAGCAGTTAGCATTGAACCAACTGCGACTGTACCTAGCGCCGTCGAACAACGTGCCTTTGACGGGGTTAGAACAAACGAGCAGTGGGAAGACGTACACGTAGTTCTTTTGCTACCTCCGAGATGGTTCTAGTGCGCGCAGGTTGCTTCGTGATGGCATCAGAGGAAGGCCGCCCCGCCGAGCAGCCTGAACATGCGGTCTGCTTCGAAGCACCATTCTGGCTGGACACATACGAAGTCACCAATCAAGAGTATGCAGATTTCCTCGCTGCGTCCGTTCTCACTAATATCTAGCGGTATAAATAGAGCGGCCTCAATGCGTGAGGCCGCCCATCAGTGGGCTAAAACTCGATGTTGCGGAGTCGCAGCGAGTTCGCGACGACACTGACTGAACTAAAGGCCATTGCGCCTGCTGCTAGGATCGGGCTGAGCTGGCGCAGGAAGTCGGGTGCCCAATCGAAGGGATACAATGCGCCTGCCGCAATTGGGATCAAGATCACGTTGTAGGCAAAAGCCCAGAACAAGTTCTGCTTGATGGTCCGTAGGGTGATGTGGCTCAAGTTGAGAGCCTGCGATACGATGCGCAGATCACCGCGCATGAGGGTAACGTCTGCCGCTTCGATGGCGATGTCGGTTCCGGTACCAATGGCAATCCCGACGTTGGCTTGTGCCAGTGCGGGAGCATCGTTGATGCCATCGCCAACCATGGCGACTTTCTGACCATCGTCTTGCAACTGCTTGACGTAGTCGGCTTTGTCAGCAGGTAGTACCTCGGAAAAGACGGTGGTGATCCCGACTTGGGCCGCAATCGCATGGGCCGTTGCCTCATTGTCACCGGTGATCATGGCTACCGCTAACCCACGGTGTTGTAACTGTTCGACGGCTTCGCGGCTGGTTGGCTTGACCGTATCTGCCACAGCGATTAGCCCGGCGGCTTCCCGGTCAACTGCCACCCACATTGCTGTTTTGGCCTCAGCCTGAAGTTGTTGTGCCTCCGGCAGTAGGGCTGCCGTTTGCACCTCGAACGCCTGCATCAAGCGGTAGTTGCCGACGAGTACCTCGCGCCCATCGACTACGGCCTGGATGCCACGCCCGGTTAAGCTGGTGAAGTCCGTCGGGCTACTGAGCGTCAGATCAGCCTCAGCAGCATGGGCCACAATGGCTGCCCCTAGTGGGTGCTCCGAGCCACTTTCGGCGCTGGCAGCCAAGCGCAGCAGATCAGCGCGTGGAGGCTGTGCGGCTCCCGCCGGAACACGCATCGTCTCAGCGAGCACCACATCGGTCACTTGAGGTTTACCTTCAGTGAGCGTGCCGGTTTTGTCCAGCACGATTGTGTCTAATTGATCGGCTTGTTCGAGGGCTTCCCCATTGCGAAACAAGATGCCGCGCCGTGCGCCGTTGCCCATTCCCACCATGATGCCCGTCGGGGTGGCAAGGCCCATAGCGCAGGGGCAGGCTACCACCAGAATCGCGACGAAACGCAGCATTGCACTGACGAAGTCAACGCCGGGTACCAACAGCCAGACAATGAACGTCAGGCTGGCAAATGCAATAACAGCAGGGACGAACACAGCTGCCACTTGATCTGCAAGCCGTTGGATCGGTGCCTTACTGCTCTGTGCTTGGCGTACCATCTGGACGATCTGGGCTAAAGCGGTTTCCTTGCCGACTGCCGTCGCTTCGACCTGTAGCAAGCCCTGTTGGTTGATCGTGCCCCCCGTGACCGCATCCCCGAGGGCTTTATCGACGGGCAGGCTTTCACCCGTCAGCATGCTTTCATCGACGGTGCTGTGCCCCTCGCGGATAATGCCATCGACCGGGATGCGCTCACCGGGGCGAACCAAAGCAACATCGCCTACCTTGACCGCTTCGATTGGCACGTCGGTGGCAGTACCATCTTTCAGAATGCGAGCAGTTTTTGCTTGTAGACTAAGCAGCCCTTTGATTGCCTCGCCCGTTTGGCCTTTGGCTCTGGCTTCCAGCCAATTACCGAGCACAATTACGGTGACGATCATGGCGGATGTTTCAAAATACACATGTCCACTGACCAACCCCAGCACAATCGCTACGGAGTAGAAGTAGGCCACGCCAGAGCCCATGGCGGTCAGGACGTCCATATTGGCGCTAAAGTTGCGCAGTGCCTTCACCGAGCGGGTGAAAAACTGCCCACCGACGTAAAATTGTACCGGAGTTGCTAGACCCAGAAATAACCAATTGACCCACGGCTCCATAGCCCAACTGCCGAGCAAGCCAAAGTCACGCGACATACTGATGATAAATAGTGGGATCGTGAAGATTGCCCCAATGGTGAACAGGCGTCTCTGCTTATCAATCTCGGCTTGGCGGGCCGCTTCTTCAGCATCTTCGAGTTCCTCGCCTGCCTCAGCCTCTACGACGCCGTAACCTACCTTTTCTACCTGCTTAACTATATCCGCCCTCGTCAATGCCCCGGCGATGTAATCGACGTGGGCTGTCTCGGTGCCCAAGCTGACGGTCACGTCGAGCACGCCATCCAGCTTGTTGACGGCCTTTTCAACGATGGATACACACGATGCACACGTCATACCAGTAACGGATAAATCGATGCTGCTGGTGACAACGCCATAGCCTACTTTCTGCACCCGGTTGACTAAATCTTGCTGGCTGGTTCGGCTGGCATCGTAGCGAATGCGCGCTCGTTCAGTGCCGAGGCTGACGTCAACCGCAGCGACGCCGTCATTCTTGGTCAAACTTTTTTCAACGACCGACACGCACGAAGCGCACGTCATGCCGCTGATCGGTAAATCAATTGTTTTTTCCATCTTAGGTTGTTGACCTTCTTTTACTAATTGACGGTTGTTCTCACTCTATGCCTCGCTGTTGCGCCTTTTGTAGCCTACGAAGGCACGCTTACTGGGCTGACGGGATGGATGCCCCAAACCCGATGTCTTCAATCTCAGCGATAATGTGCTTGAGGTCAACCCTGGAATTTTCAATCTCAAAGGTGGCCCGTTCGGTTTCCAGGTCAACCTTGACGTTCTTGACGCCTTCAACTGAGTTGATGACAGAGGTGACTGAATTGACACATCCGCCGCAAGTCATACCGGTAACTTTAAGGGTTGCTTTTTCCATCTTTTTGATGCTCCTGTTTGAATGCTTTTTCAGAAATACTATCTTTGTAGCCAGTCGCTTGAACAGGCTCAATGATCTATGTCATTGGGATTTTTTCAGCATCATAGGCAAATATAATCCGCCGACTTTTGCTCTCCATAACTGCATCTTGCACACCGTCGATGGCATTGACAGCCGTCTCTACAATTAGCGTTCGGGTGTCTGTTAAAATTGTCTGGATGTATCGCTTTCCGTGCTGTAGCGCCATGTGACCCCTGCTTAATCTCCTTTTACAATTTGCCCCGTGCGGTGAAGACATCCTTTAGTTCTGTTAGGACGCGTTCGCGTTCATCGGGGTCTTCACCTCGAATGGCTTCCGTTACACAATGGTGCATGTGGTCGTCTAACACCATCACACTGACTTTTGCTAAGGCTGCTTGTACCGCCTGTATCTGTTGGATGATGTCAATGCAGTAAGTATCTTCCTCCACCATCCGGGCGATTCCATTGACATGGCCCGCCACGCTTTTGAGGCGGTTGGTTACCTTTGTTTTATCGGCTTGCATGTTGTACCTTTCGCCAGTGTTTGCTCCCGTCCCCCCAGGGGGAGGGGTACAGCAACAGTACCTTGCCTGTAGATGCGCGTCAAGTGAATAACATCAGCATTGCGTTAATGTCTGCCAATGTGAGTGCCGCTGTGGATTTTATTCCTCAGCGAGAGACACCGAGCATATTAGCCCATGCAGCAGCAGATACAACACCATGGCGTTGAACATATGCCACAGGAAATGACTCCCGACAGCGAAGACAGCACATACCTGTTGATCAATAGTCCGGAAGAGCAGCGACAGGGTGAAGACGCCTAATGCCGTGCTGAAGGTACGCGTGCTGGGGTGCTGCTGGTAGCGCAACCAACTACTGATCAACACGAATGCTAGCCATGCGGGTACATAGGTCAGTGAGCCGTTGAGCGTACCCGCCGGAAAGCCAACGTTGACCAGCAAACTCGACCCTAAGTAGGCGATCCACAACGGCAGCACCAAGCCCCAAGGTAGCCTGAGCACGCGCCGGAGCGTGCTTAACAAGTACAGATTAATAAACAATAAAATCGGCAGCAAATCAGCCAGTAGTGCCCAGCGCACGCCTAACAGGTGCCAAAGGCCGCTGCCCAGGCCAATCGCTGCCAACAAAATGATTAGTAGGAGGAGGTCAAACCCTTTGCGGTTGACCTGTGTGAAACGCCGAAAGGTCAGCGCCGCTGCAATCAGAAAGGCGAGGTTGGTAGCAACATTGAGCGGTTCACCGAGCCAGAGCGCAGTGCTGGCCCGTTCGCAGTACGTATCAAAATGGAGCACCTAGTAAGTGGCGTCGTCATAAACGCCAGACAATTGGCGGTTCAGTTTGATCTTGCGTGTCGTTCTCCCAGCCAAACAGAATGCGTTCGGCTTCGAGCAGGGTGGTAACATAATGCAACTACCGCGCTGGGTAGCGGAACAAAGTCGCAAGCTGAGTGCCAAACATGGATCGGGCGGTTTCTGCGCCGACAAAGATCAACGTGCCTGCGTTTGGCAAACTTGGGCCTGTTTCATCGCTAATTTCTGGTAAGCAGAAAGGGGCGGCTGCATCTTCCATATCAATGAGGGTGTCGGTTTGGTGTTCCGCTGTAGCCATCATCTGCTCGACGGCCTGTGCTGCCAACTGAAATTCTTCAATCGTCCAGTCACCATGAAAGGTGCAATGGATTACTGGTTTAGAATCATCCCACTTGATCGAAACGGACATATACGATTCTCCTTCCAACAAAACGATGTCATTAAAAAGCGGCAGTCGGTTGCCGCGTAATTTCGTATTTTTATGGCATGGAAAGCGCTTACCACCATAAGTATACACGATCCTTCATACCATTGGGTATATAGATTTGATACGAATCACATACGCTGCACTGATTTATATACATCTCTGATGTTGTTCTAAGCGACCCTGATACTTGTGTTGTTAGAATGTGCATTCATGTACACTCATTCGAACATCAAAGGCAACTGATGCGCCACTCAATTATGACCGCTCTGCTGCTGATCACCTCACTGCTGCTGCCGAACGTAGCCCATTCACAGGAGGATCGTCAGCCAATCTCCCTGATTGGGTTAGAAATTCGGCTTTGGCCTGAGTTTGACAATGACGACCTGCTCGTAATTACGATTGGGCAGCTTGCGCCGGATGTGGAGCGCCCGACGACCGTAGAAATGACCCTACCGCCTGGCGCGGAAGTAAACGCGGTGGCAGAAGTGATGGACAACGGCATTGTGGTTGATGCGGCCCATACCCAAAACGGTGATACGCTGGAAATCGAAGTATCTACGGGCACCTACCAGGTGGAATATTACCTTCCGGTGATCGCTGCAAACGGAAGCGGACGCAGCTACGACTTTAGCTATACGACTGATTACGCCGTCGAAAATGTGATCTGGCAGGTGCAGCAGCCGCCTAGCACGGGCACACTGGTTCTCAGCCGGCAAGCCGAAGTTGTCACGACGGATCAGTTTGGGTTCCCAACTTATCTACTCGCTAATCGGAACGTTGCGCCGGGTGCGACCCTCGAACTAAGCGCGAGCTACGAGCGCTCGTCCGAGCAACTAACCAGAGAGTATCTTAACGAGCAGGCGGAGATCGCTCACAGCGGCCTTGACCTTGACACAGGTGAAGCCGCCACACCTGTGATTACGCGCCAATCTGCCGGGCAGTGGATGTTCTACCTAGGTGGTGCAGGCCTTGTGATTACATTGATGGCAGTTGTTGCGGTCAGTTATTGGCGTAAGGGTAACCAAGCTGTGGTAGACCACGATCAAACAGAAGCGGTGCGTCAATTCTGTACAGAATGCGGCGCGAAGCTTGGCGCTAACAATGAGTTCTGTAAGCAGTGCGGGGCAAAAGTTGGGTAGCTTGAACCCATTCGTGAAATTAGTTACAATTAAAACAGATAAAAGTTAAAGATATTCACAAGCGTTAGCTCAGGCTACGATCACTAACTGCTGTATATATGAGTAGAAAACACACCACGCTCAGTTGGTATCACATGGAGAAACCATGGTGCAAGCAAGCATGCCCTCATCAATGGCGAGGCCATCCGAGGGAAGAACGAAATTCTTAATTGGCGGCATCATCCTACTTGCCGCTGTCGCTTACCTGATCGTTACTGGCTTGCTGACGCAAGGTCAGTACTTTGTTACCGTTGAAGAACTAAAAGAACGCGAAGCAGAACTGATCGCGGCACAGTCCAGCATTCGGATGTCTGGCGCAGTCGTCGGGGAGACAATCAATTTTGACCCAGACACTCAGACGCTGAGCTTCACCGTTGTTCATATCCCGGCTTCTGCCGCGGATATCGAAGATGAGGGTGGCTTGGCGGAAGTGCTGCACAACGCCGTTACCAGCCCGGATGCTGAGGCAGTTGAGGTTGTCATTTATAATGAGCCAGTCCCTGAACTGCTTCAACACGAGGCACAAGCGATTGTTACTGGCACACTTGGTGAAGATGGGAAATTCTACGCGGATGAACTACTGCTAAAGTGCCCTACGCGCTATGAAGAAGCCGTACCACAGCAATCTGCTGAGGTGCAGTAAGCCAGCCTGAAATTTTTCGACACTGTGGGAGCCGACCGTGTGTCAGCCTATACCCTTTACGACAACGTCAAGACAATCAACGCTATGTGAATACGGTTTACAGGTAAAATTATGTCACCTGAATTAGGTGTTCTGCTGGTATTAATTGCTTTTATCGCTTCGCTATATGCAACCATAGCCGGGTTCATCAGCGGTAGGCGGCGCAACGAAGCACTCGCTGAAAGCGCTCGCAATGCGACGATAGCTGTCTTCCCTTTGTTGACTGTTGCCTGCGGCTTGATGGTTGGCTTCTTGATCAGCGGTCACTATGAAATCGACTTTGTGTGGTCTGTCACAGACCGAACGCTGCCAACCATCTTGCGGGCGACGGCTCTCTGGGGGGGGCAGGCGGGCAGTCTGTTGTTTTGGACGTGGCTGTTGAGTGCCTTTGCTGCCGGTGCCCTTCTGCGTGATTGGCGCTATGACCGTCACCTGCTGGGGGATACAACCACAGCGCTCGCCGGAACCATCCTATTCTTCTTGCTGCTGGTGGCCCTTTGGGAGAACCCGTTCGCCACCTTCTGGCAGAACACCGAAGGCGATATTGTCTCGGCGATGTTTGCACCGTCCCCATTTTTGAGCGGCATAGCAACATCGATTGTGACTTTTGCTGCGGGCTTGCCCGGTATTCTTGGTGTGGTGGGCGAGGGTATGACGCCTTTAGCCGCACCGCAGGGGTACTTTTTACTGACTCCGGCGGATGGTCAGGGGTTGGAGCCGCTGCTGCGGCACATCGGGATGATCATCCACCCGCCGATGCTCTACCTTGGGTTTGTTGGCTTTACTGTGCCGTTTGCCTTTGCCGTTGCTGCCCTAGCGCAGGGGGATGTCAGTGATAATTGGATCACCACAACGCGCCGTTGGACGTTAGTAGCTTGGTTGTTCCTCAGCCTCGGCTTGATCCTCGGTGGGCGTTGGGCCTATGACGTGATCGGTTGGGGTGGCTACTGGGGCTGGGACCCAGTCGAAAACGCCTCGCTGATGCCATGGTTGACGGGTACTGCCTTTCTGCATTCGGTGATGATTCAAGAGAAGCGCGGGATGCTGCGCCGCTGGAATGTCATTCTGATTATGCTGACTTATGTGCAGGTCATTATGGGCACCTTTTTGACGCGCTCTGGGTTGTTGTCGTCAGTCCATTCATTCGCCCAAAGTGCGATTGGACCGCTGTTCTTTGTTTTCGTCACCATTATTTTGATTGTCTGTGTCCACCTATTAACGCAGCATTGGGAGGGGCTCAAGTCGGACAATCAACTAGACGGCTTGCTCTCCCGCGAGACGATGTTCCTGCTGAATAACTTGGTTTTCGTTGGGATCAACATTGCGGTCGCGGCGGGGACGTATGCACCATTGTTCACGGAGTTGGCTGCTGACTTCATACCGGGCGTTGAAAAGAGCAGTTACGGCCCCGAATTTTACGAGCGGACAACTGGCCCCCTGTTCCTGGTGCTGCTACTGTTGATGGGCGTTGCACCGCTGGTCGCATGGAAGCGTGCCAGCCTGAAACGCCTTGGAATGAGTATGCTCTACCCGATCTGCTTTACCGTCGTTGCGACGGGTGTGCTGTTTGCTTTGGGTGTGAGGTTGCCAGGTGCCGTCATTGGGTATGCCTTTGTCTTGTTTACGGCTTCCGTCACGCTGTTTGAGTATTATCGCGGTGTCGCAGCTCGGGTACGTGCCCATGGTGAAAGCTACCCTACGGCTTTATTCCGAATGGTAGCACGCAATCGGCGGCGCTACGGCGGCTACCTCATTCACTTGGGAGTGTTAGTGATGGGCGTTGGCATCATTGCCAACGGTGCGTATCAGCAAGAGACACAGCAGACGATCTCCGCTGGGCAGACAATCACAATAGGGAACTACGTTGTTGAGTACCAAGGGCTGGAGCGCTTTGCCGCCATCGACAGCCGACAGGTTGCACGCGCACAGACTGTCGTCTATCGTGAAGGTCGAGAGGTAGATCGGCTGACGCCGCGTATCGATATCTATGATACGGGCCGCACAATGACCATTCCTGATACGTTTGGCACCATCCGCGGCGATGATCTCTATGTGCGTCTGATCGACTGGGAGCAGATCAACCTGACGAGTGCCACGTTCAAAATCTACTACAATCCGTTGATCCGCTGGGTGTGGACGGGTGGCTTCGTGTTCATTTTTGGGACGATTGTCGCTGCTTTGCCGGATGCGCGTGAAATTCGGCGCGAGAGTGCGGTCAAGTTGCAGCGGGTCGCGGCTTCTGCCGCTGGAGATTAGCGTTCAGCCACAAATGTTTTTGAGAAAACACAAGCACTGCGTATGCGGCCTGTCAGCATGATCAAGGTTTGTGACCCTAGCACTTATTTCCCCTGCTGCGTTTCGCATCCATACGGGTATTTGTGTACTATCAATGTTGAAAGTTTGCAGTGCTAAACACGCTGTTCGCGGTAACGAAAGAGACGTAACCCCTTATGAAGATGTTCCGTGAGCCTGTCAATGGGTTCATACATTTTGGTGCTGGCATTTTATCGATTGCGGGCTTGGTCTGGTTGGTCACCCTGACGTATGATAACCCAACCTTCTTAACGACTGTGCTTGTTTATGGCATCAGCATGATTCTACTCTATGCTGCCAGTGCGACACTGCACCTTGTCCGCGGCCCCAAAAAACTGATCGATTGGCTCAACCGCCTCGACCATGCAGCTATCTATTTGTTCATCGCTGGCACCTATACGCCCATCTGCTACCGCTACCTCAGTGGAAACTGGCAGTGGGGTATGCTCGCGACTGTGTGGGTGTTGGCAGCAACCGGTGTTGTCATCAAATTGACACTTGGTGTGCACCGGCGCTTTACATTCCTCTCGACTTTACTGTACCTTGGTATGGGCTGGCTGATGGTCTTTGCCTTGCCACAGTTGTTTGGTGAGTTGGCGCTAAATGTTCTGTGGCTTTTGGTTGCGGGTGGTGTTACATACTCCGTCGGGGCGATCTTCTTCCTGCTTGATAAACCCGAATGGCGCGTCAAAATGCCGCATTTTGGCATGCATGAAATCTGGCATTTGTGTGTTGTGGTAGCCAGTTCGCTGCACTTCTCTGCGATGGTGCTGATCTTCTGGTAAGCGACCCTTGGGAAAGCTAATCTACCGCATCGGGCAGGGAGTTAAGGACATGCTCGCCTTTGCCATCCCGCTCGATGATGCGCCGGCCCAAGAAATCCTCTCTGATGAACTCTACACTTTATTCAAGCGCATGCGCCGTGTTGACCAACAGCACAGCCTTGAGGTACGCCGAAAAGTTCAGGCTGAGGGGTACACACACCCGGCACTACTGACGGCTGCTCTGCTGCATGATGTGGGTAAATCACGCCATTCGTATGGGGTGGTAGCCCGCAGTGTCAGCGTGTTGGCACGGGTTCTCATCCCAGCGAAGGCGGCTGTGTGGGCCGAGTCCGGCGCAATGGATTGGCGCTATCCGTTTGTGATGCGGGCCAAACACCCAGACTGGTCTGCTGAAGATATCGCCGCCTTAGGTGCCTCTGATGAGGCGATCTGGTTGGTGCGCCACCACGCTGACGCCGTTGATGCCCCACAATCGGAACTGGAGCAACTGCTTGCCGCCCTCAAACGCGCTGATGATGCCAGTTGACTACTGCCCCGCATACGTTTGCTGAATGCGCACCGTCATAATCAAGAAGAATTCAAGCACGAACAACAGCATCACGGCGATTGTGAACAACGTTGTCCACTTGAACGCCAGCTTACCTAATCTGAATTGTACGGCCTGAGAAGGCTTGGCATAGATAACCCATGCCGAAACGATTAACACCGGCAGTAGAATACCCATAGCAAAGCGTGGCCCTGCTGCGATTGCCGCATACCATGAATACAGCAGCAGGTAGATACCGATAGTACCCAGCCAGAACAGCACCATAAATTTATGCCGCCACAACAATTTGACCATGCTAGAAAATGCTAAAGTAACTGATACAATTGCTCCGAGTGCATACAGCGCCGCAAACTGACAGTAGCCAAAGCCCGCCATATGGTAGACATCGACCATGGGAGCACGATACTCTATTCCACCTATTGTGATGTCGTTCCACACACAGTTGAGCCTAAACGTCTCGGCGGCACCTTCTTGCAAGCGGGTAAACGATGCTGACAGGGCTTCTCGTGTAAGATGATCTTCTGGCCCAGGGATTTGCTCATCAGGCAAGTTGGGCCAACCAACGCGATCGCCTGCGGCCCGTGTTCCATCCTTCACATCACTCCAAGAGTCGTACCACATATAAAACGTCGAGTTGACGTTATAGAAGTATTTTGTGAAATAGCGTTTGCTATTGTCAATGTAGACAAAGACCACGCCAAGAAAGCATAGGATGACGAGTGCTAGCGGCAAGGCGTATTGGCTTAGTGCCTGTCTGATGGGACGCTTGTCAAACGCCACGGCGTAAAGTCCTTTAGCAGCAAAAGCGATTATAAACATGTACAACATGGGTTGTACGGATGCTTTCGTTAACCAAGAGAGTCCGAGGAGGACGCCTGCGGTTGCGGCATTACGCCAGTCCGGCTGAATGAACGTCAGCGTTAGGTAGCAGAGAGCAAAAAACGATAACGTGTAGTACAGCAGATCGGCCTGAAAATAAGCCGCTTTGAACATGTAAGCTGTAAAGGCAGTGACCAGGATTAAAGGGACAGCCTGCCACCGTTCCAAGCTGCGACGGTACGCAATGTATAAGCCAACCAGCATCAACAGCGTCAGCCCGATTGTGAACAGTTTGCCCTGAAAGAAAAAGGCCTCATCGGTGAGGGTGGGGTTGTATAGCAACGATTGCAGATAGGGGTAGATCGGCATGCGGTTGCGACCACCGATATAAGCATGGTTTGTCTCCCACATGTTGCGGGCATAGTCCATATAGGCACCTTGATCGCTGCGGCCTGGGTCAAGGTTGATCTCCGTCAAATGGATTGACGCACCATAAAGAAATGCCAGCAGCAAAAGCCCGACCAACAAAATCTCAATAATAATAAAGATGCTCATTTGGTTGAAGGGCACTGAAGTGCTGCGCGTATCAGATTTTGATGGAATGTCTGCCATCTTTGATGCTTTCTAAATCGAGCGGACTATGAAACAGTATAACTACAGGAGCTTACGCAGAATGCAAAAACTTTCGGGCGGTAACCAGCAGACGGTTGTGATATCAAAGTGGCTGGCGACTCAGCTATGTATCCTGATCCTTGACAAATTAACCCGTAGTACTGATATCGGGGCTAAGTCGGATACTAGAGCAGTTAGCGTCTGAGGGTGCCGCCACCATAATGTTCAGCGCATGATTTTTCTGGTTTACATGATCCCAATGGTGCAAAGTCTGAATACACATGCTCCAAATGAAACACAATCTAGCTCATTCTGCGTCCCTCGTGTGCTAAATGTTGGACGGACTAGCTGAAAATTAATAGACGGTCAATCTCTCCTGCGTGGATGAATAACAACAGCACTGAGTCGACGTTTCGCAGCTAAGGTCGTAACCAACGCTGGCTTATTGCTGTTATATCTAACAGAGAATCATAGGTTTATTGGTATCGGCTTGACCATGGTGGTGAAGCCCTGCTAGGGACATTTATTAGTACAACACACTGTAGTGTAGTGCACCCGCTGACGGGCTGCACTTAGTTACACACATTTTGGGCTACCATGCAGTCCAAACGCGCCCCGCCAATACCTTGTGATCACAAACTGACACGGTTCGATTGACAGTTGTCAGTCGTCTGATATGTGTCAAAATAAAGTGTAACGGTCACTGTACAGAGGTTTATTGGTTGGTATGGTTAACTTTCCCTATGTGACGGATTACGTCAACCATCTTTTTAATGCAGAGAAGGCTCGGCTAGATTATAAGCTGCTGCGGCCTTTGGTCAATGTGTTGTATTTCTTCATTCGCACAGTCGCCTTCCCCATGAAGTTCGTTTTTCACCGCAAGGTGTGGGGCTTCGAGCGCAAGCTGATCGACGCGACGATTGCGTTCGGGCTAAAGTACCTTGCCACGCCCGACGCCGTCGAACTGCTGTTGCGCCACGTCCAAATCGAGCCAATCCTTTATCGCTACATTCTTTCCGGCACCCCCGAACGGCGCGAGGGTACGGGCGAACTGCTCAAAGGGATTGATGGTGATTTCCACGTCAACTCGATTCAAGACATCGTGCAGCACGGCTTGACGATCTGCCACGATGACCTGGCCTACGAGGTCATGCAGCGCTTCGACAAGCAGGCTTTTTTGGAGAATATAGCGTTCTACCGCAGCAGCATCCCCGAAGATATTGAGCAGTACACCCGCGATGTGATGGCTGTCAACGAGCAGCATTCGCTGAAAATCCTTGGGGCGACCAACGTCGTGATCGCCATCGTGATCGCGATTACGATCTTCGGTGACCTGCAAACCACCGTGCGGGCCTTGAACTCCTTCGACTCAGATTCGCTGCTGCTGTGGTGCCTAAAGCACATCTGCGCCGATGACCCGCACGCCTTGATCGACCTTGACTTTTACCTCCAAACGGCCCCCAATCGCAGCCACTACAACAGCAGTGTGTTCCTCAGTGATCCGAACCAGTATTTATACTATCACATTGCTTTCGACGAGTTCGCTTATGCCTTGTTACGACGTAGAGAATCTTTATTGGTAGAAAAGGAAAAACCATCATGACCACGAGTTACATCACCAGCACAGGGGCCTACCTACCTGGGGAAGCCATCGCTAACCAGCACATCAACGCTTATATGGGATCAGTACCGGGCGAAGAGCGCGTTCAACGCATGATCCTACGGGCGAATGGCATCAAGCAGCGGCACTACGCACTTGATACCAAACAAAACACCACGGAGTCATTGTATGAGATGGCAAGCCGTGCCGTCGCTGCTTGTTTGAACAGCAAACAGCACGCCCGCAACATCGATTATCTGGCGGCGGGCTCCACCCGGACGCCATTGGTCGCACCGGGCTTTGGCTCAATTTTACACAGCCACCTTAGCGAGGCTGGGATCATCAGGCAGGCCATCGAGATCAACTCTAACACGGGTATCTGCACATCGGGCGCACAA
>CAYTPI010000028.1:0-32893 GCA_964439625.1 uncultured Anaerolineae bacterium | reverse complement strand
ATTTGGTGGCACATATACCGATGTTCGCAGTGCTGGGCGCCCTCAGTTTTACGCTGCTCTTTCGAGCGCTACGCTCTAAACGGCTGCGTAACATCACGGCGGCTTTGCTTGGTCTCGCGTTGATTTTTAGCTGGCTGCTGTTTGACCTGACCCTCCTAACCAACCCGGCAGAGGCCCCCTTGAACCACATTGAGTATAGGCTGATCTTCGGGGCAGACCCAGACGCCGCCTACGCTGCCGATGCAAACGCCCGAGCCGTTGGGGAGGCGCTTGCCCAGCAGATTGCAGAACCCGGTAGCGTGACCCATTATCTGATGCACTCAGGCAATATCCCGCAAATCGAGGTGTATGCTGGGCCGTACCAAGTCAGCGGTGAGCTCGTAGAGCAGTCAGCATGGAAGCAGGAAATCAGCGTCCGGCAGTGGGTCCATGCTGGGCAGCCCGTCTACGTGCTGGAGGCGGATCAGTTTAGTGTGCCGCGGCGCTTGGATGCTATGGGTGTGATTGACTCGTTCGATATGACCTTGGTTGAGCAACTCGGTACAGAACCACAGCAAACGTTCAATCTATACTTGGTTGAGTCGTTTGGCCCCGGTTTCACTGAACGACTGCTGGGTGATGTCATGCCACGACGCGACTCGTTACGGGAAGAGATCACAGTAGCAACCGCCACGTTGACGGCAGACGACGTTGTTTATATACACCCAGCTTACTTAACTCAAGTCGTCAGTGAAGAGACACAAGCGCAGGTGCGCCCGGCCACTGACGGCACTTGGCCCGTCAAACCAGATGTTCTCGCGAGTGTGCTCGCAAATGAGGCGGGCCAGATTAATCTATTGATGGTTGATGAAGCGACTAGCGACCCAAACCGTGTGCTGCAAACAGAGATGCTCTCCGCCTATTACGTCGGTGAGCAATGGGTGAACTTTACCCGCTTGTTGACCTACCAGGCAGAGGCTACGGCTGATATGACCCTCCTACCACTCGATACCCAATTTGAGGGTAGCCTCAGGCTGCAAAGCGCAGCAACCTCAGCAAGCGGGCAACCGGACGACACTTTACTGATCGAGATGAATTGGCAAGCCAACGGTCCCATCGAGGACTCATTTGTTGTATTCACGCACTTGGTTGATGCCGAGGGTAAGCTGATTACTCAGTGGGATAGTGTGCCCGGCAACGGCTTACGCCCAATGACGGACTGGCGCGAGGCCGAAACCGTCACAGATCGCTACACGCTACCGATTCCAGCAGAGACGCCTGCAGGCGTCTATGAAATTAGGGTGGGCGTGTATAACCCTATTAATGAGTTACGCTTACCCATCACTGCGGCACCGGCCAATAGTCTGCGACATGGTGGCGATTATGTGACACTGGCAAAGCTTACGATAGAATCTGCCGCTGAAAACTGACCCAGACGAAACTGATGACAGCGAACAAGCATCTTCCGAAATACTTGCTATTGCTCGGCACTTTAATTGTGCTGGTAGGGATGCTGCTGCGCTTCCCTAATTTGCTTGAGCTACCGCTCTACGTCGATGAGACTCAGCACATCTACCGTTCTCAACGGATTGCCATCGGCGAGGTGTTCGAGGGAGTCGACCAAAACAAGTGGCTGTTCTCGTTGACAGCCGGGGCCTTCTTCGCCCGCGGTCAAGAGACGATCTTCATTGCGCGGGCAGTTTCTGTACTAAGTGGAGCCGTGACGATTGCGACCTGCATCGCCATCGGCAAGGCGCTGTCGAATAAGTGGGCGGGCCTTGTAGCGGGGTTGTTCTATGCTGTTTTTCCGTTCGGCATTTTCTTTGAACGGCAGGCCCTGGTTGACCCAATGCTGACGATGTTCACCACCTTGGTGATTGCCTTGTCAATCGTCGTGGCGCGTAAGCCTCGCTGGTGGACGGCGGCGCTGTTGATGTTGTCATTAGCAGGCGCCTACTTGACAAAAACCGCTGGGCTGCCCTATTACGTCATGCCCTTCATCGCGCTGGTACTCTATATTCACTTCGACGAGTACGGTTGGCTGGTCAAGTTGGGTAAGGCCAGCGGGTATATGGTCGTAGCAGTCGTCCTCTCATTATGGGTGCGTAGCTTCTTCTACAATCAAGCAGCCTTAGCAGGCGTCGAACCGCGCGACACTCATACCGCTACACTTGAAAACACCGTGTTTGGTTCATGGTCTGATCCTGACATCCAAGTGCGCTTTTACCGCGACCTTGGCCTGATGTTGCAAATGATCATCAAGTATGCTGGGCCTGTTATTCTGCTGCTGGGCTTGCTGGGCTTGGTCTGGTTGATCCGCAGCAAACAGCAGCGATCACTGTTATACATTATGGCACCTGCTTTCGGATTGCTGTGGGTGCCGATGTTGGCAGCGCGCCCGACGTTCTGGTCGTTCCCGCCGCGCTACTTTATGACCAGCGGGCCGCCCCTTGCCATCCTCGCGGCTATCTCGCTGATTATCTTGCTGGGCAAACTCAAACAAGGGCACCTCTTCGTCGCCTGGGGTGCACTTATACTGGTTGCGGCCCAGGGTATAGTCTTCACAGTGCTGGCGGCCTCAACACCAAATCATTCGCTTTTGGCCTTCGAAGATAACGAAACATACAGTTACCATGATCTGGCATACCGGGCTGCTGGTCAGGCTGTGGTTGAGCAGTGGGAAAATGGCTCAAATGAGCGGGCCCACATCCTGTTTCATGGGATCACGCATCAGTTGACGAGCGTTTACGTCGGCAACCACATCGGTGATGGCAATTCACTGTGGGAACACCCACGTGAATTGCGCGAGTCGATCATGCCGCGAGTCGTCGCCGGGGATGCGTTTTACGTTGTCGAGACTGATCCGTGGGGGTGGCCCGCCCCACTCGAAGAGATGCCTTATGGTAATCGTCTTGAATATATTGGCAGCTACGGGCACCCGTTGGCTCCAATCTCAATGAACCTGTACCGCGTCACTGGCTTCAGTGGGCAGATTGCTGAGGCCGCCTACTCGGAACGTGTACCCGACCCAGACAAACTCCGTGCGGATGCTGAAGCGCTGGCAAGCGCTATCAACGGTGCATCAGAGCGTACCGTGATCGTTTTTCCTGTCCGCCAAGCTGAGCAGCTCGCTGCACTGATTGATTATCGCGTTAGGCCATTGGTATTAGATGTCTATCCTCCGGCGCGCAGCGAGGTCGAACGAGAGTTTGCGTCGTACAATCTGGGCGAAGACGGCGACCCGCTTGATGTTGTGATGATTGAAGAAGCACAAATTGACGCCGAGCGCACCGTCCAAACCGTGCTACAAGAGAATTACTACTTTGCAGGCGATGAATGGTACAACCTGCACCATCGACTGCTATATTACACAGGCCCCAGTGATCCGCAGATGGATACCGTCAATGCCAGGTTTGAAGGCGGCATCATACTCAAGCAAGCAGCCATCCTCGATGAGGCAGATGGTGAAGCAGTACGCCTCGCGCTAGCGTGGGAAACGCCCGCGCCCATCGGTGATCCCTTTAATATTTTTGTACATTTGGTTGATGCCGATGGGCAGGTCGTCGCGCAGTATGACCGCCAACCAGGTAACGACCTGCTGCCTATGACGGTCTGGGTACCGAACGAAGCGATCGTAGATCGCGTGGCGCTGCCGATCCATGCTGCGCTAGCACCCGGCACCTATCAGATATATGTCGGTATTTACCAGCCGGGCGGTGGGTTACGCCTGCCGGTCCTTGACGCGCCTGAAGCGGGGCCGGACTACGTCGTGCTTGGGCGCGTTTCAACAGAGTAGTGGCTTACGGTTCTTGCGTCGCAGCAGGTGCGTCATTGGCAAACGGTATGATCGTCGGACCAGCGGCTGCCGTTGCCGTCAGTTGGACGGCTTCTGTCGCACGAGATTGTGCAGCGGACTGCGTTGCGGCGGCTGACTCTTGTTCGGCTTGAACTGCTTCGCCGAGTGATGCAATACGGGCGGTCAGCATCACATTGACGGCAGGCTCCGCGTTTGCATCTGCGCTGTAGTCGCGAAAGAAGGATTGGTACAAGGCGAGGGTGGCGACCAAGTCACCGAGCTGATCGAGCGAGACCGCGCGTCCCAGCAGCACAATGTCGGTTTGCAACCCCAACGCGGAGTCAAAGTCGGACAAAGCTAGCTCATACTGCCCAAGTTCTATATGCGTCAGGGCGCGCAGTGCGTAGGCACCCTCATCTTCTATATTGACTTCTAGGCTTTGGTCAAGCCGCTCAAGCGCCGAGAGTGGATCACCGCTGAGGTAAAAGGCAGCACCCTGAAGCAGCAATGCATCGGAGTTAGTCGGCTCGATCTGCGTAGCGGTAGCCGTGTTGTCGATGGCGCTAGCGTAGTCGCCCTGCACAATATTGACCCGAGCCAGACCGACCAATGCCGCGATATCTTCGGGGTTTTCAGTCAATACGGCTTCGAACTGTGCCGCCGCTCCATCAGCATCACCCGGGATGGTGTAACCCAATTCCCTGAGAAGACGCTCTGGTTGGTAGGTAAATGATGCCAGCATCGCTTGTAGCACGTCTGGCGAATCACCGGAGAGCGTATAGCGGCTTAATGCCTGATACAAGCTCAACGCATTGAGATCACTGGCACCTGTGTTAGCCACCAAACCCGTGCTTTGAACGCGCCCGAACAGCGACGAGGCCGCTTGATAATCGCCAAGTAAGAAGGCCAACTGGCCCGCCGTATTGAAGGCGGCTGTTTCCAGGGCTTCCTCATCTTCAGCAGAGACGGGTAGAATGCTCTCCGGGAAGCTATCGCTCTCAAGATCGAGTTGTGGGTTAGAGGTATCAAACTCCGGCGCTGCGACTAGCTCAATGATTATCTGTCCGTCGTCCTCAGCAGGCCACACAAAGAAATCAGCAGACTGCTCTTCTCGCAGTGTTTGGGCTGTTCCATCTGACGTAGGGATACCATCTCCGGCATACTGCACAGTCAATACGACTGGCTCACCCGCCGCAACGCTTGCTGCGCGCAGGGCGTTTTGCAGTGCGTCAGCGAGAAATTCATCGTTACCCGCCACAGCAATCACGATTTCGGTTGCATCATCGCTGAACACAGCCGGGGCAAGGTTATCAGCACTAGCAACGGGTGCTAGTGCTTCAGTGGGGCTAGGCGTATTGGTGGCGACTGCCACAACAGCTTGCTGATTACGGCTGGCACTGCTGAGCAGCAACCCAAGGAGCACAAGCACGATAAACAGGGCACCACCCGTCCAAATTAAGGCAGAGGTTGACATATCAGCAAGCCGAACTTCAAGCTGTTCAATCAAATCAAGGCCTTGCTTCCGTTTAATGCGCTCTGGCTGCAAACGCGCAGGGGGCGGTTCTGGCGGTTGAGGGCTATCACCACGCACCATTGTTGCTGGCTCACCAATCTTTACAATTTCATCATCAGACAAAATGCGCCGTTCCGCGTCTTGGTCATGTAGGGAATTGTCAGCGGCATCCTGGGGGGTCTGCTCAGGCAGGTTCTGCTCCTCAGCCATGGTTCATCCTGTTGTTGCGTCATTAAATATCTCTACGTGATTGTACTTTAACTTTAGGAGTCAGGCTGGGTCAAATAAGTATTTAGGGCTAGTTGCTTTCGTTTCACGCCATGTTCATGTACAGTAGCACCATATGGCAAAAATTGACTTCCACCATTTCATCTTGGAGGGGAACTTAATGCTAGCGCATCTTCGTGCCAAAAATCGAACGGTTGAAAAAGGCATCAAATCTATTGAGGAGTACATTCAAAACGCCAGCAGTGGCGGGGTGGAACTCGATCAAAGCGGACGCTGCCGCCTTCAATATGATCAGATTGGTGTACACATTATTGTCATCCCAGAGCACAACTTGATCTTATTTAAGGCTTTCACAAACTTCCTACCAGACCCAGAAAGTGGCAATATTCTGCCGCTTTACTATCATCTGCTCGACATAAACGACGAGCCGCAGACCGGATTAGCCTATTTCTCAATTGTGGCTGCCGAAGAGATGGATATGGAACAAGACGTGATCAGCGTGGAGGTCAAACGCACCATCACCGACATCAGCGAAGACGAATTTAATGCCTCCTTACAAGCCGTTGGTGAAGTCGCCAATATGTTTATGATGAAGCTCGAGGAGATGTTTAAGGCCCAAAGTATCCCTTAAGGCGATCTGCTGAAAAACTAGCACTGCTAATGGTTTAACCACAAACTTAAAGTATGTCATTCAATACAGTTAAGCAATTTGTACAAGCCGTCTGGCGCGAACGCGAACGGGCACAAGTGCCGCTGCTCTCTGCTGGGCTGGCCTACTATGCTGTCTCAGCGATAGCCCCCCTGCTGCTGATCATCATTGGTGTTAGTGGGTTAGTACTCGATGCAGATGCGGTCCAGCAAACACTCTTGACTCAGCTCAGCCAAGTCGTCGGTCAGAATACAGCCGACATCATCGCTGGGGCAATCAACCAGAGCGGCATTGCTGCCAGCGGACGCATCACAACAGTTGTCGGTGGCGTCGTGCTAGTGATCAGTGCCACAGGCTTCTTCTTTCAACTACGCAACGCCCTCAACCTGATCTGGCGGGTAGACCGCCAACAGTATACGGGCACCCTCAACATGTTGCAGTCCTACCTGTTTGGCCTAGCAGTGGTCTTGTTGCTCGGCTTCTTATTGATTGCCTCGTTTGCTGCTTCAACTGTGTTCAACCTCCTCGATAGCGTCACTGACGCGCTGCCATTTCTCAGTGATACAGGGTTGCGTGGGTTTCTGTCTCTGGTGGTCTCGGTGATAGTGGTGACCCTCATACTGACGATTATCTACCAAGTGCTGCCGGATGTGAAAGTACGTTGGCGAGATGTAATCTGGGGCGCACTGATGGCGGGCGTCTTGCTGTACTTGGTGCGTCTGCTGTTTAGTACGTTCATTGCGAGAGTGACGACCTTATCGCCGTTTAGCGGGGCAGCCGGGGCCTTGTCCATACTGTTGTTATGGCTGTATGTGTCGTCCCAAGTGGTGTTGTTAGGGGCCGTGATTACGCAGGTGTACGCCAAACAGTACGGATCACAGGCCTCCCCTCCGGGGCGCACCTGACCAGATTCAGGGTTGCATGCAGCCCGACGACATGCGATCATATAGAGGTACGTATTGTTATTTAAGGGACATCCACTCCATGGAACGACGGATCGCACGATTTATTGCCGGATTACGCGCTTCAGGTGTACGTATTTCAATTGCTGAGAGTCAGGACGCTTGGCGAGCCGTCGAGGATTTAGGCATTGTTAACCGTGATACGTTTCGCCTCACGCTGCGGTCAACCTTAGTCAAAGATCATCACGATATCGAAGTCTTTGAGGACTTGTTCCCATTGTACTTCGGGCAGGACGCCCCACCCCTGTTAAACCCGGACGCCGAATTGACGCAAGAAGAGCAGGAAAAGCTCTATGATGCGGTTCAAGAGATGGGCCAAGACATACAACAATTACTTGAGTGGCTACTCAGTGGTGATGGCCCGACAGAAGAGGAACTTGAGCAGTTGGGTCAGCAAGCCGGGATGCAATGGGCCGACAACCCACAAGAAGCAGGCCGTTATGCCCGCCGCATGCAGCAATTACTCAATTGGGATCAACTCCAAGATGTACTGGACATACTGTGGGAAAAGCTCGCCGAAATGGGCCTAGACCCACAAAAGATCGAAGAATTAAAGCAGCAGGTGGCTGAGAATCAAGGCATTCTCCAAGAGCAGATGGAGCAGTATGCCAACGAAACCATTCAAGACCAGATGGTGGATGAATGGCGCGAACGCCGCCAGACGGTCAACGATTTGATGGAACGCCCCTTTGACAACCTTAACGAGAGTGAACTCGACGTCCTGCGGGAACAGGTACGCCGCCTCGCCGCCCGACTGCGAAGCCGTGCCGCCCTCCGGCAGAAACGTGGTAAAAAAGGCCGGCTTGATGCTCGGTCGACAGTGCGCGCTAATTTGCGTTATGGCGGTGTTCCGTTTGAAATTAAACTCAAGACCAAGCGCCGCAAGCCAAAAGTCGTCGTCATTCTTGATGTGAGCCAATCGATGCGCTCGACGGTCGAGTTCTTCTTACGACTGCTGTTCGAACTACAAGACCAGATTCAGAAGACAACCAGCTTTGCCTTCTACGAGCGGATCGAGAACGTTACCGATCAACTAAGCCAAAACGAGATCGAGAAAGCGCTGGATGAGGTCTTTTACCTCTTTCCCTATATCCCTTACGGTACTGACCTAGGTGGCGGGCTGAATACACTTGTCGATAAACACATTGGGGCTATTGATGGGCGAACCACTGTGATCGTCGTAGGTGATGGGCGCAACAACTACCGTGACCCAGGTCTGAAGTCTTTCAGTGAAATTGCGGGCCGAGCTCGGCGTGTCGTTTGGCTTAACCCGGAATATCCACGCCAATGGGGCACCAGCGACAGCGACATGCACCAGTATGCGCCGATTTGTAATGAAGTGTTTCAGGTACGCAGCATGAAGCAACTCACGGACGCAATCGATGGGATGTTGGCCTCTTAGGCAAGTAAGTACGACCGGCGGCACATTTGATGTGTGCCGCCTCCCTTCTCGAAGTTCAGGATAACACAGTTTTCACTGCGTGACTGGTTTATACTACCCACTCTGATTGGGTTCTTAACATGTATATAATATTGAGTTGTTACTCTCCCGAAGTAAGCTGTGTCTAATTTGCTAAGTAGTTAGTTACCAACAGGAGAAATATCGCATGGAGTACAATCTTGCACACGCCGATCGAATGCTGGTTCTTCGTGATTTGGCCCTACTTGAAACACCCAATGAACCATTTTTCCAACGCTTAACGGAAATGGCAAGCAAAGTCACAAAGTCCACCATGTCCTTAGTTTCCATGGTCGCTGCGGACTTTAATTTTTTCAAGGCGAGCTACGGCTTACCCCCAGACTTTGAAAAGGCGGGCCGCATGCCACTTAACTATTCATTTTGCAGGCATGTCATTGAAAATAACACCTCACTCGTTATCGGAGACTCGGGTAAACACCCCGATTTCGCGGAGCACCCTGGCTACACGGAGGCGGGCATTGTCGGTTACGTTGGGATGCCGATCAACCTTCGGGACGGTAAGCGTTTGGGCACCTTCTGCGTTATTGACACAAAGCCGCGTGAGTGGAATGATACTGAGATTGCGCTTATTCGAGAATTGTCGGAAATTATCAGCCACGAGATTGACCTACGTGCCATGGCTAAGGTTGATCCATCTCTGTACCAGTCAAAGTTAGAGGAAGCGCACAAGGCGATTGAGAAATTCCTTGATGAGCTTGATGTGGCGGCCTCACAAGTAGACTTCCTAGCACAGGTGCGCGGGGCCCGTGCGAAGTTCCAAATCTAAACTGACTGCTTAAATTGCGTAGGGTATCGTGTGTTACGGTGCTCCGATGAAGGGCAGCACGACAAAGATCAGGAATGATGATGCGGCACCCAACACCAACAGCCCTAGCAGACCAATCGCAAAGATATAAGCACTGATTGATGCTTGGCGCTTGTATGTGTTGTGCTCTTCCTGACGCGCATTTTCCGCGGCACGTTCATTACGGACGTCGCACATATTCTCTTCCAGCCGGTTGATCTGCTTGCGCGCCCAGATTATGACATCTGGGTGCTTACCAAATTTGAAGACGCGGTGTAAGCAGTAGAGTGCCTGAGTGCGATCCGGGGCGAGGCGTGCCATCAAAATCCATGCTTCAACGTTCTCAGGGTCTTCCCGTAGGATGTCCTCGAGTAAGTCACGTGCCGCAAAGTAGTCACCCTGCTGGGCCAACTCAAGCACAGTTTGCATGCGTTCAAGGCGCTTAAGGTAAGAAATATCTGCTAACTTGTTTTCCATTGTGCTTGAGTATGTGCCTCACGATCTCGCCTTGCAACAGTTTCCGTATCAACTCAAACTGTTGTAGGTTAGAAAGTTTTAGTAGCTTTAGCTGCTTACGTTGACAGCAGTCATTTAATAGTATGACAATATCGCATAGGGTATGAGCTTTGCTACACTTTTGTGAATCGCTGGTTAAATTGACGCTTATTTGTTAGCTCTCAAGCCTACATCAAGACATTGACGACAGATTACGGCGCTCAATTTGAAATAAAAGCTACTCGATTGAACAATTGTGAATACGCCTGATAGCGGTCAATTTCCGATCAGCGCTCAGGCTAAACCCACGGCAAGAAGCGCCAGCGGACAATCGTTCGTCCTTTCCAATGAGGGCCACCATAGCGTAGATACCACCAAGCAGACTGCCCCGCAATCAGCGTCATCAAGAGAACGGACACGGGCATCCAGGGGGAGTCAAGCGGGCGCTGACGAGTCACGGCAGCAGTCAAGGCACGGAAACCAACCGAAAGGACGATCAAAGCGAGGGGCCACCAAGGGTAACCGGGTGTTGTTGGGAAAAGTAGCAGCAGCCAAGGCCCCAGGAAAACAGCCCAGTGGAAGACCGTCGCGAGCGTCAGCGCAAGTAGGTTCTCGCCATACCCCGCCATGATGTTCTTGCCGAAGCCCCTCCGCACTGCCTGCCAACCATCATACATGCGGCAGCCTATTAACTGATTACCATCAGCGATGCGCAACCGCCCCCCAGCCGCAACCACCCGCCGCGCCAGCATCACATCTTCAACGATTTCGTCTTTGACGACCGCGTGCCCTCCAATTGCCTCATAGATGGGCTTGCGAAACAGCAGGCACTGTCCATTGGCAGCCGCAAAGGCCGGTAACCGAAGGTGGTGGGTCGCCAAGACAGGTAGGTAGCCGACAATCACCATACCCATTAGCGGTACGACCAAGCGCTCTGCCCATGTGACCGTCTCTTGAGTAGGCCAAACGCCGACCATATCAGCATTAGTCTTCTCTGCCTGAGACACCAACGCCGCCAAAGCCCCTGCTCCCCATTGAACGTCTGCATCAGCAAACACGAGGATGTCCCCAGCAGCAGCTTGCCCTAACTGCTGGCAAGCCCACGTCTTACCGAGCCAGCCGGCTGGCAGCGTGCCGCCCTTAATGATGCGCAGGCGGGAGTCACCATCTGCTGCGGCTAATGCCTGCTGGCGAGTGCCATCCGTCGAATGATCATCTAGGATAAGCAGTTCCAATTTGGCATCGATTTGCTGTGATAACACAGCTTGTACCGTCTTACCGATGACATCGGCTTCGTTGCGGGCCGGTATCAACACCGAAATAGAAACCGATGCGCCAAGGCCACTGGTGGGCACACTTAAACGGGGGAAGGTCAGCGCGTTAAGGATGGCGATCCCTGTTAGCGCAATCAGGATGATGGTGATGGCGATCAGGAAGATGAGCGGTACCACGAGCTTAGTTCTCTACACCCTCACGACGGAAAATGCTATCAACACGGCGTTTGTAAGCCTCACGAAAGGCAACTGGTTCTTGGAGATCGGCGCGATATTTATAGGCCAGCAGAGCTGTATTAAGGCCCCACAGCACCAGCCAAGTAGGTTCTGTACGCCCAGTAACTACGATGTGTCCTAACCAGCCACACATCATCAATAAGACGGCGAAACCACTGTTTGTCACCCCGAAAAAAAATAGCCCAAGAAAAGCCCCTAAAACAAACGGTGCCTCCCAAAACAGAGTTAAACCAGCCCACAGGCCAATCGTCGAGGCCACACCCTTGCCGCCTTTGTATCCTAAAAATGGCGAAAACATGTGACCCAATAACGGTGCTAAGGCAACCGGCACAATCAGCCAACCGTCAATGCCAAAGAAGATCACTGCCAGCCCAACCGGAAGCCCAGCCTTGAGCGCATCGAGAAACATAGCCGCAGCGACCAGCCCACTACCCCCACCAGCACGGATCACGTTGAAGGCACCAGGGTTGCCATCGCCAACGGTACGGATGTCTGCTTGGAGAAAGGCAAAGCCGAGGATCAGCGACCAAGGCACTGATCCACTAATGAATCCGAGTAAGACAAACAGTAACGGTAAACTCATGAAACACGCAGCCACCCAGCCAGCACTAGGAAAAACCCCATCACCAACAACAGAACGAACCCCGGCCCGGCTAAATCCCAAAACAGGATTAGGCCAAAAGCCATCAGAAACCACGTCAGAGCGTAGATCAAAAGCAGTTGGTCGGTTGCAAGCGCATCATCAGGTGGGGCAACCAACCACCAGACCGCTAACGTACCGAGCGCCCCCGTCCCGAACCAACCGATAAAGTTCGAGATCGGAATGCCGAAGTAAGCCCCACCGTCAAGCCAAACCCATAAGCCCCAGCCAACCATTTGTGGGTCAAGGCCAAAATCCCAAGCCGTCAAGGCAGCGGCAGCCACCATAGTGAATAATATCAGTTTGAGAGCAGACGGTTGTGCAAACCGGTCACGAACCAATTGCCCAATAGCCCAGGCCGAGGGCAGCACCATCATCCAGGCAATTGGAATAAGCAGCGGCACATGCGCCACCTGTAACTGGAACGTATCGGTGTAGTAATAGTTACCAAATGGGAATCCCGTTGCCGTGCCGACTGCTTCCGCGGCCCATGTGATGCCCCCGACCACCCCCGCAGCTCCTAGCGCCCGCAGCCAACCCCACGTCAAGCTAAGTGTAGCAATACCCAGTATAGTTTGAAGAATGGTCGCAATGATGATGCCGTTAATTTGCGGCTGCGGCCCAAGCGTCCAGCCAATGATCGGAATACTGATCATACTCAACAGCCAGAGGGCTAAGGGCAGTTGATAGCGCAGCCCACCAGACTGCCATGTTGTCACCAGCCAACGTACAAAGGCATGCAGTTGCGTAGATAGATGACGAGTCCTTGAACGGGCAGCATCAGTCACGGGTGAGTGGCTCTAAAAACGTGACGACAGCGCGCGCCAGCGGTTCAAAGGCAGGGCTGTGTTCTTTGATCATTTCATGGTCACCTTGGGCTAGTTCGATGTATTCCGTCGTAGAAGGCAGACGCTTCATGTATTGGCGCGTGTACAGCGGCAGGGCAACTTCATCCTTTAGACCTTGCAGCACCATTGTTGGTACCTTGACTTTGCTAGCGACTTTGATGGCATCCCGCCCGGAGAACTGAAGTTGTTCAAGAATGTTGGGGTCAATGCTAAAATTCCGGATGCCTTCTCGCACGGCGGGGTCATCTAAGTCAGCATCTGGCATGAAGTTTTTGATGCCATGCTGAATCTGAGGGTCATCCAAATCAGCGTCTTGAAAGGGTTTTGGTTCGGGGAAAGCAAGCTTGAGGATAGGCCAAAGTACGGATACAGCCTGATCACGCAGCGCACTACCAAACGTCATCCGACGAAATGGGGCGATCAATACCAGCGCATCGACAGATGACTTAACCGCCACCGGCAGCGCGACTGCTGCCCCCATCGAAAAGCCAACCAATACCACTGTGTCGCAGCGAACGCGCATCTGGTGAACGGCCTCGGTGACCGCATTCTGCCATTGGTTGCGGTCGGTCTGCGGCAAGTTAGCAATATCAGCACCAAAACCCGGTAGCAGTAAGCCTTGAGCCGTCCACCCTGAGCGGTTTAGACGCTCCGCGAGCGGACGCATTTCAGCTGGGGTGCCGGGAAACCCATGCAGCAGAATGGCAGCACGTTTACCACCCGGCAGAATGAACGGATCGTGCTGTTCGCCTTGAAATGGCTCAAACGGGAGTGCATCCATTACTCAGCCTCTAGCGCTTCGTCAAGGGTTAGTGCGTGGTAGAGGTCAAATAGGAAAAGAAACCCACCCTGCACGACGATACCCCAGCCAATGCCGCGGGTCATTTTTTTCTTCGAGCGACCAGCCAGTAGAAACCCGGTGATCACATACATGACATCCAACCCCGCGTTAATCCATAAAGCCAGGCGTAAATTGCGAGTCTGTTCTGCCAGCACCTCTTGAGCATAACCGTCAGGCTGCTGCCGGCGCTTTTGACTGCTTCGGTTGCCAAAGTAAGCGATCAGGCCGTCGATCACCCCCCAGCTAATCATTTGGCTGGCAAAACCTTTGTTAAATTGACTGCGGCTGGTGGATATCATCAGACCAACGATTGTGCTCCACTGCGCCCACGTCATGAGGCGTTCGGATACAAGGTCAGAATAGGCGTAAATTTCAGAAAGATCAGGCTGCTTATCTTCCGGATTGGTTTCGATAGCGGTTTGCTCGACCATGCGAAAACTTTCGTGGCTGGTTATCGATGCCTGATCATAGCAATCTGGTTGCAGCAAATGCCACTACAATCACTGATGTGGGCCTACGGGTCAAAGCGCCGTTCGACAATTTCGACGAGTTTGCCACTGTAAACACTAAGCACGGTGAACTCAATTTCGGGGAGCGATAGAATGCCGCAAGATCCGCTATCACGGCGCTCGTGTAGGCAAACGGAGCCAGGGTTGAAGATATGGCCCCTTCCTTCAATGCAAATCTTCATCGGTTGGTGGGTATGCCCTACCATCAGCACAGAGGAGGCTGCATCTTCAAGGGCGCGCAAATAGCGCTCGCGAGTTAAATCAGGGAACAGGTAATCCGTATTGCTGTAAGCGGAACCATGCGCTATGCAAACATCAATACCTTCAATATGCAGGTCGCGCTTGTAGGGCAAATCTTTGAGGTGGGCCAAAGACACATCAGAGACTTGTTCCCAGCGTTCATGGATCAGATAGCCCTCCTCCGCCCGGATCATATCCTCATCGTGGTTGCCCAGTACACAGGGAATATCTGCCTGTTTGAGCAACTCAATGACTTCGTCGCCATCAAATCCACGGTCAACAAGGTCACCAAGACATAAAATGCGATCAACCTGCTGGGCTTTGAGTGTTTCAAGGGCGTGTTCCAAACCCCCAAGGTCCGCGTGGATATCGGAGATAACGCCTATTTTAGTTGCCATGGTCGGGCACCTTCCATCGAGCTTTGAAGTTGATCACAAAACGCCACCAGAACATCTTAGTGAACATTTTACGGCAGCGCCTGCCCAGCCGCCTTCAACACACAACAGTCCCATGGTCTCGACAGGAGCTTTCAGTCAGTTGGTATGTAAAAAGAGATCGGCGCATAGCAACAGACAGAGGTCGATGTGCTCCATCAGGGTGATTTCTTCATCGACCTACGAGAACAGGCAGTGGCTAGGTTCTGCCGAGTTAATCGTGCCGCCAACGGAGATGGCTAGCTAGCTAAGGCCAGCTTGCATATTTGCCAAGGCTTGGTCGATATTTTCAGACACTTTACGCTCGATGACGAGCTTATCAGCGACTTGCCCTAAGACGCCGCCAGCCAGCGCGTATTCAAGGTAGGCTGTGACGTCATAAGCGCCGCCGTTTTCTTCTAAATAGAAACTGGTAGTGCCTTGCGCCATGCCATCGAAGTTAAACGTCACGATCTCACCGAAGACATACTCAGCCACCGTCAGCGTGAGTTCGATGTTCACGCCCGCCGCTGAGAAGGTGACATGAGCGTTGCTACCAACTTCCGGATAGGTTTCGTCTACTTCGACCTGTGTGATGCCTGGGAACCAATCAGGCCAGCTATCCGCATAGCGAGCATATGCTTCGATGTCTTCAACCCCTGCATTGACTGTCACTGTACTTTGATATGTGGTAGACATGTGCGCGACTCCCCTTTGATATTGTTTGTTCTACTAGGCGTAATTATGTGACTGGGCTGGACATTGTGTCAATTTTGTTTTCGTTTTGTTAGTGGCTTTGATCCATCAATTTGACGGGCCGTAACAAGCTCATATCAAATGTACTCAGGTCAGCATCCGTATGGACCTCCAAGGCAGCCAGTACAGCGCGAGCGTCCGACCGCAGTGTGGCGATATCGACCCCTTGGCAGACATCCGGCAGAATGTTTAACCATTGCATGCTTCGCAGCAGCATCTTAATTGCACCACGCTGATTGCCGCGTTCAACTTGATAGTAGGCAATACCCACCTGAAGAATCGCTCGATACAAGTCACGGATAGGCCGTGTTTCTTGCATCCATTGGGCTTCTAGCAGATCATGCTGCTTGTAGTATTGCCCAGCGTTGAACAATGTGATTGCCTCGCGGGCCGTCTCCGGTAGGGGTTCGGCACAAGGCGTCAACAAAGCTTGCACGACAGCAGCCGGGTTGGCTCTACCAGCATCCTGAATAAGCTCAGCGAGCTGCATTGGGATGGCTCGTGATGGCAGCGTAAAGTCAGCACCATGACGCGTGCTGGCCTCTGTCAGGGCATCGTCCTTTGTGATCAACACAATTGGAATGCGCCGCGCAGCCGGGCTAGCCTTCGGAGTTGAGCACCAAAATGCCCAATCAGGATCAGCACCATCTACTAAAATGATCGCTGCGTGCGTCTCAACCAAGGCTGGCACATAGCCATCTCGCTGATTAATTTCGATAATCGGATGCCCAACCGCAGCAGCAACATCCGCAACATCCGCACGCCATGCTGGTTCACCGATGACAATGATAGGAGCGCTCATTCACCCTCCTTAATAATATGACCAGCTAAATCTTGACGTACTTCTCGCGGAATGGGGCATGGTCGTCCAGTCACCAAGTCTACCCAAGCCCAACGCGTGTAAGCCTGCGCCAACAACTGTCCGTCACTGGTGCGGGTGACCGTATAGTGCCGTGTACCCGATGCCCGACGTACATTTGACAGATACGTCGAGACAACCAGTTCATCATCGAGGTCAGCCGTGCCAAGGTATTGAATGCGCGTTTCGGTGGCAACTGGCCCTTGGTCGAGCTCCCGCATGCGGTAGACAGGCCACCCAAATGAGGCAACTGCTTGCATGGCAGCGTCTTCCATGTAGGTCAGGTAAATAGCGTTGTTGACGTGGCGCAAAGAGTCAAGGTCGCGCCACTCGACGCGCCGGATAACTTGGTACGGAAAGCCATCAGGTGCGGGTGGTACAGACGGGAACGGGTCACGCTCAAGGCGCGGCGGGGTCTCACCGGGGTGGTAGGCACTAACAACTTCATCGGGAACCATCACTGGCCGCTTGGACTGGGTATCAATGTAGGTCCAATCCGTCTCGCCGCGTGCCACCAGTTGATCGGTGCCGGACAAGTACATCTCATAGACTCGCAGCGACCGCACGCGTCGCAAATCAGTTAGCCAGGTGTGAACATCAATCGAGTCACCAAAGGTGATCGGGTAAAAATACTCGACGGTCGTATCTCTGGTGAACCAAGTGCGGCCCAGCGCAGCGTAGCGCGTCCACGGGTAGCCCACTGCTGCCGAAGCGCCCAGCGCAGCTTCTTCCATATAGCGCAAATAGACGGCATTGTTGACGTGCCCATAAGCATCACATTCGTATAGACGAACTTGAAACTGCTGATTATGTACAACGGCTGGCATAGAAAACTTGAAAGCAAACGGTCAATTGAGCGGCTATGATTGTAACGGCTGCAACCTGCAAATTCGAGATTGTGTCCATGCAACAGAGGTTTGGTTTGCCTCAACTGAAGATGTTGGCAGTACATTCGGCATTGCGGTGCCAGTCAAGTAGCTAACGCAACTCAGGCTATCTTCAATTGAGTCAGGCAGGTTCACTACTCGACCACCTCAAACCGACCGGCAACCACGTAGTTGTCGCCATGTTCGATGCCCTTAGTGACCAACAAGCGCAGGGCTTTTTCCTCATCAGTGACGCCCACCCACACCTGATAGGTTCCGGTGGGAATGCCATCCGGTAGTTGGAAGGCATAGCGATCTTCAATAATATCGCCGGGTTGCCAGTCAATCATTGGGTAGAGGCCATTCCCCGGAATGTTTAGCGTCTGAGACACCAGATTGAGGTTAGGATCAAAAATATGCACGAAGACCGTGAACGAGTCGGCAATTTCGGCGGAGGTACCCCAACGGAACGCCATCCGCATAAGGCCGCCCGGCTTCACTTGTGGATCAACCATGGCAGCCTCGTTGATCTGAATGACGTTCTCAAACACACCAGTGACGGCCTGAAATTCTGGAGCAGATGGGCCAGCCATAAAGCGCTGACGCTGTAACAGTCCAGCGTAAGTTTCATTCATCCAATACAGGTTCGATTGCAGTGTAGTCGCAATAAAGCGATTTGGGTCACTTTCAGTTTGGTCCACCAAGACGACATCGAACACGTCGCCTTCCGTATTCAGCACAGCAACCAACCTATCCGCTTCTTGCTGGTCGAGAGGCCAGCGTTCAGGGCTGATAACCTGAGTGGGGCGGTCGAAGCCAGCCGCCTGCCCATCCGGAAAGACATAGACTGTTTCAGCCAGTGTCGTTGACAGCTCGGTATAATCTTCAGTCATTTGCTCAGGTCGCGGCACGCTCTGCTGGTAGATGCGCTCCGCCAGCTGCCCCTCTGCACCAACTATCTGATAGAGTTCAAGCTCCCCAGCAGGGCTGTCAAACGTTGTTTGCCATTCGAGGATAGCCCCATGTGGGTTCGGAGTAAATTCATCGATGGCGGGGTGAATTTGGTTCATCACGTAGACGGGTTCGCCCGCTGCAAGGCGCTCACTGAGCCAATCACGCTGAATGGTTGTGGCTTCGCGTAAAGCATCCACTGTACCCACACGTTCTCCATTACCAATATAAGCCTCCACCTGAAGAAAGTTGCCGTTCACCAATAGATGGACGGCGTCAGCGTCTTCCTCTTCGAGCACCGTCAGTAAGTAGTTGGCAACATCCACATGCCCGTAGCCGCTGTTGTAGCCCGAAAGGTACTCAGAGTTATCAATGCGGGTGAGTTCTGCCTCTCGCGGGTTGGTGACCAATACGGTATCGAACCAAACGGCAGGGGCCGTCGCGATTGCGATCACAACCGCAGCGGAGAGCGTCCTGGCACGACTGTCGTGCTGACCAATGCGTTGAATAAGCACGATCACTGCGAGAGCCGCCAAGGCTGCCAATGGTGCACCGTGCTGCAAAATATAACGCCCAGGCAGATACGGTTCACGCAGACGCCCAGTTGACAGCCCTGAGACAATAATCGGGGTCAGGAAGACAAAAGCTGGGAAGACAATGAATAGTGCTTGGCGCCATTGCTTGCGGTAGATAATCGCAGCGGCCAGCCCAACAATCGATAAGGCCAGCAGCACCCAACCGATGTAAACATTAGTGACGTCAAGCAGATCGGTGAACTGGCGCGCTAAGGCCGTACCATAACCACCGGATGGCGCTGCCCCCCCAGGAGAAAGACCGATGATCTGCCCGATAATCGCTTCACCTAACGAAGCATAATCCTGTGGGTTGGCTTGATAGTAAAAAGCATAGGCCAGCACAATCAGCGCTGCCATCAAGGCGAGTGATCCGCTGTAGTAACCAATCGCTTTGACCCAACCCTTTTGCGGCGTAAACAATAGAATCGCCAAGCCGGGCAAGAAAAAGTATGGCAGCGCCGCCACCTTTGCTAGGTAAGCGCCCGCCAACGTCACGCCCAGCAGCACAGCCCACGTCCATGAGGGACGCCGAGCGTAGACTAACGACAACAGGGTACCAAACGTCGCTAATGTCACGAAGAGCGGATCACTGAGGGCTTGACGCTCATGAAACACCGCCAACGGGAGTACAGCATAGATCAAACCAGCCAGCAGGCCCACGCGCCGATCATTGAAGAGCATACGCCCCAAGGCCAGCGCGCCTGCGACGTTTAGAACGCCAAGCAGCGCAGAGAAGACCCGCGCTAGCCACAACCCCTCAGGGCCGCCAGGTCGAAAGGCAAACGCCAGCACTGGTACAGATATCCACTTACGCATCGATATCGGATGGTCGAAAAGATTGCCGCTCAGCACGAGTTCAACGCGCAGTAGGTGCATGGCTTCCAGCCATTGGGCTGGCAGCGTCAGTAAAGCGATGGTACGCAGCATAAAACCAAACAACAGCAGCACAACACCCGCAGCTAAGTAGCGTTCAAAACGGATATCGGCAGGCTTTTTGATCGGGACAACAGCCATTCTTTAGGCTCCGGTAAGTAGCTCAGTGATAGACAGCGTGGGCATTGTAGCTGGAGGCGTCAAACAGATCAAACGAAACGTATACCGCACCTCGACGTCAACAAATCCCAGCCTCATCATACTGTGTTCTGATCGCCTTTGCTGCCAAGCATTGGAGCAGCGGACGAGGTCGTGCCGCTGCGGCTGATCATCGGGGCGTTGCTGGCGATAAAGCGTCGCGCCGCCACGGGGTAATGCGTCACCAATTCAGCCACGACATCATCGACTAGTTTTTTGTAGGGAGCAGCGGGCAGCTTATTAAGATACGCTTGGCAATCTTTGCGACCATATTGATGGTTCTCCCAAAGGGCGGCGGAGATCAGGGCATGATCGATGTTGGGGATTAGGTCTTTGTCGAAGAAGGGTCGCTCCGCCAGCATCCAAGCGGCGCGGCGTGCCAGTGTTTGGTGCGGCCCAAATTCATCGTTTTGATCCAGGTCGGGCATCATATTCGTATTAGGCAGTGGATGCTTTCAACACAGCCTCGCCGAACGCAATTGCGGACTGCTGCCGTTTGCTAGGATCTTTATCGAGAGCCTTCAAAATCACCGCTTCGATAGCCTGCGGAAAGCTGGCATCGAGATCAGTGGGCTTTGGTGGCGTCTCTTGAAGCTGCTTCATCATCAACATCACTGGGTTCTTATCTTGAAAGGGTGGATGCCCCACCAGCATTTCAAACAAGACGACCCCCATCGCGTAGATATCACTGCGTGTGTTTGGTTCTTTACCCGATAGCTGCTCCGGGCCCATGTATTCCAGTGTCGCCCCTGATTGATCTGGGCGCGTGAGAGTCAAAGCGCCTTTGGCACTAACGATCTGCGAGACTTGCAGCGACAACCCTAAGTCACCCAACATCACATTGTTGTTTTCATTGATGAAGATATCGATAGGGCGAATGTTGCAGTGTTTGATATCCCGCCCGTGTGCATAGCCAACAGCCACAGCCGTCTGAAAAATCAGATGAACCGCTTCTGCCAGCGTAACTGGCCCTTTGCGCAATTTGTAGTCAAGCGAACCATTGTCAGCGATAGGCATCGTGATAAACCCAACTCCTTGCTCCGCTCCGATATCGAGAATAGGCATGATGTGCGGGTGCTTTAACCGATCAAGTTTGGCTGCCGCCTGCACAAACTCACCAAGCATTTGAGGATCGCCACCAACCAACGTGAACATATGGAAAATCTTCATCACGACTTTCTGCCCCGTATCCACAGGCGTGGCGACGTACAAATCGGCGACACCTTCTTTGCGAACCAATTCGCCAACTTTGTACTTACCGAGTCGTTTTCCGGTATAGCTTGGCATAGCGTCCTCTCACCTTACTGATGTGGATAGTCTGTCACACTATGCAGGTCAAGGGCTGCACAGGTATATTCTCAAAGTGTTTAGCTAGAATACCGCAAGTGCGGACAGAACGGCACTTTATTCAGCGGATTGTTGCACATCCTCAATAGGCCCGATGGCAGCTTTACCGATGATCTCTAAGGCCGTCTCCCCGGCAGGTGGCTGCATCAGGCCAGCGCGTACATCCCGGAAGTAGCGCTCCAGTGGTAGTTGGTAGCCACTAATACTGGCTGCGCCCGCAATTTCCATAGCGTCTTGGGTGGCTTCATTCGCCGCATTGATCGCGAAGTATTTCGCGGCGACTAGGTTCGGATAGGCTGCCTGCCAGTCTTGGCCCCCATTCCACTCTTTGCAGGCATCCAATAGGAAGCGGCGCGCCGCTTGCAGCTTAACATCAAGAGCGCCCACCTGCCGCTGAATCTTCGGCAGCGTCGCGATGGGCTTACCCAACGATGACGGTACGCGCTCAAGGGTATACTCGATCAGGGTGTTGCGGGCTGCCAATGCCGACCCTAGATAAACACCAGAGAGCATCATCGGAAACCAGGCGTTGGGCCGCGTTTTTTTACTATTTGGTGATTTAAATAGATTCGTCACTGGCACGCGAACGTCTTCAAAGATGACATCATGGCTGTTGGTCGCTCGTAAGGAGAATGCAGCTTGCCAAGTTTCTTCCCAGCGAATACCCTGAGCATCACCCGGGATCATCACCATGTTGGCTTCGCCGTTAATATCCAGCCAAGTCATCAGGTGCGTCAAGTACTGCCCACCGGTGATCCAATTTTTGTGCCCATTAATGACAAATTCGTCGCCATCACGGATGGCAGTAGTGGCAAAGACCCGCCCGCGTGATGGGCTGCCGAGCCTCGGCTCGCTGGCGCACGAGTTGAACAGGCCGCCGTAGTTCACGGCTTGCTCGCAAGCATAGGCGAAATGCGCTTCCGACCAAGTGCGCTGCTCACGCTCATTACCAAAAACCTGTGTTTGCATCGCAGCAACCATCGCAGTGGAACCGCTGCCCTGCGCAAGTTCTAATTGAGCCTCGACTGCTTCAGCCAGCGTAGCACCATAGCCACCGTATTCTTTTGGAACCGCAAGGGTGGAATATCCGCTTGTAATCAACGCTTCGACGTCTTCGGCGGGCAGAGTTGCGGTGCGGTCTGCGGAGTCAGCCCGTGGGCGAACATCAGCAGCAAGTCGCTGGGCGACTGAGACCATAGACTCTTCTGCATAAGTCTGCATTGTAAAATCCCCTCTGTGTCGGTTGTATTTAGGTGTACCACAGCATGACAGCTTACGCTTGTTCATGAGCTATGGTTACGTAGTACTATACTTTATGGTACTATGTTTCAAGGTGTTCGACCGTCATAATTCTCAAGGAATCGGTCGTAATCACCGTTAGATGAACGCACGAGAGACTAACATTTGCCATGCTACCGAGCCTGCCCATATCTAACGACCTAAGTTGGCGCAGCCTCCAACTTGGAGATGAGATGCGCCTGTATCGCCTTCAGCTGGCAACCGCCCGAGCTGATGGCGACTCTTACCGACGCCCAATAGGGTATTATCGGCGCATCCTTGATGAACTTGACCTCGATAATGACTCAATCTGTGCCGTTGATGAATACGGACATTTTGCAGTAGTTGGTCGCGTTCGCTACGAGAATCACCTTGAGCACGAACAAAGAGCCTATCTGAATGGTATTGTTCATCCTGATCACCGGTCACGGGGGTTGGGTCACTTTGTGCTCAATTGGATGATTGTACGCGCTCGCCGGGTTCTTACCGAAGACCCGCGACCTGGTGTTTTACGCATCGATGTCTATGATACGCTCAGGGGAGCCGTTTCTCTGTACGAACATAACGGGTTCAGTGAAGCTTTTTCAGTTGACGAGATGGTACACCCATTGGGCGATGATCTACCCGAAAACCCACTGCCAGATGCGGTCGACGTCAACCCATGGGACGCCAAGCTAGCAGATGCGTTTTTTACGGTATACGAGGAGTCGTTTTCTGAACGCGATGACTTCCCTGACTGGCCGCAGGAAACATGGGTCACCAATATGACTGGGATGGAAGAGTTTCGTCCTGATCTGTCGTTGTTGCTTAAGGAAGGTGATAAGCCCGTTGCGTTTGCCATTTGCGCAGCCAGTATGGATGACCAGCAGCAACCGGTCGGACGTGTGTTGCAATTGGGTGTCGTCCCAGCAGCCCGACGTCAACGGCTTGGGCAAGCCTTGCTTAGCCATCTACTAACGTGCTTTAAGGATGAAGATTTCAGCAAAGTGTTGATCGAAATGCGCAGCGGCGATACCGGCGCTGAACACTTCTTAACAGGAATGGGGTTCTCCTTCTTACGCAGCCGGATCACTTATGAGAAGCGACTATGACCGTCATCCCATTGTTTAACATCAGCTACTAAACAACTGAGAAGATGCTGAGCCAATTCATTATGTTACACCGGGCACACTTTTGTAGGACGATAGAATGAATGACAACTCCGAGCGCGAAGCCCGTGCATATCGCTCTCTAACAGGTCTTTCTGTTGGAGATGCCTTCGGTCAACTCTTCTTCCAACATGACTCCATGCGCCTATTCGGCAAGACTGGCAGCAAGCCTACGGTCCTACCCGCTGCTCCATGGCGCTGGACGGATGACACACACATGGCTGGCACGCTCTATGAGCATCTCCGAGTATACGGCGAAGTACGGCCTGACGAGCTCGCGATGAGCTTCGGCACAGCATACCTCGACAATCCAGATCGGGCTTATGGCGCAGCCATGCACGATCTCCTAAGGCGTTATGCTCAAGGCGCTGCCTGGCACCTCGAGGCACGCAAATTATTCACAGGCCAAGGATCGTATGGCAATGGGTCTGCCATGCGCGTTGCCCCCTTAGGCGCTTACTTCGCGGATGACCTTAACCGCGTACAGACCGAGGCTGCGCGTAGTGCAGAAGTCACCCATGCCCATGAGGAGGCAATTGCGGGGGCAATTGCGGTGGCGGTGGCTTCAGCGATTGCTTGGCAGGTGCGCAGTGCAACACCTAATCGAGCAGATTTCATCGATGCAGTACTAGATTACGTCCCCTTAAGCGAAGTGCGTATGCGGCTGGCTCAAGCACGAGATGCCCGCGATGTATTAACCACCTACACCGCCGCCCAAATGCTAGGTAACGGCAGCCAGATCAGCAATATGGATACCGTTCCTTTCGCTATTTTCAGTGCGGCAGATAACTTAACCAACTACCAATCAGCGTTATGGTTGACGGCTGAGGCGCTTGGTGACATTGACACAACCTGTGCCATTGTTGGTGGCATCGTCGTCAACCATACTGGGGCGGACGCTATTCCGTTAGAATGGCTCAAGCGCCGCGAACCGCTACCAAAATCCGTGATGCCAGCATAATATAATAATGTTGGTAGAGATTATTTTTATTACTGACATTTACAAAAAACGCTTTAGTATCGGTATATTAAAATCTAGCGTTTATCATAATTTGTGTATGCTGACTGACTACTCATGTTGTCGAAGAAAGTGTCGTCATTAATGAACGATCATAGTACACGCATAGAGCGGACCTATGAGTCGCTCAAAGCTGTTGCCGTTGGTGATGCTTTTGGTGAAATGTTCTACAGTAACCTAACTATGCAGAATGCGGCGCTGGAAGGCCGCCGGCTCAGGCCGGAAGAACTCCCGCCGGAGCCATGGGCATGGAGCGATGACACCAACATGGCAGCCTTTGTATTTGATATGCTCAGCCATTACCAAAACGTAGATCAAAATGCCTTATCTGAGAACATCGCCCTACGCTATCATCGCTTCCGTAACTACAGCAGTGCCATAGCTAAGCTGCTCCCGCGAATCAGAGCGGGCGAAGACTGGAAAGCAGTCTCAATTGCACGCTATGATGGGCGCGGGTCTGATGGAATTGATATGGCGAAGCGGGTTGTGCCAATTGGTGCGTACTTCTCAGATGATCTTGAAAAGGCTGTTAATGCAGCACAACGCTCTGCTGAAGTGACCCATAAACATGCCGACGGCATTGCGGGAACTATTGTACTTGGAACCGCGATAAGTGTTAGTTGGCAGTATCAAGGCAAACCAATTCCAGAGCGTCCGGAGTTCATTGACCGTCGGAGATTTTGAAACCGCAGTGTGGCAGGCAGCAGCCGCGACGAACGATAGTGACACAATGTGCGCCTTAGTTGCTGGAATCGTTGTTGGTTGTTCAACAACCAACCTGATCCCAAAATTATGGCGTGACCGGACAGAACCGCTGCCATTATGGGCGACGAAAGATAGGCAACAATCATGATACAAGCATTCTCCTCACCTGCCGCATCCTTGGTCTTTGCATTTGTCGGGTTAAGTGGCCTTCTATTTGGGCGTTCATCTATCCTCTTCTTAAGCATTGCAGGCCGGAAATCATCTGGTGTTGTAACCGCAATCTTCGGAGAAATTATTGCCTTTGCGGTGCTCGTCATCGCCTATATGACGGCTCAAGTGACTGGCTTCATCTTTATGGAATATCTTCGCCAATTAATCATCGTTTGGGCCGCTGGCACTGTCATCGGTGCGAGTATTTTTTTCGTATTACAGATTCCCTCACTACGCTGATATTTTTGCTGTAAGTCTAGCTAAACAGCCTCAGTACCTCGCTATTAGTTGGGTGTGCGTTTTTTACGTTCATCCAATATAATGCCAACATTATGTTTGTGACCTAACGAGCAAATAAAAGACCATACCTATGACACTATTCAAACCGTACATTCCAAAAGAAGAGCGCGACGAGACCAACCGCAAGCTCCCTGGCTTAATGGTAGAAGGGCTGTTCCTCGGAGGAACGGGGCTTGGCGTTCTCGCCTTGATCTTCGAAATTGCCGCCGACGCTTTCAGCGTTGCAGCTTACCAAACTTTATTGGCAATCAACGGGGCAGAGGGCTACCACGATATTGCCATTGTCGCCTTTACCGTCCTCTCCGTAATGCTGCTCTTCGGTGTGGTGCCAGCCTATAAAGCTGCGGCCTATCTGCGCCCTGATACAGGTGGAAGCGGTCCGTTGGTTGAGTCCGCTGGGCCAGACTGGCTGCGGTGGGCATCATGGGTGGGCACCAGTTTGTTTTTCCTAGATGCCATCTTGACCATCATCATCTCCTCGATTTCAGCAGCAGACGTCACCCTATTGCTCCTGCCTGAATTAGCGTCCTTCCGCATCGTCATGGCAGAAGTGTATGCCTTTTTCATTATGGCTTGGCTGATTGCACTAGGGCCCAAGCGGGCCGTACCGATTTTTCTCCTGGGCGGCAGTGCCTTCACTATCTTTACGATTTTCGCGCTGAGCTATGTGGCCGTGCTCGCCACGACTCAGCCTGAACTGGGCGCTGGCACCATGGCAATCGTCGAACGGCTTGAGGCAGCAGGCGTCGTTGAGCATGTTACGCAGTCTGGCGGGGCAATTACCCAAGTTGTGTTTTTCCAACTACTGCTACGCTCGATGAGCAGCGCCATGCTGGGCTTTAGTGGCTACGAGATGATCCCAGCCAGCGGTAAGCATGCCGCGCGCCCCAAATGGAAGGTCATCAACACGGCGCTGACAATCGCTGCTATCTTTTTGATTGGTACCGGCTTAATTCAGCTCTATGCCGCGCAAGTTTGGGCCATTCCAGCGACAGAAGGGTACAGTACATTGCTGATCGAATATGAGCTGGTATTCGGCACATCGGCAACATTGACGGTGGCAGGTATTCTGCTGGCACTCATCCTACTGCTTGCGCAAGGCGGCGGGTACGTCGGGGGGGCAGCCGTCGCAGCCATTGCGGCTCGTCTTGGGCGCTTACCTAGCTTCTTCACAGAAGATCGAATTGGCATTGCTGTAATCTGGTTGATGGCGGCTATTTTTATCCCCGTAATTCGAAGCGTCGTCATCGTAGAAGCCTACTACGCGTTTGGCTTCGTTAGCGCATTCCTAATAACAGGCATGACGGTGACCTACGTCCGTGATGATGTGCTTGAAAGTGCGGGCATCGAACCGGGATCAGGCGAAGCACGCTCCCTGAAGTTTGCCGGGTTGCGCGGGCTCATCGCTAGCAGCATTATGATGATCATTTTGATCACACAAAAAACAGAAGCCCTGCCTGTGATTGTGGGGTTCGCGGCGGTGCTGACCCTGCTTCAATGGTTCATGGCACATGGCGGCTTACGCAAGCGACAGGAGAAAGAAGAAGAATTCGACTACACACCTGGCAGCGAAGACCGGACGCACCGCTACGCGACAGGGCGCATTCACTACCACAGCGGCGTGCAGCGCTCGCATGATGAAGCTCGTCAGCGCGGCCTGGCTTACCTCGTCAATGAGATGATCGAAGAGGGTGAGTTCGTCAAATTTAACGTTGAAGAAGGGCGCATCCGGCGGTTGGTGAGTTACCGTTACTGCATCGAAGATTACATCTGGGAAGAAGCACATGAGCATGCGGGGCACTACCGGTTACCCGAGCCCAGCCGTGAGCTTGAAGCCACCTTCCAGAAGTTTTTCAGCCGCAAGGAAGAGATGGCAAATACAATTGAAAACTATTCACACCTTGGCATTTTCACCTTCATCGACAATTATCACGTCAACTGGGTAAGCACCAAGCGCAGCCCGGAGGATGTGCAACGCGCTATGCTCAAGGCGCTGTTCCGCCTAAGCGACCAAGATATAGTCTGGGAAGAATACAAGAGCCATACCAAGAAGCGCCAACCAGAGCCCGTCTGGCAATTTAGCCGCGAGCGCTACCTGTGGGCCAAAGACCAGTGGCCCAACCTCAGTGATCGCGTCACCACCATCTGGACGCTGCAAGACCTCGACATCATCAACGAGGAAAACACGGACACAATCTTACGTAAACTGGGCGCAGCTTACTAACAAGCCTCAGTGAACCACAGAAGCCGTCTGTTGAGGAACTGGCAACAGGCGGTTTTTTTATCTTGACGATATTGTAAGGTCGTGCGGCGCGACGTTGGCGGCAAGCAAGCAGTCATCCATCTCAAGTGGCAGTATCGGAATCAGCCTCATCAAAGCGATTGACCATCACAGCAGCACCGCGCTGAAAATACGCTTTCATCTCCGAATAGATCGGCTCTGGAATACCGACTTTGTCCATGGCCTCGACCATATAGTTGAACCAAAGCTGAGCATCAGCGCGCGCAATAGGGAACGGCATGTGGCGCATTCGCAACCGCGGCTGGCCTCGCTTTTGGATATAACGAGCAGGGCCGCCCCAATATTGCGACAAGAATAAAAACTGATTCTCTTTGCCTTCTTCAAAAACGGCTGACTCCTCTGGGAAAATAGCCCGTAATTTGGGGTCAGCTTCAACACGAGCGTAGAACGCATCAACTAGGGCGCGGAAGGTAGGGTCTCCGCCTAACTGCTCATAGACGCTTTGCCCCTCAGGGTTGAGCTTAATTGGTTGTGGCATCAGTGATCTCTTTAAGTGACATCAAACTAACACCCATTCTGATTGACCAACCCACTCATCTGCAAATTTATGTCGGTGCCAAGCCCAGCTTCGGTGCCAAGCCCAGCTAAAGCCTGCTATACTCTCGGTATGATGATCGACTTCAAAAGATTTAACGGACCACCCAAGCAACGCGCTTGGCGCCTCGCCGCAGTTGCGATCGCATTGACAGCGGCTGCCTGCACGTGCATCACGGGGATTACGGGTGATATCGAACGCATTGGTTCAGAATTCGCTGAAATTCAACCAACGTTTGACTACCTCTCAACCCGTCAAGCAGATAACTTGACTGGCACAGCTACCGTATCTGGGGTTGACTTCAACGCGACACGGGCCGCACAGGCTGCGCTAGGCACACAGGTGACCGGGTTAGACACGGAAGGCTTATTAAATGATCCAACAATTGAAGCCTTCCTAACCCAACCGGGTGATGCGTCGGGTTTAGAGGATGGCGAATTTAACCCAGATGATTTCAGAGCAGATGATATCTACCAATCGGTCATTCCGTTTGATTGCGGTCTTGTTCCAGAAGAGACTATCGAGGACATAGCAAATGTTACCATTGAAGAGGTAATTGAGATGAGAACGGGCCGCCAGTTTGGCACTAACGAATTTGAAGTAGGCGCTAATACACCCACGCCAACGCCCGACCCCGCTACGCTGCTCAATTTAGAATGCCAGTTTATTCTCGAAGATGGTAGCCAACTAACGATCATAAGCCGGATCGAGGGCTCGGATGAGGCGGCAGAAATCTCGTTTGGCGCTCTCACGCTGATCACTGGGTTTTTCACGGGGGAAGAATTTCAGGGAGCATATGCCAGCGGCATTTACAACCCGCCAAACAACACCTTATTTACACTCAACGGTCCCTATCTCGTCAACTTTGTCGCACCGATCCGCAGTGGCGAAGTCGATAAAGAAGACCTCTTTGATCTGGCAGATGAGTGGATCAAAAATATGCCGTCCGCTTTGCCGATCAACGAGATTAGCACCCCAACCTCTACCCAAGCGCCTGATGACACACCAACGCCGAACACGACCGTGACACCACCCGTGCAATCCGCAACACCGAGCGCAAACACAACAGTAACCAGTTCAACCCAATAATCAATAGAATCAAACGAGACAATTCTGCGATTGTCCCGTTTCTGATGATATCAGCTCTTCAAGCCAGCGTAGTGAATAATGACAATTAACGCTCACCTGAAAAGCTTGGCATCCGGACAATAACCCGGTGGGCTGCTGCCATGGGCCATATCACTGCGAGCAGAAGGCCCCGAAAGCCTAGTGCCGCAGTCTGTATTGCGGCCTCTTTAACCGGATGCTGGAGTGGTTCAGGACGCATCATTTTTGCCTTTCCTTTGCACAAAACACGTTACTATGACCTGCGTACTATGGTACCTAGTTGTGGGCGAATTACCTCAAATTTTTATCTATTTCTGATCATTTCAGCGTGTCGATTGCAAACTTATCAGGTTCCGATAGATACTCCATGCTGGTAAGGCTTGTTTAACTATCGATATGCCTTACTATTCTTTCCGGCTGGGGTGCCGGGAGATTATTCATTCCTAAGCCAACCAAAGGCCAACCTATTTATGGCGCGTAAAAACGGACTCGCAATAGCGCTTGACGTCGATGGAACCTTGGTCGCACGGGACGGTATTGTGCCGCCTAAACTGAAGCAGGCCCTACAAAACCGCTGGGGTGATGCGCTGTTTATTCTAGCAAGTGGGCGCCCACCCGGCGGTATTCACTATATATTTGATCAGATAGAACGCGCTGGGCATTATGTCGCTTTAAACGGCGGGGTCGTCTCAGCTGGGCCGGAGAAAGAGCCGCTTCAGGTCAATGCTCTGTCACAAGAGCACATCAAGACCATCCTTGAGGTAGCCGCAGCATCTGGGTTGACTGCGGCAGCGTTCGGCTATGAACCAGATAGTTGGGGCTTCTGGGGCAGCAGAAAATGGGCTAAGTTCGAGGGGGATGTGTTGAATTTACCTGCCACGCGGGAATATCGTACACTTAGCGAAATGGTCGCCAGACCCATCGTTCAATTATCAATCACAGTCGATGCGGATGCGGATCAAACTGAACTTAGCAGAATGTTAAAAATAGAGTTACCTGATGACCTGCTCGTTAATGAGCCAGTACCGCGCTTCGTTGAGATCATCCGTAAAGATGCGCAGAAGAACAACGGTTTGCAAGTCCTGGCAGATCAGCTCGGCTTCGAGACGCTGATCGCGGTGGGCGACAGTGATAACGACCTAGGAATGGTACAGCATGCTGATATTGGTTATGCGATGGGCCACGCCGCACCCATTTTGAAATCAATCGCTGATGTTATCATTCCAAACCCCGCATTCGATAATCTCGCAGACCTGATCGACCGCCTGTTTGATCAATAACAACAGCATACTTATACGCAGGTTCAGCAGATTGCTGTACAATGCGCCAGATGATCCATATAAGGAAACAAGCATGCAATGACTGATTCTCTGTTACAACAACTCGTCAGCATCTACAGCCCCTCCGAACGTGAAGCGCCTGCCGTTGCGCATCTCGTCTCGTGGATGGCAGCGCACGGCTTCGACGCTAAGGCAGATGCAGCCGGGAATGCAGTCGGGGTAAAAGGCAGCGGCGACAAGCTGTTGGTGCTGCTTGGTCATATTGATACGGTTGAAGGGATCATCGAAGTGCGCACAGAAGGCGATCTATTCTACGGGCGCGGCAGTGTCGATGCGAAAGGGCCGCTCTGTGCATTTGCCGAAGGCACTGCCAGCGCCACGATCCCAGATGGCTGGCGGGTAATGGTGGTCGGCGCAGTCGAGGAGGAGTCTGCCACCAGTAAGGGTGCGCTGCATATTCGCGATATGGTTGACCCCGCACTCTGCATCATCGGTGAACCCAGCGGTACGTCGCGGATCACGTTAGGGTATAAAGGCCGCTTGATCGCTGAATACACATTAACGCAGCCACGTACCCATGGGGCCCGCCCAGAACCAACGGTGGGCGCCCTAGCCGCCGATGTGTGGTCACAGGTGATGGCTTGGGTTGATAGCATCAACAGTGGACGTGAACGCTACTTTGACCGAGTAATGCCGAGTTTGCGCAAAATCAACACCAGTAGTGATGGTCTATATGAGACTGTCACGATGACGCTTGGTTTCCGTCTACCCACTGACGTGACACCTGATGACGTGAGGCGCATTGTTCGGGAGATCGTTGGCGACCAAGGGACATTGAGAACACGCGGCGCTGAAACAGCTTACCTCTCCGATAAGCGTAATGCAGCGGTACGCGGCATGCTTGCAGCCATTCGAGCGCAAGGGGTACGCCCAGCCTTCGTCTTAAAAACAGGCACCAGTGATATGAACGTGGTTGGCTCAAAGTGGGACTGCCCAATGGTGGCGTATGGCCCCGGTGATAGCAACCTTGACCATACGCCTAACGAGCACATCAGCCTGACGGAGTACCAACAGGCCATCCATACTCTGACTTATTTCATTGAAAACTTGAACGACATCTACCGCCCTACGGAGTAAACTACCGAAGCGAATAGATTGCGAAGGACTTAATTTTAAATGGATTTATCATCAAACGGATTGATTGCATTTGTCGTTGTAGCAGTCATTTTGATTTTTATTACGGTTTGGAATCTCTTTGGCTCACGGATGAAGATTGGCAGCGGCAAAGAGGAAGAAGCAGTCACCGTCAGTAAGCGCACGTTCAAACGTCAATATCCAGATGCCACCCGTTTGAAGGGCGTCGTCATCAAAGAGCAGCGCGGTTACTGGGTCGTTGAGATCGCCTCGACGATGAACGGTCGCCCTCAATTGACTTACTACAGCGTCGATAAGCGCACGATGGACGTCAGCCTGTTGGAGAAAGCTTCGGCCCTGACGCAGCGGCTTCGTTAAAGCGATCGATAGAAATTTCCGCTCTGCTGTTGACGGAACCTAAGCAGCAGCGACACTGTCAATCACCTTAAAATATACGCTTGATAGCTCGTTCGCTAAGGCATTTGATACCATTACCCTACGTATTTTTACCTCAGTAAGCGCATTTTGGATGCGGGTTGGGGATACTTCAAGCAACGGTTATT
>CAYTPI010000027.1:32927-39047 GCA_964439625.1 uncultured Anaerolineae bacterium | reverse complement strand
GGGGATGTAGGGCGCAAAGACTGCTAGACATTATATAGCTTTATCTTGTTCAAACCGACGATGTGATTGTCTTGGAAGACCTAAAAATCAAGAATATGGTGAAAAACCGTCACCTCGGTAAGCGCATTTTGGATGCGAGTTGGGGATACTTCAAGCAACGGTTATTCGACAAAGCGGCGGATGCTGGTCGGGAAGTAGTGCTTGTAGACCCCGCGTACACATCTAAAACTTGCTCAAACTGTGGTGCAATTTTTGAAGGTCTAACGCTGGCACATCGTTGGGTCGAATGTGAATGTGGTCTCAGTTTAGACCGAGACCACAACGCAGCATTGAATGTATTAAAACGGACAGGACGTGTCTGTGAACCAGAACGTAGCGGGTTGCCGCAAGCGTGGCTCAGAAGCCCTCACCTTTAGGCGTGGGGAGCGTCACAGTTACCCAATCTGAACCGCTCAATTTGGGATGTTGTACGAACTGGTATTTTTAGAAAGGATTTTTGTAAATGAAGACGGATTTCTACGGTCGGCAATCCTCTGCCGATCAAGAAGAGAACACCTCTGTTCTCGATGAAGCAGTAGTAAGTGAAGAAGAAAGTTACTGGACAGCTCTCTTAGTTCAAGGTGAATATGCTCCTGATGCCCAGTCTGAGGACCATGGTGGCGATTCTTGGTGGGATGGCCCAAACCCAACCAGTACTGATTACATGGTCATCGAAGATAGCACCATTAGTAGTGCCAAGGATTGGGAAGCCGCTGCTGACCATTTTGACAATGATCAAACAGTAGACTTAATGGTGACTGGTTGTAATCGTGGCGGCTTGCTGGTCTCGTGGAACAGCCTGCGTGGTTTCGTACCAGCAAGCCAGTTAGTTGACTTCCCAATTGACGTTAACGAAAGTGCTCGTCGCAGTTTACTAGCGCGTTATATTTCCCAAGAACTTAAGCTGCGCGTCATTGAGCTTGACGAAGAGACCAACCGCTTAATTTTCTCTGAACGAGCTGCCCAATCTATGCCAGGGCAACGAGCGCAAGTCCTCTCAGATCTACAAGAAGGCCAAATATGCGAAGGCACAATCACCAATTTATGTGACTTCGGCGCCTTTGTCGATCTGGGTGGCGTTGAGGGTTTGATCCACATCTCTGAATTATCGTGGGGACGCGTTAACCACCCACGGGATGTTCTAAAAAGTGGGCAGCAGGTTAAAGTTCACATCATGAGTATTGATGCTGAGGATGAACGAATTGCGCTCAGCTTGAAGCGCCTACAGCCAGACCCATGGGTAACTGTAGAGGAGCGCTATCAGGTTGATCAAGAAGTAGAGGGTGTCATCACCAACGTTGTTGACTTTGGTGCCTTTGCCCGTATTGAGGAGGGCCTAGAAGGTTTAATCCATATCTCTGAACTAGCCGAAGGACAGTTTCTCCACCCGCGTAATGTTATTCAAGAAGGCGAGTCCGTAACTGCCCGCATCCTGAACATTGACGGTAAATCCCGCCGATTAGGCCTGACACTCCGTCAGAGATTAGAAGCGTAATTCGTTAATAGACTATGAAGCAGACATGCTGTGCTCTGAGCACAGCATGTCTGCTTCATACATAACATGCGTTGGCATCCAACCAGTTAATCAACATCATATAAGCCCACAACCGTGGATTAACCGATTTGCCACCACGTAACTGAGCTTGAGTTTGCTTCAAAAAACCTGCTGAGAAAATACTAGTGGCAGTGTCATTGGTAAAGCTATCTAACGCTTGCTTCTGAAGAGATGTCGTTAACCAGCGCGATAGCGGCATCGTAAAACCCCGTTTTGGGCGATTCGCGATGTCATTAGGCACAATGTCACGCAAAGCCTCAATGAGTATTTTCTTTGTACTGTTTCCATTAACTTTATATTCTGATGGCAGGGCAAACGCGAATTCCGCTAATTTATGGTCGAGTAAAACAGGGCGTACCTCTAAGCTGTGTGCCATGCTCATCGCATCAGTGTCTCGCAAAAGCGTATTCGCCATATACCCTGATAGTTCTACGTAACTCAACTGTGAGACGACATCTAACTCAGAACGCAGCCAATTATGGTACAAGTCAGTTAATGGGGCAGCAAATATGGATGACTGAAGCATTTGCTGCTTCTCTGCTTCAGAAGCAAGGTTTCGCACCAGACTCTGCTGCTGCTCAACAGAGCTACTAAGCGCGATTTGGAGGGGCTGCCGAATGCCATCTGGCAGGGCACGGATAGGGATGCTGCGCACCAACCCTGGCATTGCAGGTAGAGCTAACTTTGCTGCTTTCTGAAAGTGTAAAAATTGTGGATACCCAGCGAATAATTCATCACCGCCAAGACCAGACAAGGCGACTTTAACGTGTTGACTGGTGATCTGGGACACGAAAAAAGAGTTTGTCCCATCAAGGCTAGGCTGATCAATAGCATGAACCAGTCGATCATACGATTGGGCGACGTCGTCATCAGTCAATAAAAGCTCTGTGTGGTCTGTGTTGAACAACTCAGCAGCCTGCTTTGCCCAACGTAATTCATTGATGTCATCATAACGTGGATCAGCAAATCCAATGGAGTATGTCTTAATAGGCTCATTGACATACTGGTTCATCAGTCCGACAACAGCGGTAGAGTCAACGCCTCCGCTTAAGAATGCCCCGACTGGAACATCAGCAATGAGATGGTAATGTGTGGCTTCATCAAGTAAGCCCCTTAGTTGCTGTACGGCGTCAGCCCAACCAAGCTGCGCTGCGTGTGGGTAGTTCTGTGGGGCAGCTTCCGCAATGTCCCAATAGCGCTGGAGGCATGGTGCTGCGTCTTCTTCAAGCAGTATGAATGAACCAGGTGGCAGCGATTTAACATCCTGAAGGATGGTATTCGGCTGGGGTATTGATCCTAGTGAGAAAAAATGCCATAGAGCTTGCCGATCAACCTGACGTGATATGTGGCCTGATGCCAGCATAGCCTTTAGTTCAGAGGCAAAGATAAAGGTATCACTACAAGCTGCATAGTACAGTGGTTTAATGCCGAAGCGATCACGTGCTAAAAAGGTTCTGCCTGCGTCTTGGTCATAAATGGCGAAAGAGAACATACCGCGAAAGTATTGGAGGCAATCCACACCCCACTGCTGATAAGCCGCCATAATGACTTCAGTATCCGTGTCATTGCTAAACTGGTGCCCAAGGGCCTGTAGGTCTGAGCGTAATTCAAGGTAATTATAAATCTCGCCATTGTACGTGATCCATAAACTGCCGTAGCGCATAGGTTGCTTGCCCGCCGCAGATAAGTCTATGATGGATAAGCGGCGGTGCCCCAAACGGATATCGCCAAGTGTGTGAAAGCCGTGATCGTCGGGCCCACGATGAGCAATAGCTCGATTCATTGCTTCAAGCTGAGTATTGTCTCCACGTCCTATCATGCCAAAAATACCACACATACTGATTGTTCTTTCGCCACTATCTAATGCAAAGAAACCTGATAATTACATCAATGGTATTTACCGTCAACTATTTGATTGCTGACGATCAGTAGTTTGCGAAAGTGTTTTGGCTTAAATAACTGGGTGACAGCGGAAAAAAATTCGTGTATCATCAATGATTACGTGGTCTGTTGTCGTTAGGCCGCTTCGTTGCAAATCTCAAAGGCCCTCGTTTAACTAAAGCGTGGGTTCACTGTTTGCCCGCAAACTGGTTATGTAAGAACGGATAATTCGTTGTTTGATATTGTTTTCTTGGGTACCTCCGCGAGTGCACCCTCCATTTACCGTGGTTTAAGCAGCCAAGTTGTGATTTATAAAGAGCATCGTTTTCTTGTTGATTGCGGTGAAGGGACACAGCGCCAAATTCTCAAGAGCGGCCTTGGCTTCCGGAAATTGAACAAAATATTCCTGACGCATAGCCATCTCGACCATGTGCTCGGGCTTGCGGGTTTGCTATCTACCTTTGCCCGTTGGGAAGCGGTTGAGCAGATCGAGATTTGGGGTGGGCGCGCCACTTTAGAAAAGGTCAAGGCGTTGGTATTCGGTGTGGTGCTTCGGCGAAGTAGTTCTGAGTTAGATATCGTACTGCGTCAAGTTGATGGCCCAGGTATTTTGTACGAGGAAGATGATCTGGTCGTCAGTGCGTTCCCAGTTGAGCATCGCGGCCCGGACTGTTACGGATACACCTTCGAGCAGAAGGATCGGCGACCATTTATGAACGACAAAGCTGAGGCGTTGGGTGTGCCACAGGGCCCAGAACGTCGTGATCTTGTAATGGGCCAACCGATTACCCTCACAGATGGTCGCCTCATACGGCCAGATGACGTTCTTGGAGAAGCCATTCCAGGGACAAAATTGTGCATCACTGGCGACTACACCAACCCGCCTAGTATTCAAAAATATATTCATGGGGCTGATCTACTGGTTAGCGAGGCAACATTCTCGCAGGAGGAACATGATCTCGCCCGCCAATTTGGGCATGTCACAGCGCAGCAGGCTGCCGAACTAGCACGTAACTCAGCTGTACGTAATCTTGCTTTGACGCACATTTCACGCCGATACCGCGAACGAGATTTGCTCATAGAGGCCCGGAGCATCTTCCCTGATACAATTTTTGCTCGTGACTTTGACCATTACCAAGTGCGTCATGGTCAACTACTGGAGCAAGTCCGACCAACTTCAGAGTAAGTTTGTGCCAAATGAGAACCTCCATGATAATAGCGCGTGTTGATCGCTAGAGAGTGCCTGTGTCATGACTGTGCCCTATTGCCATGTTTGCAATCGTAATGAAGCAGAAAAGCTGCATTACGGTCGCTCTGGCTTTGAAAGCGGTATCTTTTGCCCTGTATGCCACCGACCAGCCTGTAGCCACCATCTAACGACGGTGCGTTGGCGCTGGAAGTCGAACCGGAATGATGTTGGAGCGGCGCAGGTTTGCAGTCAGTGTCGAAAAACATTTGAGCATCGCAATTGGGATACGTTCAACCGAGACTGGGTAACCTAAAACTAATGGTAGATAATAATTTCGCACGTGCTCAAGCTCGAAAAAACTGGGAACGAGCCCGCTCTCAGGCGACAATTCAAGATATTCTAACCGTTCTACGTGGCGGCTCTCCTGAACTGTTATCTTTTGACGAAGTGCAGAAGTCACTGCGGTTGGCGCAAAAATCGTACAAGGGTGTCCAGAATATTCCATTAGACCAAATCCGCGGTAGCGTAGGACGTTATAAAGACTTCACACAGTCTTTCCTTCCGAAGCGCAATTTTATGCAAGGCCGTTGGGAAAACGTCAGTATGGTAATGACAGTGCGAGGTGCGTCACCAATTGAAGTTTACAAAGTTGGTGAGGCTTACTTCGTCCTTGATGGCAACCATCGCGTGAGTATTGCTCGGCAAAACGATGCAGAAACAATCGAGGCACGCGTTTATGAGTATTCAACAATCGTTGACCTCAGCGCGGATGCTGATATCGAAGAACTCTTGATCAAAGCGGAGTACCTTGATTTCCTCGAAGCAACTAAGTTAAAGACGACGTATCCAGACGCGAAGATCGAATTTACCGTCCCAGGTCGGTATCCGGAGCTCCTCTACCAAATTGCAGCTTACCGACGGGTACTTGAGCAGATTGATGCAGAAGAACATACCTTTGAAGAGGCCGCATCTCTCTGGTACGACTTGGTCTACACGCCATCAGTTCAATTAATACAAGAACAAAATGCCTTGGCGCAATTTTCAGAGCGGACGGAGGCAGATCTGTTTGTGTGGGTTTGGCGTCATAACAAAGAACTTCAACAAGAGCGTGGTGGCTCACGGTCATTCGTGGAGGCTGTAGACGACGTAGCCCAACCATCTCCGATTCAACTTTCCCCAGTACGAAAGATTTGGCAGTTCTTTAAAGAGCGACTTTACAATAAGTAATCAAAGCGTAGCCAGAAGCTACCTCGGCTGACCACCAATAATGCGCCCACCACTAAAGCGCCAACGAGGGAAAAAGACGCGCATAAAGCTATGCTGGTGCGTAAAGATCAAAGCATAGACTGTGAAATAGTGAAAAATAAACTGGAATAGATTGACCTGAAAGAAGGGAATATTGAAGACTTGTCCAAACAGGTTAAATACTATCCAGACGAATGCCCCTTCAATGATG
>CAYTPI010000027.1:0-32917 GCA_964439625.1 uncultured Anaerolineae bacterium | reverse complement strand
CATGGTCCCAGCGGAATTTCTGAATGGCATTGTAGAGCACATCCCACGCGAGACCGAAGATAATTACTGCTCCTAAGATGAAGAACAGAACAAATACCCGTGAGAGTGGGCGCGCAAACGGTGCGTATAGCACGAAGAAGACAAATGTAACCGGAAGCCCCATCACGGTCATCAGAAAAATACGAGACTGCCAGCGGCCCATTAACGTTGGTGTCATCTTGGTTACTCCTTGAAAAACAGATTTAATCTAGCGTGATAAAGACACTATCACCGCCAGCTAGCGCTGCCCCACACCAGGGGCAGTCCTGCCAATGATCGTCAACGAGGCGGCTGCATTGTGAGCAGCGAATTTTTAGATCAACTTTGCGTCCGTCCTGCTCGCTATGAGCGCCCCCGCCGATAGATATATCGACGGTCAATTGTCCGAGATGCAGAACCGCAATGGTGTTGAGTTCCGCTTCTTGATTATGGCCTAGAGTGACATCACCAGTGGGGCCATGCAGCAAAATGGGATTTGTTTTGCTGAGGTTACGCACGTAAGCAGTGTTATTCTTGAAGAATAATAGCGCGTGTTTGCGAGAGACAGTCAGCTCAGAGACGGTGATGTCGCAGTCAGAACTACGGCCTACAATGCACGCGTGCTCGGCTGTAACCACCTTTTCGTGGGAATGGTTGTTATTTTTCCACATCAAAGTTAGCTCAGACACAGTCTCTTCCTATATTCTGTTGAAATTTATTCGATTAATAATAAACACTAGATTGCTTGATTATGCAACCTAGATTGTGGACCTCAGAATTAATCAGCGAGAGCCAATAAGCCCTCAACATCCATGCTGCTGATGCTGCTGACCACGGAGAGATGGTCTGAAATCTTCTCGATGCGCCAATCCGACTATTTCAGTGCATCAAGCTACTTGATGCAGCGCATTCGGATGATTTTAGCTTGGCATTAGAAGAAGCCAGTTAATGCTATTAGCTGTGCCCCAACCCAAAAGGCCAATCCAAGTGCACTCAATACGACAGCCCCCGCTGAGGCCAAGCGCTGCTTTTCATAGGCAACAACTGCCGCCAGCCCGAGAGCAAAGCCGAGGACGCTAAGGATCGCACCAAGGTTGACATAGGCTTCAATATCTAAGATTGTGCTGCTGAAAGCCACGCCTAAGACAACACCTACGACGCTAATTCCTAGGCCCAGCCCTGGATAGACAGCATCGGAGCGAATCTCTTGAACCTCAATGTCAGGGTTTCTGTGTTTCTCAGGTAGATTTTGATAGCGCTCACGCGCACGACGGAAGTTAATAAACTGAGCACCAAAGTACACCACCGCCAAGAATAGGATTGTATTTTGCAGGGGGAAGGTGGTCTCAACACCAAACAACCAGCGTGGCACCAACGTCCAGATGAGAGCGGCCCCTGCTACTATTGTTGATGCTGGCTCTTGGTACATAATCACGAGGATACCAGCAAAGATAAGCGCAGCTTCGAGAGGTATATTAGTGAGGCTATCTGGTAAGATAAACGGTTCAGTCCGTAACCGACCAATCACAGTGAGTAGTCCGTAGCCAATTAACAGGGCACCTGCAAGCATCATACCGCCAAGCACGCGTTCATAATATGGTGCGATGTCTTCATCGTCCATCGCATTGACGCTGTAGCGTGGTTTTTGTTTATCAACAGCCGCTTTTTGCTGACTTTGTTTGCGACTCTTTGTACGCTGTGAAGATTGACGTTTTTGTTCAGACATTCTATGTAACCTGCATCTTCAAAAAGACTATGTGACAGAGCTTATGTGCGGCTTCTGCCTTTTGAACAACATCCATAGGGGATGAGCCAGCGCAGAGCAACCCCTTGCCACGTACAAGCAGCACAGCCGCATCTTTAAGGTGCTGGCTGACATTGCTGCTAGTCAGATCATTAACCAGCTTGATGCCACCAACCCAACTGTAAACCTCAGGGAGGGCTCGTTTAAGGGTTGCATTCGTTGCTTGCTCCGGTAATGCCAGCACATACACTGGGTGACAGTATAACACCGATTGGTTGCCTGTCTGGTGGTAGATTGCTTGGTGCCATTTGATGTGCTCAGGCGCTTTGCCAGTAGGCACCTCGAAGTCAAGCTGCTGAGCAATAATCTCTGCCTCAACCAACTGTGTGAGATCGATGCCACGACCGGTAATAATCAGAGACTGCTCCGTGCGAAGGCTAAATTCACCAACACCGCGGATAAATAGTCCGCTTTTGTTTGCCTGTTTCGCAGCATCACGGAGGGAGCGCCAGCGACCGTCAGCTTGCAGTTTTCTGACCGCAGCTTGTGGTGTTTTTGGCACATCATCATTGTCATCAGGTAGTGTGCCAAATGGTGATGGGAAAAGCCGTTGACGACGTGGCACAGCATTGTTGACTAAATCCACAATCGCCAACAGCATTTTATTGATCGAATTCACTAGACTGATACTGCAACCGGCTCATACTCATCTTTCAACATCGAGTCTTGAAGGCGACGCAGTTGGCGAATGGTCTGATCTTCGACGAGTTCAACATTATCGTAGCTGATAGGGGAACCCATTTCGACATCATTTACGAGTGTGGCACCAGGGGCTAAGCCAAGCGGAAGTAAGTTCCCTTCGCGTGCTGCGGAGGCTTTATCGATCATGCCATAGACTGTGAAGCCGCCCAAGGCATCAATCTGTTCGCCAGCCTTGAGGTCGCGCTTGGCGTAGGTAACCGTTTCACATACAGGGGTGATGTCTGTTGCAGCAGTTGTCATATTGAGTAAGACGGCCCGTGCAATTGAAATCGGGGTTTCTAAGCTCGTCAGATGATACGGACGGTATAGTGCCCAGTAGGGTCCTGGTCCCATACTTAAGTAGGTCAGGTCGCGAGCAATCTTGTCTTGATCCGTGGTGAACACCACAAAAACGCCTGGCGCGATGCCAAGACCATAGTCAACCGTGTACAGATTATCCAACACACCACCGTTACTCTTTGGTATATAGGTATCTTTGATTGTATTTGGTGTCGTCTTTGGGCCATGCATGCCAAGGATATCTGGCTCAAAGCCGATCATGTTACCCAGTGAGGTCATCTCGACCATAGTCTTGGTACCATCAACGAACGATGCCAGCATTTTCGGGCTCATCTGTTGCTCAGCAGCACGAGCCGCACAGCTATCTGGGTTGGCGCTGCGATCAAGGGGGTTGTTCTTGCCCTTGCCTGCGGATACAACTTCAAACCCAAGGCTATGCGCCATGTCGTACAGTTCCATCGTCGAGCCTGGCTCGTCACCGGCCGTTAGCGTGTAGACAACACCAGCAGCTTTAGCCATTTTACGCAGGTAATAGCCGACAGTTGCATCAGTTTCCACATTCATTTGGAGCATGTGCTTGCGCTCTAGAATAGTATCCATGGCGACTTTGGCGCCGACTTCCGGAATACCAGTTGCTTCTACGACGATGTCGAGACCTTCAACTTTGGCAACCATGTTGGCATCCGTTGAGGCGACACGTTTGCCATCAGCGAGTGCTTGGGCGGCAACAGCAGCATCCTCAGTTTCGATAATATCAGCATCTGTTAAGCCCGCTTCGTAGAAAACTGCTTTGGCACGACCAGGAATAATATCAGCGACAACAGCCCCCTGCATGCCCTTCATACCTTCCATCTGGCATACGAGCCCCTCACCCATTTGACCAGCGCCAACAAGCCCAACTTGGATTAAAGATCCGGACTTATCTTTCTCTTCAAGCATTTGAAATAGCATCATTGTGTCCCTTCATTTTAGGAGTGTTCGGAAACAATTTTGATTGTTGTTCCAACGGTAATTTCGGGCAGCGGACGCTCTTCCACGCAGACATCGCCCGGGAGTTCAGGCTCTGTTTTTCCATTAAATTTCATAACGAGATGCCCAAGATTTGCCAAGTTTTGATTGGCAACATCACCTACGGCAAGTACATTGTACGCTGCATTTGCCACATATATGCGGTCACCCGGAACGATTTGCTCTTTTAGCTCAACGCCATTGTGGATGATGGCAAAATCAGTTAGTTCTTCTGGTGCTTGTTCACCAAAGAATACGATAATGCCACTATCGAGGAATTCAGATACGAGTTCACCAAGACGAGTTACCTCTAATTCATACTTTAGTTGCTGCATACTTTTTATCTTTCGTTTACAAATGTCAGATGTTTGCCAGACACACGTCAGGCAGAGCACATGCTCTGCCTGACAGCAACATTGTCCAACAAACTACCCGTGGAGGATTAGTCAACAAGTTCAATTTGGTCTAAACCAACACCTGATACAAAAAGGTCCTCTGTGATGAAGCGCATCAGAGGGCCAGCGGGGCTGGTTGGGTGCACATCGACAGTTAAAACCTTCTTCATTGGGTAAACACCGACTCGAGCAGTCCCACCACAGTCGATAACTGCGCAGGCAATCTTCTCGAATTTAGCGCTAGACTTGAACCCATCGAAAGGCGTTCCACCAGTGAGTTCAGCAATCTTCTGGGCGACAGGATGAATGCCTCCCCCTGTCACGGAGTAGATTAGGTCCTTACCATCTTTTGGTTCGATGACCAGCGGGCCACCCCAACCACTTCCACCTTTACGAACCTTTACCTTCTTATAATCAGCCACTGTAAAACCTCCTTAAAGCTAGTCTGTTGCTGACGGCTACATTAATAATTACAAACATACGACGCTCATGTAGAGCAATAAGATCTTTGTAAAATAAACACGTAGGTTGAACATGTGTGATTTCAAAGACTAAGCAAGCTCGAGTATTTGTAGAAACATCTCTGAGAGGCCAACAATTTCGACCTCTCAGAGTGTATCGAATACTATGCACGTTTTCATGATTCTGAACGTCTGTGACGTGTATTCGTCCTAGGCGCTCAGAAGATATGGTTATGCTCCAGCGTAGAGACCAATTGCACCGCTGATGACGATAGCGATAACGACAGAGATCGGCCCTGTAATGAAGCGCGAGAATAAGACTGCCGGCACACCTACCTCGACTGTTTCTGGCTCAGCTTCACCAAGTGCAAGACCCACAGGGATGAAATCGCAACCGACCTGTGGGTTGATGGCCCACAGAGCTGTCAGAGCAAGTGATGGTGGAATGTTACCACGACCAATTTCCGTACCGATGAGCACACCGATAATCTGGGCGATAACAGCACCTGGGCCGAGTAGTGGCGACAGAATTGGGAACCCGATGATTAGTGACAAAATCAACAGACCAATTGGGTTACCAGCTAAACCGACAAGACCATTAGCAATCAGGTCGCCAACACCGGTCGCTAAAATCAGACCGATGATGAAACTGATGAATGCCATAAAAGGCAGGACGGTTGAGATAGTTAGATCAATAGCTTCACGACCAGCCTGGTAAAGGGCACCTACAACGACACCCACACCGCGACCGATATTTTCGAGTACTTTTGTTATTCCTTGCATCGTTTCTTATTTCCTCCTCTAGTTACGCGGCTTCAGATTCTTCTTTGGGCCACATGATGTTGGTAATGATTTCAGTCACAATACCGCGAATAAAGATCACGATTAGACCAGTTATCAAGTACCAGACGGCCAAAGTACCGAGTGGCAAACCAAGTTGGGTAATGCCAACTGCGATACCACCCCAGACAAAGTATTCACCTGCGTTGACGTGTGGGAACAGACCCAGTGGTGGGTGCACGAAGCTCACAGCAGCGTCATAGAAGGCGGGCTTTTTCTTTTCAGGCAAGAAGCGTCCCATGGTGTAAGCCATTGGGTTCGTCAGGAAGAAAACAGCCAAGAAGGGCAAAACGATATAGCGGATTGGGTAGTAAATAATACCCTGGCGTGCAGCAACTTCACCGATGCCATCAATTCGTTCAGCACCAATCAAGGTGATCAGCGCGTTGACGGCTGTCAACAGAATGATCAGTAATGGGACAATGCCCGTCACAAGGCTGACGAAAACATCACCACCTTGTTGGAATACGCCGATGAAGTTTGTGGCGAAACGGGCAATAGGGCCTTCTTGCTCTTGAGCCTGTTCGAGCAGTTCAGCTTGAAGGTCTTCCTCACCCTCGCCATCGTCCTGGGCACCAACAATGCCAGGGGTCATGGCGGAAAAGGCCAGAATGATCACCAAGATGAACATCAGCCACATGGGTTTATTCTTTGCGAGAGTCATATCTTTCTCCATTTGGATAATAATTAGGAAAAACAATTGAAAGGATTAAAATTGAACAGTTTGTTTGGCGTCTCACCTCCCTTTGACCAGCTCGTTTTGCATATAGCTCGCTTACCAACATCTGAAAGCTGCAATCTTTTGTGGGAGCAATCAGAAAAGGTTTTCCAATTTAATAATGTAGCGAGCCTATATTTCTGAATTTTAGGGTTCACTCTAACGGCCACCTAAAATAGATTTTTGTTAAGAGTGCCACATATAGTAACTCTTTGTAATAAGCTGAGATATCACATTCATTTCAATCTGCACAAATGTGCAGAACTTACTACGTGGAGCCTATGTGTTTAGTTATTCAAGAAGTACCTGCGACTTCACTGGCTGTAACAGCCGTCTCTGAAGAAATCTCTGTTGTATCGGCTTTTTCTTCGAGTCCTGCATTGTGCTCATCGATATATTCAACTGCATTGAGCATTGCATCCCAAAGCTTAGGTTTCACGCCCACATAGGGTTCATCTTCCCATAAAATGTTCATGGGCTTACCGATAACCGCTTCGACCTGTTTCAGGTCTGCAAATACCGAGAAGCCGCTCATATGCTCTGCGTGCCGAATAATGCCATTGTTGTCAACAGCGACAACCGCATAGATTTTCCGACTCCAGTTGTTGCCAGAGACACCTACCGCGGTCAATGGGACAGAGCGCCGAATTTCCCGCAGTCTGCGGTAGAAACGACGTATTTGAAGCCATGAGAAGAAAAACTGTGAGAGCCATGCAACACCCAGCAAGATTAAAACAGTTACAACCGGGTAAGGAGCATTTGGGTTAAAGTTAAACATAATCACTATTTAGGGTGCGAAATATATCTATGATTCTTTTATCATAGAGTTAAGGTCTTTGTCAACTCCTATTTTGATCAAAATGTGCGGTACACTGAACTACAATTAAACACTTTATAAAAATCATGCTACACGATAAATGCAGAAAATTATGCTGATCAGGACATATGTGAGCGTTTTTGCGATTTTCGTTACCTTAAATGCCTCTGCTTGCCAACCTCCAACAGACGTAAGACAAGTTGAACCCACTGAACAGAAACCTCAGGCGACCGTGACTAAAACAGTAGTGACGACTGCAACACCAATGCCAACAGAGGCACCAACACTGACGCCAACCTCGACCCGAAACCCAAATGCAATCACAAATGAATCTGCGCAAAGTCTTGAGCGGATTGTCCAAATTGAGGATGTACGTTTTGGGCGTATCAATGCGATAGCCGTATCACCTGATGGCTTGCAAGTCGCTACCGGCAGCGATGATCGCATGGTGCGCGTTTTTTTATTGCCGACTGGCGACCTTCTCCATGAATTAGCATGGCATGATGGCGCAGTCACGATGTTAGCCTACTCTCCAGATGGAATGACGCTTGTTTCTGGTTCGCAAGATCGTACTATTCAAATTTGGCAGCCAATCGACGGTGAGCGCGTAACAGGGTTTCGCATTGCCTCAGAGCCTGCTCAAGTTGCTTTTGACCCAATCGGTGATCGCTTTTCGTATGCTGGTTTATTTAGCGCTTTGGGTGAAACGCGCTCAGTGGCTGACGGGACAGCATTGTATCAATTAGAAGGACACAAGACCCGCCTGCGAAGTATTGCACAAAGCAAGAATGGTGTCTGGATTGCCACGGGTGATCGGCTTGGGAAAATCGTTCTTCATGGTGCGCAGAGTGGACAACCCGCTTTTTCTCTAGAAACAGGTATCTCTGCGGATGTGCAGAGTTTGGCATTCTCACCTGATAGCAACTTGCTTGCTGTAGGGTTAAGTACTGGTCAGATTCAATTATGGAATGTGATTCAGCAGCATTTAATTAACGAATGGGTAGCCCATTCGAATGGGACACGGTCACTATTGTTTACAATTGATGGCACTGTGGTTATCTCTGGGGGGGCAGACGCAGGCCTACGTCTATGGGATATCTCCTCAGGTGAGCGAATTGTCAGTTATCCAGAGCATAATGGCGCTGTGAACAGCCTATCGATGTCAGCAGAAGGTACTTTATTGGCATCTGCTTCCGACGACTCAAGTGCTATAATCTGGGCAATCAACCCAAATTGACAAATATTTTTCAAACTATTTATCAACTTTAAATAAACAAAAGTTGACAACCTATTTTATGATTGTTATGTTTTAAATGCGTTGGGTGTTTTGCTCCCGGCCCAAACTGAAGGTTACTTTTCTATTTAGAAATAATAATCTTCCCCTATAAATTACCCAACGTAGAGATGAGTCACCCGCCCGGGTGACTTTCTCGTTTTTTATGCAATTACCCTTACTCTTTAGATGAACGACCTTGTAGAGCAATGCTATAATTGTCCAACAGGTTGGGAACAAAAATTGCTCAATATTATCTTCGCCCAGATAATATGATTATCGAATAAGATTTAAATAACTCATTAATCTCCCCGCTTCGAAAGGTCGCGCAGTGGTTGAACAAGAAAAAGTGCTTCTGATAGACGGCGATGCTTCTGAGAGAGAGACCCTCGTTGAGGCAGCTCTTGTTCCCTCCGGATTTGCTGTTGTCGCTACGGCTGACGGCGGCGATGCCCTCAACCTTGCCGCTGAAATGAACCCAGATTTAGTTATTCTGGATCTTAATCTTCAAGGGTTGAGTGGTCGTGATGTACTAACAGCACTGCGCGCACAATCAATTGACGCCCCCGTGATTCTTTTAGCGAACGAAGGCCAGGAAAGTGAAGCGCTTGAGGCTTTTCGCCTCGGGGCACGTGATTACATCACACGGCCTGTTCGTGACGCTGAACTGATCCAAGCAGTTGAACGTTCTTTGGGAGAGCAGCGGCTTCGGCGCGAGCGTGCTTCATTGGCTGGCGGACTGCGGACTGCGGATGTTGAACTAGAGCGTCGCCTGCGTGAACTCAAGACTCTAATGAGTATTGGCAAATCCGTGACATCGCAGCGAAGTTCAGATGAAATTTTTGACCGAGTCATCCGTGCTGCTATCCAACTCACACGAGCGGACGCATCGGGCCTATATCTGCGAGAAGATGCGGGATTAGTTTTAAAGGACGGGCAAAACCTAGATGTTAGCCTGCTCGAGAAGATTGGTTCAGTGGTGAAGGATGATATTGCCTCAATTGTTGCCAGTTCTGGTGAGACATTTATGGCAAGCAATGAAGGTCTTTCCAAGTATAATCCTGCTCAAAAGAATGCCAGGTCTGTTATTTACGCGCCGCTAGTTGTTGAAGATGAAACGTTAGGTATGTTGTGGGTAGCAAACCAGAAGGCTGCGTTTGAGCCCCATATGAAAGACTTAATGACAGCCTTATCCGACTATGCTGCAATTGCTGTCTACAACGCGCGGGCTTTGTCGCAGCAAGAGGCTGGTGATGAAAATCTACCTGCCACCCAAGAACTGCAAAGGGTCGATGTCAATGCACAAGAAGAGCACATCAGTTCTTTAAAAATGGCCCGCACACTGCGCGCCCCGTTGACGCAATTAATGGGCAATATGAACCTTTTCAGAACTGGCGAGATGGGCAAGCTGCAGTCTAATCACCAAGCTGCTGTTGACGTTATGCACCGTCAACTCCAAGAACTTGTTAATCTTATCGATAGTATCATTCCACCGAGCACTTCCTAAATAACGGGATGTTACGCCCGAGTCAAGTACGGTGGGTCAGCCACCAAGTTAACAAAGGCATGACTAGCTCTCAATAATCGTTCAGCAGGAGAAGAGTCAGATAACCAATGAGCGACCGCATCCTGATTATTGGCGCCGATGAGTCAATATTTGATACGCTTGATGAACTTGACACGCTGAATCTAAACATCTACGCAACCGACGACATCACTGAGGCACTTGATGCTGTCGAGGTAACATCGCCACATGTGATTTTTTTAGATGAAGCGCACATCGTCTTTCTTGAAAAGTTACAACAAGAAAATGTTGATGTTCCGACAGTTGTTTTAGGCGCATCACAGCCGAATGCTCTCAGAAATGCCCTTGATGCCGGTGCCATCGACTGTCTGCCGACTCCTGTCGCCCAGCAGCAGCTCCAGTCAGTGTTAAGTAGGGCTTTCTCTCTGGTAGATGCTCAACGCCATCGGAATGCGTTTCGTGTTGTCAGTGCAATCGGTGAGATGATGTCAGCACGGGAAGATGTTGATGATATTCTCAACTATATTGTGCAATATGCAGCCCGCTTAGCTGCTGCTGAAGAAGCGACCTTAATGCTCTTCAGTGAAGAAACAGGCCAGCTCTCTATTCGAGCAGCAGCCAACGTCGATCAAGACCCGGCAAGCATCCATCAATTAGTGGACGACAAAATTGCCATGCACGTTGTGTTGACCGGGCAGCCTTTAATTGTCAACGCTCGACCTGGGCAACATATTAAAACTCGCTATTTAGTCAACAATCTTCTCTATATCCCCGTAACCTCAAAATCTCGACCTATTGGGGTACTTGGTGTACATAACCGCATTGAAGATCAACCGATCTCCGAAAGGCGGTTGGAAATCCTTGAGACGCTCGCTGATTTCGCTGCGACAGCCATCGTTAACCAATTAGAACCAGCAGAAAATGACCAACAATCACGCATTGGTAATACAGATTTACTCGTGCGAGACATTCCTGTTCCCATGTTGGTCGTAGATAATGACGACAAACTTCTGATGTGTAACACTGCCGCCCTGCCCATATTGAATAAAGGCGGCAAAATGAACCCAGTTGGTAACCCAATTAAAGAGTTGACGACGTATGAGACTCTACTGGAACTTATCGAGTTAGCTCGCATGCACATTGAAGTCAAAGGGCAGTTAGTGCTCAACGATAGTCGAGTGTTTCAAGTCAATATTTCTAAAGTTTCGGATAATGAATTGGCTGTTGCCATGTATGACATCACGCGGTTGAATAAGCGTTATGAAAACCGTGGAGAGTTAATCAATACGATGTCACATGATCTGCGTTCACCGCTAACTGCGATTTTAAGTTACGTTGAACTGATGGCTCGCGTTGGTGAGCTGAATGAGCGTCAGTTGGAGTTTGCTGGTGAGGTTCGGCGAAGCGTCAAGACGATTACGACACTGCTTGAAGATATTCTCAACCTAGAACGCAACGAAGATGAAACAGCCATCCAGCGAGAGTTAATCCCTACCGTAGAGCTACTACGAGAAGCAGCGGACTCCGTTCAGAGCAAAGCACAGTTAAAGCGGCAATGGTTCGATGTTGACTTGACCGGTGATCTGCCGCAGATTGTTGGCAACCGAGTTCGGTTGCGGCAAGCTTTTGTCAACCTAATTGATAATGCGGTCAAATATACACCAGAAGGTGGTGTCATTAAGGTGACGGCACAGTACACACCTGAACAAGTGTTTATCCATATTATTGACAATGGCATCGGTATTCCGACTGAAGATCAATTGTACGTCTTCGATAAGTTTTTCCGCGTTGATGAAGTAGCTGAGTCACATGATGGAACAGGCCTCGGCTTGAATTTAGTGAAATCGATAGTTGAGTCACATAATGGGCGCATCTGGGTAGAAAGTGAGCCAGGGGTCGGCTCCTCGTTCATTGTTGTGCTTCCGACCCAAACGGCTACCCAAAAGCCTCCCGCATAGGCTAAAGATATGAACAAGACGCTAACTAACGTCGCCGGTATTCTGGTTGGGCATGCTCAGAATCTAGAAGCAGCAACAGGGTGCACCGTAATACTCTGCCCAGATGGGGCAACACCGGGTATTGATCAACGCGGTGGAGCACCTGGCAGCCGGGAAACAGAATTACTACGCCCAATGCACCGTGTTGATAAGATACAGGGTGTTTTGCTTTCTGGGGGTAGTGCTTATGGGCTAGATGCCGCGGGTGGTGTGATGTCCTATCTAGAAGAGAAGGGTATCGGACACCCAACCATTGGTGGCATTGTACCCATTGTGCCGACTGCCATTATCTATGACCTACTGCTTGGTGACCCCAAAGCTCGCCCTGACGCCGCTATGGCCCGGTTGGCCTGTGAAGCAGCAAGTAACAGCCCTGTCCGCCAAGGAAACGTTGGTGCTGGGACAGGAGCAGCAGTCGGTGGGATTATGGGTATGCCATTCCGCACAAAAAGTGGTACGGGCTCGGCGAGTATCGATCTAAATGGTGTTGTTATTGCAGCCCTGGCGATCGTCAATGCCGTTGGCGATATCTACGATTTAGATGGACAAGAAATCATCGCTGGTGCCAGAACACCACCTGATGGTAGAACCTTTGTTGACACACTCAAGGTCTTTGGCTCAAGGGTCGAAGGGGCTACCCCGCCGCAGCAGTCCAACACCGTGATAGGTGTGGTGGCGACGAACGCCTCACTGACGAAAGAAGAAACCAACAAGGTTGCCCAGATGGCATCCAATGGACTGGCGCGGGTGGTGCGGCCTGCAAACACAATGTACGATGGTGACACGATCTTTGCTTTGAGCATGGGCGAGCGTAAAGCTGATGTAAATGTTGTAGGTGCATACGCGGCTGAGGTGATGGCACAAGCTATTGTTAACGGCATCTGGGCAGCAGAACCCCTACATGGGCTGCCGTCTGCAACATCGATCAGAAAAGGCCGTTAGATGATGTTGAGCCAGCCGATGTTGGGCCGTACTGCTGAAGTCGAAGCGCTTGAGCTGCAACTTCAGCAGGCACACCAGGGACCGGGGCGGCAGGTAGCGATTGTCGCACAGAGTGGGGCGGGTAAAACGACCTTACTTGAGCACATCATTGACAGGGCCAAGGCGCGAGGCGAACATGCTGTATTGCTCCCTTGCCGGGGTGGCAACCTTGTTGAACACGACCTTATGCGACTGTTGGTGCAACGGCTATTGTTGATTAACCCGGAATTCGATAGCGAAGGCCAGCGGACGCAGTTGGTCAATGCCTTACGTAACCACAGCCTTTCCGAACTTGAACACTTCCTCGCTGGTTTTCTCGGCATTGCTGGCGAAGATGATGATATCCTCCACTCTGATTATATTGACTACAACAGTGCCATTACGCGGATCATCCGTGCTATGTCAGCTGATGGGCAGCAGCTCGTCCTTGCTTTTGATGATGCTGATGACGCAGAGGTAAGCCTACTGAATATGCTCATACGTATCTGCGGTGTTGCCGAAGCAGCGAATGTCTTTATTTTAATAACGGCGACCCGCTCACTACCGGAAAATCTCCAGTCCCAGATTAGCAGCGTCACATCACTGCGAGCCTTGACTCGGTCAGAAATTGTTGAGCTCGCTCGCTTTTGGTTGCCAGACGATACCTTAAGCGAAGAGGCACAAGCGCAATTTGTTTCAATGAGCCACGGACTGCCTTTACCTGTCACGATGATTGCTAGCGCAATTAATATTGCCTCACCTGGTGAGGTCGCTGGCTTGCCAACCATGATCCAAGCCGTTAAATCGTTGGCACAGATGCTCACCCCTGATGAGCGCCATGTGCTCAATACAGTCGCTGTTATCGGGGGTGCAGCGCCTGCCCCTCTTTTCCAAGGGTTAGAGATTGAGCAAGCGTCGGTGCAGCTGACGGCTCTCGTCACTGCGGGTTGGCTTGCGCATGAAACGGGTACACAGACCTTCCGCTTTAAAAACAACGCCGTTCGGCTGTTAATCTATGATTACATCCCCTCTGAAGAACGCGTTACCCTGCACGAAAAAATCGGTGTGTATTTTTTCAACCAAGAACCCGACCAATTAGGACGCCGTGCCGTTGACTTTGCTGTGCATCACTTTGTGCGCTCTGGGCAGCGTGCCCAAGCCTTAGATGCCCTCGCATTGGCAATCAATAAAGGGGCAACGGCACATAATCTTGAAGCGCGGCGGTCTCTTTTGAAGCAAGCAATCGAAATCAGTGCGATCTCAATGCAGTTTCGGTCTCGGCATATTCAGTTTGCCGAGCAGCTCGGTGATCTATACGCAGCGCAGGATAATTACACAGAAGCCGCATCAGCTTATAACGAGCCGGGGACAGCAGCAACACCGTTGCATCTACTGACGAAACTTGGGTTGGTGCTGCTACCTGTTCGAACAGAGCGTGCAGTCAGTATCTTGAATAAGACCGTGACCCAGATGCCGAACTTCTTCCCAGAAGACCTTAAATGGCGGGCTGTCGCTGGGCTGGTGTGGGGCCTGTTATTGACAGGTAAACCCTACGAGGCTCTGCGTGAAGGGCGCAATGCCTTAGCAACGCTCAACCAGTTAAGCGGCTACGGTGATGCTGTTGCATTAATCCGGGCGACGCTTGGCATGGTATACCACTTCAACGATGAAGTGCTTGAAGCCAAAATGCACTTTGAGTCGGCGCGAGGCGGGTGGTTGGCTCGCGGAAATGACGCGGGGCTGACCTTGATCAATAGAATACAGGCCAAGGCCCCGCGTGATGAGGCTACGCAACTGTGGCTGCGGTTGGTGCTGCACCCCATCCTGGGGAAGCAGCTTATCTAGTCACTTTGCCTTGGTTACTCCGCAAGCGCTTCTGCTTGGCTAACGAAATCATCCAGAATGTGCAGACCATCGCTCCAGAAGGAAGGATTGGTTAAGTCAACACCCAAAGGTTTGACGATCTCGTCAGGCCAATCCGAGCCGCCCATTGATAACATGTCGATGTAAGCATCAGCAAAATCTACCCCGACTTCTTCATAGCGAGCGTATAATGCCAGTACCAACAATTCACCAAAGGCATAGGCATAGACATACCCTGGCGAATTGATGAAGTGGGGAATGTAGCTCCACCAAATAGCGTAATTGTCCGTCAAGGTAACGCTATCAAGGAACATATCCTGTTGTGTTTCCAGCCAAAAAGCGTTGAACTGCTCAGTGGTTAGTTCGCCTTGCTGACGCCGGGCCGTGTGGATGGCATCTTCAAAGCGGTTCATGGCGACCTGCCGAAAAACCGTCGCAAAGGAACTTTCGATCTTGCTGGTCATCATTGCGAGGCGTATGGCTGGGTCTGTCTCCTTTGAGAGCAAATCTTGGAAGACCAACATCTCCCCGAAGACGGAGGCGGTTTCGGCTGTAGTCAAAGGGGTACCCGCTTGGAGAATGCCCTGTTTCCGCGATAAGTACATATGGACGCCGTGGCCCAGCTCATGGGCCAACGTTTCAACGTCACGCGCTTTGCCTTGGTAGTTCATAAAGACATAAGGGTGGACGCTCGGCACAGTCGGGGTGGCGTAGGCACCGCCGCGCTTGCCGCTGCGGACTGGAGCATCGATCCAACCTTTGTCGAAAAAGTGCCCAGCGATCTCACCCAGCTGTGGGTGGAACTTGTGGTAGGCTTCAAGCACTATTGATTGGGCGTCATCCCAGCCATAGAATTTGTCTGCGGTTGGTAACGGTGCATAGCGATCATAGTCGTATAGTTCATCCAGATCGAGCAGATTGGCCTTGAGCTTGTAGTAGCGATCAACGATATCGTAGCGCCCTGTGACGGCATCGATCAGCGCTTGCACAGAGTCATCATCGACTTCATTGCTCAGGTTGCGGGCTGTAACCCAACTTGGGTAGCCGCGCAGCCGATCATTCGAGGCTTTGTCTGCCAGTAACGTGTTAAACACATAGGTTGTCGTGCGGCTCATTGACTGCAAACCCACTGTCGCGGCCTCGGCAGCGGCGGCACGGGTATCACGATCAATACTATAGAGGTCTTGCAGCACAATTTGTAGCGGCACGTCCTCGCCGTTGTAGTCGAAGCGGGCCGCACCGTGCACCTCGTTGAAGAAACGAGACCATGCACTGCTGCCCGTCACCGACTTCTCCGAGAGGATACGTTCTTCTGCCTCGGAAAGTAGGTATGGCTTACGCTGCCGAGTAACGTCTAGCCAGTGACGATACGCTGCTAGTTCAGGTGAATGAATGAGAGATTGCGCCTGATCATCAGGTGTGTTGGCCCATTCTAACTCAATGAAGACCAACATCTGCTCCAACTGAGCACCGCGCTCACGGATGCTTTGCATCAGCGCACCATAGCTAGCCTCTTCGGTGTTGGTTGTCCACAACATATTAGCGTAAGAGCCCGCTTTGTAGAAGCGCTCTAACATACTGGCGTACAACGTGATCATCGCGAGCATTTCTTCTGGGGAAAGGTGTGCGATGCGTCCTTTATATGTTGATGCGAGAGTTTCAGCCTCAGTGATTGCCGTGGTAATATCCTGCTCGATGGCTGGGTCATCGAGGCCCATGTACAGGTCTGTGAGATCCCAGGCGATCTCTTCAGCGCCTGTGGTCTCAGGGGCTTGTTCAGTCATGGTTACATCCTATTCTGAAAGTCTGTTTTGTTGAGTATAGCGTGCCCACCCCTGAGATAGCCGCCGGTTTGCGCTCGCACTCGGCTTGGAAACTATGGTTGCTGCGGCTGTCTGTCTGGGGAGTGTTGTTTGTCGGCCTTGTGCTCGTTGTCATTATTGCCCTTGGGCTGACGAACCCGAAGCCAATTGGTAATGTTGTCCTGACTGCCACACCAGCCCAGATCATCGAAGTGCCAGATGCCGAAGCGAGAGTCTATACGCCATCAGAGGTTATATTATCGACCCCAGGCAGTGTTTTGGTCGTCATGCAGCAAACCGCTGGCCCGCCAGAAGCCAGCTACGGCATTACGCTCAACTTAAACTCAGACCAGCCAGCAGAAGGTATTAGTTTGCAAGTGAGCACTAACGGATTGATAGCCGTCAATGATGGACAAGAGGCCGTGATGCTGTCTCAGTTATGGCCTCACATTCGCCCACAACCTGAGTTCAACGAGTTGCGATTTGATGTCGCAGAGGAAGATGTGGCGGTATGGGTCAACGATGAGTTTGCAGTTACCTTTGACTACAGTTCGGTGGATTCCCTACAACTTGGTTTCATCACGAAGACATTAGGCCGCGGCGGGTTGGTCGTGCGTGTTGAACGCATCACAGTGACACAACGCTGATGTTGCGCTGATCCAATAGTCTGTGCGACACTAGCGCTACCTGTGTGCCGAATGCCTCAATATTACCAATGCCGAAAAGACGTACCTTCCTAATTGCTGCCTTCCTTGCCATTATTGTTTTGACGTGGGGCCCCACTCAAAGAACAAGCGCACACCCTGCCGATATGAACTTCCAGACGCATACCATTGTAGTGGAAGACGATGGCCTATCGATCTTATGGTCGTTTCATCCTGGCCCAGCGCTGGTACCTACAGTCTGGGCAGAAGCGGATCAAGATGGTGACACGCTGGTTGACGGGGACGAAGCAGCGGCGTGGGGTACCATTTACACACCATACTATTTCGTTGATCTCGCGGATGACACGCGGGTGCCAGTCGAGGTGCAATCCGTGCGCTTCCCTGAAGTATCAAAGGCGATTTGGTTGGGGAGCGAGGGCATCGAAGTGCTGATGTTTGTTCCGCTTAACTTGGATGAAGGGATGCAAATGCGCGTTACAAATGGCGTCGAGGCATCCGCCAGTACCAATTGGTTCACGCTAGAAGCGGATACAGCATTCAGCGTAACAGATGTTGAACAGAACAACCATCAGCTTGTTTTTACCATTGCCCCCCTCGAGCAGGGCCTTACAGCATGGGACAGCGGCAAATTATCGAAAGTGAATGCCTCAACGACAGCACCCGGTCAGAGTGAAGCTGCCACACGCTTGACATCATTGATTGGTAGCGAGGGTACTTCGGCATGGTTCTACCTGACTGCCCTATTTGTTTCTGTGCTGCTGGGTGCGGTGCATGCCTTGACGCCTGGACACGGCAAGGCGATGGTCGGTGCCTATTTAGTTGGGTCACAGGGGACGCCGCAGCATGCTGTTGCATTAGGGGCTATCGTTACTCTGACGCACACAGGCTCAGTGATTGTCTTTGGTGTACTCGCACTAACTGCAACTCAGTTCTTTGCGCCAACAACTGCCCTGCCTCTGCTTGAGCTTACCTCCGGGGTACTCATCGTTGTATTTGGCTTAGTGATTTTACGTCAGCGCTGGGTGGGTTTCAGTGCTGTTAGGCGGCACCAGTCCGCACCACAGCCACAGTTGGCGTTAGCAGTCAGCGGTGCAAGCCAGCCACAGACGATCTCAATCGGTAAATCAATTACCGTTGAGTCCGCTATTCCATTGACCAACACCTTGAGCAATAAGCCTACGCTCAGTTGGAAATCATTGGCGGGCCTTGGCGTCAGTGGTGGGTTGGTGCCCTGCCCAGATGCCGTTGCGATCTTACTTGTGGCGACTGCCATCAATCGATTGATCCTTGGTCTCACAATGACGGTGGCTTTTAGCCTTGGGTTAGCCGTCGTCCTAATCCTGATTGGTCTGGCGATGGTGCGTGGACGTTCCTTCGTTCAGCGCTTCGAAGGGTTCGAGCGTTTTGCTCCGGTATTGCCGATGCTGAGTGCCATCATTGTAATTCTGCTAGGGGTTGTTTTGATCGCAAAGAATATGGACGTGGTGTCGGTTGTGGCTGCCTCTCCAGCAGTTGGGCTGGCGCAGTCTATGGCGGAGACAATCGACCGCGAGCCGGATGTTGTCTTTATCAGTGATAAGGATGGTCAACTGTATGGCTATGATCTGCCAACAGGCAAAGTCCAACGTCTGACGGATTTTCAGCAAAGGATTACTAGTTTAGTAGTCTCAGCAAATCATCAAATGGTTGCATTTAGCGTTCGCTTGGATGAAGTTGATACGTTGCAAGTGATGGCGATTCGGGGGTGGCAGTCGGAGCCGCGTCAGTTACTCGACTGCATCGATGCGCTCTGTCGTGCTGGGCAGTTCCACCCAAATGGTGAGTCCCTGTTGGTTGAATGGGTTGACCAGTCCGACCCGACTCGGCAGCAGTTATCGGTACTGCAAACAGTTGATGTCGCTAGGGGGCGCGTTGACCCTGTCTTTGAAAACAATGCCGTGCCCAGTTTACTGCCGCGCCTCTCACCAGATGCAGAATGGCTGGCCTATGTTATTCCGGGAGCAACGCAGATCACGGTCGAGGGATATAGCACTGGGCAACAGTATCGAATCGGTAATGGCGAGCGCGACGTCGTCGCCTGGTCATCAGATAGCCAAACGCTGCTCTATACTGACTATTCGGGCGATTTGCGCTTGAGCCATCTGTATGTGCTGAATGTTGGTTCGGGCGCTTCGGTCAACCTAACGCGAGATAGTGGCACTGAAGATTTGTTTGCGGCTTGGTCACCAAATGGCGAACAGATAGCGGTCATTCGGCGAGCAGAAGGCAGTCTAGCAGATGAGGTCTGGCTACTTCAACCAGACGGCACAGGGGCACAGATGTTGTCTGCTCCCCCAGAGGCCAATCACTATGAACCAGTTTGGTCTGCTGATGGACGCTATCTGATTACGTCTTGGTTTATTACAGAAGGCAAGCACTATTATTTAGCCTTAACTGACACCAAGACGAGCAAATCACGGTTAATCACATCATCAGGGTTCAAACCTGTTTGGGTGAAATAAAAGAGACAGCACAAGCGTGCTGCCTGTTCTGCTGCTGTCTACGCACTTAACGCAGGTGCGCTTCGAGAAAGTACAAGTTTTTGTCAATTTCACGCGAGACCTCGGTAAAGAGATCAGCCGTATCCATGTCGCTCAGGTCTTCTGCTTGAAGAATTGCATCACGGACGTAGCCACCGTAGGTGCTGTAGCGTTCAACAAGAGCTTCAACAAAGCCGCGACCGTCAACCAGATCATCTGGAAATTCGTCAAGGCGAGAGTTTTCCGCTGCCATCCGGACGGTGCCCATTGCGCCGCCGCCCAATGCAGTAACCCGCTCTGCATTCATATCGACAAAGTCAATCAAGCCAGCAGCCAGTTCATCAAATAAAGTGTGCAAGGTAAAAAATTCCATCCCCTTTACATTCCAGTGTGCTTGCTTGGTTTGGCTGTGCAGGTCCGCGAGGTCGGCAATATGTTGGTTGAGCATGTCAACCAGTTGGGCACGGGCTTCTTCTGGTAGATCGTGGCGCGTACGATGCAAACGACTTGTCTTTGTTTCCATAGAGAACTCCTTCTAGGAGGAACGGATATGTTAATTGGCTTAAGTGTAAAGCTAGCACAGTCGAAATACCAGCAAAATTTAGTTAGAAATACCGTTGCTAACTCGGCGTAAACTCTGACTTCACAGTAGCCATTGCCGCGGCAGCTTGTTTCGACCTCTGTTGTGACACATTGGTCTTATCACGAATGCCTGTATCCCAGCGAGCCAACAAGACACTGAGTACCAATACGAGTACACCGACCCATTGGATCATGGTCAGTGTTTCGCTTAGGAGTAGAAAGCCCATCAACAACGTTACGCCGACTTCTGCCATGTTCAACAACAGGGCTTGTAAGCCACCAACCTGCCGCACACCCGTAAAGAGCATCAAACGAGAGAGGGCTGTTACAAAGGCTAGACCGCCAAGATACCACCAACCGACTGGAATTGATGGCCCGACAGGTAATTCAAAAAAGAAACCGTAGATAATACGAGCCACTAACACAGTGAGGCCCATCCAGGTAAGGGCGTAAAGTGTCATCGTAGGGGCTGGCATTTCGAACATCACACGTTGACTGAGGATAACGTGCAGTGCGAATAAGAAAGCACTGCCTATCATCAATAATGCACCGATCAATTTAATCGTGCCAAGGCTACCACCAGCGATGGTAAGAAGATAGATGGCAAACATGGCTAACAGAGCCCTAAGAACACTAACCCGGCTAATGGAGCGACCTAGAAAGGCGGTCAACAGCATCACGAAGATCACATAGGTCATATTAAGCAACTGGGCGACAGAGGCATTATTCAACAGGAGTAGGCCATTGTAGTACAGCAGTGACCCCAATCCGTTTACCATCCCGACAGCGAAGGTACCCATCAAACCAGCAGGGAAAATATAGATATACTTGCGCCAGAAGATCAGGTAGCAAACCCACAAAAAGGCGGCAGCAGCACAGGTTCGCAGCGCTGCCAGTGTGTAGGCATCCAAGCCGGTTGAGATCGCCAAGCGTCCGAAGATCGGTGTGAACCCCATAAACATTGGCGCGAGAAATGCAGCCGCGACTCCAACACGCTGTTTGGAATTGTCATTCATAGGTTGCCCTTGAATTAATATAACGTTGATTTTTGGTTAAGTGTTGGGCGAAAGACGTTATGCAGGTGGCGGTGTGGCCGACGAGTGAGGTCAGATTACTGCGACAGCCCATTGATACATATCAGAGAGTAACCTAGTAGATCACTCCCTATGCCAGCTAGGTTATACGTTGTCATTACCCAAAAAAATACCTTCTTTTAACCTTCCAAGCAAGGTTACACTATCGTATATGAGAGGTTGATTTTATCAGCACCCTAATTATGGGAGTGCTTATCAGACCGATATACTGCATTTACTCAAGTATTTCTCCGAGGAGTTCCTCAAGTTGATCATCATCGATAAAGGAACCTTTTTGTAACAAGCCTTGCACCTGCCCATTTAGCCGGTTGCGCTCACGAACGGTCAAATCTTTGGCTGTAACGACAACCACAGGGACATCCCGCAGGCGCTCTTGGCTCTTAAGCCAGTCGAGCACGCCGAAACCGTCAAGCTCTGGCATCATTAGGTCAAGGACGATTAAGTCAGGCTTCATTTGCTGTACCATCTCAATACCGGCGCGCCCGTCAAAAGCCTGGTGCACTTCCTTGATGCCGTTAGCTTGAAGAATGCGCGTCATCAACTTAGATGCACCCCGATCATCTTCAATAACAACGACCCGTGAAACAGCCTGATCAACAGTCTGTAAGGCAGTCAGTAAGCCTTCGCTTGGCACCTCTGCACGCGCTGTAGAAACGTCAACATCCCTGATCAGGTCATCACCGAGCAAATGCTTTTCAACCGGGAAGGTATGCCCGGTTGCATTGAGTACAATAATTTCGTCAGGGTGGAGCATTCCTTGTCGTACAAGTTTGATCAAGCCAGCAAAGGCAATGGCTGTTGCTGGTTCAACAGAAAAACCATCGAGCTGTGCGATTTGCTTTAAGACTTGGTAAGCCTCTTCGTCCGTGACTGATTCAAACACGCCACCATACTCGTTCATGTGCTGGCGTAGGATGCCGTAAGCTAGACCAGGAACGTCTGTGGCGACAGTTGCGATCCGGGTGGTCGGCTGCATCACCGGGGCTGCTTCATCACGATCTTCACGCCATGCCCGTACCATTGGGTCGCAGCCCGCCGATTGCATCGCACCGATCTTCGGGATTTTGTCGCTTAGGCCAAATTCACGCAGTTCGTGGAAACCCTTGACTACACCAACTGGGCCGAGCCCACCACTTACAGCTTGAATGTACCAGTCTGGTGAGCGCCAAGGTGTACCCGCCTCAGATGGGCCGTAAATTTTGCCAAGCTGCTCAGCCGTCTCGTAAGCGATTGTCTTCATGGCTTCTTTAGCTGCGATGTTGCGGACGCCGCGGTCGAGGAAAATATTTTTACTTTTCGCAAATTGGGCAGCAACCTGTTTGGCTTGGTTATATGTTCCCGTCACTTTGACGAGTTCGGTACCATAGATCATTACTTCGCGCATTTTTTCTGGCGGAACGGAACTGATCGTAAAAGCCACAAGTTTGATTCGCGCACGGGCAGCATATGCTGAGTACGCAATAGCGACGTTACCGGTGCTCGCCACGACGACATCCTGAATGCCAAACTTCTTTAAGGTGGAGATCGCAACCGATGCTTGCCGATCCTTAAAAGAGCCAGTCGGCCCCTGGCGCTCATCTTTGATATACAGGTGCTTCAAGCCTAACATGGCACCGAGGTTTTCGGAGTGAATCAGCGGGGTGTAGCCCTCGCCCATCGTAACAATATCAGCTTGCTCATGAATGGGTAGCAGTTCATGGTAGCGCCACATTGTCTGATCACGATCAGCGAGAGCCTCGGGCCAGTTGAGTGGCTCCTTGATGTCATAGATAACATCAATATAGTTTTCGCCACAGTCTGGACAACTAACGAGCAGACGTGTGTACAATTCGGTGTAGCCGCATGCGGGGCAGTATAGTTTGAGATCGACTTTAGACATTGTTTAAATAATTCCTCTGTGATGGCCCGAGCTGATCTAAGACAAAATAATCTAAAACGTCACGAGAAATGGGATGAATTGATAGATGCCGTTATCTGACGAAGAATACGCTTAATGGTACATGATAATTCGTAGGCATCACACAAACTGTTCTTATTGAGAAATGACTCTCAGCCAGTGGCCAGATGCATCGTAACTTACTTATGATCAGGCTATACTAACCGTTGCGAAAGTCGAAATGAACATAGTCAGGGGTTACACTGCATGTTTGACCTGCTTAGAAACGCATTGACAGATATTCTGGCTCCACAATTCGAATCTAGCACATCTCTATTGAGTGTTGAACTCATCACCCAGATCATCCTCACGGTCATTGTGATTGCATTCATCATCATCACACGTGCCGTTGTTATGCGCATTTTGTATCGTAATGTTGGTGACGTCAATGTGCGCTTCAAATGGCGGAGGACAGCCAATTATATAATTTACGGCATTGGATTTTTAATGGTCGGCTCTATTTGGTCACAAGCGTTTGGCTCGCTTGCAACTGTTGTCGGCCTAGCAGGTGCTGGTGTTGCAGTTGCCTTGAGCGCCCCACTGACAAACGTCGCTGCATGGATCTATATTCTTGTTAAAAGCCCCTTTGATGTTGGGGATCGTATTGAATTATCCGACGTGCGGGGAGATGTCATTGACCGGGGTGTTTTTCAGATTGTGTTGCTAGAGATTGGCGAGTGGGTCGATGCCGACCAGAGCACTGGGCGCATTTTGTTCATTCCGAACCAGCAAATTTTCAAGGAAAACTTGGTCAACTACAGCAGCGGCATCGGCTACATCTGGAATGAAATCAAGGTCAAGTTGACATTTGAAAGTAACTGGCGTGAGGCCAAACACATCCTAAAACAGGTTGCTGACAGAGTCGACGATCCATATATCGAGACGGCGCATGATGGTCTAGAAGAAGCGACTAAACGCTACCCAATTCGCTACAGTTCGTTAGCACCGATTGTCTACACCAGCGTCGTCGAAGATGGTATTCTGCTGACAGTACGCTACTTGTGTGGGCCGCGGATGAAACGCGGTACGCAGCAGGCTATCTGGGAAGAAACATTGGATCGCTTTGCAGCACGCGATGATATTCAGTTTGCTTACCCAACGACGCGTTTCTTTATGCCAGAGGGAATGCACCATACACGTAAACTAGACCAATTCCTCTACCGAGAAAATGGGAATGGAAAAAGCAATGAAGTGCAAGAAGTTGTGGAAAATGGCATTGACTAGGCATGCTACATAGTGATTTCACCGCGCATACGCTGAGCCAAGGCCGTATAGCGCATCGCTTCTTTATTGTTACGAACTGCCATCCCGATGGCTTTATCTGACCCGACAAGTACAGCGATTTTACGTGCTCGGGTGATTGCAGTGTAGAGTAAGTTACGTTGCAACAACATGTAGTGCTGGGTCAGCATCGGCATCACGACGACGGGGTATTCACTACCTTGTGAGCGGTGAACGCTCATGGCATAGGCATGAATTAATTCACTGCGAGCTTCATCTGATTTGTAGTCCACTAATAGCCCTTCAAAGTTGACCACCATTGAGCTATCTTTATTAAACTGTTTGATGCGCCCGACATCGCCGTTAAAGACGTCTTTCTCATAATTATTGCGCGTTTGCAGCACTTTATCCCCAGCACGGAAAGTCGTGACCCCGTCAAAGCGCTGCTCGGCTGCTCGGCCTTTCGGATTAAGTGCTTGTTGCAAGCGTGCGTTCAGCGCTGATACACCTGCTTCACCACGATACATCGGTACTAACACTTGAATATCCCTAAAAGGATCGTAGCCAAAGCGCTGCGGCACTCGGCGCTGGACAATATCAACAACTAAATCCGCAGCACGTTGTGGGTCATCAGCAATTTTGAAGAGGAAGAAATCCTCGATATGGTCGCCAAAGTCAGGCATCTCTCCCTGATTAATCCGGTGTGCATTGTGCACAATGAAACTATCAGCCGCCTGTCTAAAGATGGCGTTCAAGCGCGTCACCGTGACCTGATTAGAATCGATAATATCTTTTAGGACGTTACCCGCCCCCACACTTGGCAACTGGTCAACATCACCGACCAATAAAATATGTGAGCGAACATCAACTGCTCGGAACAGAGCATAAGCCAAGACCGCATCAAGCATAGAGGCTTCGTCAATGATGATGAAGTCTGTTGGCAGTGGATTATCTTCGTTTGCCAGAAAACCATCGCGTGGAGAGAATCCTAGTAGTCGATGAATCGTTTTCGCTGGGAAACCCGTCGCTTCAGCGAGGCGCTTAGCGGCACGGCCTGTCGGTGAGGCCAGTGAGAACGTGATGTGGTTTGATAATAGCACTTTAATTAGAATGCGTAGTGTGGTTGTTTTGCCCGTACCGGGGCCACCCGTCAAAACGCTAACTTTATTCGTCAAGGCAGACTCAATAGCGTTGCGTTGCAAGAGAGAAAGTTCAATGTCAGCGCTGTTAACAGCGGCATCGACCATATGCCGCCATTCACCGAAGGGAGCTTTCAAACGAGAGGATTGATAATCCATCAAGCGAGCGACACTACGCGCAACGCCGCGCTCTGAATGATAGTTAAGCGGTAGGTAGACGGCAGGGTAGCCCTTAGGGTTTTGCTCAACAATTACCAAGCCAAGGTTTTCGGTACGGTAGATCGCCTGTTTCGTTTCCTCTGTTGTAACATCCAGCAGTTCAGCAGCCGTCTGGGCAAGTTCTTCTTCGGGGAGGTAGAGATGACCGTTATTTTCTGCCTGAGACAGCGCATGTGCAATGCCTGCCTCTAAGCGGGATGGATGGTTTGCGGGAAGTCCAACCTGTCGGGCAATCTGATCCGCGGTGCGAAAACCAATACCAGAAATGTCCTGTGCTAGACGATAGGGGTCAGTCTGGAGTTGGTCGATTGTATCGTTGCCATATGTGTCAATGATTTTGTGCGCTAGCTTCCCGGTGATTCCATAGCTTTCCATCGAGAGGGAAAGCCGCCTTTGGTGGCGTTGTTCTTTCCACTGGCGAATGATGCTCTTGATCTTAGCGCTGCCGATACCATCGATATCATATAGCTGCTCAGGGTCTTCATCAAGCACAATTAACGTGTTTTCGCGGAACGTCTCGACGATTGCTTCCGCAGTTTTAGGCCCAATTCCCTTGATTTTGTGACTGAGGTATTGCTCTATACCGTTGAGTGTCGTCGGGTAGGTACGCTTGACTCGTTGTGCAGAGAACTGGACACCGTGGTCGGGGTGCCGATCCCACTTACCCTCACAGATGAGTACTTCACCGGGGATGACCTCTGGCATCGAGCCGACCACAGTGAGCAGTCCCTTTTCGTCGAGGTTACTATAGATATCAGCGGGGCGCTCTGGCTCCATCCGTAACACATGGTAGCCCGACTCTTCACTGTAATATGTGATTCTTTTGACGATGCCTGTGACAATCTCCATAGACCAAGTGTATACTGGCCTGTAACTTCAGACCACCCCCCCTACGAATGGAAAATGGTGACAGAACACGAACTTGTAATTGCAACACGTAACACTGGTAAATTAGAAGAATACGCTGCCTTACTCGCAGACTATAAATTTCAGTTGCTGTCCCTCGATGACGTTGGCATTTCGCTGGGCGTCGAGGAAACTGGGGCAACCTTTGCTGAAAATGCAGCACTCAAAGCGAAGCAGTACGCTGACGCCAGTGGCAAACTGACCTTAGCAGATGACAGCGGGTTAGAGGTTGATGCACTCGGCGGGGCACCTGGTGTGTATTCCGCACGCTACGGTGGCAAAGGACTGTCTGACTCGCAACGTTACCGTAAACTGTTGGCGGAGCTTAAAGATGTCCCTTTGATGGATCGTACTGCACGCTTCCGTTGTGTTATTGCCATTGCGAAGCCAGGGCAAACCCCAGTCACCGCAGATGGCACACTCGAGGGGCACATTGCGTTTGAATCAAAGGGCAGTTTTGGCTTCGGTTATGATCCAATCTTTCACGTCGATGGCTACCGGATGACACTAGCTCAGATTGACCCCACACGTAAGAATCGTATCAGCCACCGCGCCAAGGCTATGCAGGCAGCACTGCCCATGCTGCTCGCAATGATGACCAAGTAGCATATGTATTAAATGGAAGAACCTGAGTATGACAAAAAAGGACATCGTCAGGTTGACGGCACTCTCAACCTGTGCGGGGTGAGCGTCTAAGCTGCCGCCTGAGGCACTGACGCAGGTGCTGCGTCCGCTCCAAAATCTCTTTCCAACTGAAGATCACCCAGATTTGCTGGTCGGGCTAGGCATGCCAGATGATGCCGCTGTCTATAAATTAGATGACGAGCGAGCGTTGATCGTCACCACAGATTTCTTTACGCCCATTGTGGATGATGCCTACCAGTTCGGTGCAATTGCTGCTGCCAACGCGCTCAGCGACGTCTATGCGATGGGGGGCGCGCCGCTGCTTTGCCTGAACATTGTTGCCTTTCCGATGAACCTATCTGAGACAATCTTGGCGGATATTCTGCGTGGTGGGGCAGAAAAGGTGCGAGAAGCTGGCAGTGTTATTGCTGGTGGACACAGCATCAAAGATAACGAACCCAAATATGGGCTGGTCGCGATTGGCACGGTTCATCCCGATCAGTTGTTGACAAAAGCTAATGCCCAACCAGGTGATGTGCTCATCCTGACTAAGCCACTTGGGACGGGCATCATCACGACAGCCCTTAAAAATGATAAAGCCGATGAGTCGCATTTAACCGAAGTGGTTGGCTGGATGCAGCGCCTCAACCGAGATGCCTCAATGGCAGCAGTTGCAGCAGGCGCAACTACTGCAACTGACGTCACAGGGTTCGGACTGATTGGTCATGCAGCGGAAATTGCTCGCAGTTCTAAGGTGACCCTCGAATTTCAAGTCAGTGCTGTCCCATATATGTTCGGCGTTCATGAATTGGCTCAACAACATATTTTCCCTGGTGGGTCGGCTGATAACCTAAAGACTTATAAGCCCAATGTTGATTACCAGGTTGAGATGACTTTCGAGGATGAGATGATGCTCTATGATGCGCAGACTAGCGGCGGGTTACTGATCGCACTGGCGGAAGAAAACGTATCTACTTTTGAAGCTAAAATGCACGCTGCTGAGGCGAATTGGTGGCAGATAGGGCACGTCCGTGAAAAGGGCGAGAGCCTGTTACGCTTCATAAAATAATATCAACGCCGTTGAGGCATAGATTTCACAGCCTTCTTGAGCGTTTCGACAACCCACAGTAGCTCATGCTCAGCAAGATGCGGCCACATTGGTAAGCACAGCAATTCATCCGCAGCCTGTTCCGCTCTCATGAATTGTCCATCTACTTGAGCATCATTCGGAAGCCAGTGAAGTGGCACTGGGAAGTGCGCACGAGTATCAATGCCATTGTCGCGCAGGAATGCTTGTACTGCTGCTCGCCGCCCATCTTTAACCCGGATTACATAGGATGTGTAAGTCGGTTCTATTTCCAACGTTGGGGTGGGTGGTGTCTTAATACCAGGTATGTCATTTAGATGAATGTTGTAAAGGTTCGCCAATTGCCTCCGATTCTGGTTCCATTCTTCAATCCGCTCCAACTTAGCAAATAATGAAGCAGCCTGCATCGAAGCCATTGCCGAGCCGTACCCCATAATATCTTCATGAAAGCGCAGCATACGTGCCATACGCCCAAGGTCTTCATCGTCGGTGATGAGCAATGCGGCCTTCCCAAATGTGCTGAAATTAGACCCGTTGCTCAGGTTCATTACCGCCATATCGCCGAGGGTACCTGTGTAAAACTGCTGATACTGGGCGCCAAAGGCCCAAGTTGCATCCTCGAGGACTTCCAGCCCAAACAGCAGCGCTATATCAAAAATACGGTTCATATCGGCTGGGTAACCGTACAGATGCGGCACGACGACGATGCGCGTTTCTGATGTCAGTGCTTCTTCGATGCTTTCTGCGGAAATATTGAAGGTTGTCGGAGAAACATCAACGATAATTGGTACTGCGCCTAACATCCGGACAATGTTTGGCACGAGTGGTGAACACAGTGATGGGAGAATGACTTCATCCCCAGGGGCTAGCCCTAGTGAGTCTAGACCAATCAAGTAGGCTTCAACAATCGACTCCATGGCAAAAACATTGGCAACATCCAGGTGTTCAGCCACGGCATTCTCCAGTGTTTGACGGATGTCTATGCTGTTAGGGTCACGCAGAAGATCACCTAAGATTTGTTGAACGTCTGCCTCAATCTCTTCGGCTTCTGTTGAGACATCAAATAAGGGAATTCTGTTTCGCATAAGCGGCTGCACCATTTGGTAGCGCGTCAGGGATGAGCGTCATATTACACCATTCATGCAGCGAGTGCGAAGTACATTTTGGCAGATAAGCGACTCATCAATGGAAAACACCTATATAATGAACGTGTAGACACCTTTTGTGGTGCATTTTGCTTTGTTTGCTGATGGAAATATAGACGTATGAGTGCTCCAATAACTGTTTTGCTTGCCGATGACCATGCGTTGGTGCGAGCTGGCATCCGAAATGTACTTGAAGATATGACTGAACTAGAGATTGCTGGGGAGGTCGGTGATGGTGGGGCACTTGTTGACATTCTTGAGCAGCAATCATTCGATCTACTGTTAATTGATGTCACAATGCCAGACTTCGAGCCGATCACGACGATCAAAGCAATCAAGCAGGCTTACCCAGCTATGCGTATGTTGGTGGTCAGTGCCTATGACGACGATATCTATGTTCAGGGTTTACTAGGGGCGGGCGTTGATGGCTACCATCTTAAAGATCAGTCGTCAGGTGAACTACGCATGGCGATTAAACGTGTGCTAGCGGGCGAACGATGGCTCTCGAGTCCGTTAGTCACTCGTTTGCTTGAGCGGGACTTCAGCGGTGTGCAGGCAGATTTACTCTCTCCGCGCCAGCTAGACATCCTTGATCTATTGGTACAAGGGGCGGATAATCGCTCGATTGCAGCTGAACTTTCCCTCAGTATCAAAACGATTGAGAATCATCTGACGCGTCTGTATCGTCAGCTGGATGTGTCCAGCAGGCTGGAGGCAGTTGCTTATGTGCGCGAACATCCAGAGGTGCTGCAAGGACGGATTGAACGCCCGCTCAGCATTCGACAAGCTGATGCCTCACTAGGTGACATTGTCGTTTTGATAGTTGATGACAACCGACGGTTTAGGCAGCAACTGCACCAGATGGTGCTGCGCGCTTATGCATCTGCCAATGTGCTCGAGGCTAATGACATTGCATCTGCATTGGAAACTATTCGGCAGGTGCCACCTAATTTGATTTTTATTGATGTTGTCCTAGGCGAGGAGAATGGCATCGTTGCAACTCGCCAGATGCGGCAGGTAGTGCAATCAGCAATAATTGTTTTGATGAGCGCCTACCCTGACCGTGAGTTCCGGAGCACTGGGTTAGCCGCTGGGGCTGCGGCCTTTCTAGATAAGAAAGACATTAATGCTAGTACACTGCGACAAATTATTGAAGACACTCAGGGTTAGCTAATGTCTGAGCCATTACTGCAAATTGAATCGATCTCGAAATCTTTTGGTAATCGCATAGCGCTCAACAAAGCAACTTTTTCCGTAAAGCAAGGGGAAGTTGTTGGCCTAACTTCTCGAACGGGGTTCAGTAAAACAACACTGATTAATATTTTGTCTGGCACGGTGAGTCCTGACGCTGGCTCCGTGATATTTAATGGGCAGTCATTACAATGGCCTTATAACTCCGAAGAATTAGATATCAGCATCTTGTTTGAAGAGCCGGAGCTAGTGGACTCATTGACTGTTACTGAGAATATTTTTCTCGGCTATGAAACCTCTCGCTTCAACAACTGGCTTGGGACTCCTAGTACCCGCAAAATGCGTGAAGAAGCAACTCGTATTTTGTCTGCGCTAGACGTTCACTCACTCTCGTTGCAGGAAGAAGTCCGTAACCTTTCCAGTGAATATCGTCATCTCATAACGTTGGCCCAAGTGATCGTCCGGCAGCCGCGCTTAATTGTGATCGATTATCCTGAGCGGTTACTTGGCTACCCGTACCAAAACAAGGTGCTTCAATTAATCCGGCAGTGGCAAGCAGAAGAACGGGCTGTTCTGTTTGGCAGCAGTAATCTTGACCACCTATTTGATGTCTCCGACCGTATCTGTGTGCTGCGCAGCGGGCGGGTAACCTCTGATCAAAAGACGGATGAAACCAGCAAGGAGAGAATTGTCGCAGCAATGGTTGGCTCAGCCAGACGGCAGCAGCATACACCTGTCATCTGGGCGCTTGACAGCTACTACCAGGCTCGGCAGCAAGCGGAAATGTTACGGCACAACCAGATGCTGCTCCAGCGTGACTTGGCAGTGAGCGACAGCTTGAATCGTAATCTGGTAAACCAGTTGACCGAGCAGCTTAGTGCATTAGATAGTGCCAACACCGCGCTCCAGGATGCCCAGCGCCGCCTATTGACCGAACGCGAAGAGGAACGCAAACGCCTCGCACGCGAACTACATGACCAAATTATACAAGATTTGCTGGCCCTCAATTACCGAATGGAAGATATGGAGAATATCGAGCATAGCGCAGAACAGTTACGTGGAGAAGTTGTTAACCTACGCGCTTATATTCGGGAGATGGTCGAAGATTTACGCATTATCTGTGGTGACCTGCGCCCCCCAACCATTGATAGCCTTGGCTTGGTAGCAGCGCTGCATTCCCTCACACATAATTTTTATGAACGAACGAAGATTGACGTTCACCTAGAGACACCGGAAGCCTTAGGTCGCCTCCCTGAAGCAATTGAACTGTCGATTTTCCGCATCGTTCAGGAAAGCCTAAATAATGTTTGGAAACATGCGCAAGCAACACGAGTGATCATCGAACTAAAGGAACAATCATCACGAATGGTTCTGTTAACTATTGCTGACAATGGGGTTGGACTTAACGCCTCGTTTGACTTGGCTCAGGTTAGTCAAGATGGTCACTATGGATTGCTTGGCATCAGTGAGCGTGTAGCTCTGATGGGCGGGCGTTTGAGCTTGCATAGTCAAACCGTCGGCGGGTTGTTAATCCGGGCAGAAATCCCCCATCCACGTACTGTTCATTCTAAAGATACCATTATCAGTTTACATAATTAAGGGGTTTCCCCTAATTGAATAAGGGCAATACCTTATTTGTTTTAGGGAAACCGCTAGTAGACTCGCCTCCGTTTGTATGATATACCAATACTATACAAACATATCTATCCCCTAAATTCACCTTCAATACAGGTTCGGATTTTCGAGAAAGGTAATTTTTATACGCTCGATTGTTTAACGTTTTCCCCGTATCGTAAGAAGTTTTAACAAGAAACGCAATCTTGTGCCTTACTGAACTCAGTAAGTCGCAACACTCATTTTAGGGCATTAAACGCCCAATTCTAGGAGAAAGAATCTTGAAAAACCTGAAATGGATTATTGTATCCCTCGTGATGGTTCTGGTTCTGGCTGCCTGCGCCCCCGCTGAAGAGCCTGCCGAAGAAGAACCAGTTGAAGAAGAACCAGCCGAGGAAGAACCAGCCGAGGAAGAAGAGATGGAAGAGGAAGCCGCCGATGAAGGCAGCATTTGGGTCCTGCTTCCTGACAGTGCCAGTTCCGCCCGCTGGGAAACTGACGACCGCCGTTTCT
>CAYTPI010000026.1:20167-41018 GCA_964439625.1 uncultured Anaerolineae bacterium | reverse complement strand
GTTGCCGCAAGCGTGGCTCAGAAGCCCCCGCCTTTAGGCGTGGGGAGCGTCACGAGCAGGGAATCAGAAAAAAGGACATTCCTACGGTGAGAATGTCCTTTTTGGGTCCTAAAGTGTGTGCTTAGGCGTTCAATGCTTGGTCGAGGTCTTCGATAATATCATCAATGTTCTCGATGCCGACGCATAGGCGGATCATTTCTGGGCGGACACCTGCGGAATCAAGTTCTTCCTCCGTTAGTTGGCGGTGTGTGGTCGAGGCTGGGTGTGCAGCCAATGAGCGAACGTCACCAATATTGACGAGGCGCTTAAAGAGATTGAGGGAATTGTAGACTTTCTCGCCCTTCTCGAAGCCACCCTTGACGCCAAATGATAACAAGGCTGATGGGCGACCATTGGTATACTTCTGAGCCAGCTCGTAGTAAGGCGAACTTGGCAGGCCAGCGTAAGCGACCCAGTCAACCTTGTCATGCGCTTCAAGAAACTCAGCGACAGCCTGCGCATTTTCAACGTGGCGCTCCATGCGGACATGCAGAGTCTCGATGCCTTGCAAGATCAGGAAGGCGTTCATCGGGCTAAGCGCGGAACCTGTATTCCGAAGTGGCACAACGCGGGCACGCCCGATGTAGGCGGCTGCTTCCATCGCTTCAGTAAAGACGACACCATGGTAGCTTGGCTCTGGCTCGTTCAGTACAGGGAAACGCTCTGGGTGCTCTGCCCAAGGGAATTTACCAGAGTCGACGAGCATGCCGCCGAGTGTTGTGCCATGCCCACCTAGATACTTCGTCAGTGAGTTGATGACAATATCGGCACCATAGTCAATTGGCTTGACGAGGTAGGGAGTCGCGACGGTGTTGTCAATGATAAGCGGTACACCATGGCTGTGCGCCATTTCCGCGATTGCTTCAATGTCTGGGATGTTACCGGCTGGGTTACCGATTGTCTCCGCGTAGACGGCGACCGTATTGTCGTCGATCAGCTTTTCGAGGCTCTCTGGCTTGTCGTCTTCTGCAAACCGCACATCGATACCCTGTGACGGCAGCATGTGCTTGAATAGAGTATAGGTGCCGCCGTACAATAGTGGTACTGTGACGACGTTGTTGCCCTTCTGAGCAATCGTCAGGATGGAGTAGTTAACGGCTGCTGCTCCGGCACTAAGGGCTAAACCTGCGATGCCACCTTCTAACTCTGCGACACGCTTTTCGAGCACGTCATTGGTGGGGTTCATAATGCGAGTGTAGATATTACCGGGTACGGCTAGGTTGAACAGATCGGCACCGTGCTGGGCATCATCGAATTCAAAGGCAATTGTCTGGTAAATCGGCACTGCAATAGACTTAGTCGTTGGGTCGGTCTCGTAGCCAGCGTGAATGGCAATGGTCTCGGGCTTCATGAGTGGTCTCCTTAATGGCTGAAATAGGTACATAAACAAGTATTATCAACGAACGTTAAACAACAGGATGGTTCTATGGCAGTGCCTCCTTTATTTGAGTCCTAATGGGTTATCAGGGTCGATGCCGTCAGCAAAGAGTTTGCGACGATCAACATGCGTCAGTTGGTAGACAAGCCCCAACCAATTGTTGAAAACGGCTTTCGCGGTATCGCCCCAGGTGTTATCAAGATAAGGGTGGATTTTCTCTTCAGGAAAGGTCGGTAATGCGGCGCCAGTTTCTTTGGCTTGCAGTGCGACATCAATGTAGTTCTTAATGATCGGCTCAACTTCTGGCGGGAAGTAATTCTCAGGGTATGGTGGTAGCCTACATTCGTCATTTAAGAAGCGCAGCATCTCGCGTTTGTACTCCTTCAAGAGGCTGTTGATGTCATATTCTGGGTGGCCCTGAAAGTAGACGCGCCGAAAGTGATCGGGGCTGACGGCCATATGCACGTCGCCTTCGGGGCTTTCAATTAGAATTGGCAACCCTGCTTGCTCAAAATGCTCTCGTGTGATGGCATTGTAGCGAGAATGTGGCACATCAAAACGGGTATTGATCTCCCGTAAGAGCGGGTGTTGTGGAATAGCGACGCGGTGACTGTAGACACCCCAACGCTTAGCCGGCAGCCGAACACGATCAATATGGTAAAAGTACTTCATCAGGGCATGGGTTGATAAGCATGAGCACAGAATCGATGTGACATGGTCGGCGGCCCAGTCTAGCACATGTGTTAATGGTTTCCAGAAAGGCTCGAGTTCTAGTGTGGGGTTACTGACGTTAGCCCCTGTGATGATCAACGCATCTAGCCCGGCCTCTTTAATTTGATCGAAAGTAACGTAGTACTCTCGGATGTACTCAAGCGCCTCTGGACTACGCGGCAGCCCCTCAACGGAAAATGGGTGCACGTAGAATTGGGCGATCTGGTTGGCACTGCCAACGAGGCGCATGAACTGCTGCTCAGTGACCATCAGAGCGGCATCTGGCATCATGTTGAGCAGCCCAATGTGTAGTTCACGAATATCCTGAGAAACAGCGCGATCCAACGTTAGGACATCTTGCCCACGCTGGCGCAGCTTTTTGAATGCTGGTAGCTGGATATGTTCTACAAGTGGCACGGCATTCTCCGACGTTTTATCTGTGGGAAAAAAAGAAAATAAAAAAGCCAACCGGATGGTTGGCTCTGTTAGGTAAAGTCGTGTTGCGCTATGGCATAACTAAACAAGCAATCATCCTGGTTGCTGAAGCTGTTTTATACATACACATCGCGCACATGCGTTGCATGCACTCTTGTGATTTGTCGCCAGGAAAAATTATCTTATTCATCATGTGCAGAATGCTACATGGTCTTGATCGATTATGCAAATCAAACCTGAAGAATTTGTGAATCTGTTGAAGCACAGCAGCATACTCAAAAGCAACTTATTGTGCTTCAGTGCATAAGAACTAATGGATGTTCGCTTGGCTAGCTATCATCATATTGCACGGTATCGGGAGAATAAGCGGTGAGTACTTCATTGATAAACACCTGCCAGCGGTCGTTAGGCTGCCACACCCCGAAGAAATCAAGGTCTTCGGTTGACTGATTTAACTTCAAACAGCGATGCAAACACATCATTACAGACGAGATATAGCCTGAGGCGCAATGGACAAATATACGCTGCTTTGTGTTTGACTGGATTAAGCCTTGCAGTTGAGAAAAGCAGTCAAGATCAGGGTTTTCGAACGAAATATCAACACGATGGTAATTCAGTCCGGCTGACCTGACGACCTCCTCTTCGTTCTCAAGTGAATAAGGTGCCTCTAATACGTTGATGTGAATAACGGTGTCGAAATTCTCATCTGGTAATGTACGGATTTGTTCTGGAGTCGGTTGCGCACCGATAGAAAGTGAGTCGGAAACAGCTCGATAATTCATTGTATCCATGGATGGCATCCTCTTAAGCTCTAGTGCTGCACCCTTGATGGATGATTGAACCCAACACATATGAACATTACCTTATGAAGATAAGTCGAATAGTTGAATCAGGCAAGGAAGCAAGGTGTTATTTGAGTCCCAAACTTCAGAAATGCTCTTGCCTTAATTCTACAAGGGCCGATCACCGTATCACTGATACCCGCACGTTCAGTAAGTCAGATGAAATTTACCCGCTAAAGAAGGATAGCCCCCAAAAAAACACCGTCGCGAAGCAGCATAAGAAAGACGACATGGCGATCACAAAGATGACTGTCCGGCAGCCCTGCTTCCAGAACGGGTTTGGACTCTGCTGCCGATTGCTTGGCTGCTTTGGTGGAGGCGCTTGGTTCGGGGTCGGCTGTTGAACAGGCGCTGGTTTGATTTCGTAACCGGGCAATCCTGCCGCGATGTTGGGCGCTGGCGCAATTACTTTATCCACACCGAATGCTTCTAGGTCAATGGGTGCCCACTCTTTGACGGGTTCACGGGGCAGTGCGTCGAGAAGGTCATACCAAGTCCGCAGTGGTGGGCATTCCGTCAACGAACGTGACCGCCACGCCTGCTCAAAGGCTTCGGCAAAGCCTGCATCAAACTGCCTGAGTACGTCTCTTAGTAAATGATAGCGTTCCGTGTTTTGTTGCAGTTCATCAGGAGCAAAGAAGCTCTCACCATAGGCTGCTTTTCTGACCTCGGCGTGTGCCCACCCTAGCATCTCCGCAATCAGTACAGCCCCCGCAAAGCGATCACCTGAGGGGCTCCACTGGCCTGTTTGGGCCACACTGTCATGCTGATAGCCTACCGAGCCAATCGACACAAAGGGCGGCGGATCAACCCAAGGGGTGTAGAGGTCTTCCACATCGATCAGGTCAACCTGTACGAAGTCAGGGTCAATAATGACGTTGCCACTGCTGAGGTCACAGTGTGCGAGGTAGTTGATCTCTAGCGCATAGAGAACCCATGCCATACTCTCCGCCAGTGCCCGACTCTGATCAAGCGAGAGATTCTTCCGCATCTGCAATAGGTCAAACCATGTGTTGCCTTCGATCCACGGCATCATCATGGCGTAGTTAAGGTCTTCATATTGATTGATCAACGCGCCGTGGCGCTCAGGGGTTAGAACAATCTGCTCACAGACGCGCATGCCCGGTAAACTGCTGTAGAGGTTCAGAGAGTCAGCGGCACCAAGTAAGCCATCATGCCGGAAGGCTTCGCGAAAGACCTTCAGAGCGTAGGCCATCCCACCATATTCCGGTTGCAGGCGGTAAACAACCGCATGCCGCCCCTCTTGCCCCCAGACCATGCTGGGCACGACTGGGTGCGGCGAAAAACGATAGGTTACCCCACCGATTTCTAAGGTTGTTGTCAGTGATGGGTTAAACATGTGCAGACATTATCATGCTCAGTAACTATGCAATCTTACAATGCATTACGCTGAGGCTGCGTGGATGTTGTGCGAGCATGGTTAATTCAATGGAAATATTTATATACAATTTCTTGGCAGTATAGTGAATTATCTTCCAATCAGCTTCTTGATCGCGCTCGTTAGCCCAAGTACTCGAAGGCTGCTCTTAACTGCACCCAGCACGCGATGCCAAAGCAAACGGTGCGCTGGCAGTAGCCTCCGAATGGGCGCAATGAAGTAATCATCGAGTTTGAAACGGGTGCCCGCTTTCTCTGTGAACCACAGGGCGTAGGCAAACTGATCACCCCCATCGACAGCTGGATAAATATCACGAATTTTGTCGTCAAGGTTATGGTAACGGCGTGCCAGCCGGGTCAGCAGGGACTTTCGGTTGGTTGGCCTATTGACCCAATCTCTGAAGGCATTCGGGCCATTGATGTCGAATGGATTCGCCCAAACATCATTGGGGTTGGGGTGGCTCATCCACAAGGAGCGAGCCGCTGTTGGTATCAACATGCCATCATTGAATTTGGCGTAGCCGTAGGGCCACTGACGCGTTTGCTTATAATCGAGATTGGTTAGCTTCTGTTTATAATCCGCCGTCATCGCTTTGATCTGCTTGGCTGTGTCGCTGTCTTTATTTGCTGTGACGTAGGGAAGTTCACCACTCACATACCGGAACTTACTGAAGTGAAAGCACTTGAGCGGGCGCCCCTCAACGAGATAGGTATCATCTTGTTTATCGATTGGGCGATTGACCGCGTTCCACGGAGCGACGTTATAGGCAGGGTCTCTAAAAATGCCAACACCCTCGAACATCATCAGAATGAGGTCAGCCCAAGCTTGGTCGCGATACTCTAATTTAGTGGCGAATGGAATCGCGTAATTACCAGAATGTTCTGCCCACCACGGCAGAATGGTATTCCGCATGTTGTCGGTGTTTCGTACACCGACAATGCCCGTGTTGAGCAGGCCGATCAACTTGTTCGCCAAATGATGTGAAACAGTTGCTTGGTTTGGACTTACGTAATGAGGGGTAAAGGCAACATTTTTATCGGCTAAAAACGCGATTAATTCGTCAAACCGACTATAGACATGTATATCATTATCAATGTGGCATAGGTAAGGCACATCGTATGTTTCAAGGACATACCACAGTGTCCAAGCTTTTAACGCCATACACATCTGCTTCGGGTCTAGTCGAAAAGTCCACTCTTTGAAGTTAGGGATGCCAAGCGCCTCCGGCGTGATGATGGTGAACCGTTCGCTCTCTTGCTTAATATACCCGTCATGCCTATCAACAATCATGAGATAGGCGTGCCCATCCGGGTGATGCTTGAGAAACGAGTTCACCATATTGCGAGCATAGGCAATGTAGTTCTTTGTTACGACGGAGCATACAGCTAGACTGTTTGCGTCCATGCGCTGCCTTTCTTTGGAAAAACGTTAATCTAATATCATAAACCAAGGCGCTGTTTAACGCGCTGAACGATCTTGTTCACGCCAAAAGTCAATGTGCTGACAACCCCGCGCTTCTTAATTGATGCACTGATCTGCGAAAGGGGTACATTTTTGCGCGTTTCACTATAAATAATGTAGTTAACCCCGCCAACCTTGGCCTTAAGAACCTTGGTATCACCCTGAATACGGAAAAAGACACGTTTGCCAGGGTCAAAATTGTAGGCGGCTGCTAAACCAGTGAGGTCGTCATTACGAGCGTGGATAATCTTTGCAGGAGCGCCTAGAAAACCGCTGCGAGCTTGGGCATTATATTCTTCGGTCAATGTTGCGATGCGCAGATTGCTCTCCCAAAGTGCCGAGCGCATCGCCGGTTGGTTACCGCGCCGCTCCCGAAAGAAGGTCGGCCCATCGGGTGAGCGGTGGATTGCATAGGTTTCTAGCCACAGTTTGAAGAAGGCATTGGTTGCGTCACTTTTGCGGAAGGCAACGACACCACTATTGTACTCAGGGAAAGCATCAGGGATGTGCGGCTGGTGTGCAGCGAAGCGCCGACCATCCTGCTTAGCGGCAATATCAAAGCGATCCAACAGGTCAAACACCTCATCAAACACCTCAGCGATATAGATATCAGTATCCAAGTAAATAGTTTTTTCATAAGGCGAGTGAAGCATCGCGTCGATTTTATCTTCGAGACCATTCTTCGGATTATCGATGCGAATTATATGCTTGAAGGTGATATGACTGTTCTCAACAATATCCGGCTGATCAACAAAGGCTGCCACCGAAATGGCGGGCATAACTGCTTTCAAGGTAGCTACTGATGCCAGCAACTCGTGTATATATTTCTCACCTGTGGCAGCGTAGATAGCGCCTTGAGACATGTTGGCTTTTGCAGTCTTTCAATTGAGTTACATGCGGAAATTGTAACACAAAGAGCCAGATATATAAGGAGTATGTTAATCCTCGTCTGCTAGGCATTGATAATATAACAAGAGACATGCTGCTGATGCATGCCTCTTGTTTAAGCTCGATGGAGATAACGGTCAGTTATTGATGCGACTTGACCTTGTCAAAAGCACCCTTGGCCTCGCGCAGAGCTGCAATCAACACTTTAGGCTCAGGGTAGTTATTACAATGGTTTTAGCGGTAAGCAACACGAACAACGCCGTTGGTATCAATGACAAATTCGGCTGGTAGAAGCCATTCATTGTCTACTAATGGCTCTCCTTTAGCGGAATAGTGGTCTGCCATTTTTTGCCCCACTTTCAGATAACGGCATAAGTATTCGTCATCTTCCTCGAAGTAAATCTGCGCTTCCTTGCCTTCAAGAATACCATAAGCATCGTAGGCTTTGCGCGTTGGGTCAGGAAGGATCGGCACATTAACAAGACCCACAGTCGCTGCATAGAACGCACCACGAGGTGGTTCATTTTGTGCAATGATGACAATTTGCCCACCAACCGCTTGATAGGAGGTCATTTCTTCAATGAGGCGTTCTGCGCGTTCAAGGCCACATTCGCACCCAAAGTGACGCCAGCAGATTAAGAGAGTTGGCTTCAGTTCCCAGTAAAAGGATAAGCGCATCTGTCGCCCACGCTAATTGAGGAGGCTGAAGTCTGGTGCTTGATCACCAACTTATAGAGAAATTTGAGTCCACCGGGTTTTCTTGGGGCCTTCTTCCCAACTTTTGAGCCACTTTTTCTCTGCTGCTGCTGTTAATTTTTTACGTTCGTCAGACATGTCTTTTAACATTTCTCTATACTATGCCACACATGAAATAATTTACATATGACATCTTGATTGTTCTAAAATCGAAGGAAGATTGTTATGTTTCAACAAAACATTGAATGACCAATAAGTGCAACTATAGAAGGTTTGCCTGTCACCGTGCGGGAATGCATCCTCGTGCTATCAATTATTTCTTCAGTAGGCTGAGGCTCTAGGTACAGGCCCCCAGTGATATTTTTGTGGTTGTACTTATCAGTTAGGGTGTTTGTGTGACGAAATACACATATCCGTAAGTTGCCGGATATGTGCGCCGCATCTCGATTTCTGTCTCCGTCGCAACGAGCAAGCCTAAGCCATTTGCATTATCGGCATATTTTTTCTTCAGGCTTGGCAACTTTTCGCTGAGTGGTGTGTAGTAGTGCGTCCACCAACCTGAATCTGGCAGGATGAGCGTTTTAATCAACGTATAGCCCGCCTCTTTGACTGTTTTCACCGCATCGTCGACATGCTGCATCGCTGGATATTCTCGATCGAAAAAAGCCTGTACCTCGGAAGGTGGCTCGCGCTCCAGCCAAGTAAGTTCAGATACCATCAAGTAGCCGCCTGCCTTGAGTAGTGGCTTCCATGATGTGAGCGCGGCTGCAAACCCCATACTATATGCGGAGCCTTCCGCCCAGATTAGGTCAAACGTGGCGTCATCATAAGGTAGGGTTGCCATGTCTTCTTGACTTACACTGATCTTGTGTGCCAGGCTCACTTCCCTAGCATCTGCTGCAAGCTGGTCAAGGTATTCCTCGTGTAAATCAATCGCAGTGATGTGTCCGTTGAGTGCACCAGCAAGGGCCAGTGTCTGCATACCAGGGCCGCAGCCAATATCTAGCACATCGATCTCGGCGGGCAGTTGCCTACAGTACGATAAAGCCTCGAGAGTCATTACATTTAATCCCGGCCCTTGACGGGGCAAACCGCGTTGAATGTCAAAAAAGATAGCCATCAGTTGCTGGTTGTCGTTCATTGTATATCTCTTTCATCGTTAGGTTTGTAGCTGCCGCATCATGCCCTAAGGATGACTGTACCACCGCAATATTAATAATTCGCCAGTCAGATTGAGAGCAGTAGCCCATATTGACTTGGGTTCATGTTCAAGAAGCGCCCTGCAATCGGGTTGTCGTAACGTGCCCGCAAGAACACCCTGCTGACGGCGTCGCGCTGCTCATTCGTCTAACTGACTGTGATTGGGATTTTCCCAATTTAGAAGTTTGCTCTTAGGTAGTTTGTCATCCGAGTAAGAAGCAACATCCGAACGGAGGCTAGATTTTGCAGCAGATCGCGGAATTGCTCGCCATTTAATACCAAAGCGACCGTTGTACCCTTGGCTCTCAGCGAAAACAGGCTGGCAACAGACTCAACAACATCAGCCTCACCCAAGCTCTCGCCGGGGCCAAACTCAGCCACAGTGAACGTCTCGTCTCCCTCACGGCGAACAGTCTCAATGTAGCCTTTCTGCACGATATAGATGCCTTTGAAGCGCTCGCCTTGCTGACAAATAAGTTGCTCGTGTTCATAGACTTCTACTTGGGCAATTTCTGCGATCGTTCTTAAATCACTTGCTGGCAAACTTTGCCACACTGGTGATTGCTTGAGTGCGAGCATATGCTGGCGCACCTGATCTGCTGACGGAATATCGTGATGCTCAACCATTTGCAGTCTCCTCTGGTGCAGTCTGCGTAAGAATTCTCTGGTGAAATTGCTCTACCTCTTTTAGGGTTCCTAGGAAAGGCGTCTTACTAATCTGCTCGTGACGCACCCGTTGGGCCAATACCTTGAGGATGGTCTCTGAAATTGTCGGGGACGATTTGAGGATGTCTGCAAACGTTTCTGTTGGCACAACTAATAACGTTACATCGCCCCTAGCCTGTAACGTCGTTAGGCGAGTGTCTAACTCGATTAAGGCCAACTCCCCGACATAAGTAGCTGGCCCTAATTCTATGACCTTGTCAATTTCGCCATCTACTTCATGAATGCGATCAACATGACCACGAATGATAATGTAGAGGCCGTATTCCGCATCCCCTTGCCTGCCGATGATGTCACCATCATTGAAGTGCATTTCAACCGCTATGTCTGCGATATGCCGCATCTCACTGGGCGGTAGACCGTGAAACAGTGTCACATCATGCAGATGTAACACCCGTTCGATTATCGTCATGCTGGGTGTTTGCTCTGCTGCGACCGGGCTAAACCGCGAAAGTGCATCCTCAGCCGCCCTCGTCACAAATGGATGCGTATCACGAAGCAACTTCTCTAACGCCTCACGGAGTGAGCTCAATTGGAGTTCCACGACTACAAAGGCTGCTAAAGCTCGAAGCCACGGGTTAACATGTTGCAATAATTGTTGGACGGCATCCGCGGTTGACAATAAAGTGAGCGGTTCTGAGGCATTGGCAACCAATTGATATAGTCTGTCATAAATGTCCGTCGGAGCAATCTGTTGAAGTTTGTTGAGCGCAGCCAGACGTAACGTGTGATTTTGGGATGACAGTCCGAAGGCAATTTCAGATACCACCTCGTTCTGAGCAACGATGCCAATCATTTTGACAATACGCTGAATGGCCTGCTGAGATTGTATTTCTAGCGTCGCACGAATAAGTGATGTGATGTTTCCAGCCTCAGGCATGGCCTGTTGCAATTGACGGTCAATGGAGAGCTGCGCTATTTCATGCTCAATGATGCTAGCCAACGACTGCCGAAGTTCTGGATGATCGGGGCGGAGTGCAGAAACGATGGCTTCACTAGCCTGCGAGTTGTTGATGGTCAGTATGTTTCTGATGCCAGGAATAGCGATATCACCTAAGCTATTCATGGCTTGTGCGGCTGCAAGGCGGACGGAAGGAGCATGGTCGTTGCTGACGGTAACAATTAACGGCGACAAAACCATAGTGCCCCCAATTGCACCTAAAACAGCACATGCTGCTTCCCGGACAGAAGTCACATCGTCAGTCAACAAGGGGACAACCGCATTCACGCCAAATTGGGCGTCCTCCGGTTTAGAGGTGTGCTCAATGACATCGTGGAATGTATAGATGTGCTTAAGCCCAGAAAGCGCCATTTTGCGAGTGACAGGTTCCTCAGCCTGCAATAGTGCCTCAAAAACGGGCTGTGCAATATCGCTGTGCCCATACCGCCAGAGAGTCATGGCGGCCTCCATTCGAACGGAGTCTTCCTCACTTTCTAACGCTCGTGCGATTTGCTCGAGATGAGTTGTATCTGCCATGGGTTGAATCACTGGCAGCACGCGCAGTGCGTAACGACGGACACGGGTTGCTGGATCATCAATCAATAACAACACATGGTCTACTGCCTTACTAGTCTTCATCGAGGCCAGTGTCCTTAGTGCTTCAAGCCTTACACTGACATTCTGATCATGGAGCTTAGTAATAACGACATCAATGTCATCCGTATAATGAGTCTCTTCCACTAACCTTCCTCCTTCTTCTTCTTTGCGATCTGGCAACTGCACACAGAAATACGACTTTGTACCCAGTCTAATCTCAGATGCGAGCAAGAATAACTGTGGTAGCCTTATCTTACATTGTCTCGGTATGTTTTGCTGTTTAAGAAGAGTTAGCTTGGCGGCAGAAGAAGGCAATAGTATCCCTAGTGTGTGAGACATGCTTAGACGAAGTCTATTGACACGTTCTGACTAGGGCCTATAAATAAATCTATGTTAATCCTCGTCGAGCAGGCGTTCGACCATCAACAAGGCGAGGGCAGCACTGGTTAGCCCAAGAAGTGCGGCTTGCTGCCACATATCGACCTGTTGCTTTTTGGAAGGGTCTTTGATGTTCAACTTGTTGAGGGCATCGGCGAGTTTGCGCGGGTCGAGCGCGGCAGAGTCCCGCGTGAGTTTTGCCAATGATGCCCGAACGTCATCAAGTGAGTCTTTGGCAGCTTTTTCTGCCGGGGCCGGTGCTTTATCGCCAAGTGGACGCCATTCTCCAGTGATCGGCTTTTCAGAGCTGCTTTTAGGCAGGGGGGCTACATCAGAGATGGGAGAACGGGCTGCATTAGTTTTCTCCGCTTCGATGGGCCGATGTGTTGGTTCATTAGGGTCTGGTGTTGGAATAGGCCTGTCAACATCAGGTGCATAGACTGCTGCGGGTTGGGGTGAATTTATTCCGTCGCCCAGAATGATCGGAGCGCGATCCAGTTGTTCGGTTCTTGCTTCTTGCTTCTTTGCTTCAATTACGCGTCGTTTGAACTCACTAATGGTCTCCGGGCTGACGCCCAGCCGGACGTCAAACAATGACGCATCATCAATTGGAGGCTGATTGGCCCACAGCTCGACCATGGTGGCGAGGTCGGCATCTTTGGGCACGTGGCTCAAGCCAAGGCCATCGGTATACCCGGCAACACGGGCCACGCGCTCAATATCACTGAGCCATGTATGGACAGTCCCCTTGACGCCTGTGGTCGCATTCCAACGCTCGGATGTGCTGCCGTGCGGGCCAAGGTCAACCAGTTCACCATCGATGTCAATCGCAGCAACAGGAGCATCACCTAGCCAACAGAGAGCCGCCCAGCCGGGTGTATCATCACTTGCCAAGGTAATTCTGCCAGCAACAAACATTGCCTCACTACCATAGGCTCGCTGCATTTCTAACGCCTGTTTTAGAATCGGGGGCAGGCTGGCGGGAAGTTGATACTCAGTCGCATGTTTGCCACTGATCTCCGTAAAGGCATCCAGTGCGGTCATCACATCCGCTGAAAATAGCTGCTCTGTCTCAGGACGTTTGAGTTCCCAAAGCCAATCGATCAAATAATCACCTAATAGCCTCGCCGCTAAGTCACCAATAAATGATTGACCGACTCCATCGCAGACGGCGAACGTCAGGTTATGCTCATCGTAGCGAAAAGTGACGTAATCCTGCCCGACTGTTTCTGCTTCGATGCTATCCGCAGAGCGATTATATAGATAGAGCAGAGTGCCGATAGGCGTATTCAGAGATTTGAGGGGCGTCTCGCGATCTTGTGGTAGCGCAATACGCCCACTATCTGGTTGATGGCTCATGGCTGGGAATGATTGATAGAACAAGCCCCCTTCTGATCAGCGAGGAGGGCTTGTTACTTGCAAAAAACTACGGAGTAACCGGCGTGACGGGCGTAGCACCGCTCATGGCAAAGCCCAGTTCAACAATCTCCGGTGTATTACCAGGGAAAAGCATCCGTGCGCCGGGCGACAGACGGTAGCCCATCTCTGCCATGACGCTGGCATAAGTTGTTGGCACAGGTGATGACATCCGCATCAGGGTTTCGGCATAAGGTGATGCCAGCGGCGTTTCATCAGTGATGCCATCCCACCCCTTTGGATCAGTAATGGGGGTCGTGGTGGCCTTGTCTGTGACGAAGATATTCTCGATCAGGACGTTGCCGTCTGGCACTTCCATGTTCATGATGTTGCGAGCGATTGGTTCAGGGTCGCCGCCGGAGTTGTACTCACCATCAGTCATGTGGCAGACCAGTGGGGCTGGGCTGTCTTGTAGGTTGCCAAGCTCGGAAGCCAGCAAGCGCTCGGCTTCGCGGAAGGCAGCCGCCGTGTCGGTGGCATCCATTGGTTGTAGGCGTGGTACACCCATCTGGGCTAACTCAGCGACAGTCTTGATGCCACCCAACAAGTCAGTGACTTGTGAGGAGTAGGCATACATCGCCACGCGATAACGTGGGGCGACTGTCGTACCCTTGGTGCTGCGCTGAACCATACGCACTGCGACTTGATGCAGTGCATCTGAGACAACTTCGATCTTCGGCTTACCGCCTAAGTCTTCGCCCATGGAACCACTCACATCGAGCAGGTAGATAATTAGGGCGGGGGTTTTGCTGGTTGCTGGTACTGTGTAGTTTGCCATGGTGCGCGTTATATCCTTATTTTTGCTGTTACCAATGCGATTTTTAACTGTACATTACACCTTTACGGGGATCGGCCCGCATGGGTTGCATTGGGCGGAAACTCTTACAAAGTTTTGAGGTTACACCCAGCATCAATCGGATGCCCCAGTCCGTTTGGGTTAGCGTCAGAACAGAAGCAGGTCCTTAAGATCAGGCTGACTGCTCAGACGCCCACTGCTTGAATGCAGTGCGCCAGCCAGATTTGCCCAGTGAAAATAGTCCTCGCTTGCGTGGTAATTCTGTGCCGTCTGGCAGAATGGCACCCTCAAGTGATTTTGCGGCCGCTAACTGTTGTGATGTTAGACCTTTGGCTCCTTTAAAGTCAGCGTAGCTGAGGTCTGCCGATGTGAAGCGAACGCCCTCCAGATTGGCCCCCTTAAACTTCGCCATTGCGAGTGTGGCATCTGAAAGGTTGCTGCCAGATAAATTGGCCTGCCGCAGATCAGCATCACGAAGGTAGGCACCACTCAAATCAGCATCAGGCAGATCAATTCCTTTGAAGAGCTTTTTTTCCAACATGCGTTCAATAACCGGGAAGCGTTGTGCACGAGACTCAGAGGCGTAGATTTTCATTTTAGCCTGCTTGATGAGTTCACTGCGTGGTTGCGTTACACGGGCACGGATCAATAAGTATGCGATGCCAGCGCCTAATGTGCCAACAACCGCTGCAACCCCAAACAATAGACCGCGTTTACCGGATGAAGTCGATGTTTGCTCAAGGTTTTCTTCAGACATACGCCTATCACCTAATGTGAATAAATTAATGTGGATTATAAAAGGGCAAACTTTAGACGTCGAGCTGGGCGAGTAGCTGTCCTGCCAATTGGTACCCTGGCCCCTTACCATTGGCAAGCTCCGCCAGCCGATCCCATGTTTCAGGCGCAAGCTGCTCACACAGATACTCAGTCTCGAATGTCAGCAGCTTGGTAAGTGCCGCTGATGGATTTTTCTCATGGTAAAGAATGCGTTCACATAGGTCCATACGCCGGTAGGTTCGTTGCATCCGCTGCCACCAATAATCAACCTGATAGTCGTAGGTTAATGCGCCATGCAGCATGAAAGAACCAAGATCCGGATAAACGGTTTGATCAATCACATTGATTTGGCTGTCAATGTAGGCCAGATCAGTAAGACGCAGTGGGAATTGTTGGGGGTGGGTTATCCAACTTTGGCGTCCGCGTAGAACCAGCGTCAGGGCAACATCTTTGGCGGAAGGCATGACCCCCGTCGAGCGGATGTCTGGACTGCCGAAGGCCTCGTGTAGATCTTGATAGCACTGCAGGGCCGATGTTGTACGATCTTCTGGATAGGCCTGAGTCATAGCTCGCAACACGTGATGCACCGCCGGAGGGTAACCACTGCCTAGCGGGGGGAGTGTGGCTTTCGGATCACGTATTTGAAATTGATGTAGTGCACGCCTACCGTCCCATGGTAGGCTACCCTCTAGCATCTCAAACAGCATAATGCCGAAACTGTAGATATCAGATGCCTGAGTGACGTCTTCCCCAAGCCGATGCTCTGGTGGGACGTAAGGCGCGGTTCCGTAGGAACCATGCTGTGGTGTATCCCGCCCAACAAGCTGCTCTGAAACGCCAAAATCAGTCAAGTAAGCATGTTGGTTGATGTCAAGGACGATGTTGGCTGGCTTCACATCACGGTGAACAACACGATGATTGTGCAAATGGTTCAGAGCTAATGCAATCTGCATTGCAAAGAGGAGTACCTCAACCGTTGATAGCTTGCGCTTACGCATCATTTGATCGAGTGAGCCATTGGCGCAGTAGCGCGACACGGTATAAAAGTTACCGCTAGAAATACCGGTATCATATAAGGGGAGCACATGAGAATGCGCTAACCGCGACAGAATTTGTGCTTGTCGGAGCAAGCCTTCCGCTTCGTGCAGATTACCTGTGTGGATTGGCGTTAACCGAATAACGACCGGGTGTGACAGCGCCGAATGGGTTGCAGACCAAACAACAGACTCGCCGCCTAGCCCGATGCGCTCAAGCAGGGTGCAGCCTGCAATTTGCCCGCCGGATTCGAAATCTGTGCTGATTGCCGTCACTGTTTGGCCCCCTGTCCTTCTCTGACAAGTCACAGAGATATGCATCAAGCATTATAAGGTTACTGCATATTTAATATACAGACGACCCCTAAAACCATGGGGCTATCAAGCTAATAGAGCGAACGAAGCATGGCGCTATCGGGTTAAGATGACGTCACTAACAGATGGAAACGTATTAGAATACACATAGCAATAGCGTAAAGGATTATAATCTGCTATCGTTCCGTTAAATTTAAATTATTAGGGTCCTCATGCCTCCTATTGTTTTTCACACCGCGGCCTTTGCACTAATCGCGCTGGCTTCCCGACAAATTGGCAAATTTGCTTCCCAGTTTAACCTGCCTTACATCACGGGCTATCTGTTTGCTGGCGCAATTGCTGGGCCGTTTGTTATCGGCATGATTCCAAAAGAAGCTACCGAAACACTGCGCTACATAGATGAACTATCGTTAGGTGTCATTGCCTTTGTCGCAGGTAGTGAATTGTATTTTAAGGAACTGCAGGATCGGTTGCGCACTATTCTGACCACAACCTTCGGCATCGTTATTTTATCGTCACTGATCATGGGAGCCGTTATCTTCCTGTTAACGCAGTTTATTCCTTTCACTGCTGATTTTGGCACCCCTGGCAGGCTAGCTGTTGCTATCCTTGGTAGTACTGTGCTGCTGGCGCTTTCACCTGCCTCAACGATTGCCGTTATTCAGGAGGTACGTGCTCGCGGGCCCTATTCGCAAATGGTGCTTAGCACCACCGTCTTTATGGACGTTTTTATCATTGTGATATTCGCCATCGCTATAGCTGTGGTCGATATCATACTTGGCGGTGCGTCAATCAGTATTGGGTTTGTCGGTTTGCTGATCGTTGATATTGGGGGTGGTATCTTGCTGGGTGTTGTTGCTGGCTTGATACTACGAACCATTCTCTCGACTGACCTCTCTAAAATCATCAAGATTATTTTCATACTCTTGACAGGTGCCCTTGTATTCTTCACCGGATTTCAATTGGATGAAATTTCAAAAAGTATAGGCGTCTTCTCAGTCCATATTGAACCAATTCTCTCAGCGATGGTCGCGGGCTTCTTCGTCACAAACTTTACGTCGCATCGGCAACAATTTGAAGATCTGCTTCATGATGTTGGCCCATACGTCTATGTGGCATTTTTTACACTGACTGGTGTTGCGCTCAAGCTAGATATCTTATTAGTGACCCTGCCAATTGCGGCAGCCTTATTTGTGACACGTCTCGGGGGTATTTTTTTAGGCTCTTTTGTGGGAACTTCCCTAGCTGGAGAACCGTCAAAATTCAGGCGGTTAGCATGGATGGGCTTGATTACTCAAGCTGGGATTGCCTTAGGCCTTGCTCGTGAAGTTGCCGTCGTGTTTCCTATCTTGGGCGACTCCTTTGCGACGATGGTCATCAGTGTTGTGGTGCTTAACGAGGTCTTTGGGCCTATCTTCTTACGCTTTGCTCTGAAGCGGGTTGGTGAAACAAACCTGCCAGATGACGATGTGAAGCGCGACCAGCGTCGCGATGCTGTCATCTTTGGTATTGAGTCGCAGTCACTAGCTCTTGCTCGCGAATTGAAGACGCACAACTGGCACGTCATTTTGGTAGATACTGATAAAACTCACGCTGCTCAAACTGAGATGAATGGCTTTAAGGTCTCTATAATGGACGATTTAACGCCAGAGAAACTTGCAACAGTCATTGATACTAATACGGATGCTGTTGTTGCAATGATGCCAGATGATGAGCAAAATCGGCAGATAATTCAAGGGGCATATGAACGCTTTGGGGTGCCACGTTTAATCACAAGGCTCAGTGATATTACTAGTGCTGACGCTGTAGCCGAATTTAATGCTATGGTTATTGACTCCACTTCAGCGATGGTTAATGTGTTGGTACAAGCTGTCAGGACGCCCCAAACAGCACAGTTAACCTTGCATAAAGATCCGGGCTTTGAGTTTGCCCAAGTGACGATTACCAACCAGGCTGTACATGGTCAACTTGTTCGTGACCTGAGGCTGCCAACCGAGGTGCTGTTCTTGACGATTAACCGGCATGGCAACCGTATTTTGCCGAACGGTTACACCAAGCTGCACTTAATGGATGATATCACCTTGATTGGCCCGCCAAGTGATCTTGAAGCAGTTAAGTTGAAACTTGGTTACTGATTTCGCTAAACAAAAAAGCGCCCCTTGTGCTTTATGAGGGGCGCTTTTAATTTCACTTATGGAAATTTATTTGATGACACCGACTGGTGAGTCTTCATTCGCTAAAGATGCCTGTGCTGCTGCGAGAATGGCGATGGGTATCCGAAAGGGTGAGCAACTGACGTAGTCAAGCCCAATTTGGTTGAAGAACGAAACTGACTCTGGCTCACCGCCATGTTCTCCGCAAATACCGACCTTAAGATCAGGGCTAACACTGCGCCCACGTTCAATCCCTATTTGGACTAACTGCCCAACACCATTTATGTCAATACGTTGGAAAGGGTCATCTTTGAAGATGCCACGCTGAACGTAACCGGGTAAGAAGCGCGCAGAGTCGTCCCGGCTGAGGCCTAAGGTAGTCTGGGTTAGGTCGTTTGTACCAAACGAGAAGAACTCTGCATGCTCCGCGATCTCATTGGCTGTTAAAGCAGCCCGTGGTAGTTCGATCATAGTGCCGACTTTATAGTCGAAGCGCTCGCCTAAATCCATGAAAACTTCTTGAGCAACACGCCTGACAATCTCTTCTTGTGATTTGAATTCGGTCACAAAGCCCACCAATGGGACCATAACTTCTGGAATGACTTTAATGCCCTCTCTTTGACTTCGTGCTGCAGCCGTAAAGATGGCCCGGGCCTGCATCTCGGTAATCTCCGGGTAGGCAACCCCAAGCCTACAGCCGCGGTGCCCAAGCATTGGGTTTACTTCCGTCAGGCGTTCAATTTGCCCTAAAATGATCTCTTTTTCGTTTAGCTGCTGCAACAAGTCGTTGATATCACCGAGATTGGAAGCCAACCGTAATTGGAGTTTCAAGTTAGTGATCTGCTCGGTCGTGTCCTTAAAGGCAGGCAGGAATTCATGGAGCGGTGGGTCTAACAAGCGAATAGTGACGGGGTGTCCGTCCATTGCTTTGAACAGGCCCATAAAGTCGGAGACTTGCAGCGGGAACAGCCGATCCAGCGCTTCTGCCCTGGCGACTGAGTTCGGTGCCATGATCATCTCGCGCATGTGTTCAATACGATCGTCTTCGAAGAACATGTGCTCAGTGCGACATAAACCGATGCCTTGTGCGCCAAATGAGGCTGCAATACGGGCATCTGTAGGCGTATCTGCGTTGGCACGAACCTTGAGGCGTTTGTACTCATTAGACCAACGCATCATTGTATCGAAATATTCGTCTAATTCTGGGTCGATCGTCGGTACTTGCCCATGCAGGACGCGTCCATCGTTACCATCAACGGTAATCCAATCACCGCGAGAAATACGGATGCTACCGACTGAAAATAATTGCTGATTGTAGTCAACGGTGACGTCACCTGCGCCGACAACGCAGCATTTGCCCATACTGCGGGCCACAACTGCCGCGTGTGATGTCACGCCACCGCGAGAAGTCAGAATAGCCTCGGCGGCGTTCATGCCGTGGAAGTCATCTGGGTTGGTCTCATGGCGGACGAGAATGACTTTTTCACCCTCCTCAAACATCTTGACGGCTGTGTCAGCATCGAATACGACTTTACCAGAAGCTGCACCTGGCGATGCTGGTAAGCCTTGGGTGATCAATTCGGTCACAGCCGACTCGTCGACGACGGGGTGTAATAACTGCTCTAACTGATCTGGACGGACTCGCATGATAGCTTCTTCACGGCGAATCAGGCCTTCTCGCACCATGTCAACGGCGATGCGGACGGCGGCTTTACCCGTGCGCTTGCCTGTGCGAGTCTGAAGCATCCAGAGCTTGCCTTGCTCAATCGTAAATTCAATGTCTTGCATGTCAGAGAAATGCGCTTCAAGCTTATCAGCAATTTGCAGCAGCTGACGGTAAGTGTCTGGCAGTTCCTCTGCCATATCAACAATGGATGATGGCGTGCGAATGCCAGCAACCACGTCTTCGCCTTGGGCGTTGGTCAGGTATTCTCCAAAGAGCACTGGCTGCCCTGTATTTGGGTTGCGGGTAAATGCCACCCCCGTCCCTGAATTGAGGCCCGCATTCCCAAAGACCATCGCCTGCACATTGACGGCAGTACCCAGCGAGTCATCAATTCGATTGACCCTTCTGTAATCAACAGAGCGTTTGTTCATCCACGAGTCGAAGACGGCGGCAATTGCGACGCGAAGTTGCTCTGTTGGGTCCTCTGGGACGACTTGTCGAACTTCACCACGGATGATCTCCTTGAGGCGCTCGACTGTCCGTTGCAGCGTCTCGACTTCGCTTTCCGTCACCTGTCCGTTGTGCTGTGTGTTTATCCCGTGGGAGGAGAGGGTGTCTTTGGCCCGTCCGAGCTTCTCACGCGGGGCCCCAAGAACGATCTCGCCGAACATCTGGACAAACCGACGGTAGGCATCCCAGCCGAAGCGCTCATCTTCTGTTAGTCTAATGAGCCCGTTGAGGGTTTCGGTATTCAAGCCAAGGTTGAGCACGGTATCCATCATACCCGGCATACTTACGGCGGCACCGGAACGAACGGATACCAACAGTGGGTTTTCTGGGTCGCCAAACTTTTTGCCGACCGCTTCTTCAACTTTCGCGAGACATTCGAGGCTTTGCTCCCACATACTATCAGGGAAGCGTTTATCGTTTGCATAATAGTCACGGCAAGCTTCAGCAGAGATGGTAAAACCGGGAGGAACCGGCAGCCCAACACTACTCATTTCGGC
>CAYTPI010000026.1:0-20157 GCA_964439625.1 uncultured Anaerolineae bacterium | reverse complement strand
GGCCAGCGCCCTTACCGCCAAGCAACTGCTTCATTGAACCGCTGCCCTCTTCAAACATTGTGACCCATTGTTTTTGTGCCATAGGTTGACTCCTAACTTGATAATAGAGGCGGACTTTTACATCGGTGTACGACGATAGTGTATAGAGGTGATTATTTTCTCAGGCAAGGTGAGGGGAGGTGTGACTGCCTGATAGTCAAATATGATGTTACATAGGATGCTGAGATACTAACTATATATATGTTACATGAAAATCATCCAATTGAGCACGTAAACCTTTTTCATCAGTGAAAATTCTCACAAATGATATTGAAATAGCAAAAAATCAACATTTGATACCGGAATTTTAGTCAAGCATTGAAAGTGCCATGCGCGCTCTCCGGCGGTGAACATCTCGTTGAGCTACCATCTCGTCCGCCATCTTAAAAGACTCAAGTTCAGTTAGCATTTGCTTCTGCACCAGCCACTCAGAGATAGTCCACTGTTGCAATGGGGCCATTATGTTGAATAAAGGGGGGCCGTCAAATGTCCGTCCCGTTTTTGCTGTATACACAGCTAGGAACTCTGCGGCTGCATCGGCAGCGCCAAAGTCAACCAACTGCATATATATATTAGCAATATCCCAGCGTGGGTCACCTAGCGCACTATATTCCCAATCAACGACGCCAGCAATTTCATTTTTATGCAGCAGTAGGTTTAGGAAGTGAAAATCCCCGTGTAGAATGACCGGCGACGCCTCTTCGACGTCAAACGAGCGCCCCATGGCCCGATCAATAGCAGCGCTAAGTTCTGGCGCGTCAATCTGTGCAGAGAGGGCTGCTAGGTTAGCGAGTACATATGATAGGGATACTGTTGGCAGTGACTGTGCTACGTCAGGTGGGGGTTGTTGAGCATGCAGTTGGGCTAAAAAACCCGCAACCTCGGGTATATAGGGTGTAATCAGGTTAATCAGAGATAGGGTTCCAGCAGAAAGATCGTAGCCATCGATGTATGAAAATAAAGTCACATCACCGTTTGCGCTGAACTCGCGCGCATACACGCGAGGCACGGGCAAGCCTATCTTGTGCAACCACCGCACCAGCACAGCCTCACGCTGGGCTTTACCAAGATCATCAGAGCGCCACCAACTTAGTGTGCTGACGTAACGCCGTGCCACGAGTTTTTCATGTTTTGTGATGCCATCATCGGTATACCACCAAAGTTCGAAGGCGGTCATCTCATGTTGACGACTGTTGAGTGGGATAATATCAGCTAATTGTTGACGCGGACGGTCCTCAAATGTGCGGGTACATAGTGCTTTAAGATAGTTCTCAGTGAGGTGCCGTTTGCTCATACCGAAGCATTATCCTTCATCGTGACATCGTGACAATGTTTATTATAGCGGTTTCGCAGGCAGCATCGTAGCTTGCAGATGGCGCTGTCGCTATGATCAACCGACGGATCGCATAATTTGAGACGAGTAGCAGATGGCGTTTTTCAAAAAGCGCAACGGTCATGAGCCAGCAATTGGTTCGCAGGTTGAACAACAAGAACCCAGGCTGGGTGGCTCGCGTGCCGCCGAGCGCTATGCAAAAGCGCTTGAGAATAAAGATGAGCGGCTCAAGGCCATTCAGAGCCTTGAGCAACTCGGCACTACGGCTGTTGAAGCGGTGAGTAAACGCCTAACGCATTCTGATAGACACGTGCGCGATGCGGCTGCTTACATACTCGGACGGATTGGCAGCCCGGAATGCATACCCAAGTTGAAGCAGTGCCTTCAAGATAAAGACCCTAGTGTACGGGAGGTTACCGCCTACGCACTCGGGCAGATAGAAAGTGTGCAGGCCATTCCCAGCTTGTTGGTCGCACTCAATGACCGTAGTGACAAGGTAGTTGCCGCAGCGACTTACGCACTCTGTCGTATTGAATTACCGATGCAGTTGGTTGAAACGATTGAAAGATGGCCTGAGCCGTCTGCAAACACGTAGGCCAAATGTACGGAGCCTGTAATGCCAGCACACTTGCGGGATCAACCTGGTCAACGCATAATTAGCGAGAGCAATCTTGCTTTTTTCTTGTTGAACCTCTCAGCAACCTCAAGGCTTACCTATGGCGGAGTTGACCCTTCGCGAATACATTAAATTTATTGAAGGTCGCTTTGACCGTGAGGACTATCGTGATGCGGTTGAGCATAGCCGCCACATCCTCGAAACATATCCGAAGTATGTTGATGCCTACCGTGTTCTTGCCCGCGCTTTGTTAGAGCAAGAAAAGTATCAAGATGCTCTGGATATGTTTCAGCGTGTGCTTAGCACAGATCCAAACGATTTCGTTGCTCACATCGGCATCAGTGAATGCTACCGCGAGAGCAACGCCATTGAGCAGGCTATCTGGCACCTCGAACGTGCGTTTGAGCAAGTGCCTAATAACCAGGAATTGCAGGAAGAAATTAAACGCCTGTATGGGATGCGCGGTGGTTTGGGTGCAGCGGCACCGGTGCCACGCAAAATCCCATTAACTAAAGGGGCCCTTGCACGCCTGTATGCCAAAGGTGATCTCTACGAACAGGCCATTCCTGAACTGAGTGCGGCAATCGAAGAAGATAGCGAACGGCTGGACTTGCAAGTGCTGCTGGCAGAAACACTCTGGCGGGCGCATGAGGAGGTCAAAGCAGGGCGCGTTGCTGCTCAAGTGCTGAAACGCTTGCCTAACTGTGTCTCTGCCAACCGCATCCTAGGACAACTTTGGCTGATGGCTGGGCAAGAAAAAGAAGCACGACCTTTTTTGCTGCAACTGCGTGAGCTTGACCCTTACATTGCCTATTTACTTGAGCACCCTGGCGAAGATGTGCCAGCAGATCAGTTTAGCCTTACTAAACTTGATTACTCCGCTCGTGATGAAGTGGCTGGTCAGCTAGGGTGGGTTTCTGAGATTGACGCAATTGAGAAAAGGCAGGGTATCACCGGGCCATTGCCTTCCTTACCTGATATAGCTTCAGCACAGACACCCGTTGAGCCGAACACACCGGTGACCCCACGTAAGCCGATGAGCCTGAGTCGCCAAGCACCCGACTGGCTCTCTGAAGCGCTCTCTGATGAGCCTACGACAACACAGCCAGATACGGATGAATTCCAAGCGGGTGAATTGAGAGCACTCCTTGGTATTGATGAGGCTGAGGTGGCTGCTTCAACGACTGCGACGAGCGTCACAGATTTGCCTACAAGCAGTGAAAGCTCCGATGAAGGCATCCCTAGCTGGCTTGAAGAGACCCTAGCTGAAGATACTGGGCCGAATGTCAATGTGGACGAGCTAAAGGATGAGCCACCGGATTGGCTTCAGGGTGTGTTAAAGGACGATCAAGTACCTGAGAATAAGGTTGCATCGTTGGATAATCAGCCTGTGGTACAATCAAACGACAGTGCTCCTAGAAATGCACTAACTGTACAGTCTATTGAGCAAGACACCGTCGGGCCGGATACGCCCGTTAATTCTGAACAAGTAACTTCAACTCCCACATCTAACGAGGAGGATTCAATGATACCAGATGATATGAACGACGAGGCTCCAGATTGGATGTTGTCTGGGGATTTGGACAGCGATGACGCCCTCGCGTGGCTCGAGGAACTGGCGGCAAAGTATGATCCAGACTTCGAGAAAACCGCTGGTGACGAGGAAGAGACCGTTGAAGAGACACTCGTCATGAAGAAGCCAACGACACCAGAGGATATGGAAACTCAACCTGCGCCGCCAGTCATGGATGCTGCTGATGATGATCTGCCGGATTGGCTCAAAGAGCCAGGTGATGCACTAGCCGCTGCACCCGCGGTGGAAGATGATCTGCCGGACTGGTTGAAGGAAGATGCTACCCCTACCGCAGAAGAGAAAGAACCAGAGACAGAGCCAGTGAGGCCCCCCGGCTTGGAAGCCGCCGCCGCTGCTGCTGCTACATCAGACGCAGAAGACGATCTCCCCGATTGGTTGACTGAAATGGAAAGTATTTCAGCAGACGATACCGGCGATGATGACCTCGACTGGCTGCGTTCACCAGCAGAAGAAGCTAGGCCTGCTCTAGCTGCATCTGCAGATGACGATCTGCCGGATTGGCTTCGTCAGTCGGCTGAAGAGACTCCTGCTCCTGCTGGAGAAACGCCCCCAGCCCCTGCCGCCGTGGGTAGTTCTGACGCAATGTCTTGGTTGGATGAGCAGGTAGCAGAACAAGGCGTTGACCCAGATAAAGTCGTTTCTGAGGCGCTCGAAAAAGACAGACCGTCGACTAATGGTGTGCCCATCCCGGATTTAGATGCCGCTGCTGTCGAACCCGATGACGACGATCTGCCCGATTGGCTCAAGGAAGCCAGTGCAGATGCCGAGGCTTCTGGTAAAGTGCGCGAAACAGATGATTTTGCGGGCCTCACTGATGATCTTGAAATTGAGAGTGACGGTGCCCTTGGTTGGTTGGAAGGTGCGCTAGGCGATGATGATGATGAATTCGCTAAATTACTTGAAGCCGATGAGGATGAGTCGAAACCAACTGCACCTGCTCCTGAACCATCTGTATCCAATGACGACGATGCAGACCTACCAGCATGGCTGAAGGGTATTGCAGATGACCCCGCTGAGGAAGAGGCTGCTGTTGGCAGTGACCTTCCCGATTGGCTAGGCGTGCCTAGTGAACCTACCGCTGAAAGCAGCAGTGCTTCCGACGATTTGCCGTCGTGGCTGGGTGATGTAGCGAAGCCTCAAGAAGAACCCGCCCAACCCCCTGCACCTGCGGAAAAGGCTCCTGAGCCAATGGCAGCAGCCGAACCAACTGACGAAGACGACCTCCCCGATTGGCTAAAGGGCTTTGATGAAGCTGAAGACAGGGAGCCAATGCCCTCACTAGCAGCGTCACCAGCACCAGCGGTTGAAACAGAGACGCCCGCAGCGGATGACAGCGATGATAGCGATGATCTGCCCGATTGGCTCAAAGGTGAGCCTGACCTTGATATCGGCGAACCAGCCGAAGCGGTTGCGGCTGTCATGCCTGCCGCAGTCACTGCGTCAGATGATGCTGATAGCGATGACCTGCCAGATTGGCTCAAGGGTGTTGACGAAGAAAGCGAAGCCCCCGCCGCTGAGATTGAACAGACTGACGCTGGACAATTGTTCGAGCCAGCCATCGAAGAAGAGGAAGCCCTCCCCGCGTGGCTTAAGGAAGAAGCTGAGAAGGATGCAGAACCAGAAGCGGCAATGGCAGCACCAGAGACCATTGAAAAAACACCAGATCCAGCCCCACCAGTCAAAGAGACAGGTGGCCTAACAGGTTGGTTACAGGCCGTTGAGCCCGCCGAGAGTCTCTCTGATATGGAACGCGAAATTACGCCAGCCGAGCCAGAGCCAATGACGGCTGCAACCCCTGCGGCATCAATTACTCCGGTTGAGCAAGCCGCTGCCGTTGCCCTACCAGGTGCTGATTTACAGGATTACGGGCAATGGTTGACGGAAGGCCGCAACCAGCTTGAGGAGAAAAACGTTGACCTTGCGCTAAGCGCCTACGAGTCTTTGGTGAACAGTGGTCAACTGCTCAACGAGACGATTGCTGATCTCAGTGCATATCTCAACGAGCAGTCAGGTGACAACCCTCAGGTGCGCCGAATAATTGGTGATGCACTAATGGCACAGGGTCGGCTACAGGATGCGCTCGATATGTACCGCAACGCGTTGGATACACTCTAAGCAAGTGTAAGAAACCATCACATAGTTTCGATATAATGTCGAGGTGGAGTCTACGCTCCACCTTTTTCTTTTGATATGACCACCCAAACAGGAGAATTATCTTGGAACAAACACTTGTACTTGTAAAGCCCGATGGTGTGCAGCGCGGCCTGATCGGCGAAGTGATCAGTCGCTTAGAACGCCGCGGCCTGAAATTGGTCGGCCTGAAGTTGATGCAGATCAGTGATGAACTCGCTAAGACACACTATGGCGAGCACGAAGGTAAGCCGTTCTTTGATGGGCTGATTTCGTTTATCACGTCAGCGCCAGTTGTCGCTATGGTCTGGGAGGGGGACGATGCAATAGCCATCGTCCGAACAACGATGGGACCCACCAAACCATCTGAGTCAACCCCAGGCAGCATCCGTGGCGACTTTGGTGTTGATGTTGGACGTAACATCATTCATGGGTCTGCCAATGCTGAAGACGCAGAACGCGAGGTCAGCCTGTTCTTTGATGCCAGCGAGCTTATCAGCTGGGAGCGGGCTGTCGATCCGTGGGTGTTTGAATAGACAGTCCCTTAATCTAAGAGACAGTACGCGGCCTCAATCCGAGGCCGCGCTTTTGACTGTTTTATTGCATCTTGAGGAGGACTGGTGACTCACGCCAGAGTTCTTCTAGATTGTATCTCCGGCGAATGTCATCTTGGAAGGCGTGGACGATAATATCGATAAAATCGACCAGCACCCATCCGGTCTCTGGTTGGCCCTCAACAGAGCGAGCAGAGATTGCAAACTCCTCTTTGACCTTTTCTCGTATGCTTTCCACAATGGCCTTCAATTGGCGTTCGTTTGTGGCTGTGCAAATGATGAAGTAGTCTGCAATGGTTGTTTGTTCGCGGATTTCCATCAGAACAATTTCTTCGCCCTTCTTGTCCGCGATGACGTCTACAATGAGACGTGCAACGTCAATAGGTTCGATGTTTTTTCTCCTGTAATCCAAAAATATTCCCCTCCACTGTTAATCAATGGGGTGGAATAGACTAAATTCATTCTATCATGTTTTTTTAATTCGCATCAACTACCATTAAATGAAACGCTCTCAATGATGCTGTATCTGGGTCCGTCTGTTGTCTGATGAGTGTGCCACAAACTGACTGAGTCAGCTTTCCATGTGAGCTGCTCAAACCAATATTCACTGCATATATCGCCGATCTGTTTACGATCTGTTGCGGTAGTCTTGCGCCGGATGCGTGCCAGCGTCAGGTGGGGTGTGTAGCGTCGGGTTTCGGGTTCAAAGCCAAGTGCTGCCACATTAGCGTCTGTTTGTTGTTGCAGTTGGCTAAGAGCATTCAATTGACCATACACTGCTGCATAGACGACGTTGGGCTTATTCCTATGTGGGAAACAGTCGAGGCTGTTGGTCTGGAGTTGGAAGGCTTTTTGAAAGCGGGCGAGGCCATAGAGCAGGGCTTTGAGATCATCGACTATTTTTTCAGAGACATTGCCGAGAAACTTTAGCGTGCAGTGCGTGTCATCAGGGTGTATCCAGCGGATGCTTTCCTTAGGGAACTGCCCTCGTAAGTCATTTTGCACATCAGCAAGGCTAGCTTGTACAGGCTGAGGCAGTTCCAGCGCAATAAATAATCGAAGGGTGCTAATAATCTGTACGGCCTGATTCGACATCAAAACGTAAGACACCATCTGTCATCCAGCAGTTTTGAAATTCGCCGCTGTCTTGACGAGAAAGCGAAAAGACATAACCTACCTTTTCCCCTGCTTCAGTCGTTAAAATGACTGGTTGTACGACTTCAGTGTGGTTAACACGCATCACACCAAATTCAGCGTGCAAGTGGTTTAGCATGGGTTTATACATGGGGTTGTGTACAAGAACCGTGAATGCATCAAGCGTGCCCGTCATCCGTTTGTTAGCTGGGGACGCAAACCGATAAGCGATGCTAATGCCTTTGTCATCATACGGGTAATCGTTATTGGCGAGCGCTGATAATTGTATTTCAATTACCTCAAACGGGCTGTATTGTGGGTCTGGGAAAGGATTTGCGTTGTCCATAAGTCAGACTTCCTCATCAAATTGTCACGTTTTCGGGCTATAATCCTTGCGTTATGGATATTAATCCTCACATCGTATTAAATGCCTTACTGCTTGCTAGAACGCAATCGTTTCGGCGCGCAGGCATTCACAAATATATCTACAATACCTTGCATTTTCTGCCGTTGGTGCAGCAAGATTGGCAGTATTCAGCAGTAGTTATTCCGGGTGTGGATGATGTTCCAGATAATGTCCATCCAATTATAGCATCACCTCAAGCTGCATCTCCGATGAGTCGAATTCTGTGGGAGCAAACGCGTTTACCCGGTCAATTGAGGCAACTGAAACCAACAATTTTTCACAGTATGGCATATTCTTTGCCAGTTCTCTCGAAAATTCCATCAATTGTAACCATCTATGATCTCAGCTTCTTTCGCGAGCCAGAACGTCTGACAACACCACGTCGTATCTATTTACAGAATATGGTGCGCTATGCAGTTCGTCATGCAGATCGAATCTTAGCGATCAGCGAGGCGGGGAAACGCGAACTAACTGCTGTGTTGCGAGTCTCCCCTAAGCGCATCAGTGTAGCCTACCCCGGGGTCGATCCTCAATGTAAACCCGCACCTGAGGATGAAATCGCACGTTTCAAAGCGCAATCAGAGGTGCCAGAGCGTTTTATCTTACATGTTGGGACGATTGAGCCGCGCAAAAACTTGCCAGTCTTAGTTCGAGCCTATGCAGACCTAAGCAATGACATCCGCGATGCTGTTAAGTTGGTGTTGATCGGGGGAAAAGGTTGGCAGACCGAACCGCTATTTGCGCTTATTGAGAAACTTGGGCTTGAGGCAAACATTGTATTTCCTGGATACGTACCAGATGAAGACTTGCCGTTGTGGTACGGTACTGCTGACCTTTTTGCGTATCCGTCGGTGTACGAAGGGTTTGGCATTCCAATCGTTGAGGCCATGGCCTGCGGCACTCCGATCATTGCCTCGAATACGTCGTCACTGCCAGAGGCTGCTGGCCCTCACAGCATACTGCTGCCTCCAGATGATGCGGCTGCATGGGGGCAGGCAATCACAAAGCTGCTTGAGGACTCAGCACAGCGCCAACAGATAGCACAAGAAGGGCTGCGTTACGTCAAAAAGTTTACTTGGCAGAACACCGCTGCCAGCACTGTGGACACCTACCAAAAACTCTTGAATGACCTACCCTAACGCCATTGTTTTAAAGAATGTCTTACACTCGGTAGTATTACTGACATGGCTAACACTGTTTTGAAGCGGGAAAAAGATGTGCCATTTCTGGCACCGCTTATCGACTCTGAAGTCGCTCGTACAGTCACTTTGATCACAGATATTCTGTTGATCAACCTCATGTATTGGGTTTCCTACGTTATTCGTTACGATTTGGAATTCCCGTACCCCGTGCCATCCCAGTACGAAGCGCCATTTGGCCCTTATGTTCCCTATGGGTTGGTGCTTGTTTTGCTTTGCTTGTTGGGGTTTAACTTCAATGCCCTTTATGATGTGCGCCGCCGTAAGCACCGTTGGATCGATGACTTATATACGATCATTAATGGCACGGCAACAGCAATTGTGATGGTAATGGCGGTGACATTCTTTTTGCAGCCACCATTTTATTCTCGTGGCATGTTAGTATTGACAGGTGTCTTGATTATCTTTTCGCTGGGAGCCTCACGCTTGCTGCTCAAGCTGATCCAAAATGGGCTGCGCCGCTGCGGTGTTGGCGTTGAGAATCTCTTGATTGTTGGTGCAGGCGCAATGGGGCGTGCTGTGTGGGGCACCGTCTTAGCTGACCTAACACTCGGCTACCAAGTAGTTGGCTACCTCGACGATGATCCAGAAAAATCGAATACGGGTCTTGGCAATACCCCTGGCCTTGGGCGCATATCTGACCTGAAGCAAGTGCTCAGAGTCAACGAGATCACAGAAGTGATCGTGACGATTCCTTGGGATAACCACAGCAAGATTATGTGGATTGTCAACCAGTGTGTTGAGATGGGAACGCGTGTCCGTGTTGTGCCTGATGTGTTTCAGCAGCGCCTGCACAATATTGACATCCACTCACTGAATGGTATCCCGCTGATGAGTGGCGCAGATGTGTCTTCATTTAGCCGCACGGATCGATTGCTCAAACGCTTGATTGACCATACCCTTGTGTTGCTTGTCTTACCGGTTTTTCTGCTTTTGTTTGGAATTATCACGCTATTAATTAAACTTGACTCGCCGGGACCTGTGATTTTCCGACAAAAACGCATAGGCAAAGATGGTCGCCAATTCGAATTGTTGAAGTTTAGGTCAATGATTGATGGGGCAGATAAGCTCAAAGCTCATTTAGAACCCGACAATCCGACAGATCGTGTGTATACGGTCAAACGTCGAGACGACCCCCGTATTACACGTGTGGGCAAATGGCTGCGTGCCACTAGCCTCGATGAACTGCCGCAATTAATCAACGTGTTACGGGGTGAAATGAGCTTGGTTGGGCCGCGACCAAACACACCAGATGAGGTCGAACGCTACCACACTTGGCAGCGTAAGCGCCTAAGTACACTGCCCGGTATTACCGGTTTGTGGCAGGTTAGCGGTAGAAGCAACATGCCATTTGACGAGGGGTGTTTGCTCGATATTTTTTACATTGAAAACTGGTCTATTGACCTTGACTTCAGAATTCTACTACAGACGATTCCACGCGTCATTTTCAGAGACGGAGCATACTAGCCCATGCCAATTCAACAGGCACCTTTCCCACCGACTGTTGTTAATCAACTGGCGTTAACATCGCCAGAGCAAGAAGAGCTAAAGAACTTTCTCCAGAAACTTGTTCAGACTCCCAGTCTTTCGGGCAAAGAAAGTGATGTGGCGGCGCTCATTAAAGAGAAGCTGATTGCCTGCGGGGTGAAAGATGTTACGATAGATCCACTGGGTAATGTCGTTGCTTCTATTGGTAATGCCAGTGCGGGGCTAACCCTGCTATTTAACGCTCATATGGATACAGTTGACACCACAGGTGAGAGGTGGCCGCACCCCCCATATGCTGGCATCATTGAAGACGGCGTGCTGTATGGTCGTGGGGCTTGCGATATGAAGGGCGCAGCGGCGGCAATGGTCTTTGCTGCTAAACGTCTTGTTGAGTCCGATACGGCTTTGGTTGGACGAGTAATCTTTCTCTTTGTCGTGCAGCATGAGCCTTGCGAGGGGCATGCGATGCAGGGGTTCGTCGAAGAGTCTGGGGTTACCCCAGACTTCGTCGTGTTAACTGAACCCAGCAACCTGCAACTGATGCGGGGTCAGTTAGGGCGTGTGATGCTCAAAGTAACGGTACACGGCAAAAGCAGCCATGCATCGGTGCCACAATTAGGTAAGAACGCAATTATGGCTGCCACCCGCTTGATCTTCGGAATCGATATGGCTGCGGCGGATATCGCTACTGACCCATTTCTTGGTCGTGGTTCCGTAGTCGTTACAAAGATTGAGAGCGAAGCCGCTAGCTTAAATACCGTCCCGGACAGATGCACATTTTATGTAGACCGCCGCTTGACAGTCGGTGAGTCGCCGAATCGCGCCGTCACTGAGGTAGAAAGCGCCATTGCTCGCGAGGATATCAATGCTGATGTCGAAATTATGATGTACTCTCACCCGACCTACACTGGGTATCCGCTAGAGGAGAAAGCAGCGTTTGACGCATGGGTGCTTGAGACGGAGCATCCGTTGGTTAAGTTTGCCAACACTGCCGCATTTATGGCGCTGGGTACTCCGCCACAAATTTCGCATTGGGCCTTCTCGACAGATGGTGTCTACAGCATGGCAAAGGCAAACATCCCAACTGTGGGTTTTGGCCCTGGTGATCCTAACGTGGCGCATACCGTCGATGAGCATATTCACATCAGTGATGTGGTCAAGGCGGCCCATGTTTATGGCCTGCTGACCGCTATTGTGCTCAAAGGCATGCAGCAGTAGCGCACTATTATGAATGCCATCTTCAAATGGTTTAGCTCAAATATCTGGACGCTGCTTTTGGCGCTTGTCCTCTCAGTGACTGTATGGATTGTTGCCAACCAGCAGCTTAACCCCGTTGAGGCCTCTCGTGAGATTGATCAGCCCATCCCGATTGAATTCGTCGGCCTTGGCGCCGACCTTGTGATCAGCAATGAACCGCCAACTGCCGCTACGGTTCTCTTGATTGCCCAACAAAACACATGGCCCTCAATTTCCGCAGAAGACGTGATTGTACGGGCAGACCTAGAAGACCTAGCGCCTGGTGAGCATGTTGTTCAGTTAGACGTGGAGTTGAACAACGTCCAAGCGGCTGTTGATAGTATTCGTCCACGGCAGGTACGCTTAATTATTGAGGAGCGCATCGAGCGTGACATGCAAATCACGGTGTCAACGCAGGGAGTTGTGGCCTCTGGCTATGTGGCTTCAGATGCGAATGTTGAACCAGAGGCGAGCCAGCTTACAGGGCCGCAGTCTGCTGTTGAGTCCGTTGAAATGATACAAGTTACTGCAAATATCGAAGAGCTTCGTAGTGATTTTGTCGAGGAAGTGACCGTTGTACCCCTCGATGTTGAGGGACTGTCTGTTGAAGGTGTCATACTTGACCCAGATCGGGTTGTGGTTCGCATCCCTATTTCACAACAATCTGGCCTCCGTGACTTCGCCGTGCAGGTGCCGACCATTGGGCGCCCGCAGGAAGGCTACTTCTTTACGGGCTTAACGGTGGAACCAACCGTCATTACGCTTGAGGGTAACCCTGGCACAATCGAAAACCTCGGATCAACGATTGAAACGCAGACAATTGACCTATCTGATTTGGTCTCGGACTTAACCTTACAGGTGCCGTTGGACTTGCCATTTGGCGTGGAGGCTGCCGAGGGCCAGCCAAGTACGATTACTGTTGACATCAGTGTTACACCGCAGCAGGGTAGCCTCTTGCTCGAGGGCATTCCAGTGGGTGTAGACAACCTATCTCGCGGGTTGGCTGCTAACATAATCAATGATGAAGTAGAAGTGTTGGTGACAGGGCCATTGCCATTACTTAATGAATTGACGCCCGAACAGGTCAAAGTGACTATAGACTTAAGTACATATGAAATCGGCACGTTTTTTGTAGAACCTGAGGGCCAAGTATTGGCAAACTCAGAGATTACTATTGATTCGATCTTACCTTCGACCATCGAAGTCCGTATTGGGCCGGTTAGGACACAATAACTATGACTCGCTTACCCTTGGTTGCACTTGTGGGGCGGCCTAACGTTGGAAAATCGACATTGTTTAATCGCATCATTGGCGGACGCAAAGCGGTTGTCAATGATGCTCCTGGCACGACCAGAGACCGCCAGCAGGATGACTCCGACTGGCAGGGTCTTCGCTTCACCCTTGTTGATACAGGCGGCATTGAGGCGCTAAATCGCGTGAATACGGGTGCGATTGAAGCACTCGCCGAAGATTCAAAGGATTTTGTCAAAGAGATTCGGGCACAAGCTGAAATTGCTATTCAAGATGCGGATGTACTGATGCTGGTTGTTGATATCAGTACTGGAATTACCGCAGCGGATGAAGAGGTGGTACGGATACTACGAACATCCAACAAACCGATCTTAGTGGCGGCGAATAAGGCCGATAACCGCCACATGAACGAAGAGAAGTACGAATTCTATAACCTCGGCATTGGTGATGTTTACCCCATTTCAGCGATGCATGGCGCGGGTGTTGGCGATCTCTTGGATGCTGTCATTGAGAATCTGCCGTTTAAGGTTGAAGTCAACTTTGACGAAGAAGAAGACGATGGCCTCGTCAAAATTGCGATTGTGGGCCGCCCTAATGTGGGTAAATCATCCTTATTGAACCGCATCCTCGGCGAAGAACGCGTGATCGTGAGCCCCGTTGCGGGTACCACCCGTGACTCAATCGACATTGAAATTATCTATCATGGTGAACCCGTCACTTTGATTGATACGGCGGGTATGCGCCGCCGTGGAAAAATTGATCCGGGTGTAGAGAAGTACAGTGTGCTGCGCTCACTGCGGGCAATCAAACGGGCGGATGTCGCCTTGCTATTGATCGACGCGCTCGAGGGCATCACAGCGCAGGACGCCCATGTTGCCGGTTACATTCGAGAAGAGTTCAAGAGCGTCTTACTCTTGGTCAACAAGTGGGATGCCGTTGCCAAGGATACGTATACCGTACAAGCTTACACTGAAACGGTGCGCGATGCCTTGAAGTTCTTGCCCTATGTTCCGGTGATGTTTATCTCAGCTAAGACGGGGCAGCGGGTCAGCAAAATACTGCCGGAGGCATTCAACATCTATGAGGAGCGCTACGTCCGAATACCGACGGCTGAGGTGAACCAAATCGTGCGCGATGCCGTGTCACGCCAGCCGCCTCACGCTCGGGCGGGGCGGCGGCTCAAGATTCGCTACGCCAGCCAAGTCGCGACAGCTCCACCCAAGTTTCTCTTTCACGTCAACGACGAAAAGCTGGTGCATTTTTCATATGAGCGGTACTTGGAAAACCGCATCCGGGAGGCCTACCCCTTCGTTGGCACGCCCGTTTTGATGGAGTTTCGCCGCAGTAGTGATGACCGTCATAAACGTCGGCACTAAGTGTAACCATAGAAGTTTTGCCTGTGACTGGATGGGAATGAAGCCCCGTGCCATCGATGATTTCTTCGCAGCTTGGGTCTTCAGGCCCAGAGTTATGCTTACTAAACCTCAGGTTTGACACCATTCGGCGGGTTACGGTCTTAGAAAATCTTTGCGGTCAAACGCTAGCGTTCCATCGCTTGGACAAGGGCCGCGGCTCCATATACCCCGACATCCTCGCCCAACTCTGCCTGAACAATTTGGCTGTTCTGCCAGTAGCGCTCGTGCATCGAAAAGCGTTGAACAGCTTCATGCATAGGTGTCATGAGCACATCGCCCATCCGGATAACGCCGCCACCGAGTACGAACATATCCGGGTCAAAAATCGCCATCAAAGAAGCAATATGTGCACCTAGGTATGTCGCGACGTTATTGATAATCTCAACCGCTATTGGATCGCCTTGCCTTGCCGCCTCACCGACGTGTCGCGCTGTAACTGCCTCAACATCTCCTGCAACCATCTCAGTCAATAGGGTTTGCTCACCCGCCTCCATTCGACTGCGTGCATAGTGGCTGATAGCTGTGCCTGATGCGATATCTTCAATATCACCAATGCGCGCTAAGCCGCCAATCTGCCCCGATGGGTCCATGATCATATGGCCCAGTTCGCCAGCAAGGCCGTTGCCAACGTATGGCTTACCGTTGATGATAATGCCACCACCGATACCCGTGCTGATTGTCAAGTAGATCAGGTGGTCTACAGCGCGCCCGGCTCCGAGGGTGAATTCGCCGAGGGCAGCCACATCCGCATCATTCCCCACATGTACCACGCCACCAAAGGCCTCCTTGATGATTTGACGAATTGGGTAGTCTTCAAACGGTAGGTTTGGCGTATTGAGGACAACACCTGCACGAGCATCGAGCGGGCCGGGGATAGCAACACCTATACCCATCAGTTCCCCCGGATTTTCTGGCAGCACCTGCCGGATTGTTTCAATGATGCGCTCTGTAACGGCATCACTACCATCGGCTGCACCAGTGTACTGCTGGGCACGTTCTATTAGGTTGTAGTCAGGGTCAAATGAGGCTGCGCGGATTTGTGTTCCACCGATGTCTACACCGATAATCGAAGGCATGATGTTGGCTCCTAGCTGTACAGTGGCAATTGAGGTGACAGAAAAAGTTCTCTAAGTTCTCTTAAAAGTATAGCCTTAGTAGACTGATCAGAAAATTAAAAGAGGCGACCTCACCATGGTCGCCTCTTTGCTATGCCTGATTAACGGTCGCTGAAATTAGCGTCCGCGGCTGGCTGGTTCCTTTGACGGTGACCACTGTGACCACTTATCACTGCTTGGGTCAATCGTCCAGTTGATCTCGTCGCCACCCTGCCATGGTACTTCGAACACGTTGGCGTTGCCATCACGCGTGCTGGTGAACATGATGTTGCTGTCACCACAGTCCCATGTTGGGGCACTGTCTGGGCCAGTGTACGTGCTGAGTAGGTATTCCGTGTTGGTTGTCAGGTCGTATGTATATACGTCCAGGTCTGCAACGCGGAAGTCTTGGTAGGCAATGCGCGTACCATTGTTCGACCACGTATGGTTACCGGCATCACCAATACCACTGGTAATTTGCAATGGCTCGGAGCCATCAACATTGATAACCCAAAGGTCCCAGTGACCGCGTGGATTGCTCAGGAAGGCGATCTGTTCACCATTCGGTGACCATGCCGGATAGATTTCATCGGCTGCACCGCGGGTTAACTGGTACTGCTCACCCGTTGTGATATTCATCAGAACGATGTTCTGGTCGCCAGTACGGTTGGTCTCGAACGTAATCCAGTTCAGGTCTGGTGACCAGAATGGATTGATCTCGTCGCTTTCAGCGGTGGTAAGTTGGGTCTCATCACCTGTGGAAATATCCAAGGCGTAGATGTTCCAGTTACCATCACGGTCTGATTGGTAGATAATGGTGTTGTTATCTGGGCCAAACATCGCGTTGATGTTGTTCGAGTTTGTCCGTGTGATGCGCGTTTGGGTTTCACCTAAGGCATCGGTCAGCATCAGTTCGATGTTACCAAACTTATCAGTCTGGTAGACAACCATGGAGTCATCTGGTGAGCGGCTTGGACGGGTGTCCAGCGACTCCGATGAGTTCGACAAGTTGTACAGAACACCGCCCTGACCTTCGGGCTGGTCAATGCGATAGATTTCGAGGTTGTCATCACGGAACGAGTGGATTAACGCCCACTGTGGACAGGTTGCCGCAACTGGCACGGTGCCCGGTGTTGGGGTGATCTGGATGTCTTGTGGTACTGGTGCCAATGGACTCAGAAGCACCTGTGGTGCCTCTTCTGGAACGATTGGCTCCGGCGTGGCAACTGGAGTTGGGGCATCCGGTGTTGCTTCTGGATCGTCGTCTGGGTCGTCTGTGGTGACGCACGTGCTGCCAACCAATGACTGACCATCTTCACAGATGATGTCTTCGCAGCCATCACCATTATTATTTAGTATCTGTCCCACTTCACAGACGATTGGCACACAGGCGTCGCCAGCTTCGTTGAGTTCAGTACCGTACTCGCAGACGATAGGCTCACATTCGTTGGTAGCTTCGTTAAGCTCTTCGCCGCTATCACAGACAATATCCACACAACCATCGCCAGACTCGTTCAGTTCTTGGCCTTCAGTGCAGACGATTGGTTCGCAATTGTCACCTTCTTGGTTCAGGCGCTCGCCGAATTCACAGACGATTGGCACACAGGACGCTTCGTCATAGTCGAAAGTGTTGCCGTAACCACAGACGACAGGTACGCAAGCTTCCTCTTCAAAGTCAAAGACTTCGTCGATTTCGCAGATAACTGGGGTGCAGCCGTCGCCAGCTTCGTTCAGTTCATCACCAGTTTCACAGACGATTGGTTCACAGAAGCCTTGTTCGTTGAGTTCATTACCATATTCACAAACAATAGGCTCACACTGTTCTGTTTCGAAGCTGAACTCTTCACCCGTCTCGCAGACGATTGGTGTACAACCATCGCCGGCTTCATTGAGTTGTTCGCCGCTTTCGCAGACGATAGGCTCACAGCCGTCACCGGCTTCATTGAGCTGCTCGCCGCTTTCGCAGACAATTGGGGTGCAGTCATCACCGGATTGATTGAGTTGTTCGCCAGTTCCGCAGACGATTGGCTCGCAAGCGTTACCGTTTTCGTTTAGGCTTTCGCCGAATTCACAGACGATAGGCTCACATTGTTCTGCTTCAAAGTCGAAGGTTTTACCATACCCGCACTCGACTGGGACACATTCAGCTTCGTCGAAGTCAAATACTTGACCCAATTCACAGACAATTGGTTCACAGCTGTCGCCCGCTTCGTTGAGTTCCTTACCAGTTTCACAAACGATTGGCTCACAAGCGTTGCCGGCTTCATTGAGTTGCTCGCCGAATTCACAGACGATTGGCTCGCAGGCATCGCCAGCTTGGTTAAGCTGTTCGCCGAATTCACAGACAATTGGCACACAGCCATCACCAGCCTCATTGAGTTGTTCGCCGCTCTCACAGACGATAGGCTCACATTCGTTGGTAACTTCGTTAAGCTGTTCGCCACTTTCGCAGACGATTGGGGTGCAGTCGTCGCCGGATTGGTTGAGTTGTTCGCCGCTCTCGCAGACGATTGGTTCGCAAGCGTCACCGGCTTCATTGAGCTGCTCGCCGAATTCACAGACGATTGGCACACATTCATCAGCTTGGAAGCTGAAGAACTTGCCGTAACCACAGACGATTGGCACACATTCGCCATCCTCGATGCTGTAGGTCTCGCCAGCGTTACAGGTGATTGGCTGGCAGATACCATTGTCATTCAATACCGTGCCTGGCTCACAAGTCTTTGGTACACAGAAGCCGTCATCACCGATAACTTCAGTTGGGCCGCAGTTGACCAAGCAGGCTTGCGCTTCTGGGTCAAAGACGGCTGGTGACTGGCAGATATTCTCGCAGTTGCCATTTTCGTTACGTTCCTGCCCCGGCGCGCAGCTCGTTACACATTCGCGACCGACGCGCTCTGCCCCATCTTGGCAAACAGTTTCACAGGTGCGAACACCGCCGATATCAACCATTTCCTCGCCATCCGGGCAACTAACGATGACACAGCCATTATCGTCAGCGTCGGGGTTGCCGGGGTCGTATTCTACGCCAGAGCCGCTGCAGATTGGGCGGCAGCTATCGCCTTGTTTGCGTGTGCCTTCTTCACAGCTCACACAGGTGTTATCAACCAAAATTTCGCTGGCGTCATCGCACTCTGGTACTGGGTCAACACAGACGTTGTCAACAACGATTTGACCTTCGTCACACTCTGGTTCAGGGATAATACAACCACCCTGTCCATCGGGGACTTCTGGTGCCTCACACTGTTGGATCGGCTCACAGCCACCAGGCTCATCGCCATTTGTATCGATCTTGCCTGGGCCGCACGTTTCGTCCTCATCACACTCACCCGTGCTTGGGTTGTAGGTTCCTTCACAGGTTGGTGGCTTCGGATCGGGCGTGACGCCCGGAATGGTGAACTGGAAGTCAGAGATGGCACCACTGGAGTTATCCAAGTCGATGCTGAACTTGATGATCTTCTCGTTCGGGTTGAAGTTGATCGTGCTCAGACTGTTATCACCCAAGCCTTCTTCTGGAATCTCGAAGCTGTAGGTTGAACCGTCTGCCCGAGTCACCGTGATTGTAGGTGGGCGTTCTTTATTGTTTCCTTCAATATCCAAGATTTGTAGACTAGTGAGCGAAGCAGGGCGCTCTGGGTCGAATTCAAACTCGATGATACCGCCATTGGCATCGTCATCAGGGTTGTTAATGAAACCGTCGCCGTCTTCATCCTGCTGCTCGTTGATGATTAACACGTTACCAATATTGGTACCGCAGGCTGAACCGCCAGCGCACACCTCGCCTGTACCTAAGTCATTGTCGCCACCAGTTGGGTTTAAGGTATCGAAGACGACCAGCGGCTGATTAGATAGATTGCCGTTGCGGTCATAGACATTGACCTTAACACCAAGGTCTTTGAAGAGGGGTGTCTCACTATTTACAACGGTGCCAGCAGACAGTTCGTCGTAGTCAAGTGTGAACACTTCATCTTCAGGCTTTTGGTCACCAATGGCGATATATACGGGATTGCCGTCTTCATCTAGGATCGGGTCACCGTTTTCGTCTACGGCAATGACGGCGTTCTCCGGCGGCTCAGAAAGAGCTGCAAACTCGGTTTCGTCAATCTCTTGGACGAAGACAGGGTTACCATCTTCATCTAGGATTGGGTTACCGTCCTCATCCACAAGCGGTACACCAGGAGCTTCAGTGGCTTCTTCCTCTTCCTCTTCCTCTTCTTCGACAAAGACGGGGTTACCATCTTCATCTAAGACGGGGTTACCGTCTTCATCCAGAAGGGGTTCACCAGGAGCTTCAGTAGCTTCTTCCTCTTCTTCTTCGACAAAGACGGGGTTACCATCTTCATCTAAGACGGGGTTACCGTCCTCATCCAGAAGGGGTTCACCAGGAGCTTCAGTGGCTTCCTCCTCTTCTTCTTCGACAAAGACGGGGTTACCGTCCTCATCCAGAAGGGGTTCACCAGGAGCTTCAGTGGCTTCTTCCTCTTCTTCTTCAGTTGGCTCTTCGGTGCCATCAGTTGGCTCTTCGGTGCCATCGGCTGGCTCTTCGGTGCCATCGGCTGGCTCTTCACCATCGTCGGCTGGCTCTTCACCATCGTCGGCTGGCTCTTCACCATCATCGGCTGGCTCTTCACCATCGTCGGCTGGCTCTTCACCATCGTCGGCTGGCTC
>CAYTPI010000025.1:32418-41418 GCA_964439625.1 uncultured Anaerolineae bacterium | reverse complement strand
CTGTTTACCCGTTGGTTTGTCAATCAGTAATAGCCCAGCTTCATAGTTGCTCAAACCAGTCGAACGTTCACCTTCGCCAAACTGAAGCAGCCCAAGCGCCATCAAGGTTTCGCCCTGACGGTTACGCTCATTGAGTTCCTTAAAGATATCAGTTGCTTCTTGGTAGGCGTCCATGGCTTTTTGCGCATCACCTTGTTTGTTATACAACGGTGCTAAATTGCCCAAAGTTTGCGCCTCACGGCTGCGATCGCCTGCCTCAGCGAATACTTGCCGTGACTGTTCCAGCAGATCGGCGGCCTTATCTAAGCGACCATCCACACGGTAGATGACACCAATATTATTAAGCATCTCAGCCGCATCGAGCTTGTTACCCGCATCTTGAAACATTTGCTCTGCACGCTCAAAATGCTCGATTGCTTCATCATACGCGCCCTCATGAAACAGGCGTAGACCATCTTCTTTGAGTCGAATTGCTTCAGAAGTCATTAGTGTCCTTCATTTTTTAGTAAGTGATATCGAGAATACTTTCAGCAATAGTACGGAGTTTATCTACGTCCATTGTGCTCAAGCGCATTGCGAGATCAATATAGGGACGGTTAACCGGCTTAAGCAAAAACTCTCGTAAATCGGCTGGCAGTGCCTGAAATGCTTCAAATTCCTCTTGTGATCGCATCCATGAGCCAACAGTGCCGTGGCTGTTGAGCAAGTCACTAACGTTGATATTGACCGATTGTGAAACAAGTTCTAGCTCATTTAATGGTAGCGAAATCGTGCCATTTTCTACAGTTTCCAGCCGACTAACAGAAATACCCGTGCGATTACTTAGATCGTCGATTGACATCATCGCTGCTTCGCGCTGCTGCCGTAATTGAATGGCAATAATACGCTGGCGGAGTAGAAGCATATCCGGAACACGTTGCCGGAGTTCATCATTAGCACGCTGCTTGGCGATTGTTTCAGCACCCCAAAAATGATCAATAGGCACATTAAAGTAATATGATAGTATTTCAAGCTGTGGCAACGTGGGGGCTGCTTCACCTTTCTCAAATTGCGAGTATTCAGTTGCTGTAACGCCTAATAGCTGCGCAGTTTCTGGGATGCTGTGCCCAGACACTTCTCGAGCGTCACGCAAAAGAACACCGACAATGCGGTTCTTTATCTGTATTTTTTGCTCTAATTCGGCAGGTCTACTTGCCATAGTCAATCACCTCGAATGGTTTGCTCAAGCCGCGCTGCCTAAGCATATTTCAGGAATTCCTGACGCAGGCATTATAAGGAGCGATGGCTGAGCAGTCAATGTCTACATGATTCAATTGTAAGTTGTTGAATCATTATCAGCCAATTAGCCGAGCTATTGCCAGATCCTTAATGTATTATTCTTGAGCCCAACACCCACCGCAAGACCATTCACGGTCATCGCTGTAGATAAATTACTTGTAATTACAGCGCCAGTTTCAAGTTCATATGCAACGCTGGCATTACCTTGATTGATTACAATCCCAGCCAGTTGATTAAAACCCGCATTTGGCAATAATAATTCAATAATGCCATCTCCGTTAAAGTCACCAGCAACCGCAGTATCGAGGTTGGGAGAGCCAATTTGGTGAGATGTGTAGCCACTGAGCGACTCTGTGACGACAAGCTTACCATCATCAAAAGTAAAGAATTCGACAGTCCGCCCAAGATGCGGCGTGAGGACATCAACGAGTTGTGGTTCACCATCAAACGGAGCGACCGCTAACTGGTGGCGCCAACGGTTTCCTTGACCAATCGGGTCACTCTCAGCAATGATGCTTCCTTCAGGGGAAAAAGCCACAATGCGAGCACCTTCTTGTGCGTTGGCGAGTGTGACGATTATTTCGTCTTCGCCATCTAAGTTGATATCTGCCCACATAGGTGATGTTCCCTCAATGACAGACATGCCTAGCCTGTCAATCACATTGTAGATTTCCGGCGTGTCGCCCGTTGTATCTATGATTGTGATTGCGCTCGCTTCTACTGTGTTGCCTAAAACGCCGTGCGCATAGTCAGTTGTTGGGTTGGTCAGTACGGCGATCAGACCTTCTCCATTTTGCACAATCCTGCTATCCAACATGGCATTAACAGCCAAAGTATAAAGCTCACCAGATTCGCCTTGTTCTCGCACAATGAGGTCGCCATTCTCGGTGATGTAGACGAACCTACTGTTCTCTAGGCAAATAATGCCTGAACCCAGCGCTTCATTATTACTAGGAATGTGGACTGTGAACCCACCATCTGCCCCAATCTCAAGTGTAAGCGGTGAAGCCAGCGTAGCAGAGTCTTCTTGGCTAAAGAGCGTGCTGACGTTGCCCACCTCGTCAAGCCCGAAAACACGAGCCCGTCCATCAATCAGAATCGTCGCCCAGACACTGCCGCCCTCTGGGTGCCCAACGCCAACCAGCCAGCTAGGTTCACCATCAAGGGTAATATCAACTGGGTCTGACTGGGTAATCTGCCCCTGTCCCTCAACATATCTATTACCATCAGGGCTGTTGAAGGTGTAACCATACACCGGAAAGTCAAGGTTAGTGTTTGTCATTGAGCCTTGTTCTTGTTCTGCTACACTTGGTGCCTCGACCATTAAAGTTGGTGCAAGCGGTGTTGCTGTTGCCTCAACAGTAGCCTCTACCGTGCAAGCGGCTAAACTCATTACAGTTGTGATAAAAATGACGTGCTTAAATCGTATCATTAATCGCTGCGACCCGTTACTTTCTAAAGTGATAAAAAACGATACCAAAAACTTTGACGCTATCTCACATAATATCTTACGGTTAACGCTAGCGTTAACCGTAAGAAGAATCATCGTGGTTTCATCTTTATCATCAGTATCAACTACCTCTGAAAGAAAATAACATGGAGCAGAATGCGACGATTGAAAAGTTCGATATTGTGGTCATTGGTGCTGGCTCTGCTGGTTTATCAGCCGCAGAAGTTTCAAATCGACTTGGCTTGAAGACGGCCCTCATCGAGAAGGAGCGCGTTGGAGGCGACTGTACGTGGACGGGATGTGTGCCCAGTAAAGCACTTATTAAAGCTGCAAAAGTGGCCCACAACGTACGTAATGCCGGATTTTACGGCACCCAAGTTTCTGGCTACAAAGTCGATATGGCAGCGATAAAGAAGTATGTGTATTCGGTAGTCAGTGATGTGTACTCTCATGAGACTCCAGAGGTACTTACAGCACGAGGCATGGAAGTGATCTTAGGTGCTGCTGAATTCATTGATGAGAAAACCCTAGTCGCCGCAGGGAGAACTATTCATGCCAAGCATTATGTACTTGCTACGGGCGCACATCCCTTTGTACCCCCGATTGACGGTATAAATGATGTTGACTTTCATACCTATAAAACTATTTTTGACAATGAAAGGCTACCTGAACACTTAATTGTGATTGGCGCTGGGCCAATTGGTAGTGAAATGGCACAGGCCTATGCGCGCTTCGGGGCCAACGTGACGCTCATTGATGTTGGTCTCTTCCAATTAGAGGAACCTGAAGTCGCTAAGGTGTTTGCACCGATCTTTGAACGTGAGGGTATATCATTCGTCGAAGGGCTCGTCGAGCGGGCCGCTCAGCAGGGCGATCAAATTACTGTCGTGGTGAATGGTCAATCTATCACCGGTGATATGCTTTTGATGTCAGTCGGACGGGCACCAAACGTGAAGGGTCTCGACCTTGAAAAGGGAGGGATCGCTTACTCGAATAAAGGGATTCAAGTCAATGACTTTTTGCAGACGACGAATAATCGTGTATTTGCTGTGGGTGACTGTGTTGGGGGGCCGCAGTTTACGCATTATGCCGGGTGGCAAGGTGCGCAAGCTGTTCGCAACGCCATCATTCCGATAGCCCGTGCCCGGCTATTAAACCCTGCTGTGTTACCTCGCACGACCTTCACGGAGCCCGAAGTGGCGAGTTTTGGCATTACTGAAGCCAACGCGCGGAAAAAGCTTCGGGAAGGCGGCGTCGAAGTCCTGTATTACACACTTGAAGAAGTTGACCGGGCAAATACTGAAAATGACACCGAAGGATTTATGAAGGTCGTGTATCGTTCGAACGGCAAAATCTTGGGTGCCACCATCGTCGCGCAACGTGCAGGTGAAGCAATCGCTGAGTTAGCGAATGCAATGGATCAGGGCATAAAAATTACCCAACTAGCCAATACGATTCATGTGTACCCAACTTATTCAACGGGCGTGCAGGAAGTATCCGCCCTGGCGCTGGAGCGAAGCATTTTGAGCGGGGCGACAGGTAAGTTTGTAGAATTATACGTGAAAGCTATCTCCGGCTAATGATGTTACATAACTGTACTGAGTCGCTTACTGACTTGCTCCGTTTTGCGTTTGTCGGTACAAATGTCAGCGTAAGGAATTGGTTTAAATGTCTCACTTTTTTCTAGTTGAATGAAGTAAGTGATTAGTCTTAGGGGTACTTGTGGTTACTAAACCACTTAACCAGCCGCGTCAGCCGTTCGAGGATGAAGAAGTCGAGTTCGAGCAGGATGTATATATGCCGGAAGAGACTCGCCCGTCTCTTCCGCCCGTCGATCTGACCCCTGAGCGAGCTGGGCCTGCCTGGCGCGTTTTGTTTCACATCACTGGGTCGCAGGCAACAACTGTCGGCTTGGATATCTGGCGTGTGACGGTGCTAGGGCGGGGTGATGCGCGCAGCGCGTTTCGGCCCGACTTGGATTTCGGCCCTTATGGTGCCACACGGCATGGTGTATCACGCCGGCATGCCCTCATTCGCCCAGGTGAGCAATCCCTATTTCTGATTGACCAGAATAGTACAAATGGCACATGGGTTAATGGTCAGCGCTTGCTGCATGGGCGTGACTTTCCTTTAAGCGACGATGACACAATAGAACTTGGTGCTTTACGAATGACATTGCGCATTGTCCACTCGCCTCTTGGCAAAAAGAAAAAGGATCAATCTGATAAGAATGATCCTTTCTTCGGTCGCCCATTTCGTTGGACTCGTCGCTAAATTTTCTTATTCAGTTGGAATCGTGTAGCCGACGCCTGGTACCGTCAGAATATATTCTGGCTTACGGGGGTCTTCTTCGAGCTTCTGGCGTAGTCGCGATACATTAACTCGTAGAATGGCTAGATCATTTCTGTATTCTTGGCCCCATACCTGAGCCAGCAAATCACTGTGCAGCATCACCTGTCCAGCGTGTTGTATAAGGACACGCAGTAATTCGTACTCCGTCGGGGTGAGATGCACATCTTCTTCACGAATTTCAACCCGCCGTCGGCGAAAATCAACTTGTAGGTCATTAAGGGTGAACTCGCTCAAATCAGACTGCTGCGGTGACCACTCTACGCGGCGTAGTACAGCTGTGATCCGCGCTTCTAACTCGCTGGTGCCAAACGGCTTTGTGAGATAATCATCCGCGCCAAGTTCCAACCCCCTGACCTTATCTTGCTCGTCATCGCGTGCAGTCAAAATAATGATTGGTACGATTGAGAAAGTTCTAATTTCGCGCAATACCTCGAACCCGTCAGTGTCCGGAAGACCAAGGTCTAGAATAATGAGATCGATATTATTGCGGTCGAAAATGTCAAGGGTCTGCCGACCTGAACTCGCTGTAATAATATCGTAACCCGCCAGACTTAGAGACGTCTTTACGAAGCGGATGATCTTTGGTTCGTCGTCTACGATCAGGATGGTTGTCTTTTTCATAATCAATGTCTTACTACTTCTTCCATTGTTGCAGCGGGTAAACTGAATGAGAACGTGGAGCCTTCACCAACTACACTTTCAACCCAAATTTTGCCACCATGAGCATCCACAAGCCCTTTACAGATAGCAAGGCCCAATCCCACGCCGTCCCTATAACTATCACCTGTGTTGCTGATTTGGTAAAAGCGGTCGAAAATATGCTCCATAAATTCCGGGTCGATGCCTTTTCCACAATCCCGTACCGATATAACCATCATATCATCCTCTGGCTTAAACGATACTTCGATTGGACTACCTTCACTGGAATATTTGGCAGCATTGTTCATCAAATTGGCTACGATCTGGTCAACACGGCGAGCGTCTCCCAGTGCAACGGTTGACAACGACCCCGTGCTGACCGTCAATGTTACGTCACGGTTCGGCATCCGTATCTGTGCAGCGTTGACTGCACTTTGTAGCACATCGACAATTTCAAATGGGTGTGACTCGATGCGCAAAATACCAGCATCAATGCGCGACATTTCAAGCAAGCTGCTGATGAGGTCAGTGAGTTTGTCAGTCTCTTCTTCAATATCGCCGAGATGCTCAACCAAGTCGTCTGAACTCAATTGATTGTGATGATTGCGCAGCATCGATGTATTACCCTTGATGGTAGCAAGGGGAGTTCTAAGCTCGTGTGATACGGTTGAGAGTAGGAGTGACTTCACTCGGTCTGCTTCTTTTGCTTTTTCGAGCGCAACGCTAAGCTCTTTGATTGCCTCATTCAGCATCTTTGTCCGGGCTTGGACAATCTGCTCAAGTTCTTCCGCATGTGTGCTCACCTGCGCATAGAGTTGTGCTTTATCAATGGCTAGGGATATCTGATGTGCAACAGTTCGCAGCAGTCGAAGCTCATCCGGCGTGAAAGTGCGATGTTTTTTTGTGCCAACCATTAGAACACCCAGTAAGTCGCCCGGGACATCCAGAAAAGGAATACCGATTTGTGTTGTAGGCATTCCATCAGGTGTGAAAGCCTTGTATTCTGGATGCTCGTAGCTATTCTCAACAACAATCACTTCATGGTTGCAACCAGTATCTCCGATTAGGCCTTCGTCTAATTGAAATGAAAAAATATCGCGCAGTACATTCTCCGGAAGGCCCACATAACTGACTAGGTTTAGGTTTTCGGTGCGCTTGTCCCACATATACATTGTGCCGACATCACATGAAGCAGCTTGTATGACTTGCCGCAGTGATACGTTCAGCACTTCTTGGAGATCAAAGGTCCGGTTAATTGTCTCAGCCACTAGGTTGATTGTTTCCATCTCACTGGCCCGTTTCTCTACCATTTGTAGGTTATCATGGTAGGATTGCCCAAGCCGGTTGAGTGCATCAATCAGTAAGCCGAACTCATCTCTATTTTGCGGGCTAAGTTTTAAGTTTAAATCTGAATTATCGACTTGATTGTTGACTAATTCCGTTAATACGATAATACGTGCGGCAAGGTTTCGTACGAATTGGACGGCAACGATAGCTGTTGCGCCAAACGCAAAAACAGCAGACAGAGATTGCAGCAGCACAATCAACCGTAGATCTGTTGTTGAGTTTGTTTGCAGCTGCTCGTAAGTGGCTGTTGTTGCCGTAACAACAATCGACATTGTAATCAGCTCGACGATTAAAAGTGCAATTAGTAGTCGAGTCCAAATCGATAAGTTATTTAGCCACTGCGATAGTGATTTCATGAATAGACCGATGGCCCCTACTGCGGTATTTGCTTAATTGTTCGATAGAACCCAGTATCTTATCGAGCAATACATTGGTGCACATCTTGACATTTCAGTATATGAAAATTAACGATGCGATAGTCATACTGCAACACTATTTTAAGATTTTGTTATGACAGTGTATAAGCTTTGCGAACCAAGGACAAGTAAGCTGCCGCAATGGAAACATCATTGTTACGCCAATCGTGCGCACTCGTTAGTGGCAAGTGCATCTGTGTTGCGTGTTTGCTACAATCCCCGCGCCAAATATATGGAGCAAACCATTGAAAGATATTCGTAGTAAATTATTTATCGGTATGCTGCTTGCTATCGCCGTCATCGTCGGCCTACTGATCTATACAGATTTGCAAGATATTGAAGCTTACGTGCAAAACTTCCCAGTTATCTATCTGATTCCAATTGTTGGCTTCACGCTGCATAATTACTTCTTTCGCTGGATCAAATGGCAGATGTATCTCAAGCTGATTGGGGTCGAGGGGCTAAGCTGGGTAGATAGTGCTGGCCTCTGGATATCCGCCTTTGTGCTTGTTCTGTCCCCTGGAAAGGTGGGTGAGTTCTTAAAGTCAGCCTCACTCCGTTTTATGACAGGGGCTCCAATTACAAGAACGGCCCCCGTCATTATCGGGGAGCGCATCACAGACGGTATCGGCATGCTAATTCTGGCTGCAATTGGCTTCGGCGGTATTCTGCTGACTTCTGCTGAGAATAATGACGTGCTCATCAGCTATCTGCCTGCGTATTTTGCGGTTCTTGGAATCATTATGGTCGTTATTGCGGTGATCCAGATTCGGCCTGTTGTGCTATGGGGGCTGACTATCTTAGACGGCCTGCCGTTAGTCAGCCAGTTCAGCAAGTCTATCCGCGAGCTCTACGAAAGCAGTTATGAGATCTTTCGACCAAAGCCACTTGCAGTCGCAATTGCTCTTGGCGTGGTTAGTTGGGCTGGTGAGTGCATTGGGTTTTATTTTATTCTTGATGGTATGGGCATTGAACCCAGCTGGTTGCTGCTGTGGCAATCTACATTTATCTTGGCTGCTGCTACAATTATTGGGGCGATCAGCGGCTTGCCAGGTGGCCTTGGTGCGGCAGAGCTTTCGATTGCGGGTATGCTGCAGTTGATTGTACTTGAAGGCGCCAGTAACCCTGGTTTTGCGGGTACAGCTACTATTTTTGTTCGTATCTCGACGCTCTGGTTTGCAGTGGTTTTGGGCCTCGTAACGGCGCTCATCTTCCGAAAAAGAATATTCCCAGATAAAAGAGACCAAAGCTGGCGACGCGCTCAACACGAGCAAGAAGTCGATACGCTACACGGTTAATTTTTTGCAAAATAATCATAAATCCTACGCTATACTCTACTGCATATAATTCATAAAGATACTGAGAATACGCTCATTATGGACAACCCACTCTGGAAAGTTGAACTTCACTCCCACACCATTTATTCAGGTGACTCGCTCACGCAATTAAGTGATCTGCACGAAATCGTCCAGAAACACGGGCTCGATAAGCTAGCAATTACTGACCACAATACCGCTA
>CAYTPI010000025.1:11692-32408 GCA_964439625.1 uncultured Anaerolineae bacterium | reverse complement strand
AAAGCGGCGCTTCTCATGGCCCGCCAGTATCCGCTATGGGTTATCCCCGGTGAAGAAATCATGACGACTAAAGGAGAGCTACTTGCATGGTACATTCAAGAGGAAGTGCCAGCTGGCCTGTCGCCGATGGAGACCATTAAAATACTTAAAGACCAGAACGCGGTGATTAGCGTTTCTCATCCTTTTGATCGCTATCGGAAAGGCGCTTGGGAGGAAAAAGATCTGCTGGCGATTATTGATTATGTGGATGCCATAGAAGTATTTAACTCACGCTCGATCCATCAAGAAGACAACGATAAAGCCCTCACATTTTCCAAAACACATCAATTATTGGGTACATGTGGTAGTGATGCACACACAAAAATCGAGTATGGGCGCGCAGTCATGCAAATGCAGCCGTTTGCAAATAATGCAGATGGTCTGCGTCAAAGCCTCAAAACAGCAACCAGAGACGAAACCCTGAGCTCACCGCTTATACACTTTACATCGCGTTGGGCCAAATGGCGTAAGCAACTTCAACCATCCCTCATACCAGAATGATAGGATGAGATAATGACTGTATTAGTGTCAATTTGCGGTGGCATTATCCCGATGCTGATCTATCCGTTGTTTTTCTACTGGATGGACCGCTATGAAAAAGAACCTATTATCTTATTAGCAGTTGTGTTTGCTTGGGGCTTCATACCTGCAGCAATTCTTAGCATAATCTCACAAGTTATATTAAATACACCCGTCATGCTATTAGATGAGTCCGGTATTGCCAGCGAGGTTATTGGCTCTATTTTTTGGGCTCCTATCACGGAAGAAATCTTCAAAGGGCTTGCCGTCGCTTTCGTCTTTTTTATACTTCGTGGTGAATTTGATGGTGTTTTTGATGGCATAATTTATGGGGCGATGGTTGGTTTCGGTTTCGCTGCCATTGAAAATATTCTTTACTTCCTTTCAGCTCAAGGTGATCCGTTGCTAATCTTCTTTCGAGCGTTTGTTTTCGGCTTGAATCATGCACTTTATACTTCAATGATTGGGATTGGCTTTGGCCTTGCACGCCACCGACGAAGTCCTTTTCTACGCCTTGCTGCGCCATTGGTCGGGCTATTGGTTGCAATTGCGCTCCACATGGCACATAACATTGTTGCTACGCTGGTAATTTTTGCGTCGGGGGCATTCTTGTTGGCTGGCATTCTTCTCAACTGGCTGCTGGTAACGGTTGTCTTTGTGACTATGTTGTTGTCAATTCGTCAAGAACGTAAATGGGTTACCAAACAACTGCTTTCAGAAGTAGAGCTTGGAACCCTTACACAAAAGCAGTATGAGTCTGTCACTTCGCCGGCTGGGCGGTTTTGGTTTAGGGTACAGGCGTTTCAGAACGGCGGTGTTAGAAATTGGTGGCGAGCTGGAAAATATTTGCAAGTATTGACTAAACTAGCCTATCGTAAGCAATCGAATATGCAGGCTGGTGAAATATTGGGAGCGAATGAAGGTGACATCGCGGCATTCCGCGAGCGGGCTATCTCTATTCGAGATCAGCTCAGCTAGCGACGGCTCGAATTCGAATTATGTTTGGTCGCCAAATAAATTGACCATTTGAGGATAGTTGTTCTGTTAGGTTTTCGCGTAACTCCGCCATACACAACTGTTGAACGTCGCCTGACATAGCCTCGAACTCCGCTAGGCGACTGGGCCATGCAAACTTGTAAGCAAGAAATGCGGCAAGAGATGGCAGTACGATTGTCTCATCAATCATTTCAACTTTGTCGATTTCGAATCCCGTTTCAACGAAAACGGCGACCAAGTCATCAACTGTTTCAACATTATCCCATGGCACTGGCTGAGACTGATTCTCTCGCAGCTTTGCTAGCGCGGGGGGTGGTTCTTCGACTGCGTAAAGCGCCACTACATCGCTGATATACTCGCTGACCGCATCAACCATACCCCACTCATATATTGCAATTGTTCCATTGTGTGCCAATACCCGTCGCATCTCTGCCACTGCCAAGTGCGGATCAGTGGCATTCAGCGCGAAACCACCTAGGGCCACATTAAAAAAACCTGAAGCGAGCGGTAGATGGTGTATATCTGCCTGTAGAACGGCTGCCTCTGATGTGTCATGTGCTGCTATTGCCATCTCACTGGCGAAATCTACCGCGATAACAGATTTTGCCGTCTTCCGGCTTGCGTGCTGAGCAACAATTCCCGTACCTGTTCCAATGTCGAGAAGCGTGTCATCTGACTTGACATCCGTAAAGTTCACTAAGCTCGCTGCTAGCTGCCCGAGGACTGGTTCAATGGCAGATTGATAGCTCCCCAGTGCCGCATTAGAAAAATATCTACGCAGATAGTGACGCTGTTCTAATGTCAGTGCTATGAGCCCGCTCCGCGTACCTGTTCTAATTCGGCAGACGTATAGATGATGTTCAACGAAGTGCTATAAATAACAACACTTCGATATTGGTTAAAGTTCGTATCAGGTGGGATGGGGTAGGTCTGTTCACCTTCTGCTGACTTGAGTGGGCCGAGGTCGACATGGGTCGGCAGCAAGGCATCAGCACTTGTGCGCGGTATATCATTTTGCGACAACACCACCGCAAGGTCTGGCCCATCGCTCACACTGAAACTTTCGAAACGTAAAGCCAATCGTTCTTCATTTACACGGTATACATTAGCTGTACCCCTGCCACGGTGAAGGTTATCGATAACGGTAAAGTTGCCTGCTCGAATTACAAATGGCTCATCACCAACGCCAAGTGAATCTAATTCTAAACTTTCAAGAATATCTTGTATGGCAGGGTCAAGAGTAGGGGTGAGGTCAGCAGAATTCAGAATGACAGGGGCTTCCTCAGGTGTCTCCTCAAAGTCTGCCTCAGTGTCGCTGTTTGGTGTAGTCGCAACCGCAACATCTTCTTCGTCCGCTGCCCTTTCGGCTGGAACGAGAACCAGTGATGACGTGATAATTGCAGCTAACCCCCAAAAAAGCCCTAATGCGATCCAACGCTGCGTATTCACGATATGCTCTCTAGACAGTTGCGGCTGGTATTAATTCGAACAATTCAGTTTCCTGACGGGCTGTTAAATTCTCCAATGGTGCTCGAACGGCTGCATTCGCTAGGATGCCCCGTGCAGCCAATACAGACTTTGTCATGGCAATTGTCGGAAATTTCCGGAGCGGCTGGATTTTCTCAAGGTGTGCATTAAACAGTTCCCGAATTGGTTGACCAGCCATGTGGGCATCATACAGCTTTCGGAGATCGGCAGCAAAAAGATTCGTTGACCCGGTGATGCTCCCACTTCCGCCATTAGTTAGCGCATGTTCGAGCAGCGAATCACTGCCGACCAGCACCTGCAAGTCTGGAAAGAGCGTACGGAGCTGGTCAAAGAAGGCGGCATCGCCGCTGCTGTCCTTGATCCCAACTATCTGAGCAGGAAAGGCCTCGCGGATACGGGCAATGAGGCTCAGGCCGAGTGACACTGAGATGACACGAGGATTATTGTACAAAACAACAGGTTTTTCGTCCGGTACGGCTTCTGTGATAATCGACTCATAGAAGCGAAATAACCCATCTTCAGTGACGTTGCTGAAAAAGAATGGCGGCAGAATACAAGCGGCAGCAAGACCTGCTTGATAGGCTGCTCGTGTGATTTCAATCGTATCGACTAAACTGACGGCACCAGTCCCAGCAAGGAGCGTAAATGAATCGTCCGGTAAATCGGTCTGGGCGACGGCACGGTACAATGCGATGCGTTCTTCAACGCTCAGCTGTGGGCCTTCGCCATTTGTCCCGGTCAGTAGGGCTCCATGCGCGCCAGCCTCTTTTAGCGACCGCAATACATCAATAAATGCTTCGCCAGATGCCTGACCATTGTGATCATAAGGCGTTACAACCGCCGCATAAATCCCTTTTATTTTAAGCATTGGTCGCTCCTTTAAGACGTTTGCATTGGAATATCATGAAACTTAGCATGCAACCCATAAAATTTCGAAAAGAGTCAGTGTAACTCTTGAATAACACCATGCCTGATGGACAGTCTGATCGCACAATGCTACAATTCATTACGCCGATATTGTAGTCGTGCGTCTTATTTTTCCCGCAACACCGAGTGTGCCAACTATGCCAGACGTAAAGATTTTCTGGGACCCAGATGGAATGACCCTGGATTCGTTAGGGTCTAAGGAATATCTCCGCGCCACAGATGGCGATACCCCGTATATTTCTATAAGTGTTCGAATGTTGAGTATTGATGCGCCTGAAACACGTTATCCTGGGCGTACCAGCCCCTCCCGGCACGATGCCGATTTACGCCAACTGGCTATTTGGATACAGCAAGGTGTTGCACCAGTAAGCACTGAGCTTGGCAATTACCTTTACCCGCGTCTAGCGAGTGGTGTGGCTGGAACACTGCAAGAAGAACAGGGTGACAAAGCTGCTGCTGTCTTTCGTCAGATGGTTGAGAAAATGTTGACAAAACCCAACGGCAATAAACGCAATCTGTTTGTGCGCACGTCTAACGAACCATTTGACCAATACGGTCGTATTCTTGCCTATGTTAGCCCCTCGTACTCTGGTAAAGAGTTAGCAGAAATGACACCTTGGCAGCGCGCAACGTTTAACTTGTTGATGGTGCGCTCAGGTTGGGCGGCACCGTTCATCATTTACCCAAGTTTACCCAAATATAGTGACCTTGTGATGTACCGCGAGGCGGCTAAAGAGGCTTACCTCGCCGGACGCGGCATTTGGGCTGATGCGCTTATGCTAGCTGCTTACGAGTTTAGGATGTGCGTCAAGCTGTTTAAGGTTACTCAGAAGATTGCAAATGGCGAATCTGTCTCGTCGCGCCAGCGTGAAGGGTGGATATCACGCTATTGTGTCGACCTTACCAGTCAAAAAATATACTATCCTCAACACTACTATAGAGTTGCGCCTTATAATCGACTGTTTCTCTGGCCCCAAGACGTGCGTGAAGCTGTATCATCCTTGAACCTCATTCCGGCAGACTAATGAAGATAGCAATTTGTTCTGACATTCATGACAATATTTGGAAGCTAGCAGATGCCTTAAGCGGCTTGCATAGTGCAGATGCGATTCTCTTTCTTGGGGATTTTTGTGCGCCTTTCACATTGAAGCAGCTTGCCGAAGACTTTCATGGTGATGTCCATGTGGTTTTTGGCAATAACGATGGCGATCAGCGTTTGCTGACCACTATTGCAGCTTCCCTTGGAAATGTCACAATTCATGGTGAATTTGCTGAGCTAACTATAGACGAGTGCCGCTTTGCATTGACTCATTACCCGGCGATTGCGGCAGGACTCGCGGCTTCTGAGGCCTACGATGTAGTATGCTATGGGCATAATCATACACTCAACCAGTCAGAAGTCGGCAAGACGCTGCTGTTGAACCCGGGCGAATTAATGGGACGTTTTGGGCGCTCAACTTATCTGAGCTTTGAAACTGATGATAAAAGCATAACCGTCATTGATGTATAACGATAAACCGCCAATTCGAGAGCGAGAGACCTATCAGGCTGCGCTCGCACAAACACAAACACTCTGGGTGGCGGTGCGATCTGGTTGCCTTTGGGGTATTGGGCTGCTAATACTCTTCGCGCTGATTAGTGGCGGTGTATATTTAGCAGGTGGGGCGTTCGGTTTGTCAGAGCGTTGGCAGTTATTGGTTTCTGTTGCCAGTGGGCCAATTTGTGGCACATTTCTCGTTGTATTGTTGTTTTACAGCCGCGGCATGAAGGCCCAGCGTGAACTGCTTCGTACGACTGATTTAAGCTCATTAAAGAAAGTTCCCGAAGAAGATGAAACAACTTCAGGGTACACCTCTTAAGCGTTTCCTGCGTGATTATCGTCGCGAAAATCCTAACTTACTTGATGTTGTATTAGTTCTAGATAGTGTGACGTATCCAGCGAATGTTGGCTCCCTATTCCGAATTGCCGATGCTGCTCAAGTCACATCAATGATTCTTTGCAATGCAACGCCGAAACCTAACAAGACGATTGCAAAGGTTGGGCGCAATAAGCACGAGAAACAGGATTGGTATTATGAAAAAAATACGGCTGATGCGCTTCAGATGCTCCAATCTGAAGGGTATCGCATTGCTGCGCTAGAAATTACCGATACTGCCGTGCCGTATTTCGACTTTGTATACCCCCAAAAAGTTGCTTTTGTGATCGGAAACGAAGACCACGGCGTGACGCGCTCAGCGCTCGCGTTGTGCCAGTCCTCGCTTTTTATTCCGATGTACGGCAAAGGACGCTCACTCAACGTCCATGTTAGTGCCGCTATTGTCTTATTCTACGCAATTCAAAGTTTTTCTAATAACAGGGGGTGAATGCTATGGTAAAAGTTGTGTCTGTCGAGCAGATGGCCGCTATTGAGAAAGCCATTGATGAGGGAGGTATCTCTTACGATCAAATGATGGCAAATGCCGGACGTGGGCTTGCCAGTGTAATAGCTCGCCTGCTTGGCGACGACACTGCTGATTTACGTGTTGCCTTTATCATCGGCCCCGGTAATAACGGTGGAGATGGGCTGACTGCTGCTACCATTCTCAAACAGCATACAGAGGCTGAGATCGGCTGTTATCTGCTGCGTAAGCGTAACGCCGAAAAAGATGAAGTCTATGCGGCTGCCGTCGAAGCTGGCGTTTTTATGGCGAACCCTGAAGACGATACGGGCTGGCGAGTTTTGCGCTTTTTGGTAAGTAATGCCGACGTCGTTGTTGATAGCTTGTTTGGCACTGGGATCCGTCTGCCGTTAGATAATGATGCGCGGCGCATGTTGACGATTACACAAGCGGAGATGTTGGCAAAAGCGCTTGAAACCCCATTGACATGGCCCACAGACCCTGCAATGCCAGCCAAGCCAGTGCGGGCATTACTTGTGGCTGCGGACTGCCCGTCGGGTATCGACTGCAATACAGGTGACGCTGACCCTAAAACCCTTGAAGCAGATATAACTGTTTGTTTTGAAGCCGTCAAGCGTGGTTTGCTACTTGGTAAGGCGCAATCATTAGTGGGTGAAATCATTGTATCGGGAATTGGCGCACCAGATAAGCTGCCTATCCGAGACGAAATTATGCTCAACCTGATAACCCCAGGTACTGTGCGCGCTGTTTTGCCAGAACGACACTCAGATGCTCATAAAGGAACATATGGCAAGGCGTTGTGTGTCGCTGGTTCACAGCGCTACGTTGGTGCAGCTTCTTTAGCGGGGCAGGCAGCCTATCGGAGTGGGGCTGGTTTGGTGGTTCTTGCTGTGCCTCACACTATTCAAGCGATGTTGGCCCCGACTAACCGTGAAGCTGTTTGGCTCCCTCTTGGAGAGAAGGCTGGCGCGCTCGATGGTGCTAATGCGGCAGAGCAGGTCCTGACGCACCTAGATGGTATATCCGCGATGCTGGTTGGGCCGGGCCTTGGCACGGAGCATCAGACCGTTGCGTTTATGCAGCAGATACTGGCACATTCGGAACTACCAGCGCTCGTGATTGATGCCGACGGACTCAATTTGCTGACGCACGTAGATGATTGGGTACAACAGTTACCTGATAACACAATCCTGACGCCTCACCCGGGTGAAATGAGACGCCTGACTGGTGAGGAAAGTGAGATGGATCGTCTAAATCTTGCGACCAATTATGCTGCTGAGTGGAATGCGATTGTGGTGCTTAAGGGGGCGTTTACTGTTTGTGCCGCGCCTGACGGACGCGTTGATGTCAGCCCGTTCGCCGTCGATGCATTAGCCACGGCTGGCACAGGTGATGTACTCGCGGGTGTAATCACTGGGCTGTTAGGGCAAGGTCTTGATCCGTTTGACGCGGCTGTGGCAGGCGTCTACGTGCATGCCTTAGCGGGTAAATTGGTCGCAAGTCATATAAATAGCCAGTCAGTGCTTGCTAGTGATGTTCTCAATGAACTACCACAGGCCTTTCAACTGCTATTGAACTGAGTTTTCCGGTGATGCTTCTGGATCTTTGTTAGTAAGCTTTTGCGCGTCATCAAACCCGAGTTCCTTGTCCGTTGGCGTTTGTGCGCTGCGGGTACCTGTTGGAACGCTACCTGCCGCTGAACTGGCAGCCGCGATGATGTTGGCCGCCTTACGGATTGCATCTACATCGTTCAGTACTCTACCAATACCACGAACCGTGGCAGTTCCCTCAACGGCTGGTTGGGCGACGTTTCGGCTAATAAACGTCGCAGTGCCTCGCAAAATGTTGACCGTCTCTTTCGTTGAATCAATGATCGGCTGAATCTCATTGTTCAACAGGTTGATAAAGCGGGCGACCTGAACCAGTAGCACTATGAATGCAACGCCAATCACAATAAACATAAGCGTAAGCACAATGATCAGCACATCACGGACAACTTCTACTCCTGCGGCTGTCGTGCTGGCGTTCAATGCGAGAAATGCAGCAATGCCGATCAAGGTTAAGCCAACCACAATCAAAGCCACGATAATTATAATGATAATACGTTGGACTTGCTCGCTGTCGAATTGCTGTGTGTCGGTTGGTGCGGGTAGTTGGCTCATTTAAGAGTCCTTTTGTGACTTGTGCTCTATCCTGTGTGTTCATTATAGCAGGGTGTATAAATCGTTTAAACTGCGCTGCTTATTGTCAGCGGTTTCTCCAAAGAAAAACACTCGTTGTAATAAGTGCTACGGCAGCACCTAGAGAGCCTGAAAACACATTGACAGAACCGATTGTGAAAGCTTCTATCTGTAGTACTTCACCGCTGCCATGCCCCAACCCGAAGCCCAACCACGAGGCAATAATTACCAGCGAGAGGGTGCGCAGACTGCCCCCAATCACCAAGTGCGTAAGTGCTCCGTATAGGGTGGCAAGCACAATTGCAAACGTGAAGGCCGGTGCAATGATCATATGGTTATATCGCTCTCGGGCCTCGGTTTTTCCGCGACAATGATGCTGACAATGCTGTCCTCGAGTGTCTCCTCGAAATGCTCGACGGCAAAACCAGTCTCTCTAAACTTATCGAGGAAGTCTTCTGGCCACGGCCCACGCTGACCCGTAATGCGGTATAACCACTCAAGAAAGGTCGTAACAGGCCCCTTTAACGTCAGCAGGCCATTCGGCACGATTACATAGCGACCACCATCTACTAACACGCGATGAACCTCTTTGAGCGTCGGTGTGTGGAAAAAGAACTCTGTTGGGAAAGTCGAAACCACAGCACTAAACTGGGCATTTGGGAAAGGGAGATGGTAGGCGTTGCCGCGTACTAACTGGTAAGGAAGACCGTCTTCTTTTAATTTCCGTCGAGCAATCTGCCCCATGTAGCTAGAAATGTCCAGTCCGACAGTATCAATGCCTTCAGCTTTCATATCAAGCTGTAGGTTGGCGGTGCCATGAGCTAATTCTAGTACGGTTTCACCTCTTGCAACCTGTAAGTGTCTTATGCACGCCTGCTGCCATTTGCGCCAACGTCCCAAAGATACGACCCAGCTAACCGCATCATAAGTCCATGCCATTTCGTTGTACAGTAAGCGAAACGCAAACGTCAGCAAGGTGACGTAGATCTTCAATAGGGTGCGCATTATAAGTCAGCGAAGGTGATCAGGTCGATCTGCTGACTAACAAGCACCTCTCGTGCGCTTGGCTGTGTCAGGGCATGTACTTCCATCTCCCGCCATTCCGTGTAGCTGCTTTGGTGTTCAAGCTCGCTATCAACGTAGCCAGGATGGCACATCAACTCGGTAGTTCCGTTTGGAATGTCCATTAAGATGTTGAGCAGGTCGCCGAGTGAGACCTTATGGGCACCCATATAGCGCGAAATAAAGTGATCTGTCGAAACAATGTTATGCGCTGCGAGCATGTCCGCCGTCACGGCAGTGCCACCAGTTTCGGCGTATTCATCAGCCCGAGCCCGCCTTACTGGAACACCCAGTCCGCCCGCAATTTTAACCAAAATCGCGAGCAAGTCGGCATGCATATACATCATGTGTTTGTGCGCATCCAAATGGTCAGGGTGTTTACCGGTCAGTTCTACGAATCGTGCTACCTGCGCCCGCACTTCCGCTTCAACTTGAACCAAGTCCATCGCATTTATTCGCCCCATGAAACGTCTGGAGTCTAAGAACATACTGTTCTCATCCGTTAATGTATCTGCATTGTCCGTGAGTGGAGAACCAACCGTTAAATTAACATGTAGCCCAATTCCCAGAAAGGGCGCTTCCGCTAGAGCTAGAGTCATGCTGGATGCAGAACTTGCCAGATTAACAAACGCACTAGCAGATGTGACAATGCCGCTTGTATGTGCCTCAATGATGCCGCGTGTTGTACCTAACGAGTAGCCAAGGTCGTCCGCATTAATGATTAGGCGTTTTTGACCGCTCTTCTTATCCAGCTCGATCATAATTCTCCTCGAAGCACCGCATGCACAATCTCGGGCTTATCACTGATAATCATATCGACCCCTAGGTCCCGCATCCGAATAATTTCCTCGCGTTCATTGACTGTCCAAGCGTTAACTCGACACTTTTGCTTATGTGCCCAGCGAATAACTTTAGCATTGACTGTGCTGTGATGTAAGTGAAAAGCGACCGGTTTTCCATCCGTTAGATTCCTCAACCGGTTTTCTAGACCGTTTAACAGCAGAGTGGTTGGCTGCAATAAGCGCCCAACAGCAATATGTTTGTTTTCTCGATGTACTTGACGCAGCAGCCGATTATTGAATGATGAAACGATAATGCTCGACCGCAACTGGTACGCTTCAATCAATTGGACAGTTCTCTGTGCTAGTGTTTCGTCTTGACCCTTTAATTCGACACTTAGTAGCAGTTTGTTGCCAAACTGCTCGAATACATCTGCCAAAATAGGGATTGTCTCCCCGGCAAAAGAGTCGGCAAACCAAGCACCTGCATCGAGCTTCCGTAACTCTGATACCGTCTGCTCTTGCACAAGGCCGCTGCCATTGGTTGTTCTGTCAAGTGTTTTATCATGAAAGACGATGACCTCGCCGTCTTTGCTGAGTTGGACATCTAACTCGACGCCGTCATAGCCTTCGTGGGCTGCGATGGTGAATGCAGCCAAGGTGTTCTCAGGTGCCACCGTACTAGCCCCACGATGTGCGAAATTGAGCGTTCTTCCCTGATAAAATTGTGGTATTGGAAGGTTTGAGAGGGGCATGGTGCTAGACCCATACCCCAATAGAGGTTTGTCTCATTACAGTTCTACGAAATAGGCCTCACATGCCCGGTCGATCAATTCGGGTGTCATGCGGAAAGGGATCTGCATATAACTCGCAATATCTTTCATTTGGTCAATGATGTCGCGCGGATGGACAGCGCGTAGGTTTCGTTCTTCAGCAATGTACCATTCTTGGAGCATATAGGCCAGCACTTTTTCGTCGAAAGGAAGACCACGAGCATTAGCAACTGCCCGGAAGATATCACGGAATTCTTCAAAAGTTGGGTCGATAATCTCAATTTTGTGGCGAATGCGGCGAAGGAATGCTTCATCCACAAGATCACGTGGTTCCAAGTTGGTTGAAAAAACAATTAGTACATCGAACGGTACTTCCAATTTGCGACCGTTTGCTAATGTCAAAAAATCCACACGCTTTTCAAGTGGGACAATCCAGCGGTTTAACAGATCCCGCGGGCGCACTTGTTGACGACCAAAGTCGTCGATGAGGAACATACCACCATTTGACTTCACCTGATAGGGCGCTTCGTAATACTTGTTAACCGGGTCATAGACTAAGTCAAGTGTCTCCAGCGTTAGCTCACCACCGACCATAATCACTGGACGCTTGATTTTGACCCAACGAGGGTCGGGTTTATTCTTTGCAGAACCAGTGCCACTGTATTCATCATCCTCCATTATCTCATGGTTGACGTTGTCAAATACGCGCACAGTTTGCCCGTCAATATCAATGGCATACGGAATATACATACCCTCACCGAGCACGACGCGTCCGACGGCCTCTGAAATGGTCGTTTTACCGTTTCCAGGAGGGCCATACAAAAAGATCGAGCGACCAGAGTTGACTGCTGGGCCGATTTTGTCAAACACACGCGGATTAATGATGAGATGTGATAGCGCTGTTTCCATGATGTCGGGCGAAACTACATTGAAGCGCTGCTGTTCATATACAGAGGCATTGTATATTTCAAGTGGCACCGGGCACGGGCCAGCATACTGTGATCGTTCAATAGCCTCGCGAGCACGTTCAATGCCAATACCGGAAATGATATACTGGTAGGCACCTTCACCGAAGCCGCCGCTACCTTTGACCTCAACCGCGCGTTCTCGCTTGAGGCTCTCCATGACTTGGTCAACAATGCCATTAAACGGTAATTTGATAGTTTCAGCAACCTTGTAACCGGTCATAAACCCACCAAAGTACAAACTCTTTAAGATGAGTTCTTGTAGGTAAAGAATGTTCATGCCCGTGTCTCGAATGTCAGTGATTGGCCTTGGCATCCAGTTTTCACCAGCACCGATGCCGTACCGTTTCTCCGAACCCTGTGACTGGGTAGCCCGCTCAAGTGCTGCTTGGCGTTCTGTTGCTTGCTGCTGTGCGATTGCCGCAGCTGACTGCTTAATGCTGCCTGTTCCCATTAGCTTACTCCTCTAGCTGCACATCATATTGAAGGCCATTATTCGTTCTCCACAAAGGATTATTCATCTACTCTATGCCTACCTTCGCATAACCTTTATTGAGTATAGCATACCATCGTGCTAACCTCGCCACACCGAAGGTGTTATTAATCTAAACAGATTGTGATGCACGCTAGAAATTACAGATACTTTTAGATACTATTCTCACCATGTAATTTACCCATGTTTACAAGATAGCTTTCACGGGATACCCATTGATAGACCGACTCCACTGGCTGGGTCATGCAAGCATGCTCATTAATGGTTTCGACGGGCAATCGGGGGCGACTATTTACATAGACCCTTATTTAATACCAACTGCTGCGCCGCCTGCTGACCTCATCCTGATTAGCCATGATCACCACGACCATTGCTCACCCGCGGATATCGAGAAGATCATCACACCAAACACAGTTATTATGGCAAATGAGCGCACGGCTCGCCTGTTACTACCCTATGACGTAACTATTATCCGAGCGTGGCAGGGTGGGGTTCGCTTTGAAAATGCTGTTGTGCGAGCTGTGCCCGCTTACACACTTGGGCGAGCCTCCCATACGATAGAATTTGGCGGACTTGGGTTTATTCTTTCGATAATGCGCTACGATGTTTATTTTGCTGGTGACACGGATATGATCCCTGAGATGGAAAAGATTTCTTGCGATGTAGCCTTGCTTCCTGTTGGAGGTGAAACTACTATGGATAGTGTGCAGGCTGCGGAGGCGGTCAAGGTGTTAAGGCCGTTGTATGCATTTCCAATTCATTATGGACGTGAAGTTCCAGGGACGGAAATGGCTGGGAAGCGTTTTTGCCAACAAGTATTGGCAGAAAATCCATCAATTGGGTCATATGAACTGCCGTTGCTACAAGAGTTTGCATAAAAAATGCGCCTACTAGGCGCATCTTTTATGCTTTATTTGTAATGACTGTCACACTCAGGCAATTTTTTCGCCGTCTTGTTCATCTTTTTCATCAATCCACTTCAGAGTTTTCTCGTTGGCGGACATGATGATCGGGCGTCCTTCTCCGCTGACTGCCTCACGGTTGACGATCACCTTCTTGATTTCATCGCGTGATGGAATCTCGAACATGACCTCAAGCAGCTTACTCTCAATAATTGAGCGCAGTCCGCGTGCACCAGTCTCACGTTTTAGTGCTTGCTTAGCTGCCTCAATTAATGCGTCGTCGCTGAATACCAATTCGACGCCGTCCAACCTGAACATTTCCACAAACTGCTTAATTAGAGCGTTCTTTGGTTTGGTGAGGATCTCGACCAACAATTTTTCTTCTAATGGCTGAACGTTGGTTAGTACTGGTAGGCGACCAACCATTTCAGGAATCATCCCAAACTTGACTAAATCCTCTGCGTTGATTTCGTTAAGCAGTTGCGCCTTGTTTTTCTTCTCAGCTTTCTGCGTGTTAGAGAAGCCAATTGAGCCTGTGTTACCAACCCGCTTTGCAATCAACTCTTCGATTCCGGCAAAGGTGCCAGCGCAGATAAATAGAATATTGGTAGTGTCAATCTGCAAGAACTCTTGATGCGGGTGTTTACGACCACCCTGTGGTGGCACATTGGCTACAGTTCCCTCGATGATTTTTAGTAGGGCTTGTTGCACCCCCTCACCACTGACGTCCCGTGTTATTGATGGGTTATCACCGGCCTTGCGCCCAGTCTTGTCAATCTCATCAATGTAAATGATGCCGTGCTCAGCTCGCTTGATATCATAATCTGCGGCCTGAATTAGACGCAGAAGAATATTCTCCACGTCTTCGCCGACATAGCCCGCTTCGGTTAGTGCTGTCGCATCTGTGATGCAAAACGGTACATCCAGCAAGCGGGCCAAGGTTTGGGCCATCAATGTCTTGCCAACACCGGTTGGGCCGACGATTAAGATATTACTTTTGTCGATTTCAACCTCTGCTGAGCTGTTATTGGCTCGAATGCGCTTGTAATGATTGTAAACAGCCACTGATAGCACTCGCTTGGCCTGCTCTTGTCCAATCACATATTCATTTAAGTGATTGAAAATTTCTATTGGCGATGGTGTATCCGCCGGCAGTGGGTCGCTCTCTGTCGGGAAACCACCAACTTCCTCATCTAATATTTCACGGCAAAGATCAACACACTCGTTGCAGATAAAGACACCGTCCGGGCCAGAAATCATCCGGTCAACTTCGTCTTGTGTGCGTCTGCAAAATGAGCAGCGCTGTGGTCCCATGAAATCTGTATCCATAGACTGACTTCCTTGTTGTTATTCCTGTACTGGTGGAACTAGGATTTCGTCGATTAGGCCGTAATTTTTGGCCTCTTCCGCAGACATGTATACATCGCGGTCGTAATCTTCAAGAATCCGTTCGTAGGTCTGACCTGTATGACCTGCAATTAGGTTATACAGGCGTTCACGTAGTCGCAAGATCTCCTTAGCGGCGATTTCGATATCACTCGCTTGCCCTTGTGCACCGCTTAGCGGTTGGTGCAAGTGGATGGTTGCGTTTGGTAGTGCATAGCGCCTGCCAGGTTCTCCTGCTGTTAGCAAGACGGTGCCAAAGCTGGCTGTCTTACCAACGGCGACTGTACTGATGGGGGCAGTAATTTGCTGCATCGTGTCATAAATGCCAAGGCCATCGTAAATCGCCCCGCCTGGACTGTTGATATACATTTGTATCTCGCGTTCGGGGTCTTCCCGGTTGAGATACAATAGTTGAGCCACTATCAGGTTTGCTACGACATCGTTGATGCCACTACCAACCAGAATGACCCGCTCTCTCAACAATAGTGAAAAAATATCATAGGCGCGCTCGCCGCGCCCGGTATTTTCAATCACCATAGGGACAACGTTCTGAGGGTTAAAGTTTGTCACAGGTGTCTTCCTCTTTTATGGTTAAAAAGCATTGCGAGGGTGCTTTTTGTGAACACCCTCGCAATTGTATCATTGTTATTGATTAACTGCTGAGGCCTCATCAACGAGGGCAGCAGTTGCTGCCACCTTCGGTTATTTCTGCTGGTATCTATTTACTCGCTCGGAACGTTCGCATTGTCTAGCACACCGTCTATCAATCCATACTCAACGGCTTCTGCGGCGGATAAATACATATCACGGTCGTAATCGTTCTCGATCTTTTCAAACGGCTGACCTGTAGCCTCGGAAACAATATTGTACAGCCTCTCACGCAAACGCAAGATTTCTTTTGCAACGATCTCGATATCGCTAGCTTGCCCTTGGGCACCGCCTAACGGTTGGTGCATATGGATTGTGGCATTGGGCAGGGCGAAACGCCGACCCTTAGTCCCTGCTGTCAACAGGATAGTGCCGAAACTGGCTGTCTTGCCGACGGCAACTGTACTGATTGGGGCATTCACTTGCTGCATGGTGTCATAGATGCCGAGACCATCATAAACAGCACCACCTGGGCTGTTTATAAACATTTGAATCTCACGCTCCGGGTCTTCCCGGTTGAGGTACAACAACTGGGCTATCGCTAAGTTGGCAGTCATATCATTGATGCCACTTCCAACGAATACAATCCGTTCCTTCAGCAGCAGTGAATAGATATCATAAGCGCGTTCACCCCGACCTGTATTTTCCACGATCATTGGAACGACGTTCATAGGGTTCGGAATACTCATCTTTAGACCAATCCTTTCAAATTATTCTGTTTTTTCAGATTCATCTTCAACAGCATTAACAGTTATCTCGTCGGTCTCACCCAAGGCTTCTGGAGTAGGTATCTCCGCCTCCGTTGCCTCGTTCTCGATTGTTTCTTCAGGAAGCACTTCATCGGGTTCAGCGCCAATTTCTGGTGCTTCTCCCTTAGCAATGGCCATCAACCGGTTGATGGCCTTATCTGTCAGGAGACGGTCTCTAATCGAACGCTTTGCTTCATCACTTGAAAAGAACTGACGTGCAAAAGCAGCTTCAGTTCCATAAGAGAGTATAAGCGTTGCAATCTCATCCTCGACGTCATCGTCTGTCACAGACAGCTTTTCTTCCTCGACCAGTTCGGACAGAATTAAGCTCCGCCTGATACGCTTTTCGACATCTGGCTTAAAGTCCTCAAACAGCTTTTCATCGTCAATATCATTGATCTTTTTGTAATCTTCCAGCTTAAGCCCAGATTGTTGTAATTGACGGTCGAAATCTTCTATCCGATGCTCGACTTCGTGCTCCAACATGGCATCAGGGTAGGCAATGTCAACAATCTCATCCAGCGCTTCGAAAATCTTCTCTAGATATTCATCGCGAGCTTCCTGTTCAAGCTGGTTCTTGCGTGTTTCAACTAAATCGTCTCGTAACGCTTTGACTGTTTCATATTCACCTAAGCTTTGAGCAAACTCATCGGTTAGTTCCGGCTTTTTAAAGTCCATAACGGTAGTGCAGGTCACATCGAAGGCAATCATCTTGCCACGCATGTCCTCCGGTATTTCCTCATCATCTGGGACATCTAGTTCAAAGGAGCGCTCTTCTGTCGCCTTCATTCCAAGTACTTTTTCAGGGAAACCGGGGAGCGGGTAAGTCGCATCCTCATTAATTACGATCCGCACATTGTCGCGCACCAACCATGGGTCATCATCTTCGTCTGCATCAGTCAGTTTCCCAACAATGCTCATCTCAGCAACGTCGCCATATGCCAACGCTCGGTCTACCGGCTCTGTTTCTGCTTGACGCTCACGAAGAACTTCAAGTGCTTCTTCAATGTCTTCGTCTTTTGGCTCCTTAGCACTGTAGTCTACGCGCACCGAACGATAATCATTTAGCTTAGTGACTGGTGCCAGCGGTACACTAAATGTCAAAACCATTGGGTCAAACTCAACGTTGTCTAAGCTTCCGGGTGCATACGGTTCGAGGTCTGCATCGTCTAGGGCCCGCTTATATGCATCTTGAGCGATGTTATCGAGCGCTTCTTCAAGTATGGCGGCTTCACCATAATACTGACGAATAATGTTGTAAGGTGCTTTACCTTTGCGGAAACCGGGTATGCGCACCTTCCCAGCGATGCGCCGAGCGGCTGCCTTCATTTCTTTCTGACGCGTCGAATCATCAACTTCAATGATGATCTTCGCCTGACGGGTTTCGAGTATTTCAGTCTGTACTTGTGACACGATTACTTTGACTTTCTATCTAGGGAGTTACGACCTGTTTATTGACGGGTCGATGGATACTTGGACCTTAGTATTAAGTATCGCAAGTCTACACAAAACCTACTTGATAGCAAGCTTTCCCTAGGTTGACTCGTAAATTGACTTAATTCTACCTATGATTATCGATGATAATAGCCTTCTCTAACCATCCCCATACGATAAGTATTAGAAAGACTAGGTTGTTACTGGCTTGAATATTTGAGACGCGCTGCATACCCTCAGAAAGTCAACGACAACCAAGTTGAAAATCCCTTTCATAATGAAGCACCTGATTAAGCTGAGTGGGGGAATAGGTTTGCTACTTGCAGGGTGTTTGGGCACTGTTAAGCTTGATGAGCAGACAGTTGAGCCTTTCCCAGATCCCATCAATCAAGTGACTGACCTAGTTGAGGAACAACCAAGCATACAGGAGACCCCGATGTTTACAGACAAAACAGACTTACTGGCAGATAATCCCCGGCAAAGAAATTATGGTATCGCTGTTACTGACGTCGATGGTGATGGTCAGTTTGAATTGTTCGTTGCAGGTTTTGGCACGGCTACCGAAAATGGTGCTCGTAATACAGTTCTTCGATGGAATGGTGAGAAGTTCATTGATATCGCTGATGATATACTTGCTGAAGTAGCTGGGATGGCAATTGGGGTGGGTGCCTGTGATATCGATGGTGATGGTGCAGAGGAGATTTACGTCCTCAACACAGATACATTCGGTGGTGAGAAGGAGCACACCGACAGCTTTTTTGACTATGATGGCGACCGTTGGGTTGATCTTTTTACGCTTCCCGTTAACCAGGCTGACCTTAATATGACAGCAGGGCGCTCAGTTGCATGTGTAGACCGAACAGGTAATGGCTTGTACGGCGTAATGGTTGCTAACTATGGCGGGCCGATGCGTCTCTATGAACTCGACCAAGACGGTGTTGTCCGAGACGTTGCCCCTGAGGCGGGTGTTGACCTTGTTACTGGTGGACGCGCACTACTTTCGTTTCCGTTGGTCAGCAATCGAATGGATATCTTCGCCGGTAACGAACGGGGGCCGAATTTTCTGTTTCGCAACAATGGTGATGGCACATTTACTAACATTGCTGATGTCGCTGGCGTGGAGGATGCTCTTCAAAATGTGCGCGGAATGGCACCATTGGATGCCAACAACGACGGCTATATTGACGTTGTCTATGGAAATTGGGAAGGGCCGCACCGTTTACTTGTTAACAATGCGAATAACACGTTTACTGACACTGCGCCTGAAGAAATGGCTCAGCCCAGCCGCATTCGAACAGTGATAGCAGCAGACTTTGATAACGATGGTCATGAAGAAATATTCTTTAATAACATCGGGCAGCCAAACCGACTTTTTCGAGTAATCGATGGTACGCCTCTAGCAATCCCCATCGGTGATGCGGAAGAAGCAGCAGGCTTGGGAACAGGAGCCGCGGTTGGAGACTTTAATTCCGATGGTAGGCTGGAGCTGTTAATCTCACATGGTGAGAGTGGCATCCAACCATTGACCTTCTACGAGACGCCCGAAAATGACAATAACTATTTACGCATTTACCCCACGACTCAGTTTGGTGCACCAGCACGCGGGGCAGTGGTGCGGTTGATATATGCCAATGGAACACAAATGCGCGTGATTGATGCTGGTAGTGGTTATTTGTGCCAAATGGAACCTATTGCCCATTTTGGGTTAGGATTGGAAGAGTCTGTCGAACGGATAGAGGTTACTTGGCCTGATGGGCAATCCGTGACAATTGAGTCACCAGACATTAACCAACAACTGACGGTCGCCCATCCGTCAGCCCAGTAGATAGAAATAGTTAGTGGCCAGCAGTTGCGTTGCTGCTGGTCACTAATAAATAATTATGATCGTTGCGCAAGCAATGCTTCAATATCTGCCGCAATTTCTTCAGCAGATTTGCCATAGGTCATAATGCCGAGCAAGTCTCCGTTCTCGTCAACGAAAAACAGGGCGGTTGTGTGGTTGACGAGGTATTCTGCCGCACTCTCTTCAGAAACATCCGTGTACGAATAAGTGGCACCAAAATCGAAAACCATTGCATCGAGAACTGCACGGTCGTTAGTACGGTAGCCTTTGAAGGCTGGGTTAAAGTTACTGACGTAGTCAGCTAGTAGCTCTAACGTATCCCGTTCTGGGTCAACCGATACCATCACAACATCGACCTGTTTCTGTTGTTCCTCACCCAGAAAATCATAGGCCCGTCGCAAGTCCAGCATAGTGGTTGGGCAAAAATCGGGGCAGAATGTATAGCCGAAGAAGTACACCGTTAACGCAGCCTCTGGGCTGCCTGTTTCAATTGTTTCGCCGTCCGTTGTTTCAAGTGTGTAGCTGTTGAGTGCACGCGGTTCTTCATACAGAGTAGCGGCAAATTCATGCTGACCACAGCCGATGGTCAGTAATGCCAAGGCCATCGTAAAGTATATCGCAATACGTTCCATAACTTATGGGGCTTCTTCTCGGACTTCGGCCTCTACGACGATCTCGCCGGCCTCTTCAAACATCAATGTTACTGGAACAGTTTCACCGACTTCTGGAATCTCCTGAATATCCATCAGCATAATGTGTAAGCCGCCGCTTTCCAAGGCAACGGTTTCGCCACTAGCAACAGGTACATCGGTGACGGGCGCCATCATCGCCATGTCTTCCATGTCGTCCATGCTGTCCGAAGACATCATGGACGTTTCATGAAGTTCAACGGTGCCTGCGAAATCGACTGATGCGCCAATCAAACGGTCATCGGTGTCTGTGTTATTGGTGATTGTCATGTAGGCTGCGCCTGTGCCACCTTCAAAGAAGGCTGGGCGCACCCAAGCTTCATTCACTGTAATATTCTCAGTCTCAGCTATTGAAGGTGAGCAACCTAACAAGGCCAAGACACTGACCACGATCGTTATAAACGCAATGCTAAGATGTTTCATTATTAGAAACTCTCTCTCTAA
>CAYTPI010000025.1:0-11682 GCA_964439625.1 uncultured Anaerolineae bacterium | reverse complement strand
AGGGTTGACCAACTCGGTTAGCGTAGTATGACCCATCCGCAGTCGGATATTGCCGCGCTTATCGACTACAAAAGCCGATGTTGAATGTGTGATTGTATAACCTGCTGCCGTCAGCCCAGACTCCTCGCGCAGCACCCGCACATTGAACTGATCCATCACGGGTTGGATGGTCTCTTCAGTACCATATAACCCGATAAAATCGCCATCGAACGAACTCAGGTAACGATCAATGCGCTCTGGGGTGTCATTTTCCCAATCAATTGTGATGAACACGACCTCTACTAATTCGCGTTTCTGAGCCGGAAGTTCGTTCAACGTGCGCCTTAAATTGAATAACATCTGCGGGCATACATCCGGGCAAGAAGTAAAGCCAAAGTAGTACACCACAACTTGTCCATCCAAGTCTTCCGGTGAAAACATGCCTGAACCGTCGGCTCGAGGTAGCTCGAAATGTTCTACAGCTACTTGGTCGATAGGGGCATATTCTTCACTATGGAAGGTTGGCTCGGTCAAAGTCATCACGAGGGGTATCGCACCAAATCCTATGAACATAAAAGCTAGTAACGAACCAGCTACGATCATGTAAGTTCTGCTCGAACCTTCTTCAGTTTGGTCAAAGTCAGATAGTTTTTGAAATAGTTTTGTCACGTTTATTAGGCTATCTCGCTGCAAACCGCATTTGCCTCAAATGCGCCGCTGAAGGCCAACAGTATCCTGCTAATGTTACATAGATTGTATCAATAAACAAGAGATTGTTGCAAAATTCACAAGTCGAATGCTGATCCAAGGATAGTGAGGGTCACATAACAATCTTATTGTAAGCAGTCTGTGCCAGAGACGACTGCCCCAGCGCCGATGAAGTAGCGGTCTATAGAATAGGAGACATGGCACATGCCTGATTTAAATACAATCTGGTTTGTCCTGGTTGCAGTTTTGTTTATCGGCTTCTTCATTTCTTGAAGTCTTCGACTACAGTGTCGGTATTCTGTTGCCTTTCCTCGGTAAAGAAGACAAAGAACGCCGAGTAATCATCAATACCATTGGCCCTTTTGGGGATGGCAATGAGGTTTGGGTACTGACGGCCGGCGGCGCAATTTTCGCAGCCTTCCCAAACTGGTATGCCACAATGTTCAATGGGTTCTACATGGCGCTGGCTCTGATACTCGCTGCGCTCATCTTACGAGGAGTGGGCTTCGAATTCCGCAGCAAGAGTGAGAGTAAGAAATGGCGCAACACTTGGGACCGGATTATCTTCTTCGGCAGCATCGTGCCGGCAATTTTATGGGGTGTAGCAATTGCTAATCTTGTACGTGGCCTTCCCATTGATGCTGATATGATCTATCAAGGGACGTTCTTCACCCTGCTGAGCCCCTATACCATTCTTGGTGGCTTAGTCACATTGAGCATCTTTACGATGCATCGTGCGCTTTTCCTCACACTCAAAGCCGATGAATCGATTGCTGAAAAATCACATGATTTGGTGCTCAAGCTGTGGATACCCACGATCGTCATCGTTTTGGGTTTCGTTGGTTATAGCTATTTTGAGACTGATATCTTTACTCGGTTGGGTATTAATCCCGGTATGGCTGCTGTGACGGCAGCTTCAGGGCTGCTTGCCGCCGGTTGGCTGGCTCGTGCTCGGATGCACGGCGGGGCTTTTGCTTTGATGGGTATTGCTATTGCCGCGACTGTGGATGCGCCAATTTTATTACTTGATGACCTCACAGCTAATCTAGATGCATTAACTGAAGTAGCGATCATGCGGACGCTGCTCAGAACTTCGGGCAATCGTACCCTGTTGCTTATCATGCATAGACTCGTCCATCTTGAGGCTTTTGATCAGATTATTGTATTGGAGCAGGGGCGAATTACAGAAAAGGGTATACATGCTCAGCTACTTACCAACAATGATCATTATGCCAGGGTATATCGTAAGCAAGCCGGTTCACTAAAACAGGCTACTGTAACACCCGCGCCGCTGGTTATGCCAGCAACATAAGTAACTCAACATGTAACCTTTGGTTAATTTGCCTACCGTGATGGTACGATCAGGTACTTTGCTTTCCAAGCCTGACCTTAATAATAGGAGTCATATGTACGAGTATAAGCTTTTTGTCGGCGGTGAATGGGTTGACGGGGGAGATATCATTGAGGTGACCAACAAGTACACTGGTGATGTCATCGGTGCCGTTACCCAAGCACGGCCAGAAGATGTTGAGCGCGCAATTCAAACCGCACATCAAGCGTTGTCAGTGATGCAGCAGTTGAGCACATATAAACGCTATCAAATTTTGATGCGCGTCGCGCAAATCCTTGAGCAGCGCCTTGATGATTTCGCTGATGTGGTTGCCCAAGAGTCTGGGAAGCCGATTAAACATGCGCGCAGTGAGATAAAGCGTGCCATCACGACGTTTACATTTGGCGCTGAGGAAGCCAAGCGGATTGATGGCGAAATTGTCTCTTTGGATGCAGCACCAAATGGTGAAGGATACTTTGGCTTTTGGCACCGCCGTCCAATTGGCGTCGTCGCAGCAATCACCCCTTTTAACTTTCCGTTGAATCTTGTCGCACATAAACTAGCGCCTGCGGTTGCCGCAGGTTGCCCCGTTGTGCTCAAGCCTGCTGAACTGACGCCCCTAACGTCTTGCATGATCACTGATGTCTTGCATGAGGCCGGGCTACCATCCGGTGGAATCAATATGATCAACGGCTATGGGCCCGACGTAGGAGAGCCACTGGTGACACATCCTAAAGTGGCTATGGTTACGTTTACCGGTAGCGCAAAAATCGGAGAAATCATTGTCAAGCAAGCCGGCATCAAGCGGGTCACACTTGAATTAGGCAATGCATCACCGGTTATTATTGCGCCAGATGCTGATCTGGATAAAGTCGTCGAACGCTGCTCAAACGCTGCTTACGCATATTCAGGCCAGTTTTGTATTTCACTTCAGCGTATATACACGGCACCAGAAATTACCGATGACTTCACAGAAAAATTTGTTCGCCAGGCAGAACAGATGGTTGTCGGTGACCCGCTAGATGAGCGGGTTGATGTTGGTCCTATGATTCGCATACGTGAAGCTGAACGCATCGAAGAATGGGTGAATGAAGCCGCACAAGATGGAGCCCATGTTCTTACAGGAGGCAAACGAGAAGGTCCAGTCTATTGGCCCACATTATTGGGCAACGTTAAAGAGTCGGCTAGGGTCGTTGCACAAGAGGTGTTTGGGCCAGTCGCCTCTGTGTTCCAGTATGATGATTTCGAAGAAGCGCTCCACCGAGCAAATGAGAGCGACTATGGTTTACAAGCTGGGCTGTTTACAAACGATTTCAATAAAATCTTGCGGGCGATGGACGTGCTCGACTTCGGAGGCATTGTCGTAAACCAAGCGCCATCATTTCGCGTTGACCATATGCCGTATGGTGGCAATCGCCAGAGTGGGTTAGGGCGAGAAGGTTTACGATACGCCATCGAGGAAATGACCAGTATGCAGATGGTATCGATCAAACGCGACTAGTAGCTAGCTAAATCAATAGTTCCAGAACAGCATATTAAATAGGTATGCTGTTTTTTGTTATATGTTTATTTTCGCAAAAACTAAAACTTTAATCGCATAAATTTTCTTGGTTCAGTACTATCAATCTGCAAATGACAATTATTGGTTCTCAGTAGCCAGTCTGCTGGTTGAGAATGGAGTATGTTCATGTTGAATTCTTTGTTTGGCAACGGGCATGAGAAAAGCGAATACTATATTATTGTTGGGTGCGGCAGGCTCGGCGCCGAACTGGCAGGCGTGCTCAGTCATAATGGGCACTCCGTCGTGATCATTGATGAAAGCGAACAAGCGTTTAGAAAGCTCCCAGCCGAGTTCAGTGGGTATAAAATTACAGGCAGTGCTGTAGAGTTGGAGATACTCCGTAAAGCAGGCATTGAAGAAGCTGATGCTCTATTCGCGGTCACCACACACGACAATACAAATTTAATGGTTGCTCAGGTAGCACAAAGAATATTTTCTGTCGAACAAGTTATTGCTCGTGTTTTTGACCCCTCCCGAGACGAGCATTACGCTCAAAGAGGAATTAGAACCGTCAGCCCGACGCGTCTGTCAACAGAGGCATTTCTTAACGCAAAAGTTTCAGGGGATACAACCCGATGAACGTAATAATTATCGGCGGCGATGAGACCGTCTACTTCTTGACCAAGCAGTTTCTGAAGCGCGACTACGAGGTAACAATTGTTCATGCTGATCGCCTACGTAGCCAGGAATTGGCTGACAGAACTGAAGCGACAGTGGTCTTTGGAGATGGGAGTGACATTGACATTTTAAGGCAGTGTGGTGCGCATAGCGCCGATGTTCTTGTCTCCATGACAGCGAAAGATCAGGATAATCTCATTGCCTGTCAGGTAGCGCAGGACCAGTTTGGTATCCCGCAAGTTATTGCGATTGTCAATGACCCTGACAATAAAGATGTGTTCAGGCAGTTGGGTGTCAAAATGGTTTTTTCTCCCACAGAGATTATCGGCACCATCATTGATCAAGAAACTGCCTTTACGGATATCACAGGATTACTCCCGCTTGCTGAAGGGCGGCTGCAGTTTACAGATGTACGCATTGACGAACATTCCTTAGCAATCGGCAAGAGTTTAACGAAGCTCCCATTAGCTGCTGGTGCTCTCATAATAGGCGTTATCCGTGGCGATGAGGTTTTTGTGCCCCACGGCAGTACGGAAATACAAGCAGGTGATCATCTTCTGGTTATCAGTGATACCGAACATCAGGAGCAAAACCTAACCATACTATGCAGCAAAGATAATGCGTCAAACAGCTTATTTGCGTGAACGCTACGCTAACCTTGCAAACTATTTTGGCGTGCTGCTGCGAGTAATCGCTGGCGTCTTCGCCGTCCCGTGTCTCACAGTTGTTGTCTTTCCGGACAATCTTGTCGGCACTGTTCCATTTCTGATCATCGCTGTGGTGCTTTTCGCTGTCGGCTGGAGTATGTCTAGATTGGCACCTTCGACTGAAGACGACAGTCTAGCCTTCACTGAAGGTGCGATGCTCATCACCTTTATTTGGATTACTGCAATCAGCGTGGGCACCATCCCATTTATTTGGGTGAACAATATGACGTTCATTCAGGCTCTGCTTGAATCTACAAGTGGATGGACTTCTACAGGTCTCACAGTGGTAGATGTTTTGCAAGCTCCGGAGGTCATATTAGTATACCGGAGCATCATTCAGTTTGTCGGTGGCGCGGGCTTGGCAATTATCGCTGTAAGTGCCATTGCAGGCCCGCTAGGGTATAGCTTCAGTATAGCTGAAGGCCGCACTGAGAAATTGGCACCACAGGTACGGCGTTCTTCCAGTATCGTTTTGTCCTTATATACTGGTTATGCTGTGAGCGGTTTCTTTGCATTACGTATCGCAGGTATGTCTTGGTTTGATGCGCTCAACCATTCTCTGACGGCTGTCTCGACGGGGGGCTTTTCAACAAGACCAGAGTCCATTGGTTATTGGGATAGCTTTGCAATCGAAGCGGTCATCATTGTCCTTATGATACTCGGTAACATCAACTTTTTGACTGCGTACACGGTGCTTACAGGCAAATGGCGCCTGCTGTTCAAAGTTGGAGAAATGCGTCTGATGGCTTTTCTGATGGTTGGCAGTACATTGTTGTTGATTACGGCTATTACAGCCCAATTCTACGAAGATATCCCAAAGTCAATCAGAGTTGGGTTGTTTGAAAGTGTATCCGCAGCATCTACAGCAGGGTTCAGTACTGTATCTTATACAGAGTGGCCTCCTGCGGGTTGGCTTTGCCTTATCCTGTTGATGCTGGCTGGTGGTGGTAGTGGGTCAACTGCCGGTGCCATTAAATTAAGCCGGGTCAATGTGATGCTAAAAGCAATAGGCTGGCAGTTTAGGCGTGCCTTCTTACCTGCTAGAGCAGTAAATAGCCCGAAAATCTGCCAGGGAAATAGTGAAGAAACACTAACAGATTCGAGGGTTAGTCAAGTTGCTTTGTATATTGGGCTCTATCTGATCTTTTTCTGGGTCGCGGCTATTGTTTTCGCGCTAAGTGGCTATAGCCTAGCTGAAAGTCTATTTGAAATGGCGAGCTCGGTTGGAACAGTGGGGCTTTCAGTTGGTGTGACGACTGCAAACGCACCTATCCAGGTGATGCTGGTGCAAATTATCGCCATGCTCTTTGGTCGCTTAGAATTCTATGTTGTCATTATTGGTGGCCTGAAACTTATCCGCGATTCCTCTGTGTTAATTGGGCGTAAGCACGATAGGCAGTAAGTCGTCTTAAATCGAGTTGATTTAAAGGCCGAACTATCCTGCGTTGCATACTCCCTCTGACTATCATACCTATCTGTGTAGCAAAGACTGCCCAACATAACCGCTTTTTTAGAAGTTCGTTATCTTGTGGAATAGTTGGCCCATGTGGAAAATAACCTTCAGTTGGTATCAGCAAACAATTTTTACAGAGGTCATTCTCTTTTCGCCAAAACTACTAAACGTCAGGAACAGCAGACTTATGGCTACTGTTTCTGACCAAAATTCATGAAACCGTTATTCCGCAGCCATTACCTCAGTAAAGGTAGTCCGCAGAATTTCATAAGCTAGTGTCACTTCGCCAGCCTGGAGCGCACCAAAGTGTGCATTGTTCACCCAAGGTTCGCCATCACGCAAAATAACGACGGTTGGGAAGCTTCTTGTGATTGCAGGGGCGGTAGCCACCATGGTGTCAGTTGCCCAGTCGTCTTTGCTGCGAACCTGAACAACATTACCCACGGGTGGTTCTATGACACCGACAACATCCAGCGCCCCATTCAAGATAAAGTCGTCAAAGGCAAATGGTGTAGGGGCGCGACATAAATCTGCGCCCCTACTATATCAACTCAAGCTTTAAGACTTGTTACTCAGGGGTGACTTTATGCAAATGCTGAGCAGCCTTCTCGATAATATTGCTGGTTAGCTCACCATTAAGTGACCGCAACGTTATTTGGCAAGTATTGGTGGATGTATTTTTGAAAGATGAGATCCATATGGGTGGATATCAACCAGTTCAAATACATTAGTTGCTGATCGAGCAGACGTTGCCAGGATATCCCCCAACCTAAGTATCTCATGAACAAGGCCTATCAAAACATAATCTTTATCACTATTTTGTCCGACTCTTTCGATTCAAAATACCGGATCAGTCACAAAGTTCTCCTAGCGTCAGATACAAACTACTTAATCTGCTCTTTGGTTAAAATGGGAGAGACTAAGTCTTTTAGGGTTTGCGTGAGACTATCGCCACCGCTTATTTGCGACGGGATATGCACTCCAAGTGTAGCGAGCATCTGTCTAGCTCTTTCATCACTGACGGAACTACTAGAAAGTCTCGCAAAATCTAATGGCAAAATCTAAAAGGCAACTTCAAACTCATACTGTAGGTACGAGCCAGTTAATTGTGCAATGCCAGCTAGATCCGTTCTAGAGGCAATATAGACTATACCTTCGCCTCCAAAGTCAGTCTTTGCTTTTGTGGCAAAAGCAGTCGCAACACCTTGTCCTTGTATGGTTCAAGCACCGCATTAACTTTCTCGAGCAGTGTGAATCCACAATCTAATCACCGAAAAGTCTGAGGTTTTTTGCATGGCAAAGCTGGAAGAATTACAGTCAGATTTACAAGTTATTGGGATCATTCCGCAGCAGGTTGTTTCGATCATAGATTCGAAATGGCATGGAACCAATGCTGTCGAATTAACCTACAAGCGAGCAGATGGTCGACTAGATAACCAACTGCTTTTTCGTAGTGACGAAGACAGGATAGAGATCGTCGAATCCAGGCAGACCTGGAGCCTGGATGTTGCCGGAGATTTATTTCGTTTGGTATCGGAAGCATACCGAATTCATCTCGCACATCTATTTGATCCTGTCCTGGCCGTTCATACCTCTCTGATTGAGCCACTTCCGCACCAAATAACAGCGGTATATGGTGAAATGCTGCTTAGGCAGCCCCTCCGCTTCTTGCTGGCGGATGATCCCGGCGCTGGCAAGACCATTATGGCTGGCCTGTTAATCAAGGAGCTTATCGTCCGGGGAGATGTTCGCCGCTGCCTGATATGTGTACCCGGAGGGCTTGCTGCGCAGTGGCAGGACGAATTGTGGTTCAAGTTCCATACACATTTCGATATCCTGACCCGAGAGACAGTCGAGGCATCTGTCACGGGAAATCCCTTCCAGGAAAAGAACCTCGTCATTATTCGATTGGATCAGGTAGCCAGAAACGACGAATTGCAGCAAAAGCTGCGTCGCACTGATTGGGATTTGGTGGTCGTAGATGAAGCCCATAAGATGTCGGCATCATTCTGGGGTGGAGAACTTAAAATAACTAAACGCTATCGGCTGGGCGAGTTGCTTAGCCAGCTCACCCGTCATTTCCTATTGATGACAGCGACCCCACATAATGGCAAAGAAGAAGACTTCCAGATGTTTCTCAAACTGATCGATGAAGATCGCTTTGAGGGCCGCTTCCGTGAAGGAGTACATGAAGTCGATGTTTCCGACATCATGCGCCGCATGGTGAAAGAGAATCTACGGCGTTTTGATGGTCGCCCACTCTTTCCTGAGCGGCGTGCCTATACGGTTAACTACCGTCTGTCGCCGGATGAAATGCAGCTTTATCACGCAGTGACAGAGTATGTCCGCGAGGAGTTTAACAGGGTAGAGCAGTTGCTTGACGACAAGCGCAAGGGCACGGTTGGCTTCGCGCTGACCGTTCTCCAGCGACGATTGGCTTCTTCACCGGAAGCGATCTACATGTCATTGCAGCGTCGCCGTGAGAGACTGGAAAGACGATTGAAGGAAGTTGAAGCAAGGCGGCGGCAGCTTGAAGTGTATGAATATGATGATGAGGTGCTCTTTGACGCGGATTTCATCGATGATCTCGATGACGCCCCCGCCGAAGAGTTCGAGGAAATCGAGGAACTGGTACTCGACGCAGCTACGGCGGCATTGACTATCGCTGAACTCAAAGCAGAGATTGAAACCCTCAAGACTCTGGAGCGCAGAGCTTATCAGGTACGGCACACTGGCAATGACCGTAAGTGGGAGGAGCTTGCCACGATCATCCAGGACAACGAGCACATGGTTGGTGAGAAAGGTGACCGGCGAAAGTTGGTGATCTTCACCGAACATCGCGATACGCTGCGCTACCTGTGGGAACGGATCAGCACATTGTTTGGGCGAGACGACAACATGGTTCATATCGACGGAGGTCTGCCGCGTGAGCGGCGGCGTGAAGTAGAAGATCGCTTCCGTAATGATCCCGACGTGCATTTTCTCCTAGCAACCGATGCCGCGGGTGAGGGCATCAACCTGCAACGCGCTCACCTGATGATCAACTACGACTTACCTTGGAATCCCAACCGGCTCGAACAGCGCTTTGGGCGTATCCACCGTATTGGTCAGACAGAGGTTTGCCACCTGTGGAATCTGGTGGCCGGGGAGACCCGTGAAGGCTACGTCTACGAGCGGCTGCTGCGCAAGTTGGAGATCGAAGGTGAAGCACTCAATGGTCAGGTCTTTGATGTGCTAGGGACATTGTTTGACCAGACCCCGCTGCGCAGACTGCTGGTTGAAGCTGTTCGATATGGGGATCAGTCAAAAGTGCGCGCCCGGCTGGACGAAGCAGTTGACAACGCCATAGACCGGGAACGGGTGCGTGAGCTGCTGGAAGCTCGCTCGCTGGTTGCTCAGACAATGGATCTCACACAAATTGAGCGCATCCGGGCTGATATGGAACGCTATGCCGCCCGGCGTTTGCAGCCCCATTATGTGCAGTCCTTTTTCCTACAGGCCTTTGGACAGCTTGGGGGATCAATCAAGGAACGAGAGCCGGGTCGGTACCGCATCACTTATGTCCCGGCAGCCATTCGTGACCGCGCACAGGAGATGGGCAGCGCACTGTCTATTTTACGCGAGTACGAACGGGTGTGTTTTGACAAATCTCTGATCAGTGTCGCAGGCCAGCCGCTTGCGCAGTTTATTTGTCCGGGGCACCCGCTGCTGGATACGGTGATCGACATGCTGCTGGGTAAACATCGTCATACGCTGAAGTCCGGTTCGGTGCTGGTGGATCCGACCGATCCGGGAACCTCTCCTCGCATGCTGTTCTTCCTTGAACAGGCCATCCGTGACGCGGGAGATCACACCATCTCGCGTGAAGTTCATTTTGTGGAAATTGATGAAGAGGACCGGGTACGTGCCGGGGGCAGCGCACCCTACCTGGATTACCGTCCGGCAACTGATGAAGAGCGTGCTTCATTCACGGAGGCGATGGGGACGGACTGGCTTTCAGAAGCAGAACTGGAGTCCCATGTCGTCAATTATGCGATTGAGCAGCTTGTACCCGGCCACCTCGAACGTGTTCGAACGCGGCGAGAGGAGCTGATCGACAAGACGCTGGTTGCCGTGCAAGAGCGGCTGACGAAAGAGATCAACTACTGGGATCGACGCGCCCACGAATTGCGCCAGACGGAAAAAGCGGGCAAGGTCAACCAGAAACTCAATTCCAAACTGGCTCAGCAGCGTGCCGACGATCTGGCGGCTCGTCTGGAACGGCGTAAAGAGGAACTCGAACTGGAACGCCAGATTTCAGCGATACCGCCGGTGGTGATTGGTGGGGCACTGATCATTCCTGCCGGATTGGTATACGGCGAGCGCACCCCGCCGGAGATCATGGATACCCGCATCACGGAGGCGATAGCCATGCAAGCGGTGATGGATGCCGAAGCGGAGCTGGGCAACCACCCCAGGGATGTGAGCCAGCATAACCTGGGATACGATATTGAGAGCCTCGACCCGCGTGATGGTCGCCTGCGCTTTATTGAGGTGAAGGGGCGGCGTGCCGGGGCTGATACCGTGACCCTGACCCGCAACGAGATACTGACCGCCATCAACAGCCCGGAGCAGTTTATTTTGGCGATTGTTGAGGTGGCAGACGGGCAGGCGCCACCGCCGCGCTATGTGCCGGGCGAAGCCATTGGACAGGAGCCAGGTTTCGGCGTGACGAGCGTGAACTATAATATACGCAGTCTGTTAGACAGAAGTGAGGAACCGTCCTGATGGCCCGCCGAGAGAAACTGCGCCGCAAACTGCGCAACAACCCTACCGGGGCCAGGATGCAGGACCTGGAAACCTTACTCACCCGTTTTGGATTCGTGCTCGACCGGGTCAGTGGCAGCCACCACCTGTTTGTGTACCGGGAGGGCAGGGTCTACCGCTCGATCAGCATCCCACTGCATGGGCGCAAGGTGAAGAAAGTATATGTGCTGAAAGCACTCGAATTGTTAGATGAATTGTTCCCCGAAGAGGAAGATGACGTGGAGGATGAAACCAATGAATAAGACGATTGATTATTACCTGTCGCTGCCCTACACCCTGGAGATTATCCCCGATGAGGGGGCCTGGTTTGTCCAGATCAAGGAACTGCCGGGCTGTATGACCGAGGTGGACGAATGGGACGAGATCCTGCCGATGATCGAGGATGCCAAGCGCCTGTGGCTGGAAGCGGCCCTCGCGCACGACCAGCCCGTCCCTGAACCGCAGGGAGCGCCCGCCGCATGACCACGAATAAAGACATTCGACGCAAAAAACTGATCGAAGTGGCCCTGCCGCTTGAAGC
>CAYTPI010000024.1:0-55928 GCA_964439625.1 uncultured Anaerolineae bacterium | reverse complement strand
GAACGTAGCGGGTTGCCGCAAGCGTGGCTCAGAAGCCCCCGCCTTTAGGCGTGGGAGCGTCACAAAACGGAGCGCGTGTGTCTTCCATGTGCGACCTAAAGCAATCATCTCCCAAGATTAGTATTAATATTCTGGGTTTCGGCCGCGACTAGAGAGAGGATAACTTCTATTCGAAGAATTATTCTTAAATAAATGGGAAAACGTTTTCAACTAGGCTATATGATAGTAATTCACGTACACACTACTAAATTCCCTACCTATAAGAGAGTGGGAAGAAGGAGACCAAGATGAAGAATTGGAAGAAGTTACTGCCGCTGTTAATAGCGTTTGCGCTGGTGCTAGCAGCATGTTCAGCGCCCCCCGCAGAAGAACCGGCAGAAGAAGAAGCCCCTGCAGAAGAACCGGCAGAAGAAGAAGCCCCCGCTGAAGAGCCAGCAGAGGAAGAGGCCCCCGCTGAAAACCTTGAACCCATCAAGATCGGTCAACTGAGTGACTTCACGAGCTCTTTCACCCCGTGGAGCGTCAACGTTCGTGACGGTATGCAGCTTGCTGCCGACGAAATTAACGCTGCTGGCGGTGTTGATGGACGCATGATCGAAATTGTTATTCAGGACAGCGAAAACGACGGGGACATCGGTGTTGATCGCTTTGAACGCTTGGTTGAAGAGGGTGTCGTCGCCGTTGGTGGTACTATCTCTAGTGGCGTTGGTGCACCCGTCGCAGGTACCGCAGAAGAACTCGAAATGCCATACTTCCTGATTAAGTCCGGTACCGAAGCTGCCCTCACGCTGGACAGCCGCTATACGTTCCGTACCTGCCTACCAGCCGCGCCGATGGTTGCCCCAACTGTGCTGCAGTATGCTCAGGAGCAAGGCTTTGAGCGCGTCGGCACAATTGCCGCCGACTACCCTTGGGGTCAGTCAATCGCCGCAGCCATGGAAGAACAGTTCGCTGACTCTGGAATTGAAAACACAATCGAGTTGGCACCTGTGCCACCTACTACGGACTTTACACCGTTTGTCCGCACGATGGCAGATGCTGACGTCGAGTTCATTGTGGGGACAGGCCACCCACCCGGCAACGCTGCCATCCTCACTTTAGCAAATGACCTATTGGGCGTTCCGGTAACCGGCTCATGGACACCACCGGACTTGGTGGTTGGTGGCGTTCAAGAAGTCGCTATCGGTAACTACAGTGACTTCTCCTGCGCGGACTACTTCAGTGAAGACTATCAAGACTTGGCCCGCCGTTACCTTGAGATGTCAGACAACCAATTCATGTCTGATGACGCCGTCGCTGGTTATGCAATCGTTCAGATTGTCGCTGAAGCTGTCGCCGAAGTTGGTGATGATCCAGTTGCCATTGCCGAGTACGTCCACGCGAACGAGTTTAATACACCTGGCTACGCACACGTCCTAAGTTGGACGGAATGGGGTGAACTCGCCGCTGCACAGCCCATCCTGACCTTGATCAGTGAAGGCCCTGCCCCAGAAGGTGTCAACGAAGCTGGCGATTGGTGGTTCGAACTGCTTACTCAGTCGGACCCACTTGAGCCATACGTCCCCGAATCCTAAAGTCCAATGACTATTCTCGAACTAGAAAATGTCGAGAAGCACTTTGGAGGCCTCGCCGCTGTCGGCGGGGTCTCCATGCAGGTTGAAGATGGGGAGATTCTCGCCATCGTCGGCCCGAATGGTGCTGGCAAGAGCACGCTTCTCAAACTGATTGTCGGCCTTGAAGCGCCCACAAGGGGCAAGATCACCTTTCTGGGTGAGGACATCACCACACTGGCGCCACATCGCGTGCGTCGTAAAGGGATCGCAATGGTCTCACAGACGCCCCGTCCTTTCTCGACCATGACCGTCCTCGAAAATGCATCACTTGGAGCAATGTTTGGCAAACCGGGTTCTCATCAGAATCAAGCGGGCGCTGTCAAAACTGCGATCAATGCTCTAGAAGCTGTTGGATTAGCAGATAAACACCATGAGCCCGTGAGTAACCTCAACCTGCATGAAAAGCGGCTGGTTGGGTTGGCACGAAGTATCGCGGGAGACCCCAAGATTCTGGTGCTTGACGAAGTGATGGCTAGTCTTAATGATACGGAATTAGAAGCCTCCATGCAGATTGTCCGCAAGCTGCGTGATGAACTCGGCTTAACGGTGATCTGGGTTGAGCACGTTATGAAGGCTGTGATGAGCTTGGCAGAACGAACGGTCGTCCTAAACTTTGGGACAGTGCTAACACGCGGTTTACCGCAAGATGTCATGCGGCACCCTGCCGTGATCGAGGCGTACCTTGGGGAGGAAATCAAACATGCTTGAAGTAAAAAATCTCTCCGCTGGCTACGAAGGGAATAATGTCATTCATGAGGTCTCTTTTAACGTTCAAGAGGGGGAAGCGGTCATGATCATTGGGTCAAACGGTGCTGGTAAAACCACTTTATTTCGTACCATCGCCGGGTTACTGCCGTCGTCTTCGGGCACGGTATCGTTTGAAGGCCGAACCATCACTGAAATGCCCGCTGAACAGATAGCCCGCCTCGGTCTGAGCTTCGTCCCGGCTGAACGTCATCTCTTTCCAAGAATGACCGTTCAAGACCATCTTTATCTTGGGGCTTATCCGGGCAAGCCTGACTCTGAGACGATGTCGATGGTATTTGATCTTTTCCCGCGGTTGGCAGAGCGTCCGCGTCAACATGCTGGTACGATGAGTGGCGGTGAGCAGCAAATGCTTGCGGTTGGACGTGCGTTGATGTCTAAGCCTAAGTTGCTCGTCTTGGACGAACCAAGCACGGGTCTTGCCCCGCTGCTGGCTCAGGCAGCCTACAAAGCCTTGACGGCCCTGCGCGAACTGGGTTTAACGGTCTTAGTCGCTGAACAGCAGGTGCCGCTGGCAATGTCTATCAGTGAGCGTGGATACGTTCTCGAGAACGGTTATATTCGGCTTGAAGGCACAACGGATGACTTGGCTGAAAATCCTGAAGTCCGCAGTGCCTATTTGGGGGTCACATGATTGCGAACATTCTTGATGGAATTGTGTTTGGGCTGCAACTTGGATTATTTGCCGCTGGGCTCACCCTTGTATACGGATTGGGTGGCGTCCTTAACTTGGCCTATGGGCAAATGGCTGTCACCTCAGCGATTACAATCGTACTCGCGATTGAAGCAGGCGTCCCGGTTGTTTTAGCCATTCTGATTGGCATTTTAGTTGGTGCTCTGCTTGGCCTTATTTTCGATTTGACCTTACTAAAACCAGTCTACAAAAGGCAGGGTGAGTCACGCGTCCTACTCAGCTTGCTGCTGACTCTGGGCGCTTCCTTCATTATTGAGGGCTTCTTGGTGTGGCAGTTCCCGCTAGAAATCCTATCAATTCGCATTCCGGGCAGTGCAATAGATATCTTGGGCGTACCCATGCGCCGGGGCAGCTTGGTGGCTGCCGGCATCACAATCAGCATCTTTGTCGCTCTGTATGTATTTTTCCAACACACACCGTTAGGGCGTGCCGTCCGGTCAGTGATTGAAGATGAGGAAGGCGCACGTTTGGTCGGCATCGACCCTGGTCATATGATGCGCATCATCCTCGTGTTGAGCGGTGCCTTGGCAGCGATGGTTGCAGTGACTCGCGCTATGGTTACGCCAATTGACGCGCTTTCTGGCATATCGATTACCGTATTTGCGCTGATCGTCACTGTGGTTGGCGGGCTGGGCAGTGTGGCAGGTGCTCTGCTTGCTGGCCTTATATTAGGGTTAATCAGCGTGTTCGCCTCCAGCCTGATCGGTTCTTACGTATCACTTATTATCCTGCTCACCGCCGCCGGGGCAGTTATTCTCATACGACCAGCAGGATTACTTGGAGTGGCAGAATGAGCAGTGCTATTTCTACCGAAACCAGAACATCTGACGACACAAGCAGCCGGACAAGTCTATCAGGATCATTTCTCTCGTTACTGCTGCCGATCCTTGGGGTCGGCGCAGTCTTAGCCCTTGTACCACTGTTTATTGGTGAGTCTCGCGTGCTGATGGGGGTTGCGGTCTTGGGCCTTGCATTTGCTGGCTACACGATTGGCTTCAACCTCATTTTTGGCAGCACTGGACAGTTATTCCTATGTGTGGGTGCCTTGGCTGGCATCGGCGGTTACGGTGCCGCCATCTTAGCTGACGACCTTGGCTGGCCCATCATAGCCAGTATCCTTGCAGCTGCCGTTGCATCAACGGTTGTAGGAGGGCTATTAAGCTATGTTGCTGTTAGCCGTTCGCTCGGCGTGATCTTTACCGGCATCATTACGTTGATCTTCACTATGTCATACGATGCGTTGAAGCTCGGACTTACGGAGTTAACCGGTGGCGACAATGGGCGCTTGATCGAAGCAGGTTCAGAGACCTTACTAAGGCAGCAGATCCCTCCCTACTATGTGATGCTGGGGTTGGTAATGCTGTTTTTGCTGGTGTATGGCCTATTGAAACGCTCCCATTTTGGCTGGGCGTTCCGCGCTTTGCGAGACGATGAAGTTGCCGCTGTTTTGGCAGGCGTTGATGTCGCCCGCTATCGTGTATATGCTGCTATCATTGGTTCAGCAATGCTGGGGTTGGCTGGGGCCACGTATGCCCTCAGCGAAGGACGTGTTAGCCCGACGACGTTCGGCTTCGGCCAGGTTGACGTCGTGGTGTTGGTCATGTATGCCTTTGGTGGCCCAGGCAGTATATTCGGGCCAATAGTGGGTGCGGTCGTGTTTACGCTCATCGATGAGCTCATGATCGAAATCGGACGCCTGCGGCATGTCGCATACGGTGCCTTGGTCATCCTGCTGTTTCTAAGGCTGCCGCGTGGGCTGTTGCCAACTTTCAGTGATTATCTCAAGAATAGGAGGCAGGCTCGCCAGGTTAAACAAGCAGAAACCAAAGTTGGTGCTTTAGAGATAACTTCCGGGGAAGTGTCATCTGACAGCTTTTGAAGCCGCCGCTAGCCAGGCCATATTAATGGCACTGGTTAGGCAATTTTCTCGTGGGCTTTAACCCGCCTGATGTGTAGCTGAATTTTACATCGGGAAACTTGTCGGGCCAGGGCAACAGAACTGACAGGCCGAGCGTGCAAGGTCAGGGGGATGGGATTGCGTTGATGAGGTGAATCAGAAAGAGACATATCAGAACCCTCCGAAATGGTGGTTCGATACGTCTCTCGGTATATGAGGGCAGAGGGATTCGAACCCCCGGCCAAGGGCTTAAAAGGCCCCTGCTCTACCGCTGAGCTATGCCCCCCTCGATGAGCCCAAAAATTATAACGCGCCCTATTTTGCACTGCCATAAATTTTTGGTAAGTGATCTGTCCAGCCGCCATTTACAAGCAAAATGGTACCAGTAACCTGCCTTAGGTTGCTTCGGTGACGTCAACTGGATTGTTGGTATAGTTGTTCTCGATTAGAATGACCAAACGCTCTTCACGCGGCTGAACTGCCAATCTTCGCCATCATGATTAATATAATATAGCCACCCACGTCCATTGTGTGCTTCTAGCAGACTATCGAAGCTTACAAAGCCACTCTGCGCATACTGTAAGCCCGTTGGGTAACTAATCATTATCGCTGGCCACCAACCGGTCTTTTTTTCTGTGCGCTGCATTTTGTACTTGGGCTGAGGTGATTGTGGTTTTTCGGGCAGTTCTTCAAGGGCAGTCAAAGTTGGCCCTTCCCACGTATAGCGCCAAGCTTCAATGATCTTCGCATCATCCGCCTGACTTCTGAAATCAGGCGGGGTATCACCAATGTATTGACGTAGAATAATTGTGCAACCTTCAGGGATGCGCCCATCACCAAGGTAGCGATCCAGCAATAGATGTTCAAGTGCTACACGTATCACCATAAACTGGACGAGAGCATCTTTGCTAGCATTCAATTGGCGATGCGCCCAGTAGACCGGATGAAGACGCTCTGGGGGAGGTTCAGGTAACTCCATTGGTGGGTTCATGAACATTTCGCGGCGATCATCCATCAGGCCGAGTGCCCATTGGGCGCTGTCTCGGACACGTACATCAGGATCCTCAGCTAAATCTTCAAGGTACTCACGCTCAGTCTCATCACCGATGATACCTAGAGCACGGGCAGCAATAGGCCGGGTAACGGGTTCTTCGGTGTAGTCAAGGATTTCGGGTAAGACACTCAAGCGTCCGCAGTTTGCCATCGCCATCACTGATTCATTAAGAAGGCGCTCGGCAAGCAAGCGTTTGGGCGAAAATTTATTCTTCGCTTCCTGATGTAGGATGTCGTAGGCTTCAGTTACTAGGTCTCGCAGTGGGGCGGTTGCCAGCTCGTTGGGGTGGGTATTCAGTAAGCGCGTGGCTGTTAGTCGTTGAGACCAATCTTTTCGCTCTAGAAACGGTATCAGCGATTCAGCTAAGCCGTAGCGATCGGCTGGCGTAAACTTGTTTGACAACACACGTAAGGCATTTAACCCTGATTTTCCTGCAGCTTCAGGGTTCTCACGGATGAAGTGGACAATCTCATCTAGGGCGTCCGCCTGTCCTGTTGCAGACAAGCGCTCTAGAATTCTATCCCGTTCTAGAGAACTGCTGCTTTCATACAGGTCGTCAAGCAGTTGGTCTTGCGTGCGTGTATCTGGGTTGAAATGCGTGGACATTGAATAGTGACCTCTCGTCCATCTGCACCAGCGTATACTCTCTGGCCGGGTGTGGCGTAAGTTCGTTGTTTTTAACGAGTGGGCCAAAACTCAGTGAACCCACTCGTGGTGTTCATTCCTCAAACGTTGTCCATGTTGTTAATGACGTTGGTCGCAAATTCAGATGTTTTGACGGTCTGTGCGGCTTCCATCTGACGGGCAAAGTCATAGGTAACGGTTTTGTGGGCAATAGTCTTTTCGTATGCCTTGGTGATCAGGTCTGCCGCTTCCCACCATTGCATATATTCTAGCATCATCACCCCAGAGAACAACAGCGAGCCAGGGTTGACCTTATCCATATTTGTATATTTCGGCGCCGTACCGTGGGTGGCTTCAAACAGGGCGACTTCATCCCCGATATTTGCCCCAGGGGCAATACCAACCCCGCCTACTTGCGCTGCCACTGCATCGGAGAGATAGTCACCGTTGAGGTTCGATGTGGCTAAAACGTCGAACTCTGTGGGCCGCAGCAGTAAGTGCTGAAACATGATATCTGCAATGCGATCCTTAACCACGACGCGCCCGTCAGGGGCCTCGCCATCGTACTTTTCCCAGAGTTCATTTTCAGAAATAGTTTGCTCACCGTATTCTTCAGCAGCGACTTCATAGCCCCAATTGCGAAAGGCTCCTTCTGTGAACTTTTGTATGTTCCCTTTATGAACCAATGTGACAGATGGGCGGTCGCGCTCAATCGCATATTCGATTGCTTTACGAACCAAGCGCTTGGTGCCAAAGGCGCTGATCGGCTTGATGCCGATGCCAGAACCATCAAAGAAGCTCTTGCCCATTTCATTCTTGAGGAAGTTGGCGACTTTTTCTTGCTCTGGGGTGCCCGCTTCAAACTCGATGCCGCTGTATACATCCTCTGTGTTTTCCCGGAAGATGACAATATCGGTTTTCTCAGGCTCACGGAGTGGGCTGGGTACACCATCAAAATAGCGCACTGGGCGAATGCATGCATAAAGGTCTAAAACCTGACGCAGTGTAACGTTCAGGCTGCGGAAGCCACCACCGACTGGCGTAGTTAGCGGCCCTTTAATCCCGATGTAAAACTCGCGCATAGCATCGAATGTTTCTTCTGGCATGTAGTCGCCATCATAAACGGATGCTGCTTTCTCGCCAGCATAAATCTCCATCCAAGCGATCTTTTTGCTGCCGCCATATGACTTTTCTACCGCAGCATCCCAAATACGCTTGGAGGCTGTCATGATGTCGTAGCCAATACCGTCACCTTCAATAAAGCCGATAATTGGGTTATCAGGAATGTTAACCTTGCCGTTGTCGTAGGTGACCTTTTCACCATCAGGCACTACGATGTGCTTAAAACTCATCGTTGAAGCAATCTCCTGTGTCGTTTGTCTTATTAATGATGTGGTGTGACAGTCAACGGGGCCGTAGTAGGCGACCCTGCATCTAGCGCATTATAACACAGGCTGTACTGAAACCGGCGCTGTAATGGTTGCAAAATATAACTAATAAGTAACCGTCGATTAGTCTCTGTAGGTAAAGAAAGGCGGAATTGAACAGGGCAATCGCGTTCTAGCTGTTTAAGAACCTTGAGCAGATAATCAGTATGCCATCCAGTCCATAAGCGCTTAGCCTGCAAACCAACCCCAACAGAAGCCGCGCGCTTCAAGCGCATCAATGCCAGTCGCCGAATGAGCACAAAGTTCTTAGCGGTAAAACCAGAAACGTTTCTAACCAGTCCCGCTTGCTCTCCTCATATTCTTTAATTTCTACCCAAGCCGGATGTGCTCAAACTCGAGAGGCCGCCATCAGCCTACAACTCCGCCTTGATGATGGCGGCGAGTTCTGGGCCAATACCGTCTACCTCTGCGATTTGCCCCTCTGTTGCTGCTCGGATACCCTGCAAAGAACCGAAGGCTTTCAGCAAGGCTTTGCGCCGTGCTGGGCCTACACCCGGTACTTGCTCAATAGTAGATGCCAACCCTTTCTTATCACGACGTTTGCGATGATGGGTAATGGCGAAGCGATGGGCTTCATCACGAATGCGCTGCATCAAATAGAGGCCCTGTGAGCGGGCGGGTAATAGAGTTGATTGCGGCTTACCCGGTTGGAAAATCTCTTCGCGCTGTTTTGCAAGGCCACAGACTGGCACCCGCTCAGTCAACTGGAACGCTGCTAGCACCTCGACTGCTACGCCCAATTGACCCTTACCACCATCCACAATCAATAGATCAGGTAGGATGCGCCAAGCGTCATCAATCTTTTTGCCGGGGGCTGGCTCGTCTTCGGCTTGCGCGTCGGCCCAACGTTGGAAGCGCCTAGTAAGGGCTTCACGCATGGAACCGTAGTCGTCGGCGCTGTCCGTCACCGAGCGGATGTTAAACTTACGGTATGCGCTTTTCTTCGGTACGCCTTGAACAAACACCACGCGGCTAGCACTGACGGCTGTGCCCTGTGTATTGCTGATGTCGAAGCATTCCATCCGGACAGGCAGTTCGGGTAGGTCGAGCGCCGCTTGCAGTTCTTTGAGGGCTGTCTCTTGCCGGAGCGTATCACTTTCCCACTCAGAGCGGAGCATGGTCAGGGTTTCGGTGGCGTTGTCCGCCGCCATTTTGATCAGGTCACGCTTTTTGCCGCGCTGGGGAACTGTCAGAGCGACTTTTTTACCGCGCTTGTTACGCAGCCACTGCTCGATGATCTGGGCCTCTTCCATCTCGTGCGGCAGCAGTACTTCTTGGGGAATCTCAGCGGCTTCATTATAGAACTGCTTGACAAACTCACTGACGATCTCGCCTGCATTTTCTTCAGCCGTACCTTCGAGGACGTAATGTTCCCGCCCGATGATCTTGCCACGTCGGATGAAGAATATCTGAACGACGGCGTCGTTCTCTTCTTGGGCGAAGGCGATTACATCTTGGTCGATGTTTTTCTCAGATACGACGCGCTGCTTCTGGATCACCTTTTGGATCGCTTGCAACTGATCACGATAGCGGGCAGCCATTTCGTAGTCCATATCTTCTGAGGCGGTGAACATCTTCGTTTCGAGCCGTTCGATGATCTCGTCTGTATCGCCTTGTAGAAAATCCATCAATGATTGAATCGTTTCGCGGTACTCTTCGCGGTTTACCTTGCCAATGCAGGGTGCGTTGCACAGTTTGATGTCGTAGTAGAGGCAGGCGCGTTCATCGTTGCCGGTAATCTCACGGTCACAGGTGAGGAATGGGAAGGCTTTACGCAGCGTATCCAGTGTTTGGTAGACGGCCTTTGCGTTTGTGTAGGGGCCGAAGTAATGTGAGCCATCCTTACGCATACGTCGGGTAGTATGCACTTTGGGGAAGTCATCCCCCCAGCGCACTTTAATGTAAGGGTAGCGTTTGTCATCCTTAAGGCGGACGTTGTAGCGTGGTTTGTGCGCCTTGATCAGGTTGATCTCGGTGAGCAGCGCTTCAAGTTCGCTCTCAACGACGATGAACTCGATATCCTCGATGTTGGCGACCAGTGCCCGGTGTTTGGCTGGGGCTGCCTTTAAGGTGCTGGGTTGGAAGTAGGAACGCACGCGACTCCGCAGGTTGATCGCTTTGCCCACATAAATGACGTTACCGCGTTTGTCCTTCATCAGATAGGCACCGGGGCGCGTTGGTAGATTATCTAAGATGTGTTGAATGTGTTCGCTGATGGTGTCGATGGTCATGGTTGTCACTGGTATGCTTATCAAACAGTTATCTGACCATATTTTAACGGCTACACTAGAGTAATTCCTAACAGAGCGCTGTTAGTTGTTTTGGTATAACATCAGCATGAAGCATAAAATAGAAAGACATACTGATAACGAAACCGAAACTAGCGCAGCGCGTAGGTAGTACGTTCTAGGGTTCGGCTGCACTGGTGGCAGGTGTCGTATCGGCGTATGCTTTCCTGTTGGTGACAACTATCGATTGCGTGCGGCTAGAGCCAACAATCGTTAATTGTACAACGAGGCGTCTGTGGTTCGCGGTGTTGCCGACCGGCAGGACTGAAACTCTACTACCTGGCGTGCGGTAGGGGCTAGTTTAGAGCGTGGCCTCACATTGACGGATCGGAAACGAGTAGGTCTACACTTATAAAACATTCAACGATGCAACGGCGATAGGTGCGTACACGCAAATAAACACGGTTCTTGCCGACGAAACTACCACAGAACTCAGTGTGGTTGAGGCAAACTGGTTTTTGAGTATCTGTGGCTTTAATGTCGTGAGTGGCTCGTTAGTCTGGTATGGTATTCTGTGTTTGTATGCTGCCTTAGGTTGGCCTGGCCTAATGCCTAAACAGGCTGCACACGATGTGGCATCATCTTCATAGATTGATAGACGATAGACGCTGGCCTTGAAACGATTGAATTTGAAGCAGTTTGCTGTTGGGTTTGTCTTGTTGGTGCTAGGCTTGCTGACTTTGTACCAGTTTGGCCTTGTGGACAATCTCACTTGTTATGAAATTGAGCCAGGTGAGGGACGCTGTACTGCACAACGTCAATGGATGGGGCTGTTTGGCGTCGCGCCGCTTCAGCAATTTGACGGGATTACGCGTGGCTCCATCGAGGACTGCCCGGCAGATGATGTTTGTGAGCATCAAATTTCATTTTCTTTGGGAGATGAAAGCCATGTTCAACACCCAATGCCTAATTTTAAAGCAGCATCTGACGTGACCCGTAATCTTAATGGAATGCTGTACCCTACCAACCGATCAGAAGAAGAGTTGATCCAATTTGAGGTCCTGTCTGCGAATTGGATTGTTAGTCTACTGGGCATTATGTTTGTCAGTATGCCGTTGTTGCTCCTAAGTGGTTGGTCTAGTTATAGAGCATTCCGAAATATACCTTTAGATGACATCACTGAATAGTTTCGGTAATAAAGCGCTAATCATTGCGGGGGCCGTCTGTACCCTGCTTGGGATATTTGCTGCCCTGCTTATTGGCACCACGACGCTAGTAAGCTGCAAGCGTTACGAAACTGAGCAAGTTGACTGCGTGACTCAATTGTTATGGTTTGGGTTTGTGCCACTAGCAAATGCTAATCGCTACCCGAATGTCGATGCGGTAGAAATAGTCGAACGCTGTACTGGGCTTGTTTGTGGTGCATTTATTCGCATCGACCATGCTGACAGTCAGCGTGTGGCACTGCCGTTAGTCAACCTCAGTACTGCTGAGCGTGCAGAGCGCGTGCTGAGTCTCTTTCTGCGAGATGCATCTTCAAGCACTGTCGCGATCAACTTAAGCCGCCCAATCTTCAATCTTCTTGGCTTCGCCCTGCTTGTCCTTCCGCTGCTAATCGTTGGGGCCGTGTTTCTTTACTCTGGCGCTGCTGGTATGCGTTCAGGTGAGGCGCGCTGAAATCCGTGCCTCCAAAATAGCTTACCCGTCGGCGCTTTGCACATAATTAATAAATGCTTCAGATCTGAATGGATTGGGCTCAGTATCTAAAGCGGCAGTCCCAGGGGAGGCATTATACAATACAAGCACGTTCGGCCCAATGTTGCGAATGTCAGCATAGCGGATAAAGTCAAGCCCTTCACTGACTGGCCCGGATTTACCTAGCATGCTACGATGACTGCTATGCAGCGCCACTTTCCGATAATCATCTTGCTCGCCGCTTCGCTAGGGTGCACCCTGCTTCCCAACATGCCTGATCTGGCTATTGCCCAACCTGAAAACATTGCCGTTCCACTCCCATCTGATCATGGTAGCCCACCAGACTCGACGACACCAACGCTAGCCACTGAAGCTGGCGAACGGCTGCCGACTGATTGGGTTTGGGTGGGTGTTGAGGGTTTTAGCAGCGCTGTCCTTGCCGTTTCTCCAAATGGGCAAACTCGCGTAGTATCACTGCCTCTCAATGATAATCAAACAACTTCAGATGTTATTGCGTCGCAAGATGGTCGCACTTTGATTTACCTCGTCTGGGAGGATGACCAACAGCTTGGTGTTGCCGTTTGGAATTTAGCAGAACGAGATGCTCGCTTGATTGTTACCGTCGGGGAGAGCGAACGCCTGATCTACCTCAGTTTGCGCGATGATGGAGCACAGTTAGCATACGTCAAAGTGTTGTCTGCCGATGCCGTCCTGACCACTGATACAGCGTGGGTCGTAGAGTCTATGCCCGTCGCTGGGGGGGATATCACTTCCTTACTTGACTCAGAAACACTGCCTAATATCTTCCCGCCGCGCCCCTTTGCCTGGCCTGTTGGTGATGACCTCTACCTGAACGCAGTTGACCCACAAGGGCGTTCACAGGGTGTGTTTGCCGTCAACCCGATTGCTGACAGTAGTCGGGTCATCAAAGAAGCCAACATTGATGAAGTCTTGATCGCGCCGATCCTCAACCCACAGCGTACACAGATTGCTTATTTAAGTTACGAGTCAGAGCGCTTGCAGAATGAGCTACAAGATATTACCCCGACCAATGTGATTCGGGTCGTAAATGTGGATACAGGGGAGATCGTGGAGCGCTTCGCCCCAGGCGATGATGAAGCTGTCTTAGGCGTCCAATGGGCGACACCAGATAGCTTACTGGCAGATGTGGCAGTCTTGTCTGCGGATGAAGGCCCTAACCAAGCCGGTATCTGGGCAACTGCTTCATTCAACCAAGCGCGACCTTGGCGGCGCTACGGCCCCGGCCCTGACCATGAGTTTATTTTTGACTTTATGCCATTTTCGGAGGGGGTAGCTTACACAACACTATCGATTGATGATGATTGGACACTTGTGCTTTTACCCGAGTTGAGCGACGATGACTTTGAACAAATCTCACTGAAGCCACTCCAACAGCGGCTGGGTGCACCTGTGATTATTTATACGCCACAATGATGGATAAAGATCACAGCGAAACGATTACCTTTGTGCGGTTTTCTGACCTCTGTTTGTGTTAACATGAATGCGGAAGAAAAGTTGGCTATCCTCAATTTGGCATGCTCCGTACTTAGCCAACCGAACACAAATAGCAGTCGTTTGTATCTTTCTAAAGCAGCATGCCCCACTTAAAACAATACCTAATACACCGCGTCCGATTGTTCCAATTATCTGAAAGGACATTGTATGCTCGATAGTTTCTTTAGTCCCAAGTCTGTGGCCGTGATTGGGGCCTCGCGTGATCCCTCAAAGCTGGGTTACGCTGTGGTGAAAAATCTGATCGATAGTGGCTTCACACAGGGGCATGATGTTTACCCAATCAACCCAAAGGCTGACGAGATACTTAACCTGAAAGCATATCCATCGATGTACGATGTGCCAGGTGATGTTGAATTAGCTATTGTCGTGGTGCCATATAAGTTAGTTCCTGTTGTATTGAAAGAGTGTGGTGATCAGAAAGTACCTGCCGCTGTGATCATCACTGCGGGCTTCCGGGAGGCTGGCGAAGAAGGGCTGGCGCGTGAGGCCGAGATCGTCGCACTTGCTGAAAAATATAATATTCGAGTGATCGGGCCGAACTGTCTTGGTGTAATCGATACTTATACACCGCTTAACGCATCATTCGCGGCGGGTACACCGCCCAAAGGCCCCATTGACTTCATGTCACAATCTGGGGCATTAGGTACAGCCGTACTTGACTGGTCGCTAGCAGGCCGGATGGGCTTCTCGAAGTTCGTCTCGATGGGCAATAAGGCCGATATTGATGAAGTTGACCTGATGCGTGCTTGGGCCGACAGCGAAAACTCTAACGTGATGTTGGCCTACATTGAGGGTGTTAACGACGGGCAGCGCTTTATCAATGTGGCGCGTGAGGTCACCAAGAAGAAGCCTGTTGTGGTTGTTAAGTCTGGGGTCACACAGGCAGGGTCGCGTGCAGTGGCCTCACATACAGGGTCGCTGGCTGGTTCAGAGCAGGCCTATCAAGCCGCATTGATGCAAGCGGGCGTCATTCGTGCAAACACCATGCAAGAAATGTTCGACTACGCGCTGGCCTTTGCTTACCAGCCCCTCCCTCGCGGAAACAACATTGCGATTGTTACTAACGCTGGTGGGCCGGGTATTTTAGCGACGGATGCAATTGAACGCGCTGGATTGAAGTTGGCTAAGCTCACCATAGAGACGATCAAAACGTTGGAGAGTCAACTGCCAGATGCAGCGTCGGCGGCGAACCCAGTTGACGTCCTCGGTGATGCCGCTGAAGATCGCTACCAGTTTGCGCTAGAAGTCGTCAGTAAAGACCCGAATGTTGATGCCATCATTGTCATTCTGACGCCGCAAGCCATGACCAACATCCCAGATACAGCTCACGCTACCGTCAAGACTGCCAATGATAGTGGTATTCCGATCATTGGCTGCTACATGGGTGAATTTGCCGTTGACCAAGGTGTGCGCTTAATGATGGAAGGCGGGGTGCCAAACTATTCATTTCCCGAACGAGCCGTATCTGCCTTAAAAGCGATGACGGACTATCGTGACTGGCAGACCACACCGCTGCCTGAGATGGAAATTTTTGATGTCGATCAGGAAACAGTCCGTAAGCTGTTTGACCAAGTACGGGCGGATGGTCGCATCACAATTGGGGACTTTGAAGCGCGTGAGATCATGACGGCCTATGGCTTGAACATCCCAGCTTCTGAGATTGCCAAGACCGCTGACGAAGCGACAGAGATCGCCGGGCGGCTTGGCTATCCCGTCGTTTTGAAGATTGCCTCGCCAGATATTCTCCACAAGACGGACGTGGGCGGCGTCAAAATTGGCTTATCGAGCCCGCAAGATGTGCGCGACGCCTTCGACTTGATGGTCTACCGTGCTCAGAAATATGTGCCGGGGGCAAAAATCTTAGGGTGCCTTGTTCAAGAGATGTCGCCAAAAGGGCTTGAAGTACTGGTTGGTATGAACCGCGATCCGCAGTTCGGAGCATTGGTTACCTTTGCTTTGGGTGGTATTTACGTTGAAATTTTGAAGGATGCGACTTTCCGCGTGGCCCCCTTTGCTCGCAGTGAAGCCGAAGCGATGCTTCGTGAGATCAGGGCACACGCGCTGCTAGAGGGTGTCCGTGGCGAGTCACCAAAAGATAAGGGCGCAGTGGTAGATACTCTACTGCGCGTTGGGCAGCTCGTGGTGGATTTCCCTGAAATTGTCGAATTGGATATTAACCCCCTGATGGTTTTTGAAGATGGAAGTGGTGGGTTAGCAATCGACATGCGACTGGTGTTAGATGGCGGCGATGTGAGCGCCCTGCCTGGGCACCATTAACCAACTGCTTCTACAACTTGAATGCATTCAGACAAAGGACATGATATGAAAGCATTATACGTCACTTCGATTGAAAATTATTCAGGTAAAACGGCGATCGTGCTTGGGTTAGGCCGTCGCTTACAAATTGATGGTTACCGCGTGGGCTATTTTAAGCCAGTCGGCTATGAAGCCTCTGAGTTCTCCGGTGGGTACGCGGATGAGGACGTGACCTTTGTCCGCCGCGTGTTCAACTTGGCAGCTCCGCCAGACGACTTGATCGGCGTTACGATTACGCCCAAGTTGTTTTCGGACTGCCTTGGCAGCGATGACCCCTGCAACTTCGCAGACATTGTCAAGCAAGCTGCTGAGCAAATGGGTAAAGACTCAGATGTCCTGTTGCTAGAAGGTGGTGGTAGTTTGCGCCAAGGATATGCTTTTGGCCTTTCAACGCCATATGTAGCCGAATTGCTTGACGCGCAGGCGCTAGTCGTTGTGAAGTATCGTGGTCAATTGCGTTTGATTGACGATGTACTCACAGCCCAATTCCGGCTGCAAGATCGCCTATTGGGCGTGATCATCAACCGGGTACCCGATGACGAGGCTGAATTTGTAACTGAAAAGGCGCTGCCATTCCTTGAACAAAGCGGGATTGAGGTCTTTGGTATACTCCCCGAACGCAGCAACCTTGCCGCGATCACAGTTGGTGAGATTGCTGAGACCGTCGAGGGTAAATTTTTAACAGGCGAGCAATACCATGATAGGCTTGTCAAGCAGATTGTTGTTGGCGCGATGGGGGCGCAGCAAGCACTGAGCCGTTTCCGCCAACTGCCGGAGAAAGCCGTCGTAACCAGTGGTGAGCGCACCGATGTTCAACTTGCCGCCTTGGATACCTCAACGGCTTGCCTCGTGCTGTCTGGTAATTTGGCTCCGGCGTTGTCTGTGGTTGAGCGGGCTGAGGCGCAAGGTATTCCGATTGTGGTCACGCGGCGTTCTACTATAGGGGCTGTTGAAGCCATTGACGGTGTCTTTGGTAAAACGCGTTTGGCCCAAGCAGATAAGCTAGCTTTCTTTGAGGCCATGATGGCAGAGCGCATCAACTATGCACGCCTCAGTGAAAAACTTGGCCTTGGCCTTGCATAGAGAAACCGTTGCACTTTTGTGATGTAATAAGCACCCGGATTAAGAGGTGCTTATTGCGTTCTTAAATCGACCTTAAAACAAATCGAGTAACATGGTTTAAATAAACTAGTTTCACACTCGTGATACAATTGACTTGCTTGATACAGCTAAGCCTGTGATTGGCCCACTACTAAGACTTTCACAGGCTTTTATGTTTCATTTGCCCTTACAGGCAACATACCGACTATACCAAGGCTTTAAGCAGATTGTGATTATTACAATGGCTGTCCGCAGCATTCTTGACAGCGAAATGTCCGATATACGAGATGACGTTCTACGGATGTCATCACTTGTTGACCAAGCTATCGAGAACGATTTCAATGCGTTTCGTGAACATAGCGCCGATGCCGCCCACCGTGCTCGGTCGCGCAAGGAGATGATTTCAACGATTCATGACCGGATCGAAAGTCACATCGCGGAGACGATGGCGCATCAGCAGCCAGCCGCCAGTGACTTACGAAACCTGATCGCAGATTTGTTGATTTCTAATGAACTAGACCGGATGGCAGATCATGCAGCGGGTCTTGCGAAGATGGTGCTGCGTAAGGAAAATGAGACAGGCGGCCCCATTGCCCAGGAACTGCTGCTAATGGTTGCTTCCGTCCGAGATATGCTGCGACGGGCAATGATTGCCTACGTACAGCAGAATGTTGACGATGCGCGCACAATTGCCGTCGAAGATGATCGGGTGGATGCCCTATATCGGCATTTGTTTGAGCGCATCGTCAAAGAGATGCACGAGGGTACCTGCCGTGTTGCTTGGGGAACTTATTTGCTATGGGCTGGTCACAGCTTGGAGCGCATTGGTGACCGCACCACAAATATCTGCGAGCGTATTATCTATGCTAAAACAGGCGAAAAAGACGATCTGAATAACTAACGATTCTGCTACATCAAGGGGTAGCTGCTGCCAGTTGCTGTAACGATCATGACCCAAGCCGCTAGGAACCCTGCCCCTAGTAGTGACCCGACTACCGACAATATCAACTGCGGCACATTCGCCAGCAGTGCGGCAACGCCAAAAGCCAATGCTAACACGGCTGCAATGAACACCAGGCTGGCGATAACTGTGATACCACCTGCCAGCAAGTACCCCATGTAAAACAGACCAGCTATAACGCCCCAAGCGACGCTTACGAGGGATGCGTACTGCTCTGCAATAATCTCAATTTGCTGTCCGCCAGCAGCCATATAGCGCTGCTTGAGCATGTTGGACGAAAAAAACTGTGATATCAGAATCAGAAAGACAAGGAGATTTAATATGGAAGAGAAGTCGCCAAGCCCCACAGCGAACGTTTCTGGTAAGCCAGCAAATAGAGATGTGATTGCGAGAACCGAAAACGTCAATGACTCCCGAATGAACAGCGCAAACACGCCTGCTATCAACAAGAGTAGTTCGGGTGAGACGACAACACTGGTGGCTGGCGTCTGCACCATGTTGATTGTGTCAATCCCCACTTGGAGCGTACCAATAATCACGAAAATAATCCCCCACAGTCGGAGATTCTGTGTCAGACGTTGGTAACCCGCCAAGCTTGCTTCTGGAGAGTCGTTAGGTGGTCGGTGCATCGAAATAGTGAAGTCCTTAGTCGGTTAGATAGAGTAACCACACGTGAAGCGTACCCAACTCCGTACTGCTTGTACAGTATTGCAAACTGATTTTCTTGTTGTTTATCCACTACTATCCGGCGCAAGCCCTCCGTGATATTGCGACACCCTACAGCCATTGATATAATTCGCGCTCGTAAGTATTGCAAGAACAGTCCATCTGCAATGCGTCAAATTATTGGATTTTTCTGAACGCACACTTCATATCAGCGTTCTATCAGGAGTGCCATTTGTTCACCCCGCTTAATTGGCTCCTTGGCCTTTTCTCATTAGATATTGGTATTGATCTTGGTACTGCCAACACGTTGGTCAATGTACGTGGTCGTGGCATTGTGATTAATGAGCCATCGTGGGTAGCCATTGATAAGAAAACCCGCGTACCACTCGCCATTGGTGAAGAAGCTCGCCAGATGGTGGGGCGTACCCCTGCCAACATCGTTGCCATCCGACCGCTTCGCGATGGCGTCATCTCAGAATTTCTTCACACTCAGAAAATGCTGGAATACTTCATTGAGAAAGCGCACGAGCAATCCTTGGTGCCGATCCCGCGTCCGCGGGTTGTGGTTGGTATCCCCATTGGTGTGACGGAAGTCGAGAAGCGTGCTGTATACGATGCGGCGCTTTCGGCTGGGGCGCGTGAAGTCTTCTTAATTGAAGAACCCATGGCAGCCGCTATTGGCGCTGGCTTACCGATCACTGAGAGTCGTGGCAGCATGATCGTTGATATCGGCGGTGGTACCACTGAGGTGGCTATCTTTTCGATGGGCGGAATCGTCATCAGCCGGTCGCTGCGGGTGGCGGGTGACGAAATGGATGAAGATATCATCCAGTATATGCGTACCAAGTACAACTTACTGATCGGTGAGCGCATGGCAGAACGGGCCAAGATTCAGGTGGGTTCGGCCTACCCACTGCCAGAAGAACGTAGCATCACCATGCGTGGACGTAACTTGATCACGGGCCTGCCTGAGGCAATTGATATATCGTCCATCGAAATTCGTGAGGCGCTCTCAACGTCGGTCAGCATCATTGTGGATACAGTGAAAGATGCGTTGGAAGAGACACCGCCGGAGCTCATTGCGGACTTGATGGAAACAGGTATTTGCCTCGCCGGGGGTGGTGCTCAGTTGAAAGGCTTGGTTCAGCGCCTTACTGAAGAAGTCAATATGCGCGTCTGGTATGCTGAAGATGCTATGACTTGCGTGGCCCGTGGTGCGGGGCGTGTCCTAGAAGACTACGACAACCTGCGGAAAGTACTTGTCGGCTTACAACGCGGCAGTACCATCCACTAACGGCGGTTGGCTTTGCGTCTGCGCCAGCGCCAGTAAGAATAAGCGCCTACCATACATATGAGAAACAACGTGGTCAATGCTATCGGTAGAGCCGCGTTTTCGATTAGGCGCTGTAGGAATGGCGGCGGTGATGGTGGTAGGGGGCTGGGGAGCCGGGATGTTTGAGTTTCAAAGCGCCACACGTCACCTTCAACGCGATCACCTTGACGATCTGTGACGGCCACTTGCCAGTAGTAGGTTGTGCCAGGACGCAGTGGGCCCACAGTCAATGCCGCATCTGTGATGCGGTCGGCATATTGGACTGGCTCAGGGGCTGTGCCAAAGTACACATCATAGCGATGATTGTCACACGGTGTGGTTGGTGAACCCCAGGCAAGCTGTGGACTCAGGTCGATATCGAACGCGCCTGCCGCTGGTCTTGGTATCTGCGGAGTCTCTGGCGGATTGGCGGGGAGTAACGGGTCGTATAAGACGATCATCTGTTGGTCATCAATTGTCAGATCGATGCCGCCCTCTGGTAATGGATTCACGTCAGAGGCAAAGCCGCCATGCCAATAGGCGACCTCGATCAATTCTGGCTGGGAGGCATCAAAGACGCGCAGACCACAGCCTCCATTTGCCACGTACAAAATATCCCCCTGTAGGCCCACATGCTGCACGCTGCCCGGTGTCGTGGCATAGCGGATCGAGGGCATGCCATCCTCGGCTTGTGCAATAACGGCGACCTGACCACCCGTCAGGCCGGCAGCTATGCGACCGGTAGTGCTCTCCACACTAATTGATGTTGTTCGCTCACCTACTTCAGGGATCACCCTAACAAGCTGTGGTACGTTGCTTGCTTGCCCGGTCTGGTAGGCTTCAATGCCACCCTCCCAACTGATTAACAGGGTCTGAGCATCGACCGCCAGTAGATCGTTTGCAAAACGCCCATATGAAGAAACGATTGTGAACAGCAGCGTCGGCTCTGCTGGGTCTGCGACATCAACGATGGCAACACCACCCGCACGCAGGGCCAGGTAGGCCCGTTCATCGATTTGAATGGCTTTCTCGACGGGGCTTTCTGTGCTTAATTCGCTAATGGCGCGGAAGGTAGTGCCATCCCAATTGAACAACCGAATGCCTTGAGCAGACCCGACGAATACTGTGATATCATCAGTTTCAGATGGTACAACAAATAGATTTTGCCCGGCGTCTGCGAGGGGGACAGAGGCCAAACGCTGCGGTTTTGCCGGTTCACTGACGCTGTAAACCGTCAATGCTGAGCCAACGGCAAACAGCAACTCGTCTGACCGCGCAAGCCCGTACACGGGCTGTTCACTGAGGCGCTGACTGTTACCCGCCTCCCCAATGATGTAACTGGAGAGTCCCTCTGGCCCGTAGGATGTAAAAGCAACGTCGTCAATGACAAGCAATTGTAGACCGGGCGGGAAGTCATCTGTGGCAAACAGACCTGGCATTTCAGCGCTACCAAGGAAAAAACGCGCTCGCTCGGTGGCGTTGTCACCGATCTGATTGGCAAGGTAAGCACGGGCATCATCGCCTTCGCTGTAGGTGTAGAGCACATTGCCATCGGTCGTAATCACATCGGCTGGATCACCCAGCCGTTCTTGACTAAAAATGCGAATATCAGCGGGGTTGCTGACAGCTAACCGTCCGATAGATTGTCCAGTCAGTGCGAATAACTGCCCCCGTTCGGTGCGAGCGAATGAAGCAGCCGTATTTGTTCTGATGCCGCCCAATGGTTGCAGGCCGCTGGTTGGGTCGCCAATATCGACGACTGCAATGCTACCATTGTTTAGCGATAGGTAGGCTTGGTTGCCTTCAAGCGCGACACCTGTCGCCGCGTCGGGTAGGGGTACGCTTACCAGCGCGACACCGGACCCAGCATCGTAGATTGTAAGGCCATCGCTCTGTGCTGCGTAGATGAAGCGGCGGTCGAGGGCAACATCATTGACGGTTGCTTGCGGCTCAACTTGGAAGCCAGCATCATCCACATTCTGAATCCAGATACCAGCGTCGCCCAAAGCAGCGACCGTTACCGAGCCAGAACGTACCGTCCGTCTAGCGATAGTGTCTGGGTCAGTTAGGGGTAGGTTGACATTGACACGATAGCGACTGCGAACTTGCGTTGATCCTGCGTCAGTCAGGTCACGAACCGTGAAACCAGCTTGCTCTTGGGCGACTAAGAGCGAGAAGCCCGCTGGGATCAACTGCTGGGTACCACCGTTACTCCCGAAATTATCGGTCTCGAATAGGGAGTCGGGTGTCTCCAGCCCTAGAATGATGCCATCCGGCCCAGCGCCGGGGTTGGACAAGAAGACTCGATTTGCCTGCGTGGTTAAGCGACCAATCTGGTTGATGCCACCATACTGACGCAGCAGCATCGGTTCGGCAGTGGCGCGGATATCAAAGATGTTTAGAGTGGCGCCATTCAGCGAGTAGAGCGTAATGCCACTGACCCCAATGTGTTGGCTGGGATCGTCAATGCGTGCCAGCCGCCCCATATTAGCAGGGAAGCTGACATCAGCGACGAGGTAGCCTGCTCCATCAGAGACGTAAGCCCGTTTGCCTGCGATCACCATAGCGGTGTAGGCGCTATTTGTCTCAGCGGCAAGCGTGCCTGCCAGCCGGGGCTGACTCGGGTTGATGATGTTGACGGCAACCAGCCCCAGTTCGCCTGCGGCAATATAGAGAAAATCGCCCCGACGCCCGATGTCGTAACCTGCGGCTGGCAGCGGTGCCGTCGCTGTGATACTTTCCTGACCAAATGCCCCTGCTGAGATCACCGTCAGGCTACCTGCACTGCTGGCCACATAAGCGCGATCTTCAAAGAACAAGACACCTTCTGCTGGGCCATCTAGCGGGATACGCTTTAGCTGCCGTGGTTGGCTGAGGTTTGTAATATCAATGACGGCGACGCCACCATCCCCTAAGGTGACAAAGGCGCGTCCATTTCCAATGGCGATGTCGGTCGCTGTATGTGATAAGGGCAGGCTGCTCAACGTCAGCGGACGGAAGCGGTTGCGAGCGTCATAAATGCGAAAGGTATTCTCACCAGCCCCATAGACAAAGCCATCTTCGACGGTCAACGTCGTCAATGATTGGTCTACTTCACCAAACGTCTGTACAGGGCGATCAATAGCAGTCAACCAGAGAATTTTAAGGCCATGTGCCGCATCGGCGATGTAAGCATACTCTTCCTCAATCTCAATGCGACGACCGTTAGTCAGGGGGGCATAGGTGCCGATTATATTTCGGCGTTGGACATCTACAGTGTAGACTTTTTCACCGCTGGCAACCGTCAGAATGTTGCCGGAGAAAGTCACAGATTGTGCTTGATCAATGCCTGAGAGCTGTTGACCTACAGCCCCGGACTCTAGTTGAACCGGTACCACCCCCATTGAACTGGCAGCCACATAGACTTGCCCGCCAACTGGGTCCATGGCGACATCAAGCGCTTCGCCCCCTAAGCTAACCGTTTGAAGCCGTTGAAGGGAGCCATCATCAGAGAGGGCAATCAACCGCACCCCGGCAGAACGAGCGGCTACGGTGACGACCCCAGATCTTACGTCAAAGGCTTGACCGCCACCTTCTAGGACATCCACAACCGGCAGTGCATCTTGACGAGTCAATTGCAGCGAAACAATCGCTTGCTCCGTCAGAGCCAGAACAGTGGTTGGGGTTGGCTGTGCCAGATCAATAATTGTGCCGTAACCTAATGGCTGGCGGCTCAAGATGGTCACAGTTTGCCCGGTGATGTTGGCGCGCAGTAGCGCATCACCCTCAGCAATCAGGGCCGTTCCATCATTGAGGGGCAGTGCCGTTGTGACAGGGCCGCCGCTGTCTTCAAGAATGCGGATACGTTGTGAGTCAGCGGGGATGCTGGGGTCAGTTGGCAGTGGCGCTTCTTGCGCTTGTGTGGCTACCGCCAATACCCCTGACGCCGTCAGTGTGAGGGCCGCAGCCAATGTCCGCGACAGCCAACGTTGGCCTCTATGGTTACTAAGTCGCAGCGAGTTTCTCCGCTTTCTCTTCGTCACTTAACGCATTGAAATAGGCGCAGAACTCTTGCAGCGGACAGCGTCCACATTCTGGGCTGCGCGCATGGCAAATCTGACGCCCATGTTGGATCATCTGGAGGTGAAACGGGTAGAAGTCCTTTTCCGGTACGATCTCCTCTAGAATATCGTGGGCTTTATCAGCAGAGGTCTTATTATTGATCAAGCCGAGGCGCATCGAAACGCGATGCACATGCGTGTCCACTGGGAAGGCCGGTTTGCCCATCGCAAATAACAGGATAATCGCGGCGGTTTTTGGCCCAATTCCTTTGATTGATGTTAACCATGCCTTAGCGTCATCAACGTTCATGTCTCGCATGAACTCGAGCGTAATCTCGCCCTGTGTCTCTGTGAGGTGCTCCAGCGCGCTCTGAATGCGCGGCCCTTTCTGGTTGGCAAGCCCGGCGGGTCGAATAGCGTTGATGACCTCTTTTGGGGGTGCATCACGGACGTCTTCCCAAGTCGGGAAGCGCTCCTTGAGAGCCATAAAGCCCCGGTCGCGGTTGGTGTCGTTGGTGTTCTGTGACAGAATCGTACTGACCATTTCGTCAACCGGCGGCATACTGGGCCGCCACTCTGGGTAGCCGTAGGTCTTTGCTAATACCTGGCTGATCGGGCCATATTCCTTGTTCTTCTGTTCGATGTCAACATCTGGCATGTGTGGTGCCTTTTCATCTATGTGAGCGTTGCATGGATGCTGTAGATGACAGGAAGCAAAAGGATACCATACCCGTGCGGATAGGTCACTTCGTGCTGCTTTCTATTGCGTGCTAGAATCGCTCCATCATCAAGGAGAAACCACGCGTGCCAGTCACAGAGAACCCAATTGAGACGCTGTCATCTGAGGTCGTGTTCGAATGCCCGTGGTACAGTGTCCGGCAAGACGCGCTGCGCCTACCGGGTGGTGTAAACGGTCAATACAACGTGATTCAGCGCCCGCCGTCGGTGTTTGTTGTCGCCTTACCAAACCTGCAACACATTGTGATGGTGCACGTCTACCGTTACCCGATCAAACGTTGGTCGTGGGAGATCATCGCGGGCAGTGTTGAAGTAGGCGATACCTCGATTGAGACAGCCAAAAAGGAATTCCGAGAGGAAACAGGTGGCGAAGCCAATCTTTGGGAGCATGTGTGTGATTACTATCCGATGACAGGTGTCGCTGATGAGCTGACCTCTGTCTATTTAGCACAGGATATCTCCATGGGTCAACCTGACCACGAAGTCACAGAGATTATGCATATCCACACGCTGCCGTTGGCTACCGTCTTGATCATGATTGACACAGGCGAAATGGTCGATGCCTTATCGATCAGCGCTATTTTAAGAACGTTACGGTACCTTGAGAGGAATAAATAAGTGTTACGAGCCGTTATCTTTGATATGGACGACACGCTAATTAATTGGGCAGGGCGTACAACCACCTGGCAAGAATTAAGTTTGCTCCATTTAACGCCTATCCACCAACATCTACAAGCACGCGGCGCGACTGTGCCGGACGTGCCGCGCTTCACAGAGTTATACATTCGCGAAGTGCAAAGTGCGTGGGATCGCGTTGCCCCCCCCGATTGGGTATCCCCTCGGCAGAATGATATCCTCAAGCGGCTGCTGACACAACTCCAGATTGCACCGGAGCAGTGCACGCACGAAGAGGCCGCAGACCTGTTTGCGTGGGGCCCGGTGGAGGGCGTCGTCGTTTACCCGGATGTGCCTGAGGTGCTGCGTATCTTACGTGAGCACGGTGTGCAGCTTGGCATGCTGACGAATGCAGCCCAATCGATCAAAATGCGCGACCGCGAGCTAGAGGCTTACGGTCTCATTGACTATTTTGACGTGCGTAAGACGGCTGGCGATATTGGGGTCCTAAAGCCCCACCCGCGTCCCTTCCAAGCGACAATGGAAGCCCTATCCGTTCAGCCGGATGAGGCTTTATACGTCGGCGACCGCCTGCATGATGACGTCGGTGGGGCCCACAGCGCTGGGATGCGCGCCGTCTGGGTACGACGGGACCCTGAAGCGACATCCAGCGACGAAATTCGCCCGAATGCCATCATTGATCGTATGACCCAATTGCTAGATGTGCTCGATCTATGGTACCCAGGGTGGCGCAACTAGCATGGCAAGCTCTGACCCAATTGCCTTTCTTTTCTACGGTGAAGACGAACCGACTCTCCGCGATCATGTTGCTAGCTTTATTGACGGCTTAAATGTCGATGATTTCAACACAACGCGGCTGGTGGGTAAGGATGTGCGCGCTGGTGAGGTTGAAGCGGCTGCGGCGTCGTTGCCTTTCATCAACGAATTTCGCTTAGTGCTGGTCGAGAATGCCAGTGAAAACAGCGAGGATTTACTCGATGCTCTGCCTGAGATGCTAGGAGCCCTACCAGGTTGGGCTCGTGTGGTCTTTGTCGAAACAGATTTGAAAGCTCAATCCTACGATAGTCAATCTGCCGGGCGGCGCAAGAGCAGTCGCAAGAAGGTGGTTAAAAAGCTGGCTAAGATCATTGAGAACGATCCGCGTGGTGTTGCCCGCAGCTTTGATCTGCCCAAAAATGCCGTCGATTGGATTCTGCAACGGGCCGAGGGGCAGCAGATCGATATTGAGAGAAACGCAGCCCATCTGTTGGCAGAGCGGATTGGTGAAGACTTCATCCTTGCTGATACTGAGCTGGTGAAGCTGAGCACCTATGCAGGTGATCGAGCCATCTCAAGGGAGGATGTCGATGCACTCACCCCCTATACAGCTGAGGCCAGCATCTTTAATCTTGTCGATTCAATCGGGCAGCGTAATGGAAGAGTAGCCCTTAGCCTGTTAGAGAACTTGCTTGAAGACCAGAAGCAAGAGCCGCTCTACATCCTCTCAATGATTGCCCGCCAATACCGCCTACTGATTGAACTGCGTGAGTATATGGATAGTGGCGGCACCCAAGGTGGTGCTGCGAATGCGCTTGGTATGCGAGGCTTTGTGGTGCGAAAGTTGAGTGGTCAAATGAGACATTACAAACTCGAACAGCTCGAGCGCATCTATATCCATCTATCAGAGCAGGACGTTGAGATTAAAACAGGTAAAATCGATTCAAAGCTGGCGCTCGAAATGTTCGTGACGCGCTTAGCTCGCTAGTTCAGCACATCCGCACCGACGGCACAACGGAACCCGATGCCTGCTGCTTGGGTTGCCGGGTCGAAACCAGCTCTACGGGTTGCACGAGCAAACTCAACCGGAAGGCTCCAGCCACCCCCACGGACGGTACGCAAAGTACCTGTATTCGGGCCAGTCGGGTTTTGGGCTGGTGAGTCAGCATAGTAATCGTCCGCAAACCAATCATTGACCCACTCAACCATATTGCCCCCCATATCTAGCACGCCCAATGCTGATACGTCACGCTCAAATGCACCCACCGGTGACATCTGTGGGTAGCCGTCATCGAAGGTCGGATCACGGAGTTGCTCAATATCAAGCAGACAGCTTGCATCGCAGTAGTTCAGATTGCCACGTTGGGGGCTGTCGCCCCATGGATAGGCACTCACGGATTGGTCATCTGGGTCGAAGCGGGCGGCTAACTCCCACTCGGCCTCTGTGGGTAGGCGTGTGCCACGCCATGCACAATACTCTTGTGCTGCGCTCCAATTGACGTAAGCAACGGGGTACTCCTCAAATTCGGGGTCGCTGTAGTATGGTTGATCGTCATACCCAAACGTTGACCCCGGTAGATCGCAGACCCCGGATTCAACACAGCCTGCCCATGCTGTGTTGGTCACTTCAAACACATCGATGTAGTATGCATCAAGGTCAACGTCATGAATGGGCTGCTCGGCTGCGGTAGCCGCACTGCCCATCGGAAATCTACTCTCTGGAATGAACAGCATCAGTGTGCCATCTTGATCGACCTGGTCGCCTGCCTGTGGCCCAGCGTCAATGATGGGTGTTGATGCTAGCGTGGGTTCTGAGTCTTCTGGCTTCTCTGAGGGGGGTGTCACATCAGGTTGTGGGGTTTCGGTTCGCAAGGGGAGAGCTTCTTGCTGTTCGGCTGCATCTGCCAATGACCAGTCGAGTACGTTCAGGTTATTGATAATGATTGAGATCAGAGCAGTAGCACCAGCGATGATCAATAAGATACCTAATATGCCAGCCAGAATAGCGAGCGTCCCACGGCGTGCGTTGACGGTTTTGCTGCGTGGAATGGCTACAGGGGCGCGGATTGTCTCTTGTGAGGGTAGTTCGAGTTCTGCCTCTGCGATAAGTTGGGCGTCAAGCAGTGCAGACAATGGCTTTGGGAACTGCTCTGGTTGTGTGGGTGTTGGTTGTGTGATGGGTGTCGGAGGCGGGGGCCGCACTGGTAGCTCTGAGGTTGTCTCAGTGGCAATCTCTTTGAGAACAGCTTCAATAGCCTCTTCCGACACCTCTATTACAGAGGTGTCTGGTTCTTGTTCGATATGATCCTTTAACGCTCTTTTAAGTGCTTGACCACTGTGCTCAGCGGCTAGCTGCATGAGGAGTTCTTCCAGCGAGAGATCCTCATCTGGGTCATTCTCAAATTGTGGAATGTCGTCCGGGTTCATACGGTGCTCCGGTTCAGTCGGCCCCTGTTGCTCAACTGCCAAAATTATAAGCGAAAGTTTCTTTAGCCGATAGCGGCACTATAGCGTCAATGGCATCGCTTCGGTAAACTGTCGGTTGGTGCTCAATTACAATTTTGTAGGCCCGCAGACTGCGGTGCGCTGCTTGAACTATCTAGGATAAAGGTGAAGTCAATGACCACCAAACCATCCTCAGGGGACAACCCTGAGCAAAAGGCTGGCGAAGAAGCTACCACATCTTCCTCTGTACCAAAAGAGATAAACGAAAGTGTCAAACGACAAGCAGATGTGGGCGCGAAAGATGCAAAGGCAAGTAAGACAGAGGCACCATCAGACAAAGGTGAAACCGAACAGTCGTACAATGCGGATGCACCCACGTCTAAACCGCGTGCGCGGACAGCAACTGGCACTTTTGAAACAGGTGAGTTTTCGTCGCTGACGAATCGCGATTGGAAACTGCTCATGCGGCGTATCCGAGCTGGGAAATGCACGCCTTTCCTCGGTGCAGGGGCTAGTTTTGGGCACTTGCCATTGGGCGGCGAAATCGCAAAGTCGTGGGCGGAAGAATTTAATTACCCCCTAGAGGACAAAAGTGACCTAGCGCGGGTGGCCCAGTTCCTTGCCATTGAATACGACGCGATGTTCCCCAAAGACGAGATACTGGATCAATGGTTTGACGATGTCAAACTGCCAGACTTCACACAACCCAACCAGCCACATGGCATGCTGGCGGAACTCCCGCTGCCAATCTACCTGACGACCAACTATGATAACTTTATGGTTGAAGCGCTCAAGGCGCAGGGCAAGCAGCCCCGCCGTGATATCTGCCGTTGGAACAAACTTCTGAAAGAGAACCCCGATATTTTCACAGGGTACGAACCAGATGTTGAAAACCCGACTGTTTTTCATTTGCACGGACAAACGGATCAACCCGAATCGTTGGTGTTGACAGAGGATGATTATCTGGACTTTTTGGTCAATGTCTCCAATGATCGCGATATCCTGCCGCTTCGAATTCAGCGTGCTTTGTCTGGGACATCGCTTTTGTTCATCGGTTATAAACTCGCTGACTGGAGCTTCCGCGTCTTGTTCCGTGGGTTGGTCACATCGACTGAGTCAAGCCTGCGGCGCATCAGCGTGACGGTGCAGCTCCCGCCCCCGCGTGAGGGCGACTCACAAGCTGCCAAAATGCAGCAAAAATACCTGACGAAGTATTTTGGTAGCAAAGATATTCGCGTGTACTGGGGCACGGCGTCTGAGTTTGCCGAAGAACTGCGTACCCGCTGGAGGGAGTTCAACAATGGTGGTTGAGACGGAAACCTTTGACCCGTATATTGGCCCACGCCCGTTTGAACGCGGTGAGCTAGATGGTTTCTACGGGCGCGATCAGGAAGTTAGTGACTTACTCTCTTATGTCGTAGCTAACCGCGTGGTTGTTCTCTATGCGGCGTCTGGTGCAGGCAAAACATCACTGCTAAATGCAGGCCTCATCCCAGAGTTGGAGGAGGAAGGGTTTCAGGTTTACCCTGTGACGCGTGTTGGCGGCGCTGTACCTGAGGGCATTAACATCGACATTATTGATAACGTCTATGTTTACAACGCGCTGATCTATTGGTCGGATGAAGATGATGACCCAACGCAATACTACAATACCACCCTTGAACAGTACATTAAGGCAAAGTCACCCCACCCCCAAGATGTGGATGATGACGGGTTGGAAGACCCCCGTGTCATCATCTTTGATCAGTTCGAGGAGATCTTTAACTTCTACCCGGAGCGCTGGCAAGACCGCGAACGTTTCTTTGAACAGCTTGCCGCTGCGTTGGAGAGTGACCCGCTGCTGCGTGTGATCTTGTCGCTGCGCGAAGATTACATTGCTCCATTAGACCCGTATGCTCGCATCCTACCGGGCCGGATGCAAGCGCGCTTTCGCCTTGAGCGCCTCCAAGAAAACGAAGCCCTAGGGGCAATCAAAGCGCCATTGAAGGGGACACCTTATGGCTATGCCGAAGGGGTGGCGGAGCAACTTGTCGTCGAACTGCGTAAGCAGCGTATTGAAACTGCTGACGGCGAAACCATGCTCGTCGAAGGCGAATTCATTGAGCCGGTACAACTTCAGGTGGTTTGCCAGAGCCTCTGGCGCAGCCTTCCGAATGACACAGTTGTGATCAACGAAGCGCACCTGCGCGCCCTAGGCGGCGTCACGCGGGCCTTGTCGGATTTTTACCAGCGCAACCTGCAAGCGACCGTTGATCAGGTGCCAAGCCTGACCGAGGAAGAACTCCGCAAGTGGTTTGAGAATAAGTTGATCACACCTGCTGGGACTCGTGCGACAGTCTATCGTGGTCGCTTACAGACTGAAGGCATCCCTAACTTAGCAGTTGATATGCTCGAAAACCTCTACTTGATCCGCGGGCAGTTTCGCGCTGGTGCGCGCTGGTATGAGCTAACACACGATCAATTTGTTGACCCTGTGCTGGAGTCGAACCGGGCGTTCTGGGCACAGAAGGACGAAAAACAAACCCAACGTCTGCGGCGTGCTGCTCTCATTATCGGTGGTCTGGCGGTGTTGTTGTTGTTCTTGTTTGGTGGCTCAATTTTCCAGATTTTCCAAACCAACGAACAGCTTCGCGATACGCAGCAGATGGAAGAGCAACTGCGCGGACAAACCCGCGATGCCCAAATCCAGTCAGCGGACTTATTGTTGCGTCAAGGAGAATTTGAAGAAGCTCTCGCGCGCTACACGCAGGCACTGGACACAGAACCGGCTGAGGGCGCACGTGCAGAAGATGAAGAAGCAATCGAAGCTTCAATCCAATTAGGCATTGCCCGGGCGCACATTGGGCTAGAAGCATACGACTTAGCGGCGGCGGCAGCACAAGCAGCATCTGACAAGTATATTGCGCTTGGCAATCAAAGCGGTGAGGCTGAAGCACTGGCAGTGCTTGGGTTGGTGGATGCAGGGCGAGGTAACCGCGATCTGGCCTTATCGAAACTCGAAGAGGCGCTAGGGAAGCTTGAAGGTACAGATGACCGGGCCGCCTTTGCCCGGACGCAGATTGCGATGGCCTCTGTGTTGCTTGACCTTAACCAGCGTGACGAGGCGCTGGCAATGCTAGAGATGGCACAGCAAAATGCGCTGAATGCTCAACCTTCAAGCGACGCAGCCGCGTTGCTGATTGTTGTTGCTGACTCATACGCGCTGATTGACGCTCGTGAAGGGCAGTCAGCGGCGTTAATTGATGCCGGGCAAGTTTACATCGAAGCAGAACAGTATCAGAATGCCGTGACGACTCTGAACCGAGCACTGGAGATTGCACTCGATCTGAGTGACTTGGACTCCGAGACTGAAATCTCACGTTTACTAGGGATTGCCAACTTCAACCTAGGGAACTACAACGAAGCCCTCCAACAGTTGCGACGAGCACGCAATTTGCAGAGCTTCTCCGAGGCATACGTTGACGCAGCAGCGACCAATGTCATTATCTCGGATGTTTACACCAACCGTGGTGACAAAACACTGGCACTCGATGCCCTAGACCGTGCCCAGATGAACATCGAATCAGCAATCAGCGGTGGTTACAGCACAGAAGGGGCGAACCGCATCGTAAATGATGTACTCACCCGCTACCGTCAGCTAGATAACCCCAATGGTGAAGCGCAGGCTTTGGCACTACAAGGCCAGTTGCAACGGCTGAATGGTGAGTTTGAAACGTCGATTGAAACATATGAAGTTTCACTAACTCTTTACGAAATAGTTGATGATGACGCTGGCGCAATGGGTGCTCATTACGGCCTCGGCCTAACGTATGCCGCAATGGGCCGCAATGCCGATGCCCTCGCCGCTGTCCGTACCGCACTTGAAATTGCACAGGAAGCGGGTGATGTAAATAATCAAGTGTTGTACCTGATGAAGATCGTCGAACTTGAGTCAGAGCAAGCCAACCAAACCGCAGCCGGTCGGGCGACTTTTGCGCTAGGACAAGTGTATGTTGAGTCCGGGGATACGACGCGTGCAGTCGAAGTGTTCAATCAAGCGGCTGTGCTTCAACGTGATGCCGGTGATCAAGAGGGATTGCTCGCCACATTAACCGCACTCAGTGCGCTGCAAATTGAAGGCGAGCAGCCAGATGCTGCCTTGCAAACGTTAGAGAATGCCGTTGAACTGGCCTTAGCCCTAGACGATAACACTGCTGCTTTTACATTGGCAGATCAGGCTGTCAAGTTGACGGCAGACTTTGAAGCGTCAACACCCCGTGCTGCTGCGCTGGTACTCAGAGCGCGTGTGTACAACAGCAATGGTGACTTCACCGCTGGCCTCGATGACGCCTCACAGGCGCTCGCGCTAAACGCTGAAGACCCAGATGCCTATGCTGCTGTCGGTGAAGCACTCGTCGGACAGCAAGAATTCACCGAGGCAGCTGCAAGGTATCAGCAAGCACTGAACCTCGCCCCTGAACGAGCGTCACTTTACTGTGACGGGGCCCTTGAACCTCGGCTGGCACTACAAGCAAGTGGGCGCGTCATCACAGAGCAGAACCTGAGGATGCGGGGTCTACCAAGTACAGATGGCGTCGTTGTGGCAACGTTAGTCAACGGCGATGAATTTTTGGTTATTAACGGGCCAGTCTGTGTAGGTGGTTCATGGTGGTGGTTGCTAAACGTCGCAGAAGGCGATGGTTGGGTCAACGAAGGGATCGCTTCTGACGGCTATTTCCTTGAACCGATTGGCTTTGAAGATGATACAGTAAGCCAGTAATAATAGGCTTGCCACAGAAACATATTAGAACCATCGAGTGGCGTTGACTGATTCAATGGGCACTGACTACACTATAGTTGTGCCTATTATTTTATTCAGTCTCACAAAGCGTTTTTATAGCATCTATAGTTATTAAAAATCAACCCGAAAGTTAGGTTGATTTGTATTATTTGTTGGGAACTAAATGGGGCAAAGAACGTAACGAACCATATGGACTACAAAGATTATTATAAAATATTAGGCGTCTCAAAAGACGCCACAGACAAAGAAATTAAGAAAGCGTACCGTCGTCTCGCACGTGAAAATCACCCGGATACCAACCCAGATGATCCCAGTGCTGAGGCTCGCTTTAAGGAAATTAATGAGGCGCATGAAGTACTAAGCGACCCTGACAAACGCGCCAAATACAATCAACTAGGGAGTAGCTACCAGCAGTGGCAGCGCGCTGGCGGGCAGCCAGGCGGCTTCAATTGGAACGATTGGGTCGCGCAGGGCGGTGGCCCACATGTTGAATATACAGGCTCGATCAACGATTTGTTCTCGGATTTCTTCTGGCAGATATTTGGTAACGCACAACAAGCGGCTGGCGCCAGAGGGAACAGTGGTTATGTTGACTTCGACCAAATGTTCAGTGGTAACCCAGCCGTCGGTGGGCGGTACGGCGGTGTACGTTCTACTTTTGGCGGACAAGATGTTGAGGTTAACGTCACCATTACAATGGAAGAAGCTTACAATGGCACATCACGGTTGGTTTCTGTTGAGGGCCGCAACCTTCAAGTAAAAATTCCACCTGGAGCACGCAACGGTACCAAAGTGCGTGTGAGTGGTAAGGGGTTAAGAGGAACCAGCGGTGAGCCCGGCGATCTATACCTCAACGTGATGGTGCAGGATAACCCAGCTTTTGAGCGTGATGGGGATGATATCTACCAGAACATTGCTGTTGATCTATATACGGCTGTGCTCGGCGGAGAAATGCAGATCGAGACGGTCGAAGGCGGTAAGCTGACGCTCAAGATCAACCCAGGGACGCAGTCCGGGCAGTTGATCCGGTTGAGTGGACGAGGCATGCCGCGCCTGAAAGATAAGGGGGCCAATGGCGATATGTATATTCGTGTGCATGTCGATATTCCGACAGACCTGACGGCTAAAGAGCGGGCACTCTTCCGTGAACTAGCAAACATTCAAAGTTCTAAACAGTAACATCGTAATGAGCTAGTGGGCTGTAGAAACAGTCCACTGCTGTTTTTACCAAAGATATATAAGTTGAGTAGAGAATTAAACGTGACTGGTCAAAAACGTGTATTGATGGTTGTTAGCGTCTTGCTGGCTCTGGGGAGTTTAGCCTGTGGTAGTACAGGCGCATTCACTACAATTGTTGAAGAAGCGCTGGAGGAGGCCGCAGCAGAACTCGCGTCTGAGCCAGAGCCTGATGTCAATGGCGACGATGATAGCGAGGAGCCAGCGCCGAGTAGAAGCAACCAGCCTGCTCAGATTGAGCAGTTCGTCGCTGTTCAAACCCCCACACCAATCCCTGAGGATGTCTTTGCTAACCTAACCGCACAGGAAAACACGCTGATTAACTTGTTCCAACGTGTGAACCCCTCTGTGGTTGCCATCACCGTCAGTGGGCAGAATTTCCAAGGTAGCATCCAAGACCTCGGCGGCGGCTCAGGCTTTGTCTATGATACCCAAGGCAACATTATCACCAATAATCACGTCGTAGAGAATGCTGATCAACTGCGTGTTCGTTTCAGTGATGGAACGGTTTTTCCGGCAACGGTTCGCGGGCGAGACATATTCGCTGACCTCGCCGTGATCCAGATTGAAGCAGGTGACTATCCGTTGATCCCTGTTGAAATCGGTGACTCAAATGCGCTGTTGGTCGGGCAGACGGTTGTTGCTATTGGTAGCCCCTTTGGCCTCGAAAACTCCATGACTATTGGCATCGTTAGCGCTATCGGGCGCTCCCTTCCTGCTGGTTTCTCGGCTGATGGTGGCAGCTACAGTAACCCATTGATTATTCAGACGGATGCCGCGATTAACCCAGGCAACTCTGGCGGGCCGCTGCTTAACTCGGCGGGTGAAGTGATCGGCGTTAACACGGCAATCCGCAGCGAGTCTGGCGTTAATGCTGGGATTGGGTTTGCTGTACCTGTTTCGACAGTTGTACAGATCGTGCCTCAATTAATTGAAAACGGTGAAGTTGATTACCCATATCTAGGTATTTCCGGGCTGTCGCAATTGTCGCTCGCAGATATTGCACTAGAGTATGATCTACCCGTGACAGAAGGCGTGCTCATCACCGATGTGTCCTCGGGTTCGGGCGCAGCGGATGCTGGCCTTCAAGGCGGCAACCGGACGGTGAACTTCAACGAGGTTCCGATTGTACTTGGTGGAGACATTATCATCGCTGCGGATGGCATCCCTGTGCGCAACTTTGATGAGCTAATTGGTTATCTGGTCTCTAATACGTCGGTTGGAGACACAATCGTATTGACGATCATCCGTGATAATGATGTGATGGATGTCGATGTGGTTCTAGGTTCCAGACCTTAACCAGTCTAATTATTCAAAAACATTGAAACCGCGTTCCATCTGACGTTATAGTCTCTAATACAATTGTAAAGATTGCCAACTTTACCCAACGACTACCTAGCTGCCGGATCAAACCCATTGACTGCTCGCTTTAGCTATAAGATAGCTGTGCATTTAACCCGCTTATATGATGGCCTTGAACATGTTTGGGAAGGCGTCCGTGGACAGCGAACCATTGGCACGTCTCTTGTTGCCTCGTATCTACTGGCGCTTGTGCTCATCGAGGTTCAAAGGCTTATTGGGTTACCTACCCCCTTAGACACCTTCGTGCCAGACACGCATTTTGGGGCCATAGAATGGGCCTTCTCACTGCTGTTGTTCTTCGAGGTTGTGGGGTTGGTCTTTGGCTTGGCTGGGTCAGTCTCTGGAGCGCTTGGTAAGCAATTCGAGATTCTTTCGCTCATTCTACTTCGGGAGTCTTTTAAGTTGTTCTCTAAGTTTGATGAGCCACTTGTCTGGGAGAGCATCAGCGGTTTGCTGCCTGAGATTGCCGCTGAAGCTGTAGGCGGACTTTTGATCTTTGTCATCCTTGGTTTTTACTATCGTGTTCAGAAACATCGCCCCATCACAGACGTTGCCGACGATCAGACCGCATTTATTCGCATCAAGAAGATTTTAGCTCTGAGTCTGTTCCTCGTATTTATTGGAATTGGCATAACCGACTTTTATCGGATTGCATTCGACTTGCCAATCATTCCTTTCTTTGAGACGTTTTTTACCATCCTGATATTCGCCGACATTTTGATTGTGCTGGTGTCTCTGCGTTATAGCGCAACCTACTTAGTGGCCTTTCGCAATTCTGGCTATGCCATTGCTACGGTGTTTATCCGTCTTGCATTGATTGCCCCACCCTTTGTTGATGTTGTCATTGGTGTTGGCGCGGCACTGTTTGTGCTCAGCTTGTCGTTCTCATATAACTACTTCTTCAACTTAGATATTGACGACAACGAAGCCATCCATGAGGTGTCGTACTCGCAAGCGGTTGACTCTGCCGAGCGTGCCCCGGTGAAATAGGAGGAGGCTTACCGAATTAGATAGGCATTCCTTGCTAGAGTACACTTAAGGGGCGTCTACTTGATTCATATCAATTGAGAGGGACTGTTGTGCCAGTAGAAGCATTTGTTTTCTACCTTGTTGTGCAGGGTATAGTGGGTTTGTTCTTCCTGATTGCCTCACTAGGTGCCTACTTACGATACGAAAACGCGGACAAGCTACAAACCGTGGAACGGCAGACTACCAAACGCATACCGCGTATGTCCAAAGGAGTAACGGATGTCCTTAATATGTCCGGCTTTGAGCAGGTTGGGGCCGTTGAAGAGTCAATCGTGCTTGATAAGACAGGGAAGTCCGTTGTATTTGTAAACCCCGATGACCCGACAATTTTCGTCAACGTATTCGGAGCCGATCAAGTTTACTTACATTCTTTTCTGAAAAGCAAAAAAGTGCTTCAGACCATCTACAATGCACGTGCCCGTAAATTCCCAAAGCAGGTCGCTAAACGCTACCAGATTGAGTACATCAAGGAGGGCGTGCTCGATGCCGTTGCGTATCATAGTAAGGCGTTGGACAAGCTGATCCGCAAGAACCAACAACCGTTGCCTGTCGCTGACCTTGAGCAATACTTTGACCAAATTGAGTGGTGGCAGCAGCAAGACTTTATGCCCTATTTAGCTTGGCAGACGTATCTTAAGTTGTATGGTCGCTTAAGCTTGTTTCTTCTGTTGTTAGGTATTGCTGCGTCGATTGCTACGTCCATTTTACTACTAGCTTTACTGACGAGTGATACCGTTGCGATTGGAACCCGTGAAACGATCTTTATTGCGTCCAGTGCAATATTTGTGCTGGTTATTTCAGCATCAACGGTTGGCGCTCGGACAACGATCAAGAATGCGCGTGCCAAATTGGAAGGAGCATAAGCCAATGGCACTTTATCTTGACTCAGCCAACCTTGACGACGCTAAGACCGTGCAAACGATGGGCGTTGTTCATGGTATTACAACCAACCCAGCTTTGATGGCTGCCGAAATTGAAAGAACAGGACTGCCGCCGCTGAGCATCTTGCAGGAACTGGTGACTGTGTTTCAGGGGCCTGTTTGGTTTCAACTCTATGGGGAAACGGTTGAGAAACGCGCTGAGCTGGCGTTTCAGGCGCATGAAGTCAGCTCGGGGCAAGTCGTGATTAAAATACCAGCCACCATGGAAAACATTACCTTGGGGGCCCGGCTCACCTCTCTTAACATGCCCTGCGCCTTTACAGCAGTCTACACACCGGCACAGGTCTATCTAGCTGAGCAGGCTGGTGCGCGCTTCGCGGCCCCTTACGTCAACCGGATGACGCGCCAATTGGGGGACGGCCTCACTGTGGTGAAAGATATGCGGGCCTTAATCGATGCCCATCATTTGCGGGTTGAGTTGGTCGCTGCTAGCTTGAAGTCTACGGAAGAGGTAGCGGCTGCGCTACTGGCAGGTGCCCACCATGTGACGATCCCGCTGGAACTGATCAGGCGGATGGGTGAGCATGCCCTAACGCAGCAGGCGATTGAGCAGTTTGACGCAGCACTACAAGCCGTCAACGAAGTGAATTAGTTCGTCTCAAGTTTTTCCAGTGAGTTCATTTGAGTTCATTAGACCAAGCAGCTCTTTGGCTGTCCGCCTAACGCGTGGATGCGAATCGTGGGTAGCGCGCTGGATAGCCGCACGCGCTTCATCCGAATCATATTCTGCCAGCGCCTCTAGGGCAAAGTCACGCACACCCCAGTGACTATCCTCCAAAGCATTGATCATGTCCGGGAGAACATCATCGGTGCCATATTCACGCAGGCCAAATAATGCCCCAGCGCGCACCTGTGGCACCCGATCATTGAGGTTGGCGCGTATCTGCGGAATATATTCCTCATCACCGGTTGAAGCTAGCCCGAAAGGTGCAGTAGAGCGGGCAATCCAACTATCGCTGCTGCCCAGACCTTGGACGAGGCGCTCAATGCCTGCGTCACCGATGCGGGCTAACCCGGCAGCAGCCACCCGGCTAATCTCGACGAAGTAGCCCGCACGTGGGGCCAGCCAATGGGCTTTGTTGAAAACCAGCGTTGATAAGTCTTCGACTGAAGATTCATCACCGACGTTCGCCAACACGTAGGCCGCTAGGTAGCGCTCGTAGAGCGTCCAACTGCTTCGGCTGTGTAAATATTCGACAACAGCCGTGCGGGCTTCTGTCTCGTATTCGGCGAGGCGCGAGGCGGCCCGTTCCCATAATTCGATGGATGTATTGGTATTACGGTGCTTACCGAGCCATTCTACAATGATGTGTGGGATGCGCTCGTCATAGACGGCTAACCATGCTGCCGACAGAGCGGCATAGAAGCGCACGGTCAATGACGGGTCATCGAGGGCCTTGGTCAATACATCACGTACTTTGTAGCTCTTGAACTCGCCCATGACGTCAACGGCTAACGCTCGGATTTTCGTGTTCTCATTATCGGCAAGGTGAAGCAAGGCGGGGGTAGCACGTGGGTGTGCCGTCTCACGGAACCACTCGAGCACGCGTTTTAGGCGTCGTTCTGGGATGGCATCCGCCTCTATGAGTTTAGTGAGGGTAATCGATGTGGCTTGTGCGGAGATAAATAGAAACTCACGCGCACGGCGCTGGACTATCGCTGATGGCGCATACAGGTACCCGACAATCTGACGGATATCTGCTTTGGAATCGGGGTCAGCGTTAGCAATCGTTTGGAGTGCATGCCGTGTATGCAAATTGAAGATGACAGCTAGGCCAACGATCAGCGCAGCGATGACAAGCAGTACGATCACAACAGGTGACATGGTGTGGTAGTTAGCTTTCTAATAGCGTGCGGAATTCTGCCTCATCAATAATAGAGATGCCGCGCTCGCGGGCTTGCTCCAATTTGCTCCCAGGTGATTCACCTGCCAGAACGTAGCTGGTGTTCTTTGAAACGCTCCCGGTAACTCGTCCGCCATTGGCCTCAATTAAGTCTTTGGCCTGGCTACGGCTGAGCGTAGGCAGCGTGCCTGTTAATACAAAGGTTAGCCCCTCAAAGCGCGTTGAGGCCAGCGTTTGTTCCTCAGCCTCTAACTGGACGCCCGCCTCGCGCAGGCGCTCAATGGTTTGTAGATTAGCCTCATCAGCGAAAAATTCGACGATAGACTCGGCGATAATCGGCCCCAACCCTTCGATTGCCTCAAGCTCTTCTTGGGTGGCCTCTGCCAGAGCCTCTAGTGAGGGGTAGAATGCTGTCAGCAGGGCGGCGTTGGTGTTGCCAACCCCTTTGATACCTAAGGCCGTAATTACACGCGGCAGTGGTTGCGAGCGACTGGCATCAATGGCTTGTAGCAGGTTATCTGCGCGTTTTTCGCCGAACTTCTCTAGGGCAACCAAGTCGTCTTTCTGTAAGAAGTAGATGTCAGCAACATCCTGAATGAGGTCGTTAGTGATCAACTGCCGGGCAATCCGCTCGCCGAAGCCGTCGATGTCTAGCGCTGGGCGCGAAACAAACCATTCGATGGCCCTAGCGAGGCGTTCCGTGCAGGACTTGTCTGGGCAATAATAGGCAACTTCACCCTCGGCCCGAACAATTGGCGTATCCGAATAGGGGCAGCGCTCTGGCGGCCTGATGGGCGTTTCGCTGCCATCACGTAGATCAGCGACAGGGCCGACCACGTATGGAATGACCTCGCCTGAGCGCTTGACGATCACCGTATCGCCAATGCGAATATCTTTTTTCTCTACATCGTCGAAGTTATGCAGCGTCGCTTGTTTGACGGTTACGCCGCTAACCTCGACAGGTTCGAGAATGGCATACGGGATCAGCATACCCGTTCGCCCCACATTGACACCCACGTCCAATAGTTTGGTGGTGCGTTCTTCCGCGGGAAACTTGAAGGCCGTCATGCCACGCGGGTCTTTGCCGACGAAACCGAGTTCGGTACGTGTGGTCAGATCATCAACTTTAATCACAAGGCCGTCAATCTCAAAGTCGATCTTTTTGCGGCGTGTTTCCCAGTCGTTTATCGCTTCGAGCAGGGCATCAAGCTCGGTAAAGTGCTGACTGTACGCCAGCATGACGGGGAAACCGAGGTCGGCAAGGTATTGCAACACCCCGGATTGTGTTTCAGGAAAATCGCCCTCAGCATCAAGGATGTCGTAACAGACGATCTCTAGCGGGCGGTCAGCGGTGATCTTAGGGTCAAGTTGGCGCAGCGCACCCGATGCAGCGTTCCGTGGGTTGACAAATGGCTGCTCGCCCGCCTCAATGCGACGCTTGTTAAGCGCTTCAAAGGCGGGCACCCGGAAGAATACTTCGCCTCGCACAACCAGCCGCGGTGGTGCAGGTGGGCCGTCATCTGTGACGGGGATGCTGAGCGGCAGTCCGTAGATCGTCCGCAAGTTGGGCGTTACGTCTTCGCCGATTTCCCCATTACCGCGCGTCGCCCCTTGAACAAAAATACCATCCTCATACGTCAACACAATGGAAAGACCGTCCAGCTTTGGCTCTAGCATATAGGTGAGGTCGGTATCTTCAGGCAGCAGCTTTCGGATCCGCTCGCGCCAAGCGTACAGATCGTCAGTGCTGAAGGCATTCGATAGGCTCAGTACGGGGACTGTATGCTGTACTTTTGGGAGATTGCTGCGTGGTTCGCCACCGACCCGCTGCGTTGGTGAGTCAGGTGTTAACAGCTCAGGGTATTCTTCTTCGATGCGCTTGAGTTCGTGGAAAAGCTGATCGTACTCCCCATCAGTAATCGCTGGTGAGGCAAGCACATAGTAGCGATAAATATGATCGTTAAGCTGCTCTCGGAGTTCCGCGGCACGTAAGGCGAGCTTGTTTGTTTCAGTCATAGCATTGGGTCGTCTCGGCTTGCGTTTGATCAGGTTCCACCGTTGCCAAGATTATAAACTGAATGCGCATGCTTCGCTGTTTGTAGACTGTCGGATTTAGTAGAATGGTGCGGGAGAAGGAGAAACCCCTGGATGACGGTTCTATTTCATGCGCCAACGAGCATCGGGCTTGGGCATGTGAGCCGCGCACTAGCAATCGCTGAGGCTTTGCGCGCCCAATCACCGGACTTGCCGATTATTATCAGCAGTGAACTGCCTAATGCGTGCCTGCTCGAAGCGTATCCCTACCCGTACTATCTCCTACCCGCTGCCGACATACTGACGTATGAACAGCGCTGGCAAGCTGGTGGCGTCAACAAGGCAGCGTGGCAGGTACATTATGGCATGTTTCAATCCCTGCTTGCGGCGCATAAGCCGTCGCTGGTGGTGTTCGACACCTTCTACGAGCGTGAACTACACCAGATGGTGCAGCAAACAGATGCGCGAGAAGTAATGGTGTTACGCAGCCGCCCCGATATGCTCGACATGATGACGCGCGGGCATGATTTTTTCACAGACCTCGATCTAATTATCTTCCCGCATGACGAATACGAAATCAACGAGCCAGACCTCGAATGGGTGATTGACCCTGAGAAGATCGTCTATGCTGGGCCTGTGACGCGCCCGATACCTGATACAGAACAACGTGAGGCGTTACGCCAACGCTATAGACTAGACGCAGCTCGTTTCATCATCGTCGTGAGCAACGGCGGCGGCATTAGTCCGCTGCTTCTCAAGTCGGACTACGATTATTACCTTGAAACAGTATTGAAGGCTTTTCAGCAGATAGACGCACAGATGCCACCGTATCATCTGATTGTGATCAGTGGGCCGCTGCATGCTTACCCCGTGCCACGCCCTGACTTAGACAATGGACGGCTGACGATGAAATCATTTGAAGCGCACCTGACTGGGTTGTACACACTGGCACAGATGGCGATCACCCGAGGGGGTTACAACACGCGATCTGAACTGGCACGTATCGGCACGCCGGCTCTTAGTATTCCGCTGCGCCGCTCGCAAGATAATCAATCGCTGCAATTGCAGACCATCGCTCGCCAGGCGCCCAACATCACAGTCGGTGAACTCAGCGTTGGTGCAATCGCTGCAGCTGTGTTGGCTCAAGTTCAACAAGAGCGCTGGCAGTATGCGCCGCTGTTAGAGCAAGAGTCGCGCCTTGCGCGGGAGGTTGTGCCCCTGCTGCTGGATTTGGCGGATGCTAAATGACTATTCTAATCTATGCGCCGACCAGTGTCGGCTTGGGGCACACCAGCTACTGCTTGGCAATGGCAGAACAAATCCGAGCACAAGATGCTGAGATACCCATCGTCATCCTTAGTGAGGTAATCGACTCGCGCCTGTTGGATGCCTACCCCTTCCCTTACTATCTGATGCCCCCCACCGACGCGCTGACCTACGATGAGCGTTGGCAGGGCAGGCGCATCAATCCAGCCGCATGGGGTGCGCATGAAGCATTCTTTCGCCAAATTGTGACCGCTCATGCCCCGTCACTGATCCTCTTTGATACGTTCGTGCCGCCTCGTCTGCATGCTGTTGCAATTGAATATGGTGTACCAGAAGTGGTATCGTTATACCGTAGTGGGATGCTGTCTCAGCAGTTAGCACGATATTCGGAGATGTTCCAACCGTTTGAACTGTTCATTTTCCCCTATGAAGAAAGTGAGATCGACGACCCTGACCTACCTTGGATCATCGATATGGAGAAAGTGGTCTATGGTGGCCCACTGATGCGGTCACTGGGCGGGCCAGAACGCATCACAGAGCTAAAGCAGCGCTGCGCGCTTGATGAGCAACGCTTTACGATTGTGATTGCGAATGGTGGCGGTACCAGCCATCTTTCGACGTATGATCGCTTCTTTGAACTGGTTTTGCGCGGCTTGAAGCAAGCCGATCCACAGATGCCGCCCTTCCAAGTGATGCTGATCACCGGGCCGCTGCACAGCCATCCTGATCCGTATGCAGTTTTTGAGCATGGTAGGCTGGACGTGCGTGACTTTGAAGTCCATTTGCGGGCACTGTACGCCAGCGCAAACCTGACGATCACGCGTAGTGGGTACAATACTCGTACAGAACTGGCTGCGTTGGGCGTCCCGGCGATCTGTATTCCGCTGCGGGCTTCCAACGATGATCAGTTCAACAATCTACGCGCATTGACGGCAACCCACAGCAACCTGCTGTTTCATCAATTAGAACCAGATGCAATCGCCGAGACGGTGCTGCGCATCGCCAACCGACCATGGTGGCAGTATCAGCCACAGCCTCAGCCTGAACCGCTGTTCGCCAAGACCGTTGTCCCTAAGTTGTTGCAGATTGCGCACCGTTAGCCCTCTTCCTCTTCATCAACGAATGGGGTTGGGTCATAATCTGTGAGTGCCAGTTTGCGGTTGGTGTCCGCCAGAACGGGCAGACGATCTTTCTTGCCGAGTGTGTCGAAGATGAACGCCTCGCGGACAATCACAATGATGATTGACAGCAGTGGTACTGCCAGCAAAATACCAAGAAAGCCCAGTAAGGTCACGGCGATCACTTGAAACACGAGCACCGCTGCCGCTGGGATACGCATCTGGTATTTGACGACGTAAGGGCCTACCAGCCTATCTTGTATGAACCCAACACTCATATACAGCAAAACAGCGAGCAAAAGACGGACGGGGCCCTCTGTCGCCGCGAAGATGATCACAGGGATGATTGCCAACGTGGGGCCAATGGTTGGGATCACTGAGGCGATACCTGCCAAGGCCCCCAAGGCGCCGGCGTTGGGTATCTGTAGAAATATGCCTAGGATGAGTGCAATCGAACCACCGGTGAACGTGATGGAGACGGCGAGTGTCTTGAGCCAATCAACGATGACCTGCCGAATTTGGTTCAATACCTCAATCACACGCGCTTCCGCATTGCGCGGGAAGATTGCTACCACACCTTGGTAGTAAGTCAGTGGCTCAATCAAAATAAACAGCATGATGAACACCAAGACAACGAGGTTGGTCACAGAAGAGGAGAAGAAGCCGCCCACGTTCCCCAGCAATGGTAGAGCTGCTCCGCCTGCCTGGTTCAGCAAGTTAGTGATGACACTGGGGTCAAGGGTTTCGTCTGTGCTGACCTCAGGGACGGTGCCTGCAAGTAGGGCCTCGTACTGTGCTGAAGTAAATGCCGGCAGTGCTTGGGCAATCACAGGGCTGGCGTTTCGGAACTCATTGTAATTCTCGACGGCGATGCGTCCGGCTGCCGGCAGTTCCGCCAGCACTTCGACGATCTGGGAGGCAAGCGGCGGGAAGATCGTCAACCCGAGCAGCGTTAACAAAATTGTTGCAATAACAAGCGTCAGAGCAATAGCAAACCCACGGGACATACCGTGCTTTTGAAAGTAGCGTACCGGGATATCCAGTGCTTCTGAAATAACCCAGGCAGTAAAAACCAACAACAAAACGGGCGTCAACCGCACAATCAAAAATACCAGCGCGACCGCAGCCACAATGATTGCAACTGTAGCAACAACCCGCCGAATATATTCGCTGTAGCTAACTTCTGTCATAGCGTGTTCCTCAATCCCCTCGCTCTTGATCGGGTGTGGGCGTCGCCGTGAGGAAGACGACTTCCTCGAAACCTAGCCCCAACAGCAGCGATTCGAGCGTTTGCTCGGCATTACCTTGCGCTTGACGCAAAATGCCGTCTTCAATGGCGGCCTCTAGAATAACACGCTCTGCTTCTTGCCGGGCTTGGGTTTCTAGGTCAATCTGTTGGCGCGTGAGTAAGCCTGTTTGGCGGTCGTAAACGTAGGTTTCTTCGTTGTCCAGCGTGGCAACAAAAATTTCAGCGGCTGGTACCGTAATGAAGACGGTTTCATCCGCCACTTGAATGTCCTCATCCCCGATCAGTGCAAGGTCAACGCCAGCAATCACCTCACCTTGTGCAACCAGCAGCAGTTCATCCCCAAATAGGAACTGCAACCCTTCCCCGACGCCGCTCTCAGCGGTAATGACTTTTTCAACCGTGTAAGAGGACGTCTCCAAGCGGCTAAGTTGCCGCACCTGCCGGATGACCGTCACGGGGTCAGCAAAGATAGTCGGGGTTGGGTTGAGAATCTCATTGACATCCGTGGCAACTGCGCTGGGTAGTTCGCGGGCGGGCTGTGTGGCATCGAGCAGCGTATTGATGATCAAGTAGCCAATGACGGCGATCAGTAAAACGCCTAGGACAATCCCAATCGTTGGGATGGACTGCATGTCTGGGCGCTGTGGTGCTTGATTATCTGACATTATGCTTCTCTCCAACTGGGTGAGGATAGACAAGGTTAAGTATATGATAATACGGTTTTATAATTGACCAGTTTTGACTCTCACAGAAAGAGCATCGTCGCTCCAAAACGATGCTTTTTCTGTGAGTAAATTATTGATCGGCTCATGGATCGGCTCATAGAAGTTAGGTTGCTGCCTCGTCCCATGTGAGGTAGTTAACTTCGAGGGTATCATCATAGTCATCAACCAAGAAATAGCCGATATTGTCTTGATCGGTTTCAAAGCAAACGTAAGTGCCATCCGGTATATCATTGTCATCGGTGTCGGCACCAATTGGATTGTTGTCCAACCCTGACGACTTGCAGTCATCATAAGACGGTTGACCTGTTCCGTAGACAGCGATGCGTGCATCATCTTCTACGCGCAGTTCGCGCTCGTCAGGGTCGCCGGTATCTACAAACCAAAGGACGTCACTATCACCGCCACAGGCCCCTTCGTTTCCGACATCGAAGTCCACACAGTCATTGGCTTCAATATCTAAACTGCCGCTTTCGAGCACGTCGATCCCTTCACCGACTTCTACCTCAATAATGGCAGCATTGTTGCCTTCGTTTGTTTCAGTAACATCACCGTCGATGTCGGCTGCGGCTGTCATCTTATAGGTTTGTTCGTCTTCTAGGGTGATCTCCGGCGTAATGGTGGCTTCTTCCCCTGCGCCTAACTCAGGCGTTTCAAACGTTGGGTCGTCTGCCCCTTCGATGTCAAGTTGCAATACCGACTCCGCTGCTGTTTGATTGCCCTCGTTCTTGACGATGATCTCCAACTCAAACTCTTGGTTGGCTTCGGGTTCATCGAGGGTACGGAAGCTCCGGATGACAAGGTCAGGGCCATCAGCGGACTGCTCGTTGTCACCGTTGTCATTGTCGTCACCGTTGTCATCGCTGTCGCTGTTGGCAACTTCAATGATCACAAAGACCTCTGGGCCAAAAAACTGACCACCCGGTTCGCGCAGACGCCAATAACTTTGGTATTCACCGTTGTTGCTCGGTGCGGTAAGTGAAACAGTAACATCAATGACGTTGTTCACAGCAGTCGGTGGAACAGTGACAGCGCCTGGCCCACCCAATTGATTGCCGCGCAGGTACACCAACTGTGTGCCCTGAGACCATGCGACTGAACCATTGTTGCGGACGCGCCAAGTCTTATCAAACTGTGTGCCAGCGTCGAAACGGGTGCCATCAGGCACGTTGACATCCTGAACAAAGGCCATGTTGAAGCCACCGCCCTCCGTACTACTGCCATCACCGGTATCTTCAGGGACAGGCGTTGGTTCTGAGGTTGCCTCTTCTTCCGGTTCTTCTTCGGTTTCTTCTGGCGTTTCTTCCTCTTCTTCGTCGTCAGTTTCGGCAGCAACGACGGGTGTTGGGGTGGTGGCAGGTGTTGGGGTTAATTCATCAACATTGCCGCCAACGCCCGGCGCGTTACAGGCCAAGGCTGCCAAAATGAAGATTGCAAATACCCAAAACGGCATGATGGGCTGCGAACGTAGTTGCTTAGGCACTATTCTCCTCCAAAAAAGGTGGTCAGTATATCTCTTTGACCGTCAGCATATAGCTTCATATTACTGAGGTACCGTTGAGAGCGCAATCGACCAAGGCAAGGAATGGCGTGTACGCTGAAGGGGCAAGATGCTGCCAATGGTGCTAAGGCGATGGCGGCTTTGAAATGATCACATCGCCGATTGAGGAACGGATCGAAATGTCAACATGAGCCTGTGCATTGTCATAGCCTGCTGTCATGAAGATATTGTCACCAACATCCAACAGACGACCTGACTCAGTTTTAAACGTGAGCGATGAGAGCGGACCACGGCGGATCTCAATTTTGACACCAATTCCCTCAGACTCAGGGAGCACCACTTCGACTTGGCCCAACTGTGCCCGAAGATCAAGCGTGACATAGCCGCGCTGTGGGCATGCAACTTGAATGCGCCCGAGCGTTGTCTGGGCAGACACCTGCTCGACGCGTAAGTCGGTTAGGTTCAGGTTGATATCCCCGGAACTGCTGCATACGGCAATATCCCACAGGATGTTGGCTGCCAGCCCTGTTTGCCAATGCGCGATGTTGGGTCGCTTAAGAGATTGGTGCATTGATAGGTGCCCAACCCCATCCGTGACGGTAAACGTCGGCTGGCCCATCGGCCCGTAGCGCATAAGGGCTACACGATCATTGGGGCCTTTGCCCACACTCAGGTCGCAAAGCCCAGTTTGCACGTCAAATAGGCTGCGGACAACCTGCCCACGGGCTGAGAAGGTTCGGAGACCGCCGCCGATTAGGATATCGCCTCCCAAGAGAATGTTTAGAGCGAGAGAAATTAGCCCAGCCCCAATCAGAATACCGGGCTGAACATTGACAAGAGCAGTCAACTGGATAACTAAGCCTGCTGCGAACAGCAGCAGGCTTAGCCAAAACAATGCTCGCGGAACAAACCGCGTTGACTTTGCTTTGGGCACTATTCAGCCGGTAGCCCTTCAGAAGGAACGGCACCTGGGTCAATATCTGGGATGACATCAGGCTGAACATAGGGCGGTGCCTCAAAGAAATTGATGATTGGGTCGAGGCGGGTTGTCCCGATTAAGTAAACGACGTCGCTCTCGGTCTCTGTCTGAATATAGTACGCGGTGCTACTTGGGTTTTGTGCACCGATGAGTAACGTGTATTCGTTGTCAAGGTCAGTCTCGAAGGTCAATGTATAAGCTGGGTTCGCTAAGCCGAAGTCGTCCAATTCGTCCGCACTGATGTCATCAAACTCTGATTCTGGACGTAGCGTTGGCAGACTGATAACCGCACTGTTGATGCTGTTGGAGTCTGTTCCTAGTCCTGTGTCGAATTCTTCGTTGGCCTCGATCAGTTCCCAGTCACCCCCGAAGATACCTTGTTCACCATCGACAGCTTGGGCGTTGATGACTTCGCCTGTTTCGTTATTGATGACCTCAAAGCGTGTCACCGCTGAAATTTCCTCTTGCTCCTCTGGGAAGAGAAAACCTGGTCGTTCTTCTACCTCTTCTTCCTCGGCTTCAACCGGGCGCCCGAACGGATCGATGGCTTCTTCGGCTGCCTCGTCTTCGTCATTGAAGACTTGCGTCACCAGTAGGACAGCACCAGCGACGACAAGGGCAAGCACACCAACAAAGATATAGCGTTGATTATTGGCCTGTTGATTCATCTTTCGTTATCTCCTTCTACGCCGTTGAATCCACGTGCCGACGCCCGCGACAACGACAGAGAGGGGCAGTAAGCAGGTCAGGGCAATGCGGAGAAGAGTCAGAGTAGCAGCGTCAAACGGACGGTCAAGCTCGCGTGTTGTTGAGGGTGGCTCTGGCAAGTCGAGGGCTGCATCCGCCTCGGCGACCCAGTTCATGCTGTTGAGCATAAAACGTTGGTTCGCATAGGTACTGAAGTTGAGTGCATTATTTGAAATGATGTCCGCGTCACCAATCACGACGACCCGTCCTTCAGTGGTTTGGCTTTCAGCGGCTAGCCCAATGGGCACTGGCCCGCTGAGATCAATACCTTCATCAAAGACCGGCTCGCTGCTGAGCGGGTCGGTTGTTTCGGCCCAAGAGAAGACCTGCCCATTGAAGCCAGTGGGTGTGGTTGACCCTAACTCAAATAGGGTTACATCCTCGGGTGGCAGCAAATCTCGTTCAATACTGCGGGCGGTCACGAGGAAGATCGGTGTGTTTTGCTGCGCTAACCCATCTGTGATCGGCGATGAGCCGTAGTCACGGATAACCGGCGCAAAGGGGCTGCCGATCTCACTGGCTGTGGCGACGTCGATCAGCAAATCTTGGTTGACCTGAATACCCCAGTCGCTCCTTAGATAGGTTATCAATGGGTCAACAGCCGCATGTGGGCCTTCGATGACAGTTGCTTCAGCCTCGGCATCCGTCACATCGAAGATGTACAGATTACCGTCACGGCTGGCGGCGACGATTGTTTCACTGTCGGCGGAGAAGTCAATGTCCCAGATGATCTCGGTTGGGCCACTAAGTTCAATCTCGTTGTTGGCATTGTTGGCGCCAGCAGGCCAGATGCGAATGGACAAGCTGTTTTGCGTAATTAAACCGAACGCACGTTTACCGTCGGGGGCTACGCTTAACGCTGTCATGCTGGGTTCGTAGGGCGAAACTGTCGTGCCTTCCTGCTCGGTGAAGTTGTAGGCGCCAATGGTACTATCAACTGCGATGGTTTGGATCAGGAAATCAGCAGCAGGTGCTTCTTCCGGTGTTTCCTCGGCAACTTCTGCCTCGGTGTCTCCCTCTTCGTCAGCTTCTGCTGGCAGGGCTTCGACGCCGAAGACGGCATCACTGTGTAAGCGGTCAGCAAACAGTTGGACGCCATCAGCAGCGGTGTAGCCGTAGAGAATACCTTCACCGGCGGCTTCGACGGAAGCAGACTGTCCGCCACCTGCGAGGATATTTTGACTATCTGGAGTAAAGTTCACGGCAAACAGTGACTGCCCAACCTCAATTGGTGAGTAAGGTAGCGCATCATAGCTGTCGGTATCCCACACACGGATGGTGCCATCTTCTGCGGCACTTGCTAACAGACTGCCATCCGGAGAATATGCGATATCACCAGCAAGTGCTTGTGTGTGCCCTTCTAATGCAATAATTTCTTCGCCACTCTCAGCATCCCAAACGTGGACTGTCTCATCCGCGCCAATAGTTGCGATTTGGGAACCATCAGGCGAGAAAGCGATGTTGAGCACCTCACCGGTGTGACCGCGAAGCGTCATGAGTTCTTCCTGAGTTTCCGCATCCCATAGCTTAACGGTAGCATCAGAACCACCAGAAGCAAAGGTTGCGCCATCAGGGCTGAAGGCGACGGAACGAATACCGCCAGCGAGGGCACCAGTTTCGGTACCAGGGTCAGCCAGAATGACAAGCCCGCCTCCTGCGGTTAGATATGCGTCAAGCTTCTCGATCTCGGTCTGTGTAAACTGTGAAATGGGGCCAGCGGTTACAAGCACGTTGGCATCCTCTGGCACTTCGTCAACCAGCAGTAGGTTAAGCGATTCTACTGTGTAATTCGCCGTCTCAAGGGTACTTGAGAATGTCCCCAAGCCCTCAGGTTGGAAGTCGTTAGTGCCGCGTTCGCCGTGCCCCTCAATGAAGTAAACGATTTGAGGCTCACCCAGCAGTACCTGCACGATACCGGTCGTCAGGTTGCGCTCATTGGGGAAGAAGACGTCGGCAGAGCGTTCGCCTTGAGTGACAACGATTGTGTTGCCCGCTCCCCCCGCACTGTATTGATTCGCCAGTACTGGGTTGCGATCTGGGTCTACAAACTCGTAGGTTATCTGCCCGTCTGATGCGCGTTCATACGCGTTGAGCCAAATTTCGACCTCTTCGCGCTGCTCAGGTGAAGCATTCTGCCCATAGAAGGCCAGTATTTCGACGGGTTCTTCTAGTGTATCTAAGATTTCTAGGGTCTCGTCGGAAAGGTTGTATTGACTTTCCGCTGCGATATCCCATGGTTCAATGTTCGCCTCTCTCAGAACGACGTAAAGTGCCACAATCGCAGCAACAAAGAAGATCGTCAGTAGATTCGACGACAGAATGTACTGCCCGCGACGCCCGGTAATCGCTTCTGCGATGGCTTGCGGGTCAAGCAGGATGAAGCCTGCAATACCCACTACTGTAACAGCCAGGGCAATGTAACTAGCGGTATCAAATGAGAAGTTACTGATCACTAAGGCGATTAGCATTGCAATCAGCGCAACGACACCGACCGCCAACGATACCCAGCGGAGCGTGCCGCGATCAATTTCGATAGTTGTTGTGTCTTCGGAACCACGGTTGCTCATGATGTTAACCTCCGTGATGTCAGTAGTTGACTTGCCACAAACAGGCAAATCGCGATGATGCCAATGAAGTATGCAATATCAAGTGGGTCAATTAGGGTACGCTGCAACAGCGAGCGATAGTGCCCGGTCAGGGTGATTTCTCGCAGAATTTCTGCGATGAACTCGTTGTTGATCAGGCGGTTGCCCAGCCCCTCGGCAATCAGCATAACGATCATCGTAACCACGCTGATTAGGTAAGCCACGATCTGATACTGGGTTAAGGCAGATGCCAACAGCCCGATAGCCAGCGTTGCGCCAGCTGAGAGCAACAGACTGAGGTAACCTGTGATGATCAAAGCAATATCGGGGTTACCGCGCCAAATTAAGATGATGGGGTAGACCAAAACCGGCACGAAGATAAACGCCAGAAACACCAACATAATGCCCACCCATTTGCCGAGGACGATCTCCCATTCCTGAATGGGGGCAGTCACTAATAGTTCATGCGTACCGCTTCGCAGTTCCTCGGAGATCGACCGCATCGTGAAGGCCGGTGCTAGAAAGACCAGCAGAAAGATCATTGTGTCCAGTGGTGCGCGGACACTCGGTGGGGTGTTGCCTAGGTTGATTTCTACAATCGGAAAAAATAGTGCGAACAGGAACAGCCAAATCGCTGATACAAAGTAAACGATGGGTGAAATGACAAACAGATTAAATTCCTGTTTGGCGACCACCCAGATGGCGTTGAGTGAGCGCTGTACTCCCTCCATGGTTTCCTCCTTTGATGAATGATTAGTAGGCGCCAAAAACTCCCCGACTACACTCAAGCAAGACGGGCAGTTGTTAGAACTGATTATTCAGTGACGATGGTTCCGAGCTTTTCTTCCTCGGTTAACCGGATGAAGACATCCTCCATGGAACTATCTGTGGCACGTAGTTCCAGTAGGTTCCAGTTTTTGTTGATGATCTCACGTGCAATAATTGGTCGAATGTCGCTTTCAATATCGACATTCGCAACGACTTCCACGCCACCGGTTAGTGGGTAGGCATCTGTCACCTCTTTGAGATTACTCAAGTGGCTGGCGACGTCAGTATCAGAAGCGCCATCGACACGTAAGAAACAGCGGGCGGCACCAGCGCTAAGTGAGCCGAGCCGGTCAATGCTATCTTCTGCGATAATCTTGCCCTGATCGATAACGATTACGCGTGAGCAGAGCTTTTCGACTTCGGAGAGAATGTGCGTCGAGAGCATCACGGTGCGATCCTCAGCAACCTCGCGGATCAGCTCGCGGAAGTCACGTACTTGACCTGGGTCCAAGCCGATAGTTGGCTCGTCCATGATGAGCACCGATGGTCGGTGAACCAATGCCTGTGCCAGACCAACACGCTGTTTCATCCCCTTTGATAGGTTTGAGATCATGCTGTCAGCCCGGTCGATCATGTCAACACGCTCTAGCACTTCGTCAACGCGCATACTGCGCTCCTTACGGCTCATGCCGTGTAAGCTCGCAATATAGTCAACGTACTGCCAGACGGTCATCTCGCGATACATTGGAACGAGTTCTGGGAGATAGCCAAGTGCCTGCCGCGCCTTGATGGACTCGCTGTAGACATCATACCCAGCGATTTTGGCGTTGCCTTCATTCGGCGGCATATACCCAGAGAGGATACGCATAGTTGTCGTTTTCCCTGCGCCGTTGCGTCCCAAAAAACCGACAATTTCACCTGGCTCGGCGTGGAAGCTGAGCCGGTCGATGGCTTTGTAGGAACCGTAGTATTTGGTTAGCCCTTCAACCTGAATCATGTGATGAGACCTCCAATTAAAGAAATATGCCTGCCCTATTCCGGCACTGCCCGCTAGAGTACGGTTTGGCGTGCTGTGCTGCTTCGGGGCAAGTATCAAGGTACGATATTATACAAACAAACAAAGTGATAACCTCAGTTGTGCCAACACCACGCAGAATCATACTTGAGCAGCGGGCACATTGCCAGCAATACGTGATGTCTGTTCTGCAAAAGTATGTTTCTCTGGAAGATTGCCGAGAGCGCTAGAGTGGGGGGAGAGCCTCAACAGCGGCCTGGACTTTTTCCTTAACGGCTTCAGGTGTGGTTGCATATGGGTCGTAGGTGACGGCAACGGTTGAACCATCTTCAACGGGGATCGACACAGTTACGGCTGACCCCTCGCCTTTATTCTCTGACCAATGAGCGATTAAGTCCACCAAGCGGTCAACAGCAGCCGGGAGTAATGTTAGTGTGACAGCACCAACAATATTGGGATCAGACGACTGTGTGGGCGCTGGGCTGTGAACTTCTAGCGAGTATCCGTCGCTTTCTTCTGCCAAGTCAAGATATAACTCCCGCCGGAGACGATCAATGGCTTCAATTGTGGCATTTTCACCTGCGTCTACGGTTAACTTCAGGGGGACGGCGTCTCGCATCATCGGTCACTTTTCCTGCATGCTGTCTCCAAATGGACTGTTATTACGTTTATTGTAGCATGTTTAGCAAACCTTGCCGTGGTGTACAGTGTTTCAGCGCACTCTTGACATTGCGCTAACTGCGTGATAACCTTTACGGACTAAGGGGGTGTGGTGTAGTGGTTAACACGCCGGCCTGTCAAGCCGGAGATCGCGGGTTCGAGTCCCGTCACTCCCGTCCTGGGCACAGATTGTAAAGTCTGTGTCTCTTTTTTTTAGGATTTACGCAAAAGCCACTGTCAGATTACAGCGGATCAAGACCATAAAGAGCGCGGATTTCGTCGCTAAACCACTCATAGATCTCACGATATGCCTCGCGCTCCGGGAACAAGGTCGCAAGTTGGTGCAGATGGAAGCGTGGTGCAAACGAATCCTGTTTGAGACGCTCTGACGCAAGCACTTGTTTGTAGCGCTCGCGTGCGGCTGCGATGTCCTGGGCAATCGTGCTGATGACAACCTCCGAGTCTTCAATGGTCAGCATCTTCGCCCGGATGCCGGGAGGCCATCCGTTAATGAAGCGAATGCAGGTGTTGGTGTCTAAAAGCTATGCCATCAGTCGATGGAATCGCGTCCTGTTAAAGGTAATTGTGCCGGGCGTTCGATGAGGTCATCTGCCAGCGCGCCGGGGCAACCACCGTGACCCTGACCCGCAACGAGATACTGACCGCCATCAACAGTCCGGAGCAGTTTATCCTGGCGATAGTTGAGGTGGCAGACGGGCAGGCAAGCGGGCCACGCTATGTGCGTGAACCCGGATTCGCCGATCCGGGTTTCGAGGCGACCAGTGTGAACTATAATATGAATGAGTTACTGGACATGAGTAAGGAGCCAATATAATGGCCGTGCAGCTACCAATCTCTTATGAAACGCTGCTTACACTGGTTGAGCAGCTGCCTGCAGAGCAGCAGCAGGATCTGCTGCACCGCTTGCAGACGAAGCAGCCCCCGCACCAGAAACTGAGCAAAGAGGAATGGATCGCGCTGTTTGAGTCGTTAAAGATCGACACTCCGATTGGCGAAGGTTTCACGCTCAATCGTGAGGATTGGTATGATGACGAAGAACTCTAGAGTCTTTGTTGATACCAATGTATTGATCCGTTCGTTGAGTACGGCTGCGCCTCTTCACCGGGAAGCTGATGCCCTGATCAAAAGGCTGCGCGACGAGGAGGTTGACCTGTGGATCAGCCGCCAGGTCATTCGCGAGGTTCTTGTGCAGTCCACTCGTCCGCAGGTGTACCAGCAGCCGCTGCCCATTGAGCAGTTGCTGCGACGTGTTGAGCATATTGCTGCACTCTATACCGTCGCCGATGACACCGCCGCAGTAACCGCACATCTGCTCACATTGATCGAACAACACCCGACCGGCGGCAAACAGATCCACGATGCCAACATTGTAGCCACCATGCTGGCCTATGCTATGATATTGATACCCTGTTGACCCACAATGTAGACGATTTCAAGCGATTTGAGAGCAAAATCAACGTTGTCCCCCTGCAGAAAGAGACACCATGACCGCGAATAAAGACATTCGACGCAAAAAACTGATCGAAGTGGCCCTGCCGCTTGAAGC
>CAYTPI010000023.1:0-59969 GCA_964439625.1 uncultured Anaerolineae bacterium | reverse complement strand
TAAAGAACGCGTGTGTTACGAGGTGGAACATACCAGCGATGTACCCGCCAAGGCCGACAGCGGCAATCATAAAGCCAAGTTGCGAAATCGTAGAGAAGGCCAACACACGCTTGATATCGTACTGAGCCACAGCCATCGTCGCAGCGACCAAGGCGGTCAAACCACCAATGATCGCGACCCAATTGGCTGCAATCGGCGCAATCGATAGCATTTCATTGCTGCGGGTTAGTAAGTAGATGCCTGCGGTCACCATCGTGGCGGCATGCATCAACGCACTAACTGGTGTGGGCCCAGCCATCGCGTCTGGTAGCCAGACGAACAGCGGTATCTGTGCGGACTTACCTGCCGCACCTAACAGCAAGAACAAGCAGATTGCCGTGACCATTGTTGTCAGGCTGAATTGCAGGGTACCCAGTGATATCGGTGTGGTGTAGACGCTCGGACCTTCGTCACCTTCAGCCAGCAGCGCGTTACCCGCACTACGGACTAATGGGAAGAGGGCTTCTTCCTCGGCTGCTTCGCCCTCGCCATGGCTTGTACTAAATTCTTCTTCGAGTTCAGCAACGCTCAATGCGAGACAGTCACTCTGCTCGACCGTCTTCATGCACTCAAGGCGCAAGAAAACCGTGTTGAAATCCAACGAGCCGAACGTCCAGAAGATCAGCATAATGGCGATCAACATACCGAAGTCACCGACGCGATTGGCGATGAACGCTTTCTTGGCAGAGTTAGAGTTTGACGCACTCGCAAGTGGATCGTCGTACCAGAAGCCGATCAGCAAGAAGGACGCCAGACCGACAGCTTCCCACCCGACGAACAGCATCAGGTAGTTATTTCCCGTCACCAAAATGAGCATGCCCCCCAAGAAAATGCCGAGATAGGTAAAGAAACGGCTGTAGCGGCGGGCCTTAAAAGTGTAGGCCGCCTGGCCTTCAAGATGGCGCTTGTTGACCTGCTCGTCAATATCGCCATGCATATATTCGATGGCGAAGATGTGGATCAGGGTGCCAACGCCGGTAATCACCAAAATCATGACGATTGACAGCGTATCAATCTGGTGGGCCCACGCAACAGTGAGGATACGATCACCAATTGGGATGTCAAACCAGGTGAACAGCACTGATGTTGCTGCTTCACCGTGCCCGGCAAGCAGGCCAATAAACAGCACCAGCCCAACGACAAATGCCAGACCAGAGGCCGTCGCTGCGATAACACCAGGCGCACGGCTGGTTGACTCAGGCATCAAACGACGCCCGAAGAACATATTAATAAAGGCCCCAGAGAAGGGGATAAAAATGAGCAGGGGGGCTAGGCCAACAATTGCTTCCATTAGTTTCTTTCCTGCTGTAGCTTGTTTTTAAATAATGTCATGGGGTTAACCTTCCATTTGGTGCAGCTCATCGATATCGATGGAGTGCTTGTTGCGGAAGATGATCACGATCAAAGCGAGACCGACGGCAACTTCTGCAGCGGCAATCGTCATGACAAAGAAGACAAATACATGACCGCTGGCGTCAAGGAATGCACGGGCAAACGCGACAAAGGCCAAGTTGGCAGAGTTAAGCATCAGCTCAACAGACATAAAAATCAGGATGGCATTACGCCGAATGAGCACGCCGACCACGCCGATAACAAACAACACAGCACTGAGGGCAATGTGCCAGGAGGTCGGTACAAGGAAAATTGCTTCATCTAACATGGTTGTTCCGTTTCGGTGTAGCAGTATACACACAACGACCGGGGAAATCCCCGGCCTGTTTGGTTAGTCGCCGCCGCCCAGATACTCGTCAGCGCCGGGGCCTTTTCTAACACGTTTTGGTTGTACATCTTCGTTGCGAGCCAACACTACCGCGCCAATCATTGCGATCAACAGCAGAATGGCTACCATCTGCATGGGCAAAGCGTAACGGGTAAACAGCGCAATCCCCATTGATGCCGGGCTACCGAAGACAACCTCTTCACCGGCCTGCTCTGTGACTAATGGCAAGCCTTCCGTAGTCAGCTCTGCGCCAGACCCGAGTAACAGCAGCAGCGCTACCAGCAATAAGCTGACACCCATTACAATTGCTAAGGGCACTTGCCCTCTTAACTGAGACGTCAACGGTACGCGCTCGGCGCCCAACAGCATGATGACGAACAAGAAGAGCACCATAATTGCACCAGCGTAGACCGTAATCTGAACCATTGCCAAAAACGGCGCATTCAGACCAAGGTAAAACAGGGCAACGGTCGTAAAGTTGACGACAAGAAACATCGCCGCGTGAACTGCATTGCGGCTTATCAGCATGCCAATGCCGGAAGCAATCAGAATAATTGCGAGGACTGCAAATAAAATTGGGCCTACCATATGGTGTGTCTTCCTATGGCGTGAGTGGATACAGTGGATAGATCGGTTTATTTATATTTTGTCAGAGGATTATTGACAAATTTTGTACAGGTGGGCCGAGGCTTTACCCAGCCCATTCCTGTGTTTTTAATACGGGTCTTTCTGATCTGGTATCGCTCGGTCGAAGCTGCCAGCCGAGACTTTCACCGGCGTATCTGGTTTACCCAATGGCGGTGGGTCGATCAGCATATCCTTGGTGTAAATGGCGCTCTCACGATCATAGAACGCCAACTCAATATCGTGCTCCAACACAATTGCCTCAGTTGGGCAGGCATCAGCACAGTAGCCGCAAAAAATACAGCGCAGCATATTGATCTCGTAGGTTTTAGCGTAGCGCTCGCCCGGCGAGAAGCGTTCATCATCAGAGTTCTCAGATGCCTCTACCCAGATCGCATCTGCGGGGCAGGCCGCAGCACACAGTGAGCAACCGATGCACTTCTCAAGGCCGTTGTCATAGCGTTTCAGTGCATGGCGGCCCTTAAAGCGCTCCGGATACTTCTTGCGCTCTTCTGGATATTGCACCGTTACAGTAGGCATCGTCAGGTGTTTGAAGACGGTTGCTAAGCCAGTCACCAAAGCAGCGACGCCGTTACCTATCCGTTGTAGTTGTTGAGCCATATTAGGTTACTTCCCATAAAGTGATTGACATCTCTTTGCTTACGATATCCACGGTAAGATTGACAAATTAAGCGGCAGCACACCGAACACAACCAACACAGCCGTCACGGCTACGTTAAGCAGAGCCAGTGGCAGCAGCACCTTCCAGCCGAACATCATCAGACGATCGTACCGGAAACGCGGGAACGTTGCGCGAATCCAGACCATGAAGACGAGGCTGGCGATAATCTTCGCGCCTAGGATCAGCGGGCCAAGCCAGCCGCTAGTGAACTTGTTCTGATGGAAGTGGAACAGCTCCCAACCACCAGTCCCTGCGCCCAGTAAATCACTGAGGAACGGCGGGATTGGTACACTGAGCATGTAACCACCAAGGAACAATGATGCAGTGATCGCACTCACGGCGATCATTTTCATGTATTCCGCCATAAAGAAGGCCGCAAAACCCATACCACTGTATTCACTGTGGTACCCGGCAGTTAGTTCTTCTTCTGCCTCGGGCATATCAAACGGCGGACGGTTGGTCTCTGCCAAAATGGTGATGTAGAAAATAGCGAAAGCCACCGGCTGGATGAAAGCAAACCATAAGCCTTCCTGCGCCAGGACAATGTCGCGCATGCTCATCGAACTGACCATCATCACCGGGGCCAGCAAAGCTAAGCCCATTGCCAGTTCATAGCTAATCATCTGGGCAGAGGAGCGAATACCGCCCATCGCGGCATACTTATTCGCGGATGACCACCCCGCCAGCACAATGCCATAGACAGATATCGAAGTGACAGCGAGGATATAGAGCACCGCCACATTGATATCGGCAAGCTGCAAGCTGGTGGTATAGCCAAACAAGTTGACTTCACCACCCAACGGCACGACTGCCAGAATAATCAAGGCAGGCACCGCTGTGATAATCGGCGCAATGCGGAAGACGATTTTATCCGCATTGTACGGTGTAATGTCTTCCTTAAAGACCAGTTTCAAGCCATCAGCAGCAGGCTGGAGGAAACCACCCGGTCCGGTACGGTTTGGCCCAATGCGCTGCTGGAAAGCAGAGATCAGACGGCGTTCGAGCAGCGTTGTATATGCGAATGCCGTCAGCAGGGTAAAGATGATAATCCCTGACTTAACAAGAGCATCCAGCACGAAAATCAGTAGATCGCTCATGCTTCAGCTTTCTCCAATTTGGTAAGGGGAACCCCAGCCGCTGCGACAGGTGCACCCTGTGGCTGCAACCGGCGCGGCATCAGGGTGACGCCCTGCGGTGTGTCTTCACTGATGAGGGCGCTAACGTTCACGGTATGCCCGTTGACACTAACACCAACCATATCACCATGTGTTACGCCGAGTGTCTCAGCGTCAGCCGGATTAATCGTCAAGTGCGGCTGCGCGATGCGCTTATGCAGCAGTTCCGTATATTGGAACACAGGCTCGCGATCATAGAGTAGGGTGGTCGGGACGACAATTAAACCCTGCGCGTTTGCCTTGACCTTGTTCTCAGCCTTGACGTCTTTCTTGCGAACGGCTGATGGGTTCCGCTCAGCGACAGTTTGCCACTGTGCGCCCAGACCGTTCTTGTTCTCGTATTGGGTACCGCCGTAGTACATACCCTCACCGCGTACATCTGGGAATTGTTCCTTGACTTGGCCTAACTTAGTGTAAGTCATGCCGTTGTAGATACCAACGGCTTTGGCAATCGCGCTAAAGACCATCGGCGCAAGCGAGACGATGATATCGCCAATGCCTAACGCTTGACCAATCTCCTGTGCAATCACAAAGTCTTGCTTGCTCTCGCCAATCACATCGATTGCCGGGTAGAAGCGTTGAATGCGGCGCATGGCGTTAGTATAGGTGCCATCACGCTCAGAGATGCTTTGTACCGGCAGCACAATATCCGCGTACTTTTCAGCTGTTTCTGACAGCAGTAAGTCTGTCATAATAACGGCTGTATTGCTGTTTTTCAGAGCAGCCTCAAAGTCGCCGTCATCAAAGACAGGGTCAGCGCCAGCAAGATAAAGCAGCTTGAGGTCGCCCATGTTATCGACCATGCTGGTGTAGTTCATCCCAGCATCAACCGCTTCATAACCGGGGCCGTATGCGTGATGCATCCCCATATCGAACGCACCCTGAATGTTAGCCCCCGGCCACACAACTACCAGACCATTTAGTGCCTTACCTACATGCCCTGTTTCAATGAGGGCGTTGGCGGCAGCTTGGGCGACGGCGCGGCTACTGCCTGCATTTAGCCCCTCGGTTCCAACGAAGATCATTGCGTTGTCAGCTTCAGCGAAAACCTTAGCGACTTCATCGGAGTCGCTGGTCAATGCTTGGACTGCGGCTACTTCTTCACCGTAAGTGTAGCGAATGCTGTGTGCAGCGAATTTATCCAGCCGAGTGGGGCGACCATTGAGAACGATCAACTTGGCACCGCGCTCAGAGGCTTGCTTCAGTTGCAGCCACCACAGCGGCGCTTCGTTGAGCAGATCACTGGCGACAACTATCGCCACGTCACCTTCACCGAGGTTCTTGAGGTTGGTACCGACACCAACGCCGACTTCAGCGACAATGTCACCTGCTTCAGCGCGCGCTGGGTAAACACTCAGATTGCTACTGCCTAAACCACGGATCAGCTTCTGGATAGCGTAGTAGTCTTCATTGCTCAAGCGTGGGCCTGCAATCGCACCAATGGCGCTGCCCGCATTCTTAAACTTACTGACCACTGTCTGGAGGGCTTCATTCCAGCTCACTGGCACAAGCTGCCCGTTCTGGCGCATCATGGGTTGAGTCAGGCGCTCGTCTGATTCCATGTAGTGATGGACAAAGCGCGTCTTGTCGGAGATCCACGTTTCATTGACTTCCTCATTTTGGCGTGGCATGATGCGACGGATTGTCGTCCGCCCACCCTTCAGCCGGTCAGTGCGCGTATCGTAGACAATGTTGGCACCCACAGGTGAGTGTGTACACAACGATGCCACAGCAACCATCTCCCACGGGCGCGCATTGAAGCGGAAGTCCGCAGTCGTGAGGGCGCCAACCGGGCAAATATCTGTGGTATTACCAGACCAAATACTGTCGAAGCCTGGTTTGCTGTTGGTGATAATCCGCTGCTTGCGACCACGATAATCAAAGCTTAAGACTGGGTCATCAACGATAATGTCCTGAAAGCGAATGCAGCGGGCACAGTGAATGCAGCGCTCTTGGTCGAGGTAAATGACTTCACCCAGCGGAATATGCTTGCCCAGCCGCATTTTATCCGTCCAGTACATCCGACTGGTGCCGGGGCCATGTTCCATGGTCAGGTTCTGGAGTGGGCATTCACCGCCTTTATCGCAGATGGGGCAGTCGAGCGGGTGGCTGGAGAGCAAGAATTCAAGAATTTCTTTGCGACTCTTGACGACCAGATCCGTTGTTGTTTTGATTTCCATTCCATCACGAACGGAGTGGGTACATGCAGTCTGCACACCCGGGAACCATGCCAGTTCCAGTTCGCCCGTCTGACGGTTGGGGCGAGGGGCACCCAATTCAACCAAGCACATACGGCAGTTCGCCGCAGCACCCAGCTTCGGGTGGTAGCAGAAGACGGGAATATCATTCCCGACTTGCTTAGCCGCATCGACGAGGTTCATGCCCTCAGGTACGTCAAATACCTCGCCGTCGATGGTTAATTTAACTAGCTTTGTTTCAGAATTTTCGCTCATAGTGAGTCCTGTTGGTCCTCTATCGTCTAACAGGATAAATATAGGTAAAAGGAGTGCAACAAGCGCACTCCTCTAGAATATCGTTCCTGACGTCTAGTCAGATGCTAAAGGCTCTAATACTGGGATATCTCCCATTGCGTTAGCTTTGGTTACGGCCTGCTTGTATTCCTCTGGGAAATGCTTGATGGTTCCAACCACTGGGTTGACGGCAAATTCACCAAGCGCACAGATGCACTTGCCTTTCATCTGCTTAGCAACGCTGTCCATTGTGTCGATGTCACCATCTTCAAGGTGACCTTCGTCAAAGCGCTCGTAGAGACGCTCGAGCCAGAAAGTCCCTTCACGGCATGGCGTACACTGACCGCAGGACTCGTGCGCGAAAAAGCGCGTCATCTTGCTGGCGGCCCAAACCATATCGACATCCTCATCGAGGATAATCACTGAAGCGGAGCCAAGCCCAGTTTCGAACTGCTTAAGTGTCTCATAAGTGATTGGTGTGTCGAGCACTTCATCGGTTGCAGGCATCAGGTGACCACTAGCACCGGCTGGCAGAATAGCCTTTGGGGCCTTGTCGCCGGGGACGCCGCCAGCACATTCGAAAATCAATTGGCGGAAGGTTACTTTACCCAGTTCCATCTCATAGTTGCCGGGCTTATTGACGTTACCGCTCATGCAGAAAATCTTGGTGCCGGGGCTGTCTTCGGTGCCATACCCGCGGAAGGCCTCAACGCCCTCGCGCATAATGAAGGGCACGTTTGCCAGTGTTTCAACATTATTGATCACGGTTGGCTTGCTGTATAAGCCCTGTACCGCTGGGAACGGCGGCTTCACCCGTGGCTGCCCGCGCTTCCCCTCAAGTGAGTTCAGCAGGGCGGTCTCCTCGCCGCAAATGTAAGCGCCTGCCCCACGGTGCGTATAGACTTCACAGTCCCAACCGGAACCGAGAATATTCTCACCGATGAAACCTTTTGCCCGCGCTTCGCCGATCTTCTCGTCGATCCAATCGGCGATGTCCCAGTATTCACCCCGAATATAGATGTAAATGATAGACGCCTGAACCGCATAAGCAGCAATGAGCGCACCCTCAATGGTTGAGTGCGGGTCTTCTTCCATCAATTGACGGTCTTTGAAGGTGCCCGGTTCACTTTCATCGGCATTAACAGCAATGTACTTCGGGAAGATATCTTTTGGAATGAAACCCCACTTCACGCCAGTCGGGAAGCCAGCACCGCCCCGACCGCGCAAGCCGGAAGCTTTGACGTCTACAATGACGTCATCAGGCTGTTTTTCGATGGCTTTCTTCAGGCCTTCATAACCACCATACTGCATGTAAACATCAATCTGGTCGATGTTTTTAATACCACGGAGCAGGATGGGGTCTTTGTCCATATAAATTGGGTAGTCAGGATATGTCATCGCTCTTCTCTTCCGAGCAACTGAAGTGTCGTTGAATAGTGTAAGGACGTATATTTAGGTTGTGAATTTTGACGCAATGTCAGTATAACACAACATCCATGAGATTCGTACCGAATTCCAGCCTCAGGCATTCGTAGCTTCTGCCGCTCGAACGTCTTCGATCAACGTCCTTGCTTTCTCGAAATCCATATTTTCATGGAACTTAAAGTTGAGCTGCATCACTTGGACACGGTCACAGGCGCCCACGCACATCACATTTTCAACGTAGAAAACGCCGTCTTCTGTCGAACCACCCGGCTCAACATCAAGATAGTCACAAACTTGTTGGCTGAATTCCTCAGCTCCCTTGAGCGCACAAGGCAAATCAGTGCAGATGTAAAGCATATTCTTACCGATTGGCTTGTCGTGGTACATCATGTAGAAGCCAATCACACCTTTGACATGAGTCACATCAGAGTCGATCAATTCAGCGATTTCTGTAACCGCTTCATCCGTAACATGACCATATTCTTCCTGTGCAATGTAAAGCAGCGGCATGATTGCGGAGAGTTTGTCAGGATACTTGCTGAGATGATGCTCGATATCCGTCTTGCGTCTTTCTATCAAGCTCATAGGTCAATCGCTTTTCCATAATCTATTTGTGATATTAGTCACTATATTTTATTCAAATGTCAGTCAAATCCCCAGAATTCGCCGTCGTCCCTATCTGGCTCTATTTCTTCGACTTTGGCATTGGCTCATAAGATGTCAGCTCAGGAGCTAACTGAACTGTCCCGTACACCGCACGGACGTATACCACAGTCAATACTGTGCCCAGGATCATCGCCAAGACACCAAGTAGACCCGCCTCTGGGCCAAAGGCACCACCAGTTATCAGATCAGGCCCACCTTGTTCAACCAGAATAACTGTCGCAGAACGAAAGTCACTACCACTTACCGGGAAGCCAAACACATTCCCTTGAAATAAGTTCCACGTGATGTGCACCCCAATTGGGATCGCCAAACTACGCGTCAGTAAGAAGCCTGTTGCTAAAAAGCCGCCCGCCAGAAAAATATTAAACGTACTAATGACTGAGGCGTTCGGGTTGGCGGCATGCAGCACTCCAAAAATAGCGGAGGAGATAACCGTCGCTAATGCTACAGCAGCAGCAGGGTTTATGCCGTTGCTAATGCCCTCGGCAAAGTTCAACAGATGGTACCCGCGGGAGAGCATTTCTTCGTAGATACCCACGCCCAAAAACAGAATTACAGGCCATAGAAACGCGACTAAAAACGGATCATCCCCATTAGTAAAGAAAGTCGCCTCGATTGTCACCCAGCCTACAGCCAGTTCAAAAAGGAAAATCAATGCCATCAGTGCCGCGCCTAAAAACAGACCAAAGCCCAGATCACGCCACCAAGCACCATTTAGTTGCAGGCCGTAGTCCTTTAATTTGCGACGGTCTATAAACTTTGATGCAAGCACCAATGACAACACCATGGCTGCAAGCGTTATTATAGAGATAATTGCTAGGAAAACTGGTGACTCCTCAAGTGCTGCAGCAACCTCTGGACCAGTCTGCGTTGCAGCCCCACCAACAATCACTGGCGTCAAGAGTGCCAACCAGAGAAACGAGAACACCAACGCTTGCAGGGTGATGCGCCACATCATGCGTAGCCGGTGTTCCCCAGGGTGCCAGAAAAATTGAATAATTTGCTGCACGTCGCCCTCTTTTGTGAACCAAGAATAATATGTTGTAGAGATTATGCCAATCTAATAATGTTTCACAAGCTAACACGTTGAGGCATAGATCAAAAAGAGGCAGCTTTGCAGCTACCCCTAAGATGTTTGCTTGGTTGTTTGTCGGGTTAACGGTCGCAGTCGCCTAGCGTAAAGTCCACGCTGCCGATAATACCAACTACATCAGAAATCATGTATTCCTTGGTCATCCATTGCAACGACTGCAAGTTAACAAATGATGGTGTGCGGAAGCGCACGCGCCACGGCTTGTGTGTACCGTCCCCCACGAGATAAACGCCCAGCTCACCACGCGGTGACTCTACAGGGACGTAGACCTCGCCCTTGGGTGCTTTGAAGCCCTCCGTCCACAGCTTAAAGTGGTGAATGACGGCTTCCATACTTTGCCCCAATTCAGAGCGCGGCGGTGGCACAAACTTGCGGTTTTCGCTGCGGAAGCTGCCTTCAGCATCATCGATGCGCTCAACGGCTTGGTTCAAAATGCGCACAGATTGGCGCAGCTCTTCCATCCGAATTTTGTAACGGTCGTAGACATCGCCGTTCTTGCCAAGCGGTACATCAAAGTCATACGTCTCATAACTAGTGTATGGGAACGCTTTGCGAACATCATAGTTAACGCCGGAGCCTCGCAGCAAAGGCCCGCTCATGCTCCAAGCGATGGCTTGTTCTGGCGAGATGTAGCCAATTCCCTTGGTGCGATCTATAAATAGCGGGTTGGCGCTGATTAACTTCTCGTAGTCGTCAATTTTCTGGGGGAAGTAATCTAAGAAGCGGCGCAGCATCGGCATAAATTCTGGGGTGAGGTCACGCCAAACACCGCCCGGTCTAATATAACTACCCATCATGCGCTGACCAGAGACACTCTCGAGCATATCGAGAATTTGCTCTCGCTCGCGGAAGGTGTAGAGCATGACGCTCGTGGCACCAAGGTCGAGGATGTGTGTGCCCAGCCAAACAAGGTGACTGGCGATGCGCTGAAGTTCAGCGATCATTACGCGGATGACCTGCGCCCGCTCCGGCACGTCGATGTCACAAAGCTTTTCGATGGCAAGACTGTAGACCAGATTGTTGCCCTGTGTATTCAAGTAGTCAATCCGGTCAGTCATCACTAAGGCTTTTTCGTAGCTCTTAGATTCCATCGTCTTCTCAATGCCGGTATGTAAGTAACCTACATCTGGCACACAGTTAACGACGATCTCACCATCAAGCTCCATCATCAAGCGCAGTACGCCATGCGTACTAGGGTGCTGTGGCCCCATATTTAGCAGCATCGTTTCGCCTGTGTATGCTTTATCACTGACGAGGTGCTTTAGTTCTTCCAGCGCCAGAGCGATTGTCTCGCGATCACTCTCGACGCGTGTGGTATTAATTAGTTCTTCGCGTGTAAAACCCATTATTTTTGGCCTTATTCACCGGTTTTTACGTGATTTATCTGCACAGTGGCTTACTTGCACTATTCTTTTGGCTGCGGCTTTTTACTCTGAACGCGGTCATAGTTAAAGCTGAACTGTACTTCCTCGTACCCAAGCGGGTAATCTTTACGTTGCGGATGGCCTGTCCAGTCGAACGGCATCAAAATGCGGCGCATATCTGGGTGCCCATCGAAGCGTACACCGAACATATCAAATATTTCGCGCTCCATCCAATTTGCGCCGGGGTACAAGCCCGTCATTGACGGCACATTGATGTCTTCATCAACGCGAATTTTCAGCCGCAGTCGATTGTTGTTGTTCAGCGAAAATAGTATGTAGCTGATGCCAAAGCGCTGTTCTTCTGGGTAGTAGTCTGCTCCAGCGACGTCGCTCAACATATTGAATTCGAGGCCATCAGTATCACGGAGATATTCCGCGACTTCCAATAAGGCCTCAGGAGCCACCATCAGGGTGATTTCACCGCGGAACTCGATCCGCTCTAACACTTGGTCAGCAAACTTTTCCTGAACAATATCGGCTGCTTCTTTTGAATACATAATCTTTTAGACCTTCTCGATTATCTCAAGTGGTACGAAATAACGGTTAACCAACCACGTGCATATTGGTTAACCGTTGCAAATAGCGTAACTGTCTATTGGCTAAATGTTTTTTCTTGCATAACCTTCTCGTGCAGGGTCATGACACCGTGGATCAACTGCTCCGGGCGAGGAGGGCAGCCAGCGATGTACACATCAACCGGGACAATCTCATCGACACCCTGTAAAATAGCGTAATTGTTAAACACGCCGCCGCAACTAGCACAGTCCCCCATGGCAATGACCCACTTGGGTGATGGCATCTGGTCGTACAGGCGGCGCAGGACAGGAGCCATCTTACGGCTCACACGACCAGCGACGATCATCAAATCACTCTGACGGGGTGATGCCCGCATGACTTCCATCCCAAAGCGAGACATGTCATAGTGTGATGCCTGTGTCGCCATCATTTCAATTGCGCAGCAGGCTAGCCCGAAAAGCATAGGCCACATGGCTCGGGTACGCCCCCAGTTAACGGCCTGATCTAGGGTTGTCGTAACGACTCCAAAAGAGCCGGTCTTTTCACTTTGTTGGACGGGGCTGTAGGCCCCTGCCACGGATGGGTTCTGCGATGCTATTCCCATTCTAGCGCTCCTTTTTTCCACTCGTAAATGAAGCCTATCGTTAAGATCAATACAAAAACGCCTACCACCGCCAGACCATACAATCCTAAATCTTGAATAATGACTGCATAAGGCAGTAAGAATATGATCTCGACATCAAACAGAATAAAAAGCACTGCCACCAAATAGAAGCGGATAGGCATCCGGCGGACGGCTGGGCCAATCGGAGTCATGCCGGATTCGTATGCCGCCAACTTCTTTACCGTTGGTTTCTTTGGCCCCATAATTTTGGAGACAAAAACCACGATGGTGCTCAAGCCAGCGGAAAGGAAGAACAGAATCCCAATTGCTAAGTATTGTTCTAAATCCACAATCGATCTGCTCCGATGTTAGTTTGATACGCTCGCATGGGCACGGCTGTTTGTTGCGCAAATGCTTTGATAAGCGGGATATTTTCTGTTGTGCTGAGCAGGCTTCATACGTGAAACCCCTCACAAATCAGTTTAACATATACGGATTGAGTTTATCAACACAAACCCGTGCCTGAGTAGGATCAACGCAAACGCTTTGCCAGGACATAGAGTCAGTGACTGAAAGACACTTCCAAACAATTTTTAGTTAGCATCTCCTCAACATTCAATCAGGTTTCAACTTAAGCTGTATAAAACATAGTACAACCAGACCAGACAAAGGGGTAGTGACATCATTAACGCTGTAACCTACACATTGGTACTCTATAGCGGTTCTGATAACCAACAGGCGTATTCCGACACATACAAAGGCCTGTTCCAGAAAGTAACCGAATTTGAAGACCAAGCGGGGGCACTTGAAATTATTCAAGAGCAATTGCCTGACCTCGTGCTGCTTGACACCACCAGCGAGGCAGCGCAGATTGTAGACACTTGTCGAGTTATTCGCGCCTACTCCAATATCCCAATCATTGTCGTCGGTGCGGTAGACGATATCGATGAGATTATTGCCATACTCGATGCTGGGGCCGATGACTACCTACAGAAGCCTTTTCAGCATGGTATGTTAGACGCACGGGCCCGCGCTATAGTCCGCCGTTACTATGCAACGAGCTCTGAATTAGTCGTCAATTTAGGATCGTTGACCGTTGACCTTGACGCTCGCCGCATCAAGGTACATGGTGAGGATGTTCACTTTACACCAACGGAGTTCGCCTTAATCGCTGAACTCACCCGGCAGATTGACAAGGTTGTCGCTCATGAGCGTCTCATCCGGCAAGTGTGGGGCAACGATTATAAAGGCAGCAAACAGTACCTTTACGTCTACTTTGGTCGTATCCGCCAGAAGCTGGGCGATGTCTACTCTGACTACATCGAAACGATCCCTGGGGCAGGTTATATGCTGCGCTCCGAGCCAGCCTAAAACTAGGTCATCATTGATCACAACACCCCGCTAAGATACAATCCGGCCCGCTGTCTAACCTAATCTCAACGGACGACGGGCCTAAAATGTTTAATTATCCGCATAGCCGTGCCATATTAGCCGCCTCAGTGGCAGCATTCGCTATCAGCCTCGGGCTGATTTTTGCCACTGACAGTACCCCCTTACTTTTTTGGTTGCGGGGAGGTGCCGGCTGGCGCTGGCCTTACGAAGCCCCAACAGATTTTGTCCGGCTTACTCCCATTACTATTGCAGTAATTGCTTACCTTGGTGTTGGCACATGGTGGCTCAGCACTATTGAAGACAAACCCTACACGCTTCAGCGGGATGGCTCCTTCTTATTGTATTGCTTCTTTGGCGGTCTTATCTTGCAGGTCGCTGTCTTGAGCTTTTATGGTGACCCTTTTGAAGTCTTGTTCATGCGGACAGCCTCAGAATTGAGCGGCGGCTTTTTCCAAGTAGCCGTCAACTTGCAAGACATTCCCTATACGCTAACAAATTATCCATCACTGATGGAACCATGGCCTGCACACCCCAAGGCGCACCCACCGGGGATGCTGCTGATGTTCTGGGGGGCAGAGCAAGTGTTTAACGGACTGCCGGGGTTAGCAGCGCCACTTGCCAGCCCGCTTCGATTGATGCAATGCCATGAATATCAATTGGCTGCTCTGAACAACGCCGAACTCAGTGCGGCTTGGGTGGGCATGTTGTTTCCTGTAGCTGGTTTAGCATCGGTGTTTGTGGCCTATGGTTACATGCGCTTCATCTATGACCGTGAAACCGGCATGCGTGCGGCACTCTGGTTGCCCTTAATCCCAGCGATGCTATTGTTCAGCCCGCAGCCAAACCAGTCGTTTGTCTTGGTGTTGGTCAGCGCATTGTGGATGTGGCACGCAGGTCTGCAAGGCAAGGGGGAAGACGGCCCCAGCCTAATTTGGTTTTTCCTGACAGGCTTGCTGCTGTCCTTGGCGACGTTCCTGAGTTTTACCAACCTCAGCATGCTGGGTGTGCTGGGCGTCTATACGCTTGTCTACATTGTTTTGTCAGCAAGGCACGAGTGGCTTCCAGAAGATTGGTCACGCTTCGCGATTGGCGTTGTTGTTTTTCTAATCGGCTTCTTGTCCGTATGGTTGGTCTACTATCTGACTTCAGGTGTGTCTGGCATCGAAGTATTACGCACCAGTCTCGCACTGCACTTTGGGTTTACCAAGCCTTACCTACCTTGGCTTCTGTTTCACCCACTCGATCTGATGCTGTTCAGCGGGGTCGTCCTCTTTACCTTAATGCTGCTTGAAGCCTTACGCGTCGGGCGTGAAATCTATGATTACTACCTGACGCCCCAGCCCGCGCTTGTGCTGCCAGTCGCCGCTGTGATCAGTTTTGCGGGCTTGGCCCTGCTTGGCGTTGTCCGCGGTGAGGTCGGGCGCTTGCTGCTTGGGCTGATGCCGCTGGTGCTGTTACCTGCCGCCCGTGCGGTTCAGGTTCGCAAGAATACACCTGTTGATTTGTGGCTTCCAACTGTTGCGTTGGGCTTTCAGGTAATTGTGATGGTCGGCTTCCTTCGAGTGATCGGTACCGAACTTACACCGGCCCCACCCACCAGCACTGAGGCCACCGAGAGCGAAAACTATCTGGCGGAATTCGGCGGCTATGCTCAATTGACTGACTATGACGCTCAACTCAGTGGGAGCGTCTTAGATTTGAGCTTGACATGGCACACCATTGAGCGCTTCGACCAACCATACTATACTTTTGCGCTGGTGGTCGATGAGCACAATCAACCGGTAGCAGATATGAATTGGCTTCCTGTTGATACAACCTACCTAACCACCTGCTGGCAGGCAGGTGAGTACGTCGCAGACCGTGCCAGCATCCCTCTTACTGATGCCTCCGCTGATGAATATTGGGTCAGCTTGGCTTTGTTTGACTTCGAAACAGGTGATCGCCTGCCGGTCACTTTGGCAGATGGCAGCACCGATAGCCAGATTGGACTGGGGCCAATTCTGGTGGACTAAGCTACACTTACGCCAGATTGCACCCTACGTCAACAAACGAGCTGTACCCTGCCCATGATGCCGCGCTGGAATCTTCTACCTGTCTTAATCACATCAATGATGGCTCTGTTAACGGGCTGTAATGCGCTTTGGTTTTTAGCGGAAGAGGCAACCGCAACCCCGGAACCAACAGTCACTGAGAGGCCAGCTACCCCAACTGCCACCGTTGAGCCGACTACGCCACCAGAGATGGCGGCCTTTCCACTAGCGGCAGATATGTACTATCTGCGGGATGGGCGTGTGTGGCGCCAACCGGCGGCGGGCGACGAAACGACGGCTGAAGGGGTGACACCGAGCAGCGTTAGCATCGCTGACTTTGCGATTGCCCCCGGTAACGATTGGCTCGCGACGGTTGATACTGCCGGGCAAATTAGCATCAGCAGTGCCGACGGCAGCCGCAGCGTCTTTATCTCCGACCAAGGCCTGCGCCCGGATGCTCTGCGCTTTGGACAGCAGTCTGTGGCTTGGTCACCTGATGGTCGCCGCTTAGCTTACATCACGCAAGATGGCTTTCAAGCCTATTATCCCGGTGCAGGCATTGATGGTACTCCGATCATCTTCCGCCCAGACGAGGCTGCGATTACCGATCTACGCTGGGAAAAGAATGGCGCTTGGCTGTACGTTCAACGCGCTGATGGCACCGCCGCTCTCTACCAAGGAGAGCCTATCCTAAGCTTATTTGCAGAACTCGGCCCTGTTCAAGATGCTCTATGGCTGCGCGATGGCAGATTAGCCTTCGCACCAGAGCAAGGTGGGCTGGCCCTGTTACAACCAACTGACCTTGAAGCGCGTCGTTTTATTGTGCCGCAAGGGCGGTTCATCTCACGCGTCCAGCAAAGACGGGATGGAACACTGGTCTTCTTCGTGCATGAAGATAACATCGATACTCAAGGCTTTCTTCATACCGCCAACCCTGCCGACCTCAGTTTTAGCCCACAAAGCGCCGTCGGCGTGCTAACATCAGACAAAATCTGGAACCCAGCGGGCATGCGAATGGTCAGTTACCAACAGCAGACGATCACCCTGCTTGACCCCGAAACTGGTTCACAGGCTCGTTTTGAAGCACGCAGCTTTCTGACCGAGCTACGCTGGGGCAGCCTACTACCGGAGACTGTTCGCGGTATCGCATTGCCTACTGATCTTTATTTTCTATCACCGCAGAGTGATGTGGTACAGGTCTGGCGTTTACCTGCCGACGGCGAACCGCCGGAGGCGCTGACCAATGCGGAAGAAGACATCACCGATTTCGCTATTTCACAGGATGGCACCCAGATCGCCTATACCAGCGGGCGGACGATCTACCGGGTGGTGCTGAATATCTCGCCGGACACTGCCATCATTGAATTTGAGAGCGATACCGAACGACTAGATGGGCAGCCAGCATTTGATCCATCCGGTAGACAATTAGCCTACACCGATGACGGCTTATGGATTGTCGATCTCACAGAGGCAGAACCGACGCCGCGCCGCATTATTGGGTCACGTCAGCCGGAAGGGTTTGGGCAGGAAAGATTGGTCGAAGTCTACAGCAGACCGCGTTGGTCACCTGAGGGCAATTTGTTACTAGCTGACGTCGCCTTCTTTGAAGGCAGCAGCCTAGCGGTGGTGCCAATCACCAACCGCTTAAATGCCGTCCCCATTCAATTAGACTTGTTTGGTCATCGTGGTCAATGGTTGGAAGATAATCGTATTCTGGCAACAAGTCGCGGCGCTCTCTACGACAACCCTGGTATTCGAGTAATTGAGTCAATGGCGGAAACTGACGATGACGCACCACCTGTGTTTGAACCGAACACGGCGTCTATCGCTGCTGAACCCGCCGAGCAGGCGCAGTTAACAGATGATGGGCGTATTTTGTTTCTACGCAGTGGTGACCAATTCATTGAGGGGCCAAATAGCGTCGTCGTCCTTTCCACAGACGAGACTGGCGCTGGAACCCTAACGGAAAGCGAAGCAATCGTCTTGGAGTCGCCCCGTCTTTCACCTGATGGGCAGACGCTGGCCGGCCTTGTGGATACAGAGAGGCGCGATGGCGATATCGTCACAGGTCGCATTCTGATCAATGATGTCCGCTCCGGTGCCTCGGTCATCATTGATGGCATTGCAGATGCTCACGCGCTGCAATGGGCCACACCCTGAACTGGGCCACACCCTGCAATGGGCCACACCTGCGTTTAGATGGACAATGCCCGCTGTGTCTTGCGGCGCTGCAATATCACCCAGATAACGATGGGTGCCCCCACTAAAGCAGCAACAGCATTCAATGGCAGAATCAGGTCAAGCCCCGGCATTTGTGCGATCAGGTCAAGCACTAATGCCAGCGTTGCCCCCACACAGATCGTCGCGGGTACCAGCAATTTGTGATCCGATGTTCCCAGTAGAGCCCGGCACAAATGCGGCACGGCAATGCCTAGAAAACCAATCGGGCCACAAAATGCGGTGACGGCCCCCGCCAATACTGACGAGATCGTAATTAACCAGAAACGCACACGCTTGATCGGCAAGCCCATGCTCAGGGCGTAGTTCTCACCGAGTAGTAGCGCATTAAGCGGTTTGACCATGGCATAGGAAGCAATCAGTGTGAGCGAGAGCACCGGCAGTAAAATTGCTAATTCATCCCATGAGGTGCTGCCGAACGAGCCAAACGTCCATGCAATGTAGACTTGAATTTGTTCTGGTATGCTGAAGTACAGCAACAGGCTTACAAATGCGCTGACTACATAGCCAACCATCACACCTAAGATCAACAGCGTCATTGTCGGGACACGTTGGGCTGCAAGCATAATAATCACCATAACGACGGCTGCCCCTAAACTGGCAGCAACTAATACACTGATGTTACCTAACAAACCTAACCCACTGAGGTAGGCGGCGGTACTCATCAGGCTGGCACTGCCTAACACCACCAGCGCCACACCCAAGCTGGCCCCAGACGATATCCCCAAGACAAACGGATCAGCAAGTGGGTTGCGGAACAGAGTCTGCATTTGCAACCCTGCCATGCCAAGCGCCGCACCGGCAAAGGCCGCTGTAATCGCTTTAGGGAGCCGAAACAACCAGATGATATCCGTCCAGGTAGCGCGCAGTGGGTCGCCCCCGGCAAGAATAACAATGATCTGATCGATAGGTATCGCGACAGAACCAGTCATCAAATCGAGCAAGAAGGCAGTGGTCAAGGCTGCCACCATGCCTATAATGATCACCGTTCGCAAACCCTGACGAGGCCATGCTATCGTAGCCATGGCCTTATCAGGAGAGAGTGTTTGATCAGCCACGATGGCTACTGCACCTGCTGATAGTAGACAAACTCATGATCTGCCATCAGTTCAGAGTGGAAGATTTTCACAAGGTCCATCAAGATGAGGTGTGGGTTGGCAACCCCTGTCTCGAAGTACTCGTTGCCAAATTCTGTCTGACGCTTGGTGTTTGTCCAGACATCGCCGTTCTGGTAAGCGGCAAACTGCGTGAAGCGCTCGTCAATAGCGCCGAGTTCTTCCAATGACTGGGCACCCACATTGACCCAATAGTCAGCCTCTTGGGCTACGTCAAAGACCGTCTCAACATCAAGCTGCAAACTGCCTGCATTATCTGTGTCCGCCCATAAATAATTAGCGCCAGCATCTGCCAGTAGTTGGGCTTGATAACTGGTGCCACTAGACATATACCACACGCCTTCAAATGGATCGTTGAGGAACACAGTTGGGGCACGTTCTGCTGCTTGTGCCACCTCTGACGCCTCCAGATACTGACTCTCTATCTCGTCGAAGGCAGCGTTGGCCTGCGCCTCAACGTTGTAGAAAGCTCCCATAAATTTGATCCATTCGGAACGCCCTAGCGGGGTTGGCTCCGTCCACGATGAGTTGACCACCAAAGGTAAGCCCGCTTCTACCAAAACCGGAAAAGCATCTTCAATGGGTTCAGCGATTGTGTAAGTCATATACAGGCTGGGGTCAAGGTCAATGACTGCTTCGACGTTCACCTCGCTCCCCGTACTTACTTCGACCAGGTCTCCGTTATCGATCCGCTCGCGCACGGCAGGATTGTTGACGTACTGGAAACTGTCCAACCCAGCCAGTTGATCCAACAGACCTAAGGTATCGAGGTGGGCGATGTACGTGGTTGATGTCGCTACTAATGTTGAAGCTGGCACCTCCACAACCACCTCCGCGGCGATGTCCTCAGGAGTCGGAGCCCCGCACTGCACCAGCACGTATTGCAGCGTATCCGTTGCCCCAGGATACGGCGTCAATACAGTGATTACCTTGTAGTAATTGAAATACTCAATCTGGAAGCCAGCTGCGTATTCTGTTGTCGATTTTTCAGGGAAGTAATCTGTTTCTGAGTCAAAGTCGGTGATGCATGTACTGGCCTCAATAGCCGTTGGCTGTGTGTTTTGCTCCAAACTTTCTTCAGCGAGTTCAGGCGGGGCTTCTAGAGCCGGGGCAGGCTGGCAGGCTGCAAGCAGCAGCGCGCCAATGATTGTTATCAATGTCTTCATCGGTATTCAGTCCTCCTATCAACTGATTGTGCGGTTCCTTGGGGGTCAAGAAGGACGAACACCAGCAGTCGATGCCCTTACAGCTAAAACAAAAAACCCGCCAACGGGCAGGATGTAAGCAGAAGTGCACCCACGTAAACGGGTGTGTCATCTGGTTAATCTTTCTCCACGAAGGTACCAGATGTGCGGAACTGAGTTCCGCACGGGTAAAGACGGGCATTTGGACTTAACCGCATGGAATTCCATGCGCCATACCATTGCGGGACAGCGTCGGATTCTCACCGAACTTCCCCCGCGCGCGAAGAGCCTCTTGTGCTCGACACGCCTGCACAAATTTGTGCAGCTTCACCGATATATGTTTTTTAACGTTTTTTGGTTGGCTTACTACCAACTATCCTGAATAGGATAAGCCAGTTGTCCTCATTTGGCAACCAGATTGCTCGAAACATGGAAGTCGCTTGGGGCTTTTCTTATACTCTAAATACGATAGAGAGGAAAGCTACTATGGAAAACGGCAGAGCAGTGATTATTGCAGGGGCATCTGGCGGACTGGGGCCAGCCATTGTCAAAGCGTATTATGCTTTTGGAGATAACGTCGTGTTAGCAGGCCAGAGTATGGATGGCCTGCAAGCAGTGAAAACTGAACTCAACCTAGATAATGAACGCAGCTTATTGGTTGCTGGTGACCAAACCAGCCCGAACGATGTTAAAGACCTCGTGAACAAAGCGAACGAAAGATTTGGCAGCATTGACGTTCTGGTGAATGTGACTGGTGGCTTCCGTGCAGGGACAGTGGAGTCAACGGAACCTAAGAGCTGGGATTTTATGATTGCCCTTAATTTGAATGCTGCTTTTTATGCTGCCAATGCTGTATTACCCAGCATGATAGACCAAGGTCGTGGGAAGCTAATCTTCATTAGTGCAAAGCCAGGAGAATCTTTCACAGGTGGCGTCACAGCTTACTCCGTCTCGAAAGCAGCACTCAATGCCATGATCAAGAATATGGCAGCAGAGATTTCCGGCCGTGGTGTAACAGCTAATGCCGTCGCCCCCGCCACGTTAGACACACCAGCTAACCGCGAGGCAATGCCGAACGCAGATACCAGTAAATGGGTCACACCTGAAGCCCTTGCCAACGTGATTACATTCCTTTCCTCTGATGCTGCTGACGATATAAACGGTGCCATTGTGCCCGTGTATGGTAGCTAGCACACATACGCCAACATAAATACACCAACATAAATACAAAGGAGATTTGTTTATGCCTGACATTCTAAATAAAGAGCAAATTACCGAAAAACTAGCTGAACTCAGTGGTTGGGAAGTCAACGACGAGGGCATGCTGACGCGCACCTTCACGATGCCTAGTTACATGGCAGGGCTTGCCTTTGCCAGTGCCGTTGGCACTGTTGCAGAAGGTATCAACCATCATCCAGATTTAATGATCGGTTATAAGAAAGTGACCGTGAGCTTCGTGACCCACGATGAAGGCAACGTCCTGACTGCAAATGACTTCGCAGCCGCAGTGGCAGTTAACACGCTGCCCTACCCCCAAGAGTAATATTCCGTTAAATCTGGATAAGAAACTCAAGCAGAGGTGATTATCAACGTAACAAACGACATACTAAAGGCTACTAACTACTGAGTATATATTTTACAGTTTGAGTGATGTGTCTGACATTTCATGTTGACAATTATGACAGCGGGTATGCTTGCACCCGCTGTCACCACTTAAACAAATCAGTTTCTTTGGCTCACAATCTCTTGCTTTGTGAGCACTGCCGTTGAAAGGAGAATCCTGTGGAATACACCAACGGCCATGAACTTGAACACACGAATGATAACGGAACACTCTATGGGTTCCACACAGATGACAGCATCCATCAGAGCACTGTCGCTGACCACATTCGTAACATTCTAGACCTCGTCAACGAAGACCCAGAGCGTGAAGGTCTATTAGAAACACCCGCTCGCGTTGAGCGGATGTACGCTGAAATTTTGGCAGGCTATCACCAAGACCCCGCTGAAGTATTTAAGTTATTTGAGAACACCGAGCACTATTCGGACTATGTTTTAGTCAAGGATATTGAGTTTTACAGCATGTGTGAGCATCATATGCTCCCGTTCTTCGGCAAAGCACATGTTGCATACGTCCCTAAAGAAAAGATAATCGGGTTAAGTAAGATTCCGCGTTTGGTAGAAATTTACGCTCGACGATTACAACTCCAAGAAAAGCTGACCGGTCAAATTCGAGCGGCAATGGACGAGTACCTCGAACCAGCCGGTGTGCTTGTTGTGACTGATGCAACACACATGTGCGTTGCAATGCGCGGCGTCCGTAACCAAAATTCGATTACGACGACTGCATCCAGTAGTGGTGTTTTCAAGCATAACCCCATCCTGCGTGATCGCGTCATCCAGCAGATCCAGCGCAACTTCTAAGAAGCACGCCAACCATGAATCAAGTCTATATTGCGATTGGGTCGAACATCGACCCAATCGCTTATCTACGCCAAAGCATTACGTTACTCCGTGAGCACACCCAGCTTTTGGCGACCTCGTCAATCTATGAGACTGCGCCACAAGGCCGCCGCCATCAGGCCAATTTTTTGAATATGGCAGTGCTGTTGGAAACAGACTTAACGCCAGAGGAACTGCGTTTGCAGATTTTAAAGTCCATTGAGGAAGCGCTTGGGCGAGACCGACAATACAACAGCCGCTACGCTTCACACACAATTGATCTGGATATAGCGTTGTGGAACGATGAGATAATTACCTATACGGATAAGCCGCGTTATATTCCTCACCCTGATGTAACCGATTTCGCACACACAGCCGTCCCATTAGCGGAAATCAGCCCAAACTATGTTCATCCTAAAACGGGGCAAACCCTCGCACAAATTGCGGCAGTGATGGATCAAAGTGGGGTCGTCAAGCGAGATGATCTAACCGTCTGATGCAGTTTGAAGGCGCGTCAGCCAACCGCTAACGGCGGCTTTATCGAGTACGTCCACCAACTCAATTGATGGTTCTAATAAATAAAACATCCGCTTAGCGGGCCAGTCCCATTCGAGCTGAGCTGCTCCCAACAAAACGACACGCTGCCCAGCAAAAGGTTCGATATCAGCGGGAATACCATCGAGCGCCATCATTGTCTGCAAGTCGGCTAGCAGCGTTCTATCCTCTGATAAGTTGCGCCAAGGCCACATGCCAAAGAGGGTGCGGGCCTCCACGCCAAAATTATCTGGCGGTGGCAGCAACCCTTCATTCAGGAAGAAGGTTACCAAGAGAGTCTGTAATTGGGCATTATCGCCCACACCCTTGATATGAACGCGAAAGCCCCGTGCCAACTGTGGGTGCAGTACCACAATTTCTTCATCCAGCACATGGAGCAGTTTTGACAGAAACAACAGATTCTGCTGGTAGATCTTGGCAAACTTATGGACTTTTGCGGACAACGTTGCATCTTGCTGCACTCTTGCGCGCAAATCAGCATCAACAGAAAGTGATGAAATTGACGCCAAAGATAGATAGTTCAAGGCGGCCCAGGCATTGACGCTGTGCGGCATCCCTTTGCGAACCACTGCGGCCTGTTCGGCAACCAACTGCTGGGCTGGCACATCAGGATCAGCAGCACGTTTGCGGCACGCCTCAAGAAAGGCTTGTGATAAGTCAATTGCGAGGTCAAGTTGCTCTAAAATCGGCTCAATGGCGAGGGCGGGTTCGGCTCCGTGCTCGACTAAGGCACCACAGCAGATGCTTAACAACCCAGCATAATAAATATCTGTCGTCTTGATTGTTTCACTCAATCGTTCAAGCGCCTGATTACGCTGCGCCAGTGATGCATCTTGGGCAACCACCGTCAGCGCTCGCCCATACTGGTTGAACCCAGTTGGGTCAGCGTACGGAGGGGTTGCCATCACAATGACATGCTGAACCACCGTCTCCAAATCAACAGCCACTACTAATCTCCTGCGGTTGGCAGTGCTGACATGCTCGGATTGGCCTCAATATACTCAAGGCTTTGATGGCGGAAGTAGGTATTGTAAAGTTCGGCATAGTGCCCACTTTGCTCCAGTAGTGAGGCATGCGTGCCTTCTTCGATGATGCTGCCCTGATCCAACACAATGATGCGGTTAGCTTCCCGCACGGTTGACAAGCGGTGAGCGATCACAATCGAGGTGCGGTCTTTGAGCACGATTTCTAGCCCCTCTTGGATTAATGCCTCGGTCAACGGGTCAATGCTGGCAGTAGCCTCATCGAGGATAAACACGCTTGGGTCTTGCAGTAGAACACGCGCCAAAGCCACCAACTGACGCTGCCCCAGGCTGAGATCACCACCGCGTTCCCCGACTTTGGTCATCATGCCATCCGGCAGCGCATGAATCCAATCACCATTACCAATTTTATGGGTTACCTCATGCACTTCCTCATCGGTGGCACCCTGCCGCCCATAACGGATGTTATCTTGAATCGTACCATCAAAGAGAAAAGGAGACTGCTGTACAATACCCAACCGCGCATGATACGCAGCAAGATCAAGTGAACGAATATCAATATCATCAATCAGAATTTGCCCACCCTGGAATTCATAAAAACGGGCGATCAGCTTCCCAATGCTCGACTTGCCCGCACCTGTATGCCCGACCAAGGCAATCGTCTCCCCAGCGTTGATGTGCAGCGAGAAATTGTCGAGCACTGTCTCTTTATCCGTATAGCGGAAGTCCACGTTGATAAATTTAATATCACCGTTGAGTGCCTCCGGCTTGATGTCGTCTGTTTGGACGATATTAGGGTCAGCATCAATTAGGGCGAAGATGCGTTCACCCGCAGCTAACCCAACTTGAAACTGACTCCAGAAGGAAGCGATACTCGTCAGTGGAAACCAAAACACAGCCACCGCTTGAATAAACAGATACCAGTCCCCGACGCTGAGCGCGCCAGTTTGCGCGCGGATGCCACCGAAGTACACCAACGTCGCTGAGCCAATACCAGCTAAAATCCCTAATAGCGGGAAGATGCCGGTAAAGACCCATCCTGTGCGCAGGTTAATGCGATATGATTGGCTATTGACCGTCAAAAACTCATCGTAGATTGCCTGCTCCTGCCGGAAGGTCTTCGCAATCCGAATACCGCTGACCGTTTCTTGGATCAAAGCGTTGACCTTAGCCGCAACACGTCTGGATTGTGTCACGGTATCACGGGCAATTTTACGAAAGCCGAGCGCAACGCCAACAATAATTGGCGCAATAAGCAGTAAGATAAACGTCAAGGATATGCTGACTGTGAATAAGTAACCCAACAGCAATATGACCAATAGTAGCCGGGCAATCAAGTCGATGGTGAGGATAACCACCTGCGAAAAGGCTGCCGTGTCAGATGTAACACGGCTGACAATTTTGCCTGATGGATACTTGTCGTAGAAGGACATGTCGCGTTCGAGCACGGCGTCAAACGCATCTTGTCGCAGTGTCAAAACAACATTGCCAACCGCCATCGCAGATAACCATTGGCGTGTAAAGGTTGCTAACCACGAGAACGACGCCAACAAGATCAAGAAGATGCCAAAACGCATGAAAATAGCACTTTCTGGGTTATTCTCCAAAATATCCAAAGACTGCGATATGTAGATCGGCAACCCAACTTCAATTAGTGAGGAGAGCAGTACGCCAACAGCGATAATTGTCATGCGCTTCCATTCAGCTTTGAAGTAGCTGGCAATACGTTTAACGAGCGCCCCGTCAGAATATGTGCGGTCGTAGGCCTCTGCCTCAAGGCCGTCCATCAAAAAACCCATGTATCTATGCCTTATACCAGTGGTTAACAGCGTCAGTCAGTTGACCAACTGCCAGAGTATAGTATGTTTGTGTTGTTGTTACCCCCTTCTTACAGGTAGGGTCAGGGCCAACTTATACGCAGCAGACTCTATTGAGGATTGACTATGCTAAAATAAACATACAAGAAGCAGAGACTTCACTGAAAAGCATTATAATCATTTTGGGGTACAATACTTTTGATCAGGTTGTGGGCTGCAATCAATGATGCCACCCAGCAATCGATCAAATGTTTCGCAGCAGGCAATCAGACGAAGGAAGCCAGCAAATGGCACAACAAGGACGCATTCTCGTCGTTGATGACGAGCACGATATTTCAAACATGCTCAAGATCTACTTTACCGGTCAAGGTTATGACGTGGAGGTAGCCTCGCGCGGTGGTGACGCACTCAACATTGTTGGGCAGCAACTGCCTCAGCTAATCGTGCTGGATATCAACCTGCCTGATATGGATGGTTACGCCCTCTGCAAAAAGCTGCGCACTAACAATCGCTCAAAGCATATCCCTATTATCTTTTTGACCGAACGCGATGATCGCAGTGACCGGATTGCTGGGCTTGAACTCGGGGCGGATGACTACATCACAAAGCCATTTGATATTGAGGAATTACGGCTGCGCATCGTTAACTCGATCCGGGCCTCCGAACGCATGGGTCTAACAGACCCGCGCTCTGGCTTACCGAGTGGTAGACTCATTGAGGATCAACTGCGTGACATGCTCCGCAAAGAAGATTGGGCCTACTTTGAAATTCGCCTGAAAGACTTCGAACCGTTTAAGGATAAGTATGGGTTCATCGCAGGGGACGAAGTCCTGCGTTTCACAGCTATGTTAATCACTGAGGTGGTTGATAAAGAAGGCAGTGCCAACGACTTCATCGGGCACCCAGGTGGCGATAACTTCGTACTTATCACCAACAAAGACAACGCAAAAGCAGTTCACAAGCAGTTAAAAGAACGCTTCGATACAGAAGTCCAGAGCCACTACTCATTTCAAGACCGTGAAAAGGGTGGGGTGGTGCTAGATGGTAACGCTGATAAAAAGGCCGACCTGATGACGATTTCTGTTGGGATTGTCACATCAGAGCGCGAATTCTACGATATCCGTGAAGTCACTGAAGCTGCTGCAGAAGCACGCCGTCGGGAGCAGGCTGCGGCTGCCGAGCAGCAAGCTGATAAATGAGAGCCCTAGCTTACTCGTTTAATGCTCAACACAACAGCCCAAAAACTCGGTAAAAAGACCTGCTTTTGCAACGTATCGACATCATAGAGACGTACGATTATCTGCTGTATAAAGCACTACAGCAGCAAGATAGGTTTAACCCGTTATGGACCCGTTAATTCTTGCTGGTATCGTTCTTTTGGTGATGGGCCTCGCTGTAATCGGCGTTGTCATCATCTCTGCTCGGTTGGCGAACCAACGTCGCCAGCAGATGGTTGGTGAAGAAGAGAACGTCATTCCTGTGAACCTTGCCTCCGTTAATGATGCCGTGATTGTGGCACAACTAGGCGGGCAAGTGACGTTCGTCAACGAGCGGACGCGCAAATGGTTCAACCTTGACTCTGGCGACCCCGATCTCTGGGTATTGGCGCAGCGCGTCGTTCCGCCAGAAGCGTTCCTTGAGTTATTCGCCGCCGAGGGGCAGGCCAGCTTCATCGTCAACGATATGCGCCTAGAAGCTTCATCTCACCAAGTGGTTGTCGGGTCAACGTCGCAGTTCATCGTCGTGTTACGCCAAGAAGCCTCGCTGCCATCACTTGGTAAAGATGAGCGTGGTTCAGGGCAGGCACTACGCGTCATCAGTGAGGTATCGCGAGCACTCAACGCCACGCTTGACTTTTCCGAAACGCTGAACGCGGCTGTTGATGGTGTAAACCGGTTGCTCCAACCTGACTCTGTTCAGTTGTGTCTTTGGAACCAGGAAAGCGAGCACTTACACCCGGTTGCCCGTTCCGGCCCAGATACATTTGTGGCTTCCACTCACAACAGTGACCAAGAAATGCACCGTGATAACGGCTTTACCGGTTGGGTCGCACGAAAGCGCCTGCCTTTGCTGGTGCGAAATGTCCTCAGCCAAACAGAGATTGACTATACCCCACGGCTCACTGACCCAACCACAGGTAGCTACCTTGGCGTACCGTTAACGGTACGTAACCGTTTCATCGGCACACTCGAAATTACAAAGCCGAAACCGAATGAATTCGACGAAGATGATCAGTCGCTGTTGGTGTTGATTGCTGAGCAGATCGCTCTGGCGATTGATAACGCCCGCCGCTACTCTGACCAGACAGAGCGCATCGAAGAGCTTGCAGGCTTGCAAAAGATCGCTGAAGCGATGAGCATGCTGCAAGACCCATACCAACTGTATGCGCAGTTGGGCCAGCGTGTTGCTGAATTAATGGATACGGAGACGGGCGGTGTCATGCTGTATGACCGCGATAACGAGCGCTTGGTCGCTCAAGTCCCAATTTATGGTGTTAGTGACGACATCGCCAGTGATTTCATCATTCCGCTTAACCGTGGCACGCCAGCACGCAGCCTGTGGGACGATACTTTCTTCTGGATGAGCAATAACCTACCTGAAGAGCCGATAGTTGCTGACCTTGGGCTAAGTATGATCGCTGAGTGGACAGGTACTAACACCATCGCTATGGCGATGATGCGGCTTGGTGATGAGTCAATTGGCCTGCTACATGTCTCGAACAAGAACAACGGCGAACCGTTCAACATGGAAGATATTCGTCTACTACAACTTTACGCTAACCAAGCGGCGATTCTCGTTGAAAGTGCTCGCTTGTACAGTCAAGAACAAAGTCGTGTTGCCGAGTTACGTGGTTTGCAGCAAATCACCCAGACGCTCAGTTCGCTCACAAACCCAGACGAGCTATACCGTCAACTGACGCAGCGCATCGCCGAACTGATGGGCGTTTATATCTGTGGCATCTTGCTCTACGATGCTGAGGCCGACATGCTCGTTGCCCGCCAACCATTCTTCGGTATGGGCGATGACCTCACCAAAGATTATGAGATCAATGTTGGGAAGCGCGGCCTTGCCCGTGATGTTTGGCGAGACTATGAGTTATTTCTCTCCAACTCTGTGACAGTAGATGAATACATCGACCAGCTCGGCATCCGTTCCGTCATGCGGGAGGCTAACATTCGTCACATCATGTTTGCCCCACTGATTGCCGGCGGTCGGCGTTTTGGCCTGTTGCAAGTTGCCGATAAGAAAAACGGAACCGACTTCGACGACAGCGACCAACGGCTGGTGACTATTTTCGCTGGTCAAGCGGCCACTCTCATTGATAACGCACGTCTCTATCAAGACACTGACCAGACGATGCGCCGCCGCGCAGATGAACTACGTTCTGTCTCTCGCATTAGCCGCGAGGTCAACGCGACGCTGGAGCTGGAGCGTATTTTGGAAGTGATTGCATCAGAAGCTCTAAAAGCTGAGGGAGCTGCCTACGGTAACCTCGTAATGTTCGAGTGGAACAACAACGAAACTGACATCGAGCGCACGATGATGTTTGGTGAAGAACTCTCCAATGATGCAAAAATCCTTGAACTGGCCGTGGCGCGTAGTGGTGAACCAGTTGTAATCGACGATTTTGAAAAGGTGCCCCACTTCCCCAGCCCAAGACCAGGGACACGCTCCGCGTTGCTTGTGCCTATCCACTTCGAAGGCCGCGTCGTTGGTATGATTGGCCTATATGGTACGAGCATCAGCGCCATGGGCCCCAATGCTGCTGAGTTTGTCCAAGCGTTATCGTCACAGGCAACCATTGCAGTGACCAATGCCACCCGTTACAAAGAGCAAGTAGAGCGTAGCGACCTACTGCGCCAGCGTGCAGAACAGCTCACCCAGATTTTCGAACTCAGTCGCGCCTTCCGCAGTGACCAATCCGTTGAAGCCAACCTAGCCTCAGTAGCAAAGGCTATCCAAGATACAGTCGGCTTCAACAAGGTATTGGTTAGTGTGCTTGAAGAAAGCACACTAACCTTAGTCCCAGTTGCCCAAATTGGGTTTACAGAGGGCGTCTTTGAGGTAATAGCCCAGCAACGTGCTGACTGGGAGCTAGCAGAGCAATTTATTGATCTGCCATATCGTCTCAGTGAATCGTTTATGGTGCCACATACAGAAAGCCTTGCGCTTTACGTGGCGATGGGCCTAACAGCCTCACAAACGGAGCCCAAGTCAGAAGTTGGGCCAGGAACACCAGGCGAATGGACGCCGGGTACATTACTGCTGGTACCACTGCGTTCTTCTGAAGAGAACATTATCGGTTTGCTGACTATTGATCAGCCAGACAGTGGGATGATCCCAACTCGAAACACCGTCGAACTGCTGGAAATTTTTGCCAACCAAGCAGCTATTACGGTTGAAAATAGCCGATTGTATCGCTCAGCGGCAGAACGCGCCGAAGAACTCAGTAGCAGCCTCTCTGACCTTGAACAGCGAAACACGGAATTAAACGCGCTCTCTGCCCAGTTGATCTCTAAAGAAGCCGAACTGTCGCAGGTCAATGAACTGCTCGATCTGCGTGCGAAGCGGCTATTGGCGACCCACCGAGTGATGGAAAGCATCAATACAACACAGGTTCCCGAAGTTGTGCTCCGCCAAATTGCCAACGCTATGGTCGAAGAGATGGACATCGACCAATGTATCATCGCTATCGGTTCTGAGGCAGACGACAACGGCAACCTGCGTGTTGTTGCAATGGAAGGCCGCTTCCCAGACGATATTGAGCATAACAGCATCCTCGATGGCGAAGACCCGCTCTCAATTGCCTACAAACAACGTGATGCGGTACTGGTAAAACCCGGACGCTCGCGGACACCGGCTGGTGCTCGGCTCGCTGAGATTGTCGGTACACAGACCCTATTTGCCCTACCAATGCAGTTCTCATCCGGGCAGCGCGGTGTACTAGCAGTCGGCAGCACACGACCCGGAGCCGCCTTTGGTGATGAAGACCGCGATCTATTTACATTAGTCACCAGCCAGATCGAGGTTGAATACGAAAACGCCACCCTCTACCAGAAGGTGCAAACGGAAGCCGAAAATACAACATCAGAGCGCGACAAACTCCAGCAACTGCACCTGATCACGACGGCACTACAACAAACGGAAAGCCTTGAAGACCGCCTGACGGTTATTGCTCGTGGGATTCGGTCGGTGGGTTGGGGACGGGTTGCTGTTGCCCTGCTCGATGATGACATGCGCGTCTACAACATCGCAACAGCAGGCTATGATAGCATCGATACCAAATCAACCAGCATCCGCGAAACACTGATCAGTGGCGATGTTTGGAAGCGGCGCTTTGACGACCAGGAATTTAACTCGCTGCGGATTGGTGCGTCCTATTACCTCCCTCATGATCATCCGTGGGTGCAAAAGAATATCTATAACAGGCCAACGAAAAACGGCAAGAATGGTCAACGCTCGACTGAGGGTAACAAATGGCACCCGCAGGATCAGCTTTACATTCCTATGTATTCTGGGCCAAACATCGTTGGTATTATCTCGCTAAGGGACCCGGTAGACGGTACCCGTCCCACAGAAACCACGCTGCGCCCATTAGAGTTATTCGTGCAGCAAGCTTCCTCTGCGATTGAAAACATTCGCCTCTACCAAGAGACACTCGAACTCCAAAGCTATAATGAGGCGGTTGTACAGTCGATCCAGCAGGGTATCATCGTGCTTGACCGCAACGCTCAGATTGAGACATTCAACGCGTTTGTACGCGAGGAATACAATTGGACAGATGTTGCCGTCGGGCGAAATTTGTTCGCTTTACTGCCTGCGCTGGAGGTCATGAAGTTTGAGCAAGACTTCGAGCAGGTCGTTGAGCAAGGAAAGCCAAGCGAACGCCCTCAGGTAAACATTCAGTTGGACATTCGCGCTGAGGCGGATGACCAGGAAAATACAGTCAATATTGCACTGTACCCGCGCTTCGACGAAGCTGGGGCGGCAACCGGTGTGGTGATGTTGGTAGAAGACATCTCCAGTACCATCCAATTGGAAGCAGACATTGCCCTGCGTGGTCAGCAGTTGGCTTCTCTCAGTGATATTTCGCGCAGCATCACCTCAACCTTGAGCTTCAACCAAATTATCGAGAGTATTGGTCAGCAAGCCAGCGATGTAGTCGTCTATGACCAATTGTCGGTTTGGATATATGACTTTGAGAGCAATGATTTTATGCTTGTGGATACAGTCAATATTCAGCCATCTGATATCATCAAAAATAATCTACTGACCAATAATGAAGCCGTCAGCAAAGCCCTCATCGAAACGCAGGAGCCTGTCTACATTCCAGATACTCAAGCCGACGAACGTGCGCCGGAGAGCTACCCCATGCGCAGTTGGCTCGGTGTGCCCATGGTGGCAGGCGGCAGCTTAATCGGTGCGCTTCAATTTGAGCAAGTACGAGCCGCAGCATATGCTCCGGCAGATGTCAAAGTAGCCGAAGCGTATGCTAACCAAGTTGGCGTCGCATTGGAAAATGCCCGCCTCTTCGAAGAAGTAACGGAGAGCGCCACGGAACTGGCGCGCCGCACTCAGCGTTTGAGTACGCTCAACCGCATCTCGGCGACAATTGGTCGCTCGCTCGATCAGAATAGTATTCTACAGACAGCACTTGATGAGCTGGTGGGCGCAATGGACGCGCCTCAAGGCAGCGTCGTATTGTTTGATCGTGAAGCACAACGCGGCGAACTGGTAGCGTTACACCCCTCCAACCCAGACGGCTCCATCATTGATATGACCTTTAGCCTGGTTGACAACCCACCGATTGACTTGTTGCGCAGCAAACGTCAACCTGTTGCGATGCACAACATCATTGGTAACGAAGACTACAACGCCATGGCGGGACTGTTTGAAGCCCGCAGCGTTGAGTCTGTGCTCATTGCGCCGATTATGGTCGGTAATAACGTCATAGGTATGTTAGCAGTCGAACACACAGATGGTGAGCGTCGGTTCTCCGACGAGCAGTTAGAAATCGCTGAAACCATTACCAACCAGGCTGCAACAGCCCTACAAAATGCCCGGTTGTACTCCGAGACGGTTTCACGCCAGCGCGAGCTTGGTATTCTCTTTGAGGCCAGCCAGACAGCCTCATCCTCGCTAGACCTTGAAACTGTTGTGAGCAGTGCGGCACGCTACTTCACCCGCGCCATGAGCATGGATGGCTGTATGATTTCCCTCTGGGATACATCCGAAGATGAGCTGCGAGCCCTGATCGACTATGATGCCAATGATGGGCGCAAGCAACTAACGACCAATGATCATCGCCGCGTACTGCGGAGCTACCCCGCAACGTACAGCGTTCTTTCTGAACGTGGGGCACTAGTCATTAACGTTTCAAATACCGATCTCTCCGAGCGTGAGCGTGATTGGCTCAAGCGGAAGGGTGTTGGTACAGCACTGATGCTGCCACTGGTCACGCGCGATGAAGCCATCGGCCTTGTTGAGTTATGGAGTACAGAAGAAGTCAACCGGATTAGCCAGAGTAATATTCGCATCGGGCGTGCGCTGGCATCGTCTGTTGCGACATCAATGCAAAACGCAAGCTTACATGTTGAAACACAAAGCCGCTTAACAGAGCTTGCCACGATCAACGAGATCAGCCGGGCTTTAACCGGAGCTATTTCCGGTGAAGATCTAATGCAGACTATTGCCAAACAAGTTGCCACAATTTTTGGTAACCCATCGGTGACAGTCGCGCAGTACGATACCAACACAGAGCAAATCGTCTTTCCACTGGTTATCCGTGATGGCATCCGAGTACACTTCTCACCGGTGGCAGCAACCGACAGCCTCTACAAGTACATCATCGATGACCGTGACCCAGTCTTGTTGACGACAAATGCCGATGAGTGGCTTGAGACGATTGAGCTAGAAGCATTCGAGGGCTTAAAGTCGATTTGTGCAGTGCCTCTAATTGCTGGTGAAAAGGTCGTTGGTGTTCTCTCTTTGGAGGACTACGACCAAGAAGAACGTTTTACTCGCTCTGACTTACGCGTATTAAGCCCAATTGCCGCCCAAGTCGGTGTTTCGCTAGAGAACACACGTCTCTACGGTGAACTTGAACAACGTCTTTCTGAAACGACCACGCTTCAGGAAATCTCCCGGCTGGTGTCTTCCGCACTTGACCTTGAAGAAATTTTTATTCGGGTCGTCAAGGAACTAGCCGACGCCTTTAGCTATCCATTGATTACTCTGCACACTCTGGAAGGGCGCCAACTGCTGTTGAAGGCATCCTTTGGCTACACTGAGGAAGAAATCGAGCAAGCTGAGCTGCGTGAAGTCAACTTAGAACGTGGCGTCATCGGGCGTGCCATTACATCAGGTGAAGCACAACTTGTACCCAATATTCAACAAGACAGCGACGTCATCCAAATTAAGCAGTGGACGCGCAGCATGCTGGCTGTTCCGATTGTTTCGGAGGCAATTGTTCTCGGTGTTTTAGCAGTCAAATCTGGCGATGAGCGCCCGATCACTCAGAACGACGTCAGTCTGCTACAGACTTTTGCCGGGCAGGTTGCCACAGCTATGGTCAATGCCAGCATCTATACACAGATGGTGCAGTTCTCTGAAGAATTAGAGCATCGCGTTACCGAACGGACAGAAGAGCTGCGTTCCGAGCGTGACCGCATCGATACGCTTTACCGCATCACGGTTGAGCTGACCGCCAGCCTGGACCTCGACCGCGTCCTTCAGCGCGCACTTGAACTCGTTGGGGCGGCGATTGGTGCGGAACATGGCTCCCTATTCCTGATTGACCCGCAATCCCCACGCTTGATCTTTCGTGCTGCCATGAGCGACTATGAAATCATCCCACCTGGCGGTAAGCAGATTGAACTTACCCGCCATCAGGGTATCGCAGGTTGGGTGATGGACAATCGCCAATCAATCCTGATTGATGACGTACGCGACGACCCACGCTGGGACGTTGTCCCTGGCACAGAAAACCGGCGCTCGATGATTGGTGCTCCATTGACTTCGGGCAATGAAGTGCTGGGCTGTCTCTTCTTCAACAGTGATACCATTGGGCAGTTCAACCAAGGTCACTTGCAGTTAGTCGAAGCCGCCGCCAACCAAGTCGCCACATCGATTAATAACGCAGAACTCTACCGCATGATCTCCAGCCAAGCTGAGCGTCTCGGAACCATGCTTCGCAGCCAGCAAACGGAAGCGGCTAAGAGCCAGGCAATTTTAGAGTCGATTGCAGATGGCGTGATGGTCTCCGACCAGATGGGCGAGATTATCCTGTTCAACGCAGCGGCAGAGCGCATCCTTGACTTACGTCGCAGTGAGGTGCTAGGCCGCCCTTCTTCTGACTTAATTGGATTATATGGCGCAGGCGCAGCGAACTGGGCTAACATGCTCCAAAGGTGGGAAGCTGACCCCATCCAGTATTCAGGGCGCTTCTTTTCTGACCGCATCGAAGTGGGTAGTAAAATCGTCTCGGTACGCGTATCGCCAGCCGTCAACAACAATGAATACCTGGGCCTTGTTTCTGTTTTCCGCGACATTACCGCTGAAGTCATCGCTGATCGGGTCAAGTCAGAGTTTGTCGCTCGTGTTTCGCATGAACTACGCACGCCGATGACCAGCATCAAGGGCTACGCCGACCTGATGTTAATGGGTGCAGGCGGTGATCTCAGCGAAGAACACCGTAACTATCTAGATACCATTCGCAACAACGCTGACCGTCTAAGCGCACTTGTGAATGACTTACTCGATATCTCTAAGATCGAGCAGGGTGGTCTGCAGTTAGACATCCATCAGATAGAAGTCGGTGACATCATCGCTGATGTTCTCTACTCACTCGATGGGCGTATGTCTATGGAAGCACGTGAACTAGAATTGTACGTCGAGATTGATGAGACGCTTCCGATGGTTGAAGCCGATGCGGACCGCATGACGCAGATACTGGCAAATCTAGTTGATAATGCTTATCAATACACGCCTGATGGTGGTTCTATCATTATCCGGGCAGAGGCAGTTGAAGACGGAGTCCAGATTGATGTAGAAGACAATGGCATTGGCATCCCCGAAAAAGACCAAAACAGTGTCTTTGACCGCTTCTTCCGTGCAGAAGAACAGTCATTGGTATTCCAAACGGCAGGTACTGGGCTGGGCCTCTCAATTGTGAAGAACTTAGTCGATATGCACCAAGGGCGCATCTGGTTCGAGAGTACCGAAGGCGAGGGTACGACCTTCCATTTCTGGATACCCACCGAGTACAGAACTGGACGCCGAGTATAGACCGTCTGTAAAATAGAATTGTTTTCTAGCATACGTCACCATATGTGACAAAAGGGCTTGTATGGCAACTATACTGCTGGCCGAAGATGAACACGATATTCGCGACCTACTGACCATCACACTGCAACTGGGTGGACATGATGTGACTGCTAAGAAAAATGGGGCAGAAGTCGTAGAGGTCGTAGAAGAGATTATGCCTGACCTAATCTTGTTGGATGTTCGTATGCCACGCATGACTGGCTACGAGGCCTGCAAGGCTGTTAAGGCAAATGACAAGACCAAACATGTGCCGGTTGTATTTCTCTCTGCTAAAGGGCAGGAAGCGGAAGTCCAAACGGGCCTTGACGCGGGCGCAGTTGATTATATCTTGAAGCCATTCGCCCCTGATTTGCTGCTTAGCAGAGTATCAGAGATTTTGAAGGAACTTCAAGTTGGAGATGTTAAACCAACAAAACAAGCCAAGAATCACATCCCGCAGATGCCACCGCCACCCCCCCCATCGGGCAGTGATCAAACACCCGCTAAAGGAGAACCCTCAACTACCGATGATGGGGAAGAGAAGAAAAAGAGTAGTTATAAAGAGCGGTTGGCTCGCTTCAAACGCCCTCCGAAAAAGAAGAAATAGTTACAGGGTGTCTCTCTCAAAATAAGCGTCAATGATCGACCGTACGTCATCATTGGCGTATTCACTCAGCATGGTGAAGAAATCATCGCCGGTCACAATCTCACCTGCATAAGCTAGATAGTAAGCTTGCAAGAAGCTGTAAAAGGCTTCATCCCCCAGCGCATCCCTCAGGTCACGCATAAAGTATGCCGCTTGCCCATAGACCGAGATAATAAAGTCCGAGCTTTCCGCGTAATCATAGATTGTTGCATCTACCGGGCCATAGGTTTCAAAGCGCGTTACACGCGTGTACCACCACCAATCAACAGTGACGGGGTAATAATTCTCGAAGAATACTTGCTCACTGTAGAAGGCCAGGGCTTCATCGAGCCAAGGCTCCAGCGCCTGATTATTACCAACTGCACCATACCACCATTGATGCGCCACCTCATGCGAGACTAAGGCTAACAGCAGCGAGTTTGGCTGCCCCTGATAGGTGTTGTAGGCAAAGTCCGTGACGGAGATCATCGCGGAGTATTCCATACCACCAAAAAAGCCATTTTCAGCCACGGTTAAGCTCTCGTACGGATAGGGGCCATACAACTCAGTGAATAGTTCAATTGACTGGACAGCCCCGTCGAGTGCCGCTTGTCCTGCTGCGGCATGTTCCGGCAGGTAGTAACTGTAAACCGTTATTCCGTTGATTTCTGTTTCAAGCACCTCGTAGCGCTCACTGGCATAAAAGCCGATGCCTCTGGCACCGTAGACCGCATACTGCCACGCGACTTTGCCGTCGCGGTCTTCCGTACCAATTGGCCCACCGCTGGCGATCACAACACCGGGATCTGTGATCACCGTCAGAGTGGCGTCGGTAGCAGGGTAAACGGTTGGGTCGCCCACAGCACGGTATTCAACCGTTTGCCAACCTTGCCCTTCGATGTATGGCACAGGCGACGGATACCATTCTCCAGCATGGATAATCTCAGCCGTCCAGCCCGTATTGCCCAGCGGAGGCCAACTGGTTGATGCGACCGCAGGCAGCACAATCCGGTAGCGTAGTTCGACCTCTAGGGTATCGCCAGGAGCGACGGGCTGTACTAAAGCCACACGCACCGTTGATTGCCCACTGGGGGCCGCCCCGACTACGTCAAGCTCTGCTTCACCTTGGTTGGCAAAGTCGAGGAAAAATGCGTTTTCCTCCGCGTTGATCGGCGCATTAAAGGCGGCATTCTGCCAAGTATCATTTGAGGTATTCTGAAGCGAGACGGTCTGACGGACACGCATCCAGCGCTCGTCGTACATCAACTCAACTTCAAAGCCGAGCGTTGGTAGATCATCCGGAAATAATGATGCGGGCACATTAACTGATGCGGTTTCCTCCGCGGGGCTGCCCACTTCAACGACCTGCTGTGTGCTTGTGTCGTTCGATGATACTAGCGTTGGTTGGGACGGTGTGACACGCACAGGTGTCTGCTCAGATCGAGCACAGGCTGCCAGCAGCACAGTCAAGATAATGGGAAGCCGTCGGCGCATGGGCCAAACTTTCTCTCTCACAAAGTCAGTTACCAGAGAGCATAGCATACATAATTACAGTAGCCGTCACACATCAGGTTGATGCGGTTGAAACTTAACTTTATGTATGCCACACTATCTGGGCATTCACCACTGTCGGAGATGGTCAATCTGTGGCAAGCGACAAGCGAACCCGAACACCCGAAGAAAGATGGCGCAAACGTCGGAATGATACAGTCGCCTTTGTGATTATGGCGACGTTTACCTGCGTTATATTCTGTGCCGGGCAAGCCGACCAAGCTGTAGTCAACCGGCGCGCTGAAGCGACCCAACGCGCTATCGAAGCCAGTTATACACCCACGCCTCTGCCCCCGACCGCAACCCCCTTAGTGATAGCACGAGTTACGGAAGCTGCAACACCGACTACCGGTCGCCTTGACGATATTGAAACCCTTACGAGCGTGCTTGAAGCAGAAGTAGATGTCGAGATATTAGCTGTTGCCCAGCAAGAAGATATGATAGTGGTGACTTTTGCCGTGCCATCGTTATTTCCTGTTCTGGCGACGCAGGCCACTTTCGAGATCGTGCTTGAGGTGATGCAAAGGTACCTCGGTGACTATGAACGTTTGCAAATCAACGGTATTGTTCTGAGCATTACGCAAGACGCCATACTTGTAGAACGGTCCGGCGTATCCGCCGAGTACACACGCTCGACCATTCAAAGTATTGATCACGCCGAATTTGACGGCGAACAGGTCTACTCAGACGAGTTTGTGGAAGCAGGCACTCTCTTCCTTGACGATGACCTTGTGCCCTCAGACCCGATCATCATAGAAGTCCGCTGAGGTTATGTGACCGTCCAACTAACAGGATGGATCAATCACCTGTTTTGTCCAGTCGAATTACCGCAATCCCCCGCTATAATACGGTTGGTATACACCTCGACAATCTTAAAGGACATCCCACAATGACAGCTACTCCGTGGTGGAAGCGCGGCGTTATCTACCAGATTTACCCGCTCAGCTATCAGGATTCAACGGGCAGCGGTATGGGTGACTTTGAGGGCATCATCCAACGGCTGGATTACGTCGCGGAGTTGGGTGTGGATGCCATCTGGATGAGTCCGTTTTACCCGTCACCTATGGCAGACTTCGGCTATGACATCGCTGACTACACGGGCGTTGACTCGATGTTTGGCAATATGGATACCTTCGACCGACTGCTGGCGGAGATCCATGGGCGTGGCCTCAAACTCATCATTGACTTTGTCCCCAACCATTCTTCTGACGAACATCCCTGGTTTGTTGAGTCAAAGAAAAGCAAGGACAACCCCAAGCGTGACTGGTACATCTGGAAAGACCCCAAACCAGATGGTTCACCACCCAACAACTGGTTAAGCATTTTCGGCGGTTGCGCGTGGGAGTACGATAAAACCACTGGACAGTACTATCTGCATACCTTCCTGAAGAAGCAGCCTGACCTCAACTGGCGCAACCCGGAGCTCAAGCAGGCGATGTTTGACGCCATGCGCTTCTGGCTGGAGAAGGGCGTCGATGGCTTCCGGTTAGATGCACTGCCAATGTCGATGAAAGACCCACAATTTAGAGACAACCCACCGAACGATCATCCGAACATCGTCGATGAATACAGCGTCACCACCCTGAAGCGCGTTTACAGCGAGTATCATCCGGATTTATTCGCTCTCTATAAAGAATACCGTGCCGTCATCGATGCCTACGATGGTGAGCGCTTCTTACTGGGTGAAGTCTGGGGTGACCTCGAAAAGTGGGCCAAGAACTATGGTACCAAGGGCGACGGCCTACACATGCCCCACAACTTCCGGCTGATCAATGTCGAGTGGAAAGCAGAGACCGTCAAAGAGACTGTGGCGGGCGTCGATGGCGTTGTACCCGATTTTGGCTGGCCCAACTATGTGCTCGCTAACCACGACGTGATGCGCATCGCTAGCCGCATTGGGCAAGAGCAAACGTGGGTAGCCGCCGTGCTCTTGCTAACGCTGCGCGGTACACCAACGCTCTACTATGGCGATGAACTTGGTCTGCCTAATGGGGATATCCCACTGGGGAAAGAACGTGATCTGGCTGCAACCGCCGACAGTTTTGTCATGATTAATCGAGATATTGCGCGTACCCCGATGCAGTGGAGCGCCAACGAGCACGCGGGTTTCACACGCGGTAGTGCACCTTGGCTACCCGTCTCATTAGATTATAAAGCCCGCAACGTTGCTGTGATGAGCGATGACCCCAAGTCGATCTTGAGCCTCTACCGCCGCCTATTAAAAGTCAGGCGGCAATCAGAAGCGCTGCAACTCGGCAGTTATCAAGCACTCGACACAGTAGAAGGGGTCTATGCCTACATCCGCGAGTATGAGCGGGAGCGGATGCTGGTGGCACTCAACTTCACCGCAGAAGAAAAACCGGTCGCTCTACCGATTGAAGGTAAGGTGGTCGTCAATACCAAGATGGATTCGGACAGTGATCGCGTTAATGGTACGATGACGCTGCGCCCTAACGAAGCGCTGATTGTTGAACTGCGCCCTGGCCTCCCTAATCCAAAAGACAGCACGCCATCGGTTGAAGTCAATCCCGGCTATGTGCTGGTCGTCGATGATGATTTCGGCGCACGCACTTTGATGAGCCGCGTAGTTAGCCGTAGTGGGATGCGCGTCAAGACGGCAGACGACGGCGTCGAAGCGCTCGACCTAGCCTATGAAGAAGCACCTCTGCTGATCCTGCTCGATATTATGATGCCGCGCCTCGACGGCTTCGAGGTGGTGCTGCGCTTACAGGCAGACCCCAAGCTGCGCAGGGTGCCTGTGGTAGCCGTCACTGCCAGTGATGAGAAAAAGAAGCGCGAGGCCAGTATGCTGCCGGGAATCAAAGGGGTGTTAGCTAAGGCGCAAGCAGACCTTGTTGATGAAGTAGAACGCTACGTCAAAGAGTTCACCAAACAGGACGAAAAACCTTCTTGACGTGTGAACCACTCAGCGTTACCCTCCAATTAATCTCAGACTGATCGCTGAGCGGGATAGACACCAACCTATTCTAGTCACAGAGAATGAAGGTCGTGGCTGTAAGCCTTCTGATGCAGAATGGTTGGCCGTACCCCCCGTGAGACTGTGTGCGAACCTTGCAGTAGTACACAGCGGCAGACACCGTTACCCGTCACCATAGAGGGTGTGTGCAGTACGTACAGACCGAATTTGGGTGGAACCGCGTGATACCTGACCACGCCCCAATTGGGGTTGTGGTTTTTTATTGTTCAACTTGGAGGACAAAATGGCAGAGGCAGAAAAGACTGACGCACAAGTACATGTGCCCTACGAAGAGACCCAGATATACCGGATTCGGCATTCCGCTGCCCATGTGATGGCTGAAGCCGTCCGTGAGATGTACCCAGATATTCAGTTTGCAATCGGCCCTCCGGTTGAAAACGGCTTCTACTATGACTTCGACCTTGGCGAGGATGAAAATGGCAACAGGCGCCACATCACCGAAGACGATTTCAAGGAAATCGAAAAGCGGATGCGCAAGATTATCAACAAGGATTTTCCATTCGAATACAAAGAGGTCACTGCGGATGAAGCCCGCGGCATCTTCAAAGACCAACCCTACAAGCTCGAACTGATCGACGGGTTAGCCAAGGGCGAAGTCGATGAGTACGGTAACGAAGTCAGTGAAGCGCCGACCATCTCGACGTATACCCAGAACACCTTCGAAGATCTCTGCCGTGGGCCACATGTTGAGTCAACTAAGCAGATTCCGGCAGATGGCTTTAAGCTGATGAACATCGCTGGCGCTTACTGGCGTGGTGATGAGAACAACCCCATGCTCGACCGCATCTACGCAACAGCATGGAACAGCAAAACAGAACTCAAAGAGTATTTGCAGATGTTGGAAGAAGCCAAAAAGCGCGATCATCGTAAGCTTGGCAAAGCGCTGGATATCTTCACCTTTGATGAGGAAGTCGGGCAGGGACTGCCGCTGTGGTTGCCCAATGGCGGCATCTTAATCGAAGAGTTAGAGAATTTCGCCAAAGAGATGGAGTTCAAAGCAGGGTATGACCGCGTCAAAACGCCGCACGTCACCAAGGAAGACCTCTTTGTCCGCAGCGGACACCTACCTTACTACGCCGAAAGCATGTTCCCCCCAATGGAGTTGGAGAACGTCAAATATTACCTGAAGCCGATGAACTGCCCAATGCACCACAAGCTGTTTGACAGCCGCCCGCGCAGTTACCGCGACTTACCAATGCGCCTGGCTGAGTACGGTACCGTCTACCGCTATGAGCAAAGTGGTGAGTTGTTCGGCTTGATGCGCGTTCGGTCAATGCAGATGAATGATGCCCACATCTACTGCTCCGTCGATCAGTTTGAAGAGGAATTTCTGGCTGTGATCGACATGTACCTACGCTACTTTGAGGTATTTGACATCGAGCGCTACGTGATGCGCTTCAGTACCCACAGCGCCAAGCGCATGGGCAAGAAGTACGTCGATAAGCCAGAGCTATGGCAGCGCACGGAAGATATGGTACGCACAGTGATGACCAATGCCGGTATCCCATTCGTTGAAGTACCTGACGAAGCCGCCTTCTATGGGCCAAAAATCGATGTGCAGATTTTCAGTGCCATTGGGCGCGAGTTCACCTTGGCGACCAACCAAGTTGACTTTGCGCAGCCCGCCAACTTCGACTTGAAGTTCATCAACGCACAAGGTGAAGAAGAACAGCCGTTGTGCATTCATCGTGCGCCATTAAGCACCCACGAACGCTTGATCGGCTTTTTGATAGAGCACTATGCAGGGGCCTTCCCAGTTTGGTTAGCACCTCAGCAGGCAGTCATTATTCCAATCACGGATGCTCACTTGGACTACTGCTACAAGGCCGCTGCTGAGATGCGTGCAGCAGGTATCCGCGCCAAAGTCGATGATGGTGGCGACCGCATGAATAAAAAGATTCGTACAGCACAGAAAGCAAAAATCCCATATATGTTGATTGTTGGTGACCAAGAAGTGGCTGACAGCAGCGTCGCGCTACGCGCCCGTACCGATGGCGACAAGGGCGCAATGCCAATCACTGAGTTCATCGCTTATGCAACGGATGTGATCAAGCAGAAAAAATACGAATAAACTAACGTGAGTACGGAATAACAGAGGGGAGATACCTTTCAGCGAAAATAGTAGGCTTTCCGGGGGCTAAACCCAAGAAAGGTATCTCAGATATGAGCAATACGAACGCCACGCTGATTGCGTTTAGCGAGGAACCCAATCCCTCAATGTTCCAAAAGACATTAGGTATCTCTGATTTCTATTAGGTTTTTGACGATTGGCCCTACCCGATGGGTACGGTGAAGATGGGCATTGACCCAAAGCTCTCTGTGCTCGACCTTTACTGCAAGCCACACGAACTGGATAATGTCTTCGTCACTGATGGTAGCTTCTACGTTAGCTCCGGCGCGGCGAATCCCACGTTGACTATTATCGCCCAGACTTTGCGCGTGGCTGACTATCTCAAGAGCGAGGTCTTATAACGCCTCTCGCTAAACGCTAATCGATGCACTCCATAACTTCCTGGTTGAAACCTTTTGACCTGCTTCTGCATGGCGAGGAGTAGGTCCTGTATGACTTGCCAAGCCGCATCTCAGCTTTCTTATGGACCGCTATCTACCCGGCGCATCCTACCCGACGCGCAGCTGTTGCAGGATCAGCTACAAGTTTTTGCAACAGAACCCACACAGGCTTGACCTACGGTAGAATAATAAGCAGATAGCAGAAAGAGGTGCCCAGATGGCGGAATTTACCCAGGAAAAAATAACTGCAGCCGACTTTGCTCAACTGCCGGAGACAACTACCCCGACCCAGCTCATTGATGGAGAGATCATTGTGAGTCCATCCCCAAAAACCCCACACCAGCGTGCTGTTCTACGCCTAGTAATGTTGATAACACGGCTAACAGACACAGGAGAAGTTTTTATTGCGCCGATGGATGTGCACCTGGATGACAAGAATGTGGTGCAGCCGGACGTGTTCTGGGTGCGCGGCGAGGGGAGCGCCTGCATCCTGAAGAACGATGGCTACTGGTATGGTGCGCCCGACCTGGTGATCGAAGTCATCTCACCTAGTTCCTTGCGCATGGACAAAGTCACCAAGTTCAACCTCTACGAGCAGCATGGCGTGGCGGAATACTGGCTAGCAGACCTTGAAACTCACTTGCTGGAAGTGTGGGTGCGCGGTGACGATGGCAAGTACACGCGTCAGGGTGCTTACACCGACTCGTTTGAGTCAGTGCTTTTGGGCGAGGTGACTGTTGATTTGGTCGGGCTGTTTGGGTAACGATATCCGATGGGGAGCTTCGGTACCGTCAGCGTTTAGGTGTTGAAATCAGCGGGTGGAGAAACTATAAGGAACTTGATATTACACCCAATGCCGGTTTTATAAAACGTGTGGCAGACGCGAGCAATAAGACTATTGTGACCGATGAAATAACAGTCTTTAGATTTCCAGCAGGGTCTCGTCCTAACATCTATCAGAAAAGCGAGGTGACAGAGCAGCAGAGTTTATATCGTCAAATGCAAGAGGAAGAAGATTTTCGATACAGGCAAGCCGTCAAAACGTTACAAGCGTATGAAACTGGAAACTCAGAAACTCCTCCTGAATTTAGGTATAGAGAGAACATGCCTAAAAATGCTCCCCCCGGTTGGCTCATTGAGACGAGGCGCCGGGTGCGAGGGTTAGAACCACGATCTTTGCCAACAAATTCAATTCAGGGAGAAGATGTAACGCATGGCTCCTTTTCCTCACTCAAATATCTACGGCGCCTATTACACATATTGTTTTACAAACTATCTGCGGCTAGTTATAGACTTGCTAAAGCTCTCGACGAAAGGTCTCACTAACACGTGTTAGGCACGGCTTTGTATTTCCTTGTAGTATTGATATGTTTGTTCTGCTGCTGTTTGCCAAGTGAACTGTTTTGCGTGTTTAATACCACGTTGAATTAGATCCTCCCTAAAATCCTCATCAACTAGAATACGGTCAATAGCCTCAACATATCCATTTACATCACTTGGCTCAACGAAGATTGCAGCATCCCCGCCAACCTCCGGCAGCGACCATGCATTTGAACATACAATAGGAGTTCCACACGCAAGGGACTCGAGAATGGGGAGGCCGAACCCCTCTGCAAGTGACGGAAATACGAATACATCGGCAACCCTGTAAAAGTAGACTAGTTCTTCATCTTCTACTTGATCTAAAAACTTCACAGCATGGCTAATATTCAACGCGTGGCACAGTTGAATGTGCGTCTCTCGTTGTTTCTGTTCATGAGCTTCTCCAACTTTGAGTAGAACAGCATGAGGATGCTCGACTAGTATTTTTTGAAACGCACGTAACAGTATTTGAAAGTTTTTGTGGGGTGACTCATTGCTGATATGTAGAATGAGTTTTTGCTCTGTATTCAGACCATACTTCTCAATAAATTTAGGTGGTACCAATCCAGGCAAAAATCTTTCACGATCAACACCGCAGTAAATGACCTTTATCTTGCTTTCATCAATATCTGCATATTGTACTAGGGTTTCCTTGGTGAACTCACTTATAGCAATTATTCCATCTACGCTCTTTAGTTTCCGCATAGCTTGAGCATAAAGCCTTTTATGCCTGGGCTGTTCATGTAGGGTAATTGCCAAGAGTTGTTCACTAATGTAAGGCATAATATCCATCACAGATATAATAACTGGGTAAGGGCGCTTCCGTGGAATTTTGGTTGCCATGTATTGGTCTGTGATATGCACAAGCGTGCCCTGCGGTAGATGGTTACCAAACCGAAAAGGGCGTCGCATGTAAAGTGTGAATGCATCAAAACCAGCAGCCCCAGCCAACCCACGGACAACCTTATATGGTGTAGACGGTTTACTTGCTAGAAAACGCAATACCTTGAGAACGGGGTCATTACTATGAACGCTGTCATTATCAACAATGGACACAATCTGGTTACGTCTGCCAGTATCATTAACCTCAAGTGGTGTAATGTGATTTGAATACACCACGTTCACATTATGATGTTTCAGTAGATGCCCCTTTAGATGAAAATTGTAACGCCAAACACCGCTAAATACGGGGGTATAGGGGTTCTCAATCCAGGCAATTGGTAACGGGTTTTCGGAGTTGACCATAATATGTTTTTGTTTATTCAATGTAACCTAGATCTTGAAGCCTCAATAATGTTCTCTCATCTACATCTGCTTCTGTATAGGTAATGGAGTTTTCTTGTAAGTAGTTCTTTATAGTGGATAAATATTCTGCTTGACTGTGTTGTGCGAAACGAAGAACATCTCCACCCTTGGAACTTTTTGAAATGTCATTTAGTTCGTTAGGATCGGTGGATAAATCATAAACTTCAATGATAGTCTGGCGTGGAAGTAACGCGTAAAATGGATCAATCATTTTGCGGAGCATCCGACGTTTTTTATGTATAGATTTGTTTTTTAAGAAACGCTTGAACAAATTCCATTCAAGCTTCAGAAGCTCCATTGGGTTTGATGGCCTTTGTACGTTTAGTGGCTTTCGGCTGATATATTTTTTGTTTTTCGTCCGTACTGCGAGATATTCCCAATGATCATTTCTTGTTTGATCATGGATGATCAAGCTGGTGTGACCTGTATCAGTACCTTCTAGGAGGGGCACAAGGCTTTTGCCGTGTACAGGTGCTTTCAATTGGAGAGCAAATACATCTGCTAGGGTTGGAAAAATATCGATATGGCCCACTAGCTCGTCCGATTTTTGACCACAAAATTGATTGCTAGGAAACTTAAACAATAGGGGAATATGAATTTGGGGTTCGTATGGAAATCCTGTGTGCCCATATAAACCATGTTCACCAAAGCTCTCACCATGGTCAGAGGTTAAAACAATGACGGCATCATCATAGGTGCCTTTTTGCTTCAGCCTATTTAGGAAAGAGCCAAATTGTCTATCGAAATAGCTAATGCAGTTTCGATAAACAGCCTTCACCTCAGCGATATCGTCTTTGCCAGCAACAACCGTCGTGAAGATTTCGTTGTTTGGAATGTCGTGGGTTTCATCGGAACGAGCTCGATCGTACAGGGGCGGATGCATATCCATCGCCCAGACAATAGTTAACTGATCAGACTCTTTCTCATCTCGATAGACTGCAGCTAAAAGATCCCTCAGGGTTATGATAGGGAGTGGTTTACGATCCAGACGCTTCGCCAGCGCTTGCCCATCAGCGAGTCGTTTCGAGAGGATTGGGTCTCTATACATACTAGGTATCGTGTCGAAACCTTGAACTAAGTTGTATCGACGCGAAAAGAAGGGATTGGCACTATAAGCAAATGTGCTAAAGTCTCTATCCTGAAAAACAGACGCTAAAGTCTGTGGAACATTTGAACTTACAGCAGCAGTCTTATATTCGGTAGCGTTATCTTTTTGGGGTATTAAACTTGGAACTAGACCAGTTGCAGCGGGATAGAGGCCTGTCAACAAAGCTGCTCCAGCATTTCTACTCCAAGTTGCCTGTGATATTGCATTTGTGAAGACCACACTATCAGAAGCAAAGTCGTCAATGTTTGGAGTTATTGATTTACCATCATGCTTGTAGTGAACGTGGTCAAACCGCAAACAATCTACGATAAAAATATATATGTTACGCAATGCACAGCCTGTTAGTATTGGAATCTCAGACATCAAGCATATCAAAATATCTGTAGCTTGTCTCTTAAGTTGCTAACATTTGTTTACGCCGTCAACTACAAAGGTTACGCGCAAGCGTTGTGCCATCAGGGTCAACCTCTAAGCTCGACTCTGTACAAAATAAAGTGGTAGGCCCTCGCTCAGCACCCGGCCCCTGACTATCATCACTCTGACTAGGGGAGCCAGTATGCGGCTGTAGACTACATCGCTGTACTGGCTGAGGCTGGGACACAAATCAGCATGAGTGTGGTGGGGCAACCTATCCAAAACGGACTGGTCGAACGATTTATTCGGACCTTGAAAGAGGAACATGTCGATTTTTCTGACTACTACGGTTATGATGAATCATTGAGTAAGATTGTGTACATGACCCATTGCATTCAATCTGCTCTGGACTACCTCACCCCGACGGAGTTCGAGACTCTAGTATTATCGGCTTAATTGTGTCCAACTTTCCAACCGCAGAACAAACACATCAATACTATGAGGAAATACAAAGCCGTGCCTAACACGTGTTAGTGAGACTTTTCGTCGAGAGCTTTAGCAAGTCTATAACTAGCCGCAGATAGCTTGTAAAACAATATGTGTAATAGGCGTCGTAGATATTTGAGTGAGGAAAAGGAGCCATGCGTTACATCTTCTCCTTGAATTGAATTTGTTGGCAAAGATCGTGGTTCTAACCCTCGCATCCGGCGCCTCGTCTCAATGAGCCAACCGGGGGGAGCATTTTTAGGCATGTTCTCTCTATACCTAAATTCAGGAGGAGTTTCTGAGTTTCCAGTTTCATACGCTTGTAACGTTTTGACGGCTTGCCTGTATCGAAAATCTTCTTCCTCTTGCATTTGACGATATAAACTCTGCTGCTCTGTCACCTCGCTTTTCTGATAGATGTTAGGACGAGACCCTGCTGGAAATCTAAAGACTGTTATTTCATCGGTCACAATAGTCTTATTGCTCGCGTCTGCCACACGTTTTATAAAATCGGCATCGGGTGTAACATCAAGTTCCTTATAGTTTCTCCATCCACCGATTTCAACACCTAAACGCTGACGGTGCATGAAATAAGATGGCGCACATCTTCGAGGGTCAAGTTGCCGAGGCCGAAGTCCTCTATAGTAATATTCTTTGTTGCCTATAATTACGGCGAGACTGGCACCAAAGTCAGCATTTTCATTTTCCAATCTTGTAACCAAAGTCTCTAAGTGGGTTGGATACCAAAGGTCATCATGCCCTAGATAAGCTACAAACTCACCTTTGCTCATATGCAGGCCAGTATTATTGGGAATTGCTTGATTACCAGTATTCTCAGGTAAGTTATGCCAAGTTATCCGAGAGTCCTCGAAACCTCTGACTACTTGTTCTGTGTCATCAGTGCAGCCATCCCCTATCACCAATAATTCAAAGTCTGAAAGCGTTTGTTGTAAGACGGACAAAATTGCGTATCGCAGGACCTTACTGCGGTTATAGGTAGGAATAATAACACTAACAACTGGCGTAGTTGGCATGACAACTTACCATCCACTCGGATTATCGAAAGTATATGGTATATAATCGTTGTTAGGGGGTAAGCGATATTTGTCTGGCGTCTCGTGATCATATAGCTCAGTCGGGAAATTGGCTACAAATGCTTCAGTTTCGCCAATATTTTCAACGAGATGCCAAATTCCTGGAAGAATATTGATGAGTTCTCGTCGTGAGTCTGAAAGCACATGTGTAAAAAGTTGCTGATAAGTGGATGACTCAGGGCGATCATCATATAGGTACATTTTCAGCCGGCCAGAGATAATGAAGTATCTATCTTCATGAAGCTTATGTAACCCCCATCCTTTCATTTTTTTAGGCATAACAGTATAAAAATATGCATATTTGAGCGGAGTATTAGTGTATTGCCACCGAGGGTCAAACATTTCAACCGTCATACCACGTTCATCAACGTATGTATTGACTTGGAACAACGACACACCCTCAGGCAACGTGCGTAGTTGCTTACCACCAACAACAGTCGTTTGTTGATCTTTTATTGTACTTTCCGGCAGTTCTTGTTTGTAGACAGTCATGTTACGCCTCTTTGCAAGTATAGATTTTATACAACGACGAGTGTATCATATCATGTTGAATTTTAGAAGAGTTAGGAAGAGTGCACTTCCTGCAAGTACATAGAAGTGCAGACCAGTGAATATCTTCATTTATGTGCTTGATTGCCTCCGCCCTGATTTTGTCGGGGCCTACAATCCGCAAATAGCAAATACACCAAACTTGGACGCCTTTGCTCAAGAGACTACATTGTTCTTAAATGCCCACTCTGTTGATACTTGGAGCAAACCCTCAGCAGCAAGTATCCTCACTGGCTTCTATCCTGATGCAATTGGCATGATTCAGAAGAAAAGAGTCCTTATACCAGAGGTGCCGACTTTGCCAGAAGCACTCTCACGAGCAGGATATCAGACAGTGGCAATTAGTGGGAACCGATTCGTAGATGCAAAGTATGGCTTAGATCGAGGCTTTGATACTTTTAGCTTGTCTCGTAATGAGGCAAACACTCTAGAAACATTACCTGGCAAGGAATTAAATCAAATTGCCTTCGACATCATACGAGAAACCCTTGCTGTAACCTCGACGAGACCGACTCCGCTCTTTACGCTACTCTGGCATATGGACACCCATGGCCCTTTTTATGACCGCCATTTAGCGGAAACGAATGAGGAACAAGAGGTCATTACTTATAGTGAATTAAAGGAAGAAGAAAAAGTAGCGAGAGCTTCCGAACTGTATCAAGGAATGATTCGTTATTCAGACCAGCAGTTTGGTCAGTTCATTGACTTTCTTAAAGAGCTTGATTTGTACGATAGCTCACTGATCTTCGTGCTCAGCGACCACGGAGAGTCTTTTGGCGAATTCGGGCAGACTGGTCATGGAAATCTACCATTTTCTCCCGAAATAAGTGTCGTATTGCTGGCAAAGCACCCTGAGGCTAGCGCTTCAAGACGAGCCGCTTTAGTTGAACTTATAGATGTTCCTGCGACGATTTATGACTTAGTGGATATTAAGCCTCAGTGGCCCTTGCATGGACTATCATTCAAAAAGGCGCTGGTACAGCCTCAAAAAGTGTTTCATGGGCGAAAGTGGACGTATTCTGAAGGACAAGAAAACACCCAGACTAATAAGTATTCTGGCATAAGCACAAAAGACTGGCATTATGTTGAAGTCGTTGATCCAAATGTCACCGAACACACTATTCAAGGATATTGGGAAATAATTCGGCGTCATGCATGGTGCTTTCCTAAAAGCAGTGCCTTCAACAACACAAAAATAGATTTTTCGCTTCTTCCTAGTGCTAAGTTAAGCCCCTTTAAGGCCCTCTTCGCAGTTTTTAGGCTAGTACTTAGACGGTGGAAAAATCAGCGATTTTTCAAGAAGTATGTGCAATATACTGTACATACAGACTATGATGAGGAGCTAGAAGCTCATTTACGTATGCTGGGTTACATTGAATAATCCGAAAGGGATATAAAACTTTGCATATTATTATTTATGTGCACGATTCTTTACGGCATGATTATGTGCATACCATATCTCCATCAACGACGACGGATACCCCCGGCTTCGATGCCTTAGCCGCAGACGGGGTTATATTCACTCATGCATTTGCCCAAACGACTTGGAGCAAAGCTAGTGGTGCCTCACTCCTAACAGGGTACTACCCTAGAGCCCTTGGGGCAGGCTCGAAAAATAATCAGATGCCTCCTCGTGCTTTCTCTGTTTTGAACCAATTGCAAGAAAAGGGTTTCAAGCGGATTGCTATTTCTGCTAATTCCTTTATCTCTGAAAAATTTGGTTTTGAAGCTGGCTTTGACTATATCCCATATGTTTATGATATGGAGGCGTTTCAGAGGCGCCCACGAAAATCAAAAGGCACCCCTGACCGAAATCGACTAAGAGGTAACCCTTATATTTTGACAGATGATCTAAATGCGCTCTATTTTGATTACTTAGACCAAGCACAACCTCAGGATGTATTTGGCCTTATCTGGAGTATGGATACACACCTCCCTTATTTTGATCGCTATGAGATTGAACACTACTACTCTGGGCTCGAGGTTGTCACTTATAATCAAGTTGCTTCTACACCCGTGGAAACCATCAAGGCTCTTTACACTAAGATGGTGCAATATGCTGACGACAAGTTTGGTGAGTTTGTAGATACTTTAAAGCAACGTGGTCTTTATGATGATGCTTTGATCATTACTATTGGTGATCATGGCGAAAGCTTTGGTGAACACGGTCAAATGATGCACTCTGGTATTCCCTATGATCAAATGACACGGGTTCCTCTCATAGTCAAATTTCCGCACAATTGGCAAGCAGGACATACATGTCATCATCTCGTAGAATTAGTAGACTTGCTCCCTACTATCGCCTCATACTTACAGCTTGATGTACAGTATCCACATCCAGTACACGGTAAAAATTTAATACCGCTCGTTGAAGGTAAAGATAAACTGCGAGATTGGATATATTCTGAGTTCGAGATAAGTTCGACCAACTTTGTCTCTACGTTACGCGGTAAAAAATATCAATATATTTGTGAGTTTTTCCAGCAAGACGAAAATCACCATGGCAAAAAGGATACTATCAAGCAGTTATTTAATTGGATCCGAATTAATTTCAACCTTGGAAAGCTGGAAGAGCTGTACGATTTAAAGACTGACCCTCATGCGACGAATAATGTCATTGGTAAAGCCTCGTATTCAACAGTTGAGCAAGATTATAAACAGTCATTGAGGTCGCTAATCCAAAGTCTTGAAGCGGCAACGAATATTTGGGGTAGAATGACTCAAGCTGAAATTGATGATGTGCTCGAGAAGAGACTTATGGATCTTGGGTACATTGACTGAGGAAAGCACAATACGTATAGCCTTCGATGACTTTGCGACAAAGCATCAGCTTGGCGGCGTTAGCACCTATGCTAGTGCAGTCTACACATACCTTTCAGAGCATAAGTCTATCCAGATCAAACCATTTCGCTTTCCGCTGAACATCTCATTCCAGAATAAACAATTCGTTGACCGACTCCTTATTCTTCTGCGGGATATGATTTACTACCCAATTATCGTACCATTGGCACACTCTGACTGCGATGTGCTGCTTTTTCCTACTCAAAATGCGCCAATTTTGGCACGGCGTCCATACATTGTGGTGCTGCATGATTTATCTGTTCTCCATTTTCCCCACATGTATCGAACTTGGTTTAGATACTACTCACGTGTTATGTTACCTTTAATTGCGAAACATTCAGCGCACATCTTCACAGATACAGAGTTTACAAAACAGGATATTAGTCGAACTCTTCAAGTCGATGTTCAAAAGATCACCGTAATACCACCTGGTATTAACCTGGATGCATTTTATCCTATCGATGATGAAATCATTCTAAATGCTATTCGAGCTAAATTCGGGTTGAAATCCTCGTTTTTTTTAGCAGTTGGTGCCATCTCCCCTCGAAAGAACTATCCGAGATTATTGAAAGCAGTTGAGCTCATTCGTTCCAATAGTGCTTCTGAAGTTCAGTTAGTTATTGTGGGTTCGACAGGGTGGAAGAACATACTTGAGTTCGAGGAGGCACAGGCGGTTGAGCATGTTAAGCTACTCGGGTTCGTGGAACACACTGATCTGCAAGCCCTCTATTCTCAGGCCGTCGCGCTCGTCTATCCCTCGTTGTACGAGGGATTCGGGTTACCAATCCTGGAGGCAATGGCATGCGGATGCCCCGTTATCGCTTCAAACACCAGTAGTATGCCTGAGGTAGTTGGGGAAGCTGGTTTACTCTGTAATCCCTACAATGTAGAGTCAATTGGCAGAGCTATGAGTACGCTTTTAGAGCAGCAAGTACTTCGTCAACAGCTCATTGAACTTGGTTTTGAAAGGGTGCAAAATTACTCTTGGAGCCACACCGTGGCCAAGTTAATGGACGTTATTCATACTCATATTATTGGTCGGTTTTAGGAATGCACATACTCTACACGACAACCTCATATCCACCGGCAATCGGTGGGGCCCAACATTATCTGCACCTTCTCAACCAGAGTATGCTGAATCATAATCACTCGTCGAGGGTTGTGACTTTTTGGACTGAGAATCGATACGATTGGTTGCTAGGGACTACCCTAAAAGTAGCAACTAATCACTCCTTTTCGACTATAGATGGTATCGAAGTCCAGAGAATTGGTATTCCAAGTAAAATAAAGTTAGAAATGCTGCCTTGGATCTTAACATATTATCTTCAGCCTAAAATTTCACAAAGAAGAATTGGGGTGTTGCTTGCTGAGCTTCTTCGGGAGGATAATAATGATATACAGTTAGTTCATAATACACGTATTGGTGTTTCAAATATATCATATGCTTCCTTGCACCTAAGCAATGTATTGGACGTCCCTTTTGTCGTCACAGCTTTTCATCATCCACGATGGAGTCACCCTTACTACCGCTTTTATGCTGAGATTTACCAGCAATCAGATGCAGTGGTAGCATTAACAAATGCAGAAAAGAAGAGCTTGGTGGAGCTTGGCTTAGACGACGATAAAGTTTCGGTGATAGGTATGGGACCCTCTTTACCCTCACAAAATGTAACAGGCAAATTCAGGGATACATATAACGTATCTGAATATATGGTTCTGTATCTAGGGCAAAAGTATAAATATAAGGGATTCGATCTATTGCTAGAGAGTGCAGAGCTTGTCTGGGAAGAGTTTCCAGATACTACTTTTGTGTTTATTGGCCCCAGAACCTCTTACTCAAAAACTCGCTTTCAGCGTATTGACGATCCACGCATCATTGAACTAGGTATTGTCTCCGAGCAAATAAAAACGGATGCGATTGCCGCATCTTCCATGCTTTGTTTGCCATCTAACCAAGAAAGCTTCGGCGCTGTCTTCCTAGAAGCGTGGTCTCTAAACGTGCCCGTAATTGGTAGAGATATCCCAGCAGTGGCTGAAGTGATCGACCATAACTTAGATGGGCTTCTTACAAATGGTCAGGTAAGCAATCTCGCAGAGCAAATTAAACGCCTACTATCCAGCCCATCACTGCGTGCCGATATGGGCGCTCGTGGAAGAGAGAAAACTTCAACTAAGTATAATTGGTCAGTTATTCAGCAAAAAACTGAACAACTCTATCTATCTTTACTCTAAAAGACACAACTAAAATGAAAACTATCTTTCGATGATAGCTGATCTGCTAAGTAACTTAAGGCGCTTTCCGGGCATCTTGGGATGGACGTTAAGGAAGACGTGGCAACTCCAACCCTTCATATTAAGCGGCATTCTCATCTCAAGTCTGATGCTCAGCCTGACACCGGCTGCTTTAGCTTGGATTGCTAGGAATTTGATAAACGAAACAGTTACAGTGCTTGACATAGGCACCCCAACGCCGATTTTCGTCAAACTGATTCTTGCAGCAGTTGGGTTTTCACTCTTTCAAGAGATAGCAAGAAATGTAGGAGATTATCTCAAAACAAGGCAAACAGATGAAATATTACGTGACCTTACGATTGAGATGTTGGATCATTCGAGCAAGCTGGACTACGCTTTTTTTGAAGACCCAGAAATGCAGAATGTTATTGAACGAGCTCAATCGAGCACGGTTAGACATTTCACAGGCCTACTGGATAAAACGCTAACTTTTGCGACCATAACGATTGAAATAATTAGTTTGGTCGCAGTGCTGTTTATACTAAGTCCGCTTGCTGTAGTCAGCTTGCTTGGACTGGGTATCCCGTATGGACTTTATCAATTGTTATTCGCTCGACGCGTGTACAATAAAGAATTTGGTCGGACAACCAAAAGGCGCTGGTCACGATACCATATTTCATTGCTAACTAACTATAAAACATTAGCTGAAATCAAATTGCTCAATCTTGCACGTGAACTGCTCCGTCGTTATAAGCTTCTGCAAGATGAGTTCGTTGAGGAGGACCGTAAACTCTACTCAGAATACTATCTTATTTCTGTCTTGTTCGGCGTAATCTTTACTGGAGTCTACTATTTCCTCTTCTTCAACATTGCCAGAACCGCTTCATCATCGGGAATTACCATCGGAGACATCACTTTGTTTACGGGTGTTGCCCTAAAGCTTCGATCAAACATGGAACGTATTGGCGTTACGGTAAAGGGGCTTACAGAAGAACTCCTGTACATTGGAGATTTAAGGTATTTTCTTTCAATTTCACCATCAGAATCTAGCAGAGAACAAGTAGCATCCTTTACCCCAAAGGGTGAGATAGTGTTCGAAAATGTATCGTTTCAATATCCAGGTTCAAAAAATTTTGCCCTCAGGCAAATTAATTTACACATTCTTCCTGGGGAGACAGTTGCATTCGTAGGCAAGAATGGCTCAGGAAAATCAACCCTCGTGAACTTATTGGCTAAACTGTATCATCCGAATAAAGGTCGTATTTTAGTTGATGGAACAGATATTGAGTTGATCGATACAGAGCATCTTCATCGTCAGATTGCCTATGTTCGACAAGACTTCAATAGATACGAGGCTTCAGTTTTTGACAATATCAGATATGGCGATGCTGATGTCATTGAGAACATTTTGGACATACAGGATGTCTCAAGGTATACGGGCGTTGAAGAAATCGTCGATCGGCTGCCTGAGGCATATGACACACTCATCGGTAGACGCTTTGGAACGCATGATCTGTCGGGTGGAATGTGGCAAAAGTTAGCGGTTACTCGCATGTTGGCTCGAACTAAGGCACAAATCCTAATCCTAGATGAGCCCACAAGTACATTGGATGTACACGCCGAATGGAAAATATTTCAGCAGTTCAAAGAAATGGCTAAAGGGCGTACAACTATTATTATTTCACATCGCTTCACAACAGTCAGCATGGCTGACCGCATTATTCTGATAAATGATGGTCAAATCGTTGAGACAGGTACGCACAACAATTTGCTCCAACAAGGAGGTCAATACGCATCTATGTACCATCTATACAACCAGCGGCTCAATATATAGAAATATTATCTGTACATCTTCAGAACTTCCGGACAGAATCGGAGCGAGAGCTTTGGAGACAATCTGGCGGATTCTTGGTATTGATAACGTGAGTACGGGATAACAAGAAATACCTTTCAGCGAAAGTAGTAGGCTTTCCGGGGACCAAACCTAAGAAAGGTATCTCAGATATGAGCAATACGAACGACACGCTGATTGCGTTTAGCGAGGAACCCAATCCCTCAACGTTCCAAAAGATATTGGACAGCTCTTATTTCTATTGGGGTTCTGACGATTGGCCCTACCCGATAGGTACGATGAAGATGGCATTGACCCAAAGCTCTCTGTGCTCGACCCTTACTGCATTAGAAGAGTGGCGTCACGACCAGCAATAAAAAGCGCATTGCCTCAACTATACGTGATGAAACAATGCGTCTGCATTCTAAAACAACCAGTGAATGGATTTGCTAGTGCTCGCAACCGTGAGTTTATCGAGCAAGCACTGGAACAGGCGTTAACCAAAATTGAAGAAACACACGATCAGTCTCTTATCATTGACCGAGATACGAAGGGACAGCAATTGCTGATTTAATCCTCCGGAAAATCGAACAGTGCGACATTTTCCTGGTCGATGCCACAATCGTTGGTAAAAGACGATGAATAGAATCGGTAGCACTGAATTTTGTGTTTTGTGTTTCCATAGTTTCTCCGCTGAATCAGATGATAAGATCGGTTACCCCCTTATCTGTAAGCTGTCTCGCTTTCAAGTGTGTTGGTTTGAAAGCGAGTGGCTCCACAATCGCTACTCTCAATCTCTGAAACGCCATCTCTTGCCAGTGAGGCATTCACAATTTGGACAACCAGTTCAGGTTGATCCACTTGCAGATAATGATCTGCACAAGGGATGCGCCAGTAACTGGCTGGCGCAACGCGGTCAGCAAGGTAGTTGCTCCATACGTCATCTGGCACGGCAAGGGGCGCGACCGTATCTTGCTCACCCCAGATCATGGTCGTCGGAATATCACTCTGCGACAGGGCTTCTAACCAGTCTGTTTCATTGGCTGCACGCTCATTCAGATACTGGATGATCTCGTGTTGAACACGCGTGCCACCCTGATAGTCAAATACCGATGTGTAAGCGGCGAACTCTTCTTCTGGCAACGGCTCGATGAAGAACTCGGCGATGCCATTCGTAAGCTGTTCACCACCCAGCAAACTCGATACGAACGGCCCTACTGATGGATTCAGCAACGTTCGTTGACCGGGCGTCAGTTGTGCCAATGGGAGATAGATATTCCCATTCGTGATGACATGGTGCTGGATAGTGTAAGGAGGCTCATCATAGTCTTGATAGATTTGCAACAGTGAAAGCCCTACACTATCGCCCTTGTCATGTGTCAACAGTATGAAATTGTCGATAGCGATCACATCACGAATATAGTGATCGACCAATTGTGCGTCATCGAGGATCGAGTAATCAAAGCCATCACGTGGCTTATCTGAAAAGCCATACCCTGGCGTATCCAGCGCACAGACGTAATAGGCATCACTGAGAATGGCGAACAAAGGGGCGTAGTCATAACTGCTGGTGGGATACCCATGAATCAGCAGCATTGCCGGGTCTTCAGGATTGCCTTCACAAACATGGAAAATGTTCAAGGCTTCAAAATCCGCGTTTTGTGGCAAGGTCGATTGCCATGAGAAATAGTTGCCACTTTCACACCATGCCTGCGCTGCCACCGGCGGATGCGCCATGTTGGCGTAGTAGTCCTGGCATGATACGGAGTCATCCAGAGGACGATTGGCACGCACAACGAGACCAAGCCCACCGACAAGTAAGGCAACGACGACGCCTACTATAATCACCTTCATCAATCGATGCTTATTATTGCTAATCTGTGTTGTCATTGTTGGCTCCCAATTATTTGTGTACCAGTCCAATGGCTAGTACACAGTGACCTCAGAGGATTTACTGATCGTTAGTCTGGGCTTCAATGGCTTCAGCAAGCGGCTCGTGTTCCAGGGCTTTTGCCAGAGTTTACTCGGCTTCCCTAGACAGCGAGGTGTGGTAGAGCGTCCCGCCATACTCTTTCAACTGGTCAGCGACTTTGTCGATGGTGATCGCCTCGGACAAAAGAAACAAAGCGGAATCACCCAGCTGTAGGTCATCGCCCCACCCTCTTTGATGAAAGTGTTGTCGATGCCGATGTCTAATTTGCGCCCGAATAGGGCACTTAGACCCATACCCAGCAATGCCATGAAGACCGGACCACCGAAAATCAAACCGATCAACAAGCCCTAAAACCCACCACTGACAATGTTACTATTTTTGACCATTGCCTCCAATGTTTGCCGAACCTTCACCTTGCCGTTGGCATCTTTGATGATGACAGCAGCATCTTGCACCTCAATCAGGTGCTGCTTGCTGAGTTCGGCTACCTTTTCCAGCATAGTAGTCGCCTTCTCATCATTGTCATACGTGAACACAATCAGTTGCCTCATATTGCTTACTCCTCATATTTGTCAATTCATTGATTTGTACTTTACAAAAGTGCTCTTGTGACGCTCTCCACGCCTAAAGGCGGGGGCTTCTGAGCCACGCTTGCGGCGACCCGCTACGTTTTGGCTCACGGACACGTC
>CAYTPI010000022.1:0-66914 GCA_964439625.1 uncultured Anaerolineae bacterium | reverse complement strand
AAATGCCACCGCCGTCGCCGCCGGCGCTGTTGCCGGAGAGGGTGCTGTTGGTCAGCGTCACGCTGCCGAAGTTGTAGATGCCACCGCCGTCGACGCTGGCGCTGTTGCCATGCCGCACGGTAACGTCAGCTAAGGTCAAGCTGCCACCACTATCCACTTGCAACACACGATAAGTCGCTGGGGTGCAGCCGCCAGGAGTGGTGACTGGGTTGCAGGCGCTGGCCTCGATAATGGTCGTCGCAGCATCTGCCCCCTGAATGGTCACCTCGCTGGTGATGACTGGCAGCTGCGAGGCTAAGGTGTAGGTGTTCGCCGGAAGGTTAATCACATCTGCCGCTGCGTTGGCATTGGCATCGATAATTGCTTGGCGTAAGGAGCCAGCGCCAGAGTCGGCTGTCGTTGTAACGTTAAAGACAGCGGCATAGGCCGCCCGCGGCTGCAGCAGCAGGGCTGTCAGCAGCCGAGCAGCTGTTAGCAGGACAATGCGAATTCGCTTCATGGCGCACCTAATGTTTTGTTGAGGGTGGTAATGCCCCAATTGTAGCGTTTGGATACGGCAGACGCAATGTCAGTCGGCACACGAATCACTTACGCTGCTCATGTCACAAAATCTCGACTCTGCCTGTGCTGCTGCCAACTGCCCGCTTGTAGAATCTCACCGATCACGTCGATTGAGTGCTTGACCTCATCGTCGCTGTTGTAAAAATGGGGCGCAATCCGAATGCCGGCGCCTTGCCGGTAATCAATCTTGACGCCGCGTGCCAGCATCTCACGTGATACTTCGTAGGCGTTTGGCGGGTTGACGGTTACTGTCCCAGCCCGTTCGGCGGGGTTGCGCGGCGAAACAACCTCGTAGCCTGCGGCATCAGCCAAATCGATCAACAGGGCCGTCTGCCGCATCGATTTCTCACGGATGTTATCCACACCCACCTCAGTGATGATGTCTACACCCGGTTGGATCGAATGCAGTGAGGCAATGCCCGGTGTTCCGTTCATCAAACGAAAGGCATCCTCACGTAGATCGAAATGCTCAAGGTCAAACTTAAACGGCTCCTTATGGGCAAACCAGCCCGTCACCTTGGGGTACAGTGAGGCCAGCAAATCTGGTCGTATATACATGAAAACCCCGCCGGGGCCGCCGCACATCCACTTGAGGACGCCGCCAATATAGTAATCGACGTTCATCTCCGTGACATCAACCGGGATCACCCCGACGCTGTGATAGCCGTTGAACAACACCTGTGCCCCAACGCTGTGGGCCTTCTCAACAATTTGCTTCCCCGGCATGATGAACGCACTCTTGAATAACACGTGCGACACACTGACCAACTTCGTGCGCTCATCGATTGCATCGAGCAGTTCATCCACGTCGATGTGAATGCCATCCGGGCTGCGCACGATGTGCAGCTTGACGCTGCTAGGCAGCCACTGTCGCAGCACGTACACATCAGATGGAAAGTCCATATCCGTAATCACGACTTTGTCGCGCTTGGGGTCATCAAAGTCCATGGCAGAGAACAAAATGCTGTTGGCAATGCTGGCATTTTGGTGCACCAAAACAGTGTCAGCGGGCGCACCCATCAATGGTGCGATCTTATCGCCGACTTTGCTGTTTAAGTCCCACCAGGCTAGGCCCCACGCAGAAACACCGTGCGCCGCCCACGTATCAGCGAAATGGGTCAGGCTGTCGTACACACCGCGAGGCATAGCCCCAAGCGAATTGCTAATCAGATAGGTGCAGGTCTCAAGGATTGGAAATTCTTCACGCCATTGCAACAGAGGGTCAGTCATTGGCTTCTCATCATCATTAATTGAACATATAGACATAGTGTATACCGATCTATTGTCTATCTCACGGTGATTATTGATCTGGTATGATCAACTCAGATAGTAAACTCAAAAGAATACGATATGCCAAACTCATACGACCTCATGCAGGTAGACGCCTTCACAACGACAGCACTCACAGGCAATGGCTGCGCCGTCATCTTCGATGCTGACCATCTCACTGCTGAGCAAATGGTGGCAATCGCCCGTGAGACCAATCAAGCAGAATCAGCCTTGGTGATGCAATCCGATGTCGCCGATTATCGCGTTCGCTACTTCACACCGTCTGAAGAAATACCGCTAGCTGGGCACCCAACACTTGCCACCATCCAAGCCCTATGCGATTCTGACCGCGTAAGGTTACACACTGATCCGGCGATCATCACGCTAGAATCGCAGGCGGGCATCATTCAAGTTGAAGTCAGCCGAACAAATACAGTCCATCCGCTGATCACGATGCGCCAGAAAAAACCAGCGTTCTTCAGTAGCTACGACCCAGCAGATATCAGTAGTACGTTCAACATCTCGCCAGATATGTTCTTTGACGATCTGCCCATTCAGACGGTGAGCACGGGCACCAAGCAGTTGATGATCCCCGTTAAGTCGTTAGATGCTTTACGCGCTGTTGAACTGAACTTCGCAGCCTACCGTGACCTTAAACGCAAAGGCGATTTCTTTAGCCCGCATGTTTTCTGTTTGCAGGGCGTCACGGATGCGGGTGACACTTTTGCCCGTCATTTTGGTACCCCACCCGACCTGTACGAAGACCCGTTCACCGGGTCAGCAACAGGCGGGATGGCAGCCTATCTTTGGCACTATAATCTGATCGAACAAGCACGCTTCACTGCCGAGCAAGGTCACTGGATGGGGCGGCCCGGCACGGCCCAAGTAGAGATCATCGGGCCGAGGGGTAACATCGAAGCCGTGCGGGTTGGCGGGCATGCTATCACTGTATTCCGCGGCGTTCTGACGTTCTAGTGATACGTGCATCGAATATGCCCCCTACACGTACAGATGTTTGATACAATCGATTCATCAAACACCATCAGAAGGACAGAGACATGACTCGCGAACGCGTGGAAACCAACCAAGCCCCGGCTGCCATTGGACCTTATTCACAAGCCATCAAAACAAATAATCTTATTTTTTGCTCCGGTCAAATCGGCTTTGATCCAGCAACTGGCAAACTGGCCTCAGACGAGGTGCAAGGCCAGACCAAGCAAGTCCTCGAAAACTTGAAGGCGGTCCTTGAGACAGCAGGCAGCAGCATGGATAAGATCGTCAAGACCACCATCTTTTTGGTGGATGGTAGCCACTTTACTCTCGTCAACCTGACGTACAGCAGCTACTTTTCTGAGGCGCCACCAGCCCGCTCAACTGTGACGGTTAAAGAATTGCCCGTTGAGGGCGCCCTAGTAGAGATCGAAGCAATCGCACTCGTATAACTATTTTTAATTTCCTGATATGGAAATGTAGCAACAAAGAAAGGCACTCTATGCGAGTGCCTTTTTGAATATCTCATCATGTTGACCCACCCCCGTGCCATCACGATGCCATACATCACTCGGCATACGCCCCCCTCTTATCAAACGGGGCACTTAGGCGCAACAGCTACAAGTTCGCAATTACCACGTCGCCCATGGCTTCGGTTGAAAGTACCTGCTCGCCACCACCCAGATCGCGTGAACGGGCACCATCAGCTAGGGCTTGATCAACAGCCGCTTCGATTTTGGCAGCCTCTTCCTCTAACCCGAGTGAATGGCGCAGCAGCAGCGCCGCCGAAAGAATAGTGGCTAATGGGTTGGCGATACCTTGCCCCGCGATATCCGGCGCAGACCCATGGACGGGCTCATACAAGCCGACTGGGTTGCCGTCACCCGTCTCTTCACCCAGTGATGCACTTGGCAGCATCCCTAATGATCCGCCGAGTACTGAGGCCTCATCGCTGAGAATATCGCCGAACATATTGCCAGTGACCAACACATCCATTGAGGCGGGGTTGGTGATCAAACGCATGGCGGCTGAGTCTACCAGTTGGTGTTCAAGTGTGATATCAGGGTAGTCTGCACTGACATCAATCACAACTTGCCGCCATAAGCGTGATACATCCAGCACGTTGGCCTTATCAACTGATGTCACTTTTTTGGTACGCCCACCAGCGATCTTGAAGGCAAGATGTGCGATGCGTTCAACCTCACGGCGCGTGTAGGCCATCGTATCGAATGCCGTGTCGGCATCCGGGCGACCACGCTCACCAAAGTAGATGCCGCCCGTCAGTTCGCGCACCACCAGCAGATCAACACCTACCAGCAGTTCTTCCTTCAATGGCGATGAACTCGCCAATTGTGGAAACACCTTGATCGGGCGTAGGTTTGCGAACAACTGCAGTTCTTTCCGAATCGCCAACAGCCCTTGCTCTGGGCGTACCTTCAAGCTAGGGTCGTCGTACTTGGGGTCACCAACAGCCCCCAGCAGAATAGCATCAGCCGCTTGGCTTGCCTTGAGGGTGGCCTCTGGGAAAGCTGACCCCGTCTCATCAATTGCGATAGCACCCAAAAGCTGCTCATCATACGTCAATTCATGATCATACTTCTCAGCCACATGGTCCAGCACCCGGACGGCCTGCCCAACCACTTCCGGGCCGATGCCATCGCCCGGCAGCAAAACAATTGTTGCTTTCAACGTTCTACTTCCCCATAATTCGATAGGATTCAGGTGGAATTTCCTCATTGATCAATAGCATGCTGTATTCAATGCTGTCAATCAGCGCCTTCCATGAGGCTTCTATAATATTGGGTGATGCACCCACTGTGCTCCAGAACTCCGTCCCAAACGTGGTATCGATCAATACACGCGTCGTAGCAGCGGTCGCGCTCTTACTGTCGAGGATGCGTACCTTAAAGTCAGACAGTTGGACTTCTGTCAGATGTGGAAATATCGGCACCAATGCTTTGCGCAGTGCGCCGTCCAACGCATTGACGGGGCCGTTCCCCTCACTGATTGTGTGGTAAATACGCCCATCAACTTCCAGTTTGACCGACGCCTCACAGATCAGGCCGCGCCCTTCGCGATGCTCAACCAGGGTTGTATAGTCCAGCACGTTAAACGGCTTGACGTAATCACCTGCCTGCCGCCGCACCAACATCGCTACCGATGCCTCTGCCGCTTCAAACGAAAAGCCCCGCGCTTCTAGGTCTTTGATTTCGTTCAACACAGCAACCGCATTTTCCTGATCCAGTTCGAGGCCGTATTCATCGGCTTTACTGAACAAGTTGCTGCGCCCCGAAAGTTCACTGACGACCACGCGCATCTCATTACCGACCAATTCTGGGTCAATGTGTTGATAGCTGTCAGCGTTGCGCCGGACTGCCGCCACATGGATGCCACCCTTGTGCGCAAAGGCACTGCGCCCAACATACGGTGCATGCTCATCCGGCTGCAGGTTGGCGACTTCCGCCACAAAATGAGCGAGATCATACAGATGCGGTAGGTGGCCTTCTGGCAAACACTGCTTACCCAGCTTCAACTCAAGGTCAGGGATAATCGAGCATAAGTTGGCATTACCACAACGCTCGCCATATCCGTTGATCGTACCTTGAACGTGCATCGCGCCAGCCCGAACTGCCGATAGTGTGTTGGCAACACCACACGCGCCATCGTTGTGAGCATGAATTCCAAAGGGGTGATCGCCAATATGCGCCTTCACCGTTTGGCAAATCTCTTCGATCTTCCATGGCATTGAGCCACCATTTGTGTCGCATAAAACGACAATCTCAGCGCCACCTCGGATAGCGGCATCAATGGTTTGCAGCGCATAATCGGGGTCCGCTTTATACCCATCAAAGAAGTGTTCGGCATCATACAGCACACGCCGTCCTTGCGCCTTGAGGTAAGCGACACTGCCTTCGATCATCCTTAGATTCTCCTCACGCGTTGTCCTCAGCGCTTGCTCAACGTGTAGCGTCCACGTTTTACCAAAAATCGTACAGACAGGCGCTTCAGAATCAACCAACGCCTGAATGTTTAGGTCATCCGCTGGTTCGGTATCCTTACGGCAGGTTGAACCGAACGCCGCAATCTGAACATGCTGCCAGTTAATATCACGAGCGCGCTCAAAGAATTCGACATCCTTCGGGTTCGAGCCGGGCCAGCCACCTTCGATGTAGGTGACGCCGATCTCGTCAAGCTGCTGTGCAATCCGCAGCTTATCTTCCACGGAAAGTGATATGCCCTCGCGCTGGGTGCCATCGCGCAGGGTGGTGTCATAAATCTCAACCACTTGGTTGCTATTAGGCATGTTGGCGCTTTTCCTCAAATGCTTTGACTTCGTCCGCGAAGGACATCAAATAACCCAATTGATCGACGCCTTTCAACATGCAGTTCTTAGCGAATGGATCAATTGGGAAGCGAAAGATCTTCCCACCCGGCAGCGTCACTGCTTGACGCTCTAGGTCGATTTTTAGCGTTGCACGCGGAGCCTCTTCGCTGAGATCAACTAGGTCTTGATACGTTTCTTCATCAACAACGATTGGCAGCATGTTGTTCTTTAGGGCGTTATTGCGAAAGATGTCCGCAAACGACGTTGAGATCACCACCTGAATGCCCCATGCTTTCAAGGCCCATGGGGCATGCTCACGCGAGGAGCCACAACCGAAGTTATCCCCAGCTAGTAAAATCTGTGCACCCTGATACTGCTCTTGGTTAAGTGGAAAATCTTTTACAACTTCGGTGCCGTCAGCCATATCAATGCTGGGGATGGTTTCCGTATAACGCCAGTCAGCAAATACGACCTTACCAAGGCCGTTTTTATCGGTCACCTTCAAAAATCGCGCTGGGATAATCTGGTCGGTGTCAATATCATTGACCAGAATGGGCACCATAGTTGATTCCAGACGATCAAACTTTTCCATCAAATTACTCCTTAAAATCCAGGTTCAAAATGGTCAACCCAGCGCAAGGCGCTAAATTGGTCAACCGCCCCAGAAACTGTCTCGATTAATGTCGGGGGGATCCACGCCACGATATAAATATGATTATCGTACGCTTCCTCAGGGGTCACGACCTGACCTACTGCGCCGTAGACCCACGTCGCCCAAGGCGGCGTACCATCAGTAGCAAAGAATCCATTTGCCACATCATTTTTTTCTGCAAAGTGGGGTAGGTAGAGCAGTAGCTTCCCACCAGAGATGTTACGGTTCGGCATAATAACGGTGATCTGCTCGATCTCAATCATTCGGGAGCGTTTACGCATCAGTGACTTAATAGCCTCAAGTTGTGCGTCCGCCTTTAAATCCGTAAACACGAGGTTGCCACTTTCAACTGGCAGCATTGACTCAGGTCGGAGATCGCTGACTGGATCATTGCCCATCGCTAGATGCGGCACGACCCACGCAACCGTTTCTGCTAGCCTGCCTCTGAACTCAAACGGATGCAGCTTATCATCAGAAATAAACCGCTTTTCTTCACTTACCTGGTACAAAAAATCCATGATGATTTACCTTTGCTCCATACTGATTTGGGCCTCTAACAAAATAAAAACCGGGTATGGAAGTGCTCCATCTACCCGGTTCGGCGTGACCATCCTGCCTCACACCGATGTTTTAAACCAAGCTAAATCCGGTATGAGCACATCGAATGCCGGATAGACTCTTAGCTTATGACGATTTCTTCTTGTAGGAGTGTCCGTGGGTCGGTCACAACACCGTTGATTGCCGTAGCCGCCGCCGTCAATGGGGAGGCCAGGAAAGTACGACCACCCTTACCCTGACGCCCCTCGAAGTTACGGTTACTGGTACTGATCGCATATTCACCCGGTTGTAGTTGATCGCCGTTCATAGCGATGCACATTGAACAACCAGCCTCACGCCATTCTGCCCCTGCCTCTTTGAATATTTTATCCAGGCCTTCTTCTTCTGCCTGCGTCTTAACCGCTTGAGACCCTGGCACAACCATCACCCGGACGCCTTCCGCGACCTTGCGTCCCTTCAATAACCCTGCTGATTGACGCAAGTCCGAGATGCGCGAGTTTGTGCATGACCCCAGGAAGACAACATCAACCTTGTGCCCCAGCAGTGGCTTGTTTGGTTCTAAGTCCATGTAGCGCAGCGCCTTATCCAGCGCAGATTTCTGGAGTGTATCACTCAAGCTGTCTGGGTCAGGGATGGCATCGGTGATGAACATGCCCATGCCAGGGTTGGTGCCATAGGTGATCATCGGCTCTAACTTAGCGGCATCCAGCATGATTGACTTATCAAAAACAGCACCTTCATCCGTTGGCAGTTGACGCCACTGCATGACTGTCGCCTCGAAAGCCGCACCCTGTGGTGCAAACTGGCGGCCCTCAACCCATTCAAACGTCTTTTCGTCTGGCGCGATCATCCCCGCACGTGCGCCACCTTCAATCGACATATTGCAGATGGTCATTCGCTCCTCCATACTCAACGCTTTGATGGTTTCACCGCGGTACTCAAACACATGCCCAGTGCCACCACCGACGCCAATCGTCGCGATTAGGTTCAGAATGATATCCTTCGAAGACACGCCAAACCCAAGTTGATTTTCAACGTTGACCGCATACGTCTTTGGCTGGTGTTGCAGCAGCGTCTGGGTCGCCAGCACATGTGCAACTTCACTGGTACCGATGCCGAAACCAAGCGCACCGAACGCGCCGTGTGTCGATGTATGACTGTCGCCACAGACAATTGTCATCCCCGGCTGGGTTAGGCCAAGCTCTGGGCCAATCACATGGACGATACCGCGCTGCCCCGACTCCAGTGCGTACAGGTTAAAACCGAAATCTTCGGCATTCTTCTCAAGCATCTTAAGCTGCGCCATTGCCAGCGCATCCTTGATCGGCACACCAATCGGGGTAGTTGGAATCGAGTGATCCATTGTGCCGACTGTACGCTCCGGGTTGCGCACCTTGAGCCCGCGTTCACGGAGTTCTGTAAAAGCCTGTGGTGATGTCACCTCATGTACCAGATGCAGGTCAATATACAGGATGGCGGGTGCGTCTTTTTCCTGAAGGATAACGTGGTTATCCCATACTTTTTCAAATAGTGTACGTGGTTTACTGGTAACCATGTCTTTAACTTTTCCTAACTAAACTACTTAGTTATCTTGCAGTAGGGGCACGTGAAATACCCCTGTAATTACATTTACCGATAGCCCGCGGTCGCTTAGTTAACCATCTGGGCTTCGACATCCTCAGGGCTGAACACAGTCACTTCCGATGCTTGCTTATAACTAGAACCATTGTAACCATGTGCCGTCATAATGCGATTAAGCGCCGCCAAATAGGCCCGCGCCGATGCCACGATAATATCTGTGCTGGCCCCATGCCCACCGAAAGTCCGCGTGCTTGTCTGGCTGTTACGCTGTGGGTGGACGATCTCCTGCGGCGGCTCACTATTATGTTCGACCCGCACGGAAACCTCACCGAGGGCATCAATTCCCTCTGTGACGGCAATGACTGAAAATTCTACCAGATTAGTCGGTATGCCTACAATCTTGTCGATAGCGGCGTAAGCAGAGTCGACGGGGCCTGTACCCGTTGCTGACACAATGTAAATTTGCCCATCTGGGCCTACCATCCGAACGGTGGCAGTCGGCAGTCCCATCGTACCACACGCTACCTGCAAGCCATCCAACTTGAAGACTTCTTCCGGCTTACGTAGTTCGTCCATCACGACCGCTTCAAGGTCTGCATCAGTGATGACTTTTTTCTTATCAGCCAGCCGCTTGAAGCGCTCAAACGCTGATTGTAGCTCATCTTGCTCTAAGTCATAGCCAAGCTCTTCTAACCGAGATTGCAGCGCATGGCGCCCTGAGTGCTTACCTAGGACCAACCTGGTGGATGCCACACCAACATCTTCGGGGCGCATAATCTCATATGTTTCAGCATGTTTCAACATACCGTCTTGGTGAATGCCTGCCTCGTGCGCGAAGGCATTTTCACCGACAATGGCTTTATTAGGCTGCACCGGAATGCCCGTATAGGAACTGACCATCTTACTGACGCGCATAATCTGGGTCGTATCGATGCCTGTTTCTAGGTTGTAGACGGGCTTGCGCGTTTTAAGCGCCATCACTACTTCTTCCAGCGATGTGTTCCCAGCCCGCTCTCCGATGCCGTTGATTGTCACCTCAACCTGACGCGCACCCTCAGCCACACCTGCGAGTGTGTTGGCAGTGGCCATTCCCAGATCGTCATGGCAGTGGGTCGAGATAATAACGTTTTCAATGCCCGGTGTGTTTTCGCGGATGCCACGAATCAAAGCCCCGAACTCAACCGGTGTTGTGTATCCAACCGTATCGGGAATGTTGAGCGTCGTTGCCCCAGCTTTGATCGCCTCAGCCAGAATAATATAAAGAAATTCTGGGTCACTGCGACCTGCATCTTCCGGGCTAAACTCGATGTCACCACAGTATTGCTTGGCATACGTCACCATGTTGACGGCCCGCTCGATGACCTCTTCCGGGTCCATCCGTAGCTTGTACTTCATGTGAATCGGCGACGTCGCAATGAATGTATGGATGCGTGGGCGTGCCGCCTCTTTGACGGCATTGTGGGCCGCATCAATATCTTTTTCCGTTGCACGTGCCAAGCCACAGATGATCGGCGGTTGACCATTTGGCCCGTTGGTATTCCCAACTTCAACCGCAATGCGCTGGACAGCTTCAAAGTCATCCGGTGATGCCGTCGGGAAGCCAGCTTCAATGATGTCTACGCCAAGGCGAGCCAGAGTCCGCGCTACCTCAATCTTCTCATTGGATGTCAACGTGGCCCCTGGTGATTGTTCACCATCACGCAGGGTTGTATCAAAAATACGTACATAGTTGTTTGTGTCGGTTGTCATGGTTCCCCTTTGTATTTCTTACTAGATCAATAGCCTAACGCGGCGGCTTTGTGCGTATATGCTGCCCCAGTCCTATGCTTTTGATCCTTCACCGCCACATGAATTGGTTGCAAGCAAAAGGAGGGGCCAGCTAAGTCGTAGTAAATTTGAGTGTTGCACAGCAGCGCCTCCTTTTATAATTTCTTTTCTCTTATTCGCCTGGTGTTACTTTGACCGGATCCAGGAATGGCATCATATCGCGTAGTTCAACGCCAACGCGCTCAATCATGATGTCTTTCTCAACCCGCCGCCGCTCCTCGAAGTTCGGTAGGCCGTCCTCATTTTCCTTGATCCACTGCTGGGCAAAGGTACCATCCTTGATCTCATCCAGCAGCTTCTGCATGGTCCCCAACGTTTCCTCGGTGATCAACTGCTGCCCAGCATGATAGTCGCCATATTCAGCCGTGTTACTAACCGAGTAGCGCATGTAATTCAGACCGCCCCGGTAGAACAAATCAACGATTAGCTTGAGTTCGTGCAAGCATTCAAAGTAAGCAACTTCTGGCTGGTAGCCATTCTTTACCAGCGTTTCAAAGCCAGCCTTAACCAACTCAGACACACCCCCACAGAGCACAGCTTGCTCACCAAACAAGTCGGTTTCGGTTTCTTCTTCAAAAGTTGTCTTGAGAACACCCGCCCGCGAGTTGCCATTAGCGGCAGCGTAAGACAAAGCCTGTGCTTCTGCCTGACCACTATAATCTTGGTGAACGGCTAACAAAGCTGGCACACCAGCCCCAGCCTGATAGGTCTCACGTACCAGGTGACCGGGTGATTTCGGTGCAATCATGCTGACATCAACATTCTCTGGCGGCACAATCGTGTCGTAGCGAATGTTAAAGCCATGAGCAAACATCAACGTATTGCCCGCTTCGAGGTTCGGCTCAATCTCTTCGCTGTAGACTTTGGGCTGGCGCGTGTCCGGCAGCAAAATCATAATGACGTCGGCCCACTTAGTAGCCTCGGCGACAGTGGCGACCTTCAACCCAGCCGCCTCAGCCTTTTCACGGCTCTTACTACCTTCGCGTAACCCCACGGTGACGTCAACACCGCTGTCGTGCAAGTTTAATGCATGCGCATGCCCCTGTGAGCCAAAGCCCATCACGGCGACTTTTTTGCCTTGTATGATGCTGATATCTGCATCGTTATCGTAAAAAATGGTAGCCACGGTCGTTCTCCTTGCGGTCGATGATGCTAAAACAAAAGCACGGGCTTCTATGTAAGGAAGCCCGCATGAGTGTAACCTATTTATTCTAAGTGTTCATTTCTTCTACGGCGGTAGGTGCCACAGCACGGATAAACTCCGGTACTGCTGCTGTCGCTTCATTACCTCGCGTCATAGCGACCAGACCTGTGCGGGCCATCTCTACGATCCCGAACGGTTCCAATACTTCGATTAGGTTGGAAATTTTATCCTCTGGGCCAGTGCATTCCAGCATAACTGTCTCGTTCGTCATATCAACGACGCGACAGTGGTAGGCCTCTACGATCTGGAGAATCTGAGGGCGCGTTTCCTCATCTGACTCGACCTTAATCAATAGTAAATCGCGCTCGACAGTCGGTAGCTTAGTGATGTCATCCACCTTGATCACATTGACCAGCTTATAGAGGTTGGCTTCAACGCGCCGGGCAACAGTTTCATCAGGGCAGTCCATCACGATTGTCATTCGAGAAATCTCAGGGCGGTAAGTTGGGCCGACTGTCAGCGACTCGATGTTGAATGCTCTCCGCCGAAACAACGACGCTACGCGGTTCAGAACACCCGGTTTGTTATCAACGTATACAACAAATGTATGGTTCATCTGGTGTTATTCCTTCATGTTTCAAAGAGCACTACCTTGATCAAAGCAGTGCTCATCGAGTATTTGCCGACTTATTTGATCGGGTCGTCTGCTGTTTCGACCAACACAGACGGCGCACCTGAGGCAGGGCGGCGGATCATATCGGCGAGGTCGTTACCGGTTGGTACCATCGGGTAAACAGTATCCTCTTGCTGCACCCGAAAGTCAATCACAACCGTCCCCTTGATCGACTGCGCTTGGCGCACGGTCGCCTCAACGTCAGCACGACTATCACAGCGCAAACCCACCAAACCATGTGCTTCAGCCAACTTCACGAAGTCCGGGTTGTGCATTGGGGTCGCGGCGTAACGCTTATCGTAAAAGAACTCCTGCCACTGGCGCACCATCCCCAAGAAGTTGTTATTAATGATCGCCACGTTCAGGTCGATGCCTTCTTGGGCGCAGGTTGAGAGTTCTGCTGCTGTCATCTGGAAGCCACCGTCCCCCGCAATCACCCAGACTTCTTTCTCCGGGCGACCTACTTTCGCGCCAAACGCAGCAGGCAGGGCAAAACCCATGGTGCCCAGTCCCCCGGAGGTCAAATGATGCCCGGCATGGTTGTGTGCATAATACTGCGCCGCCCACATCTGGTGCTGACCAACGTCTGTCACAACAATCGCTTCACCGTTGGTATAGTGTGAAATATCATTGATCACATGGGCCGCCATCAGGTAGCCGTTGTCCGGCAAACGCTGAATATCACGGACAGAAGCTTCACCCTTTAGGCTGTTGAGGTAGTTCAACCAGTCGCTGCGCTCCTGTGCCTCGATGTATGGTAGCATTTGGTTGAGGGCCTTGCCGAGGTCACTGACAATGCCGACTTCAACCCGGACGTTCTTATTGATCTCCGATGGGTCAATATCGATGTGGATCTTCTTGGCATTCTGCGCGTACGTCTTGAGGTTACCCGTCACACGGTCATCAAAGCGCATACCAAAAGCCATCAGTAAGTCCGCGTTTTGAATGGCCTCATTCACCCAAGACTCGCCGTGCATGCCCATCATGCCGAGGTTTAACTCGTGCTCAATGGGGAAACCACCCAAGCCGAGCAGGGTCATTCCGACTGGAATGCTGCTCTTCTCTGCAAATTCACGGAAGATATCCATCGCACCCGACATCATAATGCCGTGCCCACCGAGAATAATTGGGCGCTCCGCCTCATTGATCAATTCGACAGCACGCTCATATTCTTCGGGCAGCGGCGATAGATCCGGCTGGTAACCAAGGCGCATATACTGCCTCTCCTCTGGGTCCCAGTCAGTTGCCGCGTTTTGAGCGTCCTTAGTGATGTCAACAAGTACCGGTCCCGGGCGTCCACTGCGAGCAATGTAGAACGCCTCACGCAGCGTATCGTATATATCGTTTACATCTGTCACTAAATAATTATGCTTTGTGACTGGCAGTGTCACACCTGTAACGTCTGTCTCTTGGAACGCATCACTACCGATGGCAAAACTGGGTACCTGCCCAGTGATGCAAACCATCGGTGACGAGTCCATCATGGCAGTGGCAATCCCTGTGACAAGGTTCGTGGCACCCGGGCCGGATGTGGCAACTGCTACGCCAACTTTCCCAGTGGCGCGCGCATACCCGTCTGCCATGTGTGATGCCCCTTGCTCGTGGCGTACCAACACGTGCCGAATCTGTGGATACTGCAACATGGCATCATATGCTGGCAATATGGCACCGCCAGGGTAGCCAAACACCACTTCAACGTTTTCTCTAACTAATGCTTCCCAAATGAGCTGGGCTCCCGTTCTCTCCATCAGGCTCTCCTTTTAATGATGACTATGACTTGCACTCGACAGCTAACGTTAATAAAAACCCGCCTTATAGCAGGGTCTCTATCAGGCGGGTTAAGCACGCAGAACAGGTAGCATGTGTACGGCCCCAGATATACATCGCAAATGAACCTCGTGCAGGGCCCGTGGTTGTGGTAGATATCGCTGAATGTCTATCTGAATATGCCAATGTCATACCTGTAATTCTCTGCCATCTATGGCAAAAAAAAACGCCCCCTGTCCGGAGGCGTTGTGCTTAACTAAATGCTTAGTCTACGCTGACCCAACCGGACAGAACCTGCGGCCCTCAATAAGGCCGAGTACCTCTGCTACTACAATAAGCACCACAACAGTTGGGTTCGTAAAAACTTTGTTCATTATGTTTAACAAGATAGCGAATCGAGCGTGTCATGTCAAACAGAATTGATAATCTGTTTTCTAATTGACACGCAATCATGACTATTTCGCCACATCAGCACCATCGATAGTGTCTCGTTCAGCAAACTGCGTGTGATATAAGTCAGCGTATAGCCCATCCGTAGCCAATAGCTCACTGTGGGTACCGCGCTCAATAATCTCGCCGCGATCCATCACAAAGATTTGGTCTGCTGAAAGGATTGTGCTCAACCGATGCGCGATGACGATACTTGTTCGGCCTTCCATGACGCGCCCAAGAGCCTCTTGAATCAGTGCCTCTGATTGGCTATCAAGGTGGCTAGTAGCCTCATCTAACACCAGAATGCGCGGATTTTTCAAAATGACACGTGCCAGCGCAACACGCTGCTTTTCACCACCACTGAGACGGTACCCTCGCTCGCCAACGACAGTGTCAAACTGGTTTGGTAAGTCCATAATGAAGTCATAAATGTTGGCAGTTTTAGCTGCTGCACCTAGTTCTTCATCGAGTGCTGCGATAGTCGCTCGAGCACCAGCTAGTTGATCACTGCTGACCGTCAAGCCAGCTTCTTCATCCTCTATGATGGTCTGCGCATCAATGAACAACGCTAACAAGTCAGCGCGGGCGTATAGCAGATTAGTGCGAATCGTATCATGGAATAGATGCGTTTCTTGCGTCACCATACCGATATTGTCCGCCAGTGAATGTAAAGTAACATCTTTCAGATTATGCCCATCCAGCCAGATTATCCCTTCTGTAGGGTCATATAACCGTGGGATGAGATAGGTGAGCGTTGTCTTCCCAGCTCCACTGGGGCCTACCAACGCAACTAACTGTCCACTTTTGATCTCAAACGAAATGTTCTTGAGCGCTTTGTCGCGTGCTTGGCTGCTCTTTCCATTCTGCTTGGCGGCACCATTTCCTCCGGCTAGGGAGCCAACTACTGCGTCAACGTGTTCCGCTCGCTCAACGTTTGTTAATAGATTGTCGCTGCCCGTGTCGTATTGAAACGTCACGTTATCAAATACGATGTCGCCACCGACTTCGCCCAGTTCAACCGCATCTTCTTTCTCGTCAACGTCAAATGCTAAATCAGTGACTTCAAAAACACGTTCAAAGCTGACCATTGAGGTTGTAAATTCAACTGGCGCAGTAGTTAGCGCTTGTAATCCGGCATACAGTTGCCCAAGGTAAGCGCTTAAGGCAACAATGGAGCCGACGCTCAGCAAACCTTCTATTACAAGGTAGCCACCAATCCCGAAGGTTAGTGCTGTCCCAATTGCACTAACCAATCCAATGATCATGAAGAACCAACGCCCAAGAACTGCTCGCCGGATACCAAGGTCACGTACTTGCACAGCGCGTGCCTCAAACCGATTAACTTCTCCACTTGCTTGCCCAAATAGCTTCACTAAAAGGGCACCACCAATATTCAGTGTTTCATTCATCATGACGTTCATGCGCGCATTGTGCTTCATGCGCTCGCGTTCAAGTTCACGCAGTTTTCCACCTAAGCGCTGAGCTGTAATGATGAAAAAAGGTAGCACCATCACGCAGATTAACGTTAATCGCCACTCAATAGTGACCATCACGGCGAGAGTCGCGATGATTTGGATAATGTTGATTACTGTATTGACAATCGTATTGCTGATCGCGTTTTGTGCGCCGATGACATCATTGTTCAACCGACTGATTAATTCACCAGTTTTGGTGTTGGTGAAGAACCGCAACGACATTCGCTGCAAATGCGCAAACAGCCCAACCCGTAAATCATAGATCACCCCTTCACCGATGGAGGCGTTCAACAGCCTTTGAAAGACCGTCACCAACCCATTGATAATTGGCAGTACAATCAACGCGGCAGACAACCACAGTAGCCGCGTGAAATCCTCGTTGGGCAATGTATTGTCGATCAAATCCCGCAGGATCAATGGGGTTACCAATCCTAAGGCAGTCGTTACCAAAATTGTGAAGAACAACAGAATAATGCGGGTGCGGTATGGGCCTGCATAGGCGAAAATGCGGCGAACCAGACGCCAATTAAAGCCCTGCTTTAAATCGACGTTGTTAGAACGGTGAATGTAAACCCACCAGCGTGGTCCGGTCATAGGGTTCCTTCTTTCTTCGGTTACATAAAATCAATTTAAATTAGCTAAAGCATGCAAAATGCATGCTAGGCGGCATCAATTCGAGTGATTTTATGTTTGCAGTTAGCCACTATTCTAAAAGATGTAGGTAACGAGTAGCAATCCGTTTGGCCCTTTCCAACGGGCTTCTTGCACAACCTGCCGCAAAAATTAACAGCAAATATCATTAAATCTTGTTTAACAATTTTTTCTTTCGATGTTATGGTATGGTGTTTTAATAACAGCATAGTTATAATGGTGTTCGGTTGCGCATCGGTTAACTATAGGATACAGGGTTTTTTCTCATGCATAGCGAAAGTCAGGATCTCGAGGAGACAAACGTCTCAGAAGAGATCATCGACGGGGTTGAAGAAGCATCTCAACCAGAGATGGAAAACGAAGACGTTCAGGCAGGCGGTGGCGATGATGCCAACATGACCATGGCGGACGTCATCGAAGAAATGGTAGAGCAAGTTCAAGCAGACGATGATGATGTTGTTGACGATGATGAAAGTCAGACGCAGCCAGCGGAAGCATCCGAAGCAAATTTAACAGACGAAGAAATGTTCTTGGCAGCAATCAATGGTGACATGCCTGGAACAGAGGAAGATGATTCCTTCCTGATGAAGTCTGTTTCTAAAGGGCAGATCGTTACAGGCGTAATCGCTAGTATCAATGAAGCTGAAATTCTCATTGATATTGGTGCCAAGTCTGAGGGGGTAATTACTGGTCAGGAGTTTGTGGCTCTGGACGATGAAACCCTAGCAGCTCTATCTGTTGGGCAGGAAATTGATGTCTACGTGCTACGACCAGAAGGGCGCGATGGTCACACAATCCTCTCATTAAGACGGGCTCTTGAGCAGCAAGATTGGGACGTCGCTGAGGAATTATTAGAGACGAAGAGCGCCATCGAAGTTGAGATCATCGGCTTCAATAAAGGCGGTCTAATCGTTTCATTCGAGAAATTACGTGGTTTTGTGCCAGCGTCACAAGTCTCGCTAGAGCGCCGTCGGCGAGCCACTGGGTCTACACCAGATGAGCGCTGGCGTGAAATGGTGGGCGAATCGATGATGATTAAGGTCATCGAGGTTGACCGCGGGCGTAATCGCCTTATTCTCTCTGAGCGCGAGGCTATGAAAGAACAGCGCGTTAAGATAAAACGCGAATTGCTCGAAAAGTTAGAGATCGGTCAAACGTACAATGGTCGTGTTACCAGCCTCACAGACTTCGGTGCCTTTGTTGATATTGGTGGCATTGATGGTCTAGTCCACCTTTCTGAATTGGCTTGGGAGCACGTCATAAAGCCCGGTGAAATTCTTAGTGTGGGCGACGAGGTTGAGGTTGAGGTTATTGATATAAACATTGACCGTGAGCGTATTGGGCTGAGCCGTAAGCGTTTGCTCAAGAATCCCTGGGATCGCATTGATGAACTCTACGAGGTTAATCAATTGGTACAAGGGACAGTCACCAAACTGACCAAGTTTGGCGCTTTTGCTCGCATGGTTGACCAACCAGCGATTGAAGGCCTCATTCACATCAGCGAACTGGCTGATCGGCGCATAGGCCACCCGCGTGAGGTCGTCTCAGAAGGCGAAACGCTCACACTGCGCGTTGTACGCATCGAGCCAGATAAAAAGCGTATTGGCCTCAGCCTCAAACGCGTTGACTCGACTGACTACCAAGATGATGACTGGACCTCGTACCTGCGCGGCTAGTCACAACCTCACTTCAGTAACAAGACACCTCGGACGACCGGGGTGTTTTTGTGTTTCAGCGCAAAGCCTCAGATACAACGTCATCGCGCTGTCCGCCATTGCTTTTGCAACAAGGATGAGCGAAACAGTCGAGCAGCATGTTCAATGTCTGCATCGTAAATTTGCCTCCAACTAGGCTATTCTCCAATATAGAGGGGTATCACTTGATACTCATGGTATCGCACATGCTTAAGGTCGATGCTCGCACCTTCCGTTTTGTGAATGTCACCATTCTTGTTATTCTTCGCGCATTGACTGCCACAGGGCTTTACAGTCTGATGTTGCCGCAGCCTCCTTGGCTTTATGATGCTCACCACATTCTTAGCCGGAGCTTACTGATGCTGGTGCCATTCAAAGCGGCGATCTCGTGGCGCTCACTCAAGCGCGGTTTTGGTCAACTTGCCCAACGTGTGATCGCAATTGCCACGGTCTTACCCGACACAATCGAGCAGTTGTATAAAATCCGTACCTAAGACGAAGGGTCTAGTCAACGTAACTAGGCCCTTCGTTTTCTCATTGAGTTAACGCCGCGCTTTGTTAGCTGCAAACACAAACGTTATACGTACTCAGGCTTAGGCTGTACCTTCTCAATAAAGGCTTGAGCAACATACGCCGGAATGGCTAGGCCGACTTCAGGCCCAGCCATCACCGTATTGATGCCAATAACTTCGCCATCAATATTCACCAGTGGGCCGCCGGAATTACCCGGCCTCAGATGGAGGCTAGTCGCAATCCATTCTCTGCTACCACGTGGCATCTCAGGGAGGTTTGTGCCGGCACCAATGACAATGCCAGCGGTGACGGCGTTCAGCACGCCCCATGGGTGCCCAATTGCAAACACCCAATCACCAGCTCGCAGCGCCTTAGAGTTACTAAACGTAATGGGGGTCAGTCCGCTAATCTCAAGTTGAACAGCCGCCAGATCATAGTCTTTGGCGACGGCAACCTTGCGCCCCGTGACGGTTCGTCCGTCGGGTAAAGTCACTTGAGCCGTATCGCGCAGAATGACATGAGCATTGGTTAGTACAATGCCGTCTTGCGTCGCGATAACACCGGCCCCTCCGCTCGAGCGCCCATTTGATACCTGCACCAAGCCTTGGCGAACATGTTTGACCACGCCCGCCATCTCATTGTTCAATTGCTGTAGTATGTCCATTACAGCATCTCCATTCTCTACCAGATCAGGGTGCTTACTCGCGTTCCCCAATCGTGACGTTCACATCTTGGACGCTACCACCGCGTAGTATCTTGATCGGGACTTCTTTACCAACTCGCTCGCTGCTTAGCAGCATCTGTAACGCATCCATTGTTCGCGTTGGCTCGCCGTCCAAAGCAATGATCGTATCGCCCATTGCTAGGCCCCCTTCACCAGCAGGGCCATCAGCGTCAACCATTACCAGCATCAGACCGGTCTCTTGCTCAAACTCGGCTTGAACAGCATCCGGCAGCGTAACTCCCTGGGCAGATATACCCAAATAACCGCGTCGGATACGCCCATCAGTCAGCAACGCATTCACCACCCGTGTGATCGTTCCACTTGGGACAGTCAGGCTGACACGGCGACGCCGCAATGCAGACGTATTCAACCCGATGAAGGCGCCATTTGCAGCAACCAACGGCCCACCGCTGAATCCAGGGTACATCACCACGTCTGTTTGCAGATAGTAGTCAAACTGACCACCAGTCGAGCTTGTCCAATTCTCACGCTTTGCACTGATAACGCCCAGCGTTGCTTGTAAATCCATCAATGGACGCCCAATAGCCAACGCCAAATGCCCAACAGCAACATCTGCACCATCCACCCAAGTTGCTGGGGTTAATCCATTGACATCAACTTTAACGACTGCCAAATCAGTCGTTTCATCACGCCCAACGAAGTCACCTGTAACGACTTCACCGTTGGGTAAACCAACCTTAATCTTGCCTTCATCCCGGACGACGTGGTGCGCAGTAACGATTACACCATCCGCCGACCATACAATCCCAGTCGCCGGAATCCGGCGGCGAGCGTCTAACTGAACCACGCGTTCACCCGCATTCGTCACAATCGCAGCTAGCGAGTCCGATAAGTTTTGTAGCATCTCAGCCATATAGCACCTCATTCCATTCTATTTCACTGTTTGGCATCTTCGAGGCAGACAGTTTGCCTCCCCCGAAGATGCCGGAGAAACATATTTCTGACATCCCTTAGGTAACGTCTATATTCTCTCAAATCTAAGTGATTAAGTCCCCCGTAATGCGTTGAGAGCAGACCTACCCATTCGGCTAGCTTGACAGATGTCATCCTGACCTATGTCTCAGAGCACAGTCCAAAGTGATGCTTATAATATTTCAAAGGGACGTTTTTGAGCTATCCTCAGGCTGATAAGTCACAGTAAAGGTAAAATGAATGGTCAGTGTTACCCAGCAACCAGTAGAAGTTATTAAACCCTCGCCACCCAGCTTCCTTTGGGGACATTTACCCTCTTTCCGCAAGAACCCACTCCAATTCTTTCAAGATGCAGTTGAAGAAGGGGGCGTCGTCAAAATGCGCCTTGGGCCAGTAAATGTCTTTGTCGTTAGCGATCCAGACAGCATCCAACAGGCATTGGTTAAACACGCTGACAAATTTCACAAGAGTCGCATGCTGCGCCGCGCCCTGACGGATATCTTAGGCCAAGGTCTGTTGACCAGTGAGAGTGACCTGCATCGCAAGCAGCGTAAGCTGATCCAGCCAGCGTTTCATCACCAACGTGTCTGTGCTTATGCCGACACAATGGTTGAGTATACGCTCGCGATGCTTAATGAATGGGAGTCTCAGCCGTCTGTTAACATCGATCATGAGATGAACTTCCTCACCATGCTGATCGTCGGCAAAACCCTATTCGATCAAGATAACATTGACCAAGCCGAGGCCATTAGCGATGCGATTACCCGTCGCTTAGAAATGTTTGGTGAAGCCCTCTCCCGCAGCTCTATCTTGCCACCGCTCCCAATTCTGAATTCGTCGCGCCAGAAAATGCGGGCCGAAACCAAACAGATTATTGAAGATACAATCGATGCGATCATCGCCGACCGTCGTGCAGAAAACACCGACCGTGGAGACTTGCTCTCAATGCTGCTGCTCTCAGAAGATGAAGAGGGTAACCGGATGAGTGTAGAGCAAGTTCGCCATGAGGCGATTACGCTTTTTCTCGCGGGTCATGAAACAACAGCCAATGCCCTCACGTGGACGTTTTACTTGCTAGCCCAGCACCCTGAGGTCGAGGCAAAGTTGCTGACCGAGATCGACTTTGCATTGGATGGTAAACCACCAACAGCCGAAGATTTACCAAAAATGCCATACGCAGCAATGGTCATCAAAGAGTCGATGCGTTTGTACCCGCCAGCATGGGTCTTTGGTCGCATTGCAACCGAGGATGTTGATCTGGGAACATTTCAGGTCAAAGAAGGCGAAGCCTTTATCGTCAGCCCCTTTGCGATGGGGCGCAGCGAACGCTTTCACAAAAATCCATTACAGTTCGACCCAGAACGTTTTAGCCCCGAAAATGAAGCCCAGATACCAAAATATGCTTATCTGCCATTTGGCGGTGGGCCAAGGGTCTGCATCGGTAACGGGTTCGCCATGATGGAAGCCATATTAATTCTCACGACGATAGTCCAACGCTTTCACCTGTCTCTCTTGACGCCCGCCGAAGCAATCTACCCGGCCCCAATGATCACAATGCGCCCCAAGCCTGAAGTCCGCGTAAAGCTTGAGCGTCGCCGTTACTGAGTCATAATTTGATAATGCCAAGCCGCATCGCCCGGACAACTGCTTCGGTGCGGCTTTGGGCTGTCAGCTTATTCAACACAGAGTTGATGTGAAATTTCACCGTGCTGTCACTAATACTCAATTCGTGGGCAATCCCCTTATTCGAGAGACCCTCAGCAACCAGTTCCAACACCTCAATCTCTCGTGGTGTTAGGTTCTCTACATGAATATCGGATTGAATGTCGTTTGGCTGGGTTTGCATGTGGCTGGCGATTGTATCGTCCAAGACAGAAAGCCCACTAACAACCGCATTGATAGCCGCCGCCAATTGCTCTATCTCAGCATTCCGCAGCAGCAACCCACGCACGCCAGTCTCAAAGACGGGGACGCCTTGCTCTGCTTCAGGTATCAAAGCAATGATTGGGGTCGCCGGTTCGGGCAAATCACTGATGACTGCCGTTATGTTTCTCAGCACAGCATCGTCTGCATCCCACCCGGTATCCCAGATGACAACATCCGGCTTGTGCAAACTTAGGTTATCATCAAATGAGTCAATCGAGCTGGTGTGCGTTGTTACTTGATATCCAGGTGTGTGTTGAAGCTCAGTCGCCAATGCAGACCGTACCAGTGGGTCATCGGCTACGACTACTACCCGGATGTTGTTAAATTGCTCAGGGAACATTGCACGTTTCCCGCCCCATAAAATCAATAAACCGCACACTTCTAACGTTAGTGTACGGTTTATTGAAGACTTTCTCCAGTAAGAATGCCGTATTACTCGCTAAGCACATCCTTATTGACCACATTGCGCCAGGCGCCAGAGGTCAGCCCGTCAATAATCTGTTCTGCTGCCTCAACTGCCACAGCAACCTGAGCTTCAAAGGTGCTGGCAGCAAGATGTGGCGTATGAATCACATTATCCAAGCCGATTAGCGGGTTATCCTCGGATGGTGGCTCTGGCTCATAGACATCAAGTGCGGCACCAGCTACTTTCCCAGACTGAATGCCCTCAGCCAGATCGGCATCATTGATGAGCGCACCACGCGCAGCGTTAATAATCATCACGCCATCTTTCATCTTTCTGATAGCCTCTGCGTTGATCATGCCTTCCGTTTCTTCAGTCAGTGGTGGATGCAAGGTAATAATATCTGACCGTTCCAGCAGTCTGTTCAAACTGACTAGCGGGGTTTGAGTGCCTTCAATCGATGGGTGGTCAACAGGTAAAAAAGGGTCAAAAGCCAGCGTGTTCATTTCGAAAGCCCGTGCACGGCGAGCCATCGCTTGACCAATCCGCCCAAGCCCAATGATGCCAAGCGTACTCCCCTTTAACTCATGCCCTTCGTAGAGCTTGCGATCCCAGCGACCTTCCGTAAGACTTATGTGCGCCTGTGGAATATGACGAGCTAGTGCCAACATTAACCCGAAGGCGTGTTCTGCCGTGGAGATTGTGTTGCCGCCAGGCGTATTCATGACGACAACGCCGTGCTTAGTCGCAGCGACTTTATCGATGTTATCTGTGCCGACACCAGCGCGGGCAATCGCCTTAAGGTTTTTGGCTGCGTCAAACATCTCAGCATCTGGCTTAACACCACTGCGAATAATCAGCGCGTCTACTTCACCAATGAGTGGCAGGATGTCTGCTTTCGACAGCTTGCCCGGTGCCTGTACATCAAACCCATCTTCTTTTTCTAGCAGATCAACTGCTTCTTGCGCAACGTTATCCGGTATAAGTACTTTGTATGCCATACGGGTTTCCTATGCCTGCTTCTTGAGGTATTCATCAAAGGCTGCAAGCACTTCTTCGAGAAATTCCACCGTCATGTCACCCATATGGGCAACACGGAATGTGTCTCCCTTGATCTTGCCATAACCCTTATCAATACTGAGGTCTTTTTCGTCGTACATCCACTGTGCCATGTCAAAGACATCAATACCGCGTGTATTCTTGACCGCTGTCACCGTGGGGGAGCGGAAACCGTCTTCAGCGAAGAAATCCAGCCCGCGCGAGGTTAGCCATTCATGGGTGATGTCGCGCATCTCAGCGTGCCGAGTCCACCAACTTTCCAAGCCCACCTCGAGAATATCAGTCATTTGTTGATCAGCCGCAAACAAAATAGAGATCGGCGGCGTGGCTGGGGTGTTGCTCTTACCCAAGCGCTTTTCAAGCTCTAAGAAATCGAAGTAATAACCCCGGTTCTCAACCTCTTCGGCCCGGGCAATTGCTTTATCACTAACAGCACCGAAGGCCAACCCCGGCGGCAGTGAGAAGGCCTTCTGCGAGGAGGTCAGTGCGACGTCAATTCCCCAATCATCAACACGCAGTTCCGCACCCAGAATACCGCTGACGGTATCCACGAAGTAAAGTGTATCGTCGTACTCAGCGACAACCTCACCAATCTCTTTGATCGGATTGAGCACGCCAGTGCTGGTCTCATTGTGTACTACACAAACTGCATCATAAGCTTGTTTCTTGAGGGCGTCAGCCACCATCTCCGCACGGAAGCCCTTGCCCCAATCAACGGAAATCGTGTCAACATCTTTACCATTTAATGTACTGATTTTTGCCCAACGCTCGCTGAATGCACCACTCGTCAGGTGCAGCACTTTGCGTCCCTCACGAATGCAGTTACGGCTTGTCGCTTCCCACACACCACTTCCAGACGAGGTAAAGACAAACACTCGCTGCTCCGTTAGAAATATCTGACGCAGCTTCGCTTGTACCCGGTCAAATAGCTCGGCAAACTCAGGTGATCGGTGCCCGATCATCCATTGGGTTTGTGCATCTAATATTTCGGGACGAACCTCGACTGGCCCAGGGAGTACCAGGCGCTTATGGGGGGCTTCTCTATCAGCCATGATCGGCACCTCTTTCAAATTCTAATAATCTCGTAAGCGTGTGGGTGTAATTTCCACACGTAGGGAGTGTATCGCACTGTATCAATGCGTCAACTGATTGTGCAAAAATGCACATATGATGCCCTACTCATGATGCTGCTCGTTTGATCAAGCTGGGGTGGTCGTTGCGTGGACTGTTCACATCTCTTGAAACCAGGTAAATTTCCATCCGACTCTCATTTTGATAGGGCCGCATCAATGGTTGCAGCTCATCCTGTGGCATTTCAGAGGGCACCAGCCATGTTTCAAAATGCGCTTCATCAAGAATGACCGGCATCCGGTTATGGTAGGGGGCCACCACGCTATTAGGTGAAGTTGTCAGAATTGTCGTCGTGAGCAGGTCATCTCCTTGTGGTGAATACCAGCGCTCCCAAAGTCCCGCAAAGGCAAACGGTTCACCGTTCTTCATATGAATGTAGACTGGCTGCTTTTTCTCTTCGCCCGCTATCTGATGCCACTCGTAGAACCCATCAGTGAAAATGATACAGCGCCGTCGTCTGAATGCTGCGCGGAACGTTGGTTTCTCCGCTGCCGTCTCTGACCGCGCGTTGATTAACTTGTACCCAATCTTCGGGTCTTTCGCCCATGATGGGATCAGTCCCCATTGAAAATAATCTAAGCGATTTTCGCCACTATTAGCAACCACCGCCACAGGTTGAGAGGGTGCAATATTATAGCGTGGGGCGGTCTGCACCCCTGCTGGAATGTTGAGCCAACTAAATTGTCTTTGCAGCGCTTCTGGTGAGGCGGTTAGTGTAAAACGACCACACATACAATATTCTCCGAATACCACTCTGATTTAGTAACAGCATACCATAATCGCTAGCTATACTCTTTCTGGCTCAACGTCAGGTTAGCTTGTAGGAAACCAAGTCTATGGATCGTATCATCCAGCAACCCACAGATGAAATAATGGCGTTTATTCGCCTATTACTGCTTGTTCATCTCGCCTCTACTCTGATCATGGTTGGCGTTATTTGGATCATTCAAATCGTGCATTACCCGCTTTTTGCACTCGTCGGGGAAGAGAGTTTCATTCGCTATTCAGGTCAGCACAACGTCCTGATCACCTATGTTGTTTTACCAACGATGCTCATTGAAATCGGCACGGTTGGCTTATTAGCACTCGCGCGTCCCTCAGCGATTCCCGCTTGGCTGGCTTGGTTGGGGTTTGCCCTCGTTATCTTAATCTGGGCTTCAACCTTTTTTCTGCAAGTGCCAGCCCACAACATTTTAGGGCGCGGCTTTGATGTCAATGCTCACCAAGTATTAGTATCGACCAACTGGATCAGGACGATTGCATGGAGTGTGCGTGGAATACTGGCCTTGTGGATGGTCTATTTGCTAATGCGTTAACCCAGTGTTGGTATCTAGATTGGGTTTGCGTATACTTTTTCCAATATCTGCCCGCAATCGATGAAAGTACACACCGTGAAACCGCGCCATAGTCAGTCATTTTGGGTTCTCGCTGTTTTGTTGATATTGACCGGTTTGTTTCTTCGCCTGTTGAATAATATCGATCTACCCCTCTGGTGGGATGAAGCCCTGCATATGGAGCGCGCAAATGCCATCGTTGATGGCGATATCTTTGCTGGGCTTCACAAAAACAAGTGGCTCTTTATGCCTATGATTGCCCTCTTCGGGTCAAATGGACCAGAAGGTCCGTTCATCGCTCGGACGCTCACTGCACTCAGTGGTGTTATCACTATTTCAATCTGCATCGGTCTTGGCAGCCACTTTAAAAACCATACTGCCGGATTGCTCGCTGGGCTGCTTTATGCGGTTTTACCGATGGCATTTTTCCATGAACGTATGATTCTGATCGATCCAATTGTGCAGGTATTTGGCATGCTCGCAGTGATAGTTTCGCTGCGCTTGGCATACAAGCCCCGCATTTGGCTTGCGGCTGTCCTCACCGCACTACTGTCAGCAGCGTTCTTAACGAAGCTAAGTGGCGTTACATTTTTCGCAGTACCTATCGTAGCGGCTATTCTGTTCTCACAGCCTAGGAGGCAGTGGCAGTCGTTGGGGTATGGCCTTGGTGCCATGCTCGTGGCTGCCTTTCTCATTTGGGGTACGTATCAAATTGCCGAAGCGGAAGGCCTTAGGCGCTTCGACCAGTATCAAGTTGAGCTAGACAACACAATCTTTGATGAAATCGGTGACGAAGAACGTGGCAGCACCTTGGTTCGCAACCTCGAAGAGTATGGGCAAGCACTATCACGCTACATGCTGGTGACTGTGCCCGCTTTAGCCCTTCTATCATTGATGTTCATCCGAGGGCGCTGGCCTGGCTCATACGCTGTACTGCAAAAGCGCATTCCACTCCGTGCTGATTTGGTTTTCTTATGGATGCTAGCATTTGGTTTCGCTTTAGTCCCCATCCTCGCGGATAAGCCAACGACCAACAGCCGCTTGCCTCCACGCTACCTTATGCCAACGGTCAGCGCCGTTGTTATTCTAGCGGCAATCACACTTGAAGAACTCAAAGATAAGTTTAACAGCCGTGCCAGCACCTATATTGCTCTGACGCTGGTGATAGTGCCATCGTTTTGGTTCTGGTTGACTCTACTCACATCGCCAAAATCCCTACCGCTTGTTCGTGGCGACAATATCCTCTACTTCAGCCCGGAGAACCGCAACACTGCCGCGCAGGTCGTGGGCACAGAACTTGGGCGGATGTGGTCAGATGAACCGGATGCCCAACGCTACGGCATCCTAACCCTAATGCCGCGTCATCATGTCGTATCATATTCTGGCACGCGCACGTCTGAAGTGGTTGAGGTGCGTCCTGTAGATTTTCGTGATGGGCGCGAGCCGACACAGGTCGTCAACTGGTTGGCAGAGGGCCGCCGCATTTTCATCGCCGAAGATCACCTCACTGATTTCAACCTACGTGCTTCTGAGAGTAACTACGTATACTCACTCTTCATGGAAGACCCGATCCCTGTCTATGAGGTCACTGGTGCAACTGGCTCGCTGGCAAACCGCGTTGCAGAGAGCGCCATCCCACGCCCCGACCAGATGCCTGATGAGGTCGATGCCATTGCTGCCGATATTGACGCTGCCCCCGCAGGAACATCAACTTGGGTCTATCCAGCCAATTTGGTAGATGTACTAGACGCACAACGTGACGTTATGCCGCTTAAAGTCAATGAATGGCTTCTTACTCAGTCGGCTGTACTACCTATCGCGCAAGACCTATCTACAGCCTCAGAATACCTAGACATCATTGTTGTAGATGGAGCCAATAGTGACCCACAGCGGGCCATTGCGACCGCCATGCTGGCCTCGCACTATCGCGTTGATGAGGCGTTCTTCGGCTTGATTCACCGCAGCCGCTACCTGACTGGCCCCTTGGAACCAGTGTGGCAAAACACCGACGTTGTCTTTGAGGATGTCATTCATTTAGAGCAAGCTGCCATCATTGATCGAGAGACCCAACCGGGTCAGCCTGTCCGAGTAGCATTGACATGGCGCACCGATGCCCCGATCAACGACCCGTTCAATGTGTTTGTGCATGTCTTCGATCAGAACGAGCAATTACTAACACAGAGAGATGGTATTCCCGGTGGTGGGTTGCTCCCCATGACCTCGTGGGCGGTCGATCAACCCGTCACTGATCGGCTGGCACTCTCGCTGCCAACCGAAACAGCCCCTGGCGCTTATCAAGTACGGGTTGGCATCTACTTCACTGACCCTAATAACCCCGACAATGGCTACCGTCTAGCGATCACCAGCGGGGATAACACCGGCCCTGACCACGCCATCATCGGGGAGATTGAAGTCGTCCCATGACATTTGCCTTGTTTGCTTTAGCGTGGGCGGTTGGCATTGCACTCGGTCGGCAACAGATTATACCGCCGAGCTTGTGGCTATTGGTCTTCCCCCTCAGTCTGATCGGGCTGCTGCTCTTAGGGCGCAGACGCAGCGTATTTCACAATATCTATTGGTGGCAAATCGCCTTACTGACGCCGTCCGTGCTCACCTTGGGTGCTTTACGCATGCAAGCTGCTGCACCAACCACTGATGAAACCTCGCTGGCGTATTACAACGACACTGGTTGGGTCACACTGCATGGTACCATCAGTGATGCACCCGATATTCGCGACACGCAAACCAATATTCGTCTTGACGTTAGCCAAATTACCCTTGACAATGACCAAACACAAGCAGTAAGCGGTACGGTTTTGGTGCAAGCACCGCGCACCAATGCCTATCAATATGGCGACCGCATCGCAGCATCCGGACGCCTTTCAACCCCACCTGAGTTCGACGATTTCTCCTATCAGGATTTTTTAGCACAGCAGGGAATCTTTAGCCTACTCCAGTTCGCGGATGTACAACTTGTTGATGCAGGCCAGCCATCGCTCCAGCGTGCCCTGTTTGTCTTTCGCCAGCGCTCCCTTGAACTCATTCGCACCATGCTGCCTGATCCACAAGCAGCCTTGCTTGTTGGTATCTTGTTGGGCGTTGAGTCCGGCCTGAGCCCAGAAATACGGCAAGCCTTCACCGCAACTGGAGCATCACATGTCATTGCGATCAGCGGCTCGAACCTCGCGATCTTAGCAGGCTTGGTGCAAGGGATCAGCCGCCGCTTTCTGAAGGAGCAGGTCGCCGCGGCACTGACGGCTGTCACTGTTGTGGCTTATACCATTCTTGTCGGGGCGGATGCCGCCGTCGTCCGTGCTGCCGTGATGGTCGTCTTAGCCCTGGTCGCCGCCCGTCTCGGCGGCCCGCTCGATGGTCTCTCTGCTCTTGGGTTAGCCGCTATTGTCATGTCTGCCGCCCAACCAACCATCGTCTTTGACATCGGTTTTCAACTCAGTTTCTTGGCAACTTTGGGTTTGGTCATCTTCGTTGAACCCATGGAGCAGGGGTTAGAATTACTCCTCATCAGCTTCATGAGTCGTGAGCGAGCGCGTAACGTCATTGGGGCGGTCTCGGAAGCACTGATTGTATCTGTGGCTTCTTTGATTATGACCACCCCCATCATTGCCCTTTACTTTGGGCGCTTCTCTGTCGTATCACTGCCCGTCAATCTGTTGATCGTCCCGGCTCAAACACCGTTAATGGTGTTCGGCGGCATTGGTGTGCTGCTAGCACATGTGTTGGTACCATTGGGGCAAGTCTTCACTTGGGCCAGTTGGGTCTTCCTCAGTATCACGATTTGGGTTGTACGTCTATTTGCCACCCTGCCTTTTGCCGAAGTCGATTTACAAGTCAGCGCCTTAAGCACGGTAGTGCTGTATACCTTAATAGGCAGCGGCTTCATTCTCGGTGCGGTCACAGGTCGTCGTCCAGATGACCATTGGTGGTCAAAGGTTACCGGGGCGCTCGGGGTAAAAGCTGCTGCCGCTATTGGGTTGATTGCCATCAGCCTCTTGATCGTCGCCAACCTACAACTCCCTGATGGGCGCACGCATGTTACCGTCATCGGCTCCGGCGACAGCCCCGCCACGTTGATCCAAACGCCATCAGGTCGCACCATTCTCATTGATGGCGGTACCAGCGGGCGTCAGCTTTCAACTGCACTTGGCGATTATTTACCCTTTTGGCAGCGTCGCATTGATTTACTGGTTGTGACGGAACCAACGCGTAGCCAGGTAGCGGGGTTAATCCCCATCTTGGAGCGCTATCAGGTTGAGGTTGTGCTCACGAATGGAGCCACGGGTGATGGCGACACGGTTGATGCATTTTGGGCTGCACTTGAGCAACAAAATCCTCGTCAGTTAACCGCTCAACAAAGCATGACGATTAAGGTTGATGATGGCGTATCAATTGAAGTGATGGCTGCCCTGCCGGGTGAACCGCCAGAAGAAGGCAGCTCTGGTGAACCGCTAGCTTTGATGTTGTATCATGACCAAGCGCGCGTGCTGGTTGCCAACAATCTATCAGAAGCAGCACAGCAGCGGCTTGCTGAACAAAGTTGGCGGCTAGATTCGACTGTGTTACTCGTGCCGGAGGGTGGTAATGCTCTCTACAACCAATCACTATTTTTGGAGCAGGCTAATCCGCAAGTTGCCGTCATCAGCGTTCGCGTGGGCAACAGTCGCGGTCTCCCCGATGCTGAAACATTGACCACGCTAAACGATCTCAGCATAGCTACGTATCGGACAGATCAAGTGGGCAATGTAACGCTCACAACCGATGGTCAGCGACTGTGGGTTCGCTCATCAGACTGAATGCCCCTATTTGGTCTAGTCAAGCTCGGCTTGCAACCGTCTAACATAAAGCTGTTTGAAGAATAAATCCAGCCGTACTCGGAATTGGTGTGCTTCACCGGGCGTTAGCGGTATCTCACCAGTAAATGCGCCAGTATCTGGGGCTGTTACTTTGAGGTGTATGTCAAGCTCGTCGCCGGGGTTTAGCAAGACCGATAGATAAAAAGTCCCTTCGCTGTCCGTCTTGCCGCGAGCGCTGAGTACATGCCAGGACGGGGCCATCTGCCCCTCTTCCTGACGTTGCTCAACCACCTGCACAACAGCACCAGCGAGCGGCTCAAGGCTTTCGCCCAACACTTGCCCTTGCACTGTGGTTGTTTGTGGCACCAACTGCTTAAGATACTGGATTGCTGGTTCAACTGTCATTGAAGCCAATGCCCGCGCGATCAAGCGCTTCTCAGAAGTCTCATACAGGGCCAATAAGGCATCTGCTGCGGCCTGTGAATTTTGGGCTGCCAGGGCATCCAGCGCACTTTGTTGTATCTGACGGTCATCATCTTGAGCCAGTCTAACCAATATCTCAATTGATTGTGGGTGTATTGAGCGCCCCAACAGGTCCGCAAATAGCAAACGCACCAGCCTTGATGGGTGTTCAATGGCAGAAGTTAGTTCTTCGACCGCAGTGTGACCATGCTTCTCCAACTCGTCAAGTACCATCGGCACGTTGCTGCCACTATCTCCACTTGTCTCCTCGAGCACAAAACGCGCCATTGCTCGGATCGCTTTAGGCGAGCCAATGTCACTCAACATCTGGGCGGCATGCTTCGCAACCTTATGCGTCTTTGCGCCAAGTCGCCGATCGTAATAAGTGATCGGCCCGGTATCTCCAAGGCGCAGTAGCGCATCCGCGAAGGCCAAGGTCACCTCTCTGTTATTGTGCCGTCGCGCCTCTCGCTGAAAACGACGAAATAATATGTTGCGGGCCCATCGCTGGTTGGTATCCGCCAGTCGGGTCGCGGCCCCAATGCGGACATCATCTTTTTGGCTGTAAATACCACGCAGCACGTCAAAGATGCTGTGAATACCCCCGACAAACAGCCCCATGCCAGCTAGCTCTCTACTCTGGTGCTCCGGGCGAATACCAAGCCCGAGCACCCGCCGCAGCAGTTCTTTGCGTTTGGCTGAAGGCCATGTTACATATTTATCACTACGCAATACAAGTCTGAGGGCCTGCTTTTCTGACTCATCGGTCAGTGTTTCGAGGGCTTGCCAATCGCTGCTATGGATGATGTCATAGACGCGGCAGACGGCCTTAGATAGTTGCGTATGGCTGTTTGCCAGTGCGTGGTGAGCAAAGCTAGACCGCTTGCGGTCGCTACTAAATAAGGTCAGCGTCAATACCTCGATTGCCTCTACCGTCCCAATCGCCCATAGAGCATTGATCGTGTACTGGAGCACAATTCCATCTGCATCCATTAGTGACTTTTTTAAGCAGGGCACTCCGTCAGCCTCACCAAGCTGCCCGAGGGCCATCACGGCTTTACGTCGGACAGTCGCATCCTTATGAGACAGCAGACGACATAGTCCACGAATGTTGCGCTTATTGGTATACTTCTCGACGGCTCGTAAACTCATAACTTAACTGCACTGTACCGTATGGATGACTTCAAATGGATTTTAGTCAGATTACCCCTCAATTGTATGTTGGCTCCCGCTTCAACCCCGGCGACTGGCATGTAATGGCAGCCCTAGGGGCTACCGTCGATATCAACCTAATGGTTGAGAGGGTTGATCGCTTTCCGGGCTCAGCTCCAGAAGTGTATCTGTGGCTACCCACGGCTGATTGGTTCGGTCCTTCTACTCGAAATATGCAAACAGGCGCAGCGTTTATCGACTTAATGATCAAGCAGCAGCGCATCGTTTATGTTCACTGTAGTGAAGGGGTAGGCCGTTCGCCAACTTTAGTCGCTGCCTATCTGGTATCCACCGGTCTGTCAGCGGAAGATGCTCTGGCGCTCGTCAAGCAGAAACATCCGCGCACCAACCCGAATGACATACAGATAGAAAATCTAAAGCAGTTTGCTGCTGTGCTAAGAGCGTAGACTGCTACTCATCTGCATCGGCTGTTGTCTCCTCGACCGCTGAAGCATCTAGTCGTTTAACGGGCACAGCGTACAAGTCCAGTGAGACATCTGGGGCTAGTTCATCTTGAAGATCAGTCTGTAGGTCAACCACATCATAGTCGATCGCCGTATCTGTGGTGTAGAGTGTGCCTTGAATGACCATAACTTGCCTGAACGGAAATCCCGTCTGAAATTCTACGTTGAAATCAATTAGTTCAGCATCCTCATTCCACTCAGCGATGCGTGAATTGATCATCGCTAAAGCTTGTGCTTCGAGCTGATCCTGCCGCAAACCATTGAACAAAAACAAGCCTAGCGGAATGCTGATAATCAATAAGGCGACGATTGTAGCCGCCAGCCCCTGCAATAGTTGACGCTGGCGATCAGCCCGTTGTGGAGGACGAATGCCTAGCAGTAGAAAGACCAGCGAAGCAGCAAATGTAATTGCCACAAAGTTTGTCGTAAACAAGATCAACGCGCCGAAAGCCACCCCAGGGTTCCCTAAAGCCAGTCCCACGCCAACGGTACCAAGCGGCGGCACCAAGGCCGCAGCAATAGCAACACCTGGCAGCGCTTCACCAACTTCACGGCGAGCTATCGCATAGGCACCTGCCATACCTGAAAATACAGCCACCATCAGGTCAACCAGCGTTGGTTGCGTCCGAGACAACACTTCATTCGTTAACAGATCACCAGGGACGATTAAAGCGATCAGCGTACCCACAAAGATCGCTGCAACAGTACCTTGAATAGTCGCCGTCAAAGCGTTTCGTAGTAGCTTGATATCACCAAAGGTGATGCCAACCGACACCGCAATAATCGGTGACATTAATGGTGCAACCAACATAGCGCCGATCACGACTGCTGGGCTGTTCAACAATAATCCCAGCGTAGCAATAATCGCTGATAGTGTAATCAAGACGAAGTAATTGATATTGGGCTGGGCTGCATCGCGCATCCGTTGGAATAGATCGCGTGTTTCTCTACTGTTGAGCGACGGTAGCATATCCGCAACGGTGTTGAACGTCCGGCGGGCGACCACAGTACCAAGTCCAGTGTGAGCGCGCATAATCACAATCGGTGTATTGCACTGGTTCGCAAGCTGCCGTTGAAACGGCCCAATCGCTCGCTGCTCCAGAATGCCAATCTCGCTCGTCCCCATCATAACCAAATCATAGCCATCACCCTCTTCAGCGATGACGCTAGCAATCGGTGCCGATGACTTAATCAGTTTGGTTTTTATTCGGTTACTGTTAACTTGTTGACCGATATCTTGCAGCAGGCCTTCCCGGTTTTCAATTGAACGTTCTTGTAACCGCCTTTGTAGTGAGACGAGGTTCTCCTCTGCCTCACGAACAGCTACCTCATCATCTGGGTCGCGGACAACTGTGAGTAGGGTCACTTCGCCATCTGTTGATTTTGTCAGGCTAAGGCCCAACCTCGCGGCTTTCGGTGCATGTGACCCGCCAGAAACGGACACCATTACCCGTTCGATTTCGCCGTCAATGGGTCGGTTGAGCATGACAATGTCTGCGGTCGCACCGTCCATAACTTCTTCCAGCACGCCACGTCGGTTACTGCGCGCTTTTTTACCACGAGCGTTGTCCCAACCCAGTACGATCACCTTGGCGGATCCTTCATTTGCCGTATCAATAATGCTCTGCGAGGCGCTGTGCGATAGCCGCACCACACCCTCAACTGGCACGCCATACTCTTCGACTTTTTGAAGCCTATCTTCTAATTCACGTAATGTCTGACGGGCTTCAATTGTGCCAGAGTCTAAAGACTGCGACTCTGGGACTTCAACTACCTGCAACACTGTGACATGCCCATCGTTCTCACGAGCTAATATAGCTGCGAGGGATAAGACACCTGTGTCACGCTCGAAATCGTTGATTGGCGCGATAACAGCATAGCCGCTTGTCAAATTCTCGCGGGTGTACATATCTTGAAAGACTGTAACGCCCACTTGGTGCTGTCGTATCCGTGAACGTGCACCCTGTATGTAAAAGCCCCCGCCAACTAATATCCAAAAGGCCAACACAGCTAGGAGCGCGGGTAACAGAGCCAGACTCAGGAGAAAACTTGCACCTATTGCTAATGCGGGGAAGAGGGGAAAGAATGGCAAAGTAAACGTTTTATCGTCTTGCTCACCTTCTTCTTCCGCCTCCTTGTCATTATTCTTAGATATTACGACTATTGCAGCGACGCTCACCCCGATTTCAAGTAGTAAGAATGCCACTGCTGCAAGTTGGGCCAACAAGTCTATCCGACCAGGCACGATTGTAAAGACGGTCAACAACGCATGAATAATAATCAACCAGTAAGGCATACCCTGACGGGCTGTTGATTGCAGAAGCCACGGTGGCAGAACACCATCTGACCCGAGCAGCTGGGCTTCACGGAGCATTACTAACGAGATCGTCAGCCAGGCAAACAATACTAATATCAGCCCAAATCCTATGAAGAACGCCATCACGTAGCCGCTTGGGGTTGCATTCTCCATCAAGTCCAGCAGCATCAACATGCGCGGGTTAAAGAAGCTAGCACTAAAGGCAAATAGACCAGCCAACCCGGCAGGCAGGGCCATCTGTAAAATGCGTGTGGCAATCGGCTGACGTTCTCTATTACGGGAGCGTCCCAGCACCTCAACAACCCACATCGCAGCAACAGCAGTCAGCAACCCACGAAAGAAACGATCTTCGCCAGTACGCGAGCCAAACACAATAATTTGCGTCTCAAGCCCCTGAACCAATAACGAGACAATCACAAGCACAATGGCACCAAGAGCCGCCACCATTACGCGGGTGCTTAGCCGCAATGAGGGCCGATACTGGATTAAGCTGATCACAGTAACAATCAGCAAGGCGACCAACGCAATTAAGCGCGGGTCAACATTAATGCCCAGCAGCACATCAATCGCCAATAAGCTTGCAACCATCTCACCCATCGTCAGGGCAAATAAGCCACTCAGGGCCAGCCAACCAAACAGATAAAACCAGCCAGCATAAAAAGTCAGGATATTGTGACCTATGGCGGTAATGAGGTTGAAGCTGCTGTAACCTTCCACATTGAGCCGATCTCGCAGTTCAATATGGTTGAGCACAGCGGGGAGCATCACAACAATGACGATGAAATAGGCCCAAACGGTATTGGTGCCCGTCAACTGGACAATTGGGTCGTACAACCCAAAAATGCTCAACACCAGCCAGACACCTACAACCAACGTCAAAAGTTGCAGCGGCGTTAAGTCGAGCGTGCGCCGCAGTGATACGATTGATTTCTTTGATGCCATCAGTTCTTCTCTGCTGTTATCCGCTAATTAGGAGGGGCCTTGACGTCACTTTGAATAATTATGCCCGGCAGCACAAACAATTCAAGTGTGACATCTGGGCGTAGTTCTACTTGCAACTGCGTTTCAAGATCTGTGATGCTGTAATCATCAAGGGACTCTGGGATATACACTGTCCCTGTAATCAACATTTCTTGTCTGATCGGTGTGATGTTCTCAAACTCAGCTTCGTAGGTTGCCAACCGCGAGCGCGCATCCCAATCTTGAATAGCCTCTCGAATTAACTCTTCCGCTCGAGCCTCGTACTGGTTCCGACGGATCGTCTGGTTGAGTACCAAAACAAGTGGCATCATCAAAACTATCAACGCGATGATAGCAAGCAGTAAATTGCGGTACAACTGCCGTTGATCTTCTTGACGGCGCGCTGGGCGCACACCCAGTAACAAGAAAGTAATACATGCCGCAAAAATAATAGCGACGGCATTCGTTAGGAAAGTAACCAAGCCGCCTAGGAAAACGTCCGGTAAGCGCTCGGCAATACCAACACCAATCGTCCCTAGCGGTGGAACAAACGCTAAGGCCAACGCCACACCTGGTAGTGCTTGCCCAACCTCACGCCGGGCAATAGCATACGATCCAGCCACCCCCGAAAGAAGCGCTACCAGCAGATCGAACAAAGTTGGGCGCACGAAACTCAAAACTGTGTCTGTGATGATATCGCCCGGCACCAGCAGTGAAATAATCACAGCCACAAATACCGCACTGACGCAACCTTGTAGTGTTGCTGTTATGGCGCTCCTAAGCAATTGTGTATTACTAAACGTAATCGACCCAGCGACGGAAACAATCGATGACATTAACGGAGCAACCAGCATTGCGCCAAGAACTGTCGCTGGGTTATTTGATATCAAGCCTAATGTAGCAATAGCAGAAGACAATGCAATTAGCACGAAGAAGTTGATCGAGGGGCGGCCTGCTTCGCGCAGATTATTAAACAACTCCTCGCGTTCTAGGCTTGTCAATGTCGGCAGCAGGTTTGAAATCGAATAGAATACTCGCCGGGCTAACACTGCACCAAAGGAGGTCACTGCACGGGTCAAGACGATAGGGGTCTCTGTGCGAGCGGCAACGTTGCGTGCAAAATTACTGATCGCTTCTTGCTCTAAGAAACCCAGTTCCGTTGCCCCCATCATCACCAAGTCGTACCGCTCACTCTCGCGCGCAATCACTAATTCCGGCGGCTCAGACGATGCAATCACCTTAGTACTAATACGTCGCGTTTGCATCGTCTGTTTGACGTTCTGGAGTAACCCTTCACGCTGCTCGTGAAGCTGCTCATGGAGCCTATCAATTAAGGCATCGAGGCGTCGCTCTGCTTGCAGCACACCATATCTATTCTCATCATCCTCAACAACAGAGAGTAGTGTAACGCTGCCTTTTGTATGACGGGTGATTGCCATCCCAAGTTCTACGGAGCGCAGACTATGAGGCCCTCCTGTGATTGGCACTAGAACGTCTTTAATCCGAACAGGTGTTGGCTTATTCAACAGCAGTACATCAGCGGTTGTGCCATCGAGGATTTCCTCTAACAGACCGCGTCGCATCCGCTCCTCTTCACCCTCTTTCGCCCAACCCATTATGATAATTTTCGCTTGCTCTTCGTTACTAGTATCTAGAATACTCTGAGCAACGCTATGGGATAGTCGCGCAATACCCTCTGCCGGTGCGCCTAGTCCTTCCACAAACCCGATTTGCGGTTGTAGTTCTTGCAGGCCTTGCTCCGCTTTTTGGGCCATCAGTTCCAAAGGCATTTGCTCCGGCACTTCAACCACTTGTAACACCGAGACATGCCCCTCGTTTTCTCGGGCCAATGTTGCACCTAACCGCAGCAACCCTTGATCATCCGCGTCATTTTTCATCGGTACGATTACAGCAAAGTCAGAATAGAGGTTGGGGTTATTACTCACATCTTGAAATACTGTGACGCCAACCTCATGTAAGCGCATTCGCCGGCGCGCCCCCTGAAAGTACAAAACGGCACCGATGGCCCCCCAACCAATCATGATCAGTAATAACCATGAGGTAGCAGCCAGCGACAACAAAACATTCAAGGCCACACCCATGACAGGGAACATTGGGAAAAATGGCAGGCTAAACTGCCCCTTTTTCGCTGGCCCATCACGCCGAATAATCGCAATCGCAGCAATACAGACGACACTCTCCAGCAGCAAAAATACTAGGGCAGCCAACTGCGATAAGATTTCAATCCACCCAATGCGTACTGCCACTAATGTCAGGAGGCCATGCATTAACAGTAGCCAATGGGGCAGTCCGCCCTGACTCTTAACGAGAAACGTAGGCACCACGCCGTCAACGGCAATTGTCTGGAACTGGCGCAACATGACTAATGAGATGACCTGCCAACTGATCAGCACCGCGATAATACTTATACCTTCCGCTACCAATCGCCCGTACATCGGAGAAACAGTTCCCGCTAACTCAATAATTGAAAATCGTGTTGGGTCATACACAGCAACAATTGCCGCAAACAAAGCCGAGAGCATAATCGGCCAGAACAATTGCCCAAACTGTGACCCAGCATCGCGATGCACTCGTGGCTGCTCTCGTCCAAAGGCTCCAATTGACCATGCTGCTGCCACTGCAATCAGCACAGCACGAAAGAACCGGTTTTCTGCATCAGGATCTGTTGTGGTTTCTAATGGAAGTTGAATGCCGCCGAGAATGGCTGTTACCGCCATAAAGCCGCCAAATGCAATCATTATCAACGTGACAACCAGAAGGAGCCGCGCACTAAAACGCATCGGGATTGTGTAACCGAATAACCCCACCACCGTTGACAAAACAATCAATGCGCCAACAATGCGTACTGGGCCAAATACGGTTCCAAACATGAAGCCTTCCGCTAAGAACCTATTGAGCAAGTCACCGGTTAACTCTGCCAACATCGCACTGATGACAATCCAACCTAACAGATAGAACCAACCCGCAAAATAGGTCAGCCAGGAGCGTTCCATCAGTTTAATCAGATGGTAACTGTTGAAAGTTGTTATCTGCGCTCGGCTGCGCAATTCAATATGGTTGAGAATGCTGGGTAGCAAGAATAAACCGCTAAGTAAGAAGACCCATGTGGTGTTAGTTGAAGCAAATTCACTAACTGGCCCCAACAAGCCAATTAACACAATCACAAGCCACAGACCCGTTACAAATAAAACAGTCTGCGACCGCCCAATTTCAGTACTCCGTCGGAGAGTAAACAAGCTAGGGCTTGTTTGCGACGACATAAGTGTGGTTCCCTCTAAAGCTGCCCGTCGATCTTAGACAGCTACCTTCTCGCGTAAAATAGTTCGCTTTGTATTTTACATCACAGTCCAACATATTATGACACGCGCAGCAGATCTGCGGTAATCTAACCTGTGGCGTGAAACACATTCCAAAATTCGACAGAAGCCGTGCTCGGCTTGCCAAATTCAGTGAAATTATTATTATTACATCATAGGTTCATACCTGAATACCCGTACAGCAGGCACACAAACAAAGGCATCTGTGTGTTCATGCTGATATCAATATTGTAGGTTAACGAGTGCAATAATGGTCGGGGCTTTTTTGATTAACTTTCTCCCGAAGGGGTTATCAGCATGACGAAATCACGCACAGAATTAATGATCAGCAATCTTAATAGCCTTAACCAGACAGAAGGTATTGAGGCGAGCGCGATTGTTAGCATTGACGGGCTTATTATGGCGTCTGCACTATCTGCTGGGGTTGACGAAGATCGCGTCTCGGCGATGTCCGCAGCCATGTTGTCACTCGGTGAGCGTATTGCCAGCGAGTTAGGTCGCGGCGACCTCAGCCAAGTCTTCATTCAGGGTGAGCAAGGACGCGTCCTATTAACTGCTGTAGGCGAAGAAGCAGTCCTTACCGTACTCGCATCCGAAAATGCACGCTTGGGCCTTGTCCTGCTGGATATGAGCCGTTCAGCAGAAGAACTCGCCAAGTTGGTCTAGTGCATGCACCATACGATCAGCAGGCAGCGAATGCACGCACGTTAGCATTCTAGAAGAACAACCACGGGGAGCGCATCAATGCTGATGCACGCTCCCCGTCTCAATTTTTACAGGGGGTACTATGCCACGACCAAAATTTATATTCTGCACGGGGGGCGTCCTGAGCTCTGTCGGTAAGGGAGTCACTGCCGCCGCAATCGGTCGCATTATGAAGGCCCGCGGCTTCACTGTGACATTGCAAAAACTCGACCCATACATCAATGTGGACCCAGGCACAATGTCACCATACCAACATGGCGAAGTCTTTGTAACAACAGACGGGGCTGAAACAGACCTTGATCTTGGTCACTATGAACGCTACGTTGGCATTGAAATGATCGAAGATAGCAACTTTACCACGGGCAAAGTCTATAATACGGTGATCGCCAAAGAACGCCGTGGTGACTATCTCGGGGCTACTATCCAAATGATCCCGCACATCACCGATGAAATTAAGGCGCGTATTGCTCGCATCGGAAAAAAAACGGCTGCAGATATTGTAATCGTTGAAGTAGGCGGCACTGTCGGTGACATCGAAAGCTTGCCATTCTTAGAAGCTATTCGACAGATGCGTATTGATATGGGCCGCAAACATGTGCTCTACGTTCATGTCACTTTTCTGCCTCACATCGGCGCAACGGGTGAACTCAAGACGAAGCCAACCCAGCACAGTGTCCGTGAATTACGTGGCATTGGCATCCAACCCAATGTCATTATCGCTCGCTCCGATTATGCCGTTTCGCAGGAAGTTATTGACAAAATATCCCTTTTTTGTGATGTTGAACCAGCTGGTGTTATCTCGCTGGTTACTACTGATCATCCGTATGAAGTGCCGCTGTTGCTCGAAGATGCGGGGTTGGGTGATTTCCTGACTAAAATGCTCAAGCTGGAAAAAACCGACCCTGACCTCGACTCTTGGCGTGATCTTATCCACCGGATGAAGATGCCCAAGCCTACCTTGCGCATTGGTATTGTGGGTAAGTATGTATCCTTGCACGATGCCTACATGAGTGTACGTGAGGCTGCATTTCATGCCGGGTTAGCCAACGGTTACGACATCGAATTAGAGTGGGTTTACTCCGGAGACCTCGAGAAAGATAAAGGCTGGAAGCAACTCAAAACAGTTAACGGTATTATTGTCCCTGGCGGCTTCGGGTACCGTGGCATCGAAGGTAAAATCCGTGCAGCCCAATGGGCGCGCGAAAACAAAGTGCCCTACCTTGGGTTGTGTCTCGGCATGCAGACTATGTGCATCGAATACGCTCGCAATGTCCTAGGCTGGGAGGATGCCAACTCAGCCGAATTTGACAACTCGTCACAATTCCCAGTGATCGACCTCATGCCTGATCAACGCTCCCTGAGTGATAAAGGCGGCACCATGCGCCTAGGTCACTATCCATGCGAGCTTCAGGAAGGAACCACAGCCTACGAAGCTTATGGCGAAGCGGTGGTTCAAGAGCGGCATCGCCATCGTTTTGAAGTCAACAACCGCTTTCGCGACCAGCTTGCTGGACAAGGTCTGGCCTTCAGCGGTCTCTCGCCAGATGGTCGCCTTGTCGAAATCGCTGAGGTTGTTGACCATCCATTTATGCTTGGCAGCCAATTTCACCCAGAATTTCAAAGTCAGCCAGAAAAACCGCATGCGTTGTTCGATGTCTTTATCAAAGCAGCAATTCAGTACAGCAGTAGCAAGATTGCTATGCCCCCGTCTGAAAGCGAACTAACAGGAGCCTAGCTAATCGATAGGCCTCTGTTTGCGAGCTGTTCCATGCAAGCAGAGGCTCTGGTCAGACTGTCAGCTTGGGTTAGGCCACACCAACCTGGTACGCTGCTTTGCCACCTGAACGGTGGCAATTTTCCCCGAATTAAACTCGATATAATCACTAAGAATGCCATCGCTAAAGATGACACCGTTGTTGGGCATGTTCGACTCCACCACCAGCGGTTGATCTGGTAAAATCCAGCCGCACACGAGGCTTGCACCCGTTGTCTTGCTGATGAAAGGCTCACGCACGACAAAGAACATCGTGTCCTTCTCCCAGGCCAATGGAGGCGGTGCCACCTGCGCCGGGTCAACATTCCCCAAAAAACCCGCTACACCACGCGTCATCGCAATAATGGAACTTAACCAGCCGGTTGCACCAGCCCCAGTCGAGATAATAATGCCACTGGAGGACTGGCGCTCACTCCGCCCGCCAGATTTGATCGCATACTGGGCAGAGGTATGCGTACTGACCCCAATGAAGAAGTCGTTGAAGGCATATAGCCGTTGACCGTCATTCAGGACGACCTCTCCCATTGAGATTTCCTTCACTTGGTACTGCCCGATGATCACCTGCGGCAGCACTTGGAGGGCAGAGTCAACGGTGAAGGGCAGCAGGACACCTGGGATAGTAGCAGTATCAGGGTTAACAGCCACAATTGGTTGACCATCGAGGTATTTGGCAGTGTTGACGACCAACCCATCGATGCCCACAGTAACGATCAAGTCTTGAGGGGTAAATAAATAATTGGCTAAGTAATTGCGTTCAATGACCTGCACCTTGAGACCCCGTGGGAGATGCTGGCGTAGTTGAGCGACAGCCTCATGGTAAACATGATCCTCGCGCTCGTACATGTCGAAGTCACCGCCAGCTTGTAGAATGTAGAATTTGGCCTGTTTGGCAGTGTTGAACTGTCGCTTGAGTCCTTCTAGTCGGGTACGCCGCGTGACGACGACAATCTTTTCAAACTGCATCTAGCTGACGTTGCCGTTGTGGCGTTCCATCAACCCGTCCAATAATTCCGGCGTAATGTATAGTTGACCAATCTTCTCGGCGTTCTCTGCGATCTGACGCAGGGCCAGTGCCGTCATCAGCCGGGGGTCAGCTGTTTGATAGGCCAGTGTTTCTAGCAGTTCTGGGCTGAGGGACTTCAGCGGCTCCAGTGAGGCAGCGACCGCATACGCTTCGACGTCAGCTTCGGCTCGAGCATTTTCCACTTTGGCTTCAACCAAGCGCTTACGCTCCATCTCCAACTCAATTTGCCCAGCCAATTCTGTCTCTTGGATTTGGCGTTGCTTTTCTTTAACCAAGATAGACGTGTTGAGTTCGTTTTCTTTGATGCGACGTTCTTGGTCAACGGCAGAGTTACGTCGTTCGTAGACGGCGTCATCCATGCGGCGCATCAGTTCTTCACGGGCGTCGGCCTCTAAGGCACGCGAGACTTCGGGAATCGGCTGGATCATAGTAATAACGTAGATTAGCACCTCAACGCCTAGTTGCTCGGGGGCATCGCTTTGTGCAATATTCCGCGACACAGTCTCAGCGATCTCGTTGGCCCTTCGGATCACCTGCTGCATCTCTTGCGATTGGACTTCCGTCTTTGTGTATAATTGTGCCAAGTTGACTATTCGCTGCGAGAGATTTTCTGGGTCATCCGACAGATACATGCCACCTGGCCCACTGACGCTATAGTCTAATAGGCTAGCAACTAATTCTGGGTCAATAATGCGGTAGGTCAATTGGCCCTGCACTGTGATTTGTTGAAAGTCTGCTGTGATTTCATTGAAAATAAATGACACATCAACGCTGCCAACTGGGACGATAGCAATCGTCGTCACAGGGGCGTAATACCAGAAAGACAGCCCTGTGCCTTGGCGTCGGATCTGCCCGTTGCGATATTGCAATACAAACTGCGTAGGCCGAGCCTTAAGATAGCGAAAACCGAACATGACAGCCCCCTTGAATATATGGATTCAACTTACGCTCGATTGTACATATACCCCTGAAACGCTGCTATCATGCACTAAGTATTCTGCCGCTGGTTGACTTAAATATCCCGAAAAACAAAAAAGCGTGACTTTGTTCAGCCACGCCCTCTTTGATGAGTATCAGCCTTGTTCGTTAGCTTTATCGAACGGAGCAAAGCGATATCCAATCCCACGCTCAGTGATGATGTACTTGGGATTGGAAGGGTCTGCCTCGATCTTTTCGCGCAAGTAGTTGACGTATAAGCGCACATAATGTGTCTCGTCACGGTACTCATACCCCCAGACTTTCGCTAAGAGTTGCTCGTGTGGCACCGTCCAGCCAGCGTTTTCGATAAGGTGATACAGCAGTCGGTACTCTGTCGGGCGCAGCTTGATGCGCTCACCAGCAACAATCACTTCACGCTGGTTAAAGTCAACACTTAGCCGATCATCAATCTGAAGAATGGCCTCATCAGGTTCGATAACGCTATCGACACGCCGCAATACTGCTTTGACCCGGCTGACCAATTCACGCACACCAAATGGTTTGGTCACGTAATCATCAGCACCGAGTTCAAGGCCCTTGACGATATCTTCTTCTTCGCTTTTCGCTGTCAACATAATGACAGGTACACTAGAAAACTCGCGCAGCATCCGCAGGGTTTCAAATCCATCTAGCTGCGGCATCATCACATCCATCAAAATGAGATCAAGAATGTGTTTCCGCACCATATCTAATGCTTCGACGCCATTGTGCGCTTCATAAATTTTGAACCCTTCTAACTCTAGGTTCATCCGAATGAAGTTAATCATCCGCTGTTCATCATCAACCACTAAGATGGACATATTGGAGTAGTTCGGTTCTGACCGTTGGGGTGTAGGTTGCATTTGCATGGTTATTCTCGGATAAATGTTGGAATATTCTCTTCGTCTTCGCTGGGCAATACTTGTATAAAGTTAATGCGCCACCAAGGAATGTATATCTGGTTGACTTCTTTCAACAAGTACTCAACATCTTTACCATCACGTCGGCGTGGGTTAATACCAATCACACAGGCATCGGTTGGCTTGGGAAGCTCATCAACATCGATAACAATTGGCTGTTCATTGTTGACGTGCACTTGCAATCTTTTAGCCACGCACTCTACCCTTTCATTTTGTGTCGTCTAGGCATATATCTAACAGTAAAGTACTCACCTAGATATTAATTATATGCAATTTTGCGCTGATAGTCTTGTTTCGTGCGCAATTCACTTGAAATAGACGTGTAGTACAAGCTTTCCCATTCGGATTTCATCACCGTCTCGCAGTGTATGTGGGTGTTCTGCTTTGAGCTTTTGCCCATTAAGAAAAGTACCGTTGGCACTATTGAGGTCAACCAATACGACATGATCTGCCCGTCGTCGTAACGCCGCATGGATCCGCGAGACGCCTTTTTCTAAGGCCCCATGGTCGGATAAATCCATACCTGGCTTAATACCGCTAGCATTATCCTCACGCCCAATCAACAGCTCGGAATTCAGTGAGCTTATCCTGATGGGTGTCTTCACATCTTGTATGTGCAAGATTATTTCGTTCTCTTCATGAAACGATGACGTTCCCCACCCAGCTTTCATTGCTAGGCTGTCGCCGTTTTCCTCTATCTGCCTCGTTGACTTCTTATCTTGATCCCAAAGCGGAAAGCCACAATCGGAGCAAAATAGAACGCCCTCAATATTTTTGTGTTGGCAAAACGGACATTTAACTGTCACGTTTGACTTCCTCCGGCAGCATTAATGCGCGTGTTCCATATTTTAGCTGCTTCGAGCCATTTTCAGAGAGCATATGCGTCTGCGATACCCGCTGAGCCTCACGCATAGCAGCACGCCCTAAGTCTTCCAGGCCTTGCTCGAACAAACGTGTTGCCAAGTGTTCTAGATTACGTGTCGCTTCATGAACCCGACCCTCATCCAAGGCTTCATTAGCACGCTCTTGCAGCCGGTAAAACATCAAGCTTTGAATGGCATCGAGTAGTTCTGACGGTGGGTCTTGGTCGGGTGCATCACCTACATTCACAATAAGGTCACGTGTCACAGTCTCCATGTGCTGGCTGGAACCTAACACGTCTGCCTGCACATTGATTCGCCCTAGCACGAAACGATCAGGGGCGTCTAGGCTGGTTGTTACATGTAGTTCCATCACAGCAGTTGTTGGTGTAAGGCCATCCAGTGTCCCAAGGCTAATCGGCTGCATCGACTCATCCAATTCAATTGGGTCAGGCGAAATCCGAGTCAATGATTCCAAAACAACATCTGACGATGGCGCTACCACAAACCGAGAACGCTCAGCATAGGCTGTCGCCAGCGACTTAATCTTATTCTGGACGAAGTCCAGCACAGCACTATCTGTACTAATATATGAAGACGACCCGCCAGTAATCGAACTGAGCTTATCTAAGAAATTATCGTTCCAGTCCTCACCGATGCCCATTCCACTGATTCCGATACCTTCGTCCCGGGCTTTTTTAGCCAGTTCAAGGCAGGCAGGTTCGTCACCATATGTGCGACCGTCTGTAATCAACACGAGGTGATTCACATATTCCGGGCCGCGAAAACGATTAATCTGCCGCAGGGCTGTCTCTAACCCTTTAAACATTTCCGTCGAACCATTTGCCCGAATGTTGCTAATCTGCGACTTAATGACGTATTTCTCAATAGGGTGCTGCGGCTCAACGATTATATCAGAATCGTCTCCAAAGCTAACGACTGAAATGATGTCTTGCTCACTAGCTTCATCGATGATTTTGTGTGCTGCGGATTTAACGTGGTGCAGCCGACCATTCTCCATAGACTTGCTCCGGTCGATCAGCAAACAGAGGTTCATCGGTGCGTTAGCAGAACGACCCATTTCTAGTAAGGGGCTTACACGTACCAGCACATAGAGCATCTGCGCCTCATCAGAGCGTCGCAGTGTTTTCCGGCTAAGTAAAGTAACGACGTCAAGGGCGCTTTGCCGGGACATTTCAAATTCATAATTAAGGTCGTACATCTTACGTTGTGCCCCATCAGACAGCACGTTGTATGCAGCGTTAATTTGCTTAAAGATAAAGTCAGCGCCGGCGGCTTTGTTTACATCCGGGTGAAAACGACGTGCCGCCTCGCGATATGCTTTGCGCAGCAAATCTTCACTAGCTGATTTTGGGACACTCAATATTTCATAATAATCGACAAAAGTTTCACGAGCCATATTCAGAGACTTACTCCCGGCTGATATATTTCAAGCTCACAATCTGTAAGTTGCTCCAGACTGCCCCCATGTGATCCATTTTCTGACATTTATTCAGGCATCTGGATCAGCAAAACTGAAATATTATCCGGCCCTCCACTCACGTTTGCAGCTTCTACAAGTTTGTCACAAATTTCTTGGGGATCGGTGTATTCCCCCAGTATTTCTTTGATTTTCTCGTCGCCGATGACGCTCCATAGTCCATCACTACACAGTAGTAAACGAGATTTCGGTGGCAGGCGGCGCATTGACGTATCTGGTTCAATGCCATCCCCTTGACCAATCGCCCGGTACAACACATTGCGTTGTGGGTGCACTTCGGCTTCTTCTTCAGTCAACTGCCCCAATTCAATGAGCCGCTGTACTAAAGAATGATCACGCGTGACCAGTTCCATGGTGTCATCATTAATCAAGTAGGCGCGGCTGTCACCAACGTGCGAAATGTACGCTAAGTCCCCACGGATGACGGCGCACGTTGCTGTTGTGCCACCGTCGGGCACTTGAGACTTAACCTTTGAGTTCGCTGTGTTCATCGCCTCATGGAGTACTTCAGGGATAGTTTTCTGCTCTGATGTTTTTTCACTATTCACTAGCTGTGGCTGTACCACGTCAGTAAGCACGACACTTGCCAAGGTTTGAACAGTCAAAGCACTTGCAAGTTCACCATCATGATGACCGCCCATACCGTCAGCGACGGCAAATAACCCAATCGATGGCAAGTTTGTCACCGAAAGAATCTTAGTCATAACGGCTAGCGTTGCATCTTGGTTATTTGACCGAACTCGGCCTACGTGGCTTGCAACACCATACTGAATCTGGTGCCCGGATAATTTGAATTCCGTCGGTTCATCTAACGGTTTGGTTTGCATCATAACCAGATCAGGGTTGAGTTTGCCCGTTGCTTGTGAGCTTTTCTCACCAGCTTTTTCCTCGTCTGGTAGCTCGTCTATCTTAGCTGCTTGTCCGCCTGGCGACGGCGGTACGTTATCGTAGATTTCTTCTGCACGGTCTGGTAAGTCTTTTTCGGAATCAATTGGCGGCAGCGGTGTCGTCTCAACCTTCTCTTGGGATAGTTCTTTTGTTACAACAGACTGTGGCGATGCAGACGGTGACGCAGGTGTTTGTACCTGCTCGGCATCATCATCATTGCCACGAAATAAGCGGCGAAAGAACTCCATCAGCTTTGTCTCCGTCTCTACGTTGCTTGAAAGGCGTGGATATTTTTGTTGTCAGTGCCAATATACACAACCCCATTTGATACATGTGGTGATGAAAGTATAGGCTTTGGGCTCTTAAATACCCAAATTGGTTCTCCTGAGTGAACGTCAAAACAGTACAACGTACCACTAGTATCCGCAATGTAGATGAAATCACCTTCAATAGCGGGTGATGATGTGATAGCGCCGCTGGTTTCGAAGCGCCACGTTTCTTTCCCTGTTAAAGTATCAACACAGTAGAGCGTCTTATCGGCTGAGCCAAAATATACCTTCCCACGAGAGACAACTGGCGATGAAACAACCAACCCCTTGGTCTTGAAGCGCCATGCCGGGTAACCACCCGCAGCTTCCAGAGCGTGTAAGTTCCAATCATCTGAACCAACATACACGACACTATCGTGCAACGCAGGCGAAGATAGAACCCGCCGCCTCGTAGTAAAACGCCACTTCAACTCACCAGCGAGGTCTAAAGCTATTACCTCACCGACCTCGGTGCCAAAGACAACAATCTCTTCCGCACTGTCTACCATCGGTGAGGAGCGAATCTTCGACATCGCGTTAAATTCCCACTCAAGCGTAGCTGTTGAAGATTTTGGTCGGATCGCATAAATTTTACCGTCGTCAGCGCCAAAATAAGCCACCCCTGCAGATACTTTAGGCGTCGTATAGATTTTACCGTCAGTCTGATAACGCCAACGCGGTTTACCTGTACGCGCCTCGACTGCATGCAGTTTCTTGTCTGTAGAGCCGATTAGGATAAGCCCATTTGCAAACGCCGGCGACGACCCAATGCCATCATCCGTGGCGTATTTCCACCGTAAGCTCCCATCTGTCGCATTGATTGCCCAGACATTGTTGTCATATGAGCCGACAAACACAATTCCATCGATTGCCAACGGCGTAGACCGGACGGCATCTTCCACCTTAAATGACCAAATAGGCCTCCGAACTGGTGCAACTGGCCCAGCGGGTTTCTGCGGCATAGGCTGCATTGGGGCTGGTACATATCCCGGCGGCACGTACCCTTGAGGTACATACCCCGGCGGAATAGGCGCATAGCCAGCCGGTGGCATTTGCTGGCCTGGCGGTTGTTGCGGCATTTGAGGATTAGGTTGTTGAGGAGGCGCTTGCATCGTCGGTGCTTGCTGAACACTGCTTTCGTCGTCGCCTGCTGCAATCAAAGATTGCTTCATCGCTTCTGCTGTTGAATAGCGTTCGTCAGTGTTGTAATTCAAGGCACGCATCACTACATTAGCCAGTGCCTCGCTGACATTAGGGTTAAAATCCTGAATAGGTGCTTCTTGAAACGAAAATGGTGGATGCGTCCGCGGGTCGCGGCGTGTGAGTAGATGGTGCATCGTGGCACCCAGTGCATAAATATCTGCGGCGGGTGTTGCAATGCCACGGTACTGTTCTGGGGGGGAATATCCTTCTGTGCCGATCATAGTGCCTTGCTGCCCCATCTGGAAGGTTTTCGCTATCCCGAAATCAATCAAACGAACGCTGCGTCGCTGGTCAATCATAATGTTTGATGGCTTCATATCGCGGAAGATAATCGGATCAGGCGTGTAATTGTGTAGGTAATTCAGCACATCACAAACCTCAACCGCCCATTTGCGAATCTGCTCCGGGTCTAAAAATTCTTTCGTGCCATTGAGCATAGCCTCAAGGTCTTCACCTTGAATGAACTCTTGCACCAAGTAGGCCCGGTCGCCAAAGCCAAAGTAATCATAGATTTTTGGGATCGACGGATGATCAAGCGTTGCCAGAATTTCCGCCTCACGTTTGAAATTTTTCATTGTCTGCTCACGCAGATTCTGTTCCTTCGCCATGTTGATCATCTCTTTGACCGCACATAATCGAGTGACATCAAAACGAAGATCACGCGCTTGGTAGACTGCACCCATACCACCCATACCGATTATCCCAAGGATGCGGTATCGACTTTGCAACACCTGTCCTGGTTGCAATGTGCCGTCTGGTGCAGACAGCGCCTTAGGGTCTGGTACTTCTGACCCTATGTTGATGTTTTTGGTTTTATTTTGCTCCTCAGCCATATTTTTGCGCCGTTCGCATCCAATCGAGCCATCAAAAAGTATCAGTAGAGCATAGGGTCGCACGCTGGCATGGGTCAAGGTAGTTACATCACAAGCCGCAAAACAGTTTTAGCCAGTGTAGCAGATTCCCTATGACCACCTTACATTGTTTTAGAAACATGTGCCACCCGCATAGGATTATCCATCTTGCTACTTGCATCAATACTTTTCTACAATCTAGATATACTTTGATACAATGAAGCCTAGCAGATGTTTGAACAGACTTAACCATCAACATCTTCATAATATTGCAAATGAAAGTGGATCAGCCGTGCAAACCTTCGGGTACGACCAATTCAAAGAAGCTGCCGACTATATTCTCCAACGAACAGATCATCGGCCACAAGTTGGTATGGTGCTTGGTTCCGGCTTAAATGCACTCGCGGAGTCTGTGAGTGACGCCGATATTTTGTCGTTTGATGATATTCCGCATTTCCCCCAGACTACCGTTACTGGTCATAGTGGTAAGCTCTACATTGGCAACCTCGAAGATATGCCCGTACTTGTACTGCGGGGACGCTCACACTACTATGAGGGCTATTCACTCCAACAAGTGACGCTCCCTGTGAGGGTTATGCAAATGCTGGGCGTTGGCCTGATCATCTTAACCAATGCTGCCGGTGGGGTAAACAAAAACTTTGCCGCAGGTGACTTGATGCTAATCGAAGATCACCTCAACATGGTCGGGATGCTGGGCTCAAATCCGCTAATGGGGCCTAATGATGACCGGCTCGGTCCACGCTTTCCTGATATGAGCGCCGTCTACGACCAAACACTTCGCCAAACCGCCCTTCGTATTGCAGAAGAAAATGATATCAAATTACACAAAGGGGTATATGCTTGGCTCTCTGGGCCATCCTTCGAAACCCCTGCAGATGTCCGCTTCTTGCGTACAATCGGAGCCGATGCCGTTGGGATGTCCACTGTGCCAGAGGCTATTGTTTCTCGGCATGGCGGCACCAAGACATTCGGGGTCTCGATGATCAGCAATCTAACCATTGACACCCTCGATACTGGGAGAGATACCACGCACGAGGAAGTCTTAGAAGCAGGAGCAGTCGCCGTCCCTCGGCTTGAGACTATCCTGCGAGGGGTTCTACGCAGCCTTAAGTAATCTGCTATGGTTCAAACCCTCATCCAATTGATCTCGCGTCTATCGACAGTCATCTATATTGTCTGTGCGGTAGGTGTCTTCTTCTCCATTCGTGCGCTATACCTTGCGCGGCGAGCAAAACGTTTAGCGTTGTTTGGCCTTGAACGTGAAGCTGCAATACGGCGTCAGCGAAATGCGCTTTCTACGATTATTACCTTATGTGTTATAGCGGCCTATGTTTGGATTAATGTCAATATCCTTGAGACCAATGCGCTGGGTCTGTCTCTAGCTGAACAAACAACGCCGACGAGCGAGATTTTCATAGAACAGCCGCCCACACCCACTGTGGCCTTGTTACTTTTTCCGACCATTACGCCCACGTCCAGCTTCACGGACGGCACCACCCTTGCCACACCTGATCCATCCGTTGACGGCTGCCAAATATTTGGTCAAACGCTGACGTTTCCCCAACCCAATCAAGAAGTATCTGGTCAGGTGCCGGTTGAAGGTACGGTTAATATTCTTGGGTTGAGCCAATATAAATTTGAAGTCAATGGCCCTTCTACACAGGGTGAGTGGGTTGTCGTCAATACGTTTAATCGCAATACAGGAACGGATGGCTTCCTAGGCAACTGGGACAGCACATCCCTGATACCTGGTGACTATGATTTTAGGTTGGTAAGCATTTTGTCCGATGGGCGCAGAATTACGCCCTGCGTGGTACCGATCACGATTCTTGGCCTTCAACCAGATGCTGAAGAGGCCCCCGAGTCACCTGAGGATGAGGAACCAACCTCAGCCCCAACCACGCCAAGCGAGGAACAAATTCTAATCCCTGAGGACGGTCTACCGGGTGAAGCATCTCGCCCGTATCCTGCCGCATCATGACTCGGACTATGCGCATCATCAGTGTGTTGGTTGCCGTTGGCTATTTTGCTTTAGCATTGGCTTATAACGTCAGTAATCCGCTCTTTGAGGCGCCTGATGAGCGTTTGCACTACGAGTTCGTCAGGCAGTTGCAGTCAGAAAAAGTGCTGCCGGCGGTTGATCTAGATGGCCCACCGACGGAATACCATCAGCCGCTTCTCTATTATGTGATCACTGCCATTCTGACGGCGCCACTCCAGTTCCCCAACATTGAGCCCTACACCCAGCCAAATCCGTTTTGGGGTTATAACATCGGTGAAGTCGGTAGTGACAACAAGAACCAATACTTGCACAACCCAAATCTATCACGCTTTGATGTGCCAGTAATTCCTATTTATCTCATGCGCCTAGTCTCCACGATGCTGGGCCTGCTCAGCCTTTGCTTAACCTTTCTACTGGCCCGCCACTTTCTACCAGACTCTGGCTCTCTGGCTGTGGCTGCTCTGGTCGCTTTTATTCCCAACTTCTTACTGACCAGTGCTTCAATCACCAATGATGCCCTTGCTATAACAGTCAGTGCTGGCACTTGTTGGTACCTTGTGCGGTTACTACACAGTACGCGCCAACCCAGCATCAGGCAGTGGGGCGTATTGGGGCTGCTACTTGCCGCTGCCCTTCTTACTAAGCTCAACATTTGGCCACTATTATTGATAGCCGCCTTAACCGTGCTGCTGCTATCGGTGCAGTATAAATCATTCAAGATGTTTTTAACGGCTGGGTGTGTTTTACTGGTTACTGTCGGCCTGCTCGCTGGCTGGTGGCTGCTGCGTAATCAACTACTCTACAGCGACCCAACCGCGCTGGCTGCCAACGCTGCCACATGGGGCACCCGCGGTGCATTAGGCTTTAATCAAACTCTGGTTGAACTCCTCAATATGCGTACTACGTTTTGGGCCAATTTTGGCTATGGTAATGTTCCCTTGCCTAACAGTATCTACCTTATCGGTGATGTTATTCTAATTGGTTCTATATTTGGTTTGGGCCTAGCTTGGTGCAAACACCCTCACTGGGCTGATCTCGCCGCAAAGCGCACCTCTGCCATCATCCTGACGACTTATCTTGCTTTGATCTTCATCGGCTTGATCCTCTCGATGCCCAACCAAATCGCCGTCACGGGCCGGCACTTTTACCCGGCTTTACCGATTATTGCGCTCGGTATTTTCCTAGGTTGGCGAACGATGATCCCGCGTGATCTAATAATAGCTATCGCTCTTCCGAGCCTATTAGCTCTGACGGCCCTCATTGCCTTGCCAACGGTGCTCATTACAGCTTATCGATCAACACCAAGCAGCACTTTACCAGATGACGCAACGCTGCTTGGTTGGCAAGCTGGCGATGTTGCGACGTTACTTGGCTACACAGCGACGCCATCTGTTTCCCCTGGGGGCAGCGCTGAAGTCACCCTCTTTTGGCGAGCCGAAAACCCCACAGATACCAACTATGTTGGCTTCACTCACCTCTACAATATGCAAGGCGAACAAATCGGCAAACGCGACAGCTACCCGGACACCGGAAAATACCCGACCAGTTTCTGGCAGCCTAACCAGATCGTCGCAGACCGCATTCAGGTACCTATCGCAGAAGACGCCGAAGGCCCCTTCCTGATGCCTCTTGAAGTCGGCCTCTATGATCTTCAGACGGGCGAGCGCCTACTAATCTCCGACCCAGCAGGTAACACCGTGGGCTTCCCTGTAATTGGTAGCATCAAGCTCGAACAGCAACAAGCGAGTGTGGGTTTTACGGAGTGGGCGGGCTATGGTTTTGGGGACCTCGCAATACTCACATCAAGCAATATCTCTGACCGCCAAATCTCACCCGGCAATATGCTGACTGTTACGCTCTATTGGTACGTAACAGGACGAGCATCTCAATCTTATAGTGTATTCGTTCACTTGGTCGATGAGGCTGGGAACTTAGTTGCCCAGTCAGACAGTGTGCCGCGAGCTGGTTACTACCCGACAGATGCCTGGGCTGAAGGCGAACGCTTTGCTGATGTGCACATCATCACATTGCCGCAGGATGTGCCCCCTGGCGACTATCAATTACATGTGGGCTTCTACGAACCGGAAACTTTTCAACGCGTCCTGACAGATACAGGCACTGGTTTCATCACACTGCCACCCAATATAGAAGTGTCACCTTAATTCTGCTGCCATCGCTGGTTAACTGCTGCCTCATAATCTTCCGGCGTATCAATATCCTGCACCACAGCCTCAGATTGAGTTTGAATCAGCATCATCTCATCACGGTACGCTTGGAGCAATTCACGTGGCAGGCGGTCGGGGGGTAATGTCAAGAACTCTGCCCATAAGTCACGGTCTATTAGCATGGGGTGCCCGCGTTTCTCGTTATACATGGGGGCCACCAAACGCTGGTTTCCCTGAGCATAGGCTTGTATTACTCGCTCAATGACTGAAGTGTCAACGTTTGGCTGGTCGCCCAAAAAGATTAGCGCAGCGTCACTGGTATACCAAATAGACCGCAGCCCTGCTTGTAGCGACGTCGTCATATCCGTATGTTCGTATTCGGGGTTGTACAAAATCCGAACTGGCAGGCCGTCCAATGCCTTAGCAATCTCATCGCGGTGCCGTCCGGTAACGACCACAATTTCGTATGGTTGCGCTGTGACCACACGTTCACAGACCTCTCGAATGATAGTGTGCGTCTTCCAAGGCATGAGCATCTTAGGCTCACCCATCCGCCGCGACTCACCTGCCGCCAAGATCACAGCGCCAACACGCTTATGCAGTTCACGCACGGGGTTCGCGGCCCGCTGCACTTCGGAGATCAACACTTGATCGATGTGATGGTCAGTCAGCATTAACTGAGCGATCTCACGCGCTTCGCGGATCGTTGTCTCGTCAACCTTATTCAAAATGGGCATAATGCGCGCCCCAGCGGGTGTATTCTTCAGTCCTAATTGTGGGCTCATCAAAATAGACGCCACCAACTTAGGTGTAACCGCTTCACCTAGCGGGACCCCAGTCGCTTGATGAATAACATCAGCCCCATACACATGCTCAGCGGTCAAAGGCTTGCCAACCACATCGATTCCAACCACGGGCACGACCAAAGTAGCCGTCTCTGGCACCGATGGCTCATCCGGCTTGGGCGCTTTTAGTGACATACGAGCCGCGCCGTCAGCTTCCACTAACAGCACATCGAGATAGTCTGCTCGCGCTAAATTATTATCCAACCATTGGGGTCGCACACCGCGCACACGCGCATTCGACTCAAGTTTAGCAAACACAAAAACATGACGATGCTGGTCAAGCTGTTGCGGTAGGCTGTCCGGCAGGCGCATCCCATGCCCGAAACCGACGCGCTGAGGCGCAAATCGTAGTTCGTCTTGGGAGAGATATGTCGTTGTCGTCGTGATCACGCGCCAATCTGTTGCGGCAAGTTCCTTCGCTAGCCTGAACATGGCGTGCGTTTTACCGCCCGCACCCGTAAACGCGACCACATCTCCCTGAAGGATGCCAAATGCATCAGCGAGGTTCATCCGCCAAGTCCGGCCTTTCGCAAACCAGCTACCACGCGGTCAGGCGTTAACGGTAAATCATTGAACCAGACTCCGGTTGCGTCGTATACCGCAGCAGTCAACGCAGGTGCGTAGGGCATAAAGGGCATCTCAGCCATACCGCGCACACCATACGGACCATACTCATCGCCCAACTCTAGGATCACTGATTCAACATGTCTTGGAATATCCTGAATAGTGGGAATAATGTAAGTCTCCAAACCAGCAGTTACAACCCGACCTTCCTGCATCTGGAAATTTTCCGTCAGCGTGTAGCCATGTGCTTGAACAATACAACCCTCGATCTGCCCTTTGATCAATGTTGGGTTAATTGCTCGGCCTACATCATTGGCACACACAACATTGATGACTTCAATGAACCCAGTATCAAGGTCAACCTCTACTTCAACCGTCTCCGCGACGTAACCATACGCAAAGTTTGGTGTGCCATAACCCGTTTTATTATCAAGTGTCGTCGTCTTCGGTGGGCGGTATTGGTGCATCCCAACAGCCGGTCGTTCTTCATCGTCCCACTCAGCGAGTGCTTTCTCTGCGGCCCCAATGATCGCATTTCCAGACATATACGTTAACCGGCTGGCAGAGGCACTCCCTGAGTCTTCGCTGGTCGCTGTGTCTGACATATCAATCTTGACCATGTCAATTGATACGCCAACGGCCTCCGCAGCCATTTGGCGTAGGGCCGTATGGGCACCCTGCCCGACGTCAGCAGCAGCATGTCGCAGCACCACCTTCTCAATCGATGCCCCACCGTGCAACTCAACGGTGGCATTACATTCTTCGGGGAAACCGAAGCTAAAACCAATATTTTTTAGACCTATCGCAAAGCCAATCCCTCGGCGTACACCTGTTCGCACCTCATTTGCCTCATTGACCTTTTTAGGCCAATTGGCGGCTTCAGCACAGGCCTCCATCACCGGCAGCATCGTGTTATTTGGCGGAAGCGGCGTCCCAATACTGGTGATCTCACCTTCTTCTAGTAGATTGATGCGCCGTAATTCAACGGCGTCCATGCCGAGTGCCTCAGCTAATTTATTGATTTGACTTTCAGTCGCAAAGGCCGCCTGTGGCCCGCCGAACCCGCGAAACGCACCGCAGGGAATGTTATTGGTGTAAACTGCGTAAGTGTCTGTTTTGACGTTAGGAATGCTGTATGGCCCAACAGCCAACAGCGTTGCGTTGCCCAACACCTTGTTCGAGGTGTAGTTATAAGCCCCTGCATCCCCAACGATCAAGGCTTCAGCCGCTGTGAGCTTGCCGTCGTTAGTTGCGCCCCATTTCATCTCTAAGGTGATCGGGTGGCGCTTGTGGTGCCCGGTAATCGACTCACCGCGGCTCCATTGGGTGAAGATCGGCTGCTGCAAGCGCAGTGCTGCTAAGCCCAGCAAAATCTGAATTGACATATCTTCCCGACCGCCGAAAGCGCCACCGATTACTCGGTAGATAACGCGCACTTGACTTTTATCTAACCCCAGTGCATGCGCAACCTGCTGCCGATCTTTGTGTGCGTGCTGACCCGCGACCTCAATCGTCACGCGGCCTTGACCATCAATATAGGCAAGGCCAGCTTCTGGTTGCAGGTACGCATGTTCCTGCCAGATTGTGGTATAGCGACCCTCAACCATCACATCAGCTTCAGACCAACCTTGTTCCATATCACCAAAGCGAACGTGATACTCTTTGACGATATTCTTCAGGGCATCCGGGTGAATCTGAGGGGCACCGTCAGCCATCGCCTCAAATGGATCGTATAATGGCATCAGGTCTTCATATACCACATCAACCAGCTGAACCCCCGCTTCTGCCGCCTCGACAGTCTCGCCCACTACGACAGCGACGTTATCCATCAAGGTGCGAACGACGTCTCCGCCGTCCTTGCTTGACCCTGGCCCACATAACACTGGCTGATCGTAGATCACCAGCCCGTATTCATTAGCAACCAGATCTTCTGCTGTGTAAACAGCCACCACACCCGGGTGTGCCATCGCAGCCTGCGTGTTGATCGCCACGACACGAGCATGCGTCCGCTCTGAATAGACAATCTTCATATGCAGCAAGCCCTCGCGATACAAGTCACCAGGGTATACTGCCTGACCGGTTACCTTAGCTTCTGCATCAACACGAGTGGCATTTTGCCCAATTGATTTTTCTCTTAAAGCCACACAAACTCTCCTCTTCTAATAGCGTCTTCTGCGACCAGCTTTCTTTTTACGGTCGAGTGATGCTTTCTTTTCATTACGGATATCCTCCGGGTTGACATCCGTCGGGTCTACGTCCTGACCTTGTATGGTAAAGATCAAAATAACCACCAAGATAAAAGCCACTAAGGCTCCAAAGCTAGTAACCACCAACCGTTGTAGGATGTAAGGCCAACCGGCTGGAAAGGAAACTGGTAAAATTTGCCCAAACAACCCAGCAACCACGACCTGAGTCGTCATAAATCGTATAATGCTTGGCGAAATCAAGAACGTACCACCAACCACACCAACTAGAATAATAAAACCCAGTAGTGGAGCCATACCCACTGCTACGGTCTCTTCATTGAGCCGACGCCCCATCGATTAGTCTCCCATTTGGCTTGCATCTTGTATTGCTTTAATAATGCTATAGTAGCCTGTGCAGCGGCACAAGTTGCCCCCCAACGCCACTTCGATGTCTTCTCGGCTGACATTTTGTTTTTCCTCAAGGAGTTTAGCGCCTGCCATTACGATACCCGGCGTGCAATAGCCACACTGAACAGCATCTCTCTCAACGAAAGACGTTTGTAAGGGGTGCATCTCACCATCAGATACCAACTGCTCAACAGTCACAATATCTGCGCCATGCGCACGCGGTGCAGCCACCAAACAACTCATTACCGCCGCTCCATCAAGGAAGATAGTACAAGCACCACATTCACCTTCAGCGCAGCCTTCTTTGGTACCCATTAACCCAGCATTTTCGCGTAGCATGCGCAGCAGTGTCTTGTGATTGGCATTCTCGACTGTCACGCGCTCTCCGTTGATTGTCGTCTCAATGGCACGCTCACTATTATGCGTCACAGCAGCAGCGGGCGCGGCTTGCACCTTAAACTGGTTGCTCCCCCAGAGCATCGGGGCATCTACTTGCAGACCAAGCCGCTCTTCACCATTGAGGATGGTCATCAAGGCCCGTTTTGTCAGCGTTTTGAGCATATCTATGCGATAGCCCGCTGAGCTGCGTACATCGCTGATTGGGTCTGCCGCCTCAAGAGCCAGCGGTGCCACTTTTTGAATGACAACCTCAGTCAAAGGTTGACCAACTAGCGCCTGCTCGACAGCCTCTGCATGGACGATAGTCGGGGCCACACTACCAAAGGTTACAGCGGCTTTCTCAATGATGTCACCATTAAAGTGCAGCACTACAACAATGTTGATCACGGAAATAGCCTGCGCTTTACGCAGCCCCAACTTGATGAATATACTCTTTGTTGCATCAGGGTTTAACGGTGCAATTGCGATATCAGTCACAATTTCGTCTGCTTCCATAACCGTCTGCCGGATACCTGGGTAGAAGTCGCTTAGGGCAACCACCCGTGTGCCACGCACGGATAACAATGTTACTTCCGCATCAAGTGCCATCAGCGGTGTAATCGTATCATTGGCAGGCGATGCTGTGATGATGTTGCCCGCCACTGTCGCGCGATTGCGTATCTGTGGCGAGGCCTCCGACCATGCCGCCAAAGCTAACGGTAGGGCATGAGTCTTGCATAAATCAGAAGCCGCGACGTGGTTCTGCGTCGCCAACGGCCCGATGTGCAACTTGCCGTCATCGCCTAGAATAACATCATCGAGACCCGGTATCCGCGTAATGTCAATGAGGGTAGCAATACCCGTGCGCAGCTTGCGTTCTAGCTCAATCAGTAAGTCTGTTCCCCCTGCGATGATGCGCGCAGAGTCTTTGTGTTCAGCGAGGTATCGTGCGGCTTCACCTAATGAGGTTGGCGTGTAGTAGGTCTCCCACATGGGTAATCCTTGGACAATTCCACGTAAAAATTGCGCTTAGTATATGGAGGTTGATCAGTTAAATCAAACAAACTGACTGGCCCAGCGCCGCTACTCAAGTATTAATGTTACACTATCATTACGAGTATCAGTTTGTATGCGGATAAACGTTTGGGGATCGTACAGGCCTACCCGAATCTCAGCATTCTCCAATCTAGTAACATCAACATTCAACGGGTGCTCATCGATGATATATTCACCCTCGGCCCAGGTGCTAGTTGGCCGTTGACCATACACCGGCATCCCATCATGTTGCGTAATGATGACCCCAGTATCAGCCTCTACCAGATGCACAAACACGCTCTGGTCATCCATCATCTGTGCCTCCGCTCCGCCGCGCCACACCAACCGAACGGATGCCTGTTCTTCGGTCGCATCAATCGTCGCACCAATAAGCGTCACAGCGTCGCCAAAGCGCACATCAACAGACTGAGCGTATTCTGGCGCTATAAAAACCCGTGCAAAATCTGATATCTCTATCTGCCCAATATCTACAGACTCTGCACCATATTGAACAGTTAACTCAGCATCACCAGCCGCCGCTGCCTCATCAATTATCATTAACCGTCTGTCTAACCAGGGTTCCGTCGGTGCAGGTTCTCGCCCATCAAGTGGTTCGCTTGCTGTCCGAGCAATGATCGTGTTGCCTTGTCTTAAAACGATTTCAGCATTGGCATCCGCAACGACATTAGGCGGCTCTTCCCAGCGTAATGTGATATATGTTCTTCCGCCTTGAGGTACAGGTTGAGCATCAAGCATATAACCGCTGATGATCGCTTCAGCCACAGGCTGCACCACCTGCCGCGCCGCATACGGGCTTGCACTGTCAACTACCCCGATTATCACCTGTTCTGGCAGTTCAACTCGCTGCCCCGGTTCAGATGTCAACCCAATCGGCTGGGCTGTAGCTGTTTCAACCAGTGTTATCTCAACTTCCACTGGAATTTGAGGCATCCCCGCTGGCAGTGGGATATTGAAATACTGTCTCGCTTGTTCATGACCAACCCATTCTGACGTTGGCGCTCGTCGCGCGTTAAAAATTGGCTTGCCAACTTCTGCTAACAGCCAGTTAGTCTCTGCATCGTACACTCTGACGACCGCCGAATAATTCTGGGTTGGGCTAGTACCAACCCAATCTAATACCAGCGTGACTGTATTACCAGCATCTAATTGATACCCAATCAATTGCATCTGCGGCCATAGATAATTCACGTCACCTTGACGGGGGGAGGGTATATGATCGTCGATTGCGTAGGTAAATATTTGGTAGCTCTCGAAAGCAGTTACGTGTTCAAGCTGCCCGTGCTGCTCAAGCGCATAGGGGATTACACCCCGGACATCACTACGCTCTGCATGAAAACGGATGACATCCACTCGCTCGCGATTATCCAGAAAAGCAGCAATATCGTCAGGTGTGTTTAGCCCTTCGTCCAAGCCCGCCGCTAGAAAATCTGGTTCGCTCAAACCATAATACCGAAGCGAAAAATCATACGGGTCAACAGAAATAACACCATCTGTATTGTTCGCGGCCGCCTGTACTACTTGCTGCGATGGGTCGTGCCGGTAGCCAAAGTGACGCCCGGTGTATAGATTGCCAAGGTTAAACATAGTTACGAGCCCCCAACTGCCGATCAATAAGCCAGATAGCAGCACAGAGTACCGCCACAATCGCACTATCAGCGCCGCAATAACGACAAACAAAGGGCCACTAAGAAACAATAAATACCGAGGATGAATGATCGGCGTCAGCCACCAATAGGCGAAAGCCAAAGCCATCGTAACAAACACGACGAGCATCAAGTCAACATCTACCCGGCCCAGCCGCGCTAGCATAATCCCTACCATGAAGCTAAGCATGAACAATCCCGCCCAAACACGCACCAACAAGGGATCAGTAGCGTGCTCCCAAGGGATGCCCAATAGCAAACTCCAAACAGCGTTGATAATGAACGGCAGTTCTAGTTGAACAAACACGCTACCGCCCGCCGCCGTCCGAGCAATGTAATTTGGAAGCGCAGGCCCAATCGCGAGCAGCGCTACAACCTGGCTGAACATCCACACCCCAAACCAGTAACTAGAGTCAACCGCAGGCTGACGGAGGTGCCGCAGCCAGATCAAACCCAACCAGACGTTTACCCCGACAATCCCAAACGCCATAAAGCTGTGCGTATACAACCCCAATGCTTCTGCTGCGGCAAGCCCAAACCATGCCCAGATGCTGCGCCCATCTGTTTGTTGAATACGCACCACCATCAATAGCATCGTCAACATGATTAATGGTGTCAGCGTATATTGGCGCACTTCTTGAGAGTAGAAAATCAAAATCGCTGAGGTGCTCGTAATCCATAAGCCAGCGAGCCAAACAGGGCGTTTGAATGCAACTAGACCCAATCTAGCGGCAAAGGCAACGCTCAGCATACTCAACAACAAGCTGAGATAGCGCATCGTGAATACACTTTCGCCGGTAGCTTGCAACCATATGCTCAGCAAGATCGGGTAGAAGGGGTCGCCAACCGCACCTGTCCATTCAGCCATGCCCAGCCGAATACCTTCGAACAGCGGCATTGACGCATACCACCAACTGTGGGCTTCATCCCACCAAATATCTTTCGCATCCAACCGGAAGATACGCAGCCCATAACCGACGCAAAATGCCACAAGCGCTAGCAACCATTCAGCCTTGCTATGCTTATAAAATCTAAGATGCTTTAGCATATCAATGAAAAAGGGGAGAGGCAGGCATTAATATGAAATTTGGGTTAACGCTCTGTCAAATGCTTGAGCGACAAGGCGTGGTGCTGCTTCGCGGCGTACAGCCATATCAGCAATATCATCACTGAGGTACATTGCAGTAGGGCCACGTAGGTTCGTAAAATATGTTTCCGCCCGCCTGATGGCAGAATCCTCATCTCCAATGCGATAACGTACCTGATGAGAGATAAGATCAACCCGTACACCACCAACAACAATATTTGCCTGCACCGTATCTCTCCGACGTCGCAATACAACAGCCGCTGAGGCTACTGCACGGGCTGCTTGTTGGTCATCAAGTTGGCTATTGGCAGCCGCAAACTTCCCCAGCGAGCCAACCTCATCAGGAATATTCAGCGAGATAGCGGTTAAAATACGAGGGCCCAGCCCATTATTGATGCGCACCTGCTTGGTTATCTCAGCCCATGAAGGCGCTTCGCCCGCCATCTTATAAATCTTGATGCGTGCATTAAGCGCCCCCAGCATCACGCTCAGCGCTGTATGGATGTCACCGCTGGCGAGCATCCCGCCGATGGTGGCTTGTTGGAGCAAGCTAGCCGGAACAATCCCTGCTTGTACCGTTTTTGCAAGGCTGCCAGCGGCAACATCAACCAATTCGTGAGCTATCTTAGCCAATGAGGTCATGGCTCCGATGTGGATTAGGTTCTGCCGTCGCTCAATGAAGTTCAGTTGCAAGTTGGCTAATTGCACAATGGTATCGGCTTGCAGCAAGTCCGCTTCACTGAGACCCGTACCGCCCGCTAGCAGTAGGGTCTTAACGCCAGGTCGGTTTAACAGTCTATCGGCCTCTTCGATGGTATCTGGGGCGAGGTATTCAAACGTGCGGTCAGGCATTATCAGGTAGGCTACTTTCTCTGCTTAAACAGCCAGCAGTTTGGAAGCACCGCGGTAACGCTGTTTGAACTGCTCGAGATCATCTGGTGTATCCACATCTAACGACAGGTTGAGGTTGTGAATGACTTCAACCGGCAGTCCCTTTTGTTCTGCTGCACTCCTGTGCTTCAAGAAGCTGTTCACCCCATAGTGATACCGCAGCAAACCCGGCGGCTTCAGATACAAGGCGTTGGTGCCGGTGCCCCGCTCATCTGGTGCAATAGCAATGACGGATGGGTACTGTCGTCCAAGTTGGAGAACATCTATGACATCATCTGCTGTCAGCATCGGTAGGTCAATCGGCAGCACAATAATACTGCTTGCGTTCCATGCCAACACCACTTGAGTCGCCCGTTGTAGACTATCATTAAGTTCTGGCAAACCCGTCTCTTGGAGTGTTTTTGCGCCAACACTCCGTGCGATTGCCAATGCCTGCGGATCGCGACTGACGACCAGCACACGACTGATCTCTGGTATATCGTTTAGAGTTGCCACCGTGCGTCGTAGAAAGTGGCTACTCAGCGCCTCGCGTTGACGGTTTGTTAGCACCTCATTCAAGCGGCTCTTTGACCGTACAAGTGGTTTAACTGGCACAATGGCCCATGTAGACATAACAGTGCACTCCTTTAATCAACAACCGTTCGCGTCCGCTTACTTGAGGGCACCCTGTGTAGATGTCTCTGCGCGCAACCAGCGGATAATCTCACCAGCCAGCGCTTTTTTCTCCCCGTCAGATGTCATCACGGTTGGTCTCACTACACAGTGTATCCCAATTTCTTCAATCGACTGTTTCAATTTACCATCAGTTTCATCAACTATTAGCGCGTCGATCAGTCCACTGTAGTGTTGAGCAATTCCTTCAACCGACACAGCGCGCCCAAATTCCTGCATCAGTTTGGCTGCGGGCCCTTTCAATGCTTGACCGTTAACAATTGGGCTAATTGCCACACATGGTACCCGTCGATTCAATAATGCCTCTCGGATTTCCCTGACAGATAGAATCGGGTCAATGCTCAAAAACGGATTAGATGGCCCTAGCACGATTGCAGTTGCGCGTCCTAGCGCCTCTTGTACAGCATCAGTCGCCCGGGCTGTTTCACTGCCGACAAACTCAATCTTTTCGACTTTGGGTTGCCAGCGCTCGCGCACAAAGTATTCCTGAAAAATTAAGCGGCCTTTATCCGTCGTCAATTCTGTCCGGACGGCATCATCAGACATGGGTAAGATTGGGTGCATGACACCCAACGCCTGCGCAAGATGCGTTGTTACCTCAGTCAGTGAACGACCTGCATTCATCATAACGGTTCGTGTTAGGTTCGTCCCTAAGTCTTTATCCCCTAAGTTGAACCAACTCGGCCCACCATACCGCTTGACCAACCCCATCGCTTGTAGCGTGTCGCCTTCCAGACCCCAGCCTTGCTGCTTGTTGGATATATCAGCCAAGGTATACATGACCGTATCAATATCTGGAGAGACATGTAAACCAAGGTGCACAAAGTCATCGCCAGTATTTACAATGATCGACAGTGAGTCAGGTGGTAGTAGCTGCGCTAGTCCATAGGCAACTTTCGCACCACCAACCCCGCCGACCAGCAGCGCGATCTGTTCTTTCACCGGTATATGACTCGTGTAGCTAAAGGCTGACGTCGCTTCTCTCTGACCTGCGCCGGATACCCCATTGTGATCAACCCTTCTGGCTCATAGTCCTCTGGCAGCGTTAAGCTATCTTGGACGACATCCTGACAAAATAGGGGGGCACACATCCAACAAGCACCAAGGCCCAAAGAATGGGCCATTAACAACATATTCTGGGCCGCCATTGCGACGCTCTGGCTTGCCATCACATGTTCGTTGTGCTGCCGAATGGCATCAGAGTATGTATCCATGTCGATCATACTCACGCAGACTACGATGATAACGGGAGCACACGTAATTCGCTCATACGAACGCCCTATGTCTTTCAGAATGACCGCTTCCGGCACACCATCGCGCTCTAGATCACGTCGCAAACGAGCACCCATATCCAGCGCAAGGCGTTCTTTTGTCTCAAATGACTCAATCACCACAAAGCGCCATGGCTGACGGTTGTGCGCCGATGGTCCCCAGCGACCGGCCTCCAGCACCATCTGTAATAGATTAGGCGCAACAGGCCGCGGCTCATAGCGCCGCAGCGACCGCCGTTTTTTAATTAAGTCAAGTAGCCTTATCACCGATATAGATCTCCATCCGCACTGCGCCTTAAATCACTAGCGCTACCAGCCTCATCAGTTGTGTAGCGCAGCCCGCGAACCAATATAATCGGAGTTGCTTCAGCACCTTGACCCGCAACCAACCCCGCTGCCGCAGCGATCTCATCTGCTCTACCAATCAACGTACTTTGCAGCTTCCGCTTGAACAAATCTAGTTTACCGCGTTCATCGACTAATGTTGTTAGCCCACTGCTGCCAATCGCAATGCCTACAGTACCATAGCGGAAGGGCCGTCCAGTACT
>CAYTPI010000021.1:5283-68210 GCA_964439625.1 uncultured Anaerolineae bacterium | reverse complement strand
CCATCGTCACCACCACCATCGTCGCCGCCACCATCGTCGTCGCCGCCATCGTCGCCGCCACCATCGTCGTCGCCGCCATCGTCACCAGAGCTTTCCTCACCGGCACTACCGGCAAGATTGCCTGATGCACGACAGCCTACGACCATCACGCCTAAAACGATGAGGAAAATGGCAAGTAATGTGAGCTTGATTGTCTTCTTACGTATCCTCATAGGTCCTCTCTCTCTAAAAACTCTACAAAATTCAATTGACACTATAGTTGGTTGCCATAAACTATCGATTTTTACTAGATCAGGATATACCTCTCTATAATCTTCCCCCTCACTCCAAAAATGACGGATAACAATTGGCGCAACAAAACAAGTATTGGGAGCCTCAATCGCCCCCAATTTTTCAGGATGGATGCTACTCCTTGTTGGATATCACCAAACTGACAATTGCCAATGCAACGAAAACGACTGCTGTAACCACGAGAATGGGTACCTCGATAACACTCCCTGCTGCTCCGGGAATGTCACTCGGCTCGCCAGCAGTGATGACCGGTAGGGCAACTATTACCAACAGCAGCGCTGCTCCAGCTGTAATTAGCGCAAACCGCCGCTGCCTCTGTCGGCGCGAGCGGTAAGAACCGTTGCCACCAAACCAGTCAAGCATGCGCTCGAAAAGTGGCTTTGTGCCCTGCTGTTTCTCTGACCGCTCACTCCATGCGATACGCAGGTTAGACTCAATCCGCCGAGTCATATCATCTGCCGGTTGGTCTGCTTCTATCGTTTTATGCAAGCTGTATATGAGACGCTGGAATTCCATTAATTCTTCATCCCCTTCTATTTCCAATAAATCTTCGCCTTCGACTGCTCGGTCAGCAAGCTGAGCCAGCATATCGTCTAGATTGTCTGGAGGCGGGTTCCTATTACCCTCTGGCATCCGCTTGCCTCACTTCCTTTCTGAGTGCTGTCAAAGCTCGCCGGAACAATGATTTTGCCGCTTCGAGACTTTGTCCCCGAGCTTTGGCTATTTCTTTGAAGCGCATTCCTTCGGCAAAACGCATTAAAATAATGTCTTGATAATCCGCCGGAAGTTGTTTCATCGCATCTTTGATAATAATCTGGTCGTCGATGCCGGTTTGACTTTCAGCAACCTGATGCTCTGCTTTGTCTAGCTCGACCTTTTCCACGCGACGTTTCCTGTAATAGTCAACGATGCGGTTTCTGGTCAGTGTGTACAGCCATGTGCTGAACTTTGAGTCGCCTTTGAAGCTACCGAGTGAGTTCATCACACTGATGAACACCTCTTGTGTTACATCTTCAACTTCACTTTCCGGAATTTGAAAACGAACACGCTTGTAAACTTTGGGCAGATAGCGGTGATACAAAATGACAAAGGCATCTTGCTTCCCATCTTGAGCCAATGTGACCAGTTCCTCGTCTGATAATTCGTCCTGGTTTTGTAGTGGCTCCATTTATTATCCATTCATAAGTCGAAGTATCGGAGTAAAAAGGGTTCCATAAACGGAAAGATTATGGCGAGATAGGCTGTCACGATTGTGTGACAGCCTATATTATTGACCCCAAGTCGAATTTGTGACCAAGCAGCATCAAGGCCGCTCAGTCCGTGCTTATGCGTTATTCAAGAGTGTACGTATCGGGTGCTTCTGGCACGGTTGCATAGTAGGAGGCAAATTCTGCTAGCACGAGTTCATCATTGTTCCATGCCTCTAGCTGGTAAGCACCCGACCCAGAAATATCGCTGCCTTGTAGACCATAACCGTTGACATCCGCTTCGATGGCTGCCGGGTTGACGATGCTGAACGCAGTATCACTGATGAGTTCGAGCATATCAGGCTCTGGGCGAGTCAAGTGAAGAACAACTGTTGTCTCATCTACCTTCTCAACGCCATCAAAGGTGGAAAGATCCACCCCATCGGAGTCGTCTTCGCCAAGGAACCCACCAAAGGCTTCTTCCCACGCCAAGTAATCGGCATTTCCGTGGAGAGGGTCGGATGGATCAAACCAGCGGTTAAAGTTCGCCACGACGGCATCGGCATCAATTGGGCTGCCATCATGAAAGACGGCGTTACCGCGCAATGAGATGATCCAATCTAGCTCGTCGTCGGAGACGATCCAACTGCTGGCAATTCCCGGCTGCAATCCTGTCGCAGTGCTTTCAACCAGCGTGTCGTATAAAAGTTCGTTGATAGTCTCAGAGGCAGCATCATCTGCATTGGCAGGGTCAAGCAGGATGTCCCCAGAGATGGTTGGCTGAACTTCTTCTTCAACTTCTTCAGTGTCCTCAGGTGCTTCTTCTTCAACTTCCTCTTCTTCAGGCTCAACGTCGGCACCACCACATGCAGCCAGTGCAATGGCTGTAATCAGTAGTGTTAGCATCCAAAGTGGGCGTAGTTTCTTGGGTAACATGGCTCTCCCTCTCTCTTTAATTAGGTTCAGAATGTGTAACTGGCTAACAGCTCATTAGTCAATGTTTGTCATTATAAGTGTAATCAAATAAAACGCTAACGTATCGTTCCTCTCCTTAACTATATTCAAACTAGGTTACGGGGCCCATAAGGGCACACCGTCGTATTCAGCATTGTTCGTTAAGCGATTGAGTGAATTTCCGTTGATGTCTACTGTATAGACCTCTAGGTTGCCGTCACGATTGGAATTAAACGTGACATATAAACCTGATGGTGAAAAGGTTGGGTCGCTATCGAACGCTTCGGCGCTCGTCAGACGGGTTTCGTCGCTACCATCTGGGTTAATAACATAGACTTCCTTGTTGCCATCTCTCTCAGAGATGAAAGCAATTCGATTACTAGCGGCCTGCCACACCGGCATCGTGTCTTCGGAGAGGTTGGTAGTCACGCGGCGCAAACTGCCACCATTAATTGCGACGATGTACAGCTCAGGATTTTCATCTCTGTTAGAGACAAATATAAGCTCTTGACTGTTTGGTGACCATGCGAGATTACTATCAGCTGCTGGGTTATTGGTAATCTGGCGGATTTCACTTCCATCAGCCGCGGTTAAGAAGATGTCGGCGTTTCCGCTTTCCTGGGAACTGGTATAGGCTATCCACTGACCATCAGGTGACCACACGGGGTTGGTCGCACCGTTTCCAACCGTTGTTAGCTGAGTCACTTCACCAGTTGCAATGGTTACAATGTATAATTGCCATTTGCCACTCCGAAATGATTCAAATGCAATCTGCTGACCATCAGGTGACCAACTGGGCGCCCAGTCTCTGGCTGGGTGCGAAGTCAGGCGCTGCTGATTGCTACCATCAGCATTCATTACGTAGATTTCTTCGTTGCCATCTCTCATAGAGGTGAACGCTATTCTATTGAAGTTTGGTGCCCATACAGGGAATTGATCAACGCTGTCATTTTCCGTTAGACGGCGCACATTTCCTCCATCGGCTGTCATCAGGTAAATTTCATCGTTGCCATCTCGCCCTGACACAAACAGAATCCGCCCAAGTGGCGGTGGAAGTGGTGTTGGCTGTGGCGGGCGTGTGGGTTCTAAAGTTGGCTGTATTTCTTCGATGGGAGCAGGGGCTGCTTGCTGCCCGTCCGGAGGAAGGGCCTCATCTGTTATTTCGGGGGGAGGAGCGTCTTGATTACCGGCTGCACCGGCAAACGCTGGGTTTGATTCATCAGATGATGTGTCGTTACGACCACAAGCTGTGCTCAGTATTGATATAGATATTATCGCGAATAGAGTGGCCCATTTAATATGCCTTAGCGACACGTATTCCTCCGATGAATTTAAGGTGTAAATAAAGAAAAATAAGGTTTCATAAACACGCACTTGTGCTTTTTACCTCATGATATGTCGTTTGCTTATGCAAAAAAGGGTCGAGTATTTAGTGTGGATAGTACTATCTTCTTAGACGAGACGGTTGAATTGGTATGAAAAAGTAACGGGTCACCAATGTGCAAATTGACGACCCGTTCCCTGTTATTTCGGGCGCTCTGGGATAGTCGAGGCACCCCAATCTCTTAAATATCGGAAGTCAGGGCCGATAGTTCTGCCGGAAAGTTTAGGCACAATCGGTAGACGACGTTTGTACTGGGATCGCTGCACAGTTCGCCACACTTTTTCGGCAAAAGCACGCTCGATGCCTGCATCGACCACATCATCGATTGTATGGCGCTGATCGACCATCATGTAGAGAACTTTGTCTGCTTGATCGTAACTGAAGCCCAGTTCAGTCTCATCCGTCTGACCGGGCCATAGATCAGCGGAAGGGGGTTTATTGACGATCACATCTGGTACGCCGACATTCCGGGCTAGTTGCCGCACCTGATATTTGTATAGATCACCAATCGGCTGGATGGCAGCAGAACTATCACCGAAGATGGTCGCATAGCCTAATAACGCTTCGGTTTTATTACTTGTCCCGATGACAAGACCGTTAAACATCTCGGACTGATCATAGAGACAGATCATCCGCTGGCGGGACATAATATTGCCGCGCCGCATCCGGCTCATATCGGGGAAGCGTTCAAACAACGGCTCGACCATCGGCGTAATATCGATTGTGTCATGAGGGATGCCTAAGTCTTCAATCACCAACATAGCATGGCTGAGGCTGTCTTCTGAGGAGGCTTGATACGGTAGCCGCAGCCCGAGTACATTGTCTTTGCCTAAGGCCTCAACCGCCAGATAGGCTACCAGTGCCGAATCGATGCCGCCGGATAACCCGACAACTGCTTTGTTGAACCCCACCTGTCCAAGTTCATCGTGGATGAAAATGGTGATCAGTTTACGCGTCAAGGATAAATCAATGTTGAGGGGATGCAAGCCACTTCCCTGATAGCGTTCATTAAGCATAAGGCTGACCTCCTGCGCGGTTATCGTTTAGTATTCGTTCAAGAATTTGCATCGTCATTTCTGGGCGCTCGTCACGGAGGAGCGGCAGACTATTGCGCGCATGCTTGACTTCGCGCATGTCAAGGGTGGTACACACCAATGACGGTTCAAGATAAGGGCCTTGTTGAAGCAGCTCGCCGCCGGGGCCGTATGTCGTTGACCCACCCCAAAAGGCGTATCCATCCTCAAAACCCACTCGGTTTGTAAAGGAGACATACGATGTGAACAAGGCTGCATAGGCCTGGGCGACATGTTCGACCCAGCGAGCCGTCGCCAATTTACCAGTATCTGCTTGAATGCCACGTCCGGGGCTGGCAGAAGGAAACAGCATCACCTCTGCACCGTCAAGCCATAGCAGATACGGCGGTGACATATGCCAGAAATCTTCGCAGATCAGAATGCCGACGCGTCCGAAACGTGTGTCAAATGCAGAAAAATTATTACCGTAGGCGAAATAGCGAGCGTCGTCGAACATGCCGTAGGTTGGTAGATAGACTTTTCGGTGAACATGGAGCAGTTCACCCTTGCTGAGATACGCTGCAGAAATAAAATAGCGGCTGCGGTTGTCTTCCTCTACGAAGCTTATCAACAGATCAAGCTCGTGGCTGGCTGCGTACAGTGGCTTAAACAGCGGATCATCTTTAACTGGCTTACGGGCGACTTCATAGACGAGGTCTTGCAGAAGATACCCAGTTAATGATAGCTCAGGAAAGACAAGCAGGTCTGCTGAGGCCTCTTTCGCCTGTTCGATGTAATCCATATGAACATCAAGGTTGGCGCTCAGGTTTCCAAGTAGGGTCTTAATTTGTGCCTGCGCCAGATTAATCTGCATTATATGCTCCTAGTACACGCTTTTTGCTGGTTGGTTTGGCTTCTTGCTGCTCAACTCTGCCCGACCGCCATGTGAAAAATAAACTCACAAAGGCCGCCAAAGCCATAAGCAGATCAAGCACTTGATCGAGGCGTAAGATACCTACCATGGGCACTTCATCACCGCGTGTAAAACCAATGCCAAAGGTACCTAGGCTCAGTAACCCAAGCACAATCCAGAAACGCAGCCCCCGCGGCTGCAGCACTCCGGCTAGGCCTAAAGAACTAAGTAATAGCAAGATGCTTAAGGCAACGCCATAGCCTTGGCTGGTAAGCCGAGGTGCAACGACTCCGTAGAGATCTGGGAGTTCTGCTGCGATCAGTGGTGGGTAATCCGCTAGGGTGATCACTTCGGCACCGTGCCCGCAACTGACCATCAAGCAGCCAGTATAGACGAATAACGCACCAATTGGCAGGATCAGAGCGGCTGCTTCTAGGAGGGTAACCCAGGATACCTGCATCTGTTTATGATATATCCAGAGTGTTACCACCCCCCCTAGGACGGCACCATGCCAGTTAAGGCCACCACGCCACACTTGTGGTACTTCAATGAGCTGGCTCGAGAAGTACGACCAATGAATCGCAACATGCCCAAGACGACCTACGATCAGGCCGCCGATTATCGCCAATAATCCGGCATCCACCCAACGGGCAGGGCGCTCATCTCGCTGCCATCCAAACCATGCCATTAGCAACAAGCCAATAATGATCGCTGCGTCAAGAAACAGTGTGTAGGTTCGAATGGTAAGCGGGCCGATGCGCCCTAGTTCAGGTGCCATGAGCCAATCTTACCAGTCTGTAGAAGAGACCCGCAAAAGGCGCATTATGCTTGGACGGACTTCAGGGCAAGTTCAATACTTTTCTTCGGGCTTATCTTATAATGAGTCTCAGCGATGTTACCCTCTTGATCAATAATAAAATGGCTGCGAATAATGCCCATGTATTTGTTGCCATACATTGATTTTTCACCCCAGACACCGTACATCTCAGCGACCTCCTGATCTGCATCCACCAGTAAGGTGAAGGGAAGATCGTACTTCGACTTGAAACTCTGGTGACTCTCACGACCATCGGGGCTAATACCCAGGACGATGGTATTGTTTTCTTCGATTACATCGTAGCTGTCACGAAAGCCGCAAGCCTGTGTTGTACAGCCGGATGTATCATCCTTCGGGTAGAAGTACAAAATAATGCGTTGACCACGCAAATCACTAAGCGTTAGCTGCTTGCCTGTGTCAGTTTCAAGTGTGAAATCGGGTGCAGCTTGACCAGCTTTAAGCTTTTCCATCAATACAATCCCTTTGGTATACACATCTTCTGATACGGATGATCTCGAACGCATACGATAAATTCAAGCTTACTAGCAGAATTCATATCAAGTAGCGTTACTGTCGATTCGGTCTTTACATACGACAAAACATCCGCGTATAATGATCTTGCTATATGTTTTGAGTTGTAATCATTTGCAGCTTTACCTGCATAATTACTTAACCGCCTCAATTTTGGATGAGTGTGCTTCATCCCTAATATACCTGAAGTATGACGACAGATAACGTCCTTAAACGAGAACTGTGGGTGCTATGGTCACTTACACCACAACACTTCCGATAGAAAATGTTGCATTGGGTCTACTGCTGTTCGAGCCCAAACATGGTTATAGTTTGTATCGTGATTTTGTATCTGGGTTTGAACCGTTCTGGAAGGTTGGTCAGACAAAGTTTTACGTCACGCTGAACAAGTTAGAAGACAACGGGCTTTTGTACTCCATCAAGCAGCCGCAAGTCGGTAAACCCGCTCGCAAGGTCTACCATTTAACAACCGCAGGTAAGCATCAGTTTGAAGCGTGGTTGTACCGACCGGTTCAGTCTATCCGGGCTATTCGCATTGAACTGATGGCGAAGCTACGTTTATTTGATCTACTACACTTGCCGGGCATCGAGACCTTTATTGACCGCCAAATATCTGCATTGAGCGAACTATTGCATCAAGATGACCCGGAAATGGGTGCTGAGTATGATGATAGCTTTTTTGAGGCGCTCAATGACTATCGCAAGCGGCAAATCGATGCGATTAACACTTGGTTGCTTGACTACAAGAGGCGCTTGATCGCTTCGGATAAATCTTAGCGTGCGAACGCGGCCCCTGGTGAGAAGCCGGTTATGGCGTAAACCTCATCCAACCAAAAGCCGGTCTGCTCGAAATCTGCACGCCACAACGCCAAGCGAGCCTGATCGACGGCGATGTATGCCTGGAACAATGTATCCGTATCGTTGAAACTACCAAGCACATAAGCGTAAGCTTGCGCCGTCTCCGCTGAATACTGCGTTAGCGTTCCTGAGTCGAGTGTCAGTGTATCCAGTCGAGCTTCAAGGTCGTCTCGCCAGAGCGAATCTAACCCCGCTAGTGTCTCACCGTACAAGCCAACATAATCTGATGAACTATACAATTGACTAATTGGCTCTAAACCGTAGGTATCAATCAACCAGCTGACGAAACAACCACTGCTGAAATAATTGAAATAATTACGGATGTGTCCTTGGTATGACTGCCAATCACGCTCAATTTGTGTTAATGATGGCGTTTCTCCAGCTTCATAGGCTGCTGTGCACAATTGATCGTATGAGGTGTAACCGTTCTCTTCGAGGGCAACCTGCCCGGCATAGGTGGCAACGCCTTCAGAAAGCAATGTTGAACTTGGTGCGCCGTAGGTGTTCCAAGCGACCATGTGCGTTATCTCATGTGTGAATAGGTATAAATTTTCACCAGGGTCACCACTGCCATCAACGAGTAGAAACACATTGCGGTCGGCAGAACGGCTGACACCACGCAAATGTGCATTGGGTGCTGCGTATAATGTGCCAGCAAGATATAGATCAAAGGTGCCTTCAAGCGTAACACCGAGCCGCTCTTCACTGATGCTTAGAGCTTCATCAGCGAGGGTAACAACAGCGTCAATATTCTCGCTGGTGTAAGTATCTGGCTGATAATGGACTGTATAGCGAGCTTCTTCTCGCACAAGCGGATAGTTTTGCTCAAGTTCACTATTGAGGTTTGAGCGATCCCAACCCGACTGAAGCGGACGTTGGCCTTCAATCCCAGCAATAGAGGGGCGAGTGGCTGACCCTTCTTCGACAACGACGGGTTCACCGTCAGTTGACGGTTCCTCTTCCGCAGTCTCCGCTAAGTCTTGATAAATGCCGGGAATTCTGAGTTCTTGTCCCTGAATGACATTATCGGCGTTGGCGAGGTTATTGGCAGCCTGCAAAGCGGTAATCGCCACGTTGTACTGCGCTGAGATAGTAGCGAGTGTGTCACCCGGGGCAACGGTATGCAGCACCGGCGTTGCCCCCGGCGGTAGCGGAATCGTCAAGATTTGACCGGTTTGAATGAAACTGTCTGCCGTGAGATTGTTCTCATCAAGCAGGGCTTGCAGCTCTACGTTATAGAGCAGCGCAATATTGCTGGGTGTTTCACCAGGTTGTACTGGGTGCTGTAATCTGACTGGTGTCGGTGCGATTGTCGGTGCAATAACGGGTGAAGCAACGAATTCCGGCGCTTCTTGCCCATCTACCGTGGCAGGTTGGACAACATCCGAGGGAAACGTTGGTGCAACATCGGCTGTGTTATTGTTGGAACGTGCTCTGGCTACCGCGAATATCAGGAAGACAATTGCGCCCAATAAAATGAATAAGCCAACACCGCCAATCACAAGTTCGCGAGTGGTGAGTGTGCGCTTCAAACTGGATTTTTCAGAATTCATAACTTTAATGGATACCTATTATGCTTACGACATCAGAAGGCTGGTAGCGGAATGCGTCAAGGTGCCCAATCAGGACCATATGAAGTTGGTCGGCTCGAGTCCAGAATGGCTTGAACAGCCTCTTCTTCCAGATCATACTGATACAACAGGGTGTTGAGCGTGTTTTCGGGCGTTCGGTTGAAATAAATATAGCCATCATTAGACCATGCAGCCCGCCCATTATTGTCACCTGAGATCAGCAGCGAAGAGGCTCCATCTGATATATCAAGCAACCAGATTTTATCCTCAACACGACGGGTACTATCGAGTGTATTGAAGGCAATCTTGTCGTCATCTGGTGACCATGATGGAAAGCGGCAATCCTGCGCTGGGCAATTGAAAATATTGAGTTGCTCACCATCAGGGTAGCTCAAAATGGCTATCTCCCAGCCGCCGCGTTGGTTGGTCATATAAGCGATTTGGTTACCGTTACTTGAAAATTGCGGCACACGATCCGCATAGTCATTGTTGGTCAAACGTGTCAGGTCACTGCCATCTGCGTTGATGCTATATAGCTCTGTGTCGTCTCCCGTACCAGACTCAAACACAATAACGTCACCATCTGGTGCCCAGCTTGGGTGCCGGTCGTCCTCGGATGAGTTTGTGAGTTGACGACGATTTGAGCCGTTGGCTGATGCAATGTAGAGATCAATGTTATTGCCAGGCCGCGACTCAAAGACAAGCTGGCTACCACTCGGCGACCAGTCAGGCTCGGCGTCGTAATAGTCATTATCTGTCAATTGTTCTCGGTTTGAGCCATCGACATCAATCACAACAATCTCAGCTAATGTGCTGCTACCTTCTGTAAACGCCAACTGACCACGCCCGCCGATGCCACTGGCTGGGCTAGCCGTTTCCGCCTCGGTCGCAGTTGGTGTTGGGGTCGGTGTTTGGGTTAGTGTAGGCGTTGCAGTCAAAATTGGTGTCCCGGTTGGGCGCAGTGTTGCTGTAGCCGTTGGCGGCAGGCCAGAGGTTGGGGTTTCTGATGGTGTTTCGCTGGGCAACGTGGATGGTAGCGGGCCAGTTTCACCCTCGGTTGTGGGCGTGATGATGCTGCCAACGTCAGTTGCTGTTGGTGAACCGGTAACTACGACGACGATAAACGTAGTTGGCTCTGCTTCGCTAGATGGTAGCGTTGGGGCCAATGCAATCCCATTGACGTCGTTCACGGAAGAGAAAAACAGAACGCCAAGCCCAACCGCCCCGATAATTGCTGTAATGCCAAAGATGCTGGCAATGATCACTGAGATGCCAGTACGTTCGGCAGGCTGCTTCGAGGCATGGGGTTGTTCATCTGCAAAGGACGTTCCAACAGCCGCTGGTGCGCTAGGGTAAGCCTCTTGGTCAAGGAGACTAGAGGGCACTTCATCTTCGGGCGAAAATACAATGTCACCTTCAATTGCTTCGATTTCGCCCCGTGGCATAATAACGGGCCTGTAGTCTGCGCTAGACACGGGGTCAAACTGTTTCGAGAGCGGCGTTGGCTCTGTTGGCGGCAGGGCCATGTCTGCTGGGTTGGGCCTGCGTACATCTGAGGAGGCTGGCGTTGGCTGCTTGTCCAACGCTCCACTGATCGTCCGGCGGAAGTCTTGTGCAAAGGTAGTTGCAGACTCGTATCGCTCGGCTGGGCGTTTGGCAAGAATACGTCTAAAGACAGTGTTGACACCTGGCGGTAGAGACGGATTTTCCAGCGTGGCCTTTGGGATTGGGTCACGTACATGCATGTACATAACCGTCAAGGGCGTATCAGCAATGTATGGTGGTGCCCCTGTGAGAATTTCGTAAAGAATCGCGCCGAGGGCATATAAGTCAGTCGGCGGCCCAAGGTCTTTGCCTTGGCACTGCTCCGGTGACATATAACTGGGGGTGCCGATCACCCCGCTGCCATCCGTCATATATGAGGTTGAGCCTCCTAACATTTTGGCGATGCCAAAGTCCGTTAGGTACGCGTTATCCTGTGCATCCAGCAGAATGTTACTGGGCTTCATATCTCTGTGAATGACGTTTTTGCTATGCGCGTAATCAAGCGCTTCGGCAACCTGCTCGATGATATCAGCGGCTTTTTCAACCGAGATATCTTCATAATACATTTTCTTTCGCAGAGTACCCGTGCTGATGTAGCGCATCACAATATACGGTTGGTTGTCGTGCTCACCGTAATCGTAGACTGGTAAAATTGAGCGATGCTCTAGGTTGGCAATAGTACGAGCTTCGCGCTGAAAACGGCGCAAAAAAGTTGAGTCTTCAGATAGACGGCGGGGCAAAAGCTTGATCGCAACATGGCGTTCCATATCGGGCTGGTACGCTTTGTAAACAGTTGCCATGCCGCCTTGACCGACGACCTGTTCAACCTCGTATTTACCAATTGTTTGCCCGATCATCGCGCTCATGGCTCTCATCTCTTCCCGCCGAAACTTTAGCACAGGCGAGCTACCCCCGCTAACCAGACGGTTAATGGTTTTTCAGCAAGCTACAAACCCTATATAATCTCGCCTGTGATTGTACTTGCTATTTTCTACTGGATTCACTTACTGGCTACGATTACTTGGTTGGGTGGGTTAGTGGTGCTGGTGTGGGCCAGCCTCACAAAGCCCAATCTGTTAATCGAAACCGTTGAGCGGCATCTACGACCCGTTGGGTTGTGGGCGTCTGCGGCGCTGTTAGTCACTGGAATGATCCAAATGGGAGCGAATGAGAGCTATCTTGGTATGTTTCGGCTGGCAAATCTGTGGTCAGCGGCTTTGTTTGCCAAGCATATCTTGTTTGGTGGGATGCTTGCTGTTACAGCTTATGCACAATGGCAGGTTGGCCCGGAACTGGATCGCTTGAAGATACTGGACGACAAAGCTGCGGTTACCCGCTACCGTAGCCGCCTTAAACTGGCTGCTTATGTGAATCTCGCTCTGGGCGTGTTAATCCTACTATTCACCAGCATTATGACGGCTACCACTACATGACAGTCTCGCGCATATCTCAGCGCTACTTATTTGTTGTTACCCTCGTTTTGCTGCTGGGTGCCTGCATGCGTTTGTTGTTACTTTCAACTGAACCAGTCGGCCTTAGTGCGGAAGAACTCAGCAATGCACAGTTGGCGCTGGGCATCCGTTCGGGTAACTTTTCGGTCGTTTACGCAGAGGTTCAACCCGCGCGTGAAGGCGTTTACCCAGCTTTGTTAGCGTTAATCACAGCAGTAACAGGCGAGGGCATTTTACTATGGCGCTTACCGTCTGTGTGGGCATCGCTGCTGGCAATTGCAATGACGTACCGACTGATGTGTACCATAGCACCTGAACAACATACAGCGCTACTGACCGCCTCCTTGATGAGTGTGGCATTTTGGCCCGTAATGATGGGGCGCGTTGCTGTTCACGCTACCTTGATGCCTTTCTTTACGGCGCTAATCCTCTATTTGATGGTACAAGCATTCGATGCGGCTGACTATGAAGATGCGGCTCCATGGTTTACAGCGGGTGCCTTTGCCCTTGGAGTCGCACAGTATGTGCACTATTCTGCGTGGGCACTGGCTATTATTATTTTGGTTTATGCTTTGTATCGCTGGCAACTTGCTGGGCGTATTATACGGTTCCAAGTAGAGAGCTTATTCTACGCTACCATTCTGACGCTTGTGCTGCTGCTGCCGCTGCTGTTGTTTTCCGTTGTCGCACCACAAGCCCGCCTCCAAACCGATCAAGGTTTTCTGCAACTTTTATGGGCGTTTCCCTCTAAATATCTGCTGTCGTTCATTAGTTTGTTTGCGCTGGGAAGCGAGTCAGTTTTGTACCATGTGCCGCATCACCCGGTATTGAGTATTTTCCTAAGCCCATTCTTCCTGATCGGCCTGGGTGCAAGCATTGTCCGCTGGCGACACCATACGGGGTTTCTAGCAGTCATTGTACTGTTTGTCGGATTGCTGCCAGCTAGTCTTGCGCCGACAGGCGCCGATGTCACCTATATGGTTGTGTTGATGCCAGCCGTCTTCATCCTGAGTGCAGTGGCCATCCCGCTGGTGTTGAAGCAATTACGGCAGTCAAAGCTGCTGCTGCCTATTACGTTAGCCCTTTTCGTCGTTATCATGATGACGACACTCTACGGCTACTTTATGTTGTGGGCTACATTGCCGCAGGTTGCCAGAGCATACAACGAGGATATTGGGGCAATCGCTCATTTTCTTGACACACAGCCTGATGGTTTACCTGTGTCTGTTTGTTCACTCCCTGTTGATAGCGATGATGACCCGTTTGCCCTGACTAATGCCGAACTGCTTGCTTTGTTGACACACCGTGAGCGGCTAGATGTACGCACGTTTAATTGTACGCAGAGCTTGGTTCTGGCTGCTGGCGGCGCAGAGCAGTATGTCATCTTCCCCCGTGGACACTACTATGATTTTGTGCCTGGGGCCTTACTGAATTGGTTGGCTTCTGGCGAAAGCGTGCCGCTTAACCACGTCGATGCTGATGTCATTATGCGAATTGAGGCCCGTGAACAATTGGCGGATGAGGTCGGGGCTTTCATCACGACAGCCTTGACGCTCTGGCCCCCTGAAGAGGGAAGCCGAGAGTTTGCTGAACTGCCCGTCGAATTTGAAGGAAATGTCACCTTTCTCGGTTATGAGGTACGCGACCCGCTGCTTGAGTCAACAGAAATGCTTGAAATTGTGACGTATTGGCGGTTGGATGGGCCGCCACCACCACAGGTGACGATGTTCGCGCATTTATTGAACAACCCGGTTGTTGTGCTGGCGCAAGAAGACACAATTGGCGTAGAGACTGCAACACTGCAAGCTCGTGATGTCTTTGTTCAGTATAATCGAGTGCGTCTACCTAAGAGCACCGAACCGGGCCTGTACCCTGTTTCGGTAGGAATGTTCTTCACTGACAGCGGCGAACGCCTTACCGCGCTTCAAGATGGCGAGCCGCGGGCCAATCGTCTTTTCCTTCAACGTGTTGAATATACTGAATAGCCCTGGGCGCTTGTTCGACAACATCTAAGTTTTGCAATCATGTTAATAGAAGATTAACCTATAGGCGTTAAGGGCTTCCTTCGACAAGATTCTCCCCCCAGAGGAGTGCCACTTATAGCCCATATTTCAATTGCACGTAACCTCAATATAGGTAGATTGAGGACGCTGTCGTTCACATAGTAAACACGGGGGAGCCGCCCACGATGCCGGTTACAACTAGACAACTTGAGCCACCCTTCCAAACATACCATTTGAATGATTCATTCGATGAGATGTTTGATCTCGATTTTACTCCGCATTCACACTACGAGACATTGTTTCAAACCCTATTGCGTCTCACCCCAGATGAACTTCAGTTTCGCCAGCAGACGGCTGACCTCAGTTTTCTGCATCAGGGGATCACTTTTACAGTCTATGGTGAGTCACAAGGAACAGAACGTATTTTCCCATATGATCTTGTGCCGCGTATTCTCAATGCACGTGAATGGACTCAGATTGAGGCTGGTCTAAAGCAGCGGATTATTGCACTAAATCTTTTTCTAGATGATATCTACCACAATGCTCAGATTTTGAAAGATGGCATCATCCCGACAGACCTTCTATTCAGCAGTAAGCACTACCGGCGACAGATGAGACAAGTCGATATTCAGGCCAGGCGTTACGTATCTGTTTGCGGCAGTGACCTTATCAGGTTGCCAGATGGGCAATTCGCGGTGTTAGAAGATAACCTGAGAGTGCCAAGTGGAGTCTCGTATATGCTGGCTAACCGCCAGATTATGAAGCAGGTATTCCCTAGATTGTTTGCCAATTATGGGGTCAGGCCGGTCGAACAGTATGGGCAAGCATTACTAAGAACCATGGAATTTCTGACACCGACCCCCGGCATAGAGCCAAATGTCGTGCTATTAACACCCGGTGTTTACAATTCAGCTTATTATGAACATGCTTTCCTTGCTCGTCTAATGGGTATTCAGCTAGTGGAAGGGCGCGACCTTGTTGTGCATGATAACGTCGTGTATATGCGCACAACAGCAGGCTTACAGCGTGTGGATGTAATCTACCGACGGATTGATGATGACTACATCGACCCGCTTGCTTTTCTCTCCGACTCAAAGCTTGGTGTAGCGGGTCTGTTCAATGCCTACCGCAACGGGAATGTGGCACTCGCGAATGCCATCGGCACGGGGGTTGCGGACGACAAAGCAGTCTATGCTTATATTCCAAAGATAATCCGCTATTACATGGGCGAAGACGCTATCCTAGCAAATGTAGAAACCTTCTTGATGGAAGACGATACGCACCGCCAACACACACTTGAGAACCTCGACAAAATGGTGGTGAAGTCAGTAGGCGAGTCGGGTGGCTATGGGATGCTGATCGGGCCGCATAGTACGCAGAAGCAGCGCGATGATTTTGCAAAGGTAATAAAAGCTAACCCGAGAAACTATATCGCCCAACCAACCCTAAACATATCGCAAGCACCTTGTTTTATCGGTGACCGTGTTACGCCGAGGCATGTAGATTTGCGTCCGTATATTCTCTTCGGCGAAACTGTGACAATTATTCCTGGTGGCTTGACGCGTGTGGCCCTTAAGGCCGGGTCGCTGGTTGTAAATTCGTCTCAAGGGGGTGGTAGTAAAGATACATGGGTGCTAAAGGAGTAACCCGATGATGCTTTCTCGTGTGGCAGATAGTCTTTACTGGATGAGCCGCTACCTCGAACGGGCAGAACACACCGCTCGCCTGTTGGATGTCCAATTGAACCTGACGCTCGAGGACGCACCTGGCATTCGCTCTGGGCAGCGCTGGGGTAGGCTACTGCGAAGCCTCAATATGACCACGCCAGCCTGTGGCCTTGAGGATAACTTTGGCTTGACCCACGCGTTGACGTTTGATGTCAATAACCCGGCGTCGATTGTTTCCTGTATATCATCTGCGCGTGAGAACGCTCGTCAGGTGCGGGAGTTAATCAGTACAGAGATGTGGATGCAGTTGAATCGTCTTTACTTAGACGTTAAAGAACGTGACACTGATACGATCTGGAATGCACAACCCCATGCCTTTTTCTTATCGATCAAAGAGGGGGCGCAACTCTTTCAAGGAATCACAGATGATACCCTCGTTCGAGGAGAAGGCTGGCAATTTATTCAACTAGGCCGTTACATCGAGCGCTGTATGTCTCTGACCTCCCTGTTAAATATTAACGTTGATGTTTTTCTTGATGCTGTCCAGCAGAAGAGTAACACAGCTCATACCTACTTTGAGCGCCTAAGTTTACTGAAAAACTTTACAGCATTCGAGGCGTACACGAAAGTGTGCAGTGCTGACCTTGAGTCAGAGGATATTGCCACGTTCCTTTTGTTTGACGCGGAGTTTCCGCACACTGCTTGCTTCTGTTCATTGAAGATCAAACATGCGCTTGACCTAATCGGTGAAAAAACAGGCCGGCGGGCACACAGTAAGGCAGACCGCCTTGCTGGAAAGTTGTATTCATCGTTGAGCTTTGATCAGTTTGATGAAGCAATGGACGTTGGCTTCAGTAATTATCTGATTGGCATTAACAATCAATGCGGGCAAATTCATAACGCGATCTATGAAATATATATTAATTACCCAATCGCATCAGCATTGATGTGATCTAAAACTCAACGAGAGTATACAATTACTTTATGTACTATGAGATTAAACATAAGACTAACTATCGCTATACTGATTTCATTACCGAAAGCGTGATGGAAGTACGCAAACAGCCACGTACAGAAGGCTCTCAGCGATGCTTGAGTTTCAAGCTCGATCTAGAGCCACCTGCCAAAATATCTGTACATCGTGATCACTTGGGTAACATCGTACACTTCTTTAACATGCCAATTAAACACCGGCAGCTTGAGCTCATTGCTGAGTCCGTTGTTGAACTGCACCCGATGACCGCGCTGCCCGACACTTTGCCTGGGTCAGCATGGGAGACGCTAGCGGGCCTTGAGCATGATCCGGAATTCTTCGACTACCTTCAGCCTAGTAAACTAACCTCATCGCCAGCTCTGCTTAAAGAGCTGCGTGCAGAGATTGGTTTACGCAAAGTAACTGATCCGCTGACCCAAGTCCGTGAGTTGAACAATACAATTTATAATTTGTTTGCCTATTCACCTAATGCGACCAGCGTTGACTCACCAGTGGATGACGTTTTAATTGGTCGGCGAGGCGTTTGCCAAGATTATGCTCATGTCATGCTTGCCCTCTGCCGCTGGCTAAACATTCCTGCACGCTATGTGAGCGGTTACTTATACCATCAGAAAGATGCCCCCGATTACGTCCGCTCTGTTCCTGATGCCAGCCATGCATGGGTGGAGGTCTACTTGCCCTCATTAGGATGGCGCGGCTTTGACCCAACTAATAACTTGGAATGCCTTGAGCAGCATATTCGGATCGGAATTGGGCGTGACTACACTGACGTCCCGCCGACACATGGCGTCTATACTGGGGATGCAACCAGTCAGCTAGAGGTCGATGTTTCTGTGACCGTAACAGATAACCCGCCACAAGATGAAGACCTCGTGGTACCGACAGTTGCAACGCTTGCAGGTCGTTACATCAGCCAGCAGCAACAGCAGCAGCAATGATCGCTTGAGGGACTCCCGCAGCATATGGTAAACTGGTGCCTAACGTTTGGATATGGAGACCGGTAATGGCAACCAAGCAATCATCGAAGCAGTTATCAACAACATTCGACTACTTTCAACCTAGGCTGTCGCTCCGTGTACTAGCGTTTGTTTTTGTCGCAGTTGACCTGATGGTCTCTGGTTACCTAAGTTATGTAAAACTTACTAACGTCAACATGGCTTGTGGCGCAGCGGGCGATGGCTTAGTGAACTGTAATGTAGTACAGAATAGCACTTACTCTGAGATGTTCGGGATACCCATCGCGTGGATTGGCTTCACAATGAGTCTCGGCATTTTGCTGTTCTTACTGTTAGAAAACCGCATTCCGTTCTTGCAGCAAAATGGCACCCTGATTTTCTTCGGCGTCATGACGTTCGGTTTCCTCCATTCTATGTGGTTGGTCTTTGTGCAGTTTGTGCTACTGCAAGCGCTGTGCCCGTGGTGCTTAACACATGAAGCGATGTATACGCTTTTATTCATTGTTGCGAGTGTGCGCCTGCGCGATTACTTGCGTGCCCAAGAAGCGTATAATCTCGCGTAATACACTCCAAAAAGATACAGACAGGCCGTCTGCATTGAGCAGCGGCCTTTTTTATTTATCTCTCATAAATTACAGCAGCAATTTATGAGAGATATCTAATCAAGCTTATTCCAAAATAAGCGTAGCGAATTTATGAATAGGCTCTTAATATAAAGGAGTTTCCTTAAAATGAACCAGCAAGTGATTTCACTTAACAATGGTGTGGAAATGCCTCAGTTAGGGCTAGGTACGTGGCAACTGCGCAACAAAAAGGGATACAACGCGATGATGAACGCCCTTGAGATTGGCTACCAGCATATTGACACCGCATCAATTTACGAGAATGAGAAACCAGTCGGGCGTGCTGTTCGTGATAGCGGCTTAACACGAGATGAAATTTTTGTAACGTCAAAAGTGTGGAATGATGCTCATGGGCATCGTAAAACTCTGAAAGCCTGCCGCGCATCCCTGAAGCGCTTAAAGCTGGACTACGTTGATCTGTATCTGATCCATTGGCCTCAGGAAGATGGGAAACGGCAGGAAACATGGCAAGCGATGGAGGAACTGCTGGCTGATGGAAAAACCCGTGCAATTGGTGTTAGCAACTACACCCCAAAGCAAATAGAAGATGTGCTAAAATCTGGTAGTGTGGTGCCAGCTGTCAACCAAATTAAACTGCACCCGTATAATTATCAACAACAACTAGAAACGGTGCAGTTTTGCCAGCAGCATGGCATCGCTTTGACGGCCTACACACCATTGACAGCAACCCGCAAATTGGATGACCCACGTTTATTGGAGATTGCAGCGGCGTATGAAAAAACGGCTGCACAAGTCATGTTGCGCTGGGGAATTCAGCATGGCTTTATCGAGATACCGAAATCAGCCAGCCCGGAACGTCAGGCAGAAAATCTAAACATATTTGACTTCATGCTCTCTGATGAACACATGGCCCAACTGGACGCGTTTGGTTTATGAGGGCTGTTCGGCCTCATCAGGGAGCAGTGTTGGAATCTGCCAAGCGTTGAGGTCAGGCAGCATGGTACCATGAGTCATATCCAGTTTGATTGGCGTAATCGAGATATACCCGTTGGCGACTGCCCATACATCGGTACCAACCATCTCGGTATCCCCACCGGGTGGCTTCTTATTGCCGATCCAATAGTAAGGCCGACCAGCCGGGTCTAACCGAGTAATTAACTCATCATAGTAATGACGACGACCCTGCCGAGTAATCTTGACGCCCCGTGGCTCATCCAGTGGAATATTGACATTCAACAATGAGAACTCGGGTAAACCGTGCTCGTAGACTACTGGTGCGAGTTGGGCCGCAAAACGGGCCCCATGCGAGAAGCGCTGTTGATCGTATGAATCGAGGGAGACGGCAAAAGCTGGAATCCCGAAGATAGCCGCTTCCATCGCCGCAGTGACTGTGCCGCTATAAGTGATATCCTGCCCCATATTGGCCCCTTGGTTGATCCCACTAACTACTAGATCAACCTTGTCATCAATGTAACCCATCACCGCTAGGGCGATTGCATCCGCAGGGGAGCCATCACAGGCAAACGCATGCGTCCCATCTGGCAGCATCACATCATCAATGCGTAAGGGTTTCGACATCGTTTTGCGGTGCCCCGCAAGGCTCTGGTTCATTGCAGGGGCCATGACAGTGACCTTCACACCGGGAATAGTGCGCAGTTCGGATTGCAGTTCAAAGATGCCGGGGGCATGTATGCCGTCATCGTTCGTGACTAGGATATGCATAATGGGAGGCTTTCCATCAGTTAGTATTGTGCTTCTAAGATCGGTTGGACTTCCAGCCGACCGCGCTCATCATAGCCGAGCATGCCGACTCTAATTTGTGGATCATGTTGGAAGATAAGAACAGCCTCCCTAAGTAATGCCCACTGCTGCCAGTATCGTTTCGTTTCCAATGTTACCAGTGGTTCAACGTCAAAAGCGGGCATCCATGCAAGTTTGGCAAAATGGATTGCAAACATTGCCATATCAGCGATGAAGACGCCGTATTCACCCTGAGACTGAAATACAATGCTCATGTGGGCTGGTGTGTGGCCTGGTGTTACCACACAGCGGATGCCCGCAACGACTTCCAGTTCGCCATCAATGAGATCGAGCTGCCCACTCTCGTAGAGAGGCGCAAAGTTTTGAGAAAAATAGGTGCCACGGGTGCGTTCATTAGGGAAAGCGGCATCAGCATATTCACGCCGCTGAGTGATGTAACGTGCATTGGGAAAGGTCGGCAGAATATCTTCCCCGTCTAAGTATGTGTTGCCACCACAATGATCACCATGAAGATGCGTGTTGATGACAAGATTGACATCCTCCGGTGCGACGCCCTGTTTCCACAAACTATCGATCAAGGTGCCCGCCGGTCGAGTTAATGCTAATTGGTCAATGCGTTTTTGAGTCAGCTTGTGACCATTGCCAGTATCTACAACAATGTTTTGACCATTGGTACGGATCAAAAGGCAAATGTGATCAACATGCACCCGGTGCAAATCATCGGGTGCATAATGATGCGCCCACAGTGGGCGTGGCACCAAACCAAAAACACCCCCGGCATCCTGTAGAATGCGGGATTCGTTGAGCAAATGGATTTCGAGCTCGCCAATTTGTAGCATTGCTGTCCTTAAACTGGGAGAGGAGTTTCACTATAGAGTACGCAACTCAATAGTGAAAGGCAAACACTGCAACGGTTTCGAGGTAGAAGGTAGACGCTACCTACCAGCCGCTCAACAATTCAACCACACCGCTATCACTGAAGAATATTTTTGTGCCATTATGGTCAAGCATAAGCTGCTTGACTGCGTTCTTCTGCTTTTCTGTGCCGTCTATCTTCACAGATACGACGTACCGCCCATGTTTGAGAGTATCCTCGATGGACTCAAGCACCTGATGATCACCTTCTGAAACAACCTTTTGTATTATCCGCCAGATCCGCAATAAGCCGCCGTGCTCTGTGCCATCTGGGTCTAACGCTTTCAATGCTTCTTCACCATGAAATACCTCAACATGGGTTTCCGTAAAGTATCCAGCGTCGTTCAAACCTTTGACGAGGGCTGTTTTATCTGTTTCAGTGGCTATGGTACCAAGTACGGAATTATCTGGTGTCTCAAGTGGTGCAGACATATCGTTTCCTTTCTGTGCTAAGTGGGTAGTTTTGTGCCGAGTCTACAGAACTTTAGCGCTTATATCGATTAATGTACCGCTAGCGTGAGAATCAAAAAGGTCCACGTTCGCAGACCTTTTCGTTTTTCTTTGTGCAGATAATTACTGTTGCACCGTCACCGTGATACCCATTGGGGCCCAGTCGTACAGCCACTTAGCTTCACCTGGACGCATGTTGATGCAACCATGGCTCATTGGTTGACCAAAGTTATTGTGCCAGTATGTGCCGTGAATGGCATAACCCAAGTAGAAATACTGAACCCAGGGCACACCGGGTAAATCGTAACCGGGACCATACATCCGCTGCGAGTCATAGCGTAGGTAAGTGTCGTAGGTGCCCAGCACGGTTGGCGTGGCGGGTAGCCCACTTGAAATGACAAACGAGCGCAGTAGGTTGCCGTTTTTATAAGCATACAAAGCCTGCTGTGACAGGTCGATCAGAATTTCTTTGTCTAGCATAGTGGTTGGTGGTGGTGCTTCTGGTGTCGGTAGGAGAAGCTCCGGTGTCAATGTGACGGCTGTTTCTGCGGTTGTTTCTGTGACCGCTACTTCAGCTTCCGGGTTACTCCCTTGCAGTTCTTCTGCTACTGCTGCGGGCTGTACTGCTGCCACGTCGATCACATCGGCGGTTGATATTTGTAGTACCTGACCAACCAGCAAGTTTGACGCATCAGTGAGATGATTGGCCTGCATCAAGGCATCGACCGTTACAGCGTTGTTCAAAGCGATGCGGAAGAGGGTGTCTCCGCGTTGCACAACATATATTGTTGACCCACTGCTATCTGGCTCTGTGACCACTGCCTGTGGCTGTAGACTTTCTTCTGGGCCGGGGATCGTTAGAACTTGACCGACATATAATAGAGATGGGTTAGTAACATTATTAGCCTGCACCAGTGCTGTGGTTGACACATCATAGCGGCTGGCGATGTTCCCAAGTAGTTCCCCAGGCTGCACAATGTGAGTCACCGCTTGGTTTTGAGATGTGGGTTCTGGCGTCGGCTCCGTTGTTGGGGTGGCAGGGGCATCCGCTAGTAAGTTACTCGCGTTAGGGATGGCGAGTTCTTGCCCCGCGTAAATCTGATCCGTGCTAAGCAAACTATTGACAGCCATCAATTGGGTTGTTGTGACGCCATACAACAAACTAACTCGGTACAGATTTTCACCGGCGGTAACGGTGTGTGTGCCGCTAACGTCAGGTGGTGCTGCCGTAAGAGTGGCAGGTGCTGCCGCAGGGATCATCAGACGTTGGCCCACGGCAATTAAATCAGCATCTTCAAGACGATTTGCAGCGACGATTGTTTCTGTTGTGGTGCCATATTCAAGCGCAATAGAATTAAGCGAATCACCCCAGTTGACGACATAAACAATAGGATTCTGCCTGTTGTCGCCCGACTGCGCGTTTGCCTGCGGTGGCAGCAGCAGAACCATACAACCCAACAAGATTGCCGCAACCGCCCGCTGGAACCAATGACGCCTTAAAAAATATGCTGAAGATGATGGTAGTGCCAAGTAAGGCTCCACTGTGTCGCTAGTTAATATATAAATTGTCGGTTCAAGTGTGGTTTCTGTCAAATTACGTTGAGCTTGCTCGAATATCCTGTTCTAATTACTTGCGTCTAAACTCTAGGCCTAGTGTAACTAATTCGCTTTCGATAGATATATACATAGAAAGTATGAGAGAGGCAAGATAACATGGCAGAACGTCAAGCTCAATTGGACTCACTGCAGGCCGAACCAGAGATTGATGTGTTGATTGTTGGGGGCGGTGTGAATGGAGCCGGCACGTTCCGTGACCTCGCCGCGAATGGCATCAATGTGGTGCTAGCGGAACAAAATGATTTTTGCTCTGGCACCAGTATGACGTCTTCGCATATGCTGCACGGTGGTATTCGTTATTTAGAAAACGGTGAATTTCGGCTGGTCAGGGAGGCGCTGCACGAACGTAACCGGCTGCTGCGCAATGCGCCCCATTACGCTAAGCCACTGCGAACCACCATCCCTATGTTTAAGACCTTTTCCGGGTTATTGAATGCACCGCTAAAGTTTATGGGTCTTCTCGATAAACCCAGCGAGCGTGGTAGTGTCGTTATTCGCATAGGTTTAATCATCTATGATTGGTTCACGCGCAATGATCGGAGCATGCCAACACACAGTTTTTCTGGGCACACAGAGTCCCTCAAGAAATTTCCAAAGCTCAACCCAGATGTGAAAGCAACAGCGACCTATTATGATGGTTATATGACCTCCCCAGAACGTATCGTCGTCGAGCTTATGTTGGATGGTGAAGTTGGTGAAATGGACACACGCGCTTATGCTGTGAATTACCTGAAATTAGAAGCAGCTTCTGGCGATACAGTTCGCCTATTGGATCAGGTTTCGGGCGAAGCCCTCGATGTGCGCCCAAAGATCATCATCAATGCTGCTGGCCCGTGGATCGATATGGCAAACGGCAAGATGAAGCAAGACACGAAATTCATCGGCGGGACGAAAGGCTCTCACATCATCGTTGATCACCCGGCGCTGCATCAGGCAACCGACGGAAGCGAATTCTTCTTCGAGAACAAAGATGGTCGCATCACCTTGATCTTCCCTTGGCAGGAGCGAGTCATTATGGGCACGACAGATATTCGTGTTGAGCAACCTGTTAGCACCATAGACGATGAAGAACTGGACTATATTCTGAACATTAGTGAACATATCTTCCCCGGTCTTGCGATCACTGAGGACGACATCATCTTTACTTTTTCAGGTGTGCGCCCCTTACCCGCGGTTGATGCCAATACAACTGGGCAGATCAGCCGAGATCACAGTATAAAGGTGATTGAGCCGAACGACTCCTTGAAGATGCCTGTGTTGTCTTTAGTTGGCGGTAAGTGGACAAGTTATCGCGCTTTCAGTGAGCAGGTGACAGACGTCGTTCTTATTCGTCTTGGTAAGCAGCGTAAGGTTAGCACACGCGATCTTCCAATCGGTGGTGGGGCACTCTACCCACAGACTGAACATGTAGTGGAACAGTTCATCAAAGACAACGCAGAACGCTTTGATATATGGGCCGAACGGCTTAGGCAGTTGTTTGAACGCTACGGTACATTGTCACTGAAGATTGCTCAATTCATTACCGCGGGTGAAGATAGATCAATTAAGGGGTTGGATGCGTATAGTTACCGTGAAATTCTGTACCTTGCCCAGCATGAGAAAGTGGTAACGTTAGCCGACATCTTGCTGAGGCGCTCGACGTTAGCTTGGCAGGGGTTGGTAACACGAGAGGCCTTAGAAGATATTGCAGACGCTGTACAAGAAGCGCTCGGTTGGCGTGCTGATGAGCGTGAAGCACAAATTAAAAAAACACTTACAGTGCTCCAAGAGCAACACCGAGTAGTGCTAGAGAAAGGTTTGCCTCCGAGATTTGCCGTAACAAATGAATAAAAAAACGCCAAGCTGCGTAAGGTGGCGATAGTTTTGAGCGTCCTAATATTAGAAATGACTAATCAAGCAGGAGCTTAGTAATGGCTGACAACAACCAAGATAAGATTATGCTTTATGGGGCAACCTGGTGCCCTGATTGCAAACGCTCAAAGAATTTTCTTTTGAAGAATGAGATCGATTATGAGTGGATCGATGTGGATGATAACGAAGAAGCAACTGCCTATGTTGAAAAGATCAACAATGGTCTCCGCATTATCCCAACAATTATCTTCCCTGATGGTGATATTTTAGTTGAGCCAAGCGACGTTGAACTAGGAGAAAAGCTAGGCCTAACTGAGGACTTTGTCGACAGAGAATTCTGGGACGTGATTGTCATTGGTGGCGGCCCAGCTGGCCTAACGACGGCAATCTATGCCACTCGTGAGGGCTTGAATGTTTTGCTGCTGGAAAAGGGTAATCTTGGCGGGCAAGCCAGCGTAACCAACGTTTTGGATAACTTTCCGGGTTTCCCCGATGGTATTTCTGGTCAAGAGTTTGCGGATAGTCTTGTGGCCCAAGCTGAACGCTTTGGGACAGTCATTCGGGCGGGTCAGCAAGTTGAGGATATCGTTCGCGATCACAATATTCTCCACGTAAAAACGCAAGATAGCACCTACCATGGGCGTTCCGTCGTTATCTCAACAGGCAGCCAATACCGCCGGCTAGGGGTGCCGGGTGAGACAGAACTGATCGGTAAGAATGTCCACTTCTGTGCGACCTGCGATGGTGCTTTCTACAAAGGTAAGGATGTCCTTGTTGTGGGTGGGGGTAACAGTGGTTTTGAAGAAGGAATCTTCCTGACGAAGCATGCCAAGCATGTCAAGATTGTAGAATTCTCATCTAAGGTTAAGGCCAGCAAAATTCTTCAGGATAAAGTTGCCGAGAAAGACCAGATGGAGGTCGTCACAAACCACGCCGTACAAGAACTAGTGATTGGTGAGGATGAAACACTTGAGAAGGTGCTGGTTCAGAACCGCGAAACTGGCGAGGTTGAGGAATGGAACCCTGACGGTATTTTTGTCTTCATTGGTTTGACTCCTAACACAAGCTTCCTGCCAGCCTCCATTGAGAAAGATCGCTCTGGGTTTCTCGTCACAGATGGCATGTTGCAAACGTCGCTTGAGGGCGTTTTTGCCGCAGGTGATGCCCGTACAGGCAGTACAAAGCAGGCCGTCTCTGCCGCAGGTGAAGGGGCGACGGCATCGATAATGGTACGCAACTATTTAGAGAGCCTCGGAGACATCAGTGATCGTAAGTCGATTGAAGCTGATGCGATTGCTGTTGCCGGCGACTAACTGATTATCATTTCAATGAGCGGGTCAGTATCTTTGATGTACTGGCCCGTTTTCTCTTGCGCAAATACCTCGGAGCGCACACAATTGCGCCCATGCAACCCACACTAAAACGACTTATTACTTTACTGGTGATGCTTCTCGTCAGTGGTTGCCAACCGCCTGAAACGTCTTTGTTGGTTGACTCTGCTGGGTTTGCCACATACCAGCATCCGGCTGGTGTGTTTAGCGTGCGTTTGCCTGCAACGTGGGTCATCAGTGATAAATCCAATGAGTTTGCGCTTAACGTAGAATTCTCACCGCCCAATTTGGGTCAATCAGTGATGGGTGTTTACGTAGTCAGTGCTGACGCGCTCGATGCCAACTCAACTGATATTCAAGGGTTGTACAACGCCTATCTTGACCGCCGCGAAATTGAGATCGACGAGGCGGTTCAAAGCGTGCAACCCGATGACAGTGTGCGTTATCAGTATGTGCTGGCAGATGGTGAGTTCAATGATTTTGCTTCTATCCATAAGGATTACTTCGTGGTAATGACCACGCGCATCCCAACCGATCCTGGTTTGCGACGGGTTCTCTCCAGCGTCATTGACACGCTCGAAATTGATACAGAAACCGATTGGTTCAGTGTCATTCGCATAGGGGGTGGTGGCCCACGAGGAGCCGATGCCGTTGGCTTTGCCAACGTAAATTTCTATGAAAATGCACAGGGTGACCTGGTCATTTTGGGTCAAGTATCGAATGATGCTGACCTACCCATGTCGTTTGTGCGGGTACGCGCCCTACTGTACGGCCCTGAAGATCGCCTGCTTACCGAACAAGACACGTTCCTCTCAACTGATTTACTCGAACCTGGTGAATTTGCCCCCTTCATCATTACTCTAGTGGGAGGTACGCCGCCAAATACATTACGCTTTGACCTAGCAGCTTCAGCTAGCTACGAAAATCTGGAAGACACCACGTTTTATGACTCAGAGTATTTCGATGTACTAGCGGATGCGGATTTCAGTGAGGATGAATCATTGATAGTCTTCGGTGAAGTGACCAATATCGGTGGCCAAACCGCAAACCTCGTCAAAGCTATTGTGACTGTCTTCAATGAAGATGGTGAGGTCATCGGGGTTGGTAACACGCTTGTTGCTCAGCAGCGGCTTGAGCCAGAAGAAATGACGCGCTTTGAACTTACGTTGATAGAGATTGATGGTGCCCCTGCGAACTTCTTAGTGACTGTGCAAGGCATCACAGAGGAGTAGGGGAGCAGCACGCCCTTCTTCATCTGAAGGGCGGCTTCCCAGCCTATACATAAATTGATTTGAGACAGGTGTCCAAACTCGATATACTACAAAGCACGTTCCGGGGTAGTTTAATGGCAGAACAGCGGGTTTTGGTCCCGTTGGTAGGGGTTCGAATCCCTTCCCCGGATTAAATTTAAGCAACCATACTGAGGCGGCGCACAAGTTATGCGCCGTTTTTTATTCCAAAATCACTGACTGCCACACAGCAATAGAGTCATCCGTGAGGGTAACAAGGACGTTGTTATTTTGGCTAACGGCAACATCATAGATGCGCCCGCCTGGTGAGAGTGTTTCTAATAGCTGACCTGTTTGCGTATCCCAAAACTTGATTGTCTCATCATATGAAGTTGAGACGAGGATACGCCCCTCTCGTAGATAGGTCAATGCGGTCACGCCGTTGGTGTGCCCCTCCAATTTCAGTGCAGCTACACCTTGATTGACATCCCAGATAGTAATCGGCCTTGCTCGACTATCCGATGGGGTTTGAGCATAGCCAGGAGCGGTTGCTAAGTAGCGTCCATCTGGTGAATAGGCCAGCGCTTCGACTGGGTTGGCGCTGCCAAGTGGGGCCGTAGGGCCAACGACATCAAACTTAAACAGAATTGTATTGGTGTCAATATCCCACAGCCAAGCGTTATGTTCTTTTGGCAGACGCATACCAGTTGCAAAGCGCCGTGACTGTTCATCATAGGCAAAACTGATCATGCTGCCGTCGTAATCAGCAGTCGGAATATTGCGAAGTACACTGCCCGTTTCGATGTTCCACATAACAACATGGGTGCTGACGCCAAACAAGTTGCGACCAGCGAGATCAAACGTGAGCCCGTGAATAGCGCCATCTAACCCGATCAACGTGCTCAAAAGGTCGCCTGTTTTAGCGTCGTACAAATACACGATATCATCACTACCGGTAGCTAGCAGACTGCCATCTGGGCTGAATGCAAGAGAATAGACAGCACTATTTGTAATTCTAGGAATGGTATAGAGAAGTTCCCCACTTCTAGTATCCCAGATGTCAATGCTAGAGGTACCCGCAGCGAGCTGCTCCCCATCCGGTGAAAGTGCCATAAAGAAATACGCTGATGATGCACTGGGTTGGTAGAGGCGCGTGTCGATGTTGTACTCCGCCAAGGCACTGATCGAGGGCTGTGGCGTAAACTCTGGCGGGAGTGCCCCCGCGAAGCCGCTTAGTACGATATCGCTTTGCTCCACCACTGTCAGCAAGGCATAGCCAGTCGGAATAAAGGCAATCAGTAGGAGAGCCGCCACGGCATAACGCGCCCACAGATGTTGGCGCTTCTCTCGTCTGGCGATGATCTTAAAGTCAATGACTTCTGGTTCGAAGACCGGGCCATCTTTTCCATACTGCAGGCGCAAAAGAGCCTCACGGGCAACATTTCGGACAGCATCAATGTCGGTTCGGGCTAGTTTTTGGATGTAGGGGACTGCTGCTTGATCCCCAATGAGACTGAGTGCGCGCGCGGCAGCCTGGCGTACTTCTGGAGAGGCGCTGCGTAATGCTTGGATTAAACCTGGGACGGCGGCTTGCTGGGCAATTGCCCCCAGCGATTTCGCTGCCATCGCGGCGACAGCATAGTGACGGTCTCCGAGTGTTTCCAGTAAACGCCAAAGCCCTGCTTCGTTTTTGGATGCACCCAAAGCTGCTGCAGCCGCCTCCCGAACGACAGGCTCTGAGTCTTGCAGTGCATCGAGCAGGCGTTCTGTTGCATTGTCAGCGTGATGGCGAAGCGCCCAAATAGCAGTTGCGCGTTGTTCGATGTCTGGTGAATGTGCTGCTTCGAGTAAAGCGTCAAGCGTGGCATTTCGCATTGTTGGGCTACCTTTCCGAAATCATTATACCGATCTTGTTGAGACCTCAACTGGACTGATAGTCACCCGTAATACCTCTCGCTCTAACGATGAGTGTCGTTTTGTACTCAAAAGCACATGATCTACTTGTATGCTAGAATAGCATAAGACATTATTCTGGTAACACTTTGTAAGGAGCCAGTTATGAAACGTAAATCATTTGCTGTATTGATATTAAGTTGGGTAGTTTTAGCCCTTGCGGCTTGTAACTTACCTGGAGTGGGTAGCAGTAGTGAACCCCCTAGTGTGGTCATAAACAGTCCAGCGGCAGGCACTGAAGTAGAAGTGGGTGATGAAGTTCCTGTACAGTCCACCTCAACCGATGACGAAGGGGTCAGCCGTGTTGAACTGAGCGTGAATGGTCAAGTCATGCGCTCTGACAATACGCCTGAGGGTGATAGTATGGGCTTGTTTGCCTTGGTACAGCCGTGGATACCGAATGCAACAGGCAGCTACAGTATTCAAGTTGTTGCCTATGATGAAGAAGACAACGCTAGCGACCCAGCCCTGATCACCGTCAACGTTGCTGAGGCCACGGAAGACGAGGCCGAGGCAGAAGAAGCTGTTGAGCCCTGTACAGCCCGTTCTAATACAGACCTCAACGTTCGCACCGGCCCCGGTACTAACTTTGCGATTGCAGGCATCCTGCAACTTGGACAGACAGCGCCAATTACTGGGCGTGATGCGGGTTCCACATGGTGGCAGATCGAGTTTAGCAGTGCCCCAGGCAGCGTTGGGTGGATTTCTGTACCCTATGTCAGCACAACAGGTGATTGTTCAAATGTACCTGTGACTGGAACTGCAAGTGGTGGCTCAGGTGGTGCACAACCAACGGTAGCCACAGAGACCGCATCAGAGACGGAGACTGAAACCGCGACCACAGAAGGCGGTACCGCTACAGTTGATGTTCAGATTAGCAGTATTTCGATGCCAACCAGCATTAATCTAAATGATACTGACCAAGCAACTGTGACGATTACGGTCACCATCATCAATAATGGTGGTGCTGATGCCACAAGCCCAACCGAGGCCGTCTTGTATCCGCTTGGTGGTAACTCACCCGCGATCAGCTTAGGCAGTGCAACATTGACAGCTGGTGAGTCTCGCTCGTTTGTCACGGACTACACCTATACATCATCTGGATCGTATACTGTGCGTGCGACGGCTGGCTCAGTGTCTAGCACGCTCTCAGTGACCGTCAATGCCTACAGCGGCGGTACTGAGACAATGACACCTGAGGGAACGAAAACCGAGACTGTTACGCCTGAAGAGACAGAAACCGAGACGACAACCGCTTCGCCGCCGTTGCAAGAAGCTCCCAACGATCTGCTCATACCGGGGATTGAGGTCACAGTACCGCCGTTAGAACTCGTACCGACTTATTAGCTTTTGGGTTTCACACTTAGACCTAATAAAGGCCAGAAGCACGCTGAACCGTGCTTTTGGCCTTTTGCACCTTTCACTCGACCAAATCATACTAAGCCTAAAGTCAACCGACCGGAGCGCTTCATATTCTTATAAATAAATTACATTAGGTATGCTTTCCCATAAACTAGACTAATTTGACTTTAATTATTGCTTCCAATACACTAACAATAGTGACAAATACCGTCCCCATGTGGAGATCGGTGCATGCAAAAAACACGCCAAAAGATTCTTGAATATCTACGCAAAAAAAAGGAAGCTACTGTTGGTGACCTGAGCACCGCGCTAGGTGATTTGACAGCCGTTACCATTAGGCATCACCTTGATGTGCTAAGAGAAGAGGGATTCGTAGCTGAGCCGGATATCCTTCACCGAGATACCCCCGGGCGCCCTAAGTACGTCTACCGGCTAACTTCTCGCGCTGATGGGCTTTTCGAAGACAATATGGATAACCTAACGGTTCATATCATCAGTGAGATGAAAGAGACGCTTCCAGAGCAACAGTTCAATGTAATTTTTGAGGGTGTAGCCGACCGCATGGCTGCGGAACTAGACCGGGTTGCTCCTGACGAAACATTGGAAAAACGTCTGATACATGTCGTCGACCATCTGATCGACCAAGGGTATGGGGCTGAATGGGAAGAGACAGCAGCGGGGTTTGTGCTGCACACCACGAACTGCCCCTATAATAAAGTCGCCGTTGAGCACGATGAACTTTGTCAACTGGATATGCGCTATATTAGCAAATTGCTGGGCGTTGTTCCACGGCAGATTAGCTCAATACAAGATGGGGCGGAGTCTTGTTCGTACCTGATCCCAGCGCCTGAAAAAGAAACAGTTAACTAGATAAATATCTATTTTATTGAACAAATGGTGTTTGCCTGTTAGACTATGATTCAGTTAAGCAAGAAAGTGCATCATTTTCTAACAAGATCAACATCACGAAAGATTTCAACCGATAGACACCGCTCTTGCTCGGTTTAAGTAGAGAAAATCACAGCACTTTCTATTTACTTTCAAGGAGACATTATGGCAGACCTAGTATCAGTTGAACCATTTGTTAGTGTGACGCCAGCCGCATCAGAACGCATCAGGAACCTTCTTGAGCAGAAAGAATTATCTGAGCATGGTTTACGTGTTTTTGTTTCAGGTGGCGGTTGCTCTGGCATGCAGTATGGTATGGCATTTGAAGGCAACCCACAGGAAAATGACTTTGTGATGGATTTCGATGGCGTTCGTATTATCGTTGACGCTGTCAGCCGTGGCTATCTTGAAGGTGCTAGCATCGACTTCATCGATAACTTGATGGGTGGTGGTTTCAGTATTGATAACCCCAACGCAGCCTCAAGCTGTGGGTGTGGTCACTCATTCCGTACAAGCGAAGGCGAAGCGGCTGGTGACCAGGGTAGTGCTTGCGGCACCTGTGGTTAGACAACGATAAAATTATAGGTTGAGTGCCTGTACAACCACAACCTTACATACATATAAGCGGCGGATTTCTGAGAAGGTGTCCGCCGTTTCGTGTAAAATTTTTACTAACTTTGTTATAACCGTTTGACATGGTCTTGCACCATGATTAAAGTCAAAATTCAAACAAACGTTCAAGCGTAACTAAAATTCATAAATTATTACGTAGTGAGGAAAATATGAGCGGACAAACCATCGGCTTCTATCCGAAATCATCTCGCACGGTGGATATGAAGCGACTTTGGCTTGACTTGGGTGACTTGGGCGACTTGGTCAACCCGGATGGGCCGCACGAGCAATGGCAAGACCACGGCATGGGCTTGTTGCGAACGATTCTTCATAATGAAGGCCTTATGACGGATATGTTCTCAACAAGACAATGTACCACATGGAAGCAGGTCAAGAAGAAGATGAAGGGCTACAATATGCTGCTGATGAATGTGCGCAGCTATACCTTCCCTGTGGCGCGTAAGTCTGCTCAACTCTTCAAACAAGTGAACCCCGACGGCGTCATTTTGGTGGGTGGGATGCATGCAACTGTCGCTATGGACGAGATGCTGGAAGTCGATGAGTTTGACCACATCTGCGATGGTCCCGGTGAAGAAGTCATTATCGATCTGGTCAGAGACCCTTTTGCATTTGACCGTATTGTCAAGGGTGTTGGCTCAAAGTCAATGGCGGATTGGCCTACCATCGACCGCAACCTGTGGCCTAAACCACACAGCCGCCACCTTCGGGGAGACTTCAACTGGCCTTTAGAGCCAGAGTCAGGTTGGGGGCCGCCACCCGTCGCCTCCCTTCTGACCAGTCGTGTATGCCCATGGCAGTGTGCTTTTTGCAATGAGAACTCATATATCCCTAACATGGGTCGTCGCCCAGTTGATATGGTGATCGATGAGCTAAACTACCTCGATGAAACGTATGGCCCAATTGGCTCAGTCGTCATTCATGACTCGATGTTTTTTCAGAACCCAAGTTGGCTGCGTGAATGGCTGGAAAAGTACCCGAAGCGTGCTAACAAAGTCTGGCCCTATTGGGCAGCCGGTCGGGCAGATACGGTTCGCCAATGGCCCGATCTGTTTGAAGCCCTAATTCGTGAGACGAATTGGAACGTCATCTCAATTGGCTTTGAGTCTGGTAGTGACCGCATTCTGGAAATCTTGAATAAGGAAGTCACTGAAGAAGACAACATGTTCGCCATTAACTTGGTGAACCGCCTCGGTGATGAATTCGAGAAAGAAGGCCGGACACCGCCGAAACTGTGGTCAAATATTATGCTTGGCATTCCTGGCGAAGCCCCCGAAGATGCCTTCAAGACGATGCGCATGTACCGCTCAATGCGCCATGCCTTCCCATCGATCTCGTTCTATGCACCATACCCCGGTTCTGTGCTCGGGTATCAGTTGATCGCTGAGGGCAAAAGCAAGATGTCGAAAGAGAACTACCATCGCTTCCCAGACGATGAAAAGGTTGAAGGTGTGGACTATAGGTTCTATCGTGACTTGCTAGCCGGCAAATACGACGATCAGATCAATGAAGGTTTAGATGAATATGCACGCAAGGGTGAAAATCTACTAGAGGCTCTAGCAAAAGCATAAAGCTGGTATCGCAAAAGGAGTTTACCGAGATGAGCAGCTTTTCGAACCCGCACCATGTGTACCTGTTTGATATGAAAAATGGGAAGAAAAAGTTGGCCTATGGCAACACACCTGAAGATGCACTCCGCATTTTGAGTGTTCGCCTGACGGATGAAGAAATGGATATGATCATCCAAGATCAGTATCAGCGCATCCCGCAGCGTAAGTTGCAAGAACATGTTGGTAACCTTGGTTAATTCTTACTGAACACCGTCAATGAGGTTTATTGGTAACAACAACACATGACTGAACAACTTGCTGACAGCAACCAGCCGTCAGTAGAAGCAGAAGATATTAAGTTTAAGCTAGGGCGAGCCGTTGTATGGGTCGCCCTAGCTGCGATCATTGGCTTTCTCGGTTTGTTGGTAGCCCGTGGTTTTGCGCCTGAACCAGATGGTGGGGCAGCACCGGATTTCACGGTGACAACGTTTGACGGTCAAGAGATCACCCTATCAGATTATCGGGGGCAGGTAGTGGTCGTCAATTTTTGGGCAAGCTGGTGTGGCCCATGTATTGAAGAAGCACCTGATCTCGAAGCCACATGGCAGCGGTTCCAAACGGATGACGTGCTCTTTGTCGGTTTGGCCTATCTCGATTCAGAAGAACGCTCGCTTACTTTCATTGAAGAGCATGGGATTACCTACCCCAATGGCCCCGACTTGCGAACTGAAATTTCCGAAGACTTCGGTATTAGGGGTGTACCAGAAACGTTCGTCATTGACGGCAATGGTGATATTGTTCTGTATGCAGCGCGTCCAATTGAGCGGGGTGAATTAACGCGTGCCATTCAACAAGCGTTGCGGGTGGAGATTGTAGACGGCTGATGACAATTCCTGCCGGACTATTGACACTGGTCGCCGTGATACTGGTATTGGCATTCGTTGCCCGCCCGTTCATTATTGGGGCGGTTGACCAGTCTGAGCAATTGACCGCCAAGCAAACTAAGACAGTTGCATCGCAGCGAGCACTGTTGAATGCTGAGCGCAACGATATTTACCGTCAACTGCGGGAACTCGACGAGGTGTTTGAGGCGGGTAAGATTGATGAGACAGACTATCACGAACAGCGTTATCTGCTGGTGGCTCGCGGTGTCGAGGTTCTACAACAGTTGGATCGCTTACCCAAGACAGACCGTGCCCGGCTCGATTCACAAGCTGAAGCACTAATCAATGCGATTGCCGCCGAAGAGCACATCGATACTGAACGACTATGCCCAAATTGCAGCTGTCAAGTTGGCTCACAAGATCGTTTTTGTGGTCAATGTGGGCACCCGCTTCAGCAGCAAATAGATGATGATGTGCCAACCCCCGCCAAAGCAACGTAAGGATACGCATGTTCACGACCACCATTGGCGACTACACTTTAATTGTTGATCCAGATGGCCTACCAACTGAAGAACGTATTAAATTTTTTCGTATTCATGCGGATTTGTATGAACGCTTCACCTTTCACGGCGATAAGATTCGCACCTGTTTTGTTGCAGTGCGACGCAACGTGGATTGGTGGCCCGTGCTGCCCTTTTTGGTCGTGCAAATGGAATATATGCCGATGCAGCTTGGCGACCCTGGCGTCATGCTGCTGCCCGATACTGGGCGCTTGTTTATTGGAGCCGGGCGGCGTTTGGTATGCTATCAATTATTGGATGAGCCTGAGCGTTTATGGGAAAGCCATGCGCTAGAAGAGTTTTTCAGCTGGCAGCGCCATGGTGATGTCGTCATTATGGCGGGGCTAAATGAACTTGCCGCTTGGGATACAAAAGGTAACCCACTTTGGTGGAGCGACAAACCAGAGCATCAGTGGAGTTACCGCGTCGTTGATGAGACTGTCAAACTCGAAATTGGAACAGATATAACGGAATTCAATTTAGAATCAGGGCCTAGTGAACAATCATAGATATCTCACACTTACTGGAATAATTAGCATTGCATTGACCGCTTGTACACTGGCGACGGAACCAGTCCCTGCGGGGCCAATTGAAACAGGACCCCTCCCAGGTGAGGAGGTTGCACTTGCGGCCTTACCCGAAGCGCACCCAGACCTCGATAATGGTGGAATAATCTACCTAGAGCGCTGTGCCTCTTGCCACGGCCCATTGGGAGCGGGCAACGGAGAACTGGCCGAACAAGTTCGAGAACAGGGCGGGCGTGTGGGTAACTTAACCGACCCTGACTTGGTCTATAGCAAAAGCCCGCAAGACTGGTACAACATCATTACCAATGGCAACATTCAAGCATTAATGCCGCCATGGGAAGAAGCACTCACAGAGCAAGAACGCTGGGATGTAACCTATTATCTCTATACGCTCTCCCTGACGGATGAGGACGTGCTCACTGGGCAAACGCTCTACGCGGACATGTTCGCTGCAGATTATGGCGAAAACGGCGAGCAAGCACCTTTCAGTAAGCTAGCGGAACAAGCCACCCTCAGCCGAGAAGCAATTATCGAGCAATACTTCGACGAAGCAGACCTCTCATTCGAGGAACAACGAGCACTAGCAGCGTATGCTCAAACATTTGCCATTAAAGATCAATCAGCACTAGTTGTTGAAGTTGAATCAGAAGCTGATGAAGAAGACGCCTCATCTGCCTCCGAAGCGGAAGTAGAATTAGGTAGCAGCGGTCTTATTGAAGGAGCGGTTCAGAATGCATCGGGTGGGCCACTACCTACTGACCTTGAGGTCCGCATCAACGGAGTTACTGTCTCTGATGATGGGGGCATCAATGAGTTCCTTGTGCGCAGTACAGTCGTTAACGCTGACGGGAGCTATCAATTTGAGGATGTTCCGCTCGATGTCCAAGATGGTGCATATGTCACCAGCGTTTTCTATGAGGGCGTTGAATACAATAATGGTGTTGTCCTTACAGATAACCAGACATCTTACACACTCCCCATCGACATTTATGAAAGCACCACTGACCCGGCAGTCGTTGAGATTGAACGGCTCAATGTCATTGTCCGTGAAGAAGATAACGCCCTATTTGTGTTCCAAGTGCTGCAATATGCCAACACCAGTAGCTCAGTCTATGTCACTGAGGAACCATTAGTTGGTGGGCGGCGTGGCTCAGTCGCGTTTCGCATCCCGCGGGATGCCTTCAGCGTGGAATTTGGCGAGGGCTTCGCTGGGGGGCGTTACATCGTTGAGCCAGATGGCACCGTCTTCGACACACAACCGCTTTTCCCAGGGGAGGCATCTAAAAATATCTTGGTGACTTATTTCGTCCCGTTTGAAGGTGAGCGGGATGTGCCAATCACAGCAGAATACCAGATTAACGAAATGGTAATGCTACTCGAGGATGGGCCAAACTTCCGAGTTGATGCGTTGACAGCGGGTGGTATTGAAGTTGTTGATGGTGTGGCTTATCAGCAGTTTAGTGGTTCAGATATTTCGGCTGGGGAGGTGATCCTGTTCCGCGTTCAGCCACCCGTTTCGCTTGAGCAAAGCCTGCCCTTGATCATTGCAACTGTCGTCTTGATTCTCATTGCTGCTGGCGTGCTCTACCGCTTGGTGTGGGGTGTGCCAGAAACCAGTACCCCAACGATCAAAGCATCTCCAGCGACTTATACAGAGCAGCAGCAGGCCCTTGCGCGCCAAATTGCGGCCCTTGATCAAGCCTTTGCCGCGGGTAGCCTCAATCGGTTTGATTATGAAGCCAACCGAGCAAAGTTTAAAGCGCAATTGATTAACTCACTAACATGACGACTGTTCCAGCTATTCAGATGCAGGGAGTTGCCAAGGTATTTGGCTTTCGGTCGGTGTTGCGCGGCATTGACGTGGCGATTGAAGCGGGCCAATCCGTGACGTTGTTTGGCCCCAATGGTGCAGGCAAAACTACTTTGATGCGCTTAATATCAACGATGGCACGCCCTACAATCGGGCAAATTCAGATTAATGGTTACGACAGCGTCAGGTATGCCAGTGCAATTCGAGCTTTGTTGGGCGTTGTTTCACACCGATCCTTACTCTACCCCGACCTGACAGCTAAAGAGAACCTTCAATTTTATGGTCGGCTGTATGCCATCCGGCCTGACCAACGACGAGAGCGCATCGATGCGTTGCTAGAGGCCGTCGGTTTGACCAAACGCGCAGGTGACCTAGTCGCTACATACAGCCGCGGGATGGAGCAGCGCCTCTCGATTGCTCGGGCGCTGCTCCATGAACCGCCGATCATGCTGCTTGATGAGCCTTATACCGGCTTAGATCAAGCGGCTTCCGCCTCTCTTGACGATGTTCTCGCGACGGTGCGCACGGCTGGGCGTACCATTCTGATGACCACTCACAACATCGAGCGGGGGTTGGCCCATGCCGACCGCGTCTTGATTCTGGCTCGTGGCAAGATCGCTTTTGAGGCTCTACGGGACGACATTCAAGCTGACTCGTTTGCGAATACCTACGCTGAGATCACTGGAATGGCGACAACTCGTGCGTAAATTTGTGCTAGCCGCGCTGGCGGTTACCTGGAAAGATGTACGTTCGGAGCTGCGGAACCGTCAGACCATTGCGGCTATGCTGCTATTTGCACTGTTGGCTGTCTTGATTTTTAGTTTTGCCCTTGAACTAGAGCGGACAGCCCGTGAAGCGGGTGCTGCGGGTATCATCTGGGTGACGATCATCTTCTCCGGCATTTTGGGGCTGGGGCGTTCAATCAATCGAGAAGATGAGCAAGGCAGCTTGGATGGCCTGTTGTTAGCGCCTGTGGATCGCAGTGCGATCTACTTTGGGAAGTTGGCAAGTAATTTTATCTTCATGAGTGTGGTCGGTTTTATCTTGCTGGTGCCACTGACCATACTGTTTAATGTATCGTCGTTTGCTTTTCGGGCTTTTCCCCTGCTGGTGGTCATCTTACTGCTCGGCATCTTAGGCTATGCTGGGGTCGGTACGTTGATTGCGTCCATGGCAGTATACACAAAGGGACGTGATGTACTGCTGCCCGTACTGCTGTTGCCAATCGCCCTTTCTGTGATTGTGCCCGCAGTCCGCGCAACACGACAATTACTTGAGGGGGCTGACTTCGCTGGTATTAGCAATGTGTTTAGCCTGCTGATTGTATTAAATATTGTCTATATTACGTTGGCCTACCTCCTGTTTGATTTCGTCATCGAAGAGTAGTGTGGACAGCATGTTAGTGTTTTTGGGAGAAATTCTGATGCCCGGTGGCGCAAAAGCAGTAGCATCTGGAAAAGAACTAGAACATGCAGTGGCACAAATCGCTGAGGAGCTAGGCCTTTATGTGCGACATCAGGTTAAAGTGGGTAAGCGAATCTGGGGTTCTGAACGCCGGATTGATCTTGTGGTCACAGAAACAGATACCCGCCAAAGCCTCGGAATTGAGTGTAAATATCAGGGTAGCTTTGGAACAGCCGAAGAGAAAATTCCGACGACTATCGATGATATAAGTGCTTGGCCTATACCGGGTATCGTTGTCATATCTGGTGCTGGTTTCTCAGCTAACATGCGGTCGTTTTTGTATGCCACTGGCAAAGTCGTTGACTTAGAAGATGTTGACACATGGTTAACTTTGTTTTTCTCTTTGTGAGCATGTTACTCAGTAATTGACAATAACAACCTCGGCGATCTCTCCTCGTTTTTTAGATTTTGAGTTGATGCGTCTCTTAGCTTCAACTGAATGAATTGTCAGTGATGAAATGCCTAATGAGTTGTAGATGTCATACACAATTTGTGCGCTAGAGTTACTTACCATCACATTGCATCCACGGTCGTGGAGGTCAAGGACAGTCTCGGCTAATCGCTCTTGGTCTTTCAAATCAAAGCCATCTTTTGAATAACTGGTGAAGTTTGAGGTTGCATTGAGGGGAATATATGGCGGGTCAAAATAGACAAAATCACCGGCTTGAGCCGCAGCAACACAGTCACTAAAGTCAAGATTGGTTAACTTAACACCCTGAAGGGCCTGTGAGGCCCCGCGAAGCCTATCTTGGTTTTCTATATTTGGATTCTTGTAGCGGCCCATGGGTACATTGAATTGTCCCTTACTATTGACACGCCAGAGACCATTGTAGCAAGTTCTATTCAGATACAAGAAACGAGCGGCTCGTTCCAAGTCTGTCCGCTTCTTGAAAGTATCTACACGATCCCATGCTCTAACTTTATAATAGAATTCCTTACTATGTTTGGCTTTAAATTCTGAAAGTAGCAATACTAATGCATCAACTTCATCTCGGACAATACGATATACAGATATGAGTTCAGGATTCATATCGTTTAACGTATATAAGCTAGAGATATTTTTCGCCTTCAAATGAAAGAATACAGCACCACCACCCACAAAGGGCTCAAAGTAATTCTTTGCCGTTTGCGGGAATAGGGGCTTATACTGAGCGAGTAAGCTAGATTTTCCTCCTACCCACTTCACAAAAGGACCTATGTCAGCCGCTTCAAATAGCTTTTGCTGCTTATGTTCGCTGTTTGTTTCAATTTGATGCAAGATCAGTAAACTAGCTTTCAATAAAAATCAAAGTATGGTGAGTAATGTATCTTGCTCGTATCTATTTTATGTTCGATTGACGATCTGCACCATCAAATTCGGAACAATTGTTCTTTGAAGATGAACGTATAATATTCTCCCGGCGTATCCTCTAAACAATCAAGGGATCGCTGCCATATAAAGAAAGGCAGGAGATCATGGCTGAATTTTACGATCAGATCTCCACACAACAGAAAGCATTCATCGAGAAACAGCAGATGTTTTTCGTCGCGACGGCACCGCTTTCACCAGATGGGCGTGTCAACTTATCCCCCAAAGGGTTGAACACCTTCCGCGTATTAGATGCTAACACAGTCGCTTACCTTGATATGACAGGCAGCGGCAACGAGACATCGGCTCATATTCTTGAGAACCGTCGGATGACCTTTATGTTTTGCGCTTTTGAAGGGCCACCCAATATTCTACGGCTGTACGGGCAAGGACGTGTCATCCTTCAGGGAACCGCTGACTGGCATACCCTGAAGCCCAATTTCCCTGACTTCCCCGGCATGCGCCAGATTATCGTTTGTGACGTTGACCGAGTACAGACGTCATGCGGTTATGCTGTGCCGAAGTATGAGTTCGTCGAAGAGCGCAATACGCTTCCGCGCTACTGGACGGCAAAGCCAGAAGAATTAGAGGCCACCCATGCTGAGGATAACTGGTGCAGCATTGACGGTCTGCCAACGCATATTGCTCAACAGGGCGAGTCCTAATGAAAATTGAGCGTATTGAACAATGGCATATCGCAATGCCACTAAAGCACCCATTTGAGACCAGCTTTGGTGCCGTGACGGACGTTCAGAAGATCATCATTGCTGTTTACGCAGATGGACTTGTGGGCTATGGCGAATCTCCCGTTGATGAAGCACCACTCTACTCATATGAAACGATCCAAACTTGCTGGCACACCCAACGTGACTACTTGATACCAGCAGTAATTGCTGCTAATGACGTTATTCCAGAGACTTTTTCGAATGTAGTCGCGTTTGTGCGGGGGCACCCGATGGCAAAAGCTGGTATTGAAGCAGCGATTTGGGATTTAGATGCGAAACAGCAAGGTATTTCGCTTAAGAAGCGGCTCAATGGGGTGCGTGATGCAGTGCGCGTCCGCGTCAGTGTTGGGTTACAAAAATCAACCGAAGTTTTGGTGGAGCGTGTCGGGTCATTTGTAGAACAAGGCTATCGGCAAATTAAGATCAAAATCAAGCCTGGACGGGACGTTGACCTGCTCCAAGCGCTGCGCCAGGCCTTTCCTGATCTCGAACTGATGGGTGATGCAAATGCAGCTTTCTCCTTGAGTGATGCCGAGCATCTCAAACAGATTGACGCATTCAACCTCGTCATGCTGGAGCAGCCTTTGTCATACGACGACTTAATCGACCATGCGACGCTGCAACCCCAACTTGAAACGCCCATCTGCCTTGATGAGAGCATCAAGACTCCATCGCAAGCACGCGAGATGATCAGTTTGGGTAGTGGCCGTATTATTAACATCAAGCCGGCGCGTGTTGGCGGTATTAGCAATGCGGTCAAGATTCACGATGTTTGCCAAGAGAATGAACTTGCTGTGTGGTGCGGTGGCCTGCTCGAGTCGGGCGTTGGACGTGCCCACAACCTTGCCATGGCATCGCTGCCCAACTTCGTGCATCCGGGGGATATCTCCGCAACTGATCGCTATTGGCACGAGGACATCATCGACCATGTCTTTACGCTAAACGACGATGGCACTATCACCGTGCCATCTGCTCCGGGAATCGGCGTTAATATTCGGCATGATGTGCTGGCGAAAACCCTCCGTCGGCGAGAAGTGTATCAAAGTTAATACACAGCTGTCAGGGAATTTTACCTGAAGTCAAGCGCCTGGGTTGTGACCTCTAAACCAGGAACAAACGTCAACGTTAACGGTAAATAGTCTCCGTCAAGCAGTGGCGTATCCGGGCGCATCAGCATAATGTGAAAGCGGCTCAGCTCCGGATCAACGTTAGGATTATTGACATATTCTTCATATGTGGCTGCAGCCCTATCCAGTTTCCCGCTAGTACGATAAACCTCCGCTAGAGATAAGAGAATGAACTGTCGCGAACCTTGATCTGCATACAGTAATGCAGTCTCGTAATCCAATTTAACGCATGCAGGCTTTCGCTGTTAGAGAGACAACTTCCAGCGCCCTGTCGCTGCCATTGTTCGCCCCCTTCTCAAAATCGCCTTCAATCTGTGCCATCTGGTTCGTGATGTGGGCGAAACAAACGACATCTTTTGTTTTCGCCCGGGCGAAGGCATAGAGTGCAGCGGCTTCCATTTCCACACCCAGAATGCCTTCAGCGTGCGCGCTGGCAATAGCAGCTTTCGTTTCACGGAAAGGCGCATCAGTCGTCCAGGTTGCTCCACGCAACACACGTTCTGCTGCGCTTTCAAACACACCATCCAACCGTTTCTGTAAGTCGGTGCGGATTTCGCTGTAGCGTGCCGGTGGCAGATAGTGATAACTCGTGCCCTCATCGCGCAGCGCCCGGTCAATCAGCACAAAATACGGCGGCTGACCCGCTGGGACAATCTGCCCGGCAGACGTAATGCTAATCAGTAATTTGCATCCCGATGCAAAAAGCTCCTCAGCGACCAGGACAGCGAACGACGCGCCGACGGCATAGGGCACGACACCATATGTCACTTCATTATGGGTAAAGACAATCAAGCGGGTGTGGTAACATGACCAGTTCGGATGCAAATGGCCCGCGCCGCTGTCTAGCAAATACTGCGCCAGATCACCATCAGGATCGAGCATACACACTTCTGGAACTGGTTCTAGCGAAAGCGATTTTTGCCGTCGTGCTTCCCGCAGCAGATTTTCAGCCGTAAACACTGATGGCGCATCGTGATCTTTATTTTCCAGAATCGGGTAGCTCATGCAGAATCCTGACGTTTGGTTGAAAGCTCTAATGCCGTGACCGGCACATCGGACAGTTGAACCGTTTCTGGTAAGTAGATAGCCGTGATAAGACCGGAAAACACGGTCAGTACAGCGATGACCAGGACGGCAACCTGAATCGAGAACATATCCGACAACACACCACCCAACAATGTACTGAAAGCATAGCCGCTTTCCCGCCACTTTTTGCAGCAACGCTAACTTTAAGCCTTATGTAGCTAGACTTTTCGCTTAACAGGACAAAATGTTGATTTATTATGATAGAGGTATGGTTATAAAAAAGAACTATATCGAATATCTGATTAGCACACCAATCAATCATACCTGCAAAAATTTAGCGAAACATTTTGAGGATGTGAGCCATGACGCGGTCAATGATTATCTTTATCGCGAGAAATTAACGGCACGCCACCTGTGGGAGCAGGTCAGTCCATTATTGAATGATAGCCCAGCCGCTCATCCGATTGTAGATGATAGCGTAAAAGCCAAAAAATATGCCCGTAAGATGGAGATAGTCAAGCGCCAGTGGAGTGACAACGAAGGCGCTTAAGTCAAACCGCTTGGTGAGCGTGTCGAAAGAAGAAGGCTATAAGCATCTGCAAGAGATTGAGTGGACAGGCGATCGGTTACAAAACGGCGTGATGGTCAAACTCAAAAAAGTGCCTTTTCTCGTGCGACTTTTCAAGATAGTTGCACCAAACGGCGACATTGACTGGGTCATTACCAATTCTGAGGCTTCCCTCAGCGCGGACGATGTCCAAGACGAGGATGCCGTCCGTTGGCAAGTGGAGCAGTTGCACCGCGAATTGAAGCAATTGACTGGGATTGAGAAGTGCCAATGCCGCAAACAACGTCCACAGCGCAATCACATCGCTTGTTGTTATCAGGCTTGGTTAGCCATCAAAAGCAAAGCGGATGAAGTGGGTAAAACGCTCTATGCTTTGGCGCAGGAATTGGCAGAGTCTGTGCTGGGTACGCTGTATGGAGCGGACGTTACAATCGCAGAAGATGGTCAGGAAGCATTGGTACTATTAGATGTGGGTTTGAAGCCATCGTTTGTGCTGATGGATTTGTCTATGCCCGTTATGGATGGATTTACAGCTTATGCGGAAATTCGTAAGCGGCCCAAGCTAGCTTCATTGCCGGTAATCGCGTTGACCGCCCATGCCATGAAACATCATCGTCAGAGGGTAGAGGCAGCGGCCTTCACAGGGGACATTTCAAAACCCTTTCTGACTAAAGAATTAATCACGCAAATCCAAGCGATATTAGGCTAGCCTAACCCGCAGTCGAGACTAAGACAGAAGTACTTGCTTTTCCTATGAGTAAGTACCTCTATTTAATTCTGGTTTAGGGGCTAGTCTTCCTGCTGGCGCTGCCGGCTCCGCATCTGCTTAGCGGCCTCTGCTAGTTCTTTGAAGTACGGTGTTTCCGTAATTTGAGTGACTTCGCGTTCAACCTTATTGGCATCAACGTTGATCTGCAGTTCCTTAATTTGCATCTTGGCCTGCTGGAGGTCGTCTTGGACTTTGCCGTGAAGTTGCGCATTAGCAATGGCGATGGCAACTTGGTTGCCAAAGGCCGTCAGAATTGGGATGATCTCTTCAGTAAAGACACCTTTTTTCAAACGGTTATCAGCGTATAGAACGCCAACAGGCTTATCACCAAGGATAGCCGGAATACAAAGTATTGAGCGCAGCTTCTGCATCACAATACTTTCTTGATCCATAAAGCGGGTGTCAGCTTGTGCGTTTGTCGTCAGGATGGGACGCCGTTCGCTTACGGCAGCATCTACGACACTCTGGCTGAGACCGACCTCACTTTCATTGATGGTCTGTTGGTTCCAGTTACGGGCAGCACGGACGGTTAGCTCGCCATCCTCGTCGTAAAGCATTAGGTAGGCGCGTTCTGCCCCAGTCAAACTGACAACCGTATCCATCACGTCTTCGAGCACGTCAGAGAGTTCTAATGAAGATGTCAGCAGCGCTGAAATACGAACCAACTCTTCAAACCGTTGAAGCTGCTGATCAAGCCGATTGCTGGTTACTTTGACCGACTGGATCGTATTGTTAAGATGCTGCCGCCGGTTGACAAGATGCTTGGTCGGTTGGAAGCCATGTTCTTTGAGGCTGTCGAAGAGGATATCCATAACCTCATCGAGACGCCTAGAGGCGTCTTCCAATTCTGTCATCCTTGTCATGAGTTGCATATGCAGGTCAACCCCTGCGTTGTTTGTTTCTGACATAGTTACGATAATTCCAGTCACAAAGCGCTTTTAGAATAACACCAGTATATCATTGACCAAACGTCATGCGATAGTCTTCTACATAATTCAAGCGGATCGCATATAATCACGATGGTAGAAGCTGAATCACTTGCCGAGCCAATGGGAAGTATTACATACACGCTAATCAATGTCGATGCATTTAATAATGTGCCACCCAGCCACTCAGTTGACACACACTCTCAATCAAAACTGTTGAAAGGGATTCTTGAGACATCATGCCAGTTGTTGAATTTGGACGGGATATTTGTGGTGACTTTGAAGCTGCCACGAAACGTGAATGGTTAATCACCAATGGGATAGGTGGGTATGGCTCCAGCACCATCGCGGATGTATTGACGCGCCGGTACCATGGTCTGTTAATCGCTGCCTTAGACCCACCTGGTAAACGGACGCTGTTGCTTTCTAAGTTAGAAGCCACAGCCTATTACGACGGTACTGTGGTGCCGCTGTACGCAAACCGCTGGGCAAGCGGGCAAAGAGAGCGCGAAGGCGCTGGGCGCATCGAGACCTTCTTTCTGGAAGGACGCGTCCCAACTTGGCGTTATGGCTTTAGCGATGCGCTCCTTGAAAAACGAGTCTGGATGCAGCGTGGCGAGAACACCACCTATGCTCAATACCGGCTTGTGCGTGGGCTGCGACCGGTCAAGGTCAAGGTGCGAGCGCTGGTGAACTATCGTGATCACCACGCGGTGACATTCTCTGGAGACTGGCGGATGGATATCCGTAGTGTGGATAATGGTGTACGTGTGCATGCGCATTTTGGTGCTGTGCCTTTTAGCCTGTTGAGCAAGGATGCTGAAGCTAAGCCTCGGCATGTTTGGTATAAGGACTTCTATCTGGCGCAAGAGATTTATCGTGGCCTTGAGGCACATGATGACCACCTAATGGCTGTTGAGTTTGTCGCAACAATAAGCTTAAATGAGTCGTTCACTATTGTCGCCAGTACTGAAGTAGAACCTAATCTTGATGGGGATGAAGCACTAGAGCAGCGTAAGCAGCACGAACGCAACCTGACCGAAGCTTGCCCCCATAAAGAGGCCGGGCCGGAAATTGATCAGTTGGTATTGGCGGCAAATCAATTTATTGTACGTCGTCCCACACCTGAAGACCCGGATGGGCGTACCATTATTGCTGGCTACCCATGGTTTGGTGATTGGGGCCGCGATACGATGATCAGTCTGCCAGGGCTGACGCTAACAACCGGTCGCTACTCTTACGCGGAGCGTATTCTCCGCACGTTCGCCCGTTTTGCTGACCAAGGTATGTTGCCTAACACGCTGCCCGAATCTGATGAGGAACCACAATACAACAGTGTTGATGCATCGTTATGGTACTTTGAGGCCATACGAGCCTATTTCCAAGCGACAGCTGATGAAGACCTGGTACGCGAATTGTTCCCTGTTCTCCAAGATATTATTGAAGCATACACCGGTGGAACTCGTTACAGCATCAAAGTAGATATGATGGATCAATTATTGTATTCGGGTGAAGAAGGTGTCCAGCTCACATGGATGGATGCCAAAGTCGGTGATTGGGTCATCACGCCGCGTGAGGGGAAAGCCGTCGAAGTTAACGCCCTATGGTATAACGCATTGTGTATTCTAGCTGAGTTCGCTCGTGAGTTAGAGATGGACAACAATGCTGCTGAATATGAAGAACGGGCGAAGCGAGTCAAGGAAGGGTTTGTCCGCTTTTGGAACCCAGTTGCAGGCTATTGTTACGATGTCATCGATGGGCCAAACGGCAATGACTCTCAATTGCGCCCCAATCAAATTTTTGCTGTGTCGCTGCCGCACTCACCGCTCAAACGGGAGCGTCAGAAGGAGATTGTCGATATTTGTGCTCGCCACCTGCTAACATCATTTGGTTTGCGCAGCCTCGCACCCAATGAGATGGACTACACCGGTTCGTATGGGGGTGATCAGAAAGATCGCGATTCCGCCTATCATCAAGGAACAATTTGGTCATGGTTGATGGGGCCATTTGTGACAGCGCATCTACGCGTTTATAGAGACCGTAAAATGGCACGCTCATTCCTCGAACCGCTGATTGGTAACCACAGCAGTCATGGGTTGGGCACCATCAGTGAGATTTACGATGGCTCACCGCCTTACACACCCCGCGGTGCGATTGCGCAAGCATGGAGTGTCGCTGAAGTGCTGCGTGCTTGGAGTGAAACAATCTAAGCTGGCAAAGGGGTCTGCTTGCCGTGAGCAGGCCCCTTTTACCTCTAACAGCGATAATAGATTTCGTCGACCTCTTCGCGCAGCAATAAGTAGCTTTTATAGCGTTCTGCGCTAATCTCGCCGGCTTCGATGGCAGCTTGGACTGCACACCCTGGTTCATTGACATGGGCACAGTCTGAGAAACGACAGTCATTGATTAACGGACTGAGTTCAGGAAAGTAGCCATCTACTTCAGATGGTTCAATATTGTATAAGCCAATCGCCCTGATGCCTGGTGTATCTGCGACGTAGCCGCCACCATCAAGCGGAAACATCTGCGATGAGACAGTTGTGTGACGACCTTTAGTCGTCGCTTCACTGACGGTTTTCACTGAGAGACCCAGCCCCGGTTGGATAGCGTTCAGCAGGCTGCTTTTGCCTACGCCAGATGGCCCAGTGAAGGCTGATATTTTTCCGAGCAACTGCTCATACAAGACCCCCACACCGGTACCTTGTTTGGCGCTCGTATAATATACAGGGTAGCCGATGCCTTCATAAAGATGGAATAGCTCTTTGGCGCGCTTGATACCAACCAAATCAATTTTATTGGCACAAATGGCAGCAGGGACCCCGGCGCGCTCTGCTAGCACAAGGAAGCGATCGAGCGCACGCGGTTTGGGCTGTGGGTCAGCGCAAGCAAAGACGAAGACGACTTGATCCGGATTGGCAATGATTACCTGCTCACGGTCAAAGATGCGGTTATTGCGCTCTGCGGGCGGTTTCTGGCGAACAAACGCGCGCGCCCGGGGCTTAACTGAGTCAATGAAGGCCGCCCCCTCAGGTGTAAAGGCCACCATAACAATATCACCAATGGCAACGGGGTCTGTTGTCAATTGTTCTTTTAGAAGAATCCCACGTAGTTTAATGTTGTCGACGGGGCCGAGGTCTGTTTGAACGGTGAAGAAACCGCTCTGTTGCTTAATAACAAGACCTTCAATAGTGTATTGTCGTTCGTCGGAGTTCCGCTTATTTGAACGTATTAATTCTTTTTCAGTCAATCGTATGCCTCACATTACAGTCTCACTTTCTTCTTTACGCTGATATACTTGACTTGCTACTCGCTTAGTATACTCTGTTTCTGTTCAATTTTCGCGCATCGATATTGAGGTTTGTTATTTTAACCTGATTTGCTGCGCATCATGCTTGTTTATAAGCTAATACTCATAATTGTGACCACGCCACCACACATCATCAAAAGGGAAATCAATGGCAGAAAAATGGACTGCAAGAGATAGCATGCCAGATCAAACCGGGAGAGTCGTTGTTATCACAGGGGCAAACAGCGGCCTTGGGTATGAATCTGCATTAGCTTTTGCTATGAAGAATGCGACGACAGTCATGGCGTGTCGTAGCTTGGAAAAGGGCGAAGAAGCTCGGAAATTTATTCTCGACCAAGTACCGGATGCCCAACTAGAACTGATGCACCTTGACCTTGCCAGCCTCGACGTGGTTCGCAGTTTTGTTGATGCGTTTCGCGGTAAATATAAACAACTCCATATTCTGATGAATAATGCGGGTGTTATGGCGATCCCACGAAAGGAAACAGCCGATGGATTTGAGATGCAGCTTGGCGTCAACCATCTTGGGCATTTTGCCTTGACAGGGCTGTTGCTCGATATGTTATTAGCCACACCCGGCTGCCGGGTTGTCGCGGTTAGCAGCTTTGCCCAATACATGGCTTGGATGAACTTCGATGATCTCAACCATGAAAAGTCATATTCCCGTTGGCTAGTTTACAATCGCAGTAAATTGGCAAATATGTTGTTTGCCTTCGAGCTTCAGCGTCGCTTAGAGGCTGCAGGAGCGAATACGATCAGTGTGGTGGCTCATCCGGGTTTGTCGACGACGAACCTACAAAAAAACAGCATCGAGGCACAGGGGGGGAGTTTCGAAGATGTACTGTACAGCATTCTGCTGCCGCTGCTGGCACAAGGGCAAGAAATGGGCGTTCTGCCGCAGTTATATGCCGCCACTGACCCAAGCGCGGAAGGTGGTGCTTTCTTTGGCCCAGAAACCACACTCAGAGGCTACCCAGAGCGCAAGAAGGGGGCTAAGAGGGCCCATATCCAAGCCGATGCCGAGCGCCTTTGGCAATTATCTGAAGAACTAACAGGTGTAGTCTACCCGTTTGAGGCCGTAACCGTCTAAGTATCCAAACTAGCAGGCTGAGGGCCTGCGTCGAGGCGTGACCCTCACTGACTGTTAACCCAAGCGCACTCGAACGACTTCCTCACGCCCATCTCGTTGAATACGAATAGTCACCACTTGGTTGCTGCGATAATCTCTTAAGGCATCTTGCAGAGTCGTAAAATTATCAAGCTGTTGGTTGTTGATGCTGAGAATAATGTCACCCGCTTCGATCCCCGTTTGAGCGGCTGGGCCTCCGGGCTGGGTGCTGATCACGAGCGCACCGGTCACGCCAAAGGGGTCATCTGGCCCTACCATCTGATAATTTATGCCCAGTGAAGCCTCCCCGGCTGGCTCGGTAGGAAAGATAACAACCCGTGTAGGGATTGGTTCTAAGGTTGGCACTACAGGCGGATCAATAAAATTCGTCTCACCCAATACAACGACGTACTGTTGAACTTGTTGCGGTGCCAACCGCACGACTACCCGGATTTGGTCTCCCTGTTCAAAGGATTCGACTAGGCGCATAGCCTCTTGTGGACGATCAAAGCGCTCACCGTTGATAGCGAGCAGTTCGTCCCCTTGACGAATGCCTGCTAACTGTACCGCCTGGCTTTCATAGACTTGATCAAAGATGATCCCGTCGGCCTGCTTGCGAAGGGTTGCCCCTAACAGTTGCTCATAGTCGCCGCTTGGTGGCAGTTGGAATGTGCCAGAGAGATATCCAATGGCGACAAGCACAGCTAATATAGTAATTATATTAAGGATGATGACGATGATGGCCCACTCTGGTAGCTTCGTACTCTTTTGAGGTTCTGGGGGGCGATATTCGCTGTCAGTCATGGTTGCATTCTCTTTCTGTACTGTTGCTCTGCTGACTTTAAGACGTCCGTCGTACCTGTTTGGTTCCACCCGTCTGACAACTACCGAATTCAAACCTTCAGAAAACGATCAATCCTAATGAGCACGGTACACTTGTCCAATAGAAGTTTTTGACCATGGGGGATTTGTGGCCTCTGAACTTGAGACGTATTGCCAGGCATCGTTCTATCATTATCTGACGCATACTTATTCTGAGCAGACAATCGTGTGGGCAGAGCCACGTCAAAAGGCTGCCCAGTTTTTGCTGCGTATTGGTCTGCGTTTGTATGATATCTATGTACTTAACTTGGTTGCGCTGGACAATGACACACTAGCGACCGCATTGGCGCGCAGCGTCGCGAGGGCGCTGGTCAACCACAATGCTGGCTTCGATGCTCTACTGCTGCTGCCTCATGAATATATCGACCTTGGCTTTGCCGACTATCAAGAAGCGCTAAACAGCCGAGTGACGGTGCCTGCTGCCGTCAAGGCGATCTTTCTCGTGCAGTCTGCTCAGCAGGGACGTATTCTCTACGATGCGGGCTTTCCACTGGCGCTTTGAGGGCCTTCTGCCTCACCTGACGGTTCCCCATCGACTGATTGCAAACTGCCCCCTCGCACGATAGAATGCGTTGCTGTTGGGCACTAGAACCCGTTCAGCGCCAAACGAAAAAGCAGTATTTGCGGCTCTATGGAATCAGCCGCCTTTTTCTTGCATGAGGGTTACCAAATATGTCTGAGCTTCCCCCCGAAAACACACCAATTGACGAAGAAAATAACCTGGAAGCGGAACTGCCGGAAGACGAACCGATTAATGTGGTTCCGGCGGGCCCACCGCCCGTCTTCGATACGGACGAGATGGACTCAGTCGATTGGGAAGAAGCCCCGCCTGACGACAACTTTGATGAAATAGGCGCTGAAGAAGAGCGTGAGGGTGGTTTTCCTGTTGCCCTCGTCGCGATTGCGGGCGTTGTCACTTTGCTGTTCCTTGGGGGAGTGGTCGTTGCGGCAGTGCTGCTTCTGGGTGGTAAGCAAGAGGGTGATCGTATTACCTTAACGACAGAGGCTCCGAGTACTGCAATCGGGGATAATCTTGCCCTGGAACTCTCACAGGGTGAGGCTGTACAGTTAGATGTGCAGGTACAGCCGATCAGCAACCCTGCCATAGCTGACGCAGTCAGCATGGTGCCGCAAGGTCTAAACGCTGTTAGCCCAATTTACACGGTTTCGCCACAAGGCGGCTCGGTGAATGTTAAGCTGTTTGGTGTTGAGCCTGCCTTGGTGGATGTCTATTATTGGGACAGCGGCTCGCAGCAGTGGTTGTTCGCGCCTAGTTCTCAGACAGGTACGGCAAAAGTGATCGAAGTGGGTGACGGCACTGTTGTTGAATTTGGTTTTTTCCAGCGCAACCCACAACAGCAAGAAGCCCTCGTGATTGCGACGGAAGGTGGCGGCAATCCCTCAGTGGCATATAACACGGCAATCGCCGAAGCCGCATTTATTGATAGCAGTGGCGTTGTGCAAACCCGTGAGACGCCAGTAGACGTGTCAGCAGGCTATACATTAGTCGAAAACCGTGCAGGCGGTTTTGGTGCCTATTCTGACCCAGCCCAACGCCAAGCGTTAATTAGTCAACTAGCCCCACTGTTGGATGCAGCCCCGAATGGCTTGGTACTGAACTTCCCACCGGGTGATGGCTACGTAGATTTTGTCGCTGAACTCCAAGCGGCGGCAACTGAGCGAGGCAAGCGCGTCGAAATACTGATGCCTGCCGCTGAATACGATGCTTTCCCTGTTACTGCGCTAGGGACAACGGCTGATCGCATCTGGGTAGCACTGCCTGATGATCCAAACGCTTATGTTGACGGACGTGCGGAGATATTAGTTGCCAAACTGGTTGGGGATGTTGAACGTAGCAAAGCGGGTATTATTGTCAACGGGTTAAACGTGGACATCGATGGTAACGGTGCCGGGAAGCCAGTCTCCCTTGACAAGGTTGCAGAAGTATTTGGCGATATTCAATCACCCGCTGGGTACCTCAGTGAGGATAACATTGTGCCATCCAGCGTTGATCTCCCTGTCCGCTTGAATGGTCAGTTAGAGTCACTTGGCTATGACACTGTGCTTAATCAAGAATACTTGACCTACCGAGATGAATTTGGCGGACTACATACAGTCTATTTTGCTTCACCGGCAGCCCTGGCGAACCAGCTAGCGCTGGCTCGCAGTTACAACCTCAATGCGGCTGCTGTATATGGTTTAGCACACCCGGACGCTGCACCCAACGCTGCTGAGGGGCTTGCGGCCTTTGTGAACAGCCAAGCGCCACCAGCAGGGGTTGCAACTGCCAATATCAATTGGCGCGTTGAATCCGAAAATGGCAGCGAAGTGGCTTCGACCTCTGGTGATCTGAATGCGATTCAGTATCTTTGGGATACGGTTGAGCAGCAGGGGGATTACACTATCCGCGCACTCTTTGGTATATCCTCCGAGCAAGTCGAAGTGGCCTCGCTTGGGGTAACGGTCGGCGATGCTGTCGCTCAACCTGAGGAAGAGGAACCTGAAGAGGTCGCGCAAGTAACGCCTGAACCACAACCAGAGGAAGAAGGCGACGCGGAAGAACCGCCAGTAGACGAACCAACCCCGGCACCACCCCCAGCCAACGCTGGCACAATTGCCGCTGGTATCTTTGAACTAGGTGGGCAAACACAAAACCTCGCCAACCCCGATGCGATGCGCCGTGCTGGTATGAACTGGGTGAAGTTTCAGCATAAGTGGAGCCCTGGCGACGATGCCGCTGGTGCGCTCTCTAGCCGGATCGCAGCAGCGCAAGGACAAGGCTTCAAAGTATTGTTCAGTATTCCGGGCCAGTTGAACCCGCAAACCACGGTTAATTATGCTGCTTACGTTGATTTCCTCGCGCAGGCCGCGGCACTTGGCCCGGATGCAATCGAGGTATGGAACGAGCAAAACATCACGCGGGAGTGGCCTCCCGGTCAGATCAGTGGGACAACCTACACCAACGAAATGTTAATCCCTGCCTATGCGGCGATCAAAGCAGCGAACCCAAATGTCTTAGTCATCGCGGGGGCACCTGCGCCAACCGGCTTCTTTGGCGGCTGTACACCCGATGGTTGCGATGATTGGCTTTACGTCCAAGAAATGGCAAACGCTGGTGCAGGCAATCACATGGACTGCATGGGCGTTCACTACAACGAGGGCATTATCTCACCGACTCTGCGTGAAGGTGACCCCCGTGACGGCTTCTACTCGCGTTACTTCTTTGGGATGGTGGATACCTACAGCGTGATCGGTAAGCCGCTGTGCTTCACAGAACTGGGCTACTTGACGTCCGACGGGTTCGGCTCACTGCCGCCTGCCTTCGGCTGGGCTGGAGATACCAGTGTTCAGGAGCAGGCTCAATGGTTGGCAGAAGCTGCTGTGCTCAGTTCACAGTCTGGCATTGTTCGGATGATGATCGTCTTCAACGTTGACTTTACACTCTACGGCGACGACCCACAGGCTGGCTACGCGATGCTTCGTCCGGATGGGTCTTGCCCGGCTTGTGATGCACTTGGTGCGGTCCAGCCATAAATTAGCTGGATGCACGACTAAGGCACAACCTACTGATCTGTGTAACATCTATGGATCATTGCACAAGTCAGTTTGTTTACGCACAATGAGTGACCAATTTGTTGGTAACCTGTCTGATTGAAGTGATATGAGTTTTGAACAAATGCCTGATGATAGCTCAGGCTCTGATTTCCTGGACATACTGAAGCAGGTTGACCGTCGTATTTTAGCGATTGGGGTTGGGGGCAGCCTGCTGCTGGGTGTGCTGATTATTGTGGGTGTTTTACTGCTTCGTAATGGTGGTGAGGCTGGAAATGAGCCTGCAGAAGTCACCTTGCGCGAGCCACAGGTCGTGGACGACACTGTCACAATGCTGGTACCAGATGGTCAGCAGGCAGAGGTTCAAGCGCTGACATTAGATGAAGCAGTCGAGGCTGGGGATCAATGGCTTGTTGCTTTAGAAGCGCTGCCAACTTACCTCGTGCCGATCAGTTCCTTCTATGAGAGTAGTATCGCCCAAACGGCTTATCAATTTAAGGTACCAGCGGATGACTCTGTACAAGCAGACCTCTACTGGTGGAATGTTGAGGCTGGCGCATGGGTCTTTGCCCCGGCTGTGGAGGGCGATGCCCCCAATACGATAGTCACCGCAGGGCTAGATGGCCCAGTCGCTTTATTTCAGCCTACGCCTGTAGCGGCCTTGTTAGGCACCACGTTGACTGTCAACAGCCCGCCGCTCCCAGTCGATCAAGCCTCGTTGATGAACGTCTTCTTTGCTCCGGGCCTTGTGCTTCAACCGGGGGGTGACCTTGATACACAGAGCTTCGATGCCACCCGCTTTGAAAACCTATCAACGTTGGTATTTCCAGTGGTGGCGCTCAGCCCTGATTTAACGGAGGCCGATGTTGATTCAGCTGTCGAGAGTCTCGTTGATTTTGCCGTTGAAAGTGGCTATACCGGCCTCATGTTGGATGTGTCTAATGAGCCGCTTCAAGATGCTGACCTTGTGTTAGACATAATCCAAGCTGCTACAGCAGCCTTCACCGAAGCGGATAAGGTGCTCGCCGTCAAGCTGGGCATACCTGATTATGTCGCTGGTCAGTGGGGCGCCCCAGCCTATGACTGGGGCGCAATTGGCCTTGCTGCGGATATCATTGTGGCGGACGCACCGGGTACCCCTGGTGATTACACGGCTGACGGCCTTAACGCTGCCTTTATGGATTGGGCTTTGCGTCGCGTTAGCCGGGTCAAATTCTACGTCTCAACGACGGCGCTTAGTGTTGATGACTGGGAAGGTCAGATCAACCCTGTCAGCTATGAATACGCACTGCGCCCATTGGGGAATGTGCAACTGCTGCCAGGGCAGTTCGCCCCTAATGAAGCCATTGAACCGGGCCAGCCGTTGGTGTTTGAACTCAGTAGCGAGGTGACCAACCTTGAGCAAGACCCTGCCAGTGGTGCCTACCGCTATGAGGCCTTTGCCGGTGATGGGCTGCACACTGTTTGGATCGTCACAGGAAACACATTGCGCCAACGTTTGGATTGGCTTGCTTCGTATAATGTCGCTGGGATCATGGTCGATGATCTGTTTCATAGTAGTAACCGTAACAGTATGGTGAGGGCAGTTGAGGAGTTCAAGCGTGCTCAGCCCTCGACCTTGTCGGAAGAGCTAAAGGTGCAGTGGCAGATTGAAACGGCTGGTGGCACCGTCTTGCTCGAACGTGAAAGCGGCCTCAACGCGCAATTAGAATGGACACCAGCAGATGAAGGTGATTACATCGTCAGTGCAGATTTAGCCGGTGAAGGCGGGATGGGCCTTGGGGCCGAAGCGATCCTCGTCGGTGGTGAGACAGTCGGTGTTGCGTCTGCGGTTGAAGCGGTCGTCAGTGGCGACCCTGAACTGGAGATTACATCCGAGCGCGCCAATGCCGCTGCTATTATCCCCGGTGAGTCAATTAACCTTGCGGATGTGCCGCCACCTGTGGTTCAACCTTCGGTATATGGTAACTTTGAACTAGGGGGGCAGGTCAATCATGTCATTGAAAACCCCGGTTACATGAAAGAGGCCGGCATGGAGTGGGTTAAGTTCCAACTGGCGTGGGGTGAAGATCAAAGCCCGGATGTTGCCTATGGCCTGATCCAACAGGGGCGTCAGCAAGGCTTCAAGGTATTGTTGAGCATCGTCAGCCAGAGTAAATACCCTGCCTCAGTCAACTATGAGGACTATCTCGAATTTGTTGAAGGCGTGGCTTACTACGGCCCGGATGCGATTGAAATCTGGAATGAGCAAAATATCGAATTCGAATGGCCCGCGGGCCAGATCGACGGTGGGGTTTACGTCAGAGATATGTTGGCCCCAGCCTACAACGCGATCAAGACGATTAACCCGAATATCATGGTGATTTCCGGAGCACCTGCTCCGACAGGGGCCTTCTTTGAAGATGGCGGCTGTTCGCTTCAGGGTACCGGCTGTGATGACTGGGTATATATCGAACAGATGGCGCGAGCCGGTGGAGCTAACTACATGGATTGTGTTGGCGTCCACTTTAACTCCGGCGCAACCAGCCCCACGGCCTCATCTGGGCACCCGGCAGACCCCGGCTACCAACACTATAGCTGGTATTACAGCAGTATGGTTCAGTTATATAGCGGAACCTTCGGTCGCCCGGTATGCTTTACCGAGCTTGGCTACCTCAGCGGTGAGGGATATGGCGCTGTGCCTGCTCGTTTTAGTTGGGCCAGCGATATTTCAGTCTCTGAGCAGGCGCAGTGGTTGGCAGAAGCTGCCCGTTTGAGCCGAGAAAATGGTCAAGTCAGAATGATGATTGTTTGGAATGTTGACTTCTGGTTCTGGGGTGATGACCCTATGGCCGGTTACGCAATTGTGCGCCCCGATGGGCGCTGCCCTGCGTGCAGCAGCCTTGGTAATGTGATGCGCTAACGAGTGAATTGGTAAGAATACAACTATATGGATGATTTTGGACAAACACTACCTAATAAGCCGGTTCAACCTGAGGGAAGCGACCCTCAGGAGACGGTGCGCCGCCCGGCAACGGGTGAGTTTGACGGTGGCATGACTATGCCCAACCAACGCCTTGAGGCAGAGGGCGAGGTGCAGCCGTTGACGGTTGGTCGCCCACCGGTGATTGAGTCGGAAGATGACGACTTCGTAGAACCCGGCGACCCGCCCCTCGCAATGGAAGAAGGCTTCGAGGCTGACGAATACTACGAGGACGAGGAAGAAGAGGAAGGTCTCTTTGACCTACGCCTACTCGCCGTGGGGTGTGGTGTCCTTGGATTCATTGGCGTGATAATTTTGGCGGGCTTCTTGTTGTTCCTGCCGCCAGCGAACCTTGCCCAGCGCATTGCCGGGTGCCCACGGATCAACGCCAATAACCCGGTCGCCACATATGACGATGGCTCAACAGTCACGCTTATGGGTGAAGCACCTGCCTCTGTGTGTTCAAAAACCATTTCGGCTGATAATTTACTCTCGGATCGGGCTGGCTCGCGCTTCTCTGGTGCGGCGGCTGCTCTCCCTTCTTTCCTTGAACTCCGCAGCCCTGTCTATGACATCCGGGCAGATGAAGATAGTGAGATCGTCACAGAGATTGCCCTGCCCCCAGTTGAAGACCCACGTCAATTAGACGCCTACGCTTGGAATGATGACGCTGAGGCATGGGAATTTGTCCCCGGTGAGGTAGACCAGGAAGCAGGTGTCTTCCGTACCACCTCTGCCAAGATGAACATTGCCCTGTTTGAGTCCCGCAGCGTTACACCGATGATCGCCACCGTGATCGCCAGCGACCACGACATCACCGATAACGAGGCGGCACTGCTCAACATTGTGATGCCGACCGGTTTGAATCTACGAGATGACGGCGCAATTGACGGTCAACTTGTTGACGGGTGGGAAGTCAATGCAGGTTACATGGTGTTGCCAATCATTTCAGCGACCAATGCCGAGACGCTTAGCCGCATTTTTAATAGTGAGGCAGAGCGCAACCGCCATGCGACCGACCTCGTGAACCTCGCTGTGCTCGGCAACTATGGTGGCGTCACGCTGGACTATTCGGCGGTGTCACCAGAAAATCAGGAAATGTTTACCTTGTTCCTTGATGAACTGACAGCACAGATGGCGTCGCAGGATAAAATCGCTGCGGTGATCTTGCCCCAACCCGTCAGCACAAATGACGGTTGGTCTACTGGCGGCTATGATTGGGCCGCGATTGGTCAGACCGTTGACCTTGTTGTGCTTAACCCCGGCAATGATCCTGAATTGTATGCCTTCGATGGGCCGATTGAAGACTTGCTCACCTTTGCGGTGGGTCAGGTGCCACGCCAACGATTGACTGTAGCCGTTGGTGCTCTGAGCGTGCGCGGGCAGGCTAGTAGCTATGAAACAATTGACCTAGGTGAAGCCGTCAACCAACTGGGCGATATTGAGTTGGTCAGTGAAGGTGATGTCAACGCAGGCGATAATCTGGCTTTTCAACTGGGTGGTGATGACGCTTCCATCAGTGCAGATGAGAGCACAGGGGCCTACCGCGCTGAAGTCGATGGCAGTAGTATCTGGCTGATATCTGCCAATACGGTGCGCTTACGGCTTGACCTTGTCTCGGACTTTAACGTAGGTGGCGTCGCTGTGCTTGATCTTGTCGATGAGGGCACAGCAGAAGGCGTTACCACCGCGGTCAACGAGTTTAAGGTCGATAGTGAGTCGTCGCTGCCGACAATGCTGGAACTGGTATGGAGCATCCGCGCTGGGGATACTGAGGCCGCCAGTGGTACCTCACCGATTGATATTCCCTTCAACTGGCAGCCGGGCGAAGACGGCGAATATCGCGTTTCTGGAAGTGTTGCTGGGCAACCTGTTGGTGATGGCGTCAGTGTGGTTGTTGGGGCAGAGGGGCAGACGGTTGCTGAAGTTGACGAACCAACGCCAGCACCAGCTCCCGCCAATCAGCAGCCACAACCCCAATCAAACGATGAGCCTGCTGATGAACCTACACCTGCCCCCGCACCACCCGCAGCTCCTGCGGGCGTCGCTGGTGGCGATGGTGGTGGTTTTGAACTAGGCGGGCAGTTGCCCAATCAGATTGGTTATACCTCAGAGATGAACCAAGCTGGGATGCGCTGGGTCAAGTTCCAGCTTAAGTACGGCCCCGGCGCAGACCCGGCCTTGGCAGGTGTCTTTGTGGGTGCTGGGCAGGCGGCTGGGTACAAAGTGTTGCTCAGCATCCCAGGAGAGCCGTACCCGGACTCAATTGACTTTGCTGGTTACACAGAGTTTTTGCGCCAAGTGGCTAGCTACAATCCGGATGCAATCGAAGTCTGGAATGAGATGAACATCGCTTTCGAGTGGCCTGCCGGGCAGATTAACCCGGATAGCTACGTCAATGATATGCTGGCTCCAGCCTTCAATGCGATTAAGTCAACCAGCCCTAATACCATGGTGATTATCGGCGCATTGGCACCGACGGGTGCCTTTGGTGGCGGCTGTGGTTCCCAAGGTTGTGATGACGTACCCTACGTCCGAGGGATGGCAGCAGCCGGCGCTGCAAATTATGCTAACTGCTTGGGCGTTCACCATAACTCCGGGACAACCTCACCGTCGCAGCGTTCTGGGCGCCCAGAGGGTGACCACTACAGTTGGTACTTCCTGCCGACTGTGGAACAGTACTACAACGCCATGGGTGGCGCTTTACCAATCTGTATTACTGAATTAGGCTATTTGTCACCGGAAGGGTATGGTTCACTGCCAGATAACTTCGCATGGGCAGCCAACACAACGGTTGACCAACACGCTCAGTGGCTTGGCGAAGCGAAGGATGTGTCACAAAGTTTGGGGTACGTCCGCATGATGATTGTCTTTAATGTCGGCTTTACGACGTGGACATCAACAGACCCACAAGCGGGCTTCTCGATTATCAGACCGGATGGCTCATGTCCAGCCTGTGCAACGCTTGGCAGCTAACGTAACGGAGGAACAAACAAATGGTTCAACAACCCGCACCGCCGGGCGTGCCATCGCGCCCTCGTAAGAAAAAACGAAAGTCATCAAAGATTTCGCCAAAAACAGTTCGTACTCTGGCAGTTATTTGGATCGGCATCGTTGTCTTGATCGGCGGCTGTGTCTTTCTGGGAATCATCTGGGCGATTGCGGGTAATGATCGCCAGCAGCCGGTTGCCAGTGCTCAGGATACCGATACTGATCAACCGACGCCGATCCCCGTAGCAGATGACACAGGCGATGCCATCGCTGGGCCAACTGTGCCGGAAAGCACTGCTGTGCCAACCATTCCACCGAACCAGGATGACAGTTTCGGCTACGGTATTCAGGTACGGTTGGAGATGAACACCGATGTCACCCTTGATCAGGTCGAACAGCTTGGTCTAACATGGGTCAAGCAGCAGATTCGCTGGAAAGACCTTGAACCTGTGCAGGGGCAGCCAAACTGGGATGCATTAGAGACCATCTTTGATGCGGCCTCCGAGCGCGATATCAAGGTGATGGTCAGTATATTAGCTGCGCCAGATTGGGCCCGTTCCGTCACTGGTGAAGACCTTGAAGGCCCACCGGATGACCCAAACGACTATGCTAATTACGTCGCAGAGATGGTGCGTCGCTTCCCAGGTCAAATCCATGCGATTGAAGTTTGGAACGAGCAGAACATCGAGCGGGAATGGTATGCGCCCGGCGGTATTACTGCTGAATCGTATGTTGAACTGTTGCGTGCCACACATGATGCAGTTCGTGCCGTGGACCCCAACGTGATCATCATCAGTGGCGCCCTGGCCCCGACGGGCGTCAATAACGCCCAAGTGCGTGATGATATTGTCTTTATGCAGGAGATGATCGATGCAGGTATGCTCAACTACACTGACTGTGTCGGTTCACATGCCAACGGGTACAACGTGCCGCCTGACATTGCCTTTGACGAAGGCTACAACGACCCAACCGCAATCTTCCGTGGGCCGTTCGACAATGCCACCCACCCAAGTTGGTCGTTCTATTCCACACTGACCAGCTACAATAGTTTGGTTGTGGCGGCTGGTGAGGATACCCCGCAGTGCGTGACGGAATTCGGCTGGTCGTCCGTTGAAGGCATGGCTGGCGACCCAGTCGAAGGTTTCGAGTTTGCCTTGGACAATACCTTGGAAGAGCAAGCTGAGAACATCGTTGATGCCTATCAGATTATGCATGAGTGGGGCTTTGTGAAACTGGCCTTCCTCTTCAATTTGGATTATTCACCAAAAGCTGGGGGCAACACGCAAGACGATACCACTTTGTTCAGCATCACAGACCCGACAGGGGCACCGCGTCCGGCCTTCGAAGCTGTGCGAGATATGCCTAAGCCGCCGTAGACAGCGTCATACGCTACGCACATTCGCCTTATTTTGAACTTTCTCGAGCACCTCTTCCAATCTGGGAGGGGTGCTCGATGCCCGATGTTGTTTACCGTCAAAGATTGACCCTATGAAACCACCGACGAAGCACGCAATTGTCCCAACTGCGGCCCTGCTAATAACACTGGCTGTGATCACCGTCCTCATGGTGCAAGATGCACAGCCGTCGTATCCACCGCCTGACCCGGCTGAGTTTGCACCTGATGAAGTTATCCCGCGGGTACCATCGCCCAGCCCGGCTGTCTATGGCAAGCTCTGGTGGGATGCTGAGTACGCCCAGCGCGACCTCGATCTGATCCAAGAAGCGGGCTTTACCTTCGTCAAACAGGATTTTCCTTGGCGTGAGATTGAGAGCCATGCCGACGGCGAACGTGATTTCTTCCGCCCAGACCGTATCGTCGCTGAGGCCTATGAGCACAAGCTTGGGTTGATTGTCCGTATAGACCGCCCACCTTTCTGGACGTACCCGGAGTTCGAGGGCGACCCGGTCGAAAATACGCCGCCATCTGATTATGGCGAGTTCGAGGACTTTTGTTTCTTCCTTTCAAGCCGCTTGCAGGGGCAGGTGTTTGCTTACCAAGTATGGAACGAGCCAAATCTATCAAGGGAATGGGGCAATCAACCGCCAGACCCGGCTGCCTATACCCGTCTCTTAGAAAGCTGCTGGCGCGGTATCAAAGTCGGTGACCCAGACGCGCTAGTGATTTCAGCGCCGTT
>CAYTPI010000021.1:0-5273 GCA_964439625.1 uncultured Anaerolineae bacterium | reverse complement strand
CGTTGGCCCCAACTGGCACAGGGCTACCGCTTGCAATGCCTGATGATGAATTCTTGCGCGGCATGTATGAAGCTGGTGCGGCAGAGTATTTTCATATGTTGGGGGTCAATGCGCCCGGATTTGCTGCGCCACCCGGCCTACCACCTGAAGCCGCTGTCGCCAACCCAAGTCGTTACGGGGGGTATCGCTTTAACACCTTCCGCCATGTTGAAGATATCCGTCGAATTATGGTTGAGTATGGTGATGCTGAAACACAGATCGCCATTATGGAGATGGGCTGGACATCTGACCCAGTGAACCCAGACTATGCCTGGTTTGCCGTCTCAGAGCAGCAAAAGGCGCGCTATCTGCGTGAAGCGTATGAATATGCAGCTGAACATTGGTATCCATGGGTCGGTATTATGACGACGATCTATATGGCAGACCCAGCTTGGACTCCCGATATGGAGCAATATTGGTGGGCCATTACGGAGCCGAGCTTTCCTGAGCCAGAATTACGCCCAGCTTACTTCGCACTCTCAGATTTGTTTGCCCAACGCGTGCCAGAATGGCATGCGCGTTTTTATGCAGACCACCCCGAAACGGAATGGCGGGGGCTTACGGTAACAACAGACCCATGATGCTAGGCAGTTTCATCACGCAGATTTAACAATCAGCTTTTAGAATTAGAAACTAGTTTAAGAAGTCTGCGAGGATCGATCTGCGTATGTTGCACCTGATCTGGCAAACGCGTTTTGTCAATTTTGAACTGCTTGTGTTGATCGCGCTTGCGCTATTTGCTGTTATTGCGATCATTTTATTTATTGGTGGGCGGGCTGTCCCTAGTTATAAACTGTATGTCCGCACTTTTTCCTCCTCTGACGAAAGCATCAGTCAGGAAGTCTGCGTCGAATTTGCTAACCTGTTACTGAATGAGTGGCTTCGGATTACCCGAGCACACTCCTATGAAACCCTCGTCGATCAAGGTGAAGAGAATCTCGCTAATGTCAAATGGTACAACGAAGATATGGAATTGGTTGTCCGAGAGATTTCAGAAGACCATCTTGAAAACCACCCGTTTTTCTCCAAGTTTCTTCTCATCATTGACCGCATTTGGCCCCGCTATGTTATCATGGGTGATTTATCAAAAATTGATGACAATAAACAGGTTGAGGCTGTTTGTACACTTTACTACAGTAGCAAGCGCCTCGCCTCATGGACAGAGCCGGACAAGGAGTGGCAATCTAGTGAGGTGTCGCAAGTGGCACATCGGCTGGCCTACCGAGTCATATTTGATATTTTGCGTAACCCGGATTTGTTCGACGGTGTACTTGTTGGCACTGTGAACCGTGAGGCGTTCTATTTTCATTCGTTAGGGTTGGAGAAATGGCACCAGTATCGTTCTGATAATTCAGCCTTATTTGATGAAATTGACGGTTTATTCTCCAGTAGTCTAGAGCACGATCCACTTTATGCGCTGGCCCATTACAATCGTGGTGTACTGTATTATGAATTAGGTCGTGGCGAAACATCAAATAAGCAAGCCTTGGCCTACTTCAAAAAAGCCATTGAAGTCGCTGATCAGATCTTTGAGAATGATTTTGCGCTGCGTAACCACATTCGCTCTTGTTTGGTATCTGCCAACGATATTGGTGATGATGAGACGACTATTGACCAGATCATTGTCGGTCTTAAGCAGTCTACAAGGCGCGTCAAAGGGTTATCACTGATCGGTATCTCACGCTGTCACAGTCAGGAAGTGCACCGCTACGGTGAGGATGTATCCATCAGTCAACTGGCACGTGAGGCGGCTGCGGCAGCCGACGAGATTTTAGGCCCAACCCCTGTTGTTTTGTATGCAAAGGCCTTTGCCTGGCATTGTACCGAGAGTCTATCAGATATTCGCGTCGGGGCAGATTTCTATCGCCAGATTATCAACGAGCATCCGAATAGGTATGCAACGGTGCATCTCAACCTTGGTTATATTCTGATGGTCGGTGCCGAGCAGCTTGATGCAATCGGTGGCGACGCACTTGAGGAAGCGCGTCAATGGTATGCAGAAGCTGAAAAACATTCCAAGATCGCTTCTGAGATCGCGCCTGAGGGCACACGCATCAAGAAGTATGCCTTAGCGAACCTCGGCAACATTTCACGGTTAAGGGGTGCTTATACAGAGGCTCGCAACAGTTACCAACAGGCAGTTGATGCGGATGCAGAATATATTAACGGCATTGCGGAATATGCCTGGGTTTTCATCGAAGAACGCAACTTTGCAGATGCTGTATACTGGCATAAGCGAGCGCTTGAAACGGCTAGTCAAAATTCAGGGAACGCGCATGTGGTGAAGATTCGTAAGGAATTCTCACGTAAATTATTTGAGGTGGGGCATCTTTCACGCGTCGAGGCAGAGAAGTTGGTGAAACTCAGCGAATTGATTGAACCAGATGCCACTGACGAATGGCTTGGCGTTTTAGGGCAAACCTCTTTACAAGACTGGTAACTTCTGAGTTGGCGATTAGTGCATTGGTATTTGGGCATCCATCGCATTTAGGAAGCGGTGCATATGTGGCACAAGCTCTGGGCCCCGCTCCTCTGGTAGATAATGACCGCTGCGTGTGTACTCGATGGTGTTCCAGATATTGGTAAAAGTCTTTTTGAGAACGCGAAGCTGAACTAGTTTGAAGGCTGTATCCCGGTGTGCCCAAATAATTAGGACGGGAATACCCGACACCTGATCAATATTTTGCCATATTTGGCGGAGCCATTCCGTTGAGCCTAGTACCTCGCGTGGCAGAATCCAGCCAGCTTCACGGGGGCTGTATTGTTGCGGATAGATGTACTGCCAGTGGACTTCACGGCTCATCTTTGAGTCATCTGCTGAGAGTTGGCGCATTAAGAAGCGGGTTTGGAAGTTGAACCCCTTGCTCAACATGCGACCGACTGGTCCACCCATGAAGTTCGACCAAAACCGATAATAGGAGTCGTGCTCGACGGGCCAGAACCACGTGTTCATCAGCACAATGCTGTTAATTCTCTGTGGGTTATCGACGGCGTAGTTCATTCCGAATGGGCCGCCCCAATCATGAAGGACAAGCGTGATGTCCTGTAGACCAAGATGATCAATTAAGGCAGCCAAGTTTGCGGCGTGGTCGGCAGGTAAATAGGGGTAATCCTTGGGTTTATCTGACAAACCGTAACCAATGTTATCAAGGGCAATGCAGCGGTAACTGTCTGATATCTCTTTGATAAGATGCCGATACATGAAGGACCATGTAGGGTTACCATGGACGAAAACGACCGGACGCCCGTCACCTTCATCAATATAATGCAGATGGTGTCCATCAACAGCAAAGTAATGATTTTTGAACGGATATTCTGCTTTGTCCAACCACCCAGGGGGGGTAGGGGTAGCATTGTCGGATCGATTAGTCAATCGTTATCTTCCTGATATGTTGTACCGCTTGAGAACCCCACGCCGATAATAAAACCTCTGGCACGTTCAGTCAAAGGATAGGCGTTTTCGAGGAAATTCCAGAAGTCTTTGCTATGGTTTGGGTGTACTCGGTGAGCCAATTCATGCGCTATGACGTAGTCAACAACCCATGCTGGCCAATCTTTAATCTTATCGCTGATGCGGATGTGTCCATCAGTGGGGCCACCTGTGGTACAGCTTCCCAAGCGCTTGCTCATATTGCCAACCCAACGAATGGCCTCCCAGCGGATGTTCCCATTAAAATACTGTTGGTTGATGCTCTCGGCCCGAGCTTGGAGATCGTTGTCCGTGCGCCGTTTGGTTATCTTTTGTTGTCTAACCAACTGCTGCTCAATGTCAGACAGGATAGCCTCAATATTCTTATTGGAGGTCTTTTGAGGAACACGAAGGTTGATGGTTCCATTTTGGGCACGTTCCCAGCGCGCTGTTTTCTTTAGGCGTCCATCGTAGCGAATAGCGACATCAACGACGGTGCCATTGGGGCCATTAATCACGTATGTCTTGTAAGAAGCCATTCTGTTTGTAGGTGGGTTGTTGGAATTCTGTATCTAGTCCAAACGTATCGTCTAGCCAGTCTTGCATCAGTTCAGTGACTTTTTCAGGGTATTCGACAGGAACCATGTGGCCTGCATCCTGAATGAGGTGCATCTCTGAGAGCGGAATGTGGGCACAAAGTTTGCGTACAGTCCGGGCAGGGGTTAGCCGATCTGAGGTGCCGCCAATAACAAGAGTCGGGCACGTAATTGAGGCGATAGCTTCGCGGCTGTCGAAGTTATCACAGGCGATTAAATCCGCCCGTGTGACGTCATACCCGGCCTCAGTCATTACCCGTAGGCCGACACGCTTAACCGACTGTGGGACATTAGGGCCATATCCCATCTCAATCAAATAGTTGACCATCTCATCGTATTGTGCCGCTGTACTTTGCAACAGCGAATCTGCAACATAGACACGTGTACTGGTGGCTAACAGAACAAGCCCAGCAACACGGTCAGGTCGCATCGTTGCCATCCGCTGAGCGATAGCTCCTCCCAGCGAATGGCCTGCGATAACAAAGCGCTGAATGTGAAGCGCATCCATTAGTTGAAAGAGAATTTCAGCGTGTTCGTCAACCGTTTCAAAGACCGGCCCAGCCGACCGACCATGGCTTGGTAGATCAGGGGCGATGATATTGGCATTGGCAAAGTGGCGAATCTGGGGCGGCCAGTTAATGTACTGACCACTCAAGCCGTGAATCAAAAGAATAGGTGGGTATGGTGAGTGAACTGCGTGCTGCTCATAATAGTAGAGCGTATGGTTGTCAATAATACAGTCTGGCATGCCAACTGTATCCCCCCTAAGGTCTGGCTTAATGATATCAATATCATTATCACTCTCAGCAGAAAAAAGTTCAAACCATTATGTCTTGCAATGCATTACACTGTAGCATCCAATCAAGCCCATTCCAAAATGAGTGTAGCAGATTTATGGATAGGCGCTTAGCAAGTAGATGCTTTGATCGGAGGTGCTTAGAACGTTGACCATAGGTTAAGGTTGGTTGACAATATTAGGTAGATAATACAAAATTATTGACGCTAAGCAATAATAAGGTACGTCTTACGACGTTGTCATAACATCTATTTAAGAGATGCTTTGTAGTGGCATGGCTGAGAATTCAGTACAATTCATCAAAAATGCGCCCAAAGCCCCTAGATTTATCTATGGGGATGTAGGGCGCAAAGACTACTAGACATTACATAGCTTTATCTTGCTCAAACTGTGGTGCAATTTTTGAAGGTCTAACGCTGGCACATCGTTGGGT
>CAYTPI010000020.1:0-72211 GCA_964439625.1 uncultured Anaerolineae bacterium | reverse complement strand
ACACGCTGAATGATCCGACTGACTGTCGAGTCGCTCACGCCAAACAGATAGCCCATGACTTCCTGCGTCGGATAGACTCGGAGCTAAACGACCGTCAGCAAGATTTGGTCTCGTCACAGTATTGTAAACGACATGAGATCAGGGCATCCGAGAGCCACTGCACACAATAGCGCCGACCTGATCTCGTGTCCGCAAGCCCGTGCTTGCTTAGTCGTCGTTCAACGCGTTCTTAACCTGGTTCAAAACCATGCTGTCAAACGCACGGTCAGGGACTATCCCCACGACAGCCGGCCCCACCCTTGAACGTTGAGGTGATCTGTCCGCCATCGCGGAAGTTGCTTTCCAAACCGATGAAGTTGTTACTCCACTCGGCCAAGCGCTCAAAATCGATCAGCACTGCCCACACTTTTTCCGGTGGTGCATCAATGAAGATTTCGGTGTGGACCGCGAAGGTATCGTCCTCAGGGTTAGTCAGTTCGGCTTTTTCACCGTATAGCAATTGAAGTGACATATCTTATTTCTTTGAATTACAGTAATTTAATCACCTTATACACTATACCGCCGCTCAACCAATAAATGAATATATATATAAAGCCCATAATCTTGCACAATCCTACATCTCTCAGATTGACCATTCCAAGCACAGCCGTTCAAACAACTTCCTTGTCAACTTACTGGCTGGTCTCGTTGCCTATTGTCATCAGCACAATCAACCGTCCCTGCATCTCTCTGCTGATGACATTGCTTATCTGACTGCCTGGCCTGCTAATATTTGTTGGGTTTACAGTGACGGGTCGGTGGTCACACCGAAAGCCCTTAGTTCCTCTGGCGTGATGTGGAAAGGGAGGTCGTAAAAGACAGTGTATGGTCCAATTGTTTGCTCTTTGAACGTAATCCCTAAGTCTTGAAACCGTTTGCGCATGGCAGCATCAAGGGTTGGATGATTGCCTGTGATGTAGACTACCCTGTCCGCCTCCGCAAGCAAATCGTTATACGGTTTGTAGCGATTATCATCAGGCGTATAGCTGAGGTCGCTCTTATAGGGAATGCGCGGCAGCAGAATGAGGTCTTCATCCGTTATAAAGGCAAAGCGATAAGCTAACCAATAGTTACTGTAGCCGCGGTTAACGTCAATCGAATCGAGAAATGCAATTAGATCCGCATCGTGATCATGTGGAATATGGCTGATCGGGTCGAATTGGGTGGTTAATCCCGGAGGGTTCTCTTGAATTGAGTGAACGTTGCCAATTAGATTGTAACTCAACAGTATAGCTACCCCTAGGGGAGGTAAGACATAGCGCTGAAACCCTGTACCAACTTCCAGGCCAGACACTGCTCTTCCGGTAAAATTGCCTAACAGAATGGCAAAGATAGGCACCAATGGCAATAGATACCGACCTGTAATATCTCTCCCGAACGGGCTACCGATGAACAACCCGATCAACAGTACCATGCCGCCGATGTAACAGGCAAGGGCGTATCTTACATAAGTTGTTTCTTCTTTATGCCAAATACGTCGAAAGGCGCGCCAATTTACGATGAGATAAATAATACAAATAAGTATGCCAACGGGCAGCACAAACCACGTCAACCCCCAAGGAGGCCGTAGCCCGAAGGTAGCAGGCAGGTTAAATATGAGCGCATTGATGGCTCTTGCGGCAAGCTCTGAAGATGCCTCGCTCTGTCCGCCGGAGACAAAAGCCCCTAATACGTCGCCGATGGTTTCTTCTGTCCCAAGTTGAAATGTACCGATGATCCAAGGGAAGGCGCCCACAAGAAAACCTGCTATAAGAAAGAAAATGCGTCGGATCGGCAGGCGCCTACGAAAGTTCCAGACGCCAACAAGCATTAGCGGCGCAATACTGATGACGATCAAGGCCATACTCCACCAGCCAATCCCCGCCAGCAGGCCAAGTGCGAACCACCAACCTCTTGCTGACTTTTGACCCGTTAATATATCCAAGCCAATTAACCAGATGATGTTATTAAGCAGTAACGTCTCGACGTAGTTGCCGAGCGTTGCTGTTGTATATAGATTATATAAAACAGGAGGGATGGCGAGCAGCATCGCAGCGATTGTTCCTGCGAGTGCAACTGTTCCAGTGGGCAGGTCGTTACTGTCGTGTTGCGTGAGCCGGTAAGCAAGAGTGTATGTCGTAATGATGACGCCAGCACCAAGTACAACTTGAACCACGCGAATCACCACAACCTGCTGGCCCAGCAACGCAAATGCTCCGGCGACGAGCAAAGCATCCAGCGAACCCATATAGGCTTGACCATAAAAGAAAAGCGGCAGGTCACCGCCAAGAATATGCTTTGCCATCAGGCCAATGATGGCCTCATCGGAGTCGAATGTAATTGAATCTGTGATGAGAAGAGTGGTCTTGAATCCAATCATGATGACAAGCGCAAGCACAAGGCCAAGATAATACCTGTCAAACAGTGTACGAAGTAGGCTCATGAGGGTATCGTAGGCATCAGTTGCGCTTACCTACTGATGCCGTTGACCTTAGTGGCAACTGGCACATTAACATCACTAAGGAGCTTAGACATTGCATAACACGGCTCTGATATATGGTGGACTTTGCCTGCGGGGTCGGTAAAACTCCAGCGTCCAGGGTCTTCTCCGAACTTTGTGTAGCCAAGGCGTTCATATAAGCGGAGTGCTTCGGGGTTGTCTTTCGCGACGGCAATTGTGACCACTGAAAAATGTTGGTCTAAGGCAGCGCGTTCCCCTGCCTCTATCAGCTTGGTGCCAATCCCTTGTCTGCGAAATGGTTCCATGACCCGCAGCGCATACAGGTAGGCTCGGGTGCGCCCGTCAGCATAGGCTGCATTTCCTTTAGTAAATTGAACGAATATTTGCCCGATAGGGAATTCGTTGGTTGCTGCGACAAGCATTAGTCGGTTTCCCCCAACTTGATCTTGGTATGTCCGCGCAAATATTCGACGGTACTTCCAGTATTCCCCTCCCCATTCTAATTTTGCTAAGTCGTCTTCTTTGGCTGGTCTAATTTTGATATTTAAGTGAATGTCCATGCTATGGGGAGGCACAGTGGTCGCACTTTCTCGCGTCAATAATCGTATGCTTGAGATCGTAACTATTTTAACTCTATTTGCAAAGAGTTTGTTATCTGGATTAGGCCTGAACCATATAACCAATCCCGTGGATCGTCTGTATGAACAGCGGATTTTTGGGATCGTCTTCGATCTTCTGCCTTAAGTTGCGGATGTGCGCACGTACAAGGTCAGGGTCACCGGTGCCGTTGGGGTAATGCCAGACGGCATCTAACAATGTATGAACACCATGGGCTTGCCCCGGATTATTCATCAAATAATGCAAGAGCCGATACTCCGTACTCGTTAACTGAATAGCTTCACCCGTTGGCATCTGTACCTGAAATGTATGTGTGTTAAGTTGTAGGCCGTTTGCTTCGATGAGATGCTTATTCGGATTATCGTCGTGTTCGACGGTAGCCCGACGTCTGAGTGTACTACGGACACGAGCACTTAGTTCTTTGAAGCTGATTGGTTTCGTAATGTAGTCATCTCCGCCTGCATCAAGCCCGCGAACAATATCGTCGGTCTGGGATAATGTGCTCATGAAAATGATCGGCACTAAGCGAAACGCCTCCTGCTGGCGAAGTTCCCCACAGAAGCTGATTCCATCTTGGCCCGGCATCATGATATCCAACAAGATCATGTCTGGCACTTCCTGTGCCAGCTTGATATGTGCGTCTTGGGCTGAGTCTGCTAAAGAAATGGTATATCCTTCTTTGCCGAGGGCAAGGCCTAATGTACCGAGAATGTCTGGATTATCATCAATGATTAGTATATCAGCCATGCAAACTTCCCCTGTCCCGTCAAGTCAATTATGCATATATTTCACATCTACAACCTTTAAAGATGCGTGCATGTTTTACTCGAAGTGTTGTTAACTAAAGTAACAAGCGGCCCTCAAGTATGGCACGCTCTTTTAGAGAAATGTTAGTAACTGACATATCCATTGGGCTTTTTTCGCTGTCGCGCTACACTTTTTAACATGTTATACACTGATCTAAATGGGCTTCTAGCGTATCAATCACTCTTGTTAACAGCGCAGGTAGGCGTTACCCATGCTGTATTTACTAGAGTAGGCGGCCTCAGCAAGGCGCCTTATAATACCCTCAACATTGGTGTGACGGTTGGTGATAAGCGTGCTCACGTTACACAAAATTTAAAGCGTATGGCAAAAATGTTGGGCACAGACGTAAAAAATATTGCAACAACTCGGCAGGTACATGGTCATCACGTGGTGGCTGTCTCTCAACCAACGCCAAATGAAAGCATCCCAGAAGGTGATGCAATCATAACTGATGTGCCACATTTACCTTTGTTAATGCGCTTTGCAGATTGTGTCCCAATTCTATTTTTTGAACCCAAGGCCAGGGTCGTAGGCATTGCACATGCAGGCTGGCGTGGGACAGTCGCAAAAATAGCGGCGAAAACCGTCTACGCAATGGTCGAACAATACGATGCGAACCCACGCACGATAACTGCCGTGATAGGGCCGTCGATTGGGCCAAATGATTATGAGGTTGGGGAAGAAATAAAAACTGAATTTGAGGATGCCTTTGGTGAGCGAACCGCTGCTGCCTTATTTTCCTATCCGAACGGAGATACATCGAACCCATACTTAGATTTATGGGCGGCGAACCGCATGCTGCTCGAAGAATGTGGTCTTTCTCAGATTGAGACAGCAAATATTAGTACCGCTTCAAATACAGATTTGTACTTTTCGCACCGTGCAGAATACGGCAAAACAGGCCGCTTTGGTGCTATGATAATGCTTCTATGACACCTTCAGCCGATCAAAAACAAATTACAACGAATATTGAGCAAGTGCGTGAGAATGTATTCCATGCCGCCGAAGCATCGGGCAGAAGCTTGGACGACATAATAATTGTAGCAGTGAGTAAACGTCACCCAATTGAAGCGATGCTGACGGCTCACAATGCTGGCATCAAGCACTTTGGCGAAAACCGTGTAGCTGAGGCTGCTGAAAAAATAACGCACCTGCCCGACGATATTGTCTTACATATGGTTGGTGGTATTCAAAGCCGAAAAGCAAAAGACGCTGCGCCCCTGTTCGACTGGTTTCACGCCCTTGACCGCCTTAAGATCGCACGTAAGCTGGATGAGGCTGGGGAGTCAATCAAGTGCTTGGTACAGGTTAATATAAGCGGTGAAGATAGTAAATCTGGCTTTGATCTTTCACGCTGGCCTGGCGAGCCCAAGCAATATGAGACATTTACGTCACAAATGCGCAATGCTCTTAGTTTCGCGAAGATCGATATTGTTGGCTTAATGACCATGGCACCGTTTGCCGATAACCCTGAAGAAGTTAGGCCTGTGTTTGAAAAAATGCGCCAGCTTCAAGACACGCTCAAGACTGACATCCCGGAAGGTAGTTGGCAGCACTTGTCCATGGGAATGACCAATGACTATCGGGTCGCTATTGAAGAAGGTGCGACCATTATTCGAGTCGGCACCGCTATATTCGGGCCGAGAGATTATTGAGTTAGAGACTGAATTGTTCGTCAATAGTAAAACTTTGACCGTGAGAAAGATGTAAAATGGACCCAAGATTTCTATTAATATCGATTTTGGCAGGATTCTTTAGATTCTATGCCTTTGTATTAATCGCCCGCGCTTTAATAAGCTGGTTCCGCCCAGACCCATACAATCCTATTGTGCGCTTTCTTTACAACATCACCGAGCCGGTTTTGCAACCCGTTCGGCGCATTATTCCACCGATTGGTGGACTTGACATCAGCGTATTAGTTGTGTTGATTGGCTTAAATCTGCTTAGCGGTATGCTCTACCGCCTCATTTAGCCGAAGTAGTGTATAATAACGACCATTATAAGACAGTGTCTGATGGTCGTTATTTGATCCCAACCAATTATGGCACTTGTACCTAGCCCTTATCCGACTGAAAGGATTGCTACTATGCGCGACCTTGGGGATTTAAATATTACGGATGCATCTCGCGGCGCTGCTTTTACCGTTAAGACCGTCCCAAAGGCAAGTAAAGCAGAGATTGTGGGTATTCAGGAAGACGGAACCATCAAAATTAGACTGATGGCAGATCCGCTCGAGAATGAAGAAAATGGCGAACTGGTGGAGTTCCTTTCCGAGTTCCTTAACTGTGATCCTGAAGACATTGAAATTGTTGGCGGCCACACAACTCGTCGAAAGCTCATTAGCGTTATCAACATCAATGCAGATGATGTCAATCGTCTTTTTAAGGCAGAGGCCCCGGAAGAGCTACTGCCAGACGATTAAACAATAGTCAAGTCTTTGTTAGTCTGTTTACACGACCGCTGGTAAGGCTTCACCCGTTTTGAGGCTGATGCGCCCCAACGCTTGGTATACCGAATCTCGAATCTCGGGGTGTTTGATATTTAGGGCATTGTATAATTCTACGATTGCTTCTGCCGCACCAAGGGCCCCGAGTAGTTCAGCTGCAGCAAGTTGTTGAACCTCGCTACCGTTGGTCAACAGATCCACAACTTGAAATATGCCTGCTTGACCAGGTCGCACTGCTTGATTTTGCTGCTCGTAGTAAGCAACGACCCATTCAGTGTTTTCTGGTTGCTCTACCGTGTCGCCGCCATGAATCGCCCCGCTTCGAATTCGTTCGAGAATATCGGTCGCTGCAGAACGAATAATGAATTGCCCATCGTGTCTCTCTGACTCGGTCAACTGCTCAATAACCCAAGGTTTGTCAACGCGTTCGAGTGCATAAACAGTTGCTTTGCGTGTTAAAGCATCAGGCTCGTCAAGGGCTTCCCTTAGGATTTCATGGCCTTCACCATTGACGTTTGTTGAAAGCATTTCAGCAACTGCTCGCCGTGCCATTTCATCACCGGTGACAAACATTTGTAGCATGTATGTCAGGGCGGCTTTGTTGCCGATTGCGCCCAGCCCAAGACAGGCTGCTACTTGGACGCCGCCGTCTGTGTCGTTGGTCGCTTGCCCTAGCAAAACGACATTTTCCGGGTCGCCAAGCGCCCCCAAGCCAAGTGCGCTTAGCAACCGCACTTTCGGGTCGTCATCTTGTAGCCCACGTTCAAAGATAAAAGCAGTATTGACATCCAGCGTCGAGACCAATGCTGCCATCGTTCGCTCTCTTACCAGTGGAAATGTTTCGCCTGCAAGGAAAAGCCGAGCATAGGTTTTCATTACTTCGGTGCGCCATGCAGCCTCTGGGTCGCTATCAGGCATCCACAAAGCTAAGCCTAAGATATTGGAGAGCAGTAAGTCATTTGGCTCAGTGATCTGTTGTGCCGCATAGTCGCTGACATCTCGCAGTTGTGCAAGGAAGGGCATCACAAGCCGCGCCTTCCGCCGAGGGATTATGTCGGGAGCATCGGCTTCGGTAATCGTCTTCGCTGCCAGATAGGCTTGGATGGGTGCATGCCGAAAGCCGAGTGTGCCGTCATTGAATTGTTGTAGAATGCGACTTTCGTTGAGCAGCGAATAGGCAAAATCTGACGTGCGGACCGAGCTTGCACCGTCGCCTTTGGCTTGGGCCGCATCTATTAATGAGACGAACCGATCATAGCTGTTGTCTGGCTTATCAGTAAATAAGGTCTCTGCAGCAAAAGTGTGTAGTGCTTTTAGTAGATAAGGCGCTGGAGTCGTACGAGTGATGTAGGCATCGTACCAATCAACTTGACGGGCAGTCGAGTCATTCCCAGCGTAGGTAGCCCAAACGCGTAGAATTGTATCGAGCGGACTGCGTCCACGTAAGTTGCGTGTGGTACGTTTGACTGTATTCGCATCAGGTATCGGGGCTGGGTCTTCTGGCTGACCGCCAATCATCGGCCAAGCTTCACGCCATTTCTGCACTACTTCGTCTTGTGCTACAGGCCCCCACGGCATTATGTAGATTGGAGCAAAGCCAATGTCTTGTAATCGTTTATGCCCAAGCGTTGGCCCTGCTATAACAATCTTTGCCAGTGGGTATTGGGTGCTTAATTGAACCAGCCACTCTGTTGCTTCTTGCTGTTTCTCTGATGGTAGACTTTCCCAATCATCTATCAGAATGACAACATGCCCAAGGGCGGTCACATTTCGCAGCATATCAATGACACGATTTGAGATTGATTTTAGCTGTACCGCTGCTGCCTCAAACAATGGTTGAAGAACGTCATTCTCTTGGTCGAAGGCAAGTTGCCCAAAGTCGAAGTCCTGGAAGTTTGCCAAGATCGGTAATGCCGGATAATCAAATAGATTGTTTGGATTAGGCTGGTCATCAACCTGTAATGCCGTCTGTAGAGCAATCAAGGCTAGGCTGGTCGAACGCCCGCTTCCGGCAAATCCCAACAAGGCCACGCGATTACTCGTTGACAACAAACCTTTGAGCGGAAAGCCTGGAAGTTCATAAGAGGCAAAAGCCTGTGGGAAGTCCACGGTTAACGGAATGAGACTCAATGGATTGAAATCAAGCTGATCTTCAGCAAGTGGGTTAAATGGAGGGCGGGCCGTAAAGAAGCGCGGGGTAACGGAAACATCGGTTAAGGGTACAAGGTGCCCGGCAATGTGCATACCATTGGCAAGCTCCACAATTGACGCCCGGTATTTTTCCAGTGCCGTTGTTGCTGCCCGACCCTTATATTTACTAACTCGGTTTGTTACTTGACTGAGCATTTTATACCTAGCCTAAACTTATTGTCTCTACGATACCCAGTAAAAGATTCGGTTGCATGTTTCACATTGCAAAATCTCACCCCGGCGCACATCTTTGATTTCACGCATGTTCATCTCAACACCACAAACGCCGCAGGTATCGTTGTTAATCACAGCTGCGACTGCGACTTTGTTCTTGCCAAAGCGCAAGGAATCGTAGGTTGAGAGGTGGCTGGCATCAACTTCGTTCCGAAGCTCGTCTCGCTCAGGGATTAGGCGCTCCAACTCCGTTTGCAGTTCCTGGCGTTCTTTATTGAGGCTGCCCAACGTGTCTGACTGTTCCGCTAAGACCGCTTCCATCTGCATTTGTGCAGCTTTTAGCGTTTCCTGAGCCTGCTCTTTTTCCATCATTGCTTCCAGAATCTCGGTGTCAAGGTTATCGATCCGTTTTTTTTGTTCGGCAATCTTCCCTTGAAGATCCTCTAATTCACGGGGATTTGTTACATTTCCTGAATAGAGTCGTTCGTTCGACTCCACTGCTTCCGACTTCAACTGATCACGCTCAAGCTCAGCGTCTTTCTGCGTCGCTTGCCAATGTTGGAACTGCTGCTGAGCCGTTTCTAACCCTGCCTCAGCTTTTTGTACAGCAGCATTTTCACGCAGTTGTTGAGATATTTCTTCAAGACGCTTACGAATAGTATCAATTCGGCTGTCGGTCTGTTGTAGTTGGTACAATGCGATGGACTGCTTCAATAGGAAACCCCTTTGTTGGTTTCGCCGCAGAGGTGCTGACGCAAAAGTGGATATGGCGATGTGTGGCCCGACATATGACTTCTGTGGTGTATGCAGCAAAATATAAAGTGATGGACGACCCGTGTAATCGGTTCGTAGATGCCGATAGAGTATACATCTAGCCAGATTAACGGAGCAAACCTTGCAACAAGATATCGCCGAAACCTCAAAGCAGAAGCCAGCAGAAGCTGCTGCTTCACCGACCTATCGTAACGTGGATCGCATTGCTACGATACAGCAATCAGAGTGGCAATGGGTACTTGTATTTAGCTCTATTTTAATGGCTATTATTTCGCTGCCATACATCTGGGCCTTCGCCTTTGCCTCGGTTGAAAGTACCGTTTTCACTGGCGTGCTGGTTAACCCAACCGATGGGGCTAGTTATCTCGCCAAGATGATGCAAGGGGTACGGGGAAGTTGGTTCTTTGAGTTAACCTTTACGCCAGAGCCACATCAAGGTGTTCTGCTCTTTTCTTATTACTTAGCCTTGGGCCACTTAGCCCGTGTGCTTAGCATACCTGTGGCACTGCTGTACAACCTGGTGCGGGTCGTCAGTGGGTTAATTATGATGATGGCGATCTACCGCTTTACGGCAGATTGGACTGAGGATGTTAGCCAGCGCCGGATGTCGTGGGCTATCGCTGTGCTAGCTGGTGGCTTTGGCTGGCTATTGCTGCCTTTCGGCGTTGTTGGGTTTGATATTCTCATTTTGCCCGAAGCTTTCCCGCTTCAAGCAGCATATAGTAACGCGCACTTTCCGTTTGCTATTGCGGCTGGCGCAATGCTCGCACATGTTTTTTATACCGTCTTTTTTGTCGATGCTGACTTACGCCCCGGTTTGAACTACGAGACAGCTGGGTTAGTTATTTCGATTGTTTTTCTCGCCTTAGTTTCACCTTTTATGCTGCTACCAATTGGTGTTGCCTGTACTGTTGTGGTACTTCGTCTTTGGCAAATCACGGGGGAATTCCCCTCAATTGCCGTTGAATGGGGGCTAATTGTTGTGGCGTTGTCTTTACCCATCACACTAAATAACATGTGGGCAGTCTCCGCTGCAAACCCAACCTTTGCCGCTTGGATGTCTCAAAACCAGACGCCGTCGCCAGCTCTCTGGCACTATTTGGTTGCGTTTGGCCCTGTCCTCATTTTGGCGGGTCTGGGTGTCTACGGGACAATGCGTCGTCGCCTCACGCTCGAAGATTGGATGCTGCTCTCTTGGATTATTTGCATCGTCGTCCTTTTGTATGCGCCACTTGGGCTGCAGCGCCGCTTCGCAATGGGATTGATGTTACCACTTGCTATCTATGCTGGGCGCGGCTTGCGGCGCGTGTTAATGCAATCCGTGAAGCGCCGCTACCGGACAAGGGTACTCGCCAGTGTATTTGCGCTCTTGCTACCATCAACCATTGTTGGTATTTTACTCCCTATCTTGGGATCACCGTTGCCAGAAAACGCCCCATTTTTTTTCATTTCGCCGGCCCGCCACGAAATGTATAACTGGTTCAATAGCGAAGCAGAACCAAATGCACTTGTCTTAGCAGAAAAGTCAACCAGTCTCTTTATACCAGTCTATGCTCCGGAGCAGCGGGTGGTTTTTGCCCACGAGTTTGAAACGCTCAATGCTGAGGCACGGCAATCCGCAGTAGCAGCCTTCTACACTGGTAGAAACTGCGAAGTTGTGATAGTCGAGTCAGTTGATTATATCGTCGTGGGCCCGCAGGAAGTTGCCATGGCTGCCGAAGGCGATCAGATCTGCCCATTGGCAGGTGCGCCTGTCTTTGAGTCATCTGACGGTTCATTCGTTGTGTACCGAGCTACTGCTAGATAGCATTACGATATGTCGCCTTCCACTCGGCAACCTGCTCATCCGGATATAAAGCAGTGTCAATGGCGATACACAGCACTTGGGTGCATGGTGGCGTCGTTTATAGGTATCGTATTGTTGGTGCCACCCGGTCACTTACCCGGTGAAAGTTTCAGCGATGCAGCTCTCCAACATTGGCCTGCGGCTCACTATCTCCGCCAATCTCTCCATGAATACGGCGTACTTCCATGGTGGAACCCAGGTCGAATGCTGGGGCAACCTTTTGCTGCAAACCCTTTGAATAACGTGTGGTATCCGCCGCAGTGGCTGGTACTCGTTGTGCCTCCCACGGCGCATCTAAATACTTTGATTTATCTGCATATGCTGCTGTTGGTTGGCGGCATGTTTCTGTGGGCGCGCCGGGCGAAATTCGGCCTTCCGGCGGCTGTGCTTATGAGCCTATCGCTGGCCTTCAATACAAAGCTGTTGGCTCACCTGGGAGCGGGGCATTTGGATGTGTTTTATGCTATGGCTTGGGCCCCATTGTTATTTTACGCTGTGCTTAAATCGATACAACAGCAAACGCTTCGTGCGTTCGCTGCCTTGTCATTGATTTGTGCCCTCTTGACCCTTGCCGATTTACGTATTGCAGCCATGGTTTTGCTCACTGCTGCGGGGTATGCACTGCTGCAGTTTGTTAGATGGCAGAGTGTGAGGCCAGTGGTTTGGCACGTTGGGGCGGCATTTGCGACGTACCTAGTGCTTGTTTCTGTGCAACTTGTCCCGCTTATGCAACTTTCGCCCTATCTAACACGCTCAGAGATTACACCAGCACAGGCTGCTGTTTATTCCATCACGCCCAGCACCTTCTTGTCTGGTATATTAATCGGCCCAACTGCTGGTAACCATGAGCTGACAGTCTATCTTGGTTATCCAGTCATGTTCTTATCAATTTACGTGCTGGCGTCGCTATCTTCATTTGGGAGGCGCATCAAGCGAGAGGTCATCTACTTTAGTGCGGTAATGCTAGTGGCTTTTCTTTGGGCCTTAGGAGACTATGGCTTCGTCTTTATCCCAGTCACTGAACGTTTCCCGCTGTTAGCATTTTTTCGGGTACCATCGCGTGCCTGGTTTGTTGCTATATTTGCACTGACGGCATTGGCTGGGCGTGGTCTTGATCACTTGCTTGCACGCCGAATACCCGCTGTTGGAAGGCTATTAGCGTTTGCCAGTGTGGTTGCCGGTATCGTTTGGATCGCAGGTGTGTTGGTTATTGTGCCAGGTGTATCTTGGCTGGTTTTGCTGCCTGGTATTTCCCTAATGCTGACTGGGTCAGCATTGATTATCCTGGCAATAAGCCGACACCCCTTGTTTCAACGCTACAGTCTACCAGCTGCGTCGGTACTTATCTTAGGTATGATAGCGCCTGTTGTGCTCCAGTCACAGCCGTTTGCTTCGTTTCACAGACAACAGTCCGATCTGCTAGCGGCGCTAGGTAACGCTTCTCCGTGCGGGCGCACTTATACGACACACTTTGATGTTCTGGACCCAGCCTTTGCTATAGCAGATCAATGGTCGCTGAATGGTCTTGACCCCTTTCAATTGACAGCATCCGTAACTTATATCCATCAAGCAGTGGGCTATGAACGATCTGAGTACGCGATTCCTGTCCCGTCACTACTTGAAGATAATCAAGCGCCTGAGATCGATAGCGCCATGTTATCAGCGGCAAACGTCGAGTTTATAATTTCTCGTGAACGCCTACTTAATCCGGAACTTAGCTTAGTGACTTCGTATAGTAGTTTGTTTTTATATGCTTTGACTTTCAATCAATTTCTAGAATGCCAACAACATCCTAACGTCATACATGCAAGAGACTACGTTGTTTCCTACACGGACGATCGCGTTGACCTGTTGATCCCGTGGGTGCCGGGGTGGCGTACCGATCCACCAGGAATTGACATTCAAGCCAGTGAGACAGGATTCATCAGTCTAATTGGCACGCATTCAGCGGATGTGACCCTTCACTACGACCCTGTTTTCCAAAAAATGCTGGCTGGCTTGGCTGGAGGGATGGCAGTTCTACTAATAGGATTTCTACTCGTCTCATGAAGCGAGGCTGATGGTGAGTCTTTCAAGCCGGCGGAAAATAGCCGCGATGGAATGGCAATGGGTGGCAATCTGGACACTGATTGCCCTGATATCAACGTGCATACCTTACGCTGTAGGGTATGCTAGCAGCACCGAAATCTATCAATTCTCTGGCTTTGTCTTTGCCCTTAATGATATGAATTCGTATATCGCTAAGATGCGCCATGGGGCAACTTATCCTGGCTGGTTATTTCAGATGGTCTACACGCTGGAACCGCATCGGGCTGGGATTATCTTTGCCTTTTATCTGACGTTGGGCAAAGTTGCCGCACTATTCACAGGGAAGGGGGCAAACGTTGCAACTGAAGCACTGGTTATTACGTTTCACATCAGCCGGGTTATTTTTGGTGCTGTCTTATTGTGGATGGTTTATCGTTTTGTGTCTTTCTTTTTCAAAGACGTGCGCCTTCGTCGGTTGGCTTGGGCTCTAGCGGTGTTTAGCAGTGGGCTTGGGTGGCTTGGCTTGTTTTTTGCTGATGGGTTTACGCCTGTCTTTGTGTTTATCCCGGAGGCTTTTACATGGTTGCAGCTCTTTGCGCTGCCGCATCTGGCGCTGGCTCGCGTATGTTTTCTAGGTGGCTGGCTGTTGTTGTTCACTGCTATTGAGCAATCGTCAACGTTGAAAGCGATCTTTGCTGGCGTATTATGGCTGACGATGGGTGTAATTGTTCCATTCTATACAGCGCTACTTGGCGTCTTAGTTGCCGTCTGGCTTACAATCATTTTGATTGTAGAACGACCTAAGTTGTGGGTAGCCCTCAAGATGTCCGTAGTTAGTGGGAGTCTCCCGGTCGTCGTCTTAATCTATTATGGTTGGTTATTCACGAGCGATCCGGTTCTGGCGACATGGTCAAGCCAGAATCAATTGATTTCTCCGCCTCTGTGGCACTACGCACTCGCCTTTGGCTTGTTGATTATTCTCGCTGTGTATGGAGTCATTCATTCTTTGCCTACTGAAAATCGCCTTGCGTGGCTGTTGATGGTGGCGTGGGTACCAATTGTCTTTGTGTTAGTTTATTTACCAATCAATGTGCAGCGGCGGCTCCTCGAAGGCGTTATCCTGCCATTGGCAGTGCTTGCTACGTTGGGGGTCACGCATCTGGTGCGTATATTAGGCCTGCCGAGTAAGCGAGGTTGGTCATTGATGTACGGTGTCTTATCGCTCGCGACTCTTCCAGGCATTCTGCTTTTGTTACTTGGAACAGCGCGGGTGGTGCAATCGACTGTGCCTCCCGCTTTTAATCATCGGGGGGTATCAGACGCTGCGCACTGGCTTAAGTCAAATGTGGAACCGGGTAGCACGCTGCTTTCAACGTTTGACAGCGGTAATAGCCTGCCTGCCTATGCGCCTGTGAGGGTCTTCGTTGGGCATGGCCCTGAAACGGTCGATTCGCTTACTAAGACTGAGCTTGCTGAGCAATTTTTCCTTGTACAGTAAGCGCACAATACTGACCTTGCTGCTGATATTGATCTGTTATCTATGGATTATGTTTGGGTTGGGCCGTTTGAGCGTTCTGCAGCGTGCAATGGATCGTGTCTAGATCCGCAGAAGTACAATTTAATTGAAGTGTATTCAAACGCTCAGGTCACGATCTACAAAGTGCCATGACTTTTATTCGTAAGTGGTATCCGCAACTTGTCTTTGTGCTTGCTGTGGTCATCCTGTTTCACCGTTTACTTGCCGGTGAGGTGCTCTACTGGGGTGTCGTCAGCATTCAATTTTATCCTTGGCGTGACGTGGCCTACGAGCAGCTTCGGCATGGGCTGCTTCCCTTTTGGAATCCGCATGTAGGTAATGGGGCACCCTTGTTGGCCAATTTACAGACCGCTGTGTTCTATCCGCCTAATCTGCTATATCTACTGCTCCCAACTGAATATGCTAATGGGTTCGTGGCAGTTGCCCATGTCTTTTGGGCCGGGTTGGGTATGTGGTTATATTTGGGCCGTCTCCAATTAGATAAGCTAGCTCGAAGCGTTGGGATGTTATCCTTTTCCCTTGGCGGGTATCTCATTGCGCGTCTGGGCTTCTTGACGATGACCAGCGCCGTCCCTTGGCTGCCGTGGGTTTTCTGGGCAGTTGATGGGCTCATGCTCGCGGAGGTGCGCCAACTCAGGCGTTATGCTGCGCTACTTGGCTTATTTGTCGGCCTACAACTGCTTGCTGGTCACGCTCAGACCAGCTTCTATACGCTGGTGTTTGCTGGTATGTATGCGCTCTGGTTGTTGGTCAGGTTGAAGTCACCTCCGCTGCGTCTCTTGGTTGCAGGAGGGGGCGTGATGCTTGGCGTAGCATTATCCGCTGTCCAACTATTCCCTACGTCGGAATTGGTTGCCCTATCGCCACGGTCGGCAGGGGCTGCCATGGAAGAGGCCCTCGCGTATTCATTTTGGCCTTGGCGAATCCTAACGATTATTGTGCCTGGCGCATTTGGTACCTCGGGGCAGGGTAACTACTGGGGGTACGCTACATATTGGGAAGATGCTCTGTATATTGGGCTGCTGCCAATCATGTCAGCGTTTTATCTTTTGCTACGTAAGCGTCATCCTGATGTCATAGCGATGCGTCATATTCCGTTTTTTGCTTTTATCATTGTTCCGGTAACCCTACTCGCCCTTGGTCGCTTTACACCTGTATTTCCTTGGTTGTTTGAGAACGTACCCACTTTTGATCTCTTCCGTGGCCCAACTCGTTGGATGCTGATTGCTGTCTTTTCGTTAACTGTCTTGGGGTCGGCTGGCCTTCATCAATGGCATACAACCCGCCGCATGTTGAACTGGTCAGGTCGTATTATCACAGTTGGACTTGCCGTTATCATCTCGACCATTGCCGCAAGTGTACTAGTGGCTTTCGATGTTGAACTGACTTTCATCACGGCATTTACACGGTTTGGTGTTTTGCTGGTGATCATCGGTGCATTGCTGCCGTATTCTCGTTGGCTAAAACGTAAAAATATTCCTAAGAATATTTTGTCAGCTTCCGTGTTAACCATTCTTGCTATTGATCTCGTCACTGTGTACTGGCTCGCAAACCCAACTATTTCGGCAAGTTTTTACGAGCATGACGTGTTGGTAGAGCCCGCCGTCAACCAAGCGACCCAAGATGGACGCATAGTCTATCTACCTGAAGATGAAGCGTACATAAAGTTTGAACAGTTGTTTCTATTTGCAGATTATCGCGCCGATGATCAGGCTCATTGGGATGCGTTGAGAGAGTCACTACTGCCTAACATCGCACGTCTAGCAGATTTGCTGAGTGCTAACAACGATGATCCTTTGACCGTAGGCTACCATACGGATCTCATCAATCAAGCTGCCCAAGCCGATACAATCGATACCTTAGAAAAAATGAATGTCTCGGTGTTGCTGACTGCTGAGGCTCGTTCCGACCTTGATTACTTGGGTCAAGCCGGTTTATCCACCGCTTATGCCTTACCAGATCCATGGTTCCGGGTCGAACTAGCCGATTGTCAACCACACCCCACTTTTGGCTACGATTGTCAACGGGTGCCAACAGGCTCGACAGAAATCGTCACTGACACAGCGCTGCAAATAGACGTAAGCGTCACAGCAACTGAAGAAACTTGGCTCGTGCTTATTGATACCTATTATCCAGGTTGGACAGCGACCGTCAATGGCGACCCAGCTGCGGTTGTCCGAGCTAATCAAGCTTTTCGTGCTGTATATATTCCGGCTGGCGAAAGTATCGTTTCCTTCCGATATCAATCGACCAATTTCACGACGGGTTTGACCCTAAGCGGGCTCAGCTTGGGGCTCCTAATTGTATTAGTCATGGGCAAACCTAATGGAGCTAATAATGAGTGACTATTCGCCAATCTCAGTGATTATGCCGATTTACAATGAAGTTGACTTCATTGACCACTCTGTCGGTGCCATGCAGCAGCAAGATTACCCTGGTCAGATTGAAATTCTCTGCTGTGATGGTATGAGTACTGATGGAACTAGAGACCGCATTCAGAAAATCGCAGCGTTAGACCCCCGCGTAAAACTTCTAGATAACCCTAAGCGGATTACGCCAGCAGCGCTCAATGTGGGTATCCAAGCGGCCCAACATGGTCTGATTGCACGCATGGATGGTCATGCCTTAGCGGCCCGTGACTATCTCAGTCAATGCTATCATGTAATGGAAGCTACTGGCTCAGCCTGTGTTGGCGGACGCTTGCAGTATAATTGCACCAGCTTCAAGCAGTGTGCAATTGCGGCTGCTATGGAGTCTCGTTTTGCAGTTGGGACTGCTGTCTGGCGTGGTGAGACCGCTGGTAAGGCCGACACGGTTCCCTATGGTCTCTATACAAAGGCATTGCTTGAACAGATAGGTGGCTTTGACGAAGATGCGCTGGTCAACCAAGACTACGAGCTTATGGTTCGGATCAAAAAAGCTGGCTTCCAGATTTATTTTTCGCCCGATATCCAATCAGAGTACTTCCCGCGGCAGTCGTTCCGAGCTTTGTTGCGCCAGTACTATCGTTATGGCTTTTGGAAGGTACGCACAATTATGCTACATCCTGCCTCAGTCAAGCCACGTCACCTGCTTGCGCCCGCTTTTGTTGCGGGTTTAGTGATTGGCCTAGCGCTGAGTATTATTTCCGTCTTCCTGTCGGGTGTCTATCTAAGCGTACTCGCTCTGTATACAGCTTTATCTTGTCTGTTTGCACTGATTCAGGCGAAAAAGTGGGGTTGGCGCTATTTGCCGCTTATCCCATGGATATTCCTGCTATTGCACGTCGCTTGGGGTGCTGGTTTTTGGGTCGGTATCTGGCGTTGGGGTCTGCGTTGGAAGCATATCAGATCCGTTACATAGCTATCTTAGATTTGCGTGCTAAGTATGGTAGCGCATAATACTGATTGAGTTAACAGTGCAAGGATATTACGTGCAAGAACAGACTGAGCGCAGTTATAAGATCACCAACAAGCGTACCCTCAGCCTACCTGTGTCTGAGCGCAAACTACTGATGGCTTTTGGTGATCTTGTTGCTGTTAACCTGTCTGTACTCTTGGGCCTCTACCTTTGGTCATTCGTAGCCGCTCGCCAACTCGATCTTGCATTCATCCTACCACAGTCATTTTGGTTTATCATTCTCAGTATTCTCTGGCTAACACTTGCTACAACGAACGACTTCTACGATTTACGCTTGACGGCTGATTGGAAGAAGACCCAAAGCCGGCTGATACAGATTACAATTCAGCTTCTGGTTATCTACCTGTTGATCTTCTTCTTTTCCCCGCGGGATGCGCTGCCGCGCTTATTCATTCTCTACTATGCTGCTTTCTCGTATTTATCAATTGCTGTTTGGCGTTTTGCGCGCCCCTTTGCAATTGGCTACGCGCCCCTTCGGCGACGCGTCGCCGTGGTTGGCGTAGGCTGGGAAGCTCAGGCAATAATTGAAGCCATTAAGAATTTCGCAGAGGCGGACTATGAAGTCGTTGGCATCATTGATGAAGGTCAGCCTGTTCAACGAGATGATGTGGTTGTTCATACAGAAGCAGTTGGCAGTGCCACCTATTTAACCGACATTGTTGCCGCACTAGGCGTTCACGAAGTTGTATTGGCAACGTCTGGTAAAATTGACGGGCCTCTGTTTCAAAGCATTATGAACCTATATGAACAAGGCCTCCCAATAATTACCATGCCTATGTTGTATGAACGCTTAACAGGCATGGTTCCAATAGAACATGCTCAGGGACAGTGGCAAATTTTGCTACCGCTGGAGGGACGCTCTCCATTTGATCCATATCGTTTGCTCAAACGTACTATCGATGTTCTCTTGTCGCTTATTGGGATCATTCTATTTGGAATGATGCTGCCTATGATTGCACTCATCCAACGGCTAGACAGCCGAGGCCCCGTCTTTTATGTGCAGGAACGGATTGGGCAGGCAGGGAAACCCTTCAAGCTCTATAAGCTGCGTACGATGATTCCAAATGCCGAAGCACAATCTGGCCCTATATGGGCTGCAAAAAACGATGATCGCATTACACGCTTTGGTCAATTTATGCGCCGCAGCCGTCTCGATGAACTACCGCAATTCTACAATATCCTCAGAGGTGATATGAGCCTCGTTGGCCCACGGCCCGAGCGTCAGTATTTTGTTGACATGCTCCAAAAGTCGATTCCCTTCTACCGTACCCGGCTTGCTATTAAGCCGGGTGTCACGGGTTGGGCTCAAGTCAATTACGGTTATGGCAGTACCACCGAAGACTCACTCAACAAGCTAAAGTACGATCTCTACTATATTCGCCACCGCTCACTGTTCCTTGATGGTCTAATTGTGCTGCGCACAGTGGGTAAAGTACTCCGACTGCAAGGTCGCTAAATGACTGTTTCCCGGCATCGTCGCTTTAGGTTGCATCAAACGTTAATCTTAATCGGCTTACTGTATTTTACTTTTATTGGTGGCACGTTCATCACCGAGCAGCGTCTCGGCCCACGCATTTTTCACCATATTGCTATGACAGTTAGTTTGGGGGGCTGGCTCATTTGGTTGCTTCTACAGCAGAAGCCACTGCCGTCTGCCCCCGTTGATCTGCCCTATGCGCTGTTTTTTGCCGCCGCTGTGCTAGCAACAATATTTGCAACTGATCCGCGCGTTAGCGTTGAACACCTCTGGACCATCGGTATTCACATCATCCTCTTCTACCTGATTTTGTTTTTGCTGCGGCGTTATGGTTCACGTTTGCTGCTGGAAACCCTGTTCTTCTGTGCCAGCGTGGTTTGTCTGATTGGTTTGATTGAGTGGGTTTCATGGTATACGGGCGTGCCGCTCCTTCCTATTTTCGAACAGGGGTGGCTGCCGATTTATAGCATAAGTCGCCCTATACCAGTTGCTATTCACCGTTTAACTGTGCCGCTAAACGTAGCAACCTGGCTGGCTGCTTACCTTGCGATGCTTATACCAGTCGCCGCTGCATGGGGGGCTGCTAGCAGACGAAAGACAACGCGTCAGGTTGTTGTTCTGTGGCTTGTCGCGGCTGTGTTTGTCCTTTACTTTACCTACTCGCGGGGTGGATTTCTCTCATTGATCGCCTCTGCTACTGTTCTCGGATTATTGGTTGCGCTCAAAGACGAAGCCTCAATTAAGCGAGTGGTATCTTTTTTTAGCGATTGGCGGGTGCTGCTTGGCGGCATTCTAATTGTCGGACTGCTTGTCTTTGTCTTCATTCAATTGTTTGATCGGGTTGGCGCGGCGAGTGGTGACTCCGTCCGCTTTGACCTGTGGCGAGCTGGTTGGTTGATTGGTCTTTCAAATCCAATATTGGGGGTAGGTCCGTATGGCTTCGGTGATGCACTCCGACCGCTGCGTGATGACCTGATCACTCGTGATCATCTAACAACACCGCATAACATCTTGCTGTATCGTTGGTCAGAGCTGGGAGCGGTTGGGTTACTGGCGTTTTTGTCGTTAGTGCTGACTGTTGCTTTTGCTAGTGTGCGTCGCTGGCGTAGGGCAGAAGGGCCAGAGAAATTACGTGTTGCCGGAGTGTTAGCAGGGCTCGTTGGGTTTGCCATTCAAAATCAATTTGATAATTTTACGGCTACACCAATGGTCATACCGCTCTTTATTCTGATGGCGTATCTTCTCGCTCCATTTGAGCGCCAGCCAAGCGCATGGATGCGCTGGGTGCCAGCTATCCTATTGATGTTTGTTGTGATAGGGGCTGTTGGTTGGTCAATCAGTGATCGAGCGCAGATATTTTATGCACGCTCGCTCGATCCACAGCGTACTCTTGACGAGCAACTATCTGCGATTGATAAGGCTATTGAAACTGACCCAAATTTGCTTATTTATCAAGTGCAGCGGGCCCAGCTTATGGCCCTTGCCTATGATGAAGGGCAGTCAAATGATGTTGATGGTATACTAGCTGCTTACGCTTATGTCATTGCAAACGACGTAGATCATGATATTGTTTTGGCAAACTACGCCGCACTGCTTGCGTCAGATGGTCAGTTTGAAAAAGCATTGGCTTCAGTCGAAACTGCCATTGACCGTAACCCGCGCAATAGTCGCTATCTGTTTGTTAAAGCAGATATTCTAGAGCAGACGGGCCATGAAGATGCCGCTATTGAACAATACCTGACTGCCCTAGAGGAGAACCCAGGTCTGGCTGTTTCCAGATACTGGAGGACGTCTCGCGTCAAGGCGCTGGCACGAGCAGAATTTTTCGACCGTTATCCTGCAGCCGCTGAGCGGCTTATAGCTGCACCAGCAATGGTATCATCGTGTCTGACCGAAGAATTTGATGCCCAATCAGGAGATGTATACTGTGCACTACACCATGCTGCGTTAACAGAAGGTGTGTCGGAAGATGACCTTGCCGCAGTCGAGGCTCTTATTCGCAGGTCTCCAACACTGCCACAGTATTACGAATTGCAGGGAGAACTTGCTCTAGTGCTTGACGATGCCTCGCTAGCAACAAAGAGTGCCCAGACCATGTTGTTTCTCAATAGCAATCGTGGACATTATCTACTGGGGCAAATTGACGCGCAGTCTGGTGAAACCGATGCGGCCCTCGACCACTATCTAAGTGCTGGACCATTGGTTTTCCAATTAACCGGGTGGGGTATTGCGGTCTATAACCGCTCAATAACGTTGCAGTACCTGTCTTTCCTTGACGTGCCAATTTTCACAGGCTATGATGTGCTGCCTTGGGTCAAAGCGCTTGAAATCTACTATGAACAGGGGCGTCAGGATGACGCTAATGTCCTTCAAGACTTTGCGCAAGATATTGACCCATTCATAGAGTTTAAGTAAATAATCGAAGGCAATCTATAGCGTGCCGAGCGGTACCTTCGTCGTATTACCGACGTACAACGAACGTGAAAATATTGAACTAATGGTCAATCGGTTAATGGATTTACCAGTTGACCTTCGGGTAGTAGTCATTGATGATAACTCGCCCGATGGCACAGGTGAATCCGCTGATAGGCTTGCAGCAACTTTCCCAGAGCGTGTGTTTGTTGTGCACCGCGCCGGGAAACTTGGTCTTGGTACAGCTTACCGCACTGGGTTTGACTTCGCACTGCGTCAAGACGCAGAACGCATCATGACAATGGACGCAGATTTTTCTCACGACCCAGAATACATTCCCGCAATGATCGAAAAAAGCAAAGCCGGGTATGATTTGGTGATCGGGTCTCGTTATGTTGAGGGGGGTGATGCGCCCGATTTTCCACTGCGTCGTAAAATTCTCAGTGGTGGGGCGAATGGGTTTGCTAAAACTTTGCTCAACCTAAAGGCACACGACGTGACGGCAGGCTTTCGTTGTTATCAGCGGCATGTGTTGGAAAGCCTACCGCTTGACTCAATTCTCAGTAACGGTTATTCATTTCTGGTAGAGATGCTCTTCCTTGTTCAGCGAGCAGGGTTCACCGTTGGGGAAGTGCCTATCATTTTTCTGGATCGCACTCGCGGAAAATCAAAAATATCGCGTGAGGAAATCTATAAAGCAGTGTACACCGTTTTAAGGTTAGCTATGCGCCGTCTCTTTGACCGCAGCCATGTACAGCCAGAAGACCAACCCGCATGAACCAACAACTCCTCCCTGCCGAGCATACAATAGACAGCGACCTGCAAGAAATACAATACTGTATGCTGTGTGGGCAGTCTGAATTTATTGAGCGCTTCCCTAACACACGTAACACACGTCCAATAGATTACGATGCCAAAGCCTATACAGCCTATTTATGCACTCATCCGGCCTATGGTGTGCATCCGCCGATTGTCGAATGCACCAACTGCGGCCTGCTGTTTACAAACCCACGGCCTACACCAGAGTCGATTGCAGCTAATTACACCAATGTTGAAGATCAAACTTACCTTGACGCTGAAGCTGCTCGTTTCGCCACGTTTAAACGTCGGCTTCAGTGGCTCGAGGAACACAGTGGGGTTGGCACCGGTAGGCGGATACTTGATATCGGTGCCTATACGGGCGTTTTCGTTGAAGTTGCGGCGCAGGCTGGGTGGGACGCTTACGGCCTCGAGCCCTCACATTGGGCGGTCCTACAGGCGCAACAGCTTGATCGGCAGGTCATGCAAGGGCTTATCCAACAGCATCCGTTTGAAGCAGCCAGCTTTGACGCCATCACCATGTGGGATGTCATCGAGCACGTCCCTGATCCAGTTGAGGTGCTTCGCGAAGCCTATCAACTACTCAAGCCGGGTGCCTGGATTGCCGTTCATACGATGGATACCCATAGTCGTTTCGCTAAATTAATGGGCAGCCGTTGGCCTTGGCTCATGGAAATGCATATTGTGTACTTCACCAGAAAGACATTGAAAGAGACTATCGAAGCTGCCGGGTTCGAAGTCCATGAAGTCAAGGCTGAAGGCCGCTACTTGCAGTTGCAGTATCTGGTGTCTCGTTTGCAATCATACAACCAGCCTCTTTACAAACTGCTTGATGCCATTACCAGAGCCACAGGACTCAGTAAAATCAACATTCCATTGAACTTTGGTGACTTGATCACTGCTTACGCTACTAAGCCAGAGGGTTAACCGCCCCTGTTGCTGCGTTCGAACACCAACATGCCCTCGCTGCCGTAAATGCCCGTCGGAAGTGTGCGGATCAAGGTGTATTGCTCTTCGAAGCTATCTGATTGCAACAGAGTGTTACGCACATAAGCTTCTAGTGTGATGATGTAATCAGGCGTTTCTTGTTCTATCAACTCGGGCGCAATCGCATATGCGGTTGTATCAACGACTTGTTCGGCCTCTAGCGGGTAAAACTCAATAGATTGCGGGGATACAAGTCCAAGCGTATCGAGTAGCGGGGCGTTGCTGTACCATCCCACAGCCCCAATATCCCCAGCCGCAACGACCGCTCCATCAGTTTGTGGCAGGCTCTGGGCTGCATCCGCGTACAGCAATTCTAATTCAAACCACGCCATTTCAGGCGCTGGACGGTTTGGCCCATGGTCAGGGTTAAGTTCCCATGCCGTCAAAGAAAAACTGAGCCAAATAGTACCAATGACAGCTGTTGTTCGCTGGGCTGTTTTGATTCCTGCCCTGTCGCGCATCACAGTCCAAACACCACCAACCGCGAGCAGCATCAGAATCGGAATAGGCGGCGACCCATACCAGCGGAAGATCAATGGATTAGCCGCCGCAAAAGTGATCAGGTAGAGCCATGGAAACAAGATGATTGGTAGACTGTGCCACGTTTGCCTGATGAAGAACACAGACCCGATAATATACAGGAACAAGTAAACAATACTGGCAATAACCAGTGGGAGACCTTCTCCGAAGACGACATTTTCTGCAAAAATCGTGATGTAGACACCGAGCAAGGTTGTCAGTGCTTGTAATGGCTCAATGATGTAAGCAACCGCTTTCGCCGAAACGGAATTTGTCAACAGGCTACCATAATTTACCCAACTGAAGAGCACCCACGGTAATATGATTCCCGCAAAAACACCCCCCTCGATCCACGGGATGCGCTTCTGCAACGGCTTATCTGTTGTTTCTAACCAATGAGCGATAATCATCGCGATGCCAAGCGGTCCGGCCCAGATTAACGCATCGGGCCGCGTCAAAAAAGCCAAAGCTGTCAATCCTGCTGATATCCTTGTTGACTGATAAAGCCAGGTGCAAAAAGCCCCTAGCATCAAGCTGATGTAGAGACTGGTTTCCATACCACCGATGGCAAAGGTGACGCTTCGTGGGGCAATTGCCCAGATCAAGGCGACCATTAAACCGGGGATTCGTTGAACAAGTATGCCGGAGAATAACCGTCTTGCGATCAAATAAAGCAGCACACAGCCAGCTGCATCAAACAGGGCGTTCCAGATGACGGACGCCTGCGGATATATCGCTTGACTGTTGCCAGTTATGATCCCCGTAGCTGCCATTAGCAGCGTATACAGCGGGGTAGTCGTACCGAGGACAGCTTCGCCAACATTGTAAACAAAACCAAGGCCAGAAGCGATGTTATAAGCGTATCGGTAGGTAATATAGGCGTCATCAATGATGCGCAAACCCGGTACAATACGGGCAAGGATTGCACAAAACACGATACCAGCCGTAAGAAGCCAATCTGTGCGGCTCAATTCCGAGATGTGTTGCTTAACTTCTGCAATCATGCTGAGCATTATAACGGTGGCGAGTGCCTGGCAAAATCACAATATCGTAAATAGCGCAAAACATTTCTAGCATCGCACTGTGGCACGGGCTAAAGTACCTACCTGGCAGCAAAGATATCGCTTGCTACCAGCCAAGTGACAGATAGGTGTTGACCAAATGGCAGGTAATACAAAACTGAGCGTACCTCTTGCTTGGGCTGTCTTTGTAGTGACCGTGGCGGCTATCTTTGCGATGGCTCTTCAAGTGCCTCTGGATACAGATACCTACTGGCACCTAGCTGCAGGTCAATGGCAGGTCGAAAACGGGGCTATCCTAATGGAGGATATCTTCTCCTCGACCCGGCTCGGTGCACCATGGGTTAATCATTCATGGCTTTCTCAGTCTATTTTGTTTTTATTCTATCGCACCGCAGGTGACCTTGGGTTGGCGCTTTTCACCGCATTACTTGCAACGGGCGGTATGATTTTCATTTACCTTCAGTGTGATGCTGACCCAATAATTGCTGGACTGGCGGTTATTTTAGCAGGTGCGGCAGCAGCAGTCTTCTGGTCAGCGCGCCCACAAATGGTGTCGTTCTTTTTAAGCACGGTTGTTCTGTACTTGCTATGGCTCTATGAAGTGCGCTCGATTGATCGCCTATGGTTGATCCCGCTCATTATGCTGGTTTGGGTTAACCTGCACGCGGGTTTTGCCCTTGGTTTTGTCTTGCTGGTACTCTACTCAATTGGGACTGCGCTACATTGGTTACTTGATGGCCTCGTCACAACAAACGCCGATTTCTCGCATCGCCAGGTCTTGCGCCCCATTATCATTGGCCTAGTCTCTGCCGCGTTAGTCTCATTGAATCCCTACGGCCTCCGTATGCTCTTGTATCCGTTTGAAACAGTCGGTATTGATGCGCTGCGAACGTTCATTCAAGAATGGGCGGTACCAGACTTTCGCTCACCGCAAATCTGGCCATTTGTTTGGTTGCTGTTGGCTACGTTTTTAGCTGCCGGCCTTTCCAGTAAGCGCCTCTGGTGGACCTCCACTGTCCTGCTAGCTGGTACAGCTTATCTATCATTGGCTGCTGCTAGGAATATCGCGGCTTTTGCCATCGTTGCTGCGCCAGTTTTAGCCTATCATCTGCATGCACTCAGTGAGGATTATCATATCCGCCTCCGGACGCGGAAACTGCCAAGCCGCGGTCTGTTTGCATATGTCAACATTACTTTGATTGTGCTCGCTGTGTTGGGCGCAATCGGTAAAACAGTTTACGAAATGCAGCCGGAGCGCATCAACGACCTGCGCTCTATCTATGTTCCATCAGCCGGTGTGGCTTACCTCAATGAGGCCGACATTCAGATACCACTTCTTAATAGTTACAATTGGGGCGGCTATCTGATCTGGGCGGGGGACGAAATTCCTGTGTTTGTTGATGGACGCACTGATCTCTACGGCGATGAGATTCTGGGGCCTTACCTGTCGATGTACTTGGCAGCGGAAAACTGGCAGTCCCAACTAGATGAATACGACATTCAAACGGTATTTGTTGAACGCATCAGTCCAATTGGTCTTGCTTTAGCAGATGAACCTGGTTGGCAAATGGTACATGAAGATAATCTTGCCGTGGTGTTCGTCCGTGAGGATAGGTAATGGCGTCATCTAGTAGGCACATGCGTCGCTTGGGGAGGCGGCTTCTTTTCTATCTTCCACTGATTTGGCTACTGACGCTAACGGTCGGTTATCTGATCCTTCACTATCCGGGCCATCCGCGTCTTTTTTCGGGAATCGCCCAAAAGCCGGGCGTTTTTGACCCACAACGGACCTTTGAGGCCGTCAGCAACTTGGTACTGACAGTGCTTGGCTTTCTCAGTTTATCGGCATTAGGGACTGTTGTTGGACGGTTGCTGTGGCCCCAGTCTACTGAGCTAACCGCGTTAGAGCGAACGTTATTTCAGTTACTGGTCGGCTTGGGCAGCCTTAGCCTACTTGGGCTTTTGCTAGGACTCTTGGGTGCCTACCCGCCCAGATGGTTGGTGTGGGTGCTAATGCTGACCATACTTGCTGGGCTTTATCGCACGTTATTTGATTGGCTGAATGACTTTAAACGAGGGTTGCAGTCTGTCTTTGAGCCAACTGAATATCGTTATATACGCCTGCTGCGCTGGGTCTCCCTAGTTTTTTTAATACTTGCCGTCTTACTTGCCTTGGCCCCACCCACGAAATGGGATGCGCTGACCTATCATCTAGCTGGGCCGCAAGCCTACCTCGCAGCGGGCCGGGTTATCCCTCTCATTGATAATCACTTCCTTGGTTTCCCTCAGCTTGTGGAAACTTTGTATCTGTGGCAGTTGCTGATTGCGACGCCACAAGCTGCCGTCCTGATGCACACATTGCTGGGCACTTTGATGTTGCTCTTAGTTGTTGCCACAGCGTACCGTCTGCAGCGGCCTGCTGCCGGATGGGTTGCTGTGAGCATATTACTGTTAAGTAAAACAATTTGGGCATCATTCCATTGGCCTTATAATGACCTCGGCTTGATGGCTTACGCCACGGCTGCTTTTCTGATGCTGCTGCGCTGGGCAGATAGTGATTACCAGAGCGAGTATCTTATCCTAGCTGGAGTATTCACTGGCTTTGCGGTTGGTTGTAAATACACTGCGGGCGGTGCTTCGATTGGGCTAGGTGTGTTGGCACTGTGGCTCGCGCGGCGGCGCAGCCTCTGGTTTGCGGGGCGGTCTGCTGCTTCATTGACCTTCGTTGCCCTAATCCTATTTTCGCCCTGGTTGTTGAAAAACCTCATTTTATATGGAAACCCCGTCGCACCTTTTGGGCCAGGGACGGCTGGCTTTGACGAGTTAGATGCCTGGTACTATCTACGCCCATGGACTGGGTTCATCGCCAAGGGAGAACCCTTCGATGCAGCGGGATTTTTTCTGGCTCCAATGCAGTTCTCTATCTTCGGTTATGATGGTGTAAGCCCCTATATGGCTAACATCACCCCGTTAATTATTGGGTTACTGCCGTTTATGTTCATCGGCTGGAAGCAGCGCCCGGAACAGATCAAAGCTTTCGTGGGTCACCTTTTTGTTTTTACAGTTCCTGCATATCTTTTCTGGTTGTACGGTTCGACTGTTTCTTGGTATTTGATCCAAACACGCCTCTTGTTTGCGATCTTTCCAATGTTGGCACTCGTAAGTGGGTTGGCATTGGTTGGGCTAAAAGACATCATTGTTGCTATTGACTTACGTATGCCAGCTTTAATAACTGTCATAGTTGTCACGCTGGTAGCAGTGATTAATACTGTACTGGAATTTGTTGCACATAATCCGCTTTACGTTGTGGTGGGTTTACAAACGCAAGACGAGTATCTACTTTCATCTGGAACGGGAACGCATTATTTTGCTATGCAGCAGATCAATACTTTGCCTGCTGGTTCGACTGTGCAATTCCTCTGGGAGCCACGAACCTATTATTGTGACCAAGATGTCACCTGCATCCCTGACTCACTTATTAATGAATGGTGGCATGGACGCCAAACGCTCGAAGAGCCTGAAGCTATTGTCCAAAGCTGGGTCGAAGCGGACGCTTCTCACGTCCTAATCTTTGAGGCAGGACGTACCTTTCTCTACAAAGAAGAGCCTTATGAGCCGGTCATGCCAGAGGATATACAAACCTTAGATGCTTTACGCGGGTCAACACTCCAAGAAGTGTGGCGCTTTGAAGGTGAATTTACCCTCTATGAAATTCAGCTAGAGGCTAACATTCCGCGATGATGATACGATGATACACTGCCGTAACCTGCTTATTGTGATGGCAGTTGGGCTAGTCATTAACACGCTAGTAGCTGGCTTGGTTACATCACCCGGACCATCGCTGGATGCCACATATTACTACACGGGTGCTGTACTCATCACTGAGCAAGGATGGCCGTTCGCTGAGCCTTACTTCTGGAACTATCTCAATCCACCTCCAGAAATACCATATTCAGCTTTTGGATATTGGCAACCGTTGCCATCGTTTATTGCGGCAGTTGGTCTAAATATTGGGCCTCGGTCGTTTGGCGCTGCGCAAGTACCGTATGTTTTGCTGGCGAGTTTGCTCCCCGCACTCGCCTACCTAACCTACCTTCAAGTAGATAGCCGCACTGATAACCATAAGCGTGCCTTGATTGCTGGGTTGTTGATATGCTTTGCTGGCTATTATGCAGTGAATTGGGTCATTCCTGAGACGTTTACACCCTTTGCGGTTTTCGGAGGGACTAGTCTCTACTTAGTTACACAAGGTGCCACCGACCGTAACCGTAGATGGTGGGTCTGGCTGCTGGCTGGTGTGTGTGCCGGCCTTGCTTACCTGACCCGTAGTGATGGTTTGCTGCTGGTGTTAGTCGGGCTAGGCGTTGCTCTGTGGCAACTGCGTCTTGGCAGGCTACAAAGTATGTTTCTTTCCGTCGCAGCTATCATCAGCGGCTACCTGATTGTTGCAGCACCATGGCTACTGCGGAATTTAGCTTTGTATGGGTCGATCCAACCACCGGGTGGGATAAGCACGATCTTCTTGCTTGAATACAACGACCTCTTCCGGTACCCGCCGGTAACCACCCCTGCTCGCTTTATTGATGCTGGGCTAGTGTTTATCATTCGCAGCCGAGTCAGTGTTTTGGTGACCAATTTACAAAGCTTTGTCGCTGTGAATAACTACATCTTTCTGACGCCGTTTACGGTCATTGCACTGTTTAAGCGCTGGCGGCAGGTGACTGTAGTTCCTTCACTTCTGTACGCAGCAGGCCTATTCACTGCAATGACCTTCATATTTGCTTATCCAGGGCAACGAGGTGGCTGGTTTCATTCCTCAGCTGCACTCATGCCGTTTCTACTATCGCTTGCAGTCCTTGGTTTAGAGGATGCGCTCCGCTGGGCTGGTCAGCGGGTAAACGGTTGGCGTTTGCGTCAGTCTTGGCAGATCTTTGCGCCTGCCTCGATTGTCTTTGCGGCGGGCCTAACTATATTCTTAACAGCGCGTAGTCTTTCCGGCTGGAATACCAATCAACGATTATATGAAAGTTTAGATACCCTTCTGTCAGAAAATGCTGTTCCGGCTGATGCCGTCCTTATGAGTAACAATGCGCCAGCCGTATATCTCTACACGGGGCGCTCTAGCATCCCATTGATCACAGGCGGGGAAGAGGAAATCTTACGGGCTGCCGTCGCATACCAAGCGACATATTTGCTGCTTCCTTTTGGACTATCAACATCGGCTGACAGCGACCCCGACCCAAATTGCTTTGAGAAACTTGCGACGGTTGAGGCGGGGGCTGCTACGCTCTATCAAATTATCTGTCAGCCGAAATAACTAGGGCGTGGTATATGTCTCACTGACACCGCCAGCGTCGATTGTATAGCGTATACCGATGCTTAACTCAGTGAGTATGTGGGTGACTTCTGTATCCGTCAGGGCTGCGAGGCAGGCTACATTCGACGGAACATCCTGAAAGACATTCAGTGTGATGCTCGTATCCATCTGTCCTTCCGTAACCACAAGATATTCAATACAGCCATTGGGAACGGTTAGTTGGAGAGTTACTATAGCATTGGTTGGCGTGTGACCAGTCTCTACCATAATTGTGTTAACAGGTAATGGATCACCCAGTGTCTTTTCATCACCAGCAGGTTCAGTGCCAACTGGAGGTTCTTCTGGAAGCATATCTTCAGGCAAAATGTTGTCCATATCAAGTGTGAAATTTGCTGAAACATTACCGCTGGTGACGGTGTACATACCAGCATCAAGGCCAAATATATCCAGTGGCGCAGACTCTTCAAATGGAACTAAGGCTTGGATACACAGAGCATCTGCGTCTCTCTCGGTAAGTGGGGTCAGCGTAAATGTGGTGTCTACGCGGTTGACATCAAATCCGTTCAGCGACACACAGCCGTCAGCCAAATTTCCTGTGACGATTGCTGAAGCCTGCAACGGCCAAGACTCCATCAAAAGAATCTCAATGTTATCCACGTAAACATTTGTCCCCTGCAAAGCAGATGATGCTTCTGTGAGGTTTACCGGTTCAGTCGGTTCTTGTGGGGCATCAGTTGAATTTACTAGAGGATCGTCCTCTTCGTCAGTCGGCCCAATTTGATCGCAGGCACTTAGAGCCAAGATACTTATTAATGCGATAGCAAGGGTCGCTCGTAGTTGTGTCATTCCGTTCGCTGCCTTCTTTCTTTGATCGTATCTCTACCTATAAAACGCTTGATATCTCGAAAATGTTCCATCAAGGTGCAGACAGCGCTCATTAAGATTACCATCTCACCTAACCGAAGCCTGATTCAACGAAATGATAGCGACTTATGGGCTACTTCAAAGCCACTTTCAATTTAGTAACTTGGTCAACCCGCCAGCGTGACCTTGTGTTGGTCATTATATGTATTCTTGCCCAAGGTGTTTACTTACTGACTGGCTACCTTCAAAATGCGGGCTTTGGTTTTCCGCTTGACGATGCGTGGATTTATCAAACTTACGCACGTAATCTCGCTGAAAACGGTCAATGGGCCTTTGTTGCTGGGCAACCGAGTACCGGATCAACATCACTTTTATGGACACCACTGCTCGTGCCGGGCCAATGGTTGAATGCATTTTGGTGGACGAACTTCGTCGGCTTGCTCTGCCTGATAGCCGCGGCCCTTGGTGCCGCACGTTTCTTGAGTGATGATAAACCAGCTTTTGCCACGTTGATTGGCCTTGCTGTTGCTGTTGAGTGGCATATGGTTTGGATGGCAGCTTCAGGAATGGAGACCATTCTCTTTACTGCCCTATTGATCTGGTTTTGGCGTGGTGTCATTCGTCATGACCCGGCTAAGCGCGGACACTCCCCAAGGGAAGGGCTTACTCTCGGCTTGTTCGGCGGTGTACTAATGTTGACTCGCCCAGAGGGGGCACTTGCACTCGCAATTGCGGGGCTCTATGGGTTTAGCGTCAATGGGCCTTTAGGAGATCGTTTGAAGTGGGGCTTAATGGCGGGCGTCGGGTTCGGGGCTGCTCTTGCTGTTTTTCTTGGGTTTAACTATGCGATCAGTGGTGTACTGCTGCCCAATACCTTCTATGCTAAGCAAACGGAATATGAAATTCTGCGCACCCTTCCACTGACGATCCGATTTTGGCGGCAGATTAATGTTGCATTTGTTGGGGCTCATCTATTGCTGCTGCCTGGGGTCATTACGATGGTTGTCAATAGTGTGCGCCGTAATAATCGTGTGCTGCTGCTCCCGCTGATCTGGGTTGTGTTGCACTGGTTAATGTATGCATATCGTCTGCCAGTGACGTTCCAACATGGACGTTACATTATGCCAACAATTCCCTTCTTAGTGATTTATGGAATCTGGGGGGCTGCTAGCGTTGTTCGTCTTCGCTCGCGTGATCAGGCTGAACGCACTGCCAGTATGGTTTGGTCTGTTGTCTGCGCTGCGCTGTTTCCTACTATTCTAATCATGTTGGGGGCACCTGCCTATGCCCAGGATGTCGCTTTTATTGAGGATGAGATTGTTGCGTCTGCACAGTGGGTTGCTGCTAATACCGAGCCTGACACATTAATTGCCCTGCATGATATTGGGGCTATGGGCTATTTTGCTCCCCGCCCGCTTTTAGATTTGGCTGGCCTCGTCTCACCAGAGGTTATTCCCTTTATGAACAGCGAGCGGCAGCTACTCGACTACATTATTGCAGAGGAAGCGCAGTATGTAATTGTGTTTCCGGGCTGGAGCGATGCTTACACCCAGCTTGTCACCGACCCAGCCTTATGCCCGGTGTGGTCTGCTGCGGAACAACCTGAGTACCAGCAGGCAAGCAGCGATTTAGGAGCCATGACGGTATACGCTGTCAGTCCAGACAAACCCTGCCTAAATCCGTGACAGTTGCCCGCTTATCGGGGTTATGATAGACTTCATATATTATCTGATCTTTCCTCGCTTGGCTGACTTTATCTAACCTAGGGTAGGGCTTTATTATGTCTCCAACCACAACACCGAGCAGTATTAGCGTCGTCATTGTTGATGACCACACTTTTTTTCGCCAAGGTATCCAATACAATCTTGAAGAACATGCGGATATCAAAGTCATCGGAGATTGTGCTGACGGTGAAGCCGCCCTTGCAGACCTGCGACGAATGGAACCGGATGTTGCTATTATGGATATTAACTTGCCAAAAATGAACGGCATCCAGGTAACTCAGAAGATTAGCCAAGAAAAGTTGCCTACGCGTATCATCATGTTGACCGCTTATGACAACGTCGAGCAAGTCATTTACGCTATGCGAGCGGGAGCGGCGGCATACTGTGCCAAAGAAATTGAACCAGAAAAGCTAGTCGATGCTATTAGGCATGTTGTACAGGGCCGTTATGTCGTCAATGATGTCGTCTACGACGAAGAAGGTCTAAAAACATGGATGGACAAAGGCGTCGAAGCGGTTGCAGGGGAGTATTATGCCGACTTAGCAGAGTCTCTGTCACCGCTCTCCCCGCGTGAAATGGAAATATTACAGCATGTGACACGTGGTCTCAGTAACAAAGAGATCGCTAGTACGCTGCAGATCAGTCATCAGACCGTAAAAAATCACATGACTTCCATCCTCCGTAAGCTTGCAGTAGAGGATCGCACGCAGGCTGCGGTTTTTGCACTGCGCCGAGGGTGGGTACGGTTGAAGGATACGACAACAGAACGCTAAAAACAGGAAGATTATCCTGTTTGGAAGTTGCTCCATCAGCGTTACACTATTTAAATATGACTAAACACTAAAAGTGCAGCATATCACTCTTCATTTGAGCTACCGATAGGTAAAGCGATGGCAGACTTTGATTTTGAAACTGACGCAGCAGAAGAAGAACTGAGCGATGTCGAGGAACTTGTCTCAACACTCCGTTCAGATCTTCAGACTTTGCAGCGGCGACAGCGAGACATTGAACAAAAAATTCTCCAGTCTGAGGGTCAAGTCGAGCAGTTAACCCAACGTAACGCCGTCATAATGGGTGAACTCCAAAAAGTTCGCTCGCAGATTGAACAAGTGCCGCGGGTGACCGTCCAAGAAACGTATGATGAGGCGTTGTCAACACAACAACGCTTGATGATGATCCGTGCTGAAACAGACAAGCTGCAAGCACAGGAAGATGCTACGCGCACGCAGATTGGCCTATTAGAAAATATTATTCAGGCGCTTAGTGCCAATGGCGACGTTGAAGATGAAAGTGAAAGCTTCAACGCCAAAGAGATCATTGTCAAAATTATTGATGCGCAAGAAGAAGAGCGTGACCGGCTTGCACGTAAAATGCACGATGGCCCAGCTCACTCATTGACGAACTTCATTCTGCAGGCTGAAATCTGTCAAAAGTTGTTCGATAAAGATGTCGAGCGAGCCCGGGTCGAACTTGTTCGCTTAAAAGCCTCAGCCAATTCTTCGTTTCAGGAAGTGCGCGGCTTTATTGAAGAGTTGCGCCCAATGATGCTGGGAGACCTGGGCTTAGCGCCGACCCTCAAGCGCTACATCACACAGTATGGTGAGAAAAACGAAATCACAACGGACTTCGAAAGCGCGGGTCAAATCCCTCGGTTAGAGGCTTACCGGGAAGTCTTGTTATTCCGCGGCGTTCAGGCCATCCTTTCTAGCGCACGTAACCTCGGCGAGGCCAGCCAGATCGAAGTGAAGCTGGAACTTTCGGGTGACCGTGTGCGGGCTGTGGTAGATAGTAACGGTCGTACCGTTGACACGGAGCAACTTCAATTGGATGCGAAGACAAAGGATGCGCTTGGACTTGGCACGTTACAAGAACGTGTCACACTTGTAGGGGGTGACTTGCATGTTGAAGCGACGCCAAATGGTGCGCGAATAGAAATTTCTATTCCAAAAGGGCCACCACCCGGTACCGAAGAAGTTGAATTCGACGAATTCGCGTAATGTCAAGTATGACCGGCTGTACAAATATACAGCCGGTTTTAGTTTGTATTAGGTTAAGGTTTTCAATTCTGATGTAATCTCAGTCCTGTCTACCTGCTGGTAGGTTGACGAGCATAGCGACGGATACGTATAGTATATATGGCTTCCAAGCTTACAATCCCGATACTATTCGACAAAATTGGGGTCCTTTGAGAAATGAAACACGCCGTTTTGCTTGTAATGAGATAAACTTAGACAGGTTCATCTACATTGGTATTATTCTAAGTAAGATTATGTAAGATAGCAGGCGTTAGCCTGTTTTTGACTGTGACTCCACCGGTTGGGACAATACATGGCAGACATGATCAAAATTCTCATCTGTGACGATAACGAAGATACCCGTGAGGGAACGCGTCGTTTGCTAGAGTATGAGGATGATATTGAAGTATTAGACTTCGCAGAGGACGGGCGTGAGGCCGTCCAGAAGGTTCGTGAATACCAACCACGCGTTGTCTTGATGGACATAAATATGCCCGGAATGAACGGCATCGAAGCGACTCAGATTATTCGGAAAGACTACCCAAATACTCAGGTAATTGTGGTCAGTGTCCAAGATGATATGAATTATGTGCGCTCAGCCATGCGAGCAGGCGCTGTTGATTTTGTGCCAAAGCCAATTTCAGGCGATGAATTAACCAGCGCTATCCGACGGGCCGCTAGTATGGCGACGGTAGAAACTACGTCTGCCCTCCCTGACCCGTCTACCGCCTCACCAGAGCAGCCAGAGACACCTGTTAAGAAAAAGCGTATGATTGAGGGGCGCATAGTCACGGTTGCAAGTCTGAAAGGCGGCACAGGAAAAACAACGGTTGCAGTTAACCTAGCGGCAGCGATAAAAAAATCGGCCCCTGACAAAGATATTCTGATCGTTGACACAAATGTTTATGCGGGTGATGTCGCTGTGTCGTTAAATACGCGTGCCCAGTATAATGTGGTTGATGCTGCTGGGATGGCGTTGGAGTCTGAGTTAGATGAGCATGGTTTAGAAGGTGTGGTAATTGAACATGATACAGGCATACGCTTGCTGACTGCGCCGCCAAACCCGCTAGAAGCTGAACCGCTTCAGCCGGAAGGGCTTAGGCGCTTGTTAAATGATCTACGCCCACTGTATGATTACATCATTGTAGATACGTCAACAGCAATTGATGGTGTGCTTGTGACGGCTCTACAGTCTGCGGACCATATCGTCATGATTACGCAGGCCAACATGTCAGCACTTAAAGACTCGCGCATCCTATCTGGTCTGATAACCGAGGTCGAGGGTGGCGACGAGGTTCCAATAGAGCGCGGGCAAACGCTTGTTCTCAATCGATATGATGCCGAGCGCAGCAGCATTACGCCAGAGCAAATTGGAAACTTCCTCAAGTTGGCAGTCAACGTGGTTATCCCGATTGAGCCGCTTGCAGAAGAGTTGCTCAACCGCGGTACTCCAATTGTCAACGTCGATCCGAAGCGATCACCTGCTGCGCAACCGCTGATGAAACTGGCGCAGCACATTCGTACCGAAATTGAAGGCAGTGAGCAAGTTCAAGAGACGGTTGCAGAGCCCCAGACGAAGCGTACTGGGTTATTCAGTAACTTGCTTGGTGGTAACTAGATAGTGAGGAGAACTTATAATGGCTGGTAGTAGCTTATTAAAGAGAATTGAAACTGGTGGTTCCGGGGATGGGCGTTCAGATCGTCCTGAAGGTGACTCCCCAGTACAACGCACACCCGTCATGAAAGACATTGGGCGCGTCGGCGGGATTGATGTCAAAGAGCGTGTGCAGCGTCGCTTGTTAGAAGACCTAGGCGTCGGTGAGGTCTTTGATATGTCAAAGTCCGATGAGCTGCGGGCGCGCATCGATGATCTGTTCAACACAATTCTCGCTGAAGAAAATATTGTGCTGGCCCGCAATGAACGGCGCCGTCTGCATGAGCAGATTGTGGCTGAGTTGTTGGGGTTTGGTCCGCTGGAACCGCTGCTGGAAGATACCGATATCACTGAGATTATGACAATCGGTGCAGACAAGATTTACATCGAAAAGAAGGGGCACTTGACTCGTGCGCCTGTGCATTTTGAAGACGAAGAGCACCTCCGCCGCATCATTGATCGCATTGTTGCACCGCTTGGACGCCGCATCGACGAATCATCACCAACAGTCGACGCACGTCTACCGGATGGATCACGTGTTAATGCGGTCATTCCACCAATCGCGCTGGATGGGTCTGCACTCACAATCCGCAAATTCTCCAAAGTGCCGCTTACAGTGCAAAACATTATCGACTTTGGAACTGCCACTGTTGAAATGATGGAATTTCTCAAGGCTTGTGTTATCGCCGGGTTTAATGTTGTGGTCTCTGGTGGCACTGGTTCCGGTAAGACAACGCTCCTGAACATCCTGTCCAGCTTTATCCCAGAAGAAGATCGCATCGTCACGATTGAGAACGCGGCTGAACTACAACTTCGTCAACCGCACGTTGTTCGTTTGGAAAGTCGCCCGCCGAACATTGAAGGTAAGGGTGAAATTACTATTCGCGACCTGATGATTAACTCGCTCCGCATGCGCCCTGACCGCATTGTCGTTGGTGAGGTTCGTGGTGGTGAGGCACTCGACCTGATCCAAGCGATGAATACCGGACACGACGGGTCGATGGGTACAGCGCACAGTAACTCCCCGCGTGACACACTCGCTCGCTTAGAGACAATGTGCCTGATGGCTGGCATGGATTTACCAATTCGTGCCATCCGTGAACAGATATCATCTGCTGTTCATATGATTGTGCACCAAAGCCGCATGCGTGATGGCTCTCGCAAGATCGTCAAAATCTCCGAAATCCAAGGTATGGAAGGTGATGTGGTCACCATGTCTGATATCTTCGAATTTGAGCAAACTGGTATGGATGGGGATCGTATCATTGGGCGTACTCGTCCAACGGGTCTGCGTCCTAAGAACATCGACAAAATCCTGGATGCGGGTATTCAACTTCCACCCGCAATTTTCTTTGGCCCGCGCCGCTAGTCAGACAGTGTTGGCTTGCTAGAAAATAGGCTCTCTTAGAGGAGGTTCCATGCTTGAAGCAATCATTGGGTTAGGCATTATTGGTATAGTTGCTATTTGCCTGCTCCCTGTCTTAATTGCTGTTAGTCTCTTTATCTTTTTTCGTCGCCGCAATCAAAGCGCTGAGGATCAGCGTCTCGAGGAATTGCAGCGTCAGTTAGATAGTGAGTGGACACCAGGGCCACAGGATCAAACAGGTCAATCTGACGCTCCGGCCTCCGGCGGCTTATCCCGCGATGAGGTCTATGCTAAACTGGATAATATGCTTGCGAACCGTGGTATCGCTGGAAATATTCGTGGGCAGTTGCGCAAAGCAAATGTCCCGCTGTCTGTCACTGAATATTTCATTATGCATTTTGTCGTAGCGACTGGCTTAACGCTGATTATGTGGCTGTTCTTCCCCGGCCCACGGGCTGGAGTCGGCTTCATCATCGGTTTGTTTATTCCTCGCATTTACGTGACCATTCGCCAGCGCCGTCGGTTGAAGGCTTTTAACAACCAGCTTGTTGACATTCTTGGGCTGTGGACCAATGCGCTGCGAGCAGGCTTCAGCGTGCCTCAAGCTCTCGAAGCTGTTGCGAGAGAAGCACCTCCGCCTGCTAGCGATGAATTTAAGCGTGTCGTGGCTGAGATGTCCATCGGTGTACCCTTTGATACAACACTAAGTAATATGCTTTCGCGTATTGGCAGTGAGGACCTTGATTTGGTCTTTACCGCTGTCAACATCCAGCGCGAAGTCGGTGGTAATCTTGCTGAAATCCTTGAGGTCATCAGCTTCACTATTCGAGAGCGTATTCGTATCAAGGGTGAAATTGAGGTACTTACGGCTTCTGGTCGTGCGACTGGCATTCTGATTGGCTTGCTGCCGCTTGTGCTGGCTGTATTCCTGTTGTTCGTCAGCCCGTCTTACATGGGGCAGCTATTCTATGGTCCAGACCGAGGTGGGGCTTACATTCCAGCAACCCAAATTCCTTGTGGTTGGCCTTTGATTGGTGTTGGTCTAACAATGATGGCAGTTGGGCTTGCTGTCATCCGTCGTATCGTTGATGTTGAGGTATAGTAACCGTAGTTTTATTGAAGAAGTTTACGAACGTCTGTAAGTTTGTGGAGATGCCACAATGAATCTATCATTGATATTGCCAATTGCCGCTATCGGTCTAGTAATTGTGATCACGGCCATTGTGCTCGTCATCATCGGTCTTTCAAACCGTCGAGAGGCAGACCCTCTCTCTGAACGGCTTGCGCTTTACTCTTCAGGCGAGGAAGCATCTGCTAACATTGAAGACATTGAAATGCAGGTGCCATTCACTCAGCGTGTTTTGTTGCCAATTGCGCAAAAGTTGGCTGATTTTACAACGTCATTTGCCCCGCAGCAGACCCTTGAAAAGACGCAGCGCCTGATTGTGCTGGCGGGTAGCCCCAAAGGCCTAACGCCTGCGCTCTTTTGGGTGTCGCGCTTTGTGATGATGGTTGTGCTCGCGTTTCTGCTGCTGGCGGTCTTCTCGATTGCCAACCGTCCTGCATTGTGGCGCATCCTTGGTTTCTTTGGTGGCGGTGGCTTTGGCTTTCTGATGCCTTGGATGCTCCTGCGCTCGAAGGTGAAACGCCGCCAAGATGAAATCGTAAAGGCCCTTCCTGATGCACTGGACTTAATGTCTATTTGCGTAGAAGCTGGCCTTGGCTTTGACCAAGCAATGGGTAAGGTCTACGAGAAGTGGGACAATAAATTATCCATCGCCTTTGGTCGTGTCATCAAAGAGATTTCTCTTGGCAAGTCACGACGAGACGCACTGAAAAACATGGCTGATAGTATGGATGTCCAAGACGTGACGACTTTTACCGGTGCGATTATTCAAGCTGACCAACTCGGTGTCAGTATTTCTAAGGTCTTAAAAGTTCAGTCTGAGCAAATGCGTATTAAACGTCGTCAGCGAGCCCAAGCAAAGGCGCAGCAAGCCCCTGTAAAAATGATGATCCCAATGGTTCTTTTGATTTTCCCAACTATTTGGATTGTGTTGCTTGGTCCAGCCGGTGTTCAGTTGTTCCGTCAGTTCTACGGCGGCGGTTAATACAGCCTACACCCCAACCAGATGACTTTTCAAAAGCAGGCTGCCCGGCTCACAAAAGCAATCGGCAGCCTGTTTTTTCCTCTGAAGTGTGCGGTATGCAGACGCTATGGTGTGCCCTTGTGCTCCCGGTGTGTAGAGCATTTCCGCCCGTTGCCCTCTCGCAGATGCCAGCGGTGCGATAACCCGAACCTACATCCAGACTCTATGGAAGCAATCTGCCGCACTTGTCAAAACTATCCGCCTGTGTTTATCCGTTCGATTAGTGCTTACTTGTATGATGACCAGCTCGGGCAAGCGATTTACGCCCTTAAGTACCAAAACAACCGGGTAATAGCTGCGGCACTCGCTGAAGCCGCTCTCAAAACTGTCGACTCGCACTACTTTGCGAATGTAACGTCCCTTTGTGCTGTCCCTCTTCACCCAGAGCGTTTGGCTCAACGAGGCTACAATCAGTCAGAGCTCTTGGCTGCACATTTGGCTGCAAAGCTAGAGATACATTTGTTGCCCTTAACCGCACTCCAACGTGACCGTGCTACACCGTCACAAACAACATTGACTATGGAGCAACGGCGCCGCAATGTCGCTGACGCGTTTGTGGCAGAGCCACAACTTGTGAGTGAACAAGTCATTTTGTTGATTGATGATGTTTGCACTACAGGTGCGACACTAGACGCATCTGCGCAAGCGCTATTATCCGCTGGCGCAGAGCAAGTCTACTGTTTAACCGTTGCTCGAGCGTAGCTGACCTTTCTAAGCGGAAGGGTAGGCAAACTACTAATATGTTGATACAGTCTCACTCCTGTGCGCTATGGGTGCACTTGTATTCCATGCGCATCAATTTTATGTTACGATAAAAGACCACCTAACAATACTGTGTCGCCGCCTAAGCGCCAGCGTGTTTTATGTATAACAGGCACTCTGCACGACCAGCCAACACGCCACTGCATATCAAATAATATCGGGGAGTTGTGTGTGGTTTAGTCCGCTTGGCAAGAGCGATATGTAGTGAAGTTAATAAGAACAATCTATATAGGAGTGTACAGCACGAATGAAAGTCTTAATTAATGGTCATGACTTGACGGTAACACCAAAGTTGCGCGATTATATCGAGCGCAAAGTTGGTCGATTAGACCGCTACATGCCAAATATTTCGGAAGTGCAAGTGGATGTGAGCGAAGAAAAGTCGAACCGTGACCCAGAGGACGAGTACAGTGCGCAAATCACATTGCGTCACCAACGTGGCACGATACTCCGTGCTGAGGAGCGCACCGCAGATATCTATGTCGCTGTGGATAATGTTTTAGATAAAATGTATCGTCAAATTGAGCGCTACAAAGGAAGGCGCAAACGCCGTCCTGATGTTAAAGAGGTATTTGACGCTTACGAGAGCGCTGTTGATCTTTCAGCAGATGAGCTTGAGCCAGGTGTTGTCCTACGCCGGAAATCCTTCGAAATCTTCCCGATGTTGGAACAGGAAGCTATCGATCAGATGGAATTGCTTGGTCACGATTTTTATGTGTTTATGCACGCTGACAGCGGCGAAGTCAACGTAATGTACCGACGCAAAGACGGTAACTACGGCTTGCTTCAGCCGATACTCCCCTAAACCTTACGTTGACAAAACAATATAGCACAGTGACATGACAGCAAACAGGGGCTTCATTGGCCTCTGCTTTGATCTATAACGGATGGTTACCCTACCAACCCTCGATGTAAGTCGCCCACTCGTTATAACGGTTGAGCATATGACCAAACATATATTCAGCGGAGGCACTAGGCTCAACGGGTTTTTTACGTAAGCGCATCCCAGCTTCCTCAGGCGTGCGTCCACCTTTACGCCGGTTGCAACTTGAGCAACAGGCCACGAGATTTCCCCACGAATACTCACCGCCTCTGTAGCGTGGCATGATATGATCAATCGTCAGGTTACAGTTTTCTTGGCGGCAGCCGCAATATTGACATTGATAGCCATCACGACGGAAGATTTCTCTTTTGGTGAGTTTGACACGAGGGCGAGGGCGGTGGATCATGCGAGAGAGGCGAACAACAGATGGATTAGGGATTGCTCTTGAGACCGTCCGAATATGACCGCGTCCGTTTGCGATTATCTCTGCTTTGCCAGTCATCATTAAGCCGAGGGCCCGCTTGGTGTTGCAGACGTTTAACGGCTCATAATTTGCATTGAGGACTAAAACAGACTCATTCACAGATCTATTCCTAGCCTACAAGCCTTCTGAAACATTTAAACTGTGCGATTTTTGGTCTCTGTGTACCCGAGACTATACACCATTGACCGCGAAAGAGTTTAGCACTCTCTTTGATGTTGCGCAATCAGAGCCGTCAAATGGGCCTTGATTGCCTATATGGCAGTCCGTTTAAGGTGACCAACTATAGCCATATGCTGTTCCCAGTGGCTCACTGGCTGATGCCGGGCCAACTGCAATTGGCTGCTCAACAAGTTGGTATACACCACCGGTTTCTGGGTTGAGGTCGGCAATATATAGATACTGGCGTCCATCACCTGGAGAGGCTGTATACAAGATGCGTTCTCCCTCTGGTGCCCAAACAGGCCTCCCCTTAGTCAGGTTATCGTCCGTTACCGTAATCAGCAGCAAGCCATCTAGGTTGGTTACAACCAACTGCCCCGCCCGGTTGATATTGGCTAGTCGGATGCCATCCGGTGAGGCTTGCCCTTCACCGATTAATTCACGGGCGATTGCGCCCTGTGGGGTTAGCACAAAGTTGCTCAGCAGAATGTTGGCACCCAGCCATGTCGGGTAAGGTACGCCTGAGTCGTTGGTGATAATCGGTGTGATGTTGCGAACCTGCCCAGTGCTGATGTTGACAACGCAAACATCGAACTGGAAGTATGGTGTGCACTCAGAGACTACCAATGTGCCACTTGGTCCCCATGTCGCAGTGCCCAGCCCCATAAACGCATCTGTGATTTGTGTCGAATCCGAGCCATCGGAGTTGGCGAGGAACATCTCACCACCGTCTATGTAGGCGAAACGTGTGTGATTAGGCGTCCATGTTGGGAAGAAGCCATCAACTGGTAGCTTGAGCAGTTCCGAGCCGTCCGGGTTAATCCGATAGATGCCCGTCTCTAGGCAATCGGGGCAGTTAATATCATTAGTAGCAAATAGAATAACCTCTGGCACAGGGTTGCCGCCCGCTGGGCCTGTGATTGGCTCAGGTGTGCGGTTCTCTAATTCAACACTGCCACTCGGCGTAAGTGCTGCGCTTGGTACAGAATGCCCAAAACGTAGCCCGCCATCTTCTGATGAGAAACGCGTTAGCTGCCGTGCCGTTCCACCTTCGCCATTTATTTCATATAGGTCAATCTGACCGCTACCATCATCCGCCGCATACACGAGCCGTAGATTGTCCACTGTGTAGACAGGGGTTTGGTTCCAGACACGCTCATCTGTGGTCACCTGTTGACGGTCGTCACCATCAATCGTAATGGTATAGATGTCTGCTGCAAAGTCTGTGTCGCGGTTACTTTCATAGGCAATCCGAGAACCGTTTGGGGCAACATTAGGGTAGGCATTAAATGCGTTGCCATCGAAGGTGAGCCGTTCAATATTGCTGCCGTCTGCGTTCATAATATAAATCTCGCTGAAGCGACGATTTTTCGTCACATTACGATCAGACATGAAAACGATCTGACCATCCGGTGTCCAATCTGGGAACATTTCCATCCGGGCACTATCTTCAGTGATGTTCACTACCCCTGACCCATCGGCATTAATCACGCAGATATCAGTTCGGTTGTTGCAAGAATACGCAATCTGGCTGCCATCTGGTGACCAATGCGGATGATTGCCATCACCCGTCGTTAGTTGTGTAATCTCACCACTATTAACATCTTGCACAAAGACACCAACTTCTAAGTAGGCATTGCCGCCTTGTATGGCTGCAAATGCAAGCTGGTTTAGATCAGGTGAATACTCAGGCCAAACTATGTTGAAGTCAAAATCACCAAGGTCAATTGGGCTGACTTCATTACCGTTCGGCAGTAGGAAGTAGGGTGCAATGCCAGCGTTCCGTGTTGAAGCATAAATCACACCTTCTTGAGACGCTGGTATTGCCGTTGGAACACCTTCTGCTGGCTCGCGGGTTGGGGTGGGCGTGCTCGTGGGGAAAGAGGTTGCCGTCATTGGTGGGGGATTAGTAGCAACAATTACGGTTGGCACGTCTTCTTGAAGAATGCCGCCACCAACTTGGGCTGGCTCACCATTAGGTTCCCCTCCGCCACCAAAGGCAGCACAAGCCATGACGCTCATGGCGAGTGCAATGAAGCTCACGGATGGAAAAATGATTCTATGTTGCATAAGTCGCTTCAGTTCTGGGTGGCAGTAGGATCACTGAAGATATGTTACAGTCACTGTCTGCCACGGGCAAGTACAACCGCACACAATCACCTAACTAACGGAGCTTCACGCTCACGTTCAATAGTAATTTGTTTGAGTACTGCCAGCAGTGCTTGCTGCCAGCCGTTTTCGCGCGGAAGCCAGATACCTGTGCGGCTAACGCGGACGTTATGCCCGATGCGCTCTTGCAGCGCGTTGCGATTTGTGAACGCCAAACCAGGTATCCGCAGGTTGAGTTGGTTTCCTTCCGTCAATACCGCATCGATGCCCGCATCTAGCCCAAGGTTCTTGACACGTAATTGATACAATAACCCTTCTACTGGGGCAGGTGGCGTACCGAAGCGGTCTACCAGTTCCTCGCGTAACGTATCAATGTCATCATCTGAGTGGATATCTGCCATACGTCGGTAGATGTTGACACGCAGCGATAAATCAGGAATGTAGTCGGTCGGTAAGTAAGTTGGGATTGGCAGGTCAATCGTCACTGCACCTCGCTGCGCTAGCGTGTTGATGTCGCCTTCCATCTCAGGTAGAGGCTCTTCACTCTCATCGCGTTCTGCTCGTAAGCGTTTGACAGCCTGTGCCAGCATTCGCGTGTAAAGATGGAAACCAACAGTCGATATATGACCATGCTGCTTGCCGCTGAGGATATCGCCTGCACCGCGTATCTCTAAGTCTCGCATAGCAATATTCATGCCAGCACCAAGTGCCGTTTCTTCAGCGATGGTGTCGAGCCTTGCCCGGGCCTCCATCGTCAGGCGCGAGTAGCCCGGATGAAAGAAGTAAGCGTATGCCAAGTTTGCGCCACGACCTACCCGTCCGCGTAGTTGATGAAGCTGTGACAGACCGAAGTGGTCAGCACGGTCGATGATCAAGGTGTTGGCGTTAGGGATATCTAAACCAGCCTCAATGATTGTGGTAGTTAATAGAACGTCAAATTCCCCAGCGGTAAACTGATTCATGACGGCTTCCAGTTCACTTTCTGACATCTGACCATGCCCGACTGCAAAGCGTGCTTCCGGTACCAGTGCCTTGAGGCGTTCCAGTTCTGAATATATGGTTTTGACTCGATTGTGAACGAAAAATGCCTGCCCGCGCCGCTCCACCTCTCGCATAATCGCTTGCCGGATTAAGTCATTATCACGCCGTCCCACATGTGTGGCGATGGGCAGCCGCTCGTTCGGGGCTGTGTTGATTACACTGATGTCGCGGATACCAGTTAGACTCATGTACAAAGTACGTGGGATAGGCGTTGCAGTCAATGTCAAGACATCGACTTCTGTCCGAAGCTGCTTCAGCTTCTCCTTGTGAGTGACGCCAAAACGCTGCTCTTCATCAATAATTAACAGCCCAAGATCGTTAAATTGGATGTCATTACCCAGTAGGCGGTGTGTTCCGACGACAATATCAATGCTGCCTTCTGTCATCTCTGTGATTATTTTCCCCTGTTCCGCCGTCGTCCTAAAACGAGACAGCATCTCAACTTTCACCGGAAATGCAGTCATTCGCTCTCGCAGGGTCTCAAAATGCTGTTGTGCTAGTACCGTGGTTGGTACCAACATGGCGACTTGTTTGCCGTCCATCACCGCTTTGAACGCCGCTCTTAAAGCGACTTCTGTTTTGCCGTACCCGACATCACCACAGATAAGCCGATCCATCGGACGTGCTACTTCCATATCGGCTTTGACTTCCTGCAAGGCCCTCAGTTGGTCATCTGTCTCAATGTATGGGAAAGATGCTTCCAGTTCGTACTGCCAAGGTGTATCTGGCTCAAACGCATATCCCTTGATTGACTCACGTTCTGCATACAACGCCAGTAAATCTTTGGCTAGCTCTTCGACTGCTTCTTGCGTCCGTGTTTTTGCTTTTAACCAGTCTTGTGTACCCAATTTGGTAAGTTCTGGGTCACTATCGTTAGCCCCGATGTAGCGCGTAATTCGGTCGGCCTGATGGATCGGCACATATAAGATGTTGCCGCCATGATATGTCAGGACGAGAAACTCACGTTCCACGTCCTTAAGTTTGCGCTTTTCAAGGCCCCGGAATTGACCAATGCCATACTCACTATGCACGACAAAGTCATTTGGTTCGAGGTCGGCAAATGTTGCTTCTGGTGTTGCTGCTCTGCGCCGTTCTCGGCGGCGTGGTTCTGGTCGCTGCCAGCCAAATATTTCTTGGTCGGTGTAGACCTGTGTCTGGAACTCATCGCCATTTAGCACCCAGCCTTCGGTTAAACCACCGTTAACAAATAGTGGTTTGCCCACCGGAACATCGTCAGGGAGGTCGTCAATGAGTTCGTATGGAGCAGTGCCTCGGTAGTCTTGCCAAAGCTCCGTTAACCTGTTAGCTTGTCGTGAAATAACAATGAGGTGGCTGTTGGCTGCGCGTGCTTTCTTTCCTAATGATTGTATGAACAACTTCAACTGACCAGCGAACCGGTCGCCAGGGCTAAATGCCGCCGCAAGCCCAAGGCTGGTCGAGGCGTTTATGCTGTCTCCGAGTTCAATGGCACCCCGGTAGCTGAGATCGTCTTTGATTTGCCCCCATGTGATCATGGGGAGGGGCATATCATCAGGGATGGCATGTCGTGTCTGTTGTGCCTCCTTGAACTTCAACGCGTTGCCCTCAAGGTCTGCAAACGTGTCTCGCACCTCATCCCATTGGTCTACCAGAATGAGAGTATTCTCAGGTAGATAATCTATCAAGCTGGCGGTGTCTGCATACATAAACGGCAGATAAAAGTTGATACCTGCAAAGCGATCACCGACTTTGAGCCCTTCGTAATCGCGACGCGGGTCAAGTGCGGGGTCGGTCTCCTCGTCGGCTTGGTATGATTCATACCAAGCCCCGATCTGCTCAGCGACATTTGGCCCAAACTCTGGTAGGGCCTCACAAGCAGGGAGGAGCGGTGCTTCTGTTACTTCGTTCAGGCCGCGTTGACTTTCGATATCAAAGCCTCGCATCGAGTCAATGACATCACCCCATAGCTCAATGCGAACCGGATACTGCATCGAGACGGGGAATACGTCGATAATGCCACCGCGTCGGCTGAAGGTGCCTGCTTCGCTGACAACACTTACGGGTTGGTACCCTAATTTAAGCAACCCATGTAAAAACGCGTCTACCTGACCGCTCGGCAGCTCAGCGTCCTTTTTCAACAGCATTAAGCGCTCACGAAGGATGTCTGGCGGGGCCGTGCGACGCATCAGCGCAGCGACGGAACTCACTACAACCAACGGAGAATTATGATTGGACTCTTGGTAATTGACCAACCATGTTAAGACTTCAAGGCGGCTTCGGGCAGCATCCGCGCCCCAAGGGGCTCGTTCATACAGACGTGGCCCCGGTTCCTCAAGCGTCAGGACGGTTAAATCTGCTGACCACGCCAATAGCTGCTCAGAGATGTTGTATGCTGTGTTACTTGATGCTGTTACGATCAGCACCGGACGACCAAGGTCGAGTGCTAACCCTGCACATACAAATGGACGCGCTGCCTTATTCAGGCCAAGTGATTGACCCATTGGTGGGCTATTAATTAGGTCTTCATATTCAGGAAGCCTGCGTAAAACTGGCAGTAGGCCGTCTAGTTTCATAGAAAAGTCTTTGGATACAGTTTTCGTTTTATACCGTTGGGGCAGGGCCGTTGTACCGGCTCATTGCTTGCTCGGTTCCGTCCGTCAGCCATGTTTTAATCGCAGCGATTGCGCGCCCCCAAGTTTCACGCACAATGTCCCATTCTGCTTGTGTAAAGTCTTGAAGAACGTATGCTTTGACTGGCATCTTTCCCGGAGGACGGTCAATACCCACACGTAGCCGAGCAAAATCTTCCGTCCCTAGCTGGTGGATAATGCTGCGCATGCCATTCTGACCCCCCGCGCCACCTTCAGGGCGTAGTCGTAAGGTGCCGGTTGGTAAATCTAGATCGTCATAAACGACCAGCAGATTTTCTGTCGGCAGTTTGTAGAAGCGCATCAGTGCTTTAACGGCGACTCCGCTGTCGTTCATGTAAGTTTGTGGCTTGGCTAGAATGCAATCGTGACCTGCGATCCGCCCTTTAGCAACTGCCGCTTTCTTTTGGATGGTTCCAAAAGACAACCCATACTGTTCTGCCAGTCCGTCAACAACCTGAAACCCTGCGTTATGCCGGTTGCCGATGTACTTTCTACCTGGGTTACCAAGCCCAACTATCAGCGATCTATCCGTCATTAGTTGAATTCCACCGTGAGCACTCTGTCTTTTTTCGATTGCGGGCTTGCCAAAGGATGATGCGTATTTGTTTGCTGATGGTTGATCGAAAAAAGGTGTAAAGTCCAAGCAACACAAAGCCACTAAGCGCGACTGTTGCGCCCAGTAGGGTTGCTTGTATTAGCTGCACAATATCAAAGACCGGCGCTGGTGCCAATCGCGCTGCTCCTTATCAGGCTAATTTTGACAAGACCTGAATAAAGAGTCTATCTAATTCCTTGCTATGTGCAATGTTCAATACTTTATAGGGGGTTCAGTGCTTCAGGGTCGGCTTCTTTTGAAGCAGATTGTTCCTCGCGATCAGCATCACTATTTGGCTCATCTGGTTCCACGTCGTCTTCATCATCTTCGACTGGAGCGAGCAAGGCGATCTCAAGCACTTCATCCATGTGGTCAACCGCTAGAAAGTTCATCGCTTTCTGAACGGATTTTGGTAGCTCTTCGATATGCTGCACGTTGAAACTGGGAATGACGACGTCGGTGATGCCAACTCGGTAGGCTGCTAACGCTTTATTACGTAGCCCCCCGATGGGTAGAACGCGCCCCCTCAGCGTGATTTCGCCGGTCATCACGAGGTCGGGGCGCGTTGGTCGATTTGTAAACGCACTGACAAGTGCAGTTGCCAGTGTTACACCTGCTGATGGGCCATCTTTCGGAACCGACCCTTCGGGCAAATGAACATGAATATCTGTGTTTTCAAATATGTCAGGGTCAATATCGAATTCGTCGCTGCGAGACCGTATATAACTGAGGGCTGCTTGTGCACTTTCCTGCATCACATCGCCAAGCTGTCCTGTCAGCGTTAGGTTGCCTTTACCTGGCATCAGTGAAACTTCTACCGGCAAAATATCCCCACCGATATCAGTCCATGCTAAACCTTGTGCCAAGCCTATCTCAGGTTCTGTTTGTAGAATAGGCCCTTGAAGGCGGTCCGGTCCAAGGTACTGCTTCAGACCTCTATTTGTAATGCGCTTGGGTAATAGCTCATCTTGTGCCACTTTGAGGGCCACTTTGCGGCAAATTGTCGCTATTTGACGCTCAAGGTTACGGACACCGGCTTCGTAAGTGTACTCATTGATGATTGCTTCAAGTGCAGATTGCTCGAAGGTCAAATCGACTTTGGCAATGCCGTTCTTCTGCATCTGTTTTGGAATTAGAAACTGGCGCGCAATCTCAATTTTCTCAAGCTCAGTATAGCCGGGAAACTCAATGACTTCTAAGCGATCTAACAGGGCGTCTGGTAAAGTATCTAGGTAGTTAGCCGTTGTTACAAACAGTACTTGACTTAAGTCATAATCAACCTCTAGATAGTGATCAGAAAACTCTTTGTTCTGTTCAGGATCCAGAACTTCTAGCAGCGCCGAAGCGGGGTCACCATGGTAATCCATGCCGAGCTTGTCAATCTCGTCCAACATGACCAGCGGGTTGAGTGTGCCGGCTTTCTTCATCGTCTGGATGATTCTCCCAGGTAGTGCGCCGATATATGTTCGCCGGTGCCCGCGAATTTCAGCCTCATCTCGGACTCCACCCAACGATAATCGCACAAACTCTTTACCCAGTGCACGCGCAATTGACCGACCCAAGGATGTTTTGCCTGTACCAGGAGGCCCTACAAAGCAGAGGATAGGACCTTTCGACGTGTCTGGAGCCAGCTTTCTAACTGCCATGTACTCCAAAACACGCTCTTTTATTTTCGTCAGCCCATAGTGGTCAGCATCAAGCACATCTCTGGCATTAGAAATGTCAAGGTTATCGGTCGTTTTGGCTTCCCACGGCAGGTCAGCAAGCCATTCGACATACGTCCATGCCACCACAGCTTCAGGCGAAACAGGGATCATTCGCTCGAGCCGAGCAAGTTCTTTGAGTGCCCGTTTTTCGACCGCTTCAGGCATCTGTGCGTTCGAGACCCGATGTCGAAGCTCAGCAATCTCTTGGAGATGAATATCGTCTTCGCCTAATTCAGCCTGAATAGCCTTGACTTGCTCTCGCAGATAAGTTTCGCGCTGAAGTTTCTCTACTTCACCTTGCACCCGCTGGTAGATGTTATGTTCGAGTTCCAGCAATTCGATCTCATTGAGCAGCAGTGTGTTGACTTTTGTTAAGCGCTGACTGACGTCAGTCATTGTCAAGATTTCGAGACGTTCGGCTTGGGTCAAGGGCAAAGCAGCTGCCACAAGATCGGCAAGTGCACCTGGGTGTTCGGCTTGAGTTGCTAGAAGATACATTTCCTCTGATATCCGGTGACTTGATTCAGCTAGGTTTCCTAGTTGATCAAGCATGACCCGTCTGTTGGCAATCATTTCGGGGGTGGTATCTGTTTTTTCTGCAATAAGCTTTGCAGTGACTTTACTAAGGCCAATTTCCTCAATGAGTGTGTCAATTTCAACGCGGCGTCTTCCTTGAACGTACATGCCACGCACGCCATCCCCTGTTTCCAGTGTTTCGCCGAGGGCGGCTTCAACACCAATTGACCCAGGTTGCCCATTGGCGTCTTCGGTGACAATAACAACGGTTTTTTGCTCTACTTGCATTAGCTTTTCATAGAGTACCGCATCAGAGACAAATAGCGGCACGACCATGTTGGGTAGCAATACGGCGTCCGAAATGGTCAATAATCCCAGTTCCACCATACCATTGTCATCTGGCTCTGCGTTCGAAATCGCACTGAACTGCGCTAAAAGAGTTGAAACATCTGTATAGAACTGGCCTTGTGCTGCCAGATAAACTTCGTCAGTCATATGTGTAATTGCCAGCTATATAAGCGGTTAAAGCTTCCAAAAATTTCGAATAGACCCCACCAGTGACAACGATCCAGTTGCGACCAATAAGTCTAGTGGTTGAAGATACTCAAAGGCGGTGAAAAAAGCGTCTCTTATATCTGATTGTAAAACAAGCCGAGGTCGTTGTTGAACACGCTCCGCATGGGCATGGTACTGCGCACGCTCATACAAAGCGCCAGCGTCGGCTGCACGGCTGTGGTTAAAGTCCGTAAATATAATATTCTTGGCGTGTTGCATGATGACTTTCAAAAGACCGTCAACGTCTTTATCTGCCATGCAACCAAAGATGATGGTTCGATTTTCGTAGGGAATAGCTGTCAAAATATCTAACGAAACCATCAGTTTTTTCATCGAATCGACGTTGTGTGCGCCGTCAAGGATGGTTAATGGTTTTTTCTGGATGATTTCAAACCGACCATCCCACTTAGTTGCCGCAAACCCCTGTTTGACCGCTGCCGTCGGTACGGTAAAGCCAGCTTGATCAACCTGTTGGAGCGCTGCGGCAGCTAAGGCTGCGTTTTCGAATTGGAATAACCCAGAAAGCCCCACATCATAGGTTTCAAGTGCATCGAGGGAAGGGCCTATCTGCAAACGTAGACGCTCGACTTCACCGCTAATTGGTTGATAAAACCAATTTTCACCGACCACCGTCAGCGAAGAACGTTGCTTGGCTGCCTTCCTTCGTATCACAGACATGGCCTCTTCAGTTTGTTTCACAGAGACGGTCGGCGTGTTGAGCTTGATGATGCCTGCTTTATTCCCGGCGATCTCCGTCAGCGTATCCCCAAGGAACTGCATATGATCGTAGCTAATCCGTGAGATGACACTCACTATTGGTTCAACTACGTTTGTAGCGTCTACAGTGCCCCCCAGTCCAACCTCGATAACAGCCAGATCGCAGTCCTCTTCAGCAAAATACAGAAAAGCTAGCGCTGTTGCCAGTTCATATTCAGTCAGCAGCGTGTCTTCGTCACGAATATCGACGTTAGTCAATGCCGATTGAACCAATTGCGTAAGCCGGACTGCGCCGATTGGTTCGCGGTTAATCTGGATGCGCTCGTTCCAAGTTTGTAGGTGCGGCGTTGTATACAGCCCGACTTTGTAGCCAGCCGCCATCAAGGCGTGTGTAGTCAGGGCTGCCGTTGATCCTTTTCCTTTTGTCCCGGCGATGTGCACCACCGGTACTTTTAAATGCGGGTCATCAAGCTGCTTTAAGATCGGACGTAATGCATCGATGCCCCAAGTTTGCCCGGTGCTGCCAAGTTTGGTGGCTGCAAAGTAAGGGTTATTAAAGCGCTTGATGAAGCGAAGGCCATCGTCAATGTGGTTAGGCATAAGGGTCTCGACTCCTGCAACATAGCAGCTCTCAATGTGGCTGTGCTTACGTTTAGCGAAAGTAATGCCGTCGTTCAACAAATACGAACGTGGTCAGGTTGTCGTCACCAAGGTCCTGAAGACCTTCTTCTTCAATCGTCAATTCATTAAGTTCAGCACAGACTTTTGGTGCTAACACGGCTGTCGTCCGGGGCAACTTGCCCTGGTTGATGTATTCGGCGCATAATGCTTGGTCGATGAGGTCGCCTTCACCACTGATGATCTGTCGGTTAGGGTACTTAGTAGCTAGTTTGTTTTTACACTGTGCAATTGCCTGCGGATGTGAAATGATGGTATTAATTTCCTCGAACGCAACATCTGGATGATGCATGACACAATGACTAATCACGATGCTAAATACTTCCAGAATCTCACATTGATAGCGAGCCAGCCCATGGATTGTCTCCATCACAACGCCGCCCGCTGCATTCTGAATAGCGAATACCCCATTATGAATGTCACCGCGATGCAGTGCATCCAATACATTGACGCTGGTGTACAGGTAGCTCAGCTCAAAATCTTTGATGCCGTGAGTTTTACAATAATGGCGGCACGCTTCCTCATTGAAACTACCTAAACCACCCTGAATACCAATCTTCAGGGTGGTAGTGTCTTCATACTCAGGAATCAGCGCACCGTAGACCGTGTCAAGGGCACCCTCCAGCCGCAGCCGCATATCTTTGGTGTAAGGGTTGAAAGTCTGTAAGTCTCGAAACAGCTCCCACGAGTCATTGTTTGTCTGCTGTGTTAGCGACCGCATAATTTCGTAACCGGTTGTGTCAATCCGAGTAGGGAGTAGATGCATCTCTCCGAGAATGCGGCCCATGTAGTGTGTGAGCCCTTGCGTATCTGCGGCTAGTTTATCGTGCTCGTCTGGGGTCATCTCGACGATACGAATGTCTTTGCTCTCGAAGAACTTGCGCCACGAAAGATATTTCTGTGATTGGGACAACAACGGCCAGATTACAATTGGTAAACCTGCCAGCCCGTTAGCGGCAACGCTGTCTGGTCCAAACATTGGATGTGTTGCCACTAGGTCGATGCCTTCAACCATGCCTAAGATGTTTTGCATCACGGCGGCAGGGTGCACCTTAACTGAGCAAGTATCAAAAATGATCGTATCTGGTTGAATTAACGGCTTAATCTCTTTGACGGTCTGCTCAAAGCGGTTAATTGGCACACAGATAAAGATAGCATCTGCTTGCCTACATAGTTCTTTTGTAGACATATACTCGTGCCCGTTTTCAACCGCTATATCTGACCGATCTTGCGTGTCCGACACAATAACTTTGTACGTGTCGGACAACAGGTCAGCAAAAAACTGACCAAAGCGACCATAACCAATAATGCCAGTAGTTTGTCGCTGCATGCATGCTCCATGTTTGTAACGTTGTGAATTTCGACTCCACAATCATGCTGTATCCCTTAGGGAATTGCAAGGTCATTTAGTGCACGAGAGCAGGGCAATCGTATCAAACGCTTCTATGGTCGGGCATTAATCTCCGCCCATACTTATTACTGAGGCGTCTCAAACGTTTGCCTGAGCTTCCGACGCGATTATTTTGTTCTAATACGGCGCTCGTTCTTACTGCTAGCCCGTGGCCGAAGCCACGGGTAACCAAATTTTACGACGATTGCCTTAGTGCACTTAGATGATTGTGACAGCCGACGCATGCAAGCTATACTCGCAGCATGCGTGGACGCTACTATAAAACTTTGCCGCTCTTCATCCTCGTCACCGTTGCAGCTTACCAATTGAGACTGTGGCAGCTTGATGCCCTTGCTCTTTGGTTTGATGAAGGGGTTAGTATTACGTTTGGTATTATTCCGCTTAGTGACTTAGCAGCAGTCACACGTCTCTTCGACGACACCAACCCGCCAGCCTACCGGGCATTACTTGGGATGCTGATGCATTTTTTTGGTGTGACGGCTTTTGCTGCGCGCTACGTCAGCGTGATATTCGGCGTCTTAAGTGTTGTAACAGTCTACGCCATCGTACGTGCGCTGCAGTTTCGTCCTCGTGTTGCCACCGCGGCATCATTAATGATGGCCTTTGCACCCGTACAGGTGTTTTTCAGTCGGGAGGCAAAAGCCTACACCCTTGTACAGTTTTGTTTATTGATACTGGCATTATTGTGGCTGCGTCTATTTCCACTGGGCAAAACACAGTCTCGATTACCGCAGACGGGGCGACAGCGCGCAGCAGTGATATTGGCTATTTGGTTGCCCGCTTTGATTGCTTTTGGCTCCCATTATTTAAGTATCCTGATGTTGGTTACCATTAATTTTTGGATGCTCGGTTGGCTTATCAATTATCAACATAAACGCCCAGAGGCCGCAGCTATACCTGCCGCTGCTTTGTTTTGGGTGGGGGCGCAGCTTGCCGCCGTCGGCGCGTGGATGCCATGGGTGCTCGCTACTGCTGACCGTGCCCTGGCTGGAACGCAATCTGCGATTGAAGCTGAAGGGCACACCGGTCAACCCTTGACTGCATTCCTTGACGACATGCTCACAGAATTAATTGCTGGGCCCACTGTTGATCTTGCTATTGGCTCTGCCTTTTTGCTCGTCAGTTTCATGGGCGTCAGTATGGTTCAAAAGAAAGGCGTTCGCTGGGTGCTGGGCGCTTGGTTGTTTTGGCCATTGGTCTTGGGGTTTGCTGTCCAACGATTTATGCCCTTCTTTTTCCCACGCTTTATCCTTTATCTTTCGCCCGGACTATTTATTGCCGCCGTCTTGATGCTCACGCGGGATACACAACCGGCTTATCGATACGCCCAAGCAGCTTTCTCGATTGGTATCGCCACGCTATTCGTAGCCGGGTTGGCAGGTGTTTATGGTTTGCCAAACCCACAACTTGATCTTCGAGAGGCAGTTGCTCATTTAGAGGAGCATTTGGGGCCTGATGATGCATTAATTTACAGTTACTCATGGCAGCCTGGGATGGTAGAAGCCTATTTGTCACCAACTTCCAATAGGCCAACGTATTATCCGAGTTTCTTTGACTCTGACCAATTTGGCGCACAAATCGACTCAATTCTGACGACGCATGACCAAACCTGGCTGTTAACTTACCAAATTGCTGCTGAGACACCATCTAATGACGTTGGCGTTTGGTTGCTAGAGAATGCTGCCACAGCTGGGTCAGAGTGGTTCGGTGAAAATCAACTAACGCCTTTCCTGCCAGCAGCGCCAGAGCCAACTGAACGTGATTGCTATACATTCGATGATGATAGTATCTCGTTGTGCGCCCCACTTGTTGAAGAGCCAGAGCCTGGGGCAACGCTCCTGCAACTGCATCTGGAGTGGAAAACATCGACACCAATTGAACGTAACCTGATTGCATTTGTCCACTTGTTAGCAACGGATGAGCAAGTACCCGTCGCTCAGAGTGACGGCTTGCCTGCAAATGGCTTGCGGCCCACATTCACTTGGGAGCCAGACGAAATTATCATTGATAGACGGGTGTTCATGTTACCAGCCGACCCCGGTGATTATCTACTGTGTGCCGGTCTTTATAACGCAGACTCGCAAGAACGGGTTACTTTTGATGGCGAAGGTGATTGCGCGCCTTTTGGAACCGTCACAGTACGCTGATGTTTTGCCACGTGCTAGCCTCTCTGCTAGACTGACAGCCGTTTTACTCGAACGTAAGGACACAGGTTTTGCAGCTTTATCGGCCCCTAATCGGAATCATTGCTGTCTCTATTGTGGTAGCCGTTATCGCCGTGGTGTTTGGTGTTAGCCAACCGCGTGGGGATGTGATTATCAATGCAAGTCTGTCACTCGATGAAATCTCTCCCAATGCCGACCGTGATGCTGATGTCACTCGGATTGATTATGAACTCCGTCGCGAAGCATTGGTATCGATCTATTTTGAGGATCAAGCTGGTCAGCGTCACTACTTCCGCGAAGAAGAAATACGTCCTAAAGGTGATTACAGTGTTCTGTTTAGCGGGATTGTAGATGGCTTTGTTCTGCCTAGTGAAGTTGTTGGCGGCGTCCCTACAGCACGCTTATTGCCTGACGGTGATTACCTTTGGGGGGTAGAGGCGACGGATACAGCCACCGGAGAAACATTTACGCGTGAGGGCAGACTTGTGATTGACGGTGGTGACTCTGAATTACCTGACTTGTTTGAGTTCACCGTTTCGCCTGATGTCTTTACACCTAACCAGGATGGCATTGACGACCGTGTTGAAATCAACGTATTTGTGCCGAAACCTGCTGAATTAACGGTTTACCTAGTCGATGAGAACAACAATCGCATCTATATTCCTGAATTTCAAGATCGTCGTTTACCGGGTGAGGCAGGGCGTCATAGCTTTGAGTACGATGGCGGCATTGATAATGGCTCGAACCCACCACCCGATGGCAGTTACATGGTTGTGGCGACCGCCGTCGATGACGAGGGTCAGCGTGTTGAACGCACCGCAGCCTTGACAATCGAACGCGGCGGTATTCCCCTCGCTGAGATTGTTGGGCAGCCGGGTGGGGATACGCTGCGCGTTTCATCGGAGACAATTATTCAGGGTGATGTTCTGATGTTCGAGATTACGGTAGAAAACTATGGCGACTCGCCTATCCGCACCACAGGCCCTGAACCAGGCTTTATCTACGACCAAACCGACCTCTTCTCAAGTACGGGCTACTTTGAACAGTCCGGCGCATGGCGTGTGGGTATCCACTGCCAAACGTGCCTGACGGATTATCCATGGCGTTGGGCTTTGGGCGACGAAAGTTCGCTGACCGTCATTGAGGACGCCCGTGGCAACCGGCAACTCTATTTAATGCCCGGAGAGCGTGCTGTTATTACAGGGGGTATTCGCCTTACTGAGATTGTTGAGTCGCGCAATCCGCAGGAATTTTGGGCTGGGTTAATCCACGAGGATGTGGGTATCGCACCACTCAACAACCGCGTCGATCCGAAATCAATCGAGATCGTCCCTGCTGAGGATTAGCGAACTTATTAGCAGGTCAGTAACATGTGTCTACTTCAAGCCATATCTAACCGACAGGTGACTCAATAATGCTGCAATTTCAAACATATCGGCCTTTTGTTTGGGTCGTCTGTCTATTAGGGGCTACTGCCCTAGCCTGTGCAGGTGGGTCACGAGTTGCTGAAGACGTTAGCCAAGGTGTTGTGATCCCAACCCGCATTCCGAATGCTACCCCGCTGCCACCCCTGCCGACGGCACCGCCACCCGGCAGCGAAGAGAACCCACTGACTCTGCGTTTCGTGACCGAAGCATCCGGGAGTAGTGCCCGTGCTGACACTCTAGTCGGAAATTTTAATGAGACCGAACCGACGTTGATTTTCTCTGTTGAGGCAGTTGAAGCCTCAGCTGGAACGCTGGTTGATCTTTGTGCAGGTGAAGTCGATGTCGTGACGATGGATGCCATCACAGCAATTGCTGCTGTTGAGCGCGGATGCGGCGAGCCGCTCTATTTGCTGGAAGAGGCTGGCGAGCCGTTCACCCAGAGCCAATTAATCACAGCAACTGCCCGTGGCATCGCTGCGGTCTCAGCGTTTGCCGCGCAGGATTTCTGCCGAACAGATCCGGAATCAATCTCTGGTTGGATTGTCCCATCATTACGCATTCGGGAGGCTGAACTAGACCCACTAACCCAACTCAACAGCGTCGTCACTGTGGAGGATGATCAAGAAGTGATTGAACGCGTCTTTAACTTTACCTGCGACGTGGGGGCCACAGCAGTCGGAGCAGAGCAAGAGACGACCAGTATCGATCCGGAAGCCATCCGCGTGTTGGAAATACTACCGCCAGTGCCGAACGATGCCATCGTCGTTTCGTCGCGGCTTGATCTTGGTGTGTCGGCGCTCCTGCGTGACCTTCTTCGTAATAACACGGATATCATTGCAGATATCCATGCTGCTGATGATCTGGTTGTTGTTAGTGAGACAGATTACGATGATCTCAAGATTCTACTTGAGTCTGCCGGGGTTGATCTAATCGAACTGGCAGAATAGGTTTATACTCACCACCTAAGGATAGAAGTAATGTTTAAGGAATTTGCAGAATTTATTAAACGCGGCAATGTCGTTGATTTGGCAGTTGGTGTCATCATTGGTGGGGCGTTTGGTACCATTGTTCAATCATTGGTTAACGATATTATTATGCCGCCAGTGGGCTTATTGCTTGGTGGTGTTGATTTTGCAAATCTTTACATCAACTTGTCCGGCGGTACTTACGAATCGCTCGCTGCTGCCCAAGAGGCTGGTGCAGCGACTATTAACTACGGTTTGTTTGTTAACAACGTTATCAGTTTTCTAATCATTGCTTTTTCGGTTTTTCTGTTGATAAAGGGTGTTAATTCGTTGGAACGCGAAGAAGAGCCTGAGCCAGAAACGCCAGCCGAGCCAACAACTGAAGAGCGTCTGGTTAAGGTGCTGGAACAACTCGCTGATACACTTAGGGAAGAATAGCGATTACGCTCAACGTTACTGACCGCCTAGCTGTTGTTATCGTCACGTGGAACGTGCGTCAGCTCACGCTCGACTGCCTTAATACACTTTATATTGCCCTTAATGCTCTGTCATTGCAAAGTACGGTTTATATAGTTGATAACGATTCGGCTGATGGTACGGTAGAAGCTGTTCGAAAAGCATTTCCGCAAACTGTCGTGTTGGAACCTAATGCGAACCTAGGTTTTGCTGCTGGAAACAACGTCGCACTACGTAAACTCGGTTTCGACCAGCCAAATGTAAAGACCGACCAACTTCCTGAGTATGTATTGCTGCTCAACCCGGATACGCTTGTCTCAGAAGATGCGCTTGTTAACCTTTTTGAAGGTCTTCTTCAAGCGAATGCAGGTGTTGCTGGATCTAACCTCACGTTTGGCGATGGCTCTTTTCAGCATGCGGGATTCAAGTTTCCCGGTTTAGCCCAGCTCATCATTGACTTATTCGCAGATGTGCTGCCAGATCGATTGATCGACAGCGGTTTCAATGGGCGCTACTCGCGAGAGTTGTACAATGGCAGCAAACCATTTGAGATAGATTTCCCGTTGGGGGCTGTCTGGCTAATGCGCCGAGATGTTCTTCTGCAGACAGGTATCTTCGACGAGCGCTATCACCTCTATTGCGAAGAAATTGATTGGGCAATGCGCATCTGGGCGGCTGGCTGGCGGATTGTTACGGTGCCGTCAGCCCATATTGTTCATTTAGGTGGGCAAAGTACCGGGCAGGTCAAACCGCGCTCGGTGACGAATCTGTGGAAGGCACGCTTAACACTTTTTAAGAAGCATTACCATCCCGCCAAGCTGTGGTTCGCTCAACGTATTATCCGGCTGGGCATGCGCCACAAAATACGCCGGGTTGATGAAACTTCTGTTGAACAACAAGCTAGTAAGGATGAAATCGTCGCTGCTTACCGGCAGGTCATTCAGTTAACTCAGCAATGACAACACAACCACTTCTTACCGCAATTATTCTGACTTATAACGAGGCACAGCACATCGCTGATTGCATCGCTTCCATATCTTGGGCCGACCATATTCTTGTGTTCGATTCATTTAGCACCGATGAAACCGGTGCCATTGCGGCGGCTGCTGGTGCGGAAGTGCGCCAACATCCTTTTCAAAACTTTGGCGCTCAGCGCGACGCTGCTTTGAAAGTGGTTAAGACGAGCTGGGTACTTTTTGTCGACGCCGACGAGCGTGTGACTGACGAGCTCCATATTGAGATACGCCGAGTGCTGGACAGCCCCGAGAGCGATAGGCTGCGCGGCTGGTGGATACCCCGCCACAACTACATTTTTGGTAAGCTGACCTTGGGGGCTGGTTGGTACCCAGATCATCAATTAAGGCTACTTCACCGCAATAGCGCACGTTATGATCCTAGGCGCCCTGTGCACGAAGAAGTTTTGTTGGATGGTCAAGCAGGTTACTTGAGCCACCCCCTGCTTCACTATAATTACGCCTCGGTTGATCAATTTCATCGCAAGCAGCGTAAGTACATTCAATTTGAGGCTCAGCTCCGTTATGATGCAGGCGAACGTGCTAGGCTGCACCGCTACATCACGCTGCCAATTCGGCAGTTCATTTGGCGTTTTGTGACGCTCAAAGGTTACCGAGATGGGTTTCACGGATTCCGGCTAAGTCTCTTCATGGCCTACTATGAATTCGTGACGTGGCGGTTAATTGCTGGTCTTGGTCAATCAACTGGGTCTGTGTGAGTTTGCCAGTAGTTCTGCACCCAATCGCGGTCGGTGCGCCACATCTCTTCTGCCTCAGCCACGCTGCCATCGGTTGCTTCAGAAAAGCTAAAGTAGCCACTTCCGGGAATACTTGTTGATTTTCTGACGACTAACGCGCATAGTCTGCCGCGCTTTTGTTCAATTTCCTCATGGCAAATTTGAAGCAGCATCTTCATAAAATGCCGGTTCCGGTGATGGTAACCGACTTCTGCTGCAAGCTCGCTGTAGGCAATTGTTTGACCACGGCGGGCAACCTCAATCAGTATATGACGCATCTGTGCTTTACGCCGCTCCCACTCGATTTGTCCTTGGTTTTCGCTTGATATTGTCACGGATATCAATCAAATGCTTTGCTATACTCTTCAACATTGTCTTGAACTATATACAAGGAAGTGGCGATGGCACCATTCAGAAATGCCAAATTACTTGCGCTGACATTTGCGCACTTCAGTACAGATTTATTCTCTGGTATGGTCAGTATTTTGATCGCTGCTCAAACCACGCCTTTAGCACTCACAGAAGGGCAGGTTGGTATTCTAGCACTAGGTTACTCGCTCAGCGCATCACTTAGTCAGCCGGTGTTCGGCCTCCTCTCTGATAACCGCCGTGCCCCTTGGTTAGCTATTGCGGGCATTTTTTGGCAAATATCGTTCGTAGCGGTCTCTGGTCTAGCAAATAATTATCTCGTCTTCCTCATTCTGATGACGGCTTCTGGCTTAGGGTCGGGTGCCTTCCATCCACCCGGTGCTTCTGGCGTTCCACGGGTGACGACACCTGCTGACCGCAGCAGTTCGATGTCGGTGTTTATGGTTGGTGGCAATGGTGGTTTTGCACTTGGCCCGTTGATTGGCAGTCTTGTGATGACAACCTTTGGCCCGAGCGGGACACTGCTCTTTACGTTTGGGCTTATCATTTCAATGCCCGTCTTGTTGCTTACTCTGGCAAAAGTGCGCTACGAACCGGAGCAAACACAAGATGTCTCCTCAGAAGTGTCGGAAGTCGTTGCGAAGCAGACGACACCGCGTCCGATATTTCTTCCTGTTGCTGCCGTTATTTTGTTGTTTGGCGTCATCTTTTTTCGCCAGGCAGCATTTCAAATTTATAACGTTTTTCTGCCACAACTCTACGGCGTGGAATTTGGCGGTCAATTATTGACCTCCTTTTTTGTGTTTGCTGCCCTCGGTGCTTTTTTGGCTGGTTTTCTCGCTGATCGGGTAGGGCGTTTCACCGTCATCATTGGGACGTTATCAATCGCAGTGTTGTTTCTGGTGCTGTTTCGGAACACATCAGGCGGTGGGCTGCTTCTGGTGATAGCTGGGGCTTCTGGTTTTATGTTGAATGCCTCCCTGCCACTGACCTTGTTGTTAGGGCAAGAGCTTTTTCCATCCAAGCCAGGCCTAATTACTGGCGTTGTCCTTGGCTGGACGTTCATCGCAGGTGGTATTGGCGCAGCCGTCGCAGGTAATATTGCTGAAGTAGTTGGTGTGCAGCAGGTATTGTCCTACGGTATTCCGCTGATGGCGTTGGCAGCAATATCAGCCATTGCTTTGGCAGGTACAACGCGCTTAAGGGACTACCGAGCAGTATCTGCACATGCATTGATGTAACGTCAGATAATAGCGCAGCATATGTTGGTGTTCCGCTTCACTTGTCAGCGTTATACTTAGTATACGTGCAGCTAGTAATGATTGATAATCGCACACCTATGTCTAGTCTGAGCTACGAACCGGGCCTAAGTAGTCATCACCCTTCACAATCACATACTGGGTCAGAGCCCCAGTTAGGCGGTTCGCATCGTCTTGATCTCATCGTCCTTGACTACCTCAGCCGTGGGTTGTGGACTTCGTTGGAAGAACTCAGACGGGTGACCCGACGCATACCAGCCGACCAAAAGGCACAATATCGAGATGCGCTTGTAGCTCGTTTGGCCTTGGTAGAGCCTCATAAACCCCTGCCGGGTGTTTCTCCATGGCGTGGCGGGCGTGATCAGCGTGTACGCATTATTGACTCACTCAGTATTTTAGGGGATGAAACGACTGTCCCTGTATTGGAGCGCTTGGTGAATGACTCCAACGCTGAACTACGGCAAACTGTGATCGCAGCGCTTGGTCGTCTTCGTAGTGAAAAGGCGCTGCCGGTTTTATGTGCAGTGCTGCGGCAGCCGGAGCGAGGTATGTATGATCGAGTTGCTGCAGCCGATGCCTTGGCCCTAATCGCACACCCCGCCTCAATTGACGAACTCGTCAGAGCGTTCCAAATTGAAACATCAGCAGTGGTGTTGCGCAAAATTGTGCATGCACTCGGTTGTACGGGTGACGAACGTACCTTGCCTTGGCTCATTGATGGGTTGCGCGAGACCGAATCAGATGTTGTTCGCGCAGAGGCCGCCCAGGCAATTGGGCGTCTACGCGCCTTACGTGGTGCGCTGTACCTACTTGAAGCGCTTGATGATAGAAGTGTTGATGTCCGGCTGGCCTGCGTGATTGCGCTTCAGAATTACAATAATGAACTAGCTAAAGCTGGGTTTATGTATGCTGCATCTGATGCAGACCCCCGCGTTCGTGATGCTGCAAAGCGAGCCTTGAAACGTCTAAGTGACATGCGCTCAACGGATGAAGCCGCTCGGCACGTCTCGCGAAATCGAAAAGACACCGCGTAGCAACCGACGGTGTCTCCCCTCAAATTGTAATTATCTTTGTGTTTTAGGCTGCCTTGGCTTCAACAGCGAACGATGAACTGGTTGCACTTACTTGTCGAACGCCGGATGCGGTCGTTGCCTGACCCTGGCAACTAATGACGTATGTGCCCTGTGCCTCCGGAGTAAATGTATAGACATCCTCAACAATATTTTCTTCATCAAGTTCGTTTGTTGTTGGCGTACCCAGTGCCTGCGTTGAGCCAGTATCAGTCAACGTCCATGAGCAAGTTACACCTGAGACACTGTTCCCACGTCGTACTCGGACAGTCACGACTTCTTGTGTCCGTAATGAACTGCTGTTGTCAATGGTAATTGGCCCGAGTGTTTCAGCGGGTAGTAGTTCGCCAGTCGGCGTATTAGTAGGTGGTAGTTGTACTTCTTGTTCTTCTGTTACTTCTCCCTCAACTGGGGTAGTCGGTTCGATGACCGCTTCGACGGCTGGCTGTTCAACTGCATCTTGACCAGTTGCACCAGGAACAGGTTCCGGTACATTGTTCTGCCCTAGGTTGCATGCACTCAGAAAAATGGCTGTTACAGTACTGAGCGCAAGCACTGCCCATTTAACTTGTTTGGGGTTGTTCATCTCGCGGCGTTCTCCTGATACTTGATTAAAAGCCCTCGCTGCTATTGTAAGCAATAAATCCAATTAAAGGAAATCAACTGCTCCTAGTCGCGCCTGTTATTTCGTCACAATGTCAGAAACTTGCCCATTGGTAATCTCAACAAGTTGTTCAAATGAAATTGGGAAGATGGTGTTTGCTGTCCCCGCTGCTGCATAAACAGTCTCGAAGCGTTCTAATGTTTCATCGATCAATATGGGCATGTCTTTTCGGTGCCCGACGGGTGCCACACCACCAGGGGCATATCCCGAATATTCAATCGTCATTTCTGCACTGGCTATCCGCACCTTTTTCCGTCCAACCTCAAAGATTTGGGCGAGCTTGCGGTCATCTACCCGTTGATTACCAGCGGCCAGCACAATCACTGGCGAGTCTTTGACCTTAAAACACAGGCTCTTGACGATGCTGCCAAGCTCTGTGCCGACAGCATCCGCGGCTTCCTGTGCCGTTCGCGTCGACTCTTCAAACGTTTGTATTTTAGTGTTCACGCTATGTTCTGTAAGTGCTTGCTTTACATGCTCGATGCTGAATGGCTTCACGCTTTATCCTCTCCATAACCAGTGATAACAATGCTACCTGGGCCAGTGTGAGCGCCAATCACGGGGCTAAACACCCCAGTAATAATCTCAACTGGTTGAATTTCTTGCCGCAGCTTTTCAATTATTTCGTTTGCTTCGGCTTCTACCAGCGCGTGCAGAACAGCGGCTCGTATATTTTTTTTGCCTTCAATGGCCTCAAGGAAGTCATCATAGACAGACTGCAAGGCCTTCTTTCGGGTTCGTGTTCTGCCGCTTGTTTCGACTGAGCCTTGCTCGTGATCAACATAGAGTTTTGGCTTGATGTTCAGAGCAGAACCTAATAAGCGTGATGCCCCACCAATGCGTCCATTTTTGTGAAGGTATTCTAGTGTGTCAAGTGTGAAGATCAACTGTAAATTGTTACGGACTCTGCGAGCCGCATCGAGAATCTCTGCCGCGCTGGCACCGTTGTCCCGTGCCCGAGCGGCTGCTAGAACCTGCCAACCATGCCCCATGGATGCAGAATATGAGTCTAGGACTTGCGTCGGAATTGGGGCAGAGGTAGCTGCTTGGTTTGCTGACTCATGTGTGCCGCTAAGCCCACTACTGATGGTAATGATGATGGCTTCATCTGCCCCGTCGGCCTTCGCTTGTTCAAGCACATCCAAAAAGTCTTTCGGGGTAGGCTGGGATGTTCTTGGGGTAACAGGGTCTTTGTCAAGCCGAGTGTAGAAAGCTTCGCTTGTAATCTCGAACTGGTCTTTTAGTTCTTCCTGTCCCCAGATGACGTACAGAGGCACCCTATAGATGTTGTGTTTTTTTAGTAGTTCCTGCGGAATATCCGAAGTTGTATCTGAAATGATCGCTATTTTCTTGTCTGTCATGTGACTGCTTCCTTCCCTTGAATATCAACATATCCACATAGTGCCAGTGTTCCTGGGCCAGTATGCATCCCAAGAACAGGTGAGCCTGGGACTACCATTAATTCATCGACCTGTCTTATCTTTCTTAAACGCTTTTCAAGCGCTCTCGCTTCGGTTTCAGCGGCTGCATGTACAATAGCTACATGAATTAGCGCTGTCTGACTGATTGCCTGCGCTTGTTCGACAAACGTATCGAACAGCGCATCGATTGCTTTCGTTCGAGTGCGTACTGCCCGTATTGGTTCTACAGTGCCTTCGCTAAGGTTGCTTCGGAGTAAGGGTTTGAGGTTGAGCATGGTACCAATCCACTTAGCTGCACCACCAATGCGCCCGCCGCGGTGTAAATAGTCGAGCGTATCTACCGATAAATATACGACTGATGACTGTTTAATCGCTGCCATGCGTCCCAGAAGTTCTTCGCGTCCTGCGCCTTTATCCCTTGCCTCAGCCGCCCGCAAAGTTTGCCAGCCACCACCCATGGACGTTGACCCTGTATCCCATAGGTGTACGGGGTAATTGACTTGTTCAATCGCAATTTGGGCTGTTGAATATGTGCTGCTCAATTCTTTGCTGAGGGTAACGAGAATAATTCCGTCTGCGCCATCGGCACGCGCTTGCTCGAACACCGCTATAAATTCGCCTATTGATGGTGCAGATGTTGATGGTTGGACGGGATCGATCATCAAGCGTGTGTAAAAATCTTCAGCGCTGAGGTCAGGGCCATCCAATAAATCTTGGGAGCCCCACAACAGATGAAGCGGCACAACGTAAATATTGTGCTTTTCCCGAAGAAACTGTGGAATGTCACAGGTACTATCTGCGATGATTGCAATTTTAGCCATAAGGTCTATTTTCTAAAAAGGGCAGATGCGGCGGGCTATTCTGACGAACACATATCATTTATCTTGAAGTGTCATGCAGCATAATGCGCCACCTTTTATTCACAGGTATAGTGTGTTGCATTGTGGATACAGAGTATAGACAGCTATGACTAACTATGTAAAGCATCTGCTTCAGCAGAAATCCACCCGGCTCATTGGACTTGTTGCTTTTTCGATTGGCTTCGGGGCGGTCGCCTGTAACTTTCCCGGTGGGCGCACAGAGGTTGGTGAAGTGCCAACAACGACGCCCTTTGTGGTCTTCGTTACAGCTACACCCGATGATCAACCGCCAATCGGTGGTGTGGTGCCCAATTTTGACCCTGATGGTTTTGTCGAACCGACGTTGGATTTAAGTGATGTGACGAGTTTTCCAACGCCGTCTGGGCCGTCTACACCAACTGCGACCTTTATACCTACGGCGACACCCGACGAGGGAGGCCCTGCTGCGACGCCGACCCCCACGGTTACGCCTTTTGTGCCTGATGATGATGTTATACCCACTGAGCCACAGTCACAATCTGGTGAGGATTTGCCGCCTCCCGCACCAGTTCGCGTCTCCGGTGAAGCTGTTCGGGCTAGTAATCTGGGCGTCAATTTTATCAGCAGTGCTCAGCATTCTATTGACAACAACCGTATTCGTGCTGGGTTGAGTACTGGGGCAGGCTGGGATCGCTTCGCGATCTACTGGAATGAAATTGAGACTGAGCCTGGTGAGTGGGACTGGAAGATTTATGACGAAACAGTTCAATTTGATGTTGTCAATGATCTTAATACCAATGCTATTCTTCTCGGTACACCTAAGTTCCGAGGGGATGCTCGTGGCGTTCCAAATGGCCTGTTCGAACCAGTTTTTGACGATGGTACAGATATTCCGGGGTCTGGAAAAGGCATCAACGAAGATAACCCGTGGGCTGTTTTCGTCAACGAGGCGGTAGAGCGCTATCAACCTGGTGGTCAATTAGCACGCCTCAACGATTGGGAGCGGGGGCAGGGTGTCACTGTGTGGGAGATCTGGAATGAGCCAGATTTTACGATGTTCTGGCTGGGTACAGTCGAGGAGTACGCACGCATGCTAGAAGTTGGCTACGCGGCAATTAAGCAAGCTGATAGTGATGCTGATGTGATGGTGGGTGGTCTAGTATTGTTTGAAAAGCCCGCTTTTTTCCAGCAAATGCTCGATATCTACAAAGCTGATCCGTCACCGGTTCCCGGCCGCTATCCGTTTGATAAAGTCGCCATTCATTCGTATAGTAATCCGACGTTTACGTTTGCGAGTTTACAAAGGACTGAGGCACTGCTAGGTGTTTACGGTCTCAATGATCGCGAGATATGGGTCAATGAATCTGGCGTCGCTGTGTGGGATGACTATCCCGGCCCCACATGGGCTACTCGACCTGACCAGATCGTGTTCAGAGCGACTCAGGAAGAGCAAGCCAATTACATTGTTCAGAATGCCGCCTATGCGTTTATTGCTGGGGCTGAAGTCTTGTTTCATTTTCAATTATTCGATGACTGCGGCAACCAACCTGCTGGAGCAGATTTCCCCATCCATGATGGTAGTGTTTGCGCTAACAACCCGGTGTGTTGGGGAGATGCACTTGGCCTGTACCGCAATGATAATGATAATGTCTGCTTTACCCAGCACCCCAACCCCGGAACGCCCCGTCCTGCATTTGATGCCTACAACACGGTTGTTGACATTTTTTCTGCTGCGGATATCACGCCATTACAAATGTTTACGGTCGGCACGCAACGTTGGTTGGTCTTTGCCCGTCCGGACTCTGCTGAGCTAATCATCTTATTATGGAATGAGTCAGGGCAGGGTAGTGAGGCTCGCGTTATTGCCCGGTCTGAAGAGGCCGTCCTCGTGTCACGTGATGGTGCTCGTGAGACTATCGAACCCGATGATGAAGGTTTCTATAATGCCTTTCTGCCACCAGCGACTAATCGCAATAGCAACGATGGTCGCTATATGATTGGGGGTGAACCTGTCATTCTTATTCAGCAGACTGATGAACCGTTCGTTAGTGTATTGCCGATTCTCAACCCAACCCGTAATGCGTTTCTTGTAAAATGGCGTGGTAATCGTGATGATCTGACGGATTATGAAGTCTGGTATCAAGATGTGACCTCGTCATCTACAGAGTGGATCCGCTGGTTGGAGGCCGACCGCCCAGGCGAAGCACTCTTTGTTGGCGAAAGCGGACGCCAGTATGCATTTTTCGCGCGGGCAAAAGACAAGGAAGATAATTGGACGCTCGAAGAGCCTGTCCGTCAAACGTTTACAACTGTGCAATAGCAAGGTTCTTATGGATGTTCTACACCGAACCCCGTAAACTCTAAGGTAATAAAGACGTCTAAAAAATGTCTCCTTCAACACATATATAGAAATATACGAGGTTTTGGTCGATGTTTTCTCGCGGAAGTAATGGTGTTCCTGTTGGTAGGTTTTTGGGTATTCCGATTTCGCTTGACTATTCATGGTTTGCGATTGTTGCACTACTGACGTGGTCACTCGGAAATGGTTATTTTCCGAATCGCTTGCCGGAGTACAGTCAGGTTGTTCACTATGGCTTAGGCCTAACAGCCTCAGTTTTATTGTTCGTTAGCGTTTTTGCCCATGAAGTTGGGCATTCTATTGCAGCGCTTCGCTTTGAAGTTCCCGTTCGGCGGATACGCCTAACATTTCTCGGTGGGTTGGCTGAACTTGGCAAAGAAGCAACAACACCATTTATTGAATTCATAATTGCAATTGCTGGCCCGGCAGTCAGTCTATTAAGTGCTGGCGTCTTTTTCCTCGCTAATGCAGCATTACAAAGCGCAACGCTTATGCCGCAGATGGCTATTTTAGAGCCAATTACTGTATTGTTTATGTATCTAGCGTTAGTCAATCTATTGTTGACCCTATTTAATCTGCTACCTGGCTTCCCGTTAGACGGTGGGCGCGTGCTGCGTGCCATCTTATGGGCGGTTACAGGCGATCAACGGCGGGGGACGGTGATTGCAGCGAATGTGGGGCGCTTCTTTGCCTTTGGTTTCATAGCACTTGGCGTGTTTGAAATTATCACAGGCGCACCAGCAAACGGCCTCTGGACTATTTTTATTGGTCTATTTCTCAACGGGGCAGCCGGTGCCCAAATTCAATATCAGAAAATGCGGGTGCTTTTATCTGATCACAGTGTTGATCAAGCGATGCGTCGTGACTTTGCATTTATTCCATTTGATATCAGCTTAGAGCAAATTGCATCAAATGCGCTCTTTGGGTTAGGGCGTCGGACGTTTATCGTTCGTCGTAGCGAACAGCCTATCGGGTATCTTACTTTGAAGGAATTTCAAGCGGTTGACCGCGAGCAATGGGCAGCGACTACAACAGAGTCAGCGATGCGTGCGTTCACACCAGATGCTGTGGTGACGCCGGACACAGTTCTCTGGAATGCATTACATTTAATGGATGTCAACGAGTTAAATCAGTTACCAGTCATTACGGATGCAGGTTTGCTTGGTCTCATTCGGCGTGAGGATGTCTTGCGTTTCGCTCAGTTTGCACAATCTTGATATCGGCTGCACATGATGTTGCAACTGTGGTTAGGTGGTGGCGTAAAAAGTTTCTAGCGTGACTGTGCATAACAATTACCATATGCTACCATTCGCCTTGACAAATAATTTAAGTTACGAGGGGAAATTTTAACGTGTCTGATTATGTTGCCGAATACGAGAATGGGGCATCCATCAGCGACCAGTCAAATACGACGGTTGTGGCTGGTTTAGATATCCAAAATGAAAATCTATTGAAGTGGTTCATCATGGCTGGGGCTGGGGTGCTGACAATTGGCCTAGGTATTAGCTTCATCGGTGAGTCTATTATCCGCAAACGTGAAGGTCGTTCGTGGTTTGGCCTTGGTTCTATCGGGATTGCCGCATTTAATCTTGGTCTTTCGATGTTTGGTGATGCTGTGAAACATCGCATGCACTATGAATTGGAAAATAAGGAGTAGCGATGAATTACGTGCGAGCTACTTATTATCCTTTCCACGGTGAGAAGTGGTTCAAGCGCTTACTGATTGGGGCAATCATTTCGGTTATCCCAGTGGTCAACTTCTTGATTATCGAAGGCTATGCCAATGAAGTAACGCGACGCGTCGCCCGTGGTGATGATGGGTCATCACCAGAATGGGATAGCTTTGGTAGATACTTGATTGAAGGCCTATCTCAATGGTTTGCTCGCTTTGTTCACTTTGGTTTGCTGATCATAGTTGGTGTCATTTTCCGAATTCCCTTACTTAGCGCCGTCATGGCGCGAGTGCCATCAACAACACCCTTGTTTCAAGCGATACGTGCCAGTATGCCTTTGCTCATCGCTCTAAGTTGCCTGACACTTTTTATTCTGATTGTGACTCTATGGCTTGCTTTCTATCTGCTTGCGAGTGACATTCGCTATAGTACGGGTGAGTCGCGCTTTGCTCAACTTTTTGAAGTCAGGAAGAACATTCAATATTTTTCTAGGCACCGTGGTAAGATCATGCTAGCATGGATCAGCTCCACGCTGTTTTGGGTGCTCCTAACGCTCATTTCATTTGGCATTGGCATCGTCCCTATCCCTGCTGTTAGTGAAACGCTAGCCGTCGTCTTCTTTTTCACAAATGGTTTTATGTTGAAAATATTCACGGCCCATATCTACGGGCAAGTTGCTCAGAAGACGATTGTCGAAGCATCAGCAAATGCCGTTGTTCAAGCCTACTAAGACAGATTTTTATTTGGTTTATAAGCAATTTGAATGAATTTCTTGAATTTACTTGCCTTTCGTTTTTTTATCTGATACCATCTCCTTCGCTCAGCTAAACAGCAGGGCAAACAAGAAATAATCTTGTACTCAAACTTAGGAGGTCGATAACCAAGCAAATTTTTGCCCACACCTATCGAATAGATGTGAATAGGTTATCTGCCACCGACCAAAGCAAGATAAAGCAGGTCGGATTTTTGTTGCCCCGGGTAACA
>CAYTPI010000019.1:0-72641 GCA_964439625.1 uncultured Anaerolineae bacterium | reverse complement strand
ATGGTTGCCGATCGACGAGTGGCTGGAGCACGGCAGGCTGAATAGCGCTAAATATCCCCAAATTTATATAAGTCAACGGCGCAGTACACAACCCCGATACCTGCCGCATCGAAGCGGCCGCGGGCTACAGTTTCACGAGGGAATAACGCATCACTGTGCTCAACCGTTGACAATCGAAGCCTGCGCTTGCTCAACAAGCGGCAGCAGGTGCTGGTCAGCGTCATCCTCCGTCTTGATCGCGGGGATAGCGTCGAAGGCAAACCAGTGTTCAACATGCTCGACGCTGCCGCCGGATGGAACCTGCTGGTATGGGGCAAGTGTCTCGACTTCAAGCATATCGGCGTTTGTGAACAGCTCGATGGTGCTGTGCAGGTCGGGGTAATCTGCATTTTGATCATAGCTCACGAGCTTCAAAAACAGTTGCCCCGCACGCCAATAGGCGGCCCACCCTTGCGGTGAATGCAAGCCGATCTTCTGGTAGACTGCATTCTGCGGGTCTTGCTGAAGCATCACGTAGCGCTGCCCAAGCAGCCAACGCGGATCGGTGAAGTCAGTGTAAGACCACAGGCTGATCGTGCTGACGGGCAGCACGTTTTCCGAATGGGGTTGGCGTGGTGGTAGGGGCACAATCGCCCGCCCGCCCTGGGCCATAACGCTCAAGGCCCAAGGGGCTAAGCTCAGGGGCCACATGGTGGTGTTCTTCAAGCGGTGCACCACTTTGATCCAGTTCTGACCATCCGCTGCATACATATCGATCTCTTTTTGCAGGCCTGTTGTCTCTTCGACGGGTTGGATGAAGCGCACGAACGCGCCCATATCGGTGGCGGTCACCGGGTTGTTATCCGGGTAATACGTCCGTGGGATCGCTTCTGGGGCGTGCCAAAAACGATGTCCGCCGCGCAGGTGCCAGGCATCCGGCTGGTTGAATTCAGCAACGGAGAACAGCTCAACCATGTGGTTACTTTGACCGTTCAATGCAAAATAGATGATGCGTGGGCCAACGTCGATGGTCACGACAACGTCAAGGGTATCGGTGGTCATGTGGTAGGCATTCTGCCAGATGCCATAGGGTTTAACTTTTTTGTTGACTGGCATGGGTATTCCTTAGGGGTTGTCAGTGATAATCTTGGGCAGTTAATCGTTTCTCTTGTGTGACCGTGTGACCATCCTCTATCCGTTTCACGGGACTTAATAAGGCTATTATACCGAATATGGTTAGCGTGCATTTGACTTAGATATCTGTTTCGATGCCTGCAAACCTTAAATCTAACTGCCCCATGACAAGTCTCTATAACTGTTAAACTGAGGGCAAGCAAGGCTCATCCTTCATTGACAGCCACCGAATGTTCACCGATAATTTGATCGGTATGGTATGCCAGACACCATACGCCCATTTTATGCATTCCATCGTAACCCCTCAACAAATATGGAGACGAAGCATGAGCAACTATCAACCAGACCCCGCTAACAAGTTTACCTTTGGCATGTGGACGGTCGGCAACATCGGGCGTGACCCGTTCGGTGGCCCCGTCCGTCCGGTGATCAACCACATCGAGATCGCTAACCTGCTTGGTGAAGTCGGGGCCTACGGCGTTAACTTCCACGACAATGACCTGGTGCCGATCGATGCGACCGCCGCCGAGCGCGACAAAATCGTCGCTGAGTTCAAGCAAGCCTTGGCAGATAACGGCTTGGTTGTCCCAATGGCAACGACCAACCTCTTCAGTGACCCGGCCTTCAAGGATGGGGCCTTCACCTCGAATGATCCGAAGGTGCGGGCTTACGCCCTGCAAAAGACCATGAAGGCAATCGACCTAGGGGTTGAATTCGGCGCGAAGGTCTATGTCTTCTGGGGTGGGCGCGAAGGAACCGAAACCGATGCCTCCAAAGATCCCATTGAGTCAATTAAGCGCTCGCGCGAGGCAATGAACTTCCTGCTAGAGTACGTCATCGATCAAGGCTACGACCTCAAGTTTGCGCTAGAGGCCAAGCCCAACGAGCCCCGCGGCGATATCTACAACGCAACGACAGGGCATATGCTGGCCTTCATCGAGACGCTCGACCACCCAGAGATGGTTGGCGTCAACCCAGAAGTTGCCCATGAGCACATGGCTGGCTTGAACTTCACGCATGCCGTCGCCCAGGCCATCGACGCAGGCAAGTTGTTCCACATTGACCTCAACGATCAAGCCTTTGGGCGCTACGACCAAGACTTCCGCTTTGGCTCCGTCAACGTGAAGAGTGCTTTCTTCTTGGTCAAACTGCTGGAAGACAACAACTACGACGGCAGCCGCCACTTTGACGCCCACGCCTACCGCACGGAGGATTACGAAGGCGTCAAGGATTTTGCCCGTGGCTGTATGCGCACCTATGAACTGCTGAAAGACAAAGCAGCTCAGTGGAACGCAGACGAGGAAATTCAGGCATTGGTGGCGAAGATCAACGCGGATGACGGTTCAACCAGCAGCATGACGGGCACATACAACAGCGACAAAGCCGCTGCCCTGAAGGCAATGGCATTTGACCGCCCTGCCTTAGGTGCCCGTGGTCTGCCATACGAGCGCCTTGATCAACTCACCGTGGAAGTTCTGCTGGGCGTGCGCTAAAGACAAGCCATGCCAGCCAATTGAGCACCAGCCCCCCACCCGACGACTCGGCGTCGGATAGGCCCTCTTTGCTGAAGAAGGGAGCCGAATGCGAGCCTGTACTTGAATTTAGGGGGTGTTTTCTAACCAATGACAGCGAACAGGAGTATTCTCCCCATGAGCGATCACGTTTTACTCGGCCTCGACATTTCAACGACTGGGGCCAAAGCCCTATTAATCAAGCCCAATGGTGATGTCATTGGGTCGGCGTCGGTGGCCCAAACGGTATCAAACCCCAAGCCGCTCTGGTCAGAGCAAAACCCCACCGACTGGTGGGAGGGTATGGCACAGGCAATTAAGCAGGCGCTGACGGATAACAACATCAGCGCTGAACAAGTTGCCGCCATCGGCATGACGGGGCAGATGCACGGCCTTGTGCTGCTGGATGCCCAAGGTGAGGTCTTGCGCCCAGCCATTCTGTGGAATGACGGTCGCACCAGCAAACAGTGCGACGAGATCAGGGCGCGGGTCGGCAAAGCGCGCCTGATCCAAATAACCGGAAACGACGCTCTAGAGGGCTTCACTGCGCCCAAGGTGCTGTGGGTCAGCCAAGAAGAACCAGACGTTTACGCCAAAGCCGCCCATATTCTGCTGCCCAAGGATTACATCCGTTACCGGTTGACGGGCACTATGGCAGTTGATCGAGCAGGTGGGGCGGGCACCATCCTGTTTGATCTTAAAGAGCGCACATGGTCACGGGAGATCGCTGAAGCGCTTGATATTCCAATGGCATGGCTGCCCCCGACCTTTGAAGGGACAGAGATCACCGGGCAGGTGAGTGCCGAAGCCGCTGCACTAACTGGTTTAAAGGCGGGCACCCCAGTTGTGGGCGGCGGCGGCGATCAGGCAGCACAAGCCACCGGAGTCGGTGCTGTGGAGCAAGGCGTGATCGCGCTGACCGTCGGCACATCGGGGGTAGTCTTCGCGCCGCTGGACGAACCCGCGATCCAGCCGGAGGGGCGCTTGCACGCCTTCTGCCATGCCGCACCGGGCAAGTGGCACTTTATGGGCGTTATGCTCAGTGCTGCCGGATCATTCCAGTGGTTCAAGGATACACTGGCCTCAGGCACCTCATTTGATGCGCTAGTCACAGAAGCCGAGCAGGTGCCTATCGGTAGTCAAGGATTATACTTCGCCCCCTACCTGACGGGTGAGCGCACCCCCTACCCTGATCCACTAGCGCGTGGGGCATGGGTCGGCCTGACGGTGCGTCACAAGCGCGGTGACATGGTACGCTCCGTGTTGGAGGGCGTCGCCTATGGCCTGAAGGACAGTTTCACGCTGATCCAAGCGGCAGGCGGCATCCAAATCAATGAAGTGCGGGTGTCAGGTGGTGCGGCGCAGTCAGCCACTTGGCGCCAGATTATGGCAGATGTGCTCGGCAGCGAGCTGCACAGCGTCAACACAACCGAGGGCGCGGCTTTTGGTGCGGCGTTGTGCGCCGGTGTGGGCGTCGGCCTGTATGACGACATCGTCTCGGCCTGCCGCAGCGCGATCCAAATTACGGATACCACCACGCCCAACCCTGAAAACGCCGCACGCTACGCAGAACTGTACCCCGGTTACCAACGCTTATATGGCGACCTCAAACCGACGTTCGACGCTGTCGCAGAGATGTAGCAACCCCTTGAAACAAAATAAACCTACCTAGCCCGGTCGTTGATGGTCGAGCTAGGTAGCAACAGACGTTTTCATAGCCATCACTCTATACAGCCCAGTAATTCATTGTTGGGCTACATACATCAAGTCCCCAATGGAACATACCCATGCTTAGTAGTGGGCTTCAGTCTGCTGTGCCGCTCAATCACATAGGACTTACGCATCAGATAATCATCATAACATCCTCGTAAGTTGACGAAAGACTGCGCCTTTCTGTACCTTCTAGCGTATAAGTTAAATAAACTGGTAAAGGCAGCAATGAAACAACTTAAGTACATGCTGGCTGGCATTCTTCTTTCCGTCGTCTCGATAGCATGTGGGCCATTAACCGACCTTCTGGCAGAGGCGCCGCTGGAGAACGATGCACCGCCTCCTCCAGGAGAAGTGGCACCACTTGACGAGCAGCAAAAAGACGAAACACCACCGGCAGTAGAAACTGAAGACGAAGACAACGTAACGGTCGAAGAGATCGATGCGGTTGACAACAGCGCTGATGACGAACCGTTGGTAATCACCGAGTTAGATCAAGTTTTAGCCGATCTCTATGACGCAGCCAACCCGGCGACCGTCAACATTCAGGTAGCGGTGCGCGGGCAACCCTTGCAAATTCCACCGGGCTTCGAAGACCTGATCCCACCAGATGCCGTCCCTGAAAACGGCGAAGGGCGCTTACAGCTTGGGCAAGGCTCCGGTTTTGTGATTGACCGAGAAGGCTACATTGTGACCAATTACCATGTTGTGACGGGCGCTGAAGAAATCCGCGTGACCTTCGCCGATGGCTTAACCGTCGAAGCGGAATTACTCGGCCTCGACCCTGACAGCGATCTGGCTGTCCTTAAAGTGGATGCCAGCGTCACGCAGGATATTACCCCGCTCGAAATTGGTGACTCCACCGCGATCCGCCCCGGCTACACGGTGATCGCCATTGGCAACCCCTTTGGCCTCGACGGCACAATGACCGTCGGCGTGGTCAGTGCCGTTGGACGCACGTTGCCATCACAGGCCACAACGACTGGCGGTAACCGCTTCACCATCCCCGGCATCATACAGACGGACGCGGCAATTAACCCAGGTAACTCTGGCGGGCCGCTGCTCAATTTGAACGGGCAAGTGGTCGGCGTTAATACCGCCATTGCCACAAACGACGGACAATTTAGCGGGGTGGGCTACGCAGTCCCAGCGATTGCGGTTGATAAGATCGTCCCATCGCTGATTGCCAACGGTGAATACAAGCATCCGTGGTTGGGTGTGGCAACTAGTGTCCTCAGTGACCCCGTCCGTGAAGCAATGGAACTTGAGCCTAACCAAGCGGGCGTGCTGGTCAGCCAAGTGGTGCCTGGTAGCCCCGCTGAGGAGGGCGGCCTACGCGGCAGCACAACGGAAGTCACCCTCCAAGGGATTACAACCACCATCGGCGGTGACATCGTTGTCGGCATCGATGGCAACGATGTGCGTGCGTTTGAAGACCTGATCGAATACCTTGAGTTTGAGACCAGCCCCGACGACACCATCACGCTGACGGTGCTGCGCGATGGTGAAGAGATTGAGCTTGAGATCATCCTCGGTGAACGCCCAGCCAGTTAGCAACATGCGAGGCCGGGTCTATCGGCTCGGCCTGCCAACCCTCCTCGCATCAGCGCCGGCACTTTCTCGTGACAAGCAACCACCGAACACGTACAATCTCATCAAATCTCCAAAGAAGCCCAAAGTGCAAAAATCGTAGGGTCAGCGCAATCAAAGTGGAACTAGAGACAGCAAGAGATGGCTGCTTGATGGTTATTTAAGAAAAAAGACTCATCGCAAAGGTCAGGCGTTATGTTTGAAGTAGCACCATCAACACTCAAACGAGCGGGCATTATCGCAACAGGCGCTGCGTTGCTTGGCGCCATCGCTGATTTACTGCTGTTCTTCACGCCGGGGTTCTCTAGCAACCCTCTGCGGGTGCTGCCCAATATCGGGTTTGAACGCGCCCTTGCGGGCACCTACCTCGGCGTCTTGATTATCCCTTTGATGATCGCCGGCTATTGGATGGTCGCGCAGCGGGTGCAGCCGGCGGGGCCGTTTTTCTCGCGCACCTTATTACTGCTCGGCACCTATGGCGTCGTGCTGGGTACAGCGATCCATGCGTTTGTCGGTATTGTGTTGCAATCGATCTTCACCAGCGGCCTCGGCCCCGATAACATCAGCGCTTACGCTTTGCAGTTTGCGCCCTTCATCACCCCGGCCTACGTCATCTTCTACCTGATGATGACGGTCGGCTCGGTTATTTTCATAATAGCGGTCCGCCGCAGCCCAGACCTACCGAATTGGTTGGTGTGGATCGCGCCAATAGTGCCCAACATTATTGTGCCGATTTTCGGCTGGTTGCTGCCCGCTCTTGGTGATTTCGCCTGGCCTTCAACCGCCAATTTGTCTCATGTGCTGTTCTTTGGCGTCTTGACTGTGCTCTTCTGGGACACAGATTGACTCGATCTGATATTATCTATTTATGACATCCGATACCCCAGCACCGCAGCCGCCTTCACTAGGCGGGCAAAGTAGCCAACAACCCGATCCATTTGATGTGCGCCTTGGGCAAGATGCCAAGCGCAAGCACGCTGAATCTCTATTGGGCCACTCTGATGATGGGGTGGTGCAGCGTGCCTTGCTGCACCTACGAGATGCCGGGACGCCTGAAAGCACCATGCCGATCCTGCGCTTACTGGAAACGGCGCCACCGAACATTCAAGCAGAGGCCATTTACACGCTTGCCGCCCTGCGGGATAAAGCCGCAGTCAAACCGTTGATCAAGATGTTGGGCAAACCCCATCCCATTGTCCGGGAGGCAGCAGCGGCTGCGCTTGGCTACCTTGATGATAAGCGTGCGTTGTTCCCATTGGTGAAGAGCATGGAGGATATTGATGATCGGGTCGTGCAAGCCGCGGTGATCGGGGCGGCTCGCCTGCAGGATAAGCGCGTGTTCCGCCCGTTGACCGTTCTCATGGATCAGCGACACGACAGCGAAAAGATTCAAGCAGCGGTTGCCACCGCCTTCGGTTATCTGGGTGATCCGCGGGCAGTTGGCCCCTTAGCTAACATGCTGGATGACGTCTCACACCCGGTCCATACGGCAGCGCTTAACAGCCTTGAAAAAATCGGCACGTCGCCAGCGCTTCAAGCTGTTGAGGCTTGGCGTTACCAACACGGGCGCTAGCTTTTCATCTGTGCCGTGTAGACCCTGCCCTTTAAATCCAGCATAAAGCCAATTGTCACCAGGTTTTGTGGTACAAGCAGCACAACAAAGAAAAGCGCGACAGCAACAGCAGGCGACAAATCATTGACGAAAGCAGTTGAGGCCAATGTTAGCAAAGAAATATTGTAGGCAGCAATCGTCACGACGAAGACGACCATAAACCCCAGAATACCGCTACGAAACCTGAGACCGGCCCACGTCCCAAAGGTGACAAACGCCAATAAAGTCTGCATAAAGGCCACATTGAACAGCATCAATATCAAAGCGAAGGCCACGCGTGAGGCCACCGGAATGGGGGCGAAGACGGCGATTGATAAGATCGATGCTGACAGAATTGTCAAGAAGGCAAACAGCGTGCGGAAGCGGTGGCAAACCCCAAAGACTGCCAGCGGCCCATCAATTGCCACCCGCCGCATCGACTTGAAAGCCGCTGTTCCAACCTCTAACTGACGCACCATCACAAAAGCGCCAAGGCTAATTGCAAACCAAAGAATGGGCGTCATCCCAAGCGTCATGTAGAGGCCAAACATACTGATGTAAAGGTAGGTCGTAAAGCGAAAGTCTGTCTGCTGTATCTCAATCACGCCGAATATCATGACCAGCACATAGCCCACCAACATAATCAGAATGGTTGTTGCAGTGTCGGGCCAGGTATCTAAATTTAGGAAGCGGCGAAAAAATGGATTCGGGATGTACTGCCCGAGCAACTTAGTATGCTTTTGGTCGTCGGTCATAGAGCCTCACATTGGTGCAAAAGCCTCATTGATTTGTTACCTTACACACGTAACATCCTACGCTGGTTGATTTGATTGAGATATTTCTCTAGATAAAACCTATGCAACAGCAACCTACTATCCGGTTTCACATCCTACCGAGAACCGCTTTTTGTATCGAGTCGCATTACTCACCTGCCGAAGTCAACTTCCGGGTGGGCAAGGTCACCAAGGCTGACCCTGAGCCAGCACCATACATGCCGCTGAAATGCTATTGGGGTAAACACGACCGCACTATGTTTCGCATCGCCCCGCTTTACCGTGGTGATGATCGCAGTGAGCAAGTCAACGACCCTGCTCTGCTCTACTATCACGGTACGTTACAGCCCTACGAAGCGGGTACGCAAATCAATGTGCAGGTGCGCTGGAGCCGTGGTCTATTGGGTTTTGCTCTGAGCTGGTACAGCATGTGTGCTACTACCTTAGCAATCCTGATTATAGCACTCCGCCAGACAGCCGAACTGGGCCAACTTGACCCGTCCATGCTGCTGCTGGCTGTACTGCCCGCCCTGATGATCGCTTTGATGTATCTGCCTTTGTTCGTATACATCCGGCATCACAGCGAACAACAATACCGCTACCTTAGCGCGTTGCTACAACAAGAGAGCATTCCAAAGTACAGCATCTGAACTTATACGTAAGCATTGCCGGAGTAGCCCCTTAAATAAGTAAACGCCACACCATCTGAAGGATGCACAATGATCGACCGTTTTACTTGGCTTCTGCCTTTGATGCTTGCCGGGTGCGCGGCTGCCGCACGAGAGCCAACTCCGACCGCAACGGCAACACCTGATCCACTAACCCTCAATGCTGAAGCGCTTGCAGCAGCAGACGCAGGTAATGCTGAGACAGCTCTATTACACTATTAACTGAGGCAATCGAGTTGGACGACCAGAATTCTGAATTGCTCTACAATCGAGGTTTGGCGCACTACCAAAAAGGAAACTACGAACAAGCCTCCGAAGACCTGACCGACACCCTCAAGCTAAACCCAACCAACCCGCTGCCATTGTTCTGGTGAGCGCGGACGTTCGACGAGCTGGGCAATACGAGCGATGCTATCGATGATTATCGTGCGTTTTTGCGACTGTACGAGCCGAACGACGAACTCAGCCAGTTTGCGTACCAACAGTCACTAGGGCTGTTTCTCGGTGAGCTTGACGTTGTTCCCCCAGAGCCTAGCGTGACGCAGTAATCTTATAAGCTAGGTAAGATGCCAACAGCGCCCCGCACTCGGGAGCCAACTCATGCCATATGTCGTTAACGTACTTGATCAAGCGCGTATTCTTATTCTAGATTTCATCGAACCCGTTGATTATCAGACCATCTCAGAGGCGGTTGCCAGCGAAGTTGATGACATCAAGACTGGGATGGATGGTCGCTCTGACTATACCCACATCAAGCCATCCTATCAGGATATCATCGTCGCGTCGAGCAGCATGCTCTCCGATCCGTCCGGCGGGCTGAGAGACAAACGCTTTCGGCCTGTACTGGTCTTCGATCAATCCTTTTTGTCGATTGCCATCAAGACGTTGCAGCCTCACTTTGATCAATTGGCGCACCTAGAATTTTTTGACAACCTCGATGGTGCCATCGCCTATGCACGCAGACAACTCGAGGCACATGATGCAAGCTCGTAGAGCTTAGTCTTTCTTTACTGCCAAGAGCGCAGTTCACGAAGCTGTGGCGTCTTCTTAATCTGGTGGGCCTGCATCCGGCTAAGGACATCATCAAGCGTCGTAACAACCTCGTGGATGAAGGGCCCCTTATTGAGCATCACACATTCGGCCCGCTCGCCCATAGCCGCATCTGTGACTTCTGCCCGCGACGGAATACCCTGCTTCGCAAAACTCTCGAATACCTGAGTCGCCCAGATTACGGGGACATGGGCCGCTTCACAGATCCACATAATCTGCTCTTGCATCTCCGCCATGCGCTGGTAGCCGATCTCAACGGCAAGGTCACCGCGCGCGATCATCACACCGAAGGGCTGCTGCCCCGCCGAACGGATTATCAGTTCCGGCAGGTTACGGACTGCTAGCTTGGTTTCAATCTTGGCAACCACCGCCAGCTCGTAGAGACGATCCGTTGTCTCCACCCGTGATTTGATCGCTTCATGCAGCATGTCAACGTCTTCAGGCGTCTGCACGAACGAATAGCCGATGGCATCAGCATGCTCGACCACGTAATCAAGGTCTTCGATGTCTTTAGGTGTCAACGGTGAGAGCTTCAGTTCCGTATCAGGAAAGTTAATGCCCTTTTCTGCTTTGAGCTTAGACCCTTTAGTGCTTACATCGGTAACGCGCAGTACCAAGGCGTCATCCATCTTGGATTCGATAACGGTGCCGATCTCGCCATCATCAATCCATACTTCCTGCCCAACCTGGGCCTGTTCAATGACAGCCGGTTCCGACGTGATTGTTTGGAAGTTGATGGTTTGATCATCGATTGTGTCAACAGGGCCACGCGTCAGCAGAATACCATCCCCTTTATAAGCGCGCTTTTCCCCATGCAGCCGGTTGATCGCCCCTGTGCGGACTTTCGGCCCGCCTAAATCCATATGGATGCCACAGCCACGGCCCGTTTCGGCGCTAGCTTTGCGAATGTTCGCGATCATTTTTGTCCAAGCGCCTGGGTCATCGTGGGCACAGTTGATGCGAGCATAATTCATCCCACGTTCAACTAAATCCTTAACGAAGGCCGGGTCATCAGCGGCATAATCTGGCATCGTCACCATGATGCGCACGCGGCGGTTATCCGGGCGAACACCAAACAGTTCCTCAGCATTCGCCATTAGCGCTGCCGGCCCCTGAACAAAAACTTCTAGTGGCGGGCGTGTTTCGGCTGGCGCACCAATCACTGCCGAGAGGGTCGCAATCACCGCGTCCAGGTTTTGCAATACGCGGGCTTCCGCTCGCCCCAGTGACGACAAGCCCCACAGTGGTAATGCGGCCTGCAAATCTCGCAGATCGCGGCTGCGAAATGCGAGGTAATACGCAAGATTTTCAGCGCTCATCTTGAAGCGCTCTCTTTTAATGAACGGCTTCCAACGAGCGTATGTTACCTGCCCTTCTTCATACACGGCAGTCCGTAGCGCCTTCAATTCAGTGAGTAGTTCGCTTGGGTCGGTAATCTTAACTGGTACGTATGGCATTATCTAATTCCTTTCGCAATGGTAAAACTTGGGGTGAATCTAACTCCTTTTACAGAGGCATTTAAAGCCGATTTTTAATTCAGCGTTAACAGCTTCATTTTACTACAGCCTTTATGTCAAGACGTCTTTAAGGTTTGTTTAACGATGCGGTATACTGTACGAAAAGCAGTATTGTTTTAATACTAATTAGGAGACAGCACACCGATGGGAATTAACATCCTACCAGTGGCTCGTGCCATGGTCGGTCATTATGAAAATAAACTGACGGCAGAGCGTGTCGTTTATGATCTGGTTAAGGGTGGTACCGGACGGCACAGCATTACCATCTACCCAGCAGACGAAAACGGCGTCAACACAGATCGTTATAACTTCGATGAACCAGAGAAAGTCGCCGAACAATTTTACAAGGACGACAAATCAGAACATGGCTATCTTGTCGTAGCATGGGTCTGGAAGAGCCGCCGAGCACAGGCTGAAGAGATTATGCAAAGCTACAATCATCTTGGTTTGAAAAACCGTGCTTCGAAGTGGTTCGCAGGTGGCACTCCCTTCCAATTGATCAATAAGAATAAGCCAAAGTTCTAGGCCAAGCTGAGGAAATCGACCCATGGCAGACACAATTCGCGTCGTTATCTGTGACGATCAATTTGTAGTGACGGAAGGGCTGCGGGCCATTCTGAATGCTGCCAATGGCATTGAAGTCGTCGGCGTCGCAGGCGATGGGGCAGAAGTCGTTGCGGTGGTTGCCGAACATACACCTGACCTTGTCCTGATGGATCTCAAAATGCCATTAATGAACGGCGTCGAAGCGACACGGGAACTCAAGCGCCAGCATCCAGATATTAAGGTGTTGGTCTTAACAACCTACGCCGAAGATGAATGGGTGTTTGATGCTATTCGTTCAGGGGCTGCCGGATTTTTGCTGAAAGACACGCCCCGCGAACGATTGATCGAAGCTGTTCGCGACACCGTCGCAGGCAAAACTCATATTGATCCATCCGTCGCGGGTCGCCTGTTTGCGCAGGTCAACCAAGGCGGGCCTCCTGTACAATCCAACCTGACCACCGACCTCAGCAACCGTGAAATGGATATCCTTAAGCTACTGGCCCATGGCTTGACCAATTCGGACATCGCGGGTCGCTTATTCCTCAGTGAGGGCACCGTCCGCAACTACGTCAGTTCCATTCTGTCGAAGCTCAATGTGGAAGACCGCACACAAGCCGCCGTGTTTGCGCTGCGGCATGGCATCGTCGCAGATGATTGAATATGCAACAAAGCCTTAACCAAAAGACGTTGCACACCGCTAAAAATATGAGAAAATAGGGTTACAGTCATCTAAGTGACATAATCGACTCAAAGCTGCTGAAGGGGCCTATGTTGAAGCAATTTCTGCCACTGCTTGCTGCACTGACTTTATGCGCGCCGCTCGGCATCCTGACTACCCGCACTGGGCTAGACCAACCACCAGCCTCTAATGCCATCACCACCATTGAAGTTACGCAGCTCTCTGGCGGCACATCTTTCATCGTGGCCTTTACACCGGGGCGCAGCTTTACTAATCTGGATGGCTTGGTCAACTGGGATAACGGCGGTACTGTGCTTGAATTCCGTTACTTCCCCAGTGATCCGGACATGGTCGAGGCATACTTAGCCGCGCTACAGTTTCCGGGAGAAATTCAAATGGGGCAAAATAACCTAGGGGGTATCGTTCAATATCGTGATCCAGAGACCGGGCAGGTCTATAATTGTGAGGTGGTTAGCGGCAGCGCCGAGATCACCCAAGCCGGGCGGCTCCTGACGGGCACCTTCCGTATGAACGGCGAACAATGCATCAACATGCAAAACCCTACACTTACTGGCAATTCAGTGACAATCAACGGCAGCTTTGAGAACGTCCGCCCAGACTAGGCTGCACAGCACATCAGCGGATTGTGCCATCATACAGTTCAAGCAGCAGCGGGTGATCTTTATTCCATACGCGAATCTCAATGGCATCATCGATCAGTACAGCATCCGTGATGATGGCAGCGGCTTCGTATGTCCACAGCACCTCGCCCTCATAGGTGAGAGCAACCATCCGGTTTTCAAACCAGCCAATAAACACATCATCAATGTGTTGGGGCCGCAAGCTAAAAATTTGATAGAAGGCACTGCCACCATCATAGTAAAAGAGTTCGTCAAACATTGCTGCATTCAAGATCGACAGCGAATGCCCGTAGCCAATGATCAAACGCTGTCTTTCCTCATGGATCATCATATGTGGGCTGGCGCCGGTATCAGGTGCCTTTACGAGAACACTAAACACACCAATCTCTCTGACAATATTAACAACGTACCAATCTGCATTATCTGACGAGTCATCTTGCAGCAGCAGATAGCCAAGCGGTGCTGTCCGTGCGATGGACATCGCCGTTTGCTCATCCTCAATTTGCTTGACATCGAGGTAGTAACCACCGACTGTCACTTTCATATGTTCGCCTTCATAGCAACCCAATAACGCTATGAGTTTAGCATCTCATCAGAGTCTCAGCAGAGGCTGTCTTCTCCTGTGTAAAATTGATAGACTATTATCAATACGTTATTCAATTTGATCGGAGAAGCAGTGTATGGCAACTTCCGCTGCACCGTTAACCAACGCCCAAAAGAATCAGTCCACTTTACCCATACCACTGACGCTTCTGAGCGTTGTTTCAGTTATTTTGCTAGCAGCCAACGCATATATGGCCTTCGTTTATGCACCCACTGAACTGACAATGGGCGCAGTACAACGAATCTTTTACTTCCACGTTGGGGCCGCGTGGGCCGGCGCTGTCGCCTTTCTCGTTGTTCTTGTTGCAGGTATCGTCTATTTGATCACCAAAAATGAGCGCTGGGATGTCCTGTCATTGGCCTCCGTCGAGGTTGGCCTCGCCTTAGTAACCATCGCTATTGTTGGCGGCATGATTTGGGGTCAGTACGCTTGGGGCGCCCCTTGGACGTGGGACCCAAAGCTGACCAGCGCCGCTGTGATGTGGCTCAGTTATGCGGCCTACCTGATGCTGCGCAATGGCATTGAAGACCCCGGACGGCGGGCACGCTTCGCGGCAGTCTATGGGATCATCGCGTTTGCCAGCGTCGTGATGACCTACTACGGCGTGCGCTTTGTTGAGTCCACTATTCATCCGTATGTCGTTGGGTCAAGTGCAGGCGTTGCAGAAGGCGACTTTGGCCTCGCCCCACGTATGACGCAAGCGATGTTGTTCAGCTTCGGCACATTTACCGTGGTCTTCTTCACGCTGATGTGGCACCGGATGCGCTTAGAACGCCTTGGTCAGCAAGTGTATGCCCTCAAGATGAAGTTCTGGGCAGAACAGGACACCCCCTAGTGCTCCGTGTATTACTACAACAACCCCCGCCAGATACAACCGATGGCCTGATCATCGGTTATGGGGTGATGGGAGCGATTGGGCTGGTGTATCTAGTGTCGCTCTTCATCCGTAGGCGCAGCTATCAGCGCGATCTAGAGGTGATTGAAAAGCTTCAGGAAGAGGAGGGATAAGGTAGCGCATCTTCTGCTTGCCTGTTGAGAGATGTTCAGTATTTAAAGTGTAGTCTCAGAACGGGTCAGGGCTCGGTCTGGCTTCAGCTTGTGGTCTAGCTTAGCAGCATGTACAATATTAATCACTGACGTTACGCAGCCAAGCGAACAGGCTGCAAGGTATGTAGAGTCTGAGATGCAGATTGTAAGGCATTTCGGCATCTTTGACCCGGAGATTAATATCAGCCTGATTGATAGGGAAGCTGAAGCAGCTTATGCACCATCTGAGCGTATTCATCCGGGCTATGTTCCCCCCAAAGTACAGCGCGTCTACCCACCGCTGCAAGAACTCGATTAATGAGCCAGCCGCCTAAACTGTCAGACTGGCAGCAGCGCCATTGGGTGGCACTTGCCACCTTCACACTGTTGACTTTGGCCCTCTATACGCTGGTAGATATGGGCAACCGTGATGGCATCGATGATTGGGGCCATTTCTATTCAGCGCTCAATGGGCGTGTAGGCTATTATAGTGGGCGTCCTTTGGCACTTTTTGCCCAGGTGCTGTTTGCGCAGGTATTCGGTGCACAGCAACTCGGAAGCTACATTATGCTGGTTGCAACCCGCATTGCCAACGGGTTTCTTCTCTACCTTATCATCGATCAACTTGTGCGCCGCTCGTGGTTTGCGTATTTGGTCGGGCTTACCTATCTGTTGTACGTCGTGCCAGACTGGTTCTGGCTGGGCAACGTCTACTCGACAAGCGATCACTTAGTTGGCGTTGTGATCATGCAGGCGAGCCTCTTGCTGTACATACGTTCTGTTCGATCATCCAGTTGGCCTTTGTTTTTGGGCGCAGCCACGCTCGGACTCATTTCCATCTTCATTCGTGAACCGGGTCTACCGTTGATGGCAGCAGTGGCTGTTGGTGTGTTTGCCTTTGACAGAGTTTACACACGCGAGCGCTTCCTGAAGCTGGCGGCATGGGGTGTTGTGATCGCCGGGGGGGCAGCCTATTATGGCTTGTCTATCTTAGGCATCACCCAGCGAACGTACAGCAGCGGTTATGCTGAACCGTTTCGGCCTGCCATCTTTATACAGCGTGTCCTGTTTCAGATTGAAGCTACCCTCCAACCGATCTTCTGGTTACAGGCCGCCAAATTGAACGCCTATCGGCTGTCACTCATACTGGTCGCAATCGTACTATTAGTCGGCCTGTGGGCCATGGTGCACTTCTGGCAAGTGCCGTCCGAGGGCCGCACTGAGATGGCACGCTTTGCTGCCCTGTGGTTGGGCATCGGTGTGACGGTCTGGTTTCTGGGTTTGCTGGCCTTCTTGTTGACCAACATCGGTGAGACCATTCAACGCGTCCATTCGATTGCACCATTGGGCACTGCTATTGCACTCGCCAGCCTGATTGTGTTGCTGGTGCAGGTGCTGCCGACTCGTTGGTTGCAAAGTGTGGGTGCTGTCTCACTGCTTGCCGTCATTGCCGCAGTAAGTGTGGTTCAAATGGGTGAATCTCAGATCGATTACTATCTACTAGACACCGTATGGACGGATCAAGCGGAGTTGTTCCGCCCGATGACCCACGCAGTGCCCACGGTTAAAGAAGACACCTTGATTCTGTTTTTAGAACAGGATGACCGTCACCCAGTGCCGTATCTGGTAGGCACCGGCTTCGATTTCAGCGTGCGGTATTTCTACCAGGGTAATGCAGTAGGCGTTGTCTCAAACAACGCGTTGGTGGTGGCAAGCTGGGCACTTGAGGCCGAGGGCATCCGCTTGACCTCCAACAGTCCGCTGGCAGGGGGCGTACTGTACACAAATCGCTTCTATGGGTGGGATGAGATGATCGTTGTAACTCGTGATGACGACACCCTGACCTATGTTGCGCCTGAACTCACAACCGAACTGCTCAGTAAGGGACTCTTCCTCCCGAATGTTGACCTCGCTGTAGTGGATGAAACATCGCTGCAAACATACGATCCATATGCCCGGATTGAAGCAGAGTATGTGAACAGGCGGGTTCAGCAAGTGCACCCATCCATCCAACCGCTTCCATGAATTCAAACGCCGAAAGTCGGCATTCCATGATCGAAACTAAGACACAACACAATCGCCTGCCTGTGCCTTACTGGCTGCTTGCGCTGGGGCTGGCCCTCGTCTTGATTGGGTTTTCACTCCAGCGGCAGGCGCTGGGTCTATCGTTCGGGCTATTGGGTGATCTGCACGATGCGTCCCTGTACCTGTGGCATACGTGGTGGCCTACGTATAGCATCGGCCTGGCAGAAACACCGACTTTCTCAGCCTATGCGACGGCCCCCTACTTGCAAAACTATCTGCTGTATGCACCGTTGTTGCAGTCGTTGTTCTTCAGCCTGATCAACCTCATCACGCAACAGCCGGTTTTGTCCTTCAACCTTGTGCTGGTGGTGGGGGTTGTTGTAACTTTCTTCTCGATTGTGCTGCTGGCGCGTCACTTGGGCACCCACCCAATCTTGGCATTGGGTGTTGCTGGACTGTTTACTTTTTCAACATGGTACATTGATGCACTGCGCTCCAGCGATGTCATTCTGGCTTCGTCATTCGGGCTGCCACTGGCGCTGATTGCGCTCTACCGCTGGAAGGGCAAGCAAACGCTGCTCAATGCGCTGTGGGTGGGGCTGACACTGATCCTAACGCTGCTGTGCGGTATGCAGCAGTTCGCCGGGTTACTTGGTGTGTGGCTGCCGTTAGGCATTTGGCTGTACTTGACGGATATTCGCAAGCATACGAGCGACGAACAGCAGGAGCCACAGATGTTGCAGTTTGGATTGATGACTTTTTTAATCATTGCCGCTCTGCTCATTCACCCGCTACCTAACGTGGTGCGCAGCATGCAAGGGTTCGAAGCCGCTTTCTCTTCACCTGAGTTGTTCCGGGCAGAAAGCATCAGTTTGCCAGTCGCACTAATCGAAACGGTGCTGCTGCCCCTAACGGCTGCTGCTGCCGCGGTGGTGTTGGTCGGGGCCAACGAGCGCCGTCATCTGCATTTGGCTGTGCTGGGCTTTGTGGCTTTGCTGGTTGGCCAGCGCCTCATCCCTGAGCCGCTGGTTGTCGTTTCGGCGATTGCGGGTGTTGACTACCTGCCGATTTACGCGCCGGAGGTGCTGCTGGGGCCATCCATCTTGATGCTGAGCATGTATGCAGGCCTTGTCTTCAACGATTGGCTGACTCAGCGCCCAAGCTGGTACGCATGGGCTGGGGTAGCTGCCATCTATTTGATCGGAATATTGTTGGTCGTCACGGTGGCTGAGCCGGTCCGCACCGAACAGCTTGTTGCGCCTGATGAATTGGCGTTGCTGCGGGAGATGGATTCGCAGCCAGAGGACTATCTTATCTTACATTATCCTTCAGCACTTCAAGATGAGCGTGGCGCCAGCCTTGCTAGTGTGTACGGTGTGTTTCATCAAAAACGTTTGATCTATGGACGTGTTCCCTACCCAGAGCCTGAACTCGAAGCTGCGTATGATGGTTTGGCCTTTTTGAATATCGAGGCCGATAGCGCCCTCTCAGACGAGGAGAGCGCGCAATTTGCTGATGCAGTTGCCACTTGGCGCATTGGCTATATCATCCTTCATCGTGATCTATTGGATGCGGCTGAAATCAACGCGATTGATGCAGCCGCCAAGCAGACTGAACGGCTTTGCCCAGCCGAGGAAGTCGGCTCATTGATTATCTATCAGGCCCAATGGCACCCCGGTGGATGCTAGGTTAACCGCTATGCAGAAATCAGTTACAAGCTACTTTCAGAGCCACCCAAGGCTTCGCCGTGATCTCATGGTGTTTGCCGCTTATCTGCTAGTGACAGCGGCGTTGTTCACTGTCATTGACTACGGCAACCGTGACGGTGGCGATTCGTGGGGGCACTACTACTCAGCTATTAACGGACGGCTTGGTTACTATTCAAGTAGACCAACGACACTGGTTCCCGTCGCACTTTTCGCCTTCGTGTTTGATACAGCACCAATTGCAGGACACATCTTCGTATTGCTAGGCAGGTGTGTGAATGCTTGCCTTGTCTATTTAAACATGCGTCAGCTTCTCTTGACGCACGTTCAGTTCAGCTACATGGCTGGCTTCATTTACTTATTATATTTCGTACCTGATTGGTTTTTTCTGCTCAATATCTTCTCTATTAGTGACCATCTACTCAGTCTTACTTTCGCTTTAATCGCCATATATCTCTTTTTCCGCAGCGTTGATGATTTAAGCTACGGCATGCTCTTTATTAGTGGCTTGTTTTGTTTACTGGCAAGCGGAATGCGTGAAGCACTCTTACCACTCCTAGCAGGCATACCTACCCTAGGGATCATTCTAGGCCGCCAATATGATCGCTCAACCTTTTTCAAATTATGTCTTTGGGGCGTGTTTATTTCGATCTCCGCAGCATGGTATGCAATCCCCATACTTGGCTTAGGGAGCGAAACATATTTCAGTGGTTTCAGGGAGCCTGTGTCATTAGAGCGGATTGTGTCGCGCTTATCTCTACAAACAATGTTTACCTTGCGGCCGCTTTTCTTGTTACAAGCTAGCAAACTGACTGAGTATCGGCTGCCAATTATATTGGTGAATACATCGTTATTACTTACCAGTTGGTTCGTGTTGAGATCGCCAGATTGGGCCCTGGGCCAAGCTGAGAAAGATCGTTACTGGCTTCAAAATTTAAAGAAACCGCTTCTCTGGCTTGGGTTGGGGATATTAGTCTGGTTCCTTGGATTGTTTGCCTTTCTCCTAACAATTGTAGCCGACACAACCATCAGAGTGCACTCAACGACACCGATTGGTGTCGCGGTAATAGTGACTGCTATCGTGTGGTTGATTTCAGAACTGTTACCACGTAACTGGCTTAGGCAAGCACTCGCTGCTATGGTTTTAATCACAGTAGGGACAATTGGTGCTGTTCAAGTCAGTGACCTTCAGGGGGAATTATATGCCCTTGACTCAGTTTGGTCGGATCAAGCTAAATATTTCCGAACGCTTACACACATTACACCTGATGTTGAAGAGGGCACACTGTTTATCCATATTCAGCCACAAGGTGCTGATGACTCACCGTTCATCTTTGGGGTCGGGCTGCAATACGCCGTACAAGTACTGTATGAAGAAAAAGCAAGGGCGCTGATCTCCAATGATAATATGGCCGGCAGCGACTGGCAGATTACGGAAGACGGCGTCACCGTGACCCAGACACACCCGGGGCCGCCCTCCTTTTTATTTACCGACCAGCACTATAATTGGGATCAGGTGATCTTCATCACCAAAAATACTGACGGGCAAGCGGTAATCATCGAGGATATATCGGCGCGGTCTTTGGCTGAGTTTGGTGTGTTCAACGACTATGTCGATCTGTCAGTGATTGGGCCAGAGGCAGAATCCAGCTATGCCCCCTATGAGCGAATTAGGCCGGGTTACGTCAATGAGCAAGTGCAGCAAGTATACCCACCCCTGCTGGATCTTAACCGATAAGCATAAGGTGCCGCCCCGTGTAATCAAGTAAGCTAGCACCTCAATAAATACGGGGCTAAAGTGTTTGTGAATTTTTTGACAACTGAATTCAACCCATGTTAAGATGCGTTGTGAGGAAAAGTCTTCATTTATTGCTTGTCGAGACTCATTAGGGTAAGTATGCCATTTACTCTGGTTCCTAATACACTAACGTTAAACGTGACCTGCACGTAGTCCGTGCAGCCCAACGAAAACTCTGAACACAGCTCGGGATAATTAACCCGGAGAGTATGTTCGCCTAGGAGGTAACATGGCAGAGGCCGTCATTAGCCCAAGCCCAATGAGCCGGCGCGAGTTTCTACATTATGTCTGGCTCTCATCTATGCTGTTGGTGCTGGGTGGTACTGGTGGTGCAATTTTGTGGTTCGCTTACCCCCGCTTCCGCGAGGGTGAATTCGGTGGTGCGTTCAGCCTGTCTATTTCTGACCTACCAGCATTGGATAGCGCACCCGTAGATAACCCAGACGGGCGTTTCTGGTTAGTCAATACAGCATCCGGTGTATTTGCCTTGTATAAGGTGTGTACTCATCTTGGCTGCTTGTACAAGTGGACGCCGCTCACGGGGCGCTTCGAATGCCCTTGCCACGGCTCAAAGTTTTTGCTCAATGGTGACTACTTCGAAGGGCCAGCGCCGCGTGCCCTTGACCGCTTCCAGATGCAAGCCTTAGACGACAGTGGTAATGTCGTTGCTGAGTCTAATGTAGATAACCCAGATGCACCGCTGCAAGTCCCGGACAATGCAACCCGCATTGTCATCAACACAGGTTCCCGCATTGATGGGCCACCTGTTGGGTAGCGTGTTCACGAGTTACATTTTGGTAACTCGTTGATATAATAACGACCATCTCTAACGCAATTATCAGTTAACCGCTGAGATATAACGTCAGCTTCATTCGTCTAAGAGGAGCCTGAACCGCAGATGGAAAACAATCTCGATTTCAAGGACGCGCCCTTTGTTAAGCGCGTCCGAGAGACAGGCCTGCGGGCAGCAGTCGGCGACACAATCAATGATATTGTCTATCGGACGACAAACGGCATCGACGTGGCTGAGCTGCGTGCAATGCTGCGCGGTGATGACCCACTCACCCGTCCGAACCCGCGCCTGCGCCCCCATGCTGATAGTTTCTGGATGCACATTCGTCCCGGCTACTACAACAAAGCCGTCACAGGTGTTTATCCTTATTTCCGCCTAGGTTGGTTATCGACCTTCTTCTTCGCCTTTGAGGCGATCACAGGTCTGTTCCTGATGGTGTTCTACACCCCGTCAACCAACTTAGCATACGACAATATGCTCAACATTTTGAGTAACGTCCCTTTGGGGCAGTTCATGCGCGACTTGCACCGCCTTGGTGCCGAAGCGATGGTGTTATTCGTCGCATTGCACATGTTGCGAACCTACGTCACAGCGTCATATAAGTACCCCCGTGGTTTCACTTGGGTGACTGGTATGCTGCTGCTGGTGATCACGATGGGCTTGAGCTTTACCGGCTACCTACTTCCGTGGGACCAACTGGCCTACTGGGCTGTGACCATTGGTGCATCAATGGCTGAAGCCGCACCGCCGCCGATTGTCGGGCGCTTCGTCAACATTTTGTTGAAGGGCTCACCAGATCTTGGGCAAGCAGGTTTGCTGCGCTTCTACCTGCTACACGTTTTCGTCTTCCCGTTAGTCGGTTTGGCTTTGTTGGGCATGCATTACTACAAGGTTGTGCTTTTTGGGCACAGCTTACCGCCAGAGCTTGAGAAAACCGGTGAAGATACCGCCAAGCGTGTCCCCGTCAGTGAGCGTGTTTACTACCTACCTGACCTGTTCACCTCTGACCTCTGGTTGGCGGGTGTCACCACCTTCTTGATGATCGTGATGGTGATATTCTTCTACGATGCGCCCTTAGAAAACCAGGCCAACCCCCTGGATACACCGTTCCATACGGTGGCGCCTTGGTATTTCTTATGGATTCAAGGGTTGTTGAAACTCGGCGATAAAACCTTCATGGGTGTTATTTTGCCGACTATCCTCCTGCTGATGTTTATGGTGATGCCATACGTTGACGTTGGCCCCGTCCGCTACTACGCGAAGCGTCGCTTGGCTATCTCCGTCAGCATGATCTTCATCGCTGTCATCGCAGTGCTCTCATGGATGGGTACCCCCTTCTTCTTGGTACAATCATCACTCGACCAAGAAATATTCTTTGAGATGGCTCCAATAGAAAAAGTCGGGGTGCTGCATCGGGTACCGTATGAAGACTTAGAAGCCGTCATCCCAATGGGGGCGATAGATGTCCTTGAGGGTGACTGGGAAGAAGAAATTCCACGTTCAAGCGGCTTATACCATGCGCTTGAGGTCTACCAAGAAGAAGTTGAACATGCTCGTGAAGTCCCCATTGACCGTGGTGGACTACCCAACGCACAGGCTACGCTAGTCGTCAATGAAACGCAGCCGCAGCTCGTCACAGTTGATCTACAGATCGTCTGGGAAGGCTCTGATGGCTCACAGATTACATCCGACTTGAGCGTGCCCATTCATGAATACGGTTATGCGGCTGGTGGAGCACACTAACAACAATGACTGACCAAGAAACACGAGGGCAGGAGCCTAAAAAGAACTGGTTCCAACGCCTGATGACCGAACAGTTCTCAGCAGAGCAGCGCGCTCTGTACGGAACACTGATATTCTTTGCAACGATTATGGCAGTCGGCTGGGTCATGCTCAATGAGCCGGCCCGGCTCGACGCCTACACCGACCAGTTTGATGGGCGTTCCATCCAACGCGGCGCGCTACTTTATGCCAACAACTGCTCGAGCTGCCATGGCCCCTTTGGGCAGGGTGCACCAGGCGTCGCGCCGAACATCAACAACGAGGCTTTCTTTGACGGCACCCGCATGGCGGAGGTCGGCTGGTCTGGCACCTTATATGATTATGTCGAACTTACTGTTGCTGCTGGTCGCCCTGTGATGGCGGCAGGTTGGGCCAACCCTATGCCAACGTGGGGGCAGCAGTTCGGTGGCCCACTCCGTAATGACCAAGTGCAGGACGTCACCCGCTATGTGATGAACTGGAGTGAGTATTGGGTCTGCACGGAAGAAGACCCAGACAACTGCCCAGAAGTACCCGATCTACCAGAGCCGCCCGAAGACGTCACCTGTGAGGCCATCGGTGGTGACCCGAACGTGCCGCTGCCAGCAGGTAGCGCCGAGCGTGGTGCTGTACTCTACAGTGCCAACGGGCGTTCCGTCCTTGACGGTGCACCACTGGGTTGCCAGTCGTGCCACTCAATTGATGGTTCTGTGCTGGTTGGCCCGTCCTTCCTGGGCGTCCTTGACCGTGTCGAGAATGAGTATGAAGGCATTGACGATGCGAACGACTACCTACATGAGTCAATTGTCGCCCCGAACAACTTCTATGTGCCAGGCTATGAAAATGGTGGCATGCCTGCCAATTTCGGCGACCGCCTCTGCGCACAGGACGTCGCTGACCTGATTGCCTACATCTATGACCTTAACGGTGCCATCCCGCCTGAGGCTGACCCGGATTACGTGGCCCCAGAGGAAGGTGTTGAGGAGGACATGGCTGAAGACAGCGAAGAAGATGCACCTGAAGAAGCCGCCAGCGAAGAAGCCGGTTAACTACCGACACAAGTTATTCGAAAGACCCCGACATGGTCGGGGTCTTTTTGGTTTCATACCACTATTCATCTCGGTTTCTTAGCCTGTTCTTAAACTAGGACGGCTAGAATGGCAACAGTTTATTAAATTTTCATAAGCCTATTGGGTTAGCCAGCATTTTATATTTGGGCCCATCAAGGTGCAAGATGCGCTAAGCAGAGTAATTACGTCAGTTTCTAGATAGAAAGATGCCCATACGTGTTTTCAAATCGCACACTCAATACGCAAATCAATCGGTTGCTTGTCGTCATCTTTATTCTACAATGCTCGCCCCTTGACAGTCACGCAAGAAAGCTGCCTCGAATGCCACAGCACACCTGATATCGCCCCGATCAGTCAGGTTGCGACCTATGGTGACGAGGGTGGGTACAACTGGCAACTTGGCGAAGTGATCGCAGCGCAGACGATCTATGTCCCTGCTGGCGACATTCTCTCCGAAGCGGGGTTACTGCTCACATCTATTCTCAGCGTGGTACTCATAACGTTTGTCGGGATTGGCTACAGCGTCAATTGGTTCATAAAGCGCTCAGTTGTCTCACCGATTAATGACCTAAATTCCCTAACCGTCGCCATCGCAAACGACACGGTTACCGTCGAGCAAATTGAATCTCCAGAACTCATAGCTTTGGCACAACGCGAGGATGAGCTTGGTCAATTAACGCGCACCTTCCAACAGATGGCACGTGAAGTCCGCCAGCGTGAGCAAGATTTGATTAAAGCACGCGACGAAGCAGTCGAAGCACAAAGGATAGCACTTGAGAGCAACCGCCTCAAGTCAGAATTTTTAGCTATGATGTCCCCCATGAGCTACGTACACCGATGAACGCCATCGAAGGCTTTACCGGCATTATGCTCAAGAAAATGGCAGGCTCAGAATACAACGAGAAGACCGAGCGCTATCTGAAGAAAGTCAAGGCTAACAGCACTCGGCTGCTCGCGCTGATCAATGACTTTCTCGATCTGTCTAGGATTGAGGCTGGCCGGATGGAACTAATCGAAGAACCGCTTTCACCTAGAGAGCTTGCACTCGAATGGCAGGGTAGTTTATCCAGCCTTGCTTATGAGAAGGGGCTTGACTTTAAGCTCGCGATTGACCCATCTCTGCCTGAGACAATCTATACCGATGGCGAGGCGCTCACCAAGATCGCCACGAACCTGATTGGCAATGCCATTAAATTTACAGAGCGAGGCAGCATTGCAATAACTTGGACTAAATCCAGCGATACTGAGATGAAGATCGACGTCAGTGACACAGGGATGGGTATTCCACCACATGCCCGCGAATACATCTTTGATGAGTTCCGCCAAGTAGACCAATCATCCAAGCGTAAGCACGGTGGGACTGGTCTCGGCTTGGCAATCGTTCAACGCGTTGCACGCGAACTCAAAGGAAGAGTAACAGTAGAGAGTGAACTGGATAAGGGCAGCACCTTTACAGTGACCTTACCGCTGAAAACTGGAACCAACTGAAACGCCAAAGGAGCATATATAGTTATGGAATACATACCAGATAATCTGTTAGCAGGTTGGGATGTCGTTATCATTGATGATGAGGAAGACAGCCTTGAAGTGGCTGAAATCCTACTAACAGAATATGGAGCCACCGTTCACACAGCCGAGAACGGGCAGCAAGCCCTGCAACGCGTGCACGATGTGCAACCGCGCTTCGTCATCTCTGACTTATCCATGCCCGAACTGGATGGTTGGGGATTTGTTAAGGCTTTGAAGTCAGACCCGAAGATACAAACGGTGCCAGTTATCGCACTGACAGCACATGCCATGCGAGGTGATGCTCAACGGGCACTGGAAGCTGGTTTCAACGACTACCTTACGAAACCCCTAACAGTTGACACTTTTATGCAGGATCTCGTAAAATTGCTTCTAGATATGCCAGAGCTTGTTCAATATTTGAACATATAGGAGGCTGACGAAATATGTCACAGAAAACGATCCTGCTCGTTGAAGATGACCCAGATGGGCAAGAATTTGTCGCTGCCTCTTTGATGCACCTCTTTGATGTTATCACCGCTGATAACGGCGCACAGGCAAGTGCTATTCTACAGAACGCACAATCTAGTATTGTTGCCGTTATAATTGACCTTGCCATGCCAGAAAAGGACGGTTGGCAGCTCTTGGATGAGATCTTGACTAACGCCGCCACACGCGACATTCCCTGTGTGGCGATCACCGCGTTCCATACGTCTAAGCTACGGCAGCAAGCCTTAGAAACGGGCTTCGCATCGTATTTTCCTAAGCCAATAGATGCCGCGGCATTGGCTGAAACACTAGAGCAGCTCGTCGAGAACGGTATCGCCAACTAAGTTTTTAAGTGGAAGATGATAGCTATGGCATATGAAATTAACTGGTACGAACCTGATCACATTCTCAATGTGACTTTTGGGGAAACCTTGACTAGGAATAATCTCGAAAAACTGAATGAAGAGATCGTCATTTACCTTGAAAAACATAACCACAACCTTGAGCTAGTTATTAATGCTACGAAGTTCAACGCAGGCTATTTTACGATTGATGATCTTCGTATGACTCAGAATTATCGTAACCATGATAATTTGAAGTCTGCATTTGTCATCGCGGAAGATAAAGTAACAAGGTTATCGATGCTGGTGGCGTTCAACCTCTCTCGCACACGCTTCAAGCACTTCAACAACCTGCCTTCACTGGTGGCGTTCCTTAACGGACGAAGCACCCAAGGCCAAGTCGAGTTGGGGTATTAGTGTTTAGTCACAAACGTTTTGCTCTTAGCACATCTTTGTAGTCGAACACTAAATGCGGACTCGACCCCTGCTGCTCCCTGAGGCTGACAGCATTTCCTTATTTAGACTGATTGAGGCTTTATTTTCGCAATCGCCGATAATGGCTACTACAATACGGCTTCGTTGAAAATTCCAACCGATCTACGACTCAATGACCGTTCCATCCCCACATCAACAGCGCTACGCCAGCCTATGGTTGCTGGCCCTACTTGTGATGGCTGTGGCGTTTACGCTGCGTACCGTCAACCTGAACAACTACCCCATTAGCGCCGATGAAATCCGGCATTTGCTGCGCATCTACAACATCATTAATGGCAGCACCTTCGACGGATTGGATCAGAATAAGTGGTTCTGGGGCTATCTTGTCGCGCAGTTAGGGGCCAACGGCCCGGAAGCCAGTTGGGTTGGGCGTTACGTCAATGTGCTGTGGGCGCTGGTCAGTACAGCAACAGTGATCTCGCTCGGTCGCATGATGCACTCGTGGCGCGCCGGGGTGCTGGCGGGGCTACTGTATGCCGTCGCCACGATGGGCATCTACCACGAACGGCGCGGCATCCATGATGCCCAAATGACGGCTACCGCTATGGTCGCCTTCCTCTTTATGATCCGGCTGGCACGCTTCAACTATTCTCGACGGCGTGAACTGCTGTTCCTGGTCATTATGACCGCGTTCCTGTTGCTCTCACGCTTGACGAAACCAGCGATGGTCGGTTTTTTCGCCCTGCCATTCGTCGCCCTGATCCTGCTGCGCCTGATGCCGGACGGACGCATTCCCACCTTTGCGCGGCTTCGCGAACGCATCGATGGGCATTTCTGGCGAGTAGCAGCCTACGGTGCCGTCAGTGTTGTGATCGTTGTGGCAGTGATGGAATGGATTTATAGGCTGGCAGCAGCGCAAGGGGTTTCCCCACGCGGCTCGCATACCGTCTCATTGGGTAATACGGTTCTCACGCAGAGTTGGACGCTGCCAACTCTAGTCTCGCGCTTTGGCACTGATCTGCTCGAAATCTTCTTCATCCACCTGACGTTCTGGAGCTTGGGTGTCGTCGTCTTTGTGGTCGTCGGCATTGGCTGGTTGGTTGCGTCGCACAAGTACCGGACGGCGCTGCTGCTGCTCGCGGTTCCAGCTTTAGTCTACTTGATCATTCCAATGATGGCGGTGCGGCCTGCTTTTGGCGTTGAGCGCTTATTCCCCCGCTACTTGGTGATTAACGGGCCAGCGCTGGCGGTATTCGTCGCCATAGCCATTCTGCTCACATATGAGCGCTTCTTGAACAAGCAGCGCACCGTGCAGTTCATGATTACAAGTCTGGTCGTCTTCCCGACGATGGCAATCGGCATGGCTTGGATGTTCGACCCAATCTGGCTACGGGACTCACTCAATCTAGCCGAACTGCCGTACCGGTCACAGATACCATGGTACGGCAAGAGTGCGTTCGGACGCGACGCAGCATCGACAATCGCCGCGGACTGGGCCGCAAACACCGACCGTACTGGCGCACAGCCCTACACAACCTTGGTCACCTTCTCTGAAATGGAATACAAAGCCTATCTCGGCCCGCGCACCGGCCCGGTGATCGTGCTCAACCCGGAAGACCCAAGCGCGCTGCCCTTTTGGGTAGCCCGCAGTGAAAAGGCTTTTCTGATCGAAGATGAGCAGGGGTACCGGCTGCCGCTGGCCTACCGCACTGAAGGCCTGACGCTGACGGTATTTAGCAACGAGTCGCGCTCTGGTCGCCAGTGGCTGTGGCGCGTCGATCAGCTCAATGGTGCTCAGGGCGATGCCGTGTACACGCATCAGGCCGCCTCACCCGAATCAATGGCGGCAGATTATGAAGCCTTACTACCACAGGTCTCAAGCCAAGTGCTGTATACCTTCCCCATGAATCATGCTGAATTCGCCGATGGCCTCACAGAGACAGAGGTTCGCCCCCTCATTTTACAGCGTTGGCCCCTGGACCAAGATATGATCGAAGCGGCCCTATTCGAGATGGGCACAGGTGGCGAGCGCGTTGGCGTGATACTCGTCGATGAGGCAGCGACAGATGCCGAACGCACACTGCAACTAGCACTGTACACCTCGAACCTATATGCCTACGACGATATCTACAGCGGGGTGCTGCATTACATCGGCTTTGTGACTGGGCCAACCGACCCCAGCCTGACTCCCGTCGAAGCGGGCTACGAAGAAGTCATCGCGCTGGATCGCTTCGCCATTCTCGATCAGGAAATTCGCGCGGGTGATCCCATCCGCTTTGCCTATATTTGGGTAACGGAGGAGAGCATCCGAGATGACTTCACCACCTTCACGCACCTCCTTGATGAAAACGGCAATCTGGTCGCTCAGTACGACGGGCAGCCCGGTCGGGGGCTGTTCCCTACGTCAAGCTGGGAGCGCGGGCAGCCCATTATAGACCGGTTCGCACTGCAAACCGCACCCGATCTGCAACCGGGTACGTACACGGTGCGCGTGGGACTGTATAACCCGGTGAGTAACGTCCGTTTGCGCGTTACCGATGGCAGCAGCGAGAACAATGCGATCGCTATCGGGCAGATCGTTGTGAAATAAGGCCATCAGCGGTACAAACCAGCGGGTAATGACCTAAAGTTGACATGCATCACTATGCGTAATCTTCGATCTACTACCTTACTTTGGCTTGCCATTGGCATCTTGCTGCTTGGCGTCAGCATTCGCATCATTGATGTGATGCTGATCCCTTACTTCAGCGATGAGGCTTGGCACCTGATCCGCGCACACCGCATTTTGAACGGTGTGCCCTTTGCCGGGTTCGATCAAAATAAGTGGTTCTATGGCTATGTCGTCTCGTGGTTCAACCCCACTGGCCCCGAAGGCCCTTGGATCGCACGCTACGTTAACATTTTGTGGGCCGCCATCAGCATGTCGGCGGCGGTGGCAGTTGGGCGCAAGCTCGACCGCCGTACCACGGGGCTGGTGGCTGGCCTAGTCTACGCTGTTGTGCCCCTCGCGACCTTCCACGAGCGTCAAGCCCTAACGGACCCGCAGGTGGCAGCGCTGGCAGCGGTAGCTGTGCTATTCGCCATCTCATTAGCGCGCCCCGACCGTAAGCGCAGCGTCTGGTACTATGCCGCTGGCCTTGGCATTGTGATGGCCCTAGCCCGTGCCACCAAACCATCGATTCTACCGTTCTATGCCTTGCCGATCTGGGGCCTCCTGTTATTCGCCCTACCGGCTGATCGCTTCAGCCTCAAACCCCTGTTTGCCAATTGGCGCAGGCTGATCAAGCCAACGGTGGCGGCACTAGTAGCCGTTGTGTTTGTGCTAGCCGTAGAGCGAGCCATCTTCATTGTGGCAGACAGCACCGGCGTCAACCCACGTGAGCAGACGGAGGTCTCGGCAGACAACACCCTCTTGGCTTACCTTGGTGACCCGGTTGCCCTGCAAGAACGTCTGACGCAAGACATTACCTTTCTAGCGGACGCCATTGTGCGTTATGTTGGCATCGGTGGCACCTTGTTGATGGTCAGCGGGTTGGTGCTGGCTTTCATCTTCAAAGACCGTTGGCGTGAAGTGCTCTTTATTCTGGCACCGGCGATCCTCTTTATGGCGGTGCCAGTGGTCGCCACCCCACCGACCGCTACCGGCGAGATCGCCACCCGCTACACACTGATCAACACCGTCTCGCTCAGTGTGTTGGTCGCGCTGGGCCTAAGCTTGGTCGTCACCCGCGTCAGTCAGTACAGCCCGACTCTCGCGCCAGCTATCTCTTTGTTTGCTTTGATCGTCGTGGTTGGGCAGTCGATGTGGTTCAACGTCCGCATGCTGCAAAACCCTTGGCAGGTCAACTGGAACCGTTACGACCAGCGCGTATACTTTGAAGATACGACCAGCGGCTATTACCACATCCCAGTGGTTAACCGCCTGCATGCGGAATGGATTAACAACGGCGGTCAACGGCAGCATACAATCGGCCCGCCTAAGACCATGCTCTGGGTGCAGAGTTATATGGGGCCACGCGTCGGTGACTCTAAAGCCATTCTCTATGACAGCCCCGAGCAGCAGTACCAGATTGCACTGTGGTTGGAACAGGGTGAGTACGTTTACCTGATTGAGTCTCCAGAAGAAAACCCATTCGAAGCAGGCCCCAATGGCACCGAGCTAGAGTACCTTACCGAGTGGGACTCATTATACGGTCAAGAGCGCCTGCATCGCGTGATAGGTGCACGTGAAGGCTTGGCGGCTGAAGTCTACGATCTCTTAGGGGACGAGCCGGAATTCATGCAAGCTGACTATGAAGCGCTGGCAGCATCCCTTGCCGAGCAGAATATCGAGCAGGTGATCGCCTACCCCTATGATCACGCCCCTATTCTCAACGCGCTGACGGACGTCCGCGTCGAAGCGCTGCCCGTCAGCGCCTGGCCGTTGACGGCAGAGATCGTCACAGAGGCCGTTGAGTCACTGGACTTTGATCCTAACGCCCCCTACGCAGTGATCGTTTATGACCCACCCGTTAGTGACCCTGAGCGCGTCATCCCGATGGCACTCGCTGCGCAAGATTATCTCGTCGGTAACGAACAGTGGACAGGTCTGCTGCGGTTACAGCATTACATCGATGGAGAAGTCAATGCGGCGGAGCCAGTCAATGCGGTGTTTGAAGGCGTCATCACCTTGAAAACTGCTGCGGTTAGCAATAGCGGTGGCATGGTCGAGGTCGAAGCGAGATGGCAAACAGCCGAACCGGTTCAAGACTCTTTTGTGGTCTTCACCCACATCCTTGACGCCGACGGCAACCTCGTCGCCCAGCGCGATGGCATTCCCGGTGGCGGCTTGTTCCCCCTCACTGAGTGGGAACCGGGCGAGACGATCACCGATAGGTACGTGGTACAGCTCCCAGCCGATCTACCAGCAGGCGAATATGACATCTTAATCGGGCTGTACGAACCGACCAGCCAACTACGACTGCGCGTTACTGACGGCAGCCCCAACCCAGATTTCGTGCCCATTGCCACTTTTGCTCACAGGCCATGACGATGCAGCTCGGCGCACAGGTGCGCCCCTGCGATGCAAAGAGGGTCAGTTTTATCGATACCACCACGCTGGAGATCAGCAGATAAACAATGAGCGCCATTAAAATTACTGAAATTGAAGCTCAAGAGCATCCCCAACGCTACTGGTATTTGACGGCAGCCGTGCTGCTGCTCGCGGGCGTTTGGCTGCGTCTGGTCAACGTGCTCGAAATTCCGATGTTCATTGATGAAGTGCGTCACATCGTACGCGCACAAGAGATACTGACGGGCGATCTGTTCGAAGGCTTACCTCAGAACAAGTGGCTGTGGGGCTTCATCTTTGCAGGCCTCAACCCGACTGGCCCGGAAGCCGGATGGCTGGCGCGCTACTTCAATATACTATGGGCCACGATCAGCATTGCCGGGACGATTTATCTCGGTCGCATTCTCGGCTCTCGCTGGATCGGGCTGCTGGCTGGGCTAATTTATGTCGTCGTGCCCATAGCGACCTTCCATGAGCGTCAAGCCCTTGTTGACCCTATGATGACGGCCTTCACCACGCTGAGTATGGTGGCCTCTGTGGCCCTGGCCCGCTCGATTTGGCGACGCGACGCACCGATCACGCTCTTGACCCTCATCCTGACCGGATCATTGCTGGCAGCTCGCTTAGTCAAACCGGCGATGCTGCCGTTTTTGGTGCTGCCGCCAGTGGCCTTTTTGCTGCTAGGGGTTCTACCAACTGATCAATCACCGCTGCGCTGGCTGGCCCAACGTTGGAACCAAGCCTACACCCCCTTAACGATCTGGGTGGCAGCCGTGGCGACTACACTGCTGGCAACGTATGCCGTCTACTGGTTCGCCGAAACCGAGTTCGACGTCACTCCAACGGACAAGTTCCAAGCCACCTTCAGCAACACCATCATCAGCGGTGCGCCAGACGTTGAACAAGGCACCCTGTTGGATGATATTACCGTCTTGACGGATGCCAGTATCAAGTATATGGGCTGGGTGGTGGTTGGTGGCATCGGGGCGGCAATCGTCTTTGCAGGCGCACTGCGTTACAAGTGGCGCGCCGTTGTGTTTCTGGCCTGCCCAGCGATCCTCTTTATGGTGGTGCCGCTCCTTGCCGACAGGTTGACAGGCTCCGGTGAGATCGCCACCCGTTACCTCTTGTTGAACGTCAGTGCCTTGGCGGTGCTTGCAGCAATTGGCATCGGCGCGGTGGTACAGCAGGCAGCACAGATTCCCTATGGGGCCCCAGCCGTTGCCCTGCTGCTCGTCGCAGGCATTCTCTACCAGAATTTGCAGTTTAACTACGTGATGATTACCAATCCGCGCCAAGCCAACTGGACGGCTTACGATCAGCGCGTGTACTTCGACAGCAGCAACAGCGGCTACTACTTCGAGCGTGCCGCTCAGTTTTTGCTGCGGACATACGAACGCTCTGACTCAGAGCGGCTGCATGTTCTCTCCGATGTAGAGCTGCTGCGTTACGCCCAGACCACACTTGGGCCGCGAGTCGGTGAGATGCAGTTTTTAGTTCAAGAAGACTTTGATGAACAGCGCGAACTGATCGCCGAATGGTTGATTGCAGGCGACACGATCATTGTGTTGGAGAACACTGGGAAAGATGACTTCATCCGCGATACAGAGTATCTTGGGCAGCCTGTTGGCCCAGAGGGCCTCCTGCTGCGGCGCGCCTATACATGGCGCACGCCAGACAGTCGTCAAAACGCCTACATCGTCGAAGGTGCCACTGACCCAATGGCCAGTTACATTTACGATCAACTGGGAGACGACCCAGAACTCTATCCGATAGAACTGCAGAACATCGGGCCTGTGATCACCGGTAGCCCGGCGGATATCATCGCCGTCTTCCCCACGGAACATACGACCTTCGTCGCCCAAGAGACGAGTAAACCGGTCGTGCGGCTGCAAACACAGGTATACCCGCTTAACCCAGAAGATGTACAGCAGGCCGTCGCTCAAATCCCGCTGGAGCCGGGTGAGACGCTGGGCATCGTTCTATTTGAACCACCAACGGTCGATCCGCAGCAGGTGATCGCGTCAACCATGTTTGAAGAGGCCTACACGCTGCCTCGCGAATACTGGAACGGACCGTTTAATTATCGCTTGTACACCCTGGAGGCCTACGCGCTCGACACGCAGCCGATAGACGTGATATTCGAGGACGCAATCACATTAGAGACAGCGCTTGTACGCCGTGTTTTCCAAGAGATGCTCCAGATCGAAGTCACTTGGCAGACCAACGCGCCAATCGAAGATGAGTATTTCACCTTCACCCACGTTCTTGACGAAAACGGTGAACTGGTGCTCCAACGTGACGGCATCCCGGGTGGCGGCTTGCTACCGATGACCCAATGGTTCGTTGATCAACCCGTCACAGATCGCTACGCGATTCCTTTGCCGCCTACACTTACCGCGGGCACTTACACCGTGATCAGCGGCATCTATGACCCAGCCAGCAGCCTCCGACTGCAAACAACATCAGCGGCTGGCGAAGGTGACCATGCGGTAATTGGTCGGTTTGTGCTGTCAGAGTAAGGCAGACGTTGCGCTGAAACACTGCGAATTGTTGCAGCAACGGGCATGTCTGACTATAGTGCGGGACTGTTATAGGCATAATCTGCGCGTTCGTTTGATGTAGGAGTTTCCGTTGAAGACACGCCTCGGCAGCGTCTCGATTTACTGGGCCGCCATCCCGCTAATTCTACTTGCCATTCTCATCCGCCTGACCAACGTCATGGCGATCCCCATGTTTAGTGATGAAGTGCGCCATATTGGGCGCGTCCACAACATTATCAATGGGCTAACGTTCGATGGGCTGGATCAGAATAAGTGGTTCTGGGGCTATGTTTTCTCCCACTTCAACCCGGCTGGCCCCGAGTCTGGCTGGCTGGGACGCTACTTCAACACGCTGTGGGCCTGCATCAGCATTGCCAGCGTCATAGCCTTAGGCCGTCAGTTGAAGTCGGCCTGGGTCGGCGTGCTCGCTGGCTTGATCTACGCTGTGATTCCACTGGCGACTTTCCATGAGCGCCAAGCCCTTGTTGACCCCATGATGACAGCCCTGACCAGTTTCAGCATGGTGGTAACGGTAGGGATCGCCCAGACAAACGCTAAGGGTCAGCCGAAATGGATCCTGCACACGGCCCTACTGGCCTTCTCACTCACGGCTGCGCGCTTGGTCAAACCAGCGATGCTGCCGTTTTTGGTACTGCCGCCGGTGGCGTTCGTGTTGTTAAATTTGATCCCACGGGATGACACACCACTGCTGCGTGTCTTCGGCGACCTCAACCGTTTAATTAAACCGATGGCGATGTGGGCCGTTGCTGCCACAATTACTTTAGGGGTGACGGCAGGGGTGTATCAATTAGCAGAGGCCAGCGGCGTGGCCCCACGCGAAACGCATACGATCACGCTGGGCAATACCGTCTTTCAGACGGCAGAATACGAAGCACGCTTAGACAAGGAACAACCCCCACTCAGGGACGATCTGGTGACAATTGCAGATGCACTCGGCAAGTATATGGGCTGGGTGACGGTCACCGCGATTGTCTTAGCGCTCGGTTACGCCCTAATCACCCGCAAGGGCTGGCGGGAGGTCGCCTATTTGGCGGTGCCGGGAATTGTGTTCTTGGTGGTGCCGCTGGTCGCCAACCGTCCGACTGGCTCCGGCGAGATCGCAACGCGCTACCTTCTGCCCGATGCCAGCGCACTGGTGGTCTTAGCCGCCATCGGCATCGCCCTGACGACGGAGACGCTCAACCACTGGCGTTCAGGGGTTGGGTCGGTGTTTGCAAGCATCGCGCTGATTGGCATCCTGGTGCCGAATATTAGCTTTAACCTACGCCTGATAACCGACCCGTACAACGTCAACTTCAACGTTTATGATGACCGCGTTTACCTACGGCATTCGACCAGTGGGTACTTTTACCGCCCAGCCGTTGACTTCATGCTCAGTGAGGCTGAACGTACCGATACCTTCCGCATCCACGCCGTAGGGGATCGCGCAACCATCTTCTGGACGGGCACCCTGCTTGGCCCACGCATTGGTGAGGTCAAGTCCCTCATCCCGGACAGCCCAGAGCAGCGCTACCAGTTAGCCTTATGGTTGGCCTCAGAAGACCTCGTCTACTTGGTTGATACCGGCGACTATCGTGATATGATCCGCCCGATGGCGAGCACGGATGAACGCATGTGGGGGCCAAACGACACCATTCTTGAGCCAGCCTTCCAATGGGATACCCCCACCGACCACATTACGGCCTATCGCATTGTCGGGGGTGGCCCTGAGTTAGGGGCGGACATCTATGATTTATACGGCGACGAACCCGAATTTATGTCGGGGGACTACGATCAACTGGCGGGTATCGTCAACAGCAGCGGCGTCGATCAGGTCACTGCCTATCCCTTTGACCATACCGAGATGCTGGCAGCCGGCACTGGCACATCCACAGCAGCCTTCCCGCTTGCACGCTGGCCCCTGACGGCGGATGTCGTCCAAGAGGCCCTCGGCAGCATGGCCCTTGACGACCGCGAGACATTCGGGCTAGTGATTTACGACCCACCTTCAACTGACCCGACGCGGGTGTTGGCAACCACGCTATTAGAGAACGCCTACCCGATTGGCACGGAACAATGGTCAGGCTTGTTGAACTACCAAATATACGCCGCTGGGCCTGCAACACCTGAGAAAACCACACTTGATGCGGTGTTTGAAGGCGTATTGCATGCCGAAGCTGTCGCTTTACTCGATCAGCAAGCGGCACCCGGTGATGTGATCCGCGTGGCGGTTGATTGGCGCACAGATGCACCCGTCGAAGACTCCTTCTTCACGTTTACGCACCTACTCGACGCTGATGGCAGCCTCGTCACCCAGCGAGATGGTATTCCGGGCGGCGGGTTGTTACCGATGACTGATTGGGAGGCGGGCGAAACGGTCACAGATCGCTACGCGCTTCAGCTTCCGCCTGACTTGGCCCCCGGCAGCTACCGCCTGATCACAGGCATTTACAACCCAGCCAATGGCCTACGCTTGCGCGTCACTGATGGCAGCGACACAGGCGACCACGTGGTGCTGGGCATAATCAACGTTAACTAATGCCCCGCCTGCGACCCAACACACTGACCTGGTGTGCCGTCATCATTATATGTGTGGGCGCGCTGCTGCGGCTGCACCGCGTGATGGCCCTGCCGATGTTCACCGATGAGGTACTACACCTCGCTCGGGCGCACAACGTGGTGATGGCGGGCGACACCTTCGACGGCTTGGAACAGAACAAGTGGCTCTATGTTTTTACGCTGGCGCAGTTCAACCCGACTGGGCCTGAGGGACCTTGGCTCGCACGCTACCTGACCGTACTGTTTGCCGCAGTCAGTATGGCGGGCTGCATCACGCTGGGCCGCCTGCTCGACAACCGCCTAACTGGAGCTGTCGCGGGTGTGCTCTACGCCCTACTGCCGATGGCGGTGTTCCATGAGCGGCAGGCCCTAGTTGACCCCATGATGGTAGCCTTCGGCACGCTGACGCTGGTGGCTTCACTGCATCTAGCACACCGCCCGCGCTGGTGGTTGGCCCTCCCGTTGACGCTCTCGTTCGCAGCCGCCCTGCTGACCAAGCCCGCCGCCGCACCGTATTTGGTCATGCCCTTGGTCGCCTTAATCGCTTTTGGAATACTGAAGCAGGCACCTAACACCTGGCGGAATCCGCGGTTGGCTAAGGGCGTTTTGATCGCAGCCGTGTCGATCATCACAGCCGTTGGCCTGACGTTAGCAATCTACCAGATAGCAGCAGTGGCAGGCACCACCCCACACGACACGCACACCTTCCGCTATGCTAACACGGGTATGGGTCGCTTTGGGTTGCAGGCTTTTCTTCAACGCACCCCACGGGATATCGGCGTACTGCTCGAAATCGGCTGGAAGTATGCTGGCCCCGCTATGCTGCTGTTTGCCTTCGGCGCTGTCATCTTCGCTACTACTGATCAGCATCGCTGGCAAGCTGTACTGTTTCTGCTGGTACCAGCCGTGGCCTTTGCGCTCGTGCCCGTGCTCGCCAGCCGCCCAACCGCCACCGACGATATCGCCACACGCTACCTGCTGCCAAATACCGCCGCGTTTGTGGTGCTGGCAGCTATCGGTTTGACAGCGAGCGCAGAGCGTTTTGATACACGTTGGGCACTACCAGCCGCCTTGCTCATCACGGTAACGCCGATGATCGCATTCAATAGACACTTATACCAAAACCCACCAGAAGCCAACCTGACCACCTATGACTACCGTGTGTATATCACCGACACAACCAGTGGCTATCGCTACCAAGACGTGGTGCGTTATTTCATGGACGAAGTGCAGACTGGACGGGTAACCGGTGTCGGGCACAACACCACCATCTTACATACCCGGACGCACCTCGGCCCACGCCTCAGTGATATGCACTTGAACAACCCAAACAGCGCCGAACAGCGCGAGCGCTTCGAGGCATGGTGGGCGGCACAAACACCGATCTACATCGTCGAGTGGCTGGGTGCCGGTGTGGCAATCGAGGGACCAAATGGCACCACTCTTGAGCATGTGTACACAACCGAAAGCTGGCAGGAGCAAGACCCGGTCAGCATATACCGAGTCATCGAGGTGGAATGAATGTCACGCGAACAGCTAGAGAACCCGGCATGGTACGCCCTGACTGGCCCGCATCAGCATTTGGCTGTGCGCGAAGGCAACGCGGTCCGCTACCCAGCCGATATCTCACCGATTACAGCCGTCAAATATGTGGCTGAGGACACGCTGCGAGACCTAGCCATGCTGCACCAACCCGGTGACACAGCAGCTGTTGGGAGCTTAGACGGACTTGAGTCGCCCTATTGGGTGTTTGAGCGTGAAGGCAGAGGCGTGCGGATGCTGTGTACCGACCCAATGCCCGTTGACACCAGCCAGACGGCAATCATTGAGTTAGGTGCAGCCGATGCCCCCGCTATGCAAGCCTTGGTGGCGCTGACGGAGCCAGGCCCGTTTGAAGCCCGCACCTACTTGCTGGGGCGCTACTTCGGGGTACGGGTGGCGGGTCAGTTGATTGCTATGGCGGGTCAGCGCTTAGCGCTCGACGATTACGTGGAGATCAGTGCGGTGTGTACCCACCCTGACCATCGGCGGCAGGGGCTTGCCAGCATCCTCAGCAGCAAGGTGATGCAGGTGATTATGCAAGCAGGCAAGACCCCCTTCCTGCATGCCTTCGCAGACAATGCACCAGCCATTGCCGCCTATGAGAAACTGGGCTTCGAGTTGATCAAAGAGACGACCTTCACTGTTCTGCGTCGGGTTGACGTTTAAGCGCCTTCTCCGGTGACGAGAAATATATGCACCGTTAGAGTGACTGCAAACAACGTCAAAAGAAAACAAGTAGGGCTGGTACATGCTTTGGCACGGCGAAGAAGCCAGAAGCAGCTAGCCCTCGCGCAGGGCTTGCGGTAAGCCAACTCCCTGAAACAACCCGATAACGCCGCCCATCACAACCGCCCCAGCGAGGTAGCCCACCGCAGGGTCAATAAAGCGGTACAGCGGGTAGCCCAACCCAAACCCCAGCAGCCAGCCAAAGCCCCAGCCCAAGACGTTCGTCCAGACCCAGTAAAACGACGGCGCCAGCTTGACGAAGATCATCGCCTGCCACTGGAAGATCGCAATTGTCATGCTGATGCCCGTAAACAACAGCAGGCCAATGATAGGGGCAAACCAAACCATTGGAATTGTAAACACAAACAGATAAACAGCGACCAATACCCCGGATAATGCCCATCCAACAGCGGTGAAGAGGGGCCACACCAGCCATAGGCCCAGCGGCATGTACCACACACTGACGATCCACGTGAGGGCCAGCAGCAAGGTCAGTGCAGCCAACCCAATCACCAGCACCGACAGCAGCGACCCATCGCTTTGCGTCCACGTAAAAGCAGTCCCAACCCCGCCAAGTGTATGCAGCGCTGTGCACATCAGCGTATAGCGGAATTCATCTGCGGGCAGTTGTACCTGCATCGGTTCACCTTCCTTAGTTACGCTAAGCTGAGTATGCCAAAGTTGAGGTTGTCAGGACACCCACCTTATTGGGATAATCAGAGCATATCTAATTTTACGATAAAGAATCGAACCATGCTGCTGACAATCGACATTGGCAATACCAACTTGCACTTTGGCCTCTATGATCAAGAGGCGTGGCGGGCTGCCTGGCGGGCGCGCACCATCCATGAAAAAATGGGTGACGAGTATGCCGTACTGCTGAACAGCTTTTTTGAAAGCCGCGGCTTTGCCTTCGACGCGGTTGATGCGATTGTACTCGCCAGCGTCGTGCCGGGTTTAACCGCAACCTTTCGCAAATTGTGCCAAGACTACCTTGGCTTGAAACCGCTGGTGGTCGGGCCAGAAACCGACACAGGCATCAAGCTGGATGTAGACAATCCCAGCGAAGTCGGCCCAGACCGCATCGTGAATGCAGCAGCCATCCATAACTTGTATGGTGGCCCTGCCATCTGCGTCGATTTTGGCACAGCAACAACTTTCGACGCCATTCGGGAAGATGGAGCCTACATCGGCGGGGCGATTTCCCCTGGCATCGGCCTTGCACATGACGCCCTCGTCAACCGCGCTGCACTCTTGCGTTCTGTTGACCTTGAACCACCACCCAGCGCAATCGGTCGCAACACCGTCACCGCCATGCAAAGCGGCCTGTTTCTCGGCTACAGTCACATGATCAGCGGGTTGATTATGCAGATCAAGGGAGAACTAAGCAGCGGTGCAGTCAAAGTGATCGCCACTGGTGGGTTGGCACCGGTCTTCAAAGAGAGCGTCACCGTGATCGACATTGTTGCCCCTAACTTGACGCTCGAAGGGCTGCGGACTATCTGGGAGCGAAACACCACATCTATTGCCAGTGGCGCAGCGGATTGAAGTCACTGTTGTGGCGATAAACCCTCAAGGGGCTGGCGGAACAGCGCCTCGTCGTTCGTCCTGAGGCATGCCCAACAGCCCCGGCTCCCGACTAGTGGGTCAGTTGTCCACGTTGGCAGATGCACTATAATGCTCTTTAGTACAATCGCGAAAATATTATTATGGGGAAATAATTGATATCGTGGGAATTCATTCGCATGCAGTGATATGTGAACCTTCTGTGGTTACACTACTATCTATCCATAAATTGCATCAGCAATTTGCGGGAGATACCTAATCAAGCCCATTCCAAAATGAGCGTAGCGAATTTATGGATAGGCTCCTAGTACATTCAGTTTTATTCTTATTAACCCAAACATGGACACCCCAAAGAGGAGAAGAACATGTTCGCCCAATCCAAGAAGCGCTCGCTGTTGTTGTTCCCAGCCTTGGCCCTTGCCCTTGCATCATTAGCCTGCGGCGGTTTTCTGGCACCAGAGCCAACACCAACACCCACGCCCATACCAACACCGACACTGACTCCAACCCCACTGCCAACGGCAACCCCTGTGCCAACAGCGACCCCTGCCGTTCAATCATCGATTGAGTTGATCAACCGCACGGGCATCGAAACCTGTGAATTCTTGATCGACGAGACCGGGCAGCCGACGTTTGGCAACCAACTACGCGATGTCACCGTGCCGCCCGGCGGCTCCTACACTATTTCAGCGATTGTCTACGGCTTCTATGATGTGATCGCCATTGATTGCTTTGGTAACGTTATCTTGGGGATATATAACATCGAGCTAGATGGGGGTGACTTTACTTTTGAGTTGGATCCAGCCAACCTGACCATCGAAAATCTATCGGATAGAGAATTGTGCTTCTTGTACGCCCGGCCCAACGGCACAGGTGAATGGGGCCAGGATCGCCTTGCATCGGATCAAACAATCCCACCGAACACCTTCGTTGAATTGAGCATTGCCGAGGGTTTTTGGGACTTCCAAGTGGAAGCCTGCGGCACGGGTGAAACCGTTGAGCGCTTCAACGACAACATCGTCGGCACAGACCTTGTTTGGAGCATCTTCAACGAATGAGTGGCGCGTTAATCTTATCTTGGCACCAGACGACCTCACACCGCAGATCAGCCAGCCGCATTTGATTGCAATCGTTACAGATAATCACCTACGCCGCCGTTGGGAAGCAGCTTTCAAGCTTGAATCATTTGGTAAAGCGACCCTGCCGCACGCACTACCGCTGCTCCAGCATGAACAGAGCGGTGTATTAGCCGCCGCTATCTGGTTGATCGGACGCACGGGGAATGCCTCGCACATTGGCTTACTAGAAACGCATCTCGCCGATGACCGTAGCGCAATGCCCGGCATGCCCACCACCCGCAGCGTCAGTGATGTTGCCGCGGAGGCAATCGCTGCGTTAGAAATGGGGTCGTCTGAAATCTGAGAGATAGCCAGGACATGCAGCCAAACGAGCTAGAATGGTTGAATAGCCCGACCTAGCGCATCATCTCAGTTCAGGCTCGTAGAGAGGACACGTTAGTTTACCTTTCAAACGCAAACCTCGTACAAACTTGAAGCAGCTTATGGCAGCTAGCAAGTGATGTAAGGTGGAGGTTGATTGCCATCCTCTAACTACACACTCTCGGCAATCTGTTCACCGTAAGCCAACAGACCAGCCTGCCCTTCTTGGCTGCGCCCTTCAGCATAGACGCGCAGCACCGGCTCGGTGCCACTTGGGCGAATCAACAGCCAGCTTTCGTCTTCCATGATGTACTTGGCCCCATCGGTCGTCGAGACCTGTGTCACGTTGATCCCGGCGATCTGCTTGGGTGCGTCCTCAGAGAGGCGTTTAACTATTTCACTCTTATGAACGGCACGCTTGAGGCGCAGGTCGGTACGGGCATAGAAAGTCTGCCCAACCTCGTCGCGTAGCTCATCGATTAATTTACCCAAAGTTTTGCCACTTGTAGCGACGATCTCTAGAAGCAGCAGCGCCATCAGAACGCCATCGCCTTCAGGGATATGCCCCTTAATGCTGATGCCGCCGGACTCCTCGCCGCCGATCAACACGTCATCATTCATCATCAAGTCAGCGATGTGGTTGAAGCCCACGGGTGTTTCAACCAAAGGCAGGCCGTACTTGTCGCATAAGCGATCCAACATGCGCGTTGTCGAGACAGTGCGCACAACCGTGCCGCTCATCTTGCGCTCTTCGACGAGATACTTAAGCGTCAGCGCCATGATGTGATGCGGATCAATGAAGCGACCATTCTCATCCATGGCGCCGATACGGTCTGCGTCGCCATCGGTGGCGACGCCCACATTGCCCGACGTCGATTGGATAGCGGCAGCCAGCGCACCCAAATATTTATAGATCGGCTCAGGGTGAATGCCACCAAAGCCGGGGTTCATCTCGCCACGGATCTCATGTATCTGGCAGCCGACTCCACCCAGCAGCGCCCGAATGTACCCCCGCCCTGAGCCATACATGGCATCATGCACCACACCGGGGTCAGCCGCACAGATCGCGTCTAGATCGATCAAACTGCGGAGGTGTTGGTAGTAGCTGGGGGCTGGGTTGTAACGCTCGATCATGCCGCGCTTCTCGCCAAAATCATAGTCGATCAAGTTGGGGCCACGCGCACGCGCTTCATTACGCTCTAAGTAAGACTCCACCAAACGGCTGGTCTCTTTGCTGATGCCGCCCCCGAAGGACGCCTTCAGTTTGATGCCGTTGTAACGCGGCGCGTTGTGGCTGGCGGTCACCATAATGCCCGCCGAAGCACCCGTATTTTTGACCGCCCATGACAACGTCGGCGTAGGGCAGTCTTTATTGGTCAACAACGCTTTGATGCCATTCGCTGCCATTACACGGGCGACTTCAAGCGCGTAACGGTCAGAGAGGAAGCGTGTGTCAAAACCAACGACGACATGTGGGTCTTCCTGCTCGTTGATTTTTAGGACGTCGTTACGAACCATATCAGCGATGGCCTGCGACAGAATGCGTAAATTGTTAAAGGTGAACGTTTCTGAGATGACGGCACGCCAACCATCGGTGCCGAAGCGGATCGTCATGGAAACTCCAGTAGGTGGTCAGAATTTTTGCGCAAGAAGGGTACCGTACTGTGCCGGGCTTGCACAATATCAAGGTTTACGGCGGTACTGCTTGATGAATGCCAGCAGCCCAAACGAGGGGTTCAGTAACAGCAGCAACGTGGCACCGACGCAAAACAACTCATACTGAGCGCGTATACCAGACAAGACCATGAACATACTCCCGCTGATCAACGAGAAGCCAAATACCACCGCACGGCCTGCACCGTAAGTCAGTTGAAGGCCCATCACGTTGATCGCCACCCGCCTATGAACCAAGACGATGACGCCCAAGGTTGCCAGTACCGCGCCAAGGATGATGAAGACAGCCGACCAAAATAATGCGATATTCATACATTTCACTTTCACGAAGACAGCTCACTTACACGGACTCTGCGACTTAAACCATTGCCAGTGTCACTTTGCGCTACAATAACGCTAACACACTCCCCAGTATAGAAAGAGACTTGCGGTGGCAGAGTTAATCAGTATAGAGAACATCGCCGACTACGACGGGCAAGCAGTCACACTGCGTGGTTGGGTCTACAATAGGACAGGCAAAGGCAAACTACAGTTCATTCAAGTGCGCGACGGCACGGGCATTGTACAATGCGTCGTGTTCAAGGGCGATGTTAGCGAGGAATTATTCGAGGAAGCCCAAACACTGACGCAAGAGTCCGCCCTGAGCATCACAGGCACCGTCCGCGCTGATGATCGCGCACCGGGTGTACCGGGCAAGTTCGAGGTCGGCGTCAGTGGGCTGGAAATCTACCAGATCGCCGAGGAGTACCCAATTCAGCCGAAAGATCACGGCATCGAGTTCTTGATGGACAATCGTCACCTGTGGCTGCGCTCGTCACAGCAGTGGGCCGTGTTACGCATCCGCGCTACGGTGATCAAGGCGATCCGCAATTGGCTGGATGACAACGGCTACCTCAACATGGACACGCCGATCATTACCCCAACTGCCGGTGAGAACACCACCAACCTGTTCGAGGTCGATTATTTTGGCGACCCAACCTACTTATCACAGACAGGGCAGTTGTACAACGAGGCCAATATCATGTCGTTTGGCAAAGTCTACTGCTTCGGGCCGACCTTCCGGGCGGAAAAATCTAAGACGCGCCGCCACCTGACCGAATTCTGGATGGTGGAGCCGGAGATGGCCTTCTACAGCCTCGAAGACCTGATGGACGCCGAAGAACAGTTTGTCAGCTATATCGTGCAGACGGTGCTTAACGAGCGCCAGAACGAACTGGCTGTTTTAGAGCGCGACACGGCCCCGCTAGAGAAGGTCAAAGCGCCCTTCCCGCGCATCAGTTATGATGACGCCGTTGCCAAGCTGCAAGCACTCTACGAGGCTGAAGCAGACTCCGAAAAGAAAGCGCTGCTCAAGATTGAATGGGGCGAGGACTTCGGTTCGCCGCACGAGACAGCCCTCACAGAGCTATACGAGACGCCAATCTTTGTCTACCACTACCCAACGGCGGTCAAGGCCTTCTACATGACCCCGGTAGCGGGTCGGCCTGAAATTTGCCGCAGCGTGGATATGCTGGCACCGGAAGGCTACGGCGAGATCACCGGGGGCAGCGAGCGCATCGCTGACCTAGCCCTACTCGAACAGCGCATCGAAGCGTTCGGAGTCAACAAAGAAGACTACCAGTGGTACCTTGATCTGCGACGCTATGGCAGCGTGCCGCACGCTGGCTTCGGGCTGGGCGTCGAGCGCACCGTCACATGGCTATGCGGCATCAACCATCTACGCGAGACGATCCCCTTCCCGCGCATGCTCAACCGCGTACTGCCGTAGTATCGGATAGAATAGAGACTGAAAGCGTCTAAGTCGTGACCCACACCGCTGACTGTGCGCTTAAGATCATGAGAAGCCCAGTGCAGCAGCATCGGGCTTTTTGATTCCGACCAATTTCCAAATCGATGTACACCCCTGAGGGGGGTCATTCGTCTTCTATAGTGAATGGGTAGATAGGCTCATGAACGGTGGGCGCACGCATCAATAACCAAGGCACAGCAAGGCCCATAGCCATTGACCTAAAGCATAACCCATGACTTTATGATTACTTTACAGGCGTTATGTTTACATCCTTTTCAGAATTGGAGTTATCTATGAACCGTGCAATACCCGCACTCGTGCAGGTTGGAACAACCGTTATTCTTGTTGTAGCAATCTTTTTGCTTGGGTTGGCGCGTCCATCCGAACGCGCCAGTGGCGAGGCACTCACCGTAGGGGCAGAAGAACGCGTCTTGTTGTTCGACCAAAATGGGCGGCCCAAGGAGGTGCTGGCGGCTGTCAATACAGCGACTTCAGACGTCTCAATTGACCGTACCCTCGCTGAAACATTAGGTTACGACTTATCGCAGGCCGAGATCGTATCGGTGATCACACCCAGTGGCGTGGAAAAACGCCCCGTCATTCAGTTGACGGTTCAGTTTGCAGGCCAGCAGCAAACCGTATTTGCCACCGTCTCTGACCGGGCCAACCTCAGCACGCCGCTGGTCGTTGGGCGCAGTGTCCTCGGTGATGTACGCGTCGCGGTAGACCAAACCCAACTGACGGACCCCGGCGAAGGGCGGGCACCATCGACTATCGAAGCCTTCATCGCTGCCACACAGACCCGCATTAAAACGGCAACGATGGTCGCGCTCATTCCATTGGCGGCTGTTTTCATCGTAGCACTGCGGCAGATCATTGGGCTCAAAATGCTGGGCACCTTCACCCCAATGTTGATCGCTTTTTCGATGCTACAAGTTGACATATTTTCAGCACTTGCCATCTTAGTGATCGCCATCATTCTCGGCTTGCTGCTTGAACCCCTCCTCCGCAGCCAACGGACACCACGACTGTCGCGCTTGGGCATTCTGATCGGTCTGACTTCCGCAGTGATTATCGTGCTGGATTATTTGCTGAACCCCGTCTCGGATGCAAACGCACTGGCGATGGCCCTACCCCTCGTCGCGATTGCGCTAGTCGTCGAGAAGTTGTACGAAGGCTTTGATGTCGATGGTCCAAAAAAGACAATCAAACTGTTCCTCAGCACTGTGATCGTCGCCTTGGTGATGACGGCTCTGTTTCTATCCCCCTTTATTCGTCTGCTTGCCGACTCGATGCCCGTCGCCTTGGCAGTGGCCTGTGTCATCTGGATCTGGCTATTGGGGTCATACCGCGGCTTACGCCTGACCGAGGTCATACGCTTTCGGCAGGCGGCACAGGAGGCCAAACTGACGAATGGTTAACTGGGACAACATTCTAGGGTTGAACGCCCGCAACGCATTTATTGATGGCGCCAATCCGAGGAAAGCGATCCGGCTTGTCAATGATAAGCACGCCGCCAAGCAGGCTCTCATCGCAGTGGGCAACCCAGTGGTGCCGACACTGTACCTGATCCGTGACCCTTTTGAGCTGCGCCGTTTTAACTTCGACGTTTTGCCAGAAGCATGGGTGGTGAAGCCTAACCAAAGTTTACAGGGCAAGGGCGTCATGCTGGCAGTAAGCCGCACAGAGGGCGGTTGGCGCAGTGGTTCAGGCAAGCTGATCACACCGGCTGCCATCTTCGAGCACGCCCGCGAAATCATCGACGGTGAGCATTCACCAGGTAGCAGCGATATGGCCTTGTTTGAACCACTGCTGCGTCCACATGCTACGCTGCTTGGGCTGGCCCCAGTTGGCTTACCTGATATCCGCGTGATCTGCAACGGTAGCCAACCTGAACTGGCAATGGCCCGTCTACCCACGCACGAAACAGGCGGTCGTGCCAACCTGCACCAAGGGGGCCTCGGTGCAGCCATCAACCTGAAGACGGGTCGTATTGATGCGGCCTACCAGAAGGGGCAGGCTGTTGATACCCACCCTGACACCAACCATCCATTGGTTGGCACACAAATACCAGAATGGCACACCATTCTCGATGTCTCAGCGCGTTGTGCTGAAGCAACTGGGCTAACGTATCTCGGGGTTGATGTTGTTATTGATCAATCATTGGGGGTCATTATTCTAGAAGTAAATGCTCGCCCCGGCCTTGAAATACAAAACATCACAACAGCAGGACTGTATAACGTCATTTTTGACGAGTCCACAGAGAGGAACTAAACATGAATGCTTCAATATTTTCAATCGTCAGTCGGTTATTCGCAGTCATCGCAAGTGTTGCTGTTCTCGGCGCCGGCTATCTCATTGAACGTCGGATGCAGCGTCCAGAGTTTCTGGGCGAAGTCGATGGCGAACTACTGCAAATCGATCAACCAGATTTAGCCGAACAAGAGGCGGCTCAACCATCTGCTGACGCAGAACTGATCTATTATAACGGCGCTCTCTACACCACGGACGAGCTGAGAGCGCTCCTTATGGACTTACAGATGCAGCTTGAGCAAGTCGAGCAGGGCATCGAGACGCTGTCCGGTGATGAAGTCAATGACACGATACCCAACGAGCCTGACCCGGCAGCACTGATAGACTCAGATACCGCTTCTCCGGCAGATGATGACGATGATGACCAAGCGCTGATGGATGAACTAACCACGAACGAACAAGAGGCAGCTTCAGCACCTCAGCCAGCAGTACCGGCGACTGACAGTAATGATAATGATGACGACCAACCAACAGCGCCCCTACCACCTAACGACGATCTAGACGATTTCGATAGTGGCGACGATCAAGACGGTGGCGGTGACGATCAAGACGACGGCGGTGACGATCAAGACGACGGCAGCGACGATCAAGACGGTGGCGACGATCAAGACGGTGGCGAGGAGGATGAAGAAGAAGACGGCGGCGATGAAGAAGAGGAAGAGGAAGAGGAAGAGGAGGATGAAGACGACGGCGGCGATGAGGAAGAGGAGGATGAAGACGACGGCGGCGATGAAGAAGAGGAAGAGGACGATTAGAAATTAACAGCTTGGGGAAGACCATCCTCACACGGCAGTCTTCCCCAACTGATCACCTATTCTGACGAAGGCGTTGCAGTCACCTCAATAGTCGTTGAATTGTCGGATTGACTGCCCGCACCAAGCGCAACAATTGGCTGGCTGAGTTCCGCAGACAGGTCGTAAAGATTAGCCACCATCTCATCAAGTGCCCCACCCAGCGGTGTCTCCTCGACGCCGATCTCAACCGGCACACTTAAGCTAATCGGCACGGCAGCCTGCACCTCAAACGTCTGCTCGAGAGGCACTTCAAAATCCAAATCAATGGGGATGGTGGTATTGATCGGTACGTTAGCACTAGTGTTGCCGAGCGGTGTACGAATGGGCACATTGACAACTGTTGATATGTCAATTTGCTCGTTGATTTCCACCGGAATGGTCTCATTAACAGGAATTTCTGTTTGGATATTCAACGTATCATCAAACGTAAAATTGTATGAGAAAGTCTCATCACCGAAGCCTTCCAAGATCATTGCAGCCTCACCAATCGTCACAGCCGCAAGCGCACGCACCTGTAGCAGTTGGTTGATTAACAGAATATTCAACAGCAACGATGTCAATGCGATAATCCACAAGGGGATATAGCCGGGCGGCAGCTTATTGATTTTAGGCAGCGAACGCTCTTTGACTGCTGAGCTGCTCGTCAGAGCGGGCTTCGATGCCTCTTCCTTAACATTTGTCGACGCGAGGGCATTCTGTTTGGCCTCAGGTGCTGGCACAGCAGCATCAGCATTGGCGTCAGCTGACTGCGTCTTATCGTCTTTTGGCATTTTAAGTTCCTTTCTTGCGTGTAGGGTTCAAGGGCGCGGGTCGTTTGGTAAAAGTTACAACGTGTTACCAACCTTGCTGCTTTTTCCGCATCCCAGCAAAGTCTATGGCACAATACACGGACTATTCTAACAAGCTTAACAGTGCTTGGTAGCAGTCTAGGCCGGTTTACTGGTTTGGCTTAAATTTTTTCGACGTGCTATACTTTCGTCATCTCAGTATAAACCCTCAGGTACTGAATTAACACCGTACAACGGCACGGGAACTGCAATATGAAGGGCAACCTCAAAGACTTTCATCCGACTCAGATTTTAAATCTGGTAAGCCTTGCCAAAAAGTCGGGGACACTTCATGTGAACCACAAAGGGACGAAGGGTGCACTGGCTTTCAAAGATGGTAAGCTGGTGTTTGCAGCCTTGGGTGGCGCAGATGGCTCACTGGCGAATGTACTGGTTCGTGCGAAGCGCATCAGCAAAGAACAAGGAGAAACCCTCTCCAAGCACGCTGAAAAAACCAGTGACAAGCAGCTCGGCTTGCTCTTGATCCAAAAGAATTACGTCAGCCGGGCAGATATTATCAAAAGCATCAAGCGTCATGCGCTGACGATCATCAACGAGTTTGCCCATTGGAAAGAAGGCGCTTTCGAGTTCAACGGGCAGCAGCACCCCGGCAATGACCGCATTCTTGTTCCGCTCGACCTTGAGAACATCATCATTCAGATCGCCCGCGTGCAAAAGCGCGACGAGCAGCTTATGGATGAAATCCCAAGCCTTGACGTTGGCCTGAAGTTCACGGAAAACTCCAAGCATGTCATCAAAGATTTGGAACTTAACCGTGACGAGTGGAGCGTGCTGCGCTACGTGAAAGGTGGCAACACCATCCGCATGATCGCCAAAAGCCTTGAGATGCAAGACCGCCAAATTCGGCGAGTCGTCGGTAGCTTGCGGGAAGCGGGCTTAATCGAACTCGTGCAAATCCGCCTGAAGGAAGAGCTTAGTGCGGAAGAGGTCAAAGAGAAGAAAAAGCTGGTTGGTCGCTTAATCAGCCATTTTCAGAATATGGGCAGTTAAGCGCCTATTGTATTTCGGTGAGGGCACCGCACGACCCACACCAGCATTTAGTAACATAGTACAGCAATCATACTAGGGTGAGCAGTTCGGTGAGCCAAGACACCAACCGCTTTGACAACAAAAGTGAGGCACTATGGATACACAAACAGTAAAAATCGTCATAACTGGGCCATTTAACTCCGGTAAGACGAAGTTCGTTGGCTCAATCAGTGAGATTGAGGTGGTGCAGACCGAACGCGCCATCAGTTCTGAGGCGGAAAAGGTCAAAGACTCCACCACCGTTGCCATGGACTTCGGGCGCATTACGGTAGATGACGACCTTGTACTCTACCTATTCGGCACGCCAGGCCAGAAGCGCTTCAACTTCATGTGGGATATTCTGGCGAAAGGTATGCTTGGGTTCGTCGTCCTTGTCGACTCATCCCTGCCAGAGACCTTCGCAGAAGCGCGTTCCATTTTAGAGACGTTCCGCGCCTATGCTGCGACGCCCTACGTCGTTGCTGCTAACAAGCAAGACCTCGATGATGCTTGGCTAATCGAAGATTTACGCATTGCCCTGCGCCTCGATGAAGACGTCAAGATGCTGCCCTGCGTCGCGACGGACAAAGAGAGCGTCAAGAATGTGCTGTTGCAACTGCTGTACGGCATCCTCGAAGAGATGGAGCTGCAAGAAGGCGACGCTTGACCGCTCGGTGCTAGGTGCCTAAATCGGTATTGCTAATCACCAAGATTAGCGTTAGTCTTTCAAAAACAATTTCATCCCCCGTCCACTTAAGGTCGGGGGTCTTGTTTCAGCGCAACAGATAGGATCTGCCTGTGCCTTCCATCCTGACGCCTCAGGGAAACGTACATTACGAAGTGCTCGGCTCCGGCCCACCCGTGATTCTGATTCACGGCTGGACGCAAGCATGGAACACGTGGCGCTCTACCATGGAAGCCTTTGAGGGTCAATACCGGATGTATGCCCCAGACCTGTGGGGCTTTGGCGAATCGTCGAAAGACCAGTTCATGGTCGATAACTTCATTGAACTAATCCCCGCCTTTCAGGACGCTCTCGGTCTGCCTCCCGTTCCGGTGATGGGGCATTCGATGGGCGGCACGACGGCCCTCGGCGTTGCCCTGAAGTACCCAGAGCGCGTCAAGAAAGTGGGGGTGGTCGGCTCACCAATTGACGGGCGCTCCCTAAGCTTCTTCCTTAAGTTGGCAGGCAACCCAGCCATCGCTCGCATTCTGCTTATGGGAGATGAACAGCCGCTGCTACGGACGTTTATCCGTGGTTGGTCGCCGTTTGTCTCACGCCAGAATCCCAATTTGTTCTACGAGATGACGATCCAAAACTCAGCAGGCTTCACCACCGACTCTTTCTTTGGTAGTATCTCATCATTGCGCCACACGGACTTACGCGAACCTCTAACGAGTGTGGAGATGCCCGCATTGGGCATTTACGGTGCCCGCGATGTGATCGTCAGCCCCAAGCAAGTTCACCTATTCAAAAAGGTAATGCCACACGGCGAGACGATCTATATTAAAGATGCAGGGCACTTCCCGATGTGGGACACACCTGAGGCTTTCCATGAGGGCTTCCAGCAGTTCATGGAACTGTAGAGCCAGCACAGCCTATCAATACTTTGGGACTTAAACCCGCCTCGGTTTGCTCTCCCTGTGACGTGGGTGCTAAACACAGCCTGCACGCATATTGTACTTTTGGATAAAACCCCGACGGCTGTATTCCAAGCCAACCCCGTAGGTGTCACCAATGGCGAGCTCAACGAACCTATCGTTTGCCGTCGCTAGCATCGATATAACCAGACTATAGCACCCTGGGAAGAAGCAAAGGCCACGCCTATTTGGCGCAATATGCGAGTTTTTTGGCGTAATAAGCTAGTGCACTTTGGATGACGACGGCGTATATTCTCGATAAACCATTGTATATATCTGGAGAAACTTAAATGAAGTCGATTGTGATCACTGGTTCAAGCTCAGGTATTGGTAAAGAAACTGCGAAATACTTTGCAGAGCAAGGGTGGCAGGTTGCCGCCACCATGCGTAAGCCAGAAAACGAAACGGAGCTCAACCAGTTAGAGAATGTGTCACTCTACCAACTCGATGTAACTGACACTGATTCGATCAACAATTCAGCCGCACAAATCATCCATGATTTTGGTACGGTGGATGTTCTATTTAACAACGCAGGCTATGGCTCCTACGGCATTCTGGAAGCAACAGCCGAAGAAAAAATCCGCCGTCAGTTTGATGTTAATGTCATTGGCCTGCTGATGACCACCAAGGCGTTCTTGCCCAACATGCGCGAAAATGGTTCTGGGATTGTAATCAATGTGTCATCAGTAGGCGGAAAAGTTGCTTTCCCGCTGGGCACACTCTACCACGGCACCAAATGGGCTGTTGAGGGCATGTCTGAAGCACTCTCATTTGAACTTGCCAGCGTTGGCATTACAGTCAAGGTTATTGAACCCGGCAACGTCAAGACTGACTTTAGCGGTCGTTCCTTTGACCTAAACATTGAAGATAGCCCAGCGGAGTATATGCCTCTGGTCGAGAAGTTTACAGCTAGCGTTCAAGCCATAGACATCCCATCGGAGGCCATCGACGTCGCCAAAGTAGTCTACGAGGCTGCCACAGACGGCACCGACCAAATGCGTTACATTGTTGGTGCAGATGCCGAGCAATTGATCGGTGCAAAGGCACAGATGCCAGATGCTGATTTCTTCGCGTTGATCCGGCAGCAGTTTGGGCTTTAACGCTTAAGCTGTTTGAGTAACGCGTGCCCAATCCATAAAGATATGCCACTTGCCTCGGTTAGAAATATATTCCTGTAACCGAGGCATACTTTAATTTACTTTGAAGGGATAATAAGCCACTTTAATGTTTAAGAAACAAGCAAAATACCAGCTTGATGGTCAGGCATTTAGAACCAACCCCTACCCGACCTATGCCGCGATGCGGGCAGATAAACCGATTATGCGGCTGCCGTCATATGGAGCGTACACATGGGTTGTGACGGGGTACAAAGAGGCACGGAAAATCCTGTCTGATCACAAACGCTTCGTTAAAGACTACAATAATACGCTGACACAGACCCAACGACGGCAGCGCAACATGAACGATCTGTACTATTTTCTGTATCACAATATGCTCAGTGTTGATGGCGCCGACCACACTCGCTTGCGAACCTTGGTGAGCAAAGCCTTCACTAACCGGCATGTACAGGCGCTAGCACCTAATATTCAACAAATTGCCGATGACCTGATTGACGCCTTCCCGGCTAAGGGGCCGGTCGATCTGGTTGATGCCTATGCCTTCCCGCTGCCGATCACTGTGATTGCGGAACTGCTGGGCATTCCCCCAGCGGATCGCGAACGCTTCCGAGTCTGGTCAAATGCTTTCATCGGCGATTATACTGGGGGTGATTACGTCCAAGAGATGATGGCGTTTGCCCACTACATTGGTGAGATTGTGGCGGAGCGGCGCGCTAACCCACAGGACGACTTGATCTCAACCCTCACTCAAGCAGAAGAGGCTGGAGACCGGCTCTCGATGCCGGAACTCTACAGCATGATTGCCTTGTTGATCGTCGCAGGGCACGAGACAACTGTTAACCTGATTATTAATGGTACACTGGCCTTACTCGAACATCCAGCCCAGATGCGCCAGCTTCAACGAAACCCGGCATTAATCGAAAACGCCATTGAGGAGTTCCTGCGCTACGATGGGCCCGTTGAACGGGCGACTGAACGTTATGCGGCTGAGGATGTCAAAATTAGTGGTGAAACGATTCGGCGAGGGGCAAGCGTCATTGTGATATTAGGGGCTGCCAACCATGATCCGACGCAATTCAACCATGCGGATCAGTTCGATATTAGCCGTAAGAACAATAAACATATAGGATTCGGTTATGGCGTACACTATTGTGTTGGGGCACCATTGGCTCGCTTAGAAGGTCGCATCGCTATTAATACCCTACTACAAAGAGTGCACGGCTTGACATTGGCTAGGCCAGCCAAAGAATTGCCTCAACGTGATAACAATGTGGTACGCGACCCTAAACGCCTTCCTGTTGCGTACAAAGAAGTACGAGCACGTGCGCCGCTATAGGTTCATAAGTCCGGATGAACCAGTTGGTTTGCGGGCAGGTGCGACGTAAAGAAAGAACGGAATACTATGGATAATCACAAATATAGGCTGGATAATGGTTGGCTGGTCATGTTGAAAGACTTGGACATTGCACCGCAAGATATTCTGCGCGCTGCGAGCCTGCCGCTTGATCTCTTTTCACGCAAGTCACCGATGGTAACAGCCACTGAAATGTCAAGACTGTGGCGCGCGCTGGAGGTTGTTCAGCAAGATAACCTCACGTTTCCCTTAGACTTTGCGCTCAGTGCGAGACCAGAGACATTCAGCCCACCAATATTCGCCTCTTTTTGCAGCGCCAATCTGAATGTGGCCGCCAAGCGCATTGGTTATTATAAGCCAATCGTCGGCCCCATTCGCCTCCACACTGACATCACAAGCGAACATACGACCATCACCATTAACACAATCCTGCACGATCAAAGTTGTTTACCGGCAAGCTTCATTGCGGCAGAATTGAGCTGGTGGGTGCACATGCCTCGGATGGCAACCCGCGAACACTTGATACCACTAAATGTTTATACAAAGAGAACGTTCCCAGAAAAACAGGTCTATGAAGATTTCTTTGGTGTTGAGATGACCATCTCTGATTTCGACGGGGTGAGGTTTGCAGCGGCAGATGCAGAGCGCCCTTTCCTTACTGCAAACGATGCAATGTGGGCAATCTTTGAGCCGGAACTTAATAAACGAATGAAGGATCTAGACCAAAGGGCGTCCTACACGGAAAAAGTACGCGCCTGCCTCATGGAAATTCTCGCCAGTGGGCAGTACAAAGTTGGCGATGTCGCCTCACGCTTAGCCATCAGTCCGCGGACGCTCCAACGGTATCTGAGAAATGAGGGGACAAACTTTCAAGAAGTACTAGACGGGTTGCGCAAAGAACTCGCACATCATTATTTAGCAAGCTCCAAGTACACCAATGGGCAGATTGCCTTCCTATTGGGCTACAAAGACCCGAACTCGTTCTTCCGAGCCTTCCGCTCTTGGACGGGGCAAACACCTGAAATCGCCCGAATGCGCTTTCAGTAACAGCCTAAGCAGGCTTACCCATGTTCAGCAGACTGCGGCAGATGCTCAGGTTCAGATGCAGCCTCATAGATACTTAACGCGACTTGCAGCAGCAAAATAACCGCAACAATCGCTGTAAACTGCGTCGCCGTCACCTCTGTTATAACAAACCCAACGATCACGATGGCAATTGCACTCACAAAATGCACTTGTGCGTTAAGAGCAGAGTTTTTATCTGTGGTGGCACCTTGCACACTGTAATCGATTGAGGCTAACGCGATCAGGAAAAAGGTGATCGCAGCAGTCAAGAGCAAGCGATATGTATCTGTGATAGGGTCTGTCGGGTGTTTGACAGCCTCAGCGAATAGTTTTTTCGTTGCAACGCCAAATGCCACCAAGCCAACCGACAAGAACAGGTGTCCGTATGCCCAAGAAATAGCTTTAAGCGGAGTAAGTTGGTTCCAAACATCACCAGCCATGTCCGAGAAATACAACCACCAGAGGCAGTAAAGGGTAACCAATCCCACGATTCCGAATAATATCTGCTCAAGCCCCAACACTGTACCTTGAGCGTCATCCATTACTTTGACGAAAGCCTCACCCAAGACGATAATTGTAAAAATGCCAAACCGCTCTACAGCATGATGGCTATCGATGCTCCAACTGTTAGCATCTAAGAGCATTGATGTACGCGCAAAGAAGCTGATTTCAAACACAATGGCGAGAAGCCAAGCCACCCAATGATATTCCGCTGGCAGAAAGATCGCCCCCAGCCAGATCGCAATACCGCCGCTAAAGCCAATAATAAAACTAGCCGACTGCGAACGACTTTCCGATTCTAGTTTGTAGATTCGGATATACAACACAACCATCATAGAGCGGACTATCACATAGCCAATTGTGAACTGTATGTAGAGATCACCAAAGGCCTCACTGATGCTGAGCCCGATGGTAGCAATACCTGCTATCTGGATGAAGACGAAAAGGCGATGCAGTAAATCATCCGCGACAAAGCGATTCTGATAGAGCGTCTCTCCCGTCCAGGCCCACCAAACCACAAACATCATGATCAAAAACTGACCAAAGCCGAGCAGAGTCAAGTTGTCACTTAGAAAGTTACCAATCTGAATCAAAGTGGCGACGTAGACCAGATCATAAAACAGCTCCAGCCAACCAACGGCCCGATCTGTATGACGGTGAAAAACAACATCACGAAAATATCTTGGACGTGTGAACAAGTCTGACATTGGCTTATTACTCCAGTGGATTGACCTTTGTAAAAGATTCTAGTTTTAGGATGAGTATCTTCTGTGCAATTATAAGTCACAACACGATGAGACCATATGACAATTCAGAGCATTGTACACTAGCATACTACGCCACTTCGTATTTATATTGCGCCAAACACGCTGTGCTCAGCAAGTAAAAAGATATCTCCCGCAATAATCACACTTTTAGCCGATTTTTACCCGACATGACGCCAAGATTATTCAAATTATGATACGATAGGTTCAACTTAACATGTTTATAATATGACATGTCGATATGTGCCTGTACATATACTTTTGCCCCAGTGACAGGCGCACGTATACACAGTATGTTACCAAGTTGAAAGGACGCCAACGCTAATGGCAATTCTGAACAATCAGGCACTCGCCGAACTAATGGAAGACCGCGAACCCGGTCCACACATCAGTATTTACATGCCGACCTACCGCGCAGGCAGTGAGGTCAAACAGAATGAAATTCGCTTTAAGAACCTCTTGAAGCAAGCGCGCAATCACCTAAGCAACATGGATTCTCTAACAGCAGATGACATCGACGGTCTGCTGAAACCTGCTCAAGACCTATTAAGCGATTACGACTTCTGGCAGAGGCAAAGTGATGGCTTGGCGCTCTTCCTGACTAACAGCTACCTCTACAGCTATCGGTTGCCCGCCAGCTTCGAGGAAATGGTGATGGTCAATGAGCGCTTTCACATCAAGCCACTGCTGCCGTTGGTTGTAAACAACGGTCAGTTTTACGTGCTGGCAGTCAGTCAGAAGCAAGTGCGCCTGCTACGAGGCTCACGCGATAACATCTCTGAAGTCCCACTTGATGATGTCCCAACCAGCCTCGCAGATGCCTTGTTCCATGAACAGACAGAGAAGCAGTTACAGTATAGATCAATGGGTAGTTCCGGTGGCGGCGGTGCGCTGTTCCATGGGCACGACCCAGATGATGAGCATAAAGATCGCATTCTGCGCTATTTTCGCCAGTTAGATAAAGGTCTGCATGCCGTCTTCGGCGACCAAACCCCGCCGCTGCTGTTGGCAACCGTTGACTACCTGCACCCGATCTACCAGCAGGCCAATACTTATGATAACTTAGCTGATAAGGGCATTATCGGCAACCCCGATAAGTCCAATGATAAAGAATTGCACGCTAAAGCATGGGCAATCGTTGAACCAATCTTCAAAGAGGCCCAAGATAAGGCCATCAAGGCCTATAACAACCTACTCAATAGCAATCGGTCAGTGGCTGCCATCGAAGATGCTGTCCGTGCGGCGCATTATGGGCGCGTCGATACACTGCTGGTTGCTATGGGGGCACACTGTTGGGGTCGCTACGATGCTGATAAAGATACATTCGCATTTGACAGTGAGCAGCACATTGCCAATGACGACCTGTTGGATATAGCTGCCGTCCGCACTTTAAAGACAGGCGGCAAAGTCCATGTGCTACCCCCAACCCAAATGCCGAGCGACACCTCCATCGCTGCGATTTTGCGCTATTAGCTGCAAAAAGGTCTGGGGAGAACTCTCCAGACCTTGACCTCACTCCACGCAGAAGCGCGATATCCTCCCCTGTGGTGATGCTGCCGTAAGCGTACTATGCTTCTAACTCAAAACAGTAAAACGACTGTCGATACGCCGGTGAGATGGCCTCGTTGAAGTTCGGGCATCCCTCATGCAGGAGGAGAACAAGCAAGTAATCATCAGCGAGCCATTTGTCCAATGCCGCCCCTGATAGTTCCTGAAGATTGACGCCCGTTTCAATGTTGGCAACACGGGGGCCAAAGTGCGTTTCTAGCCATAATGGCTCAGGCCCATTCACATAAATTTGCATTGGCTTCTCTGGCTCAGCGGCATGGGCAGCCTGTAACGTATGTATCATGTCTTCATGCAAATACCCACGCCATATGTCCTGTGCTGGGTAGACAAGCGGAGATTGACGGGGGGCGACTATTAGCGTCATTGTAAAGGCAAAAGGGATCAGCAGACTGAGCGCAATCATCCATCGGTTAAGCACGGCCTCATGGATGACCGAAGATTGCAGGCGCCGCTTCAACCACCCGACAAGCGGGGCGACCCCAAGTGCCGCAAGTAGAGCACTCCAAGGCGCGTCTTGGTAGAAGTATCGCGCTGGCAGTTCAGAGCCATCTGCCACAGGTCTTTCCGCAAAAACGGGGATGAAGGCAAACAAGACTGCGGGAATCAGCAAGAAAGCGATCACGCGTTGGTCTTGCTGCGTGAAGCTGGCAAGAACGGCTGCTGCCATCAGGATGAGTACGCTGGGCGTTAGAAACAGGAGATGGACTTGTGCAAATTTAACGAATTCTTTCGTCAAGTACCCTGGTGCGGCCCGCCCCCAAATAAGATGAAAGGCAAAATTCCTAAGCTCCAATGAGTAACGACTGCGTGATACTTGGCCCCCGACCTGATCGGCGATTTGGTAAGCCACCCCGACAATAACCAAACTAAGCGCCACACCGATGGCTGTGTAAGCAAGTGTCCGCATAAACTTTTGGCGGTGCAGCGGCTGCTTGAGGCGAGTTCGTAGTATGGAAATTGCATTGCGCCAAGTCACTGCTGCATCGTCAAGCAGCGTAAAGAGCACAACCCCCGCGAAAGGCAGCAAGAAAAACCCGACCATCGAAGCTTTTGTCAGACGGCTTAGAGCTAACGTCATGCTTAGTAACACAGCCAAGCGAAGGTTGGGGCGACGCACCATGGACAACGTTACCCAGACACTTGCAGCCGCAAAAACGCCCATTAGAGGGTCAACCAAGGCTTCTCGCTCATGGTAGGCCGCTAACGGCACAACCATGTAGAATGCACCCGCCAAGAGACCTGTACGCCAATCGGCAAGGCGAGCGCCAATCTTGACGGTCAGCGCTAAAGTCAATATGCCCAGCAAGATATTCACGTAGCGACCGATGAAAGGGGCTTCTGGCCCAGTTGGGTTGAAAATCGCGATGAAGGGGCCGAACAACCACTTATTTTTTTCGATTCCGGCAAAGTAGACGCCGTCTAGAAATAACTGCCCGCGAATAATATGGTAGGTCTCATCGACGAACAAAGGCAGAGCCATATTGTTCACTAGCCGAATAATAAAGGCCCCCATCAAAATAATAGACCCAATCAAAAGCGTGTAAGGCGGGAACAGCACGCGATCTGCGGAATGAGACTGGGGCTGTTTTTTTATTGGACTTCTCCCTCAACTGAATTAACTGCATTCGCTGCTTGGCTAGCCGCTTGAATGGGGCGTGCGTTATCCAGCAGTACTTCCTCAACAGCCTGCTGCATGGCCTCACCGGGGGTGTTGCGGACAGACTGCGAAGGTAGGATCAGCGCGTTTTGCAGCAGCACATCAGCGAATGCCACATAGGGGTCATCATTCCCCCAGACCTCCAGCGCGGTGGTCTGTGAGGGCACCCAACCGGCGTTGAGCGTATAGGTGCCATGCACAATCGGGTTCAGCACAAAGTTGATGAAGGTTATGGCTCGTTCTTGCCTTAGCGAGTCCCGCGTGGTGACGGCCCACGACCAGCCAGTTAGCAACCCGGTGGGGTCACCGGTTGCGGTTGGCGTCCAGGTTGGTCGGGTGTTGGGGATTGTTTCGCGAATAAGCAGGTAGTCACGCGCACTGACTTCCGCCATGTTGACCTGCCGGTCGCGGTATAATTGCAACGTTTGAGCCGCATCTGCAATTTGGAACAAGTTTGTATCGATCACATTGAGCCGTTTGGCATCGGCATAAAAAGCGAGTACATCGGAGAGCGGCTCAGCATCGAGCACCGGCTCCCCATTCTCATCAACCAAGCGTCCACCCTCCGCCAGGTACTGCGTCAGCGTCGTGCGGTTGATGTCACTCAAGGGACCAGCCGGAAAGGCAAAGGGCGTCAGCCCAGCTAAGACAGCATCATATGTGTTAGGTACGCGCGAGGGGAAGAAGGTCGCCCGGTAAATGAGATGATCGGTATTCAGTAAATAGTTAACACCTGCCACCGTGCCATCGACCGTCCCCATTTCGACCGCAATCGGGTAGAGGTGAGTGGTCACTTCTGGGTCGATCAAATCTTCAATGGGCACGATCAGGTCATTCGTTTGCGCCGTGACGAGGCCATTGCGATCCAGCAAGACAAGATCAGGCACGACGGATGGTGCTACGGGTGGTGCCGATTGCAAGTATGACAGCATGCTACCATCACCACTGACGCGCTTGACTTCAACAATCACCTCGATATCAGGGTTGGTCTCATCGAACTGCGCCAGCATGGTCAGCAGCGCTTCGCTTCCAGGCGTGTCCGCCCCAGGGTTGATCACTTCCGGTACCCAGACAACCAAGGTATTATCTTCGCTATTTTCCTCAACCGCAGTGGCAGCAGCATCTTGCGCTTCAATATTTTCACTCTCTGCTACTTGAAGGGTTGGCGCTGCTTCAGTTGGTTCAGTAGCCTCGGCTTCGGGTTCCGGAGCAGCAGCAGCGCCGCACCCGACCAACACCACAAGCGCAAGGATTATCGGGGCCATTTGTTTTGAAGCTCTCACAGAGCGTTACCTGTCGATACGTTGTTACCGCCTCTTATGATATTCGTTCCAGCGAGTTTAACAAACTTTCGACAGCTTACCTGCGAATGAAGGTCGTTTGGATTCAGATAGACTGAGCCAAAGCAACATTTAGCCCAGTCATTAATGGCTGAGCATCCTAATCCCTACTGGCCCTGCCCCAATGAGAAGCCGCGCACTCCATCAAACGAGTAGAGATTCTCAATCTTGATAAACTCCAGCCCCAGCCCCGTAATGCGCTTGAGCAAGGCAACCAAGGCAGCATGATCTGTAGCTTCTCCGGCTGCCATTTGGAAGCGGCAGCGCCAGTGATCGGTCAGCAGCGTCTGGACGTTATCGGCGGGCCAAACTTTTTGACCCCGATTGGTGATCATAATCAGGTCGAGGCCATCGCCGTTGGCCTTACTTAACTGTTCGCCAAGAGCATTAGGGTTGCGGCCACCTTCACTCCAATCGAGGAAGACATCCACGCCGATTAGCTCTTTGTTGGTCACGGGGATGTGCGTCACTTTGGTCTCGATGTGCGGGCTTACACCACTACGGACGCGGGCCACGGGTAAGTTTTTGGGTTCTTTACCTAACCGCTTGATTACCTCTTTGGCGAAGTCCAGCGTGCCGACCAGCTTCTTGCTGACTTCTTTCCGATAAATATCCGGCGTGTGAATGCCGTCCTCAATCGTAACGCGCCAGGCGTTGCGCAAACGGACGGAGACCTCCGGCTGGCCAATATGGCGCATCATGAAGGAACCTGCGTGCATCAAACCAGTGGGGTTTGCTAAACCCTTCCCCGTGATGTCAGGTGCAGAGCCATGTACGGCTTCAAACATTGCGGTTTGATCACCGATGTTGGCAGAGCCCGCCAACCCTACCGAGCCAGCAATCTGGGCGGCAATATCCGAGATAATGTCACCATAGAGGTTGAGAGTCACAATTACGTCAAACATAGCTGGGCTGGCTGCCAAACGTGCCGACCCAATATCGATGATCATATGCTCTGATTCGATCTCCGGGTATTCTAAGGCAATCTCATTGAACACCTTATGGAACAAGCCATCGGTCAGCTTCATGATGTTGTCTTTCGTCATACAGGTAACCTTCTGCCGCCCGAAGCGACGCGCATACTCAAAGGCATAGCGCACGATCTTTTCCGTACCCGGTCGGGTGATCAGCTTGAGCGTCTGGTAAACCTCGTCCGTTTGACGGTGCTCAATAGCACCGTAAAGGTCTTCCTCATTTTCGCGGACGATCACAATGTTGAGGTTCTCGAAGGATGAATGGATGTACGGTGTGTAAGTGACGACTGGACGGATGTTGGCATACAGCCCCAGCGATTTACGCAGCGTCACATTGACGGACTTGTAGCCTTCGCCCTGCGGCGTGGTCAGCGGGGCCTTGTAGAGCACATTGGTATGCCGGATCGACTCCCACGCTTCTTCGCTGATACCCGTCAGAATACCTGATTGGTACGCTTTCTGACCGAGCATCACTTCCGTAATTTCGATCTCTGCCCCCGCCTCTTTCAGCATCAACAGGCAGGCTTCCATAATCTCCGGCCCGATGCCGTCACCGTATGCCACTGTAATCGGTGTTTTAGCCACAGGTAAATTCCTTACGTGGTTGTCGTTGGTAAGTGTGTCCACCGATTATAACACCTCACCCGACCTCGACTATATTGTTGGAAGTAGCCTCAGGCCGAGATGCAGCAAGGTGTACTGACTTGCGCCGCTCAAGTAGGGCGCTGTTGTTTTCAGTGCTGCTTTTCTGGTTCACCGAGTTCAGCCACAAATAAGTCTCGTAGATTATGCAGCATCGGACGGTCTTCATACTCGTCCGGCATGATGTCGAACAGGGCTTGCAGTAAAACCTGTCGCCGTTCAGTCGTCGTCACAACCGTTGAGAGTGGGTGCAAGTATGTGTGGATCGTAAACAGATAGCGGTGCAGGTGCGGAAAAGCACGCAAGGTTTGGCGCTCTGTCCGGAAGTAGAGCGTTTCGAGCAGCGCCTCAAGGTCTGTGATAGCGTCGAGTTCCGCAATAAAATCTGCTACATCAGGTTCCAGCTCTGGGTTGCGGCACCACCAACGTGGGCCAACTGTCCAATTGTAACGGACAAAGTCACCCTTGCTCATGATGGCCCCGATCAAATTAGGGGCCGCTTTGATCAAACGTTCGTTGTGCGGAATTGGCCCATGCATGGTGGCAAAGTCCATCCCTAATTTATGATCTGGGTCCCACTCTGACGGAATCGGAGTGAGTAGACAGTCGAACTGATCGGGATAGCCGTCTGGCCCAACGTAACTGATGTTGAAGTCTTCTTGAACGCTCAAGCGCAACACATCGCAGAGGCAATCGAACGGGCCCAACGTCTGGACATGCTCATAGCAAGCCGCGCCCTCTTCTGGGAAAACAGCGTTATCTGGGTCAAACTGCACCTCCCCGCCACGTCTTAGTGAAATCCCTAGCAAGTGGCAAATGTAGGTATCATCAACAAAGCTGAAGTACTCAGGTAGTTCACCTGCGATGATCTCGGCTATCTCCCACAGACATTGCTCCAGATTATCAATGTTGTCCGTCAGATAAGCCCGTCCGTGCTTCGGGTGCTCTTTGAGCACCTTCAGGCATTCGTGAAACGTCTCCTGATAGTCTGAGTCGATCAGAAATAGAATTTCCTCATCGAAGCCATATAACGTTCGCCCCATTTTGTACATATCACTGCGCACCATATGCGGCAGAATGATCGGAAATGGGTTTCGGGGTGCAGGTAGCGGCAGCATTAGAGATTCTCCTTGCGAATAGTAGTGTAGGGCATTTTTTGGGGGGAGCGTTTCGCCTGAACGCTTATCAAACGCTTTGTTTAAAGAAATATAACATAGTTTATTCGATTTTTGAACTACCTTGTGCTCTGAACTATTGCTCCGCTGTGATCCGCGGGTAGTCACCCGCTGCTTGGTAGCAATCATCGCGGCAAGAGAGATTGGACTGTCGCTCTAACAGCCGCCCAATCTGTGGCAGCGCGGCTTCCGCTGCTTTTTGCCCTTGAGCGATAATCAACTCTAGGTTGGTAAAGCCGTTGAACAATGTAATGTCAGCAGGTAGTTTCGGCGTAATCATTAAATCCGGTGGGGATGTCTCAACACGGTGCTTTACCAACTGACGCATCATAATCACACGGCTGCGCTCCATATCCTGCAAGCTACGCTTCAAAGATCGAGGCACGGAAGCCCAGCGGGTGGCATCTTGAATGTGGTCAAGGTTGGTAAGCGTCTGCGCAGTATCCACGCCAATTACGATATCTGCCCCCATCTTGCGCGGCAGGTCAACCGGTAGGTTGTTGACGACCGCCCCATCAACATACAGGCGCTCACCGATAGTTGCAGGCGGTACCACACCGGGTATTGCCGTGGTAGCGCGGACAGCCGGCACGAGGGCACCCTCCGCAAGGACTGCTTCGCGGCCTGTCGTCAGATCAGTCGCGGTTAAGCACAGCGGTATCTTGAGGTCAGCGAAAGTTGTGCCGGCGCCAAGGGCGCTCTCAAAGAAGGCCGTCACCCCTGCTTCTGAGAGCAGACAGCGCCGCCGCAGATCGATCAGTTTGAGCCAAGCGCCAGCCGTTGCATAACTCTCAGTGAGCGTTTGAATTTCATCAGGTGTTTTTCCAAGCGCATGGCAAGCACCAATAAAGCCACCAAAGCTGGTACCTGCGATCATATCCACATGAATATTAGCCTTACGTAGGGCTTGCAGCACCCCAATATGCGCAAGTCCACGCGCGCCGCCACCTGCTAACGCTAAGCCAACTGTAACCTGTGTTTGTTTGCCCATCGAAGCCATTCTAACTGTTCCCATCGTTACCCTATTTCGCAACCGACATATCGACTTGATGATCGCAAAAATACGTAAAAAATTCAAACTCGGGGTACGAACCAAATTAGAGCGGTACCGACATTACAGACCATCAGCCAAGCGTATCGGCGCGCGATTGCCCCAACACCTACCATTGGGCTGACTGGTGTAGACCCGAAGAATTAACTACGATCAGTAGGCAACGAACAAAAAGTCAGAAAAGCTCCTTAGTGTCCTATACGCCTTTCAAGTCAGTCGTTATAACCCTTGCCTTGGCGGCAATGGCATGTAATCTACCGACACTCTCAGATACAATTGTCATCACAGCCACACCCGAACCAACGCCACAGTCTTCAGACACATCAGATAGCACTCCAGCGGGCGAAGAATCCCAGCCTCAACCCGACCCTGCGACTATACCCGATGTCGCCGGCAGCACCATAACAGTGATCTCCTCGGACGTTGGTGAACCACTCGATGTCGTCGTCTATGGCGGACGTGGTGGGTTGGCCCCGGAGGCCACTTGCTTCGACAGTGCTCCGGTCTCATCACCAGAATGGATATTTGAAACTAATACGTTTGCCCCAGGTGACCGTGCCGAGTGGTGCGCTTGTGGCTTGAGTGATCCAAGTAATGCTGCCGTCGAATTTATGCGCCCCAACGACGGCCTCGGCGCACCATATATCAATCGTAGTGATGACTCGTGCTTGTATGTGGGTGCCTACAATAGTGATCCATTTCTTGCGGATGCCGATATTCCTCTCATCGGTAGTGGCTCTCTGACCATCCGAGAGGGCGGTCAACCCCGCCTTGAATCTGCTTACGAAACCATAGTGCCTAACATGCCTGTTGGCGGCTGGACAACCGCAGCAGAAGCCTGGTTTGCTGGTTTTCAGCCTGGTGAGTCAGTGGATGTTGTTTATTACAGCTTTGATAATGAAAGTACAACTATCCCGCTGCCTGATCAACTTACTGGGCGCTTTCTGGCGCAAGAGGCATTCCGAGCAATCTTGGGTAATCAAGAGGCTGCCACTGCTGGGCAAACAGGGATGGTCTTCGTAGAAACGGATATTTTCCAGCAGCAGGGTGCTGTCATCGGGGCGCAAGGCGCAACCAGCACACCGCCAGTTGTGCGTTGTGCAACTGTGCTCGGCAACGACCTCGACATCGGTTGTGGAACAGCCCTAGCAGACGGCGACTTCCCATCGTTCGATGATGCGGCTGTGGTGTTCGGCACTGGCCCAAAAACAGTTGATGCCCAACCCGTGACTGGTGAAGCTGTTTGCCCCAATGCGCCTATTTCGCGCTTGGCTGTCGGTGATATTGCCCGCGTCACAAAGACTGGCGGACTGCCAACTCGCGTCCGCGATCAACCAACAGTTAATAGTGACCAAATTCTGTATCTGCTCTCTCCCGGTGCGACAGTCGAAATATTCGGCGGCCCGGTATGCGCTGATGGATTCGTCTGGTGGGAGGTTAGCGGCATCGAAGGCGACGGCTGGGTCACTGAGGCGCTTAGTGCTAATGAGATTTTCCTCGAGCCAGTTAACTAAAGGCAACCAGAGCCGTTAAACTACAGCTGCGATTCTATTCGACTGGGTCGCCGTAGATGGTGCCATCGTTTTTAGATACTCCTGACTGAGCGTAGAGACCATTCATAATGACGGACACCATCGCTCGCGAGGCAATTTCACGCGGGGGGATATTCTCGACGTGGGCGTGACTAACCGCCAAGCCATCTATTATCGACAGAAACATCCCTGTCAACATAAATGGGTCAACGGAGCGAATGTTACCGTTGTCAACTGCGCGTTGAAAGGCAAAGGCAATCGGCAAGAAGACGTTCTGCTCAACTGCTCGCTGTACTCGCGCCTTGATGGCGGCGCTGAGGATCGGCATGTCGTTATGCATCATCGGGATCAGGTTGACGGGTGGTTGTGAGGCAAACCAAGCGGCGATGGCATTGAGTTGGCCTTCAAGACTTGAGCCAGACTCGATTGCAGCCACCAGTCCCTCTTTGTGACGATGCAGCAGGCGTTCGTGTACTTCTGCGAAGAGCTCTTCTTTGCCTTGCGGTACATGATAATACAGCGATGCCTGCCGCATCCCAAGTGCCTCAGCGATATCCTGCATGGTGACGCTGTTGAAGCCGCGATCTCGGAACAAATTTTCGGCGGCATCCAGCACGCGGGCTTTGGCCTCGCTAATTTCGTCGCTCAATGGGTTACCTATTACACACACGTTAACGTCCTAATTGTTCCGGTTCGCCCCGGTAATTTCAACTTTTATACTATCGTGGGCATCTACACAGGCGCGGCAAGGATGATGCCAATGCACACCAGTACGTTGTTTCGCAGCCATACTAGCACGTAGCTAGCATGGCTGTGGATATGATGAATTTGTATGAAGGCTGGAAATAGCCAGTTGAGACGCTATACTCCGAAAGAAGTGCTTACCTAATTATTAGTAGGTTGAAAGTGATGCAGACATGATGTCCACATTTGCCCCACGCTGGCGCAAAGTTATGCGGGACCTTTGGGATAACAAAAGCCGCACGTTCACCATCGTCGCTTCGATTGCGGTCGGTGTGTTTGCCTTTGGCGGCCTGTTGACCGCCCGCAGCGTATCCGTCAGGGATTACAATCAAACTTATATTGACAGCAACCCGGCTGACGCGACCTACCGCCTCTCGCCTTTTGACGACGACCTTGTCGATTCTATCGCTGGGTTGCGTGAAGTGGACGACGCGCAAGGCCGAGTTGTTTTTACCCTCGAACTACTTCAGAATAGTGAATCTGTCACGACACAGTTCTTCGTAGTAGACCGCTACGACCCGCTGCGCATCAATCAGTTGATTGGAACGGGCGTCGAAGCTGGCGGTGTGTGGCCTCCGCCGCGCCGCGAGGTAGCTGTTGAGCGCACCACTGCCGAAGTCTACCGGATTGCGGTAGGCGATACGCTGACGTTTGAATTTGAGGATGGCGAAACCAAAGACCTGACCGTCAGCAGCATCACTCATGACATCAACATTCTGCCGTCACGCCTAGCACAGACTGCCTACGCTTACATCGATTATGAGACGCTCGAATGGCTGGAACTGCCAGACGACTACACCACGCTCTACACGACGGTCGCCAACAACCGGCTCGATATCGATCATATTGAAGCAGTTGCCCAAGAGGTAGAAGAACGGATCGAGTTAGAGGGCTTCACCGTCATTTCAACCGATGTCCCAGACACGCCGCAAGAAAGCCCTGCCGCCTTCATTCTTGATGCAATCTTGCTGCTGCTGGTGTCGATTGGTTCCTTCTCGCTGCTGCTCAGCGGCTTCCTGATTCTGAACTCAGTCAGTGCGTTGTTGACGCAGCAGACCAAACAAATCGGCATTATGAAGTCGATTGGCGGCAAGACGCGCCAAATCGCCCAGATTTACGTCGTACTTGTCTCAACCTATGGTTTACTGGCGTTGGTGTTTGCCTTACCCATCGGTGTGATATTCGGGCGCTTGATGACGCGGTTTATGTCTGGTTTGTTTAACTTCAACGTGATGAGCTTCAAGGTGCCACCGGGAGTCTTGATCGCTCAAATATTAATCGCCCTCTTCACGCCGTTAATCGCCTCTGTTCTGCCTGTTGTCCGTAGTGTGAGAATCACCACACGGGAAGCAATCTATGAGTCTGAAAGCGTCAAAACGAGCAGCCAATCTCTGATCGACCGCGTGATGGCGAATCTCAAGGGGCTGCCGAGGCCAATCATGTTGTCTTTACGGAACACGTTCCGCAAGCGCGCCCGCCTCGTCCTGACGTTGGTAACGCTCTCGTTTGCCGGTGCGATGTTCATTGCGGTTTTGGGGGTTCGTTCTGCATTTAATGAAGAATTACAAGCAGAGGTCGATGCTTACGGGTTAGACATTCAGGTGGAGTTTGGCGACGAGTACCGCGCCCCCCTGCTTGAACGCGAGGCACGGCGTCTGCCGGAAGTCATTGATACGGAAGTCTGGCTGACGGCGTCTGGCTTGCGCGTCTATGAGGATGATACTGAAGGCTCGGAGTTAAACATCACCGGCATTCCACCAGGGTCAGAATATTTGGAACGCATTCCAGCCGAAGGCCGCTGGCTGCAACCAGGCGATGACACACAACGCGTGATTGTGATCACTTCAGACTTTTTCAACCAGGAAGAAGACCTTGCCCTCGGTGACTCTTTCACGATCAACATCGATGGTGAGGAGGCATCCTGGCAGATCGTCGGTATTATCGATGGCTTTGGTGGCCCAAATGCAGCGTTGGCTTTTGTCCCCTATGATGCGTTGGCTCGCAACCAAAATATCCGCGGCTTCAGCAATGAGCTTGCTATCAAGACAGCCACGGAGAACGAAGCTGTCCGCTTGCAGATCGTGGATGCGCTCGACGACCAGTACAAAGATCGCGCCATAAACGTGACCAACATTCAAACTAAAGATGAACTCGCAAACTCAATCACTGATGGGGGCCCCACGATTCTCACCGACCTGATGCTCGGCATGACCGCCCTCGTTGCAATAGTAGGCGGCCTCGGTTTGGCTGGCACCATGAGCCTAAATGTGATGGAACGCACCCGCGAGATCGGCGTCCTACGTGGGATTGGTGCGTCAAACCGCTCGGTGCTGGGTATCGTCCTATCAGAAGGGCTGATCATCGGGCTGTTTAGCGTGTTGGTAGGCATCTTTCTGTCCGTCCCAGTAGGCAGTGGGTTGGGCACGGGCATCGGCTTGGCGTTTGGTGGCGAAGCCATTCCCTATAACATTACCTATAGTTCTGCCTTGGCTTGGTTAATCCTCGCGGTGATCATCGCCACCATTTCCAGCATTCTCCCAGCACGGCGCGCCGCTAAGATCAGCGTGCGTGAGGCCCTCTCATACGAGGGCTAGCAACAGGCTGAGTCTGTGCTTAACAAACATTCAATTCAGCAGAAGGTCACTAGCTAGATGTAAGCCCAATCTGAGAGAAGACACCGCTCCAACCACCAGCATCTTCCGGGAACACCTCGAAGGCATAAATCTGGTTGTCAATCTCTTCAATCTCTACGTACTCAGGCGCAACGTCAATGGTGGTATTGGTGGGCGAGTACACACCCCGACCAGAAAAGACCGTTAAATCGAGTGCGCCTGTATGCGTCCCATTGATCAACATTGAGCCGGTCGTCATTCGCCCATCGTATGACTCGCGGTAAAAACTGTAGGTACGGTCCGGAAAGGCCGTCAACAGGGCATATTCAACCATCAACCACTCTTCGAGCGTCAGCAACCTGTCACCGTCAATATAATTGAAGTTTTTATGACAGATTTGCATCAAACGTGATTTGTTATGTATTTCAAGTGCTTCAAAAAATTGCTGAACAAGCGTCAATGCCAAGTCTGATTTCTCCAGCTTGTATTAGAAATACTTCCGCAACTATGTAACCTACCCCAAGCATACCACGGTCTGTATCATTTTATCGATGAAATCAAGCAGCCGTGCCATAAATGACACGACTGCTCTGTTAAGCCATCATTCAAGCGCCGGACTATTGCATTAGCCGAATGTCAGATTGTCTTAGCGAAGCTCGAACGTCACCGTGACGCTGCTGCTGACGCTGAGCTGCCCCGCACTGATGGGCACCTCGCTGATAGCAGACTCTGCCACATCAAAGCGCGGGCCGACAACCGGTGGAATACCGCCGCCTTCAGAGACGATAATCGGGGCACCCAAGGTCACGCCGAGGTCGGCTGCCATACCTTCTGCCTTACGACGGGCGTCTTCAATAGCAGCTGTCCGGGCTTCATCCTGCAAGGCTTGCGGATCGTCGATGCCAAAGTTCAAGCCGTAAACTTGGTTAGCACCCGCTTCAAGGCTGCGCTCTAAGACCACACCCGCTTGGTCGAGTTCCACAATCCGAACCCGAATTGTGTTATTCACCCGGAAGAAAAACTCACCAGTCGGGTCGTTTTCATCAAAACGCTGATCTTGAAACACGTTGAAGTTTGTCGTCTGGATATCTTCTTCAGGGACGCCCAGTTCATCCAATGCTGCCGTGATATTGTTAATGATCTCGTTGCTTTCATTAACGGCAGCTCCGAGGTCTTCGTTTTCAATATCAATCCCGATCTCGACGAAAGCGACATCCGGTTCACCGCTGGCTTCACCGCGCCCGGTGACGGTTAACCCGGTTTGGCCTGTTTGAACCGCGGACGGTGGGGCCACACAACCCGTCGTAAAAATAACCACACTGCTTCCAAGACATGCATACAGTAACATACGAATAAGTTTTTGCTCGTTAAGCATCCATTGCTCCTATTTTGCATTATTAGTGAGGATATGATCGTACTGGTAAGACGTTCGGCTGGCAGGATTAGTTCCACAAAAGTTTGCCCAAAACTTGCTCGACCCAAAAGATGATAGGGACGGGCACGCCGGTTAGCTTCGGGCGCTACTTTCACTGTGAAACGCCTATGCCGTTAGGAGGATTTATGAATTAATTATGAAGATTAATAAAAACATAACCTTTACTTTGTAGAATACCAAACAAAGTTAACTAGCACTTACTAGGAACAAAAGACAATGTCTGCTTCAAAACCGTACACATACCATACACACCCACAGCTTCCAATCGTATTTACCAGCCTGCTTGAGGGTTTCTATTTCGATACACATTATGAGCAAGTGTATCGAGAACTGGTGTCAATTTTCAACTCAGTCGAGCAACCTCATTACCACGTTGTCGACCTTGATCAAACGTTTTTTAAGCTTGAAGAGGTGATTTTGGGCACTAACAAAGGAGCGCGGGGTGATCAGGCAATATTTTTGCATCCAAATATACAGGAAACTATATTTGTCACAACCGATAATATTTTCCAAATGGTGGCTCAGGGGCTCCAAACAGCAACCTTTAACAACATCCATGTGCGGGTCTTTGCCAGCGTAGAAGAAGCTTTACAGTATATAGTCGCTAAACAGGCAGAGCAGGCGAACCCCGCACAGTAACGAATGACTTTGGCTTAGTCTCGATGAGCACGCG
>CAYTPI010000018.1:0-73878 GCA_964439625.1 uncultured Anaerolineae bacterium | reverse complement strand
CGAGCGTAATCCCTAAGGCTGAAAACACAAAGAGGCTCATCGCATGGTGAGCCTCCTCAGCGTAACAACTAACTATATGCTCTATTTTGGCTAAATATTGAGCTAACTAGGCATCGAACTTTCTACATTGGGTCTGGTAACGTGCTGCGTAGCCACCGCTTCTTTCGCCTTCTTTGCTTTTAGTTCTTGCACCAGAATAAAGGCAGCTTCTTCCGTCGGCCTTATAAGCAGACGACCTTCCCACTTAGGCAAAATTTTGACGGCGACATTCACCAACGTTGTCGCAATGCGGTTCGTTGTCACAAAAACAGCCGCAGCGTAATTCGGGTGGTGCGGTGTACCAGCCTCCTCTGTGTATGAGCGCAGCCATCCCATCTGAGGGAGCGAGATACGCCCCGGCGGTATCAGATGAATGATGTAAACTGCGTGGTCTATTGAATCCATCATTGCGATCTTCGGCGCCGCAGTCTCAACGATGAACTCACGCCATGTCCAGCCAGGTTCAAACGTTACGACGATGATCGTCTTTTCTTGATCATACCACTTGATAGTATGTGCCACGAAGAGCTCTGCATCGATTGTGTGCAACCCTGTAAAGTTTAGCACACCTCAATATACATCTGCCATTGAATGTTTTCCCAAAGAGGGTTCTTAGACTGACTGTCAATGGTATTGTGCGAAGCTGACTGTTGGCAACCTCAGCCTTCGGTCTCAGTCTCTAGCGAGTGTAGTTCTGGCCCATCTGGTGTATCTACAACGCGCCATCCAAGCGCCTCCATTTGATCCCGCAGGGCATCCGACTGCGCCCAATCACGCGCAGCGCGTGCCTGTTCGCGCTCTTCGTTCAGTGCATGGATTTCAGCTGGCACATCCGGCGCGCTATCCATCTCGCCTTGGAGGGCGACAGCCTTTTCCCACACCTCCGGTGTTATCCAGTTAGGCACGGTTTCAAGGTCTCGCCATGGGCCCAACTGTTCGGCTGAGAAGCTGTCCCCGTCTTTGAACTTCAGCGCCTCGTTCTCGGCTTGTGGCAGAGTGCACGTTCCCACCCCAATGACGCGCACTTGGCGGGTACCTGGCTGAATGACGATGGCGGTGTGGTCGTCTAAACCGACAATCCGCTGCCCAGGCGGCAACATCTCAACCATCTGCTGATAACGACCTTGTCCGACGTAGCAACGGGTGGTATCCACTTCCGCACCACCACTGTTCGTATTCCAATGTGGCACATGCACCGTTGATAACCCAAATAACCCAAGTAGATTCAACCCATCTTGCCAATGCAGGTCTTCGCCCACCTTGTAGATCTCGTAGACAGGCATGGTGAAGCGGCTTGCTGCCAGCGTCATAGCACTAGAGAAGACGACATTAGCTCCAAGCAAATAACGGGCGATCATAACTTGCCAAGCTAATGAGTCTCTAAATTGACGAGCGGCATATGTCGGGCTGCCTGGCCCTGACATAATTACATTAGCGCGGTACAGTGGCTCGACGATCTCAGGGTCGTCTGGGCTGAACGCGGTTCCCTTCTTTCGCGCGGGGATAACTTCAACCGTTGGGTGGAAGTTTTGCAGGCTGACCTGCACGTACTCAGCTAATTCAGCCGCTACCGCATATGAGTTTGGCTCAAAGCCTGCTGGGGTCTCCATGACAGCAACCCGTATTGGGTCTTCAATGCGCTCAAACATCCATTCGTAGGCCCGCCTTACGTTAGGGGCAGTCTCGCCTGACCCCATCATGATTATCATGCCGGGTGTGACTGGCGGCATAGTTTGACCTTTCTAAGTCGTCTTTTCACGTTAGGGTAACGACGCTTGCCAATCTAGCATTAAGCGTGTCAATAGGTCAGGTTTCTGAATATGTATATCGTGGTCGGCTTCCAGCCAATGTACTTCTGTACTTGGCAGCTTCCGTTCAGCAGCATCAATCAGTGGGCGTTTTTGCTCGCGAGACTCTGCGTAAGCAACAGCGATCATGACGGGGTCTTGCACTTTCGTGTAAAGTGTTTCAACGTCTTGATCCCACATAGCTCTTAGAATTTGCATATGGTGCGCCATAGAAAGCCTCCGCCGTAGTGTCCCATCAAGCATTTCTTCTAGATTATCGATGGTTGCATTGATACCAGCCTCTGACCAATCTGGGTAGTGTTGGCGCAGAAAGTTACTGAAACTAGCCCGAGTCAGGCCATTCATTGCCGGTGGGCGTAGTCTCTCGCGTACAGACTCCCAAGTCCCACCGGGTGATACTTTCAAGTTCAGAAAGCCACCATCCACAAATACTAAACCACGAGCCACCCCAGGGAAGCGCGCACCGAAAGCCAGAACAACATTGCCTCCCCATGACTGCCCCGCAATAATCGGCTTTTCAAACCCCATGACTTCAATTAACCGTCTGAGGTCGTCAGTCATCTCGTCAAATGAATACGAGCTATCTGGCTTTTCACTGAGGCCATGCCCACGCTGGTCAACCGTAAGTACATAGTGGCCCTGCTCAGCTAGTTGCTCGGCTACTTGCCCCCACGTTTCCTTGTTACTGGCAAGGCCATGTAGCAGTATCATTGGGGGTTTTTCACCGTCCCATTTCTTGACATTTAGCTTAATGCCTACATCAATCTGAGTTGACTCTGACACAACATCTCCTTCAGTGCAGGCAACTGCATGAGCTGACCGCAAGCCTGATTGTTTTCCGTCAATAGATAAGTAGAGTGTACCGTCTTAAGGTAAATTCCTCAGCTACATCTTTTTTTCGTATTCGATCAATTGCTTCAACGATGTGTGTGTCCCGTCAATTACACACCATTCAGCAGTGGGTCGAGGCAATTGCATTTGGGAAAGTAAGAGAGATAATGACTTGAATTCGCCATTTGACCCTGAACATGCCCAAGTTTTAACGATGGGATCTCGTGGAGGTGTGCAGCCATTCGTTGCACGGGCACGGGCTGCGCCAGCAAGCCGGTGATGATGCTTTCCTTGCTGCTTGTTCTACCAGACATCCCTGCGCCATTCAAAACGATGTGGTTGGGCACAGCGTTCTGTCGGGTATCCTTGGTTTGGTCATGTGGTGATGAAACGCTCCCAGATTTCGGCTCGCCGCTGCCGTGTTTCTGGTGGCAGCAAGGTGGCAAATTCAACTCTTTGCAGGTCGCTTCGAGGCGGGAACACAATCGGATTATCCCGAACAGCCTCAGGCAGCATGTCTATACTGGTAGCATTGTAGGTCGGGTAGAGCGTATACATGATTTGATGCGTGTCAATTTCTGGCTCCATTAAAAAATTGATAAACTGATGCGCCAATTCAGGATGGCGTGCATTCGCAGGAATAACATAATTGTCTTCCCATAGCTCAGAACCTTCTTTTGGTACCACGTAGCGCACCGGTATGCCCATCTGTTGCATCACCGCAGCGTCCCCATTCCAACTCAAGGCCATGTATATCTCACCGTGCGCAAAGAGCGATTTGTAATCCGTGACACGATGACCGATGTAAGGGCGGAGTTCGAGCAGGGCGGCCTCAGCAGCATCTAGGGCGGCTGGGTCTGTTTCGTTTAACGAATAACCAGACCGCTTCAGCGCCGCGTTGATCACATCGTGCGGATCATCCAACAGTGACGTCTGTTCTGGGTACGCCCGTGCGACCTCCCAAAAGTCGGCCCAGGACTCAATTGGCTCTGTAATCAGGTCATCTCGGTAGACAATACCTGTTGTACCCCAGTAACTCGGTACAGAATATTGATAATGTGGATCATGTGATACATGGCCTGGCAGCATATATTCGAGGTGTTCGAGGTTCGGCAGCAATGCATGCTCAAGTGGCAGCAGCATGTTGTCACGTTCTATCAGTTCTTGCACCGTGTAGCTGGCAGGCACAATAAGATCCGGAGGCTCGTCCGCGACCAGCGCATCAAACACGCTGGTCGCATTATCTAGATCGATTAATTCAATCTGCGCCCCAGTCTGTTCTGTGAATTGTGAAGCGGTCTTTTTGTCCAGCGAGTCAGGCCAATCGAGCAACCTAAGTGTTGGTAACATATATCCCCCTTAAGTGAATGCAATCTACAACTGCCATATGCTTAGGAAAAATATGGTGATTGTTTATATTATACTTAATTATTACCTGAAAAGTGACAGGCACAAATATGAGCGATATGCGGCTTTTAACGATGGGATCTCGTGGAGATGTGCAGCCGCACGGGACCTACTTATTTGGAGATGCCGATCAGGTTTACGGGCTGCGCCAGCAAGCCGGTGATGATGCTTTCCTCGTCGTCATGCGCCATTAGTTTTCACACTAGCTAATTGAGTCTCCCGGAAGGTAATGCCGCCCTTGTTGATCGCAGATGGCGTTTTGCTCGCTCAACATACGTATGGAACTCCGCCCAAAATACCTATTGATTCGTTTCCGCGGCTGGAGTTACTACAATCTAAAGTAAGCCGCCTCCTAAGTAGGCGATTCATTCAATTTGCAGCAAACCCAAAAAGGAGAAGATCGTAGTGAAGGCAACAATGATGCATGCTGCAGGTAATGTCCGCGTTGATGACATCCCTGATGCACAAATTGTAGCGCCAACCGATGTCGTCATGACTGTAACGCACGCTTGTATTTGTGGTAGTGACCTATGGCCCTACCGCGGCTACGAGGAGTTCCCAGAGGGTGGTCGGCGTATGGGGCACGAGGCCCTCGGCGTTGTTGCGGCAGTCGGGTCGGAAGTCAGCAACTTGAAGGTGGGTGATACTGTTGCGATGCCATTTGCCTACTCTGATGGCACCTGTATTCACTGTCAAATTGACGTCCACACGTCATGTGTCCAAGGGGGTTTCTTTGGTTTTAATGATCCCGGTGGTGCACAGGCGGAAGCGCTCCGGATTCCACAAGCTGATGGCACATTGGTGATTATCCCAGATGACCTGGATAAATCCATGATGGCGTCCATCCTCACCTTAACAGACGTAATGGGAACCGGACACCACGCGGCAGTCTCAGCACGAGTTGAACCAGGAAAGACGGTCGCCGTCGTCGGTGATGGGGCCGTCGGCTTGTGTGCCGTGATAGCCGCCAAGCGGCTGGGCGCAGAGCAAATCATCCTGATGGGACGCCACACCAATCGGACTGAGCTTGGTAAAGAATTTGGCGCAACGGATGTTGTCAGTGAGCGTGGTAAGGAAGCCGTCGAGCGCGTAAAGGAGCTGACGAGTGGCTATGGCGTGCAATCCGTGTTGGAATGTGTCGGCACCAACCCAGCCATGGACACAGCCTTCCAGATTACGCGACCGGGTGGTGCCATCGGACGCGTAGGCGTCCCTCACGACGTGACAATCCCGGCAGGGGTACCCACCTTTCTACACAATTTGACGATCAGCGGTGGGCCGGCACCGACGCGAGCTTACTTTGCCGAGCTTCTCGAAGATGTCTTAGATGGCAGCATCAACCCGGGCCGCGTGTTCGACGTGAGCATTGGGCTGGACGATGTCCCCGATGGCTATCAAGCGATGGACAATCGCGAAGCAATTAAGGTGATGGTCGAACTCTAACGGTGTTTCATCTACCAAAACGTCGTCCTGATCAAAAAGGGCGGCGTTTTACCACGCATCACTTATTACCGTCTAACAATGAAGCATAGTACACTGAGATAGTCTTTTCCTTGAATGCTGCAACATCGAATTGCGAACCCTATCACTATGACATCAAGTATCAGCCAGTTTCTCAAAATTCGTAAAGGTGAAGCAGGTTATACATTCCTGCTTGGTTTCCTCCTGTTTAACAACTCAGTATCGCATGGACTGACAAAGGTTGTCGCTGTGGATGGCTTCCTCAGTGGCGTCAACGATACCGCCCTGCTGCTGTTAGTGTGGGCGGCAACATCGCTGCTGTTGATTATCGTCACAGGAACACAATCGCTCCTACTTGATCGCTTTAAGCGCACGCGGCTGATACAAGTTGCAGTGGTTGTGTTCGCCTTGATGTTCATCTTGCTGCGCATCGCTTTTGCCTACGACAACATCATCCCAGAGACCGTCAGCTATACCTTGCTGTATTTAATGAGTGATCAGCAGCTTGCTTTCTTCCCGATCCTCCTCTGGGCCTTAGCCAGCGACATCTTCGATGTTGCCCAAGGAAAGCGCCTATTTCCGTTAATTAATGGGTTAGCCTTTGTCGGTAATATCGTTGGCTTACTGATTGTGCGAGCCATGGTCGGTTTGGATAAACAAATCGTGCTGAACCTACTGATCGTTGCCAGTGCGCTGTATCTTATTTCTTTGCTTGCAGCTTTCTTCGGGCTGCGCAAGGTTAACATCCGAGATACATTTCAGAAGCCAGCGACCACGCGTGAAACGCTTAGCGAAGGGTGGGCTTTTATCAAATCTGTGCCAGCGTTTCGCTACCTATCCTTGATTGTCGTCTCCGTCTCGTTTGTGATGACCCTGCTGTACTTCGACATGCTCAACGATGCCAAAGCGGCGACTGGCGATAATTTCGGCACGTTCTTCTCAACCTATCTGCTCGTGCTGGCTGTCGTGGGCGTTTTAGTGCAGTTTCTAGTAGCCAGCCGTGTGATCGAAAAAATTGGACTGAAGGACACATTTTTGGTCTTGCCTGTTGTGATGCTGGGCAGCAGCCTCTGGATGATCTTCATGCCGGGGCTTGTCAGCAGTACGGGTGGTCAGGGCTTTGCTCGCACAACCTATAACACCATTGAACACTCTGCACGTAAGTCGTTTGAAGCGCTCGTACCAGAAGAACGCCGGGGCCGTGTCAGCATCTTCTTAAATAGTTATTTGCTCTCCAGTGGTACCATTGTTGCCAGCCTGATTGGCTTCTTAGTGATTGTGATCAGCAGCAGGTTGTTTGCGCTACCAGAAAGTCTGTATTCAAACATGTATTTAGGGCTGGCTGTCTTAGTCTCCGTTTTCGCTATTTGGTCGTTCTTTCAGATGCGGCAAATATACGATGAAAGCCTGCTCAATTGGCGCTTAAAGCGACGACGGCGGCGCTCATCAAAACTGTTACGTTTAATGGATGATATTGAGCGTGAGTAAGGCCCCCCCTCAACAAGCTCGGCTGGTCAGAGCTGTTGGCGCTGTCTGCATTTATGATGTGCTCGACAGCGCGGATCAGCAACGCATTGACGCGCTGCTGAAAATCTATGCAGATTTGTTTCCGCAATATGCACACTACACCGCTCGCATGCAGCAGCGAGTGTATAAACCAGCAGAGAATGCCGCAGGCCATGTCGTACATTATTGGCTGGTCGAGGTAAACCAACAAGCCGCGGGTATTCGCACATTTAGGTATATTCCAAGTAGACGCTGTGGTATTGCGCATGCTTTAGCCGTCTACCCTGAATTTCGGCACAAGATGGTCAATGGCATGCGGCTGTCACATTTTATTATCGTGAGCTGCCTTGAACAGATCATAGAGGATGCTAAGCAGCGTGGCTTGCCTGCCCCGTGTGGTATGGTCAATGAAGTGGATTACCCAAACCTTATGAAGCACTACGAGATGATGGGCATTCACCGCTTAAATATCGACTACAAAGAGCCAATTTTCTCAAAAAATGGCACACATGAGATTGAGTTTCACCCGATGTTTTTAGGGTTGCTACCTAACCCAGAAGCAAATTGCGATTTTGCAGATAAGTCCGTCATTAGCAACTTTGCCCTTGCGTATCTAGTTGACCATTATGGACTTAACGAAGACAATCAAGATGTGCAGAAAATACTTCAATCCGTCAACGACTTACACGGGGATGAGCAATGAGTGATCAACCCACAACAACAGACGACAAAGACAGTGATGCCTCTACTATGCGATTCGTGTCGCTCAACTGGAAGATCGTCATCGCCTTTACGTTGGTCTTTGCTTTTATATTCACAGGAAGCTACTACTGGTTCTTCCAGTACACAACCGAAAGCGTCCTAGAGACGTTAACCGACGACATGCGGACCACCCTCGATGCAGCGGCGGAAGGAATGGATAAGGAAGCCTTCCAGGCGGCTTATGCAGACGCTCTAGAGACGGACCGCTGTTTGCCAGAACCTGACGCTGAAGAGAACGGCTTCTACCCAGAAGACAGCGAAGCCTACCTTGCACATGTCACTTGGCTCAAGACCGTGCAGGATATTGAACCAAGGGCGCGCTTCTATACCTATGTGGCAGGCCCGGGTACGCGTGAAGTTGTCGCTATCGGCAGCACGGGCTACTTCCGTGAGCCACGAGGCGGCTTCCGACTGTGCCAACGTTACACTCCAAACGACCAATCTCAGATTGACATGGGCCTTGTAGAAGCGACGTACATTAACGAGCCGTATGATGACGGCGAATTTGGTCAGTGGATTTCGGGGTATCGCCCAATTTACGACGACGACGGGGAAATCATTGGCGCAATTGGCATCGACTTTGCTGCTGAGTATTACTACGAAGTACGTAACACCATCATTAACTCTACGGCCTTGGCCTTTGTCTTATCTTATGGGCTGGGATTGGTGCTGGTATTCGTCGGTGCGCGCAACCTCACCCAGCCCCTACGCCGCTTGACTGAGATTGCCGAGCGCATCGCCGAAGGCGATTACTCGCATAACTTTGCTGGGTTGAGTAGCGACCGTCTTAACGATGAGGTCGATACCCTCGCCCGCGTCTTCGAGGTGATGATCCAGAAGGTCAGTGGTCGTGAGAAGAAGCTAAAAGAACGTGTCGAAGCACTGGAGATTCAATTAGATACAAGTAAGCGGGATAAGGCCGTTAACGAGATCGTATCGACAGACTACTTCTCCGAGCTACAAGACAAAGCCCAAGAACTGCGTGAACGCCGGCGTGGGCAGAAAGAAGTTGAAGGAGATCCGGAAGAAAAACCCTAACCCTGAGCAGATATCTGCCATACAATGGACGCCGCCCCCATTGACTGAGGGCGGCGTTTCGATTCTAAGTATCGTGGATGTGGCGCAGCAGCTCTTCAGTGGTACCGACATGATCCGGGTTGACGCCGCGCACGGTGGCATCATGCCGGATCAGCAGCACGGAAAGCGCCTCAAGTGCACGACGCTGTTCGTTTAACTGCGCAATGACGCGGTTGTTCTGCGTCACGGTGAACTTGCGCCATTCATCATCACGCGAGTCTAGGTGGAGCAAGAAGCGCTGCACCATATAGACCATAATCGCGACGAAGGGTACCTGCATGAAGGCGGATAGAATTGCATCCTCACCCATGTTAGCCTCCTTGCTCGCGCTCCTGCACGATGATCAGCAGCGCCCGGACGATGCGCCCCAAGGCAGCGACGGCCTGCCGGGTGGTTGTCGCATCGAGGTTTGCCAGCAGAGCATCCAGGTCTGCCACAGTTTCGGCGCGCAAATCACTGAGGGCCTTGGCAAGCGCTTGGCGGCGCTGTAGCACAAGCTGGGCCCGGCTTGAAAGGTCATCAGGCCGGTGGCTGCGGGCGGCCTCCCGCACGGCTTGGAACTCTTGCCCGGTAAACGGCAGCCCGTCTGTCGGCTGAAGTACCGCCTCGATCAAGCGAGCATCCGCTTGGCGGCTGGCAACCATCACCTGACGGCCCAAGCGAGCAGTCACCTCTTCAGCGAATAACTCAGCGTTGATCTGCTCGAGATCGGTTTCGGTCAATACGATTCGTTCCATCATAGTCCCCTTTCTACGAGCGTAGGTAGCGCAGACGCAAACCTAGTACCCGGTGATAAGTGCCGCTTTGCAGCGTTAACTGCATCCCACAGATGTGGCCTGCTGCTAAATCTGGGAAAAGGGCACTGACGTCAATTGCGTGCAGCTTGTTGTTGGACACGCTAAAGGTCAACCCAGTCAACGAGACGCTGTACTGAGTATGGCTGCCATTGATTGCGCCGTAGTTCGAGTACAAGCTGTACGTGATCGTCTGGTTCGCCTCCCCGAAGAAGATCAACTCTGCCGATTGCAAACTGCTGAAATCACTTGGAGTGCAGAACGATGCGGCGGGGTCATTGGTAAGGTTGTAGCGAGCATAGCGATCGACGACTTCGCTAAGGTCATAGATCGGCACCCACTTTTCCTCATAGCGGTCGCGCACATGCCGGATGTTGCCAATCACTTCCGTATTCCAGATGTTCGCGGTGATCAGGTTGCCCGTGTTTTGCGTCGTTGGTTCGACCCACGTCATGCTTTACTGCCCTTGTGCCTTAACCTGACCATCTTCATAAGCGATTGATACCACCAGCGCTGAACCGACAAATGTAAAGACGGTCAACAGTTCCGTGCGGACGGCCTCCAGCGATGGCATGAAGGCAATCACCACGTTGACGACCAACGTCATCACAGTGACCATAAACTTACGGCTCCGCAGCAAACTGATGATTGGTCCGATAATTGGCGTCATGTTGAATTCCGGTGAAATTGGTTGGTTGGTCATGTGTTTTGCTCCCTTTTTGTTTAAAAGTATGTCCAGTAGCTAATAGCCTAGGCGCGTTGTCTGCCCAAGCGCGCCGTAACCCACTTCAGCGAGCAGCCAGTAGGCCTCCCGATCAGCCGGGGATGTTTGCCACGTCACTTCGTGGCTGGCCCCCGCTGCTGTGATCATGTGGCGGATAAAATCGATATATGCCCCCGCTTCTTGCAGCCCCAAGGTCGCATCAGTGATGTGTACCCGGTCGTTGACATCACACAATAAGGCCTGGTTTAGCAAGCCCGTGTCAGCAGTGGCTTCAAATTCGAGTGTTAACCAGGGGCGCGGTTGGCTGTTGTTGTTCAGGATGCTGTAGCCGAGGTCAACCACCTGGGCGCTGTCATCCGCTAACGGCAGGTCGAGCACGTCGGTTAAGCGCCCATTTTCCAGTTGGCTAGCCTGGTTGCTGAGTACAACCGTCAGCGGCTCGTAGACGCGCAGCGGCTTACCCCGGATTTGCAGCTTCTCGATGTGCAGCTGCCCGATTGGTACGTCCCGGTTTGTCACGGTGATCGTCGCTGAAGCGGCCCCGATCTCCGTTTGGACATCAATATACTGCTTGGCCTCATACGGATGCAGCAGCCGCAGCCCGCCGATCATCTGGTAGCGGTAGCCTACGAAGCGCGCATCGACATCCGGCACGGGTGCCAACACATCGACGGCACCCAGCAGCACCGCCGCTTGCAGTGGATCACGGTAGCTGACGGTAAACGTCCGCGCCTCGCCGCGTTCTAACACAACGTCATTATTCAACTGCCACAGCACCTCGCGCTCAGTTGAAGCCACCCGCGGGTAGACGGTCATCTCCACCTGGTTGATCAGGTTAACCCGGCGGCGTTCTGCGCGCACACTGACCAGCTTGGCTGTTAGCGTGGCGGCTGCGGTCACTTGGCTGGGCCGCACCTGACGCTGATCGAACGTCGGCCTGCCGTCCGCCCCGATGTAGAAGTGGCCCGGCTCACTTTGCACCACATCTTGCAGCGCCCGCCTGACGGACTGCTCTGCCCGCCAGCGATCACCGACCCAGGGGAAGGTTGCTCGCCCAGTATCGATGTCCGTCCCAGTGATGCGGTCGCCAAGCGTGGTTGTTTCGCCCAGTTTGCTGCGGCTTTCTGGCAGACCCAGCAGCCAGAACCCTGCTTGACCCGGCGGCAGCGGTACCCGCGTCAGTAACTCCCGGATGACCTCGTCCGAACGCTGGTTGAAGGCCAGTGGATAACTTTGCAGGCCTGTCTCGGCGTAACGGGCGAGGTCATCATGCACCGTCAAGTAGACGACGTGTCCATGGTTACCCGGCGCACTACTTGGCACAACGTCGTACAAGCGCCCATAGAACAACGTCTGTTGGCCTGCCCCAGCATCAGCCAGCAAGCGCACCCCGATGCCCACCTCAAAACCTGCCATCTGATTGCTGTGCCCCGGCAAGTAACGCCCATCCCGGCTATAGAGGGCACAGGTCATCTCGCCGATCTCTGCCATGCGCTGGCCCGGTAGGATGCCCCGCGCAATGCTGATCGGCGTTGGTACGTGCAAGTCAGCCGTGAGGTCGGTGTAAGTGTTGTGCGTCAGTTCAAACTCGATGGCATACGTTGCACGCGGCATAATACTACGACCCTCCCCCAACACTGACGGTACGCTCCCAGCGATGGCGAAAGCGCACCCCATAGAAACGCACCCCTGCGTAGTCAACCACACCCGGCTGCACCCGCGTGATCACCAGTTCGCGCTCTAGCGTGCCGTTGAGCGTGCCTACCGCGGCCAGCGCAGCTAGGTAGTTATCCACCAAGCCGATCAGGTCAGGTAGCACGGCACTAACTCCTGCCTCTGACCACGCAGGGGCCGCGTACAACACATGGTCGATCTGCAAGCTAGACTGCCACACTGAGCCGTCAAACGTCAACGTTGAGAAACTCGGCTCCCCTCCGGTGAACAGCGCTTCGCTATCGTCAAAGAGCGGCAGCAGCGCTGGCAGATCAGCAGCAGGCAGCGCCCCCGGCAGCTCGCCAAGGTCGTAACTGGTGGTCACACCCGGCACGTTGACGGCGGCAAGCTGCGTAAAGACGTTACGCCACGTCATTTAGGCCACCATCAACTTGACGCGAATAAACGGACTGAGCATGTCGTAGACGTCCCGTGGCAAGCGCGGCGGGCTGACGGCCTGCCCCTGATCGTTGACCTCCACCTGAACCAACTCCATGCCCGTATCACGCTGACGGTACAGCCACGCAGCCAGTCGCAGCGTGGCCTGCCGGATTGTGTCTGGTACATCAACATCGTAGCCCCAAACACCCTCAACACTGATCGCGGCTTCGAGGTCGGTGGTGTACGTCCAACGGTGACTGCTGCTCTGCTTAATCACAATCGCAAAGTAAGGCGACCAATTCGCAGGCCGCAGGATGTAGTCACTGCTGGGGATTGTAGCGCCGTTGCCGTTTGTGACGGTGGTGACGCTCAATAGATCGTAATCCAGCAGCAGCATTCGTCCGTAGATTTGCGGGCCGGCAGCATCGAAGTAGCGCGTCTCGCTGGTGGGGTAGAACACTCGGCGGCAATGCTCCTCGATGAGGCGGCTAGCCCGCGTCACCAGATCACCCAGTAGGTCGTCATCATTGCTTCCGGTGATGTGTAAGTAGGTTTTCAATGCAGCCACGGTGGCATAGTCTTGTAGCATCATATTTCCTTTCTGTAGTTTATGTCGATCATCGTCCGCTAGCCGTGCAATTGATTGCTCGGCGTTGACACAACTTGGGTTGTAGGCGGCGAGCTTGACTCACCCGACATTTATGAGGGGCAGATGAACTGCCCCCTAGATATGATGTGCGTTAGGCCCGGACGCCCTTCAACACCTCGAAGCTGGCAGCATGCCGCACGTTGCAATCCACGCGCATAATGGCGCGGATGAACACCTGATCGTACTCGAAGGCGTTGCCCGCGGCGTCGCTGGCACGTAGTTCAAGCGCCTTACGCTGACCGATCACAAATTCAGGCCAGCAGCCCAAGTAGATCGTCGAAGCGTCGTCATTAGCCCCTTGCGTCTCGGCGATGCTGATAGCCGTCGTTGTGTAGACTGGGTAGCCCCACAACGTAGGTGGGTCACCCGGCAGGGCAGGGTCTGCCCAGAGATAAACGTTTGACCCGCTGCCAGCATCCTTGATTTGGCGCAGCGTGTTGACGGTGCGCGGATGCACGATCCAAGCGCGGCCCTCAGCCGGGATGTTGTCGGCATCGAGGCGGTAGAGCATATCTGCCAAGTCATCGAAGGATGGCACACTGCCATCGGTGCCCAGCGTGGTGCTATCCACATTGACTCCGGTGATGTTCTCTAAGCCCTTGGGCGTGTTGGATGTCCCATCACCGGCTAGAAACTTGGCATCTTCTTCCAGTGCCAACACGCGGGCGAGGTCTGCCATCACGATTTGCTCAACACCGGGATCACTGTCTTCAAACAACTCCGATGACAGTTTGGTCAACGCGGCGAGCTTTTTGGCTTGCAGCGCTACTTGCCCGAAGGTTTGGTCTGACGCGCTGATCGGGCTGTTCTCATCGACCCAATAGGCGGTTGCCCCGCTAGCCTGCGCCGGAATGTTGAGCGTGTCCGATGCCATCGGGACGACCGTCGCCCCGGCAGCCCGCACCACGGCGCGGGCGCTCAACAGCTCGATGATCTGGTTGCTCTGCTCGACGGGTACGAGATAGCCACCCGTTGCGTCAGTGCCTTCAGTCAGGGCTTTACCCGCTAACTGAAAGCGCACCACGTCAAAGCGGCCTTGGCGCATCGCTTTGATCGCATCGACAAAGGGCGTGCCGTTGGCGCTGAGATACGGTTCGCCTCGTTGATTGATAATCCCTGGCGCAGTGCCCGTCAGGAATATCGGGTTAAGTTCGGTCGGGTCGGCAGCGTCTTCCAGTGCAGTACGCACTTCCTGCCGGATCACGTTACGGATCGTCTGTTCGTCCATTGACTCCTCCTGTTGATTGTCTTGATACACAGCCAGCGGTGTTGGCAGGCCCGCAACGCGAAAGGCCGCTTTAGCCCGTACCAGCGCGACGGCATATGGGTTGGCGGGCTGGTGATCGGCGGCATCCATCAACGAGAGTTCGCCGATGGGCCAGACCAGCAGCTTGCCGTCCGGGGCCGTCCGCACTAGGTGACTAATTGCCCCGGAGGAAGCCCGCGCCATCCCTTTTTGGGCCGCCAACCAGACGCGCCGCGCCAGCTTGCTGGCTTTATTGAGTGCCACGCGGAACCAAATACCATCAGGCCCTTGCTCCCAGCCAACTTCCCGCCCGATCACTTCCGGCACGCGGTCGGTTTCCGTCAGGCCGTGGTAGTAGACCACCGGGCGCTTGCTGATGCGGTCTAGCCAGAGATCGGTGCTTGGGGTGAAGTACTCACCGTGAGCATCCTTGCCACCATAGGGTCCCCCGAAGGGCACGCCGAGTACATCCAGCAGCCAATCACCGCTTTGTTGATCGATATGTGCGTTTACTTGCATGTGTCCCTTCCCTGTAAATTCACTTCACTGCCCCGACACGCTTACTGCCAATCATCGATGTGCGCCTCGAAGATCGCACGGACATCATCGACGGTTGCGGCCTCCCGCAGCGCCTCATCGATTGCAACCCACAGGTCAGCGGGCAGCAGTGACGTACGAAACGGACGCAGCCGCTTACCCGCACGGATGCGCTTCAGCGCGAAGCGCCGCCACTTCGCCAATTCCTGAATCTGCTGGCTCTCCAAGGCCTTGACGCCCTCAAGGGTCGTGTCTAGTAGGTCAATTGGGTCGCGTTGACCGTTGGCATTACCTTCACCAGCCGCGGTTGGTGCACTGGGCTGCGCCTCACCGGATTGCAGTTCAAACACAAAGCCGTCTTCGGCAGGCACGACGGGTGGCAGCCCGATCTCAGCCCGCACCTCGTTGCGCGTCACAACACCTGCCTCGAACAGCTTGTTGAGCCGTTCGACCTTTTCGGTCGCTGTCTCACTGACGGCCTCGATGCTGTCGTAATCAAACGACAAGGCCGCCCCTTGTGCGGCTAAGTCAGGGAAGTGGGCACGCAGCAATCTGCTGTTGAGCACCTGCGCGTAGTAGTCCAACTGCGGGATGATTGTGTCCTCGTAGAAGCTGGCTTTCTGTTCACGCGCCGTGGCGAAGGTCGTCGCCTCCCACGCGCCTGCCAGCCCGGCAGGCACCCCGAACACCGCACAGATCGCGCGGCGATCCTCAGCCCGCAGTTCGGAGAGAGCCAACTCTTGCGGCGGAAAGGTGATCGTCTGCCACTTCAAGCCGCCACCGACAATGCCCGTTTTCCATTTGTTATCTGCCCCACGGAACAGGCGCTGCCACCATGTGCGGACGCGCTCAGCCTCTGATGCAACCAGTGGCTGTTCGGTTGTCAGTAAACCCGCTGGGCGCGCATCGTTGGCGAAAAACGCTGACACAAAACGTGCGGCGTTCAATTCCGCGTTGATCTCGCTCAAAGCCACCGACAGCGGACTCAGTCCGCCTAAGTCGTCAAGTGGGTTGAAGTTGCGGAAGGCGATCACGCTGTCCGTTTTCAGATGCAGCGTCTGCCCATCGGCGGTCTGCCGGTAGCCTATGACGCCGCGCTGCGGATCGACTTCCGGGTCAATCGTCTGCGGGTTGGCCCACGTCAACCAACGGACTCCGTTCGGCATCCGCGTCACTTTTAACCAGTAGGCCACGCCGAAGATGTTATAGGCCGCCTCAGTGGCACGCAGCATCTCGCTGAGGCTGACCACCAGCGGGCTGCCTTCTGTTAACAGCGTCAACAGTGGGTGTTCCCGGATCGGCGCCCCAGTGCGATCTCGCAAGACCAATGGCACCCCGGCGACGGCATCTGCCCGCAGCTTAATGCAGCGGTACGCCCAGACCGCACTGGCATAAGCCCGCCCAAGGTCTGCCTTGGACGCCCCCAATTGACGATCACGTGTGCGCCGGATGCCATGGAAGGCGTCAAACAGTGGCCCACCCTTCATGGCAGCAGGTGTGGCTTGCCCGTTAGCCCCAACCCAAACGCCCTTTGTTTCGAATACACTCATTGGCTCTCCTTTACTCCCAGCCCAAATGTTCAACAACAACCGCCTAACCTGCCCTTCGCCCGTAAAGCAAAAGCACCCCAACACGCTTCACGTAAGGTGAAGCCGTGTGGGGTGCCAAGGACCACATATGCTTTCTATGAGCGGCAATTCAGAACAATTGTTCTATTCGTGTTGAATAATAATTCCTTGGCATTCGCCTGTCAAGTGATCACTTGATCTACTAGCGTTAAGGTTTGGTTTCAGCGTTAGCCACCACTGGGTTAACCGGCCTAAACGAGATATTTTATCTTCAGGCGGCGCGGGGTGATTAATGTTGCCAATGAAGCCCAATCCCACAGATAATGGCGTCATACAATCAATAAAACTTAAACCGTAATTTGTGGGGGGAACCATGCAAGAGTTACTGACTCAAACATTCGCCGGGTTAACTGGCTTTCAGTGGGTGCGGCTGACAACATCGCTACTGCTGGTATTGGTGGTGCTAGCTATTGGACGCCGGTTGCTCAAATGGTCAATGAACTTGATCATGAGGCGCATTGCTAAAAACACCAACACCCTGCTCGACGATATGCTGATCCCCGCAGTAGTGCCGTCACTGTATATTTTCCTGATTGTCATCGCCTTTGACTTAGCTGCCTCCCGCTTGGATTTCATCGCACCAAACATCCAAACATTCCTTTCAGATATATTCTTCGTGGCATACGTCGTAGCCGCATTCTTACTGATTCTGCGCTGCATGGTCGTTCTATTTGACTACTTCAACATGCGGATGACCGGCTCGGAAACGCTGCAAGCTGGCGCACAACTGCTGCCGTTCTTCCGGCGCATTCTACTCGGTGTTATCGCAGTAATTGGGTTGATCATCGTCTTGGATCATTTCGATGTCGAAATCAGCGGGTTAGTAGCAACGCTCGGCGTCACATCGATTGCAGTAGCATTGGCAGCACAAGCCGCTCTTGAGGATACGATCAGCGGCTTTCTAATCATCGTTGACCAACCCTACCGCATCGGTGATCGCATTGATGTACAAGACTTTGACACAGTCGGTGATGTCGTCGATATTGGCCTACGCTCGACGCGCATCCGCACGATTGACAACCGTATGATTGTGGTACCGAACTCAATCATTGGTAAAAGCCAGATCGTCAACCGGGCTTTTCCTGATGCCCAATACCGTATCTACGTCACAGTGGGCATCGCTTACGGCACCGACATCGACTTAGCACGGCAAGTGATGCTTGACGCGGTACGCAACGTGGATGGAGTCGTGCGCCCGCCAAAAGAAATGGATCAGAGCACAGGCGAGCTACATCGAGAGGTCGAAGCGCTGTTCACAAACATGGGCGACTCAGCGCTTATTTTCGATGTGCGCTTTTGGGTTGATACCTATGCGGATACTTTCGTCATGGCAGACCGCGTTAACTCAGCGATCTACAAGGCCCTTAATGAGGCCAACATCGAAATTCCATTCCCACAGCGCGATGTCCACCATAAGTTTTCGGTAGAAGATGTCGAAGCACTTCGGGGCGTGCTGAACGGTCGGTGAATATCACAAGGGGCGAGCCTGCAACCCGCCTGACTAACCAGGCATACAAAGCACCGTGATCAGGTTTTCCTCAAAGGTCAGTTGCACGATGCGATAGCGCACATTGCTCACCTCTGATGTAAAGCGGGCCGACGCCAGCGCTTCATTAACGAAGTCAGTGACTTCGACGCTGACTTGCTCAAGCACTGGGTCGGGTGGGTCATCAAAGACGATCTGTGACAGTTCGTACTTGGTGAACACCACCTGGTTGGGTGCTTCAGCAACACCATACAACACACCGGCGGTGCGTGTTCGAGCCTCGCCCTCAATCTCTGCTAGAACAGCGACCCGCTCGGCACGGAGATCGAGGCGGGCCGTCTGCGTGAATTCTAATTCAGGCAGCAGTCGCGACAATACATAGGCTTGGGCGAAGGCGTTTAACCCCGCCTCATCATAAGTCATGGCGAGTGTTGGCGTTACGCCAGGGGTCGTATCTTCCACCAGCGTTTGGGCGAACAACTCGTCCCGTGTTAGGTAGCGTTCATCGTCAAGGTAAGAAACGTCAACTTCAACCCCCGCCAATTCTGAGGCGATTTGGGGTGTCAAGGTGGGACGCAGCGTCGGCGGTATCGGAGTTTCCGTCGGTTCGGGAGCAAATAAACCGTCGCCGCTTACTTCTTCTGCTGCTTGCCGGTTGCGCCGACCCCGGCAGCCAACGAGCAGCAAAATAATCAAACTGAGCAGGAGCAGCAACTGCCCCCGTGAGATGCGTCTCATAGCCTTCCTCTTTCCATTTGAACGGACAACCATCATGCCTGATTATCTAACCCAAGGCGGCAGAGTGCGAGTCAATGCTTACAGATAGCACACACAAACCCAGCCTAGGGCTTGATTTAGACTGAGCTGACCTAACAGCGGCCCAGCCCCTGAGTTCATGTTTTATTCAGACTATTCTTAGGACAAACTAATATAATCCGGAGGGACTTTGTGCTACCTTCATATTGAACGTAAGATAATGTAGATAGCCAAAATTTATAGTGTATACACCATCCGCAATGATTATTGAGGATAATGTAGATATTGCATATATTTTCAACACAACGCTGATGCAGGCTGGCTTCAAAACGAAGGTCTTCCTTGAAGGTGAGCAGGCGCTGGCCAGATTAGAAGTGGGCTACCGGCCTGATTTACTTGTGATTGATCTCCACATTCCTGGGTGCGACGGAGAGCGCATTCTCAACAAGGTAGGCACACAGCTGCGCGCTGCTGGAACCAAGATTATGCTCATCACCGCTGATGGGCAAGGGATGCAGCTTCAGCCTATGGTTGACATGGTCTTAATGAAGCCAATCCGCTCCGATCAACTGGCTCAATTTGCCCAACGGCTGACAGGCTTCAGCGCTAATCACCCAGCTTAAAGTTACTGTTCCAACGTGATTTGCTCACGGATTGTGCTAAGCGCATCGTCCAAAGTTCGGTACACATTAACTTTCGCATATCCAAAAGTCGCTGAATTGAGTCCCTTACTCACCATCCAGACGAGGTTACTCGTACCGACGGCGTAGATATGGCGGATGTTCGGATGTTTGCCGATTGAGTTTTGCCCTCGGAAAACCTTGTTCATCCCATAAACCATGTTGTCGATGCTGGCGTTAGCTTCACGGGCTGTCGTATCAATTATGACGTAATGGGGTTGTTGGACAGCATCCAATAGTTGAACTCCTACTCGTAGGTCCGCATCGTAATCAGCCTGAAAATCATCCCAGAGGGCGGGCCAGCGCCATACGATGACAGGTTCATTTGGTAAGCTGTACAAATCACCAATATTAGACACAATACACTCCTAACAACGGTGCGACGGAGAGCGCATTCTCAACAAGGTAGGCACACAGCTGCGCGCTGCTGGAACCAAGATTATGCTCATCACCGCTGATGGGCAAGGGATGCAGCTTCAGCCTATGGTTGACATGGTCTTAATGAAGCCAATCCGCTCCGATCAACTGGCTCAATTTGCCCAACGGCTGACAGGCTTCAGCGCTAATCACCCAGCTTAAAGTTACTGTTCCAACGTGATTTGCTCACGGATTGTGCTAAGCGCATCGTCCAAAGTTCGGTACACATTAACTTTCGCATATCCAAAAGTCGCTGAATTGAGTCCCTTACTCACCATCCAGACGAGGTTACTCGTACCGACGGCGTAGATATGGCGGATGTTCGGATGTTTGCCGATTGAGTTTTGCCCTCGGAAAACCTTGTTCATCCCATAAACCATGTTGTCGATGCTGGCGTTAGCTTCACGGGCTGTCGTATCAATTATGACGTAATGGGGTTGTTGGACAGCATCCAATAGTTGAACTCCTACTCGTAGGTCCGCATCGTAATCAGCCTGAAAATCATCCCAGAGGGCGGGCCAGCGCCATACGATGACAGGTTCATTTGGTAAGCTGTACAAATCACCAATATTAGACACAATACACTCCTAACAACGTCTAGAACCTTACTTGACCCAATGAATATAATTGCGGAGTGTTATGCACTGATTAAACGATCCCAACAACGAAAAATAACGTCGGAGGATCGGTGCCCTTCAGACGAAGGTCAATAGAGATTAGTGCGAGGCAGCAAACTCGCCTCGCACTATTGGCTGGCTATTGGTTTACTGACTGCGCAACCCGCCAGACGTTGCCGCTTTGCCCGGTGGGGCTGCTCCGATTACTGGTCAACACATAGAGAGCGCCGACTTCATCCTCGCCGAAGCCAAGTACCTGCGCCCCAACCCCGATCTCACCGTTGATCGTCATGTAGTCCCATGACCATTGGTTATTAGCTGGCGTCCCGACGAACAACACGCCGCTCCAATCCCCAAAGACGTACCGCCCATACAAATTATCAATTTGATCACCACGGTAGACGTAGCCACCAATCACTGAAATACCGACGCCATGGTCATATTCTAAGACGGGGTCAAGCAGGGGGTTGCCCATCTCATCGATGTTGGCGCAAGCGTCTAGCGGCGCATTGCGATTGGCTTCGTTGTAGCAGCTTGTCGCCTCACGGATGGGCCAACCGTAGTTGCCGCCCGCCTGCACAATATTGACTTCCTCAAAGGCGTTCTGCCCGACATCGGCAACCCATAGATCGCCAGTTAGGGAGTCAAATGAAAAGCGATATGGGTTGCGCATCCCATAGGCGTACAACTCCGGTGTGCCGCTGCCGTCGGTGAAGGGGTTACTGGCGGGGACGGCATACGGTACCGCAGCATCGACATCAATGCGCACAATGCCGCCTAGCAGCGTATCCACATCCTGACTATTCTGCTCAGGGTCGCCAGCGGAACCACCATCACCGAGACCGAGGTACAAGAGACCATCTGGCCCGAAGCTCAACTGACCGCCATTATGGTTGCCAAATGGCTGGTCAACTTCTAAGATGACCGCCTCGGTTGCCACGTCAGCGACGCCATCAATCGCGGTAAATTCAGAGACGCGCCCAACGTGCTGGGCATCACTATCAGGCACACTGAAGTAGGCGAAGACTCGCCCATTTTCAGCATAGTTCGGATGGAAGGCCAGCCCAAGTAAGCCACGTTCATCGTAAGCAGGGTTAAGGCGCACCATCAAACGGCTGACATCCAAGAAAGTGCCCAAGCGAGTGCCATCCGGCGCGACCTTCTCGACGGTGCCATTTTGCTCAATAATGTAGAGCGTGTTGCTGCCGTCATTGGCAACCGCCATCCCCACCGGTGAGGTGAAGCCATCGGCGACGAGCGCCAACTGCACATCGACTGGCTCCGTGCTAACCTCGCGGACAGGTTCAACGGGGGCTACTTCTTGAGTGTCACCGGTCATGGATTCGTTTGTTGATGGGGGCGCGCTGGTTGGGAGTTCGGCAGTTGTCTGCGTGACCTGCTCTACAATGGGGGCTTCGGCTGCATCCGTCTCGGAGCCACCGCGACTGCAAGCCGGCAACGCAAGGGCAGCAAGGATTATCACAAAGATTGAATACCAATAGTGCATAGATTGTTCTTCCAATACCGTATGGTCGTTTTCAGATTCAGTTTATGCCCGGATTCAGGCCAATTCGCCAGAATTAAACGATGATTTAATAAGTTGCTTATACACCGGCAAGTAAAAACAGAAGCGTCTGGCTGGGCACGGCGATCAAGAAGGTCAGCGGACTGAACTGCGGCACTACGAAAGACAGCCCAACGAAAGCGAACAGGGCATACATCGTGTATTCACGCTGGCGCTGCCACCAAATCGATGGGCCTGGTGGTAAGGCGGCGAACACCACTGACCAACCATCCAACGGTGAGAGCGGCAGCAGGTTAAAAAAGAACAAAAGCAGATTGAGGAAGATCATCTGGGTGACGACGTAGTTGGGCGACGGGATGATGTCACTGCCGGGCGAGCCAGTCAGCGAGAGTAGACCTAACCGAACGGGCAGCGCAAACACAACCGCCACCAACAGATTCGAGATTGGGCCAGCGATCACCGCCCAGAAGTAGCCCCAACGCGGGTCACGCATCCGTGACGGGTTGACCGGGGCTGACCCAAGAATGGCGAAACCAATCAGCACACCGATGATAAAACCCGGCAAGTTGATGTTAGCACGAGGGTCAAGCGTCATGCGGCCCATGCGCTTGGCGGTGTCGTCGCCCCAAGCATAAGCGACGCGGGTATGGGCATACTCATGGACTGCCATCGCGACTAACAGCACAATGGCATTGGTCAGTAAGTTAGCGGGGGTAAAGTTACCAAACAAATCAGCGACCTTTAAATCAGCATTGATAATGACCTAAACTCTATCAATCAGAGGGGGCGGAATCAAATACGGCAAGCGTTTGCCCAGCGCCAGGTTCACGTATGATAATCAAGTGGAAAAAGTATGAAGCGACGTTAAAAGTCTGTTAAACTCACCCTACACGTTTAATCGATGATTTTTTGAAAGAGTAACCTACATGTCTGCAAGAAAAGCACACCTTATTGAGCGTCTGAAAGCCAACCGTGATGAGGTCATTGCTTTTTTCGAGGCTGTAAAAGACGATCAATGGCAAGACCTCGTCTACATGGACGGCGCAGAATGGCCTGTACTAGAGGTGATTTGCCATTACGCTGAAGTAGAGCGCTGGTACCATAGCTACATTCAGAAGCGCCTTAAAGAACCAGCGCGCCCGACTGACTCGGGCTTCCTGAACGTCGTGCTCGACCCTGAAAACGTCACCGATTTGCGCGCCTGCGACTACGATACCATGGGGCCAAAGGAATTGATTGCGTCCTTCAAAGAGGCCCGCAATGCCATGATCAAATTGACCGAAGGGCTGGCAGAAGAACAGCTTGATCACCCTGTACACTGGCAGTTACTGGCAGATATCGGCGTCAAAAATACGGTTGAAGAAATGCTACTACACCTGCTGCGCCACCTCGACCGCCACCAAGATTTCGTGCAGGCTGCCGTTTCTGGGAAAGGAACGTTTCTGTCGTCGAGCTGAGAAATGCCGCTGCGCCCCAAGCGTCTGATAATCCACAATGATCAGAGTTACGAACAAACGAAAGGCGCTGGTATAATTCATCTAGGTAATTCCCCAGGTGGAGGGTAGTGGCATCGAGCAGCCCAACGTCAATGCAGATGTTGAAGATACACCCATCAACGGTCGGTTGATTGCGTTTGGTGTGGTCGTCGTGCTGTTGATTCTAGCATGGTTGTGGCTCAACTTTACCAGCAGCCGCAATGACAATAACAGCGGCGCAGCAGCGGTAATCAATGAGGCCAGCGTCACATTGACCGCTACCGCTACACAAAACTTACCAGCAACGATGGCAGCCTCCGAATTAAGCCCAACTCCAATAGGCAGCGTCACCAGCGTTATACCGACCGAGATCGGCACAGCAGCACCGACCAACACAGCAACTCCAACGGTTACGTTAACACCATCGCCCACATTTACCGCTGGCCCAACCTTCACACCCACGCCAGCAATCGAGGCATCCGCTACGCCGGAAGCTACGCCAACAGACGCCATCGCGCCATCAGCAACGGTCGGGGTCACAGCGACTAGCGCTACGACCATGGAACCCAGTACCATGTTAACCGTCACTCTAGAACCAGCGCCCAGCCTGCAGCCAATTACTACCGAAACAAACAGCAACTCGACCAGTTTTGCCATCGCTAGCCCGGTCAATGGAGAAGAGTTGCCGCCCGGCGACATGATCATTTCAGGCATCGCGCCGCCTAACGAACGCGTCCAAGTATTGGATAATGATCAAGTGATCGCAGCGATCACCGTTAATGCCCAAGGTCAATGGCGTTACACCTACAGCCCGGCACCCGGCCTGCATCGCTTACAAGTACGCCCCATCGATCAACCAGAACGCACCAGCCCGGTGATCGAGGTGACCGTCCGGCAGCCAATCGTTCAACCATCAGCAGGCTGTACACAGGGGCAAGTCAGTGGTAATCGCTACATCGTCGGCACCTGCGAAACACTCGCCGACATCAGTGAAACAACAAACACCGATCTACTTGAGCTAGTCGAGACGAACCCCGACATCAACCCAAACTTAATCTACCCAGGCCAAGTGATTACTTTACCTGATTGATTGTCAGTGCAGCCCTATCATAGCTAGTTGCTCAAGGAGCGTTGCTCTTTATGATCCGCCGACACATTACCCGATCATATTTATGGCTCATTCCCATCGTGCTGATACTCACCATAGCCCTAAGTGGTTGCCGCCGCGGCAGCCCGGCAAGTTCCGGGCCACCACCGACACCGACCCCATATGTTCTAGGCGGCCCTGGGCTGATCACGCATCAGGTTGTGGTCGAGATCGTCTCTGGGACGTTAGAGGGCAACACGTATGCTGGCGCATTTTCGTATGACCCAACACCCCTAATCAACCGTGGCGGTGAGGAACTCTTCGTTACAGAAGCAGCTTTTTGCTACCTCGATATTCTCTTCAAAGAAGACACGATGGACCCATTCCCACGGGTGCAGTTCATCGATGGTGAGTTTGTTCGCTTGGTGGCAACCGGTGGTGATTTAGCCAACAGGTTTGGCCTTAACGCAGGCTATAACTCACAACAGTTCACGCGGGATAGCGAAGCGTTTGTTTTCAATGGTGAGGACTTTTTCGGCTATATGAATGATGGACGCACAGCCATTGACGGGGCTGGGCGCATTTCGTACATTCAGTTAGAACCGAATGAAGCGTTCGTTATGCCAAGTTGCGGCACAGGCGAAACCGCTGATCAGTAAGGAGAAGGTGCCATGCAAGGGGGGTTGCACCGCCCAGAGTTGGATAGCTTACTCCCGATCCAATCTTAGGTTAGTATGTGGGTTATTATAAGCGCTTAACACCGACTTAAAGCTTAAGTTACATCCACCATTTGTATGATAAAAATCATCTAAAGAACGCGGCGACCTGCTCAGGTTTTTGCGTTCTCTTTCATATGGAAATAAGAGGCTGTCATGGTACTTCACCCTGACCGCTAACAGATTGTCTTGGTTGCATTGCCCCCGGGCGCGGTTAGAAGCCCAGCCCGCTGCTTCCCATACCGTTGTCGCTCTTTTTTTTCTTCTTCTTACTGGGTGACTTGCCCTCTTGAAGCGCTTTGGCTTTTTCTTTATTTTGCTGCTTGACTGCCTTACGCGCATCGCGCATGGCCCGTTCAAGGTTACCACCAACAGGGTTGGCACGCTTGCCGCCTACATCTTTACCGCCACCATAGGCACGCTGTTTACCGCCTGCTTTTTTTGCATCCTTAAACATCTTTGCTCGGCGCTCAGTACGCCTAATTTTGGTCGGTAGTTTACGCCGGTTGAAACGCTGAGCGCCTGTCGCACCGCCTTTAGCGCGGACTTTGTTCAGCTCCTGCTTGGACATTTTTCCAAACTCTTTGCCCAGCTTACCCTTCTTGCCCTTGCTCTTGCTGCCACCAGTAGACACAACACCAAGAGTGACCACCATAAAAACAGCGATAACGGCAAATACAATCATCGGATTATTCTGTATGAAAAGGGACAGATTATAAGCGATATCATCTATGTTCATTTGGAAAGCTGCTCCTTCGCTGGTCGCTGTCGGAAAAATTTTATCAGTGGACTTAACTGTAATGGATCGCTAGTGCTCTTGCCAAGAGTACACTACTCAAATTTAAGTACCACGACCATATCAGGTGGAACGTCACGGTTGGTTGGCCTATCCGCCCACAGGTGAATGACGGCCTCTGCCGGGGCTTGCCGCACCAGCAAATCCTGAATGGGGGGCGTTGATGGGCTCATGTTGTTGCAGCCCCCAGGGTAGCCGCAGCTCCCACCTTGGTGAATGTAGTGGCTGATTGCAAAGGGGGCTGTTGGGCGTTCGCCGACCTTGTCGATATTGGTAGAGAGGTCATAGCGAACCAGCACATAGTTGAGGTTGAAATCCCGTGCATTATAGGCAATCAAGTCGAAAACCAGTTCACCGTAGGTCAAGCGGTTTTCCCTCCACATGTTGATTGCTTGCAGCCAGGCGGTTGTATTGTAGGTCACCACCATCTGACGCGCTTGGGGAGACCAGCGCACAGACTGTGGATAGGGTGTATATGGGAAAGCTGGGTCTTGCAGAGCGTCTGCCGTTAGGCGCTCATCATCCCAAACGAAGCCAGTGTAGCTAATGGCAGGCCAAAAGTCCGGCGCAACCAAAATATAGGGGTTCATTAAAAAGCGAGATTCTTCGGACGGGCCATCGATGGAACGCGCGCCGCTAAAATGCACAAATTGGCCTTCCATACCCCACCAAGGCAAGCCGTCAATAATATCGCCAAAAGTAGCATCATCCGGCGTGTAGTCTGCGGCAAGCAGTTGTGGGTACTGCTCGACCAACGTCGTCCGTTGATCAAAGACCTGCTGCCGAGACAAGCCATCCAGTTCACTCGGTGCTTGAATGCTGATATCGATTGGTTCCGCAGCCGAGGGCTGTTCTCCGAGCGCCAACTGATTACGGTTCGGTGTGGGTCGCCGCAGCCAGATAATGACAAGCAATAACGCTAGCAGTACGATAATCGCAAAGAGTAAGCCCCACCGCAGTACACCACGAGACCGTTTCTGCTGAGCTTGCACAACATCATCCATTGGTTTACCGCCAGAATTAAAAAATCCGGAGCGATGGGCTCCGGCTCATGCATCTAAGCAGGCTACATTAACTGTAGATTACCATTATTGGGCACAATTTTATGCTGGTAATTGATCACATAATCCTGAAGGCTGTTTAACAGCTTATCCCACTCTTTACTTTCGAGGATTTTCTCGATGGTGCTCAGGTCATCGGCGACACCACCAGCCAACACCTGCGGCTGCTCACCGTAGATCGTATACCAAGCCTCGGTCGGTTGCAGCCCCAATTTTGTGATGCCCGGCACCCACTCGCGGACGACAAATTCAAAATAGTCGGCGTCCTGCCCATCGCGGATATCCCAACTCATCAATAGTTTGACCATAAAACGCTATTCCCCTCAACAATCCGTGCCATCACCCTGTTGTGATGCCCCTTAAGTTGTGATTGTTAACAGTACCACCTCTGTATCTTCGCCTGCAAGCGTATTCCAGTTGACGCGCAGAGAGTCGGTCTCTTCGATATTTTGCAGCCCCATCTCCCCGACAAAGCGGTCGATAGGCTCTAGCTCCAGGTGCGTCTGTGGCGTTTTGAAGTGCATCGGCACAACAATGCGCGGCTCAATGAGACTAATGACATCAGAGGCCTGCGTAGCATTCAGGCCGCCCCCCCCTCCAACGGGCACCAGCAGCACATCAATTGATCCCAAGGCTTCAATCTGGTTTTGCTTGGGCACATAATCGAGGTCGCCAAGATGGCAAACGGTGATCGAGCCAAAATTATAAACGTAGATAACGTTACGGCGCAGCGTTTCCGGGTCACCTTTCGGGTCAAAGGTCGCCACCCCTGTGACAAAGACACCACCGATTTCATATTCACCGGGGCTGTCGATGAGCAGATTGTAGCCCTTGACGTTGTCAACCGCGTTGTGACCCGGTGCAGCATGGCTCACACTGACGATATCTGCTTTAAGTTTGGGGACTGCGTAACCAATCGTATCGTCGAAGGGATCCGTCACAATACTCGCTGAACCGCGTTCAATCATGCGGAAACAACTGTGCCCATACCATGTAATATCCATTATGTTGGTCTTGTCTCGCTTGTTGTATCGAAAAATAAGCAGCCAGAATAGGCTGCCTCAGTGCGGCTGCGCATAGTGCACATTCCACTGGACTATTATAACAAGCCAGATTTCGTCCAGCGAGTTATCACATTGCCTCATCAGAGCAATCGCGCCGAATAAGGCCAATTGTTGCCCAGCAATAAATGACTGGTCTAAGTGCTTGACTACGCCGGATAGATCACAGCCCTCCAGGGTTTCAAGGCTTTTCCACGCGACTGTCCCCTACTTACCATGCAGAAACCGGGTGCTACCCGGTACAATAAGCGTATGGTAAAAGACTTTTCGGGTGAGGAACCCGCCATCAGTGGTGCCTTTAACTACCCGCTGACGACTGAGCAGGAACCAATGCTTGGCGGCGAGCGGATGGTGTCCATGTTGATGGAACACCAACTGCGCCAATTAGCCAACCCAAACCTATCTCATAATAAACGCGCAGCTATAGGCGAATGGCTGGCGCAAGTTGGCGATCCACGTCCGGGGATTGGCCTACGGAAAGATGGCTTACCTGATCTGGATTGGTGTTTCGTCAAACCTGGTGAACAGATGATCCGCAGCGAAGACACGCCCCGCATCGTCAAGCGGATTTTGCTCGCCCGCTATCCGGTCACCTGGCAGCAATACGCGATCTTCCTCAATGCGGCGGATGGTCATGAAGACCCGCGTTGGTGGCCCAGCTTGCGCCGGCGCGAGGAATACCCGCGCATGGACTTGATCCGAATGAACTACCCGGTTCAAGAAGTCTCTTGGTACGACGCCGTCGCTTATTGTCGGTGGTTGTCGACCAAATTGGGGTATATAGTCCGTCTTCCGACAGAGTGGGAGTGGCAGCGAGCCGCTACCGATGGTGACCCTGAGCGGCTGTATCCATGGGGGCGCGGCTGGGATATGACGCGTGCTAACACCCGCGAAAGCTCGCTACGCGGGGTGAGTGCAGTGGGGTTGTATCCCCGTGGCAAGGCCCCCAGCGGTGCCTTTGATATGTGCGGCACCGTCCTTGAATGGTGTGCCAATACCTTCAACCACCCTGCTGAGGTGCATCAGGACCCCATCTTGACGATAGACTACATCGCTGAATATGAGCGTCAGGTGGCAGAGCAGCGCCTCGCGGAGCAATCTGTGGCAGAATGGCGCGAAGTCAGTTTAGGGACAGATAGCCTTTCACCAGAGAAGGCCCAGCCATCTCAGCAAGAGGCGCTGTGCGCCAAGCCCTACCTTGTTGAAGACCACGTCTTATACGACCATGAAGAGGACGACGATGATAAGCGTGTCGCCCGCGGTGGCTCGTGGTTTTCCTATCACCGTTATGCCAGCACCAGCTTCCGCACAGGCTACGATCCCTACTTTCGCTTCAATTCGGTTGGCTTCCGGCTGGTCACTGAACAACTCGACGCCGCCGAGGAGTCTGCCGGCAGCACTGAGCAATGAATTACTTAGCCATACACCAAATCACATTAAGACTGACGCCTGCCAGCATAAGGTCCATCGCCAGTGACGGGTCTGGGCACTTCACCGGATCGTTCGCTGCGAAATAACATAGCTTGCCTGCAGATGCAGCCGCCGTGAGCGTATGGAGTTCGGTGCATCGTAGTGCTTCTGGATGGTTTTTACAATCTCGTAGAAGGTCATTCGTGGGTTCAAGCCAGAGCGCAGTTGTTCACGCACGGCCTGACCCTTAGCCGTCGGGTCAGTAGCAAACCTCACCAATGATTGAGCCGTTAGCAGTTGGCCCAACACAATGACATTGTTAGAAACAATCGACTCCAACTGCTCCGAGGTCAAAAAGTACAGCGAACGCGCCACTTTATTTAAGCTAGAGTACAGATACATACCGACCAACTGCTGTGGCTGACGTTCTGGCGCAATATCCACTCGCGACCGGGGGATGGTTGTGCCCAGTATTTCCAAGCGCTGCGTCATCTGGCGGGCTTCTTCAGCGGATAACACGCCGCACCCCCACTGGCTGATGCCATCGATCACCTGTTGGTGAATGATCGCATCAGGGAAAGCAACCTCAAATGACGGCGATGTCTGCACCAGCTTGCGGCGCGTCACTTGCAGGCACCAACGGTTCAAGCTGTCGACTTGCTGAGCAGACATCAAGCGGAGCAGGACATTGAGGTTTCCAGCTAAGTACGCGCCTCGTCGCTCCACCAATACTTGACTATTGATGCCAGCAATCACAGGTTCGTCACCTGTCAGCGGTAGGTCTTGGCGCGCCCCACTGATCTCCGGTGCATTATCGGCTAACGGTATCATCTAATCAGCGCTCTCCTTGTAGGATCACATACGCGGCGCGCAGTACCGCCTTGCGCGCACTCCGACGATGCACCCGAAACGTCTTCCAAGTCGGCTTCCAGTCAACCAAGACATCATCAAGCTGGGCGACACAAGCACTCTCACAGACCGCACGGAAGAACTCTGTGGTTCGTAGGGTGGCATCATAGGCCGCAGTGAAGGCCGTGCGTACTGTGCTCAAGGCAGCAGCAGCCGCACTTTCAGCGGCCCCACTGGCAAAATCGTCCGCCTCTAAGTGACGTTGGTGCGCTGCCTCGACAGCATCATTGGCGTCCATATAAGCGCCCTCCAACAGCCCCACTTGTTCAAAGGCGACGGCTGGGTTCGCGATCCAGCGGTCTGCTGCTTCGATTGCTTCCCGCGGGCGTTTGTCTTGCGTGTACTGCGCCTCGAAGATCGGCAGTACAGCGTAGGCCTTGCGGACAGCCACTTGCGCGCACCAAATTTGCAGCCGAAACTGCTGCCGCAAGCTCATCATGTTGATCAATGCCCGTAGGTTCTTGGCTTGATACGCCCCAAGCTGATCAGCCCTCACCTGTTGATAGATGCCCTTAAGCATCGGCTCATTGCCACTCAGGTTGAGGGCCCGCCGTGCCCCGCTGATCTCCGGTGATGAGTCGTCAATACTCACGAGCGCTGACCTTAAGAAATATTATTATTGCGAGCTTACCATCAGAGCATAGCAGCCACTGCCCAAGCATGCAGCAGATTATCCTGGAAGATGTCCATTTGAGCGTATGGGATCATACAGGCACATACCCAGCAAGCAACAGCGTGATGAGCACTTCAAGATCGCTATGCTCCTGCAATACTTTGCTTCGTTAGGGCTAGGCAGGTAGCCGCAGCGTGTAGGTAGTGCCGTGCCCAGTCTGCGATTCGATCTCCAGCGAACCGCCCATCAAACGGGCCAGGCGCATCGACAAGCCTAAACCGTAACGCGCCGACCCAAACTGCTCCATGGCGGCAAAGGTCAACGACTCTAGCGACTCTAGCGACCCAAGTTCACCTTTGTTCATACCAACGCCATTATCTGACACGCGAATGTTGAGCCAGTCCTCGCCGCGGATTTTAAGGAACTCGGTGACAATTAAGACACGCCCACTGTTGGTAAAGTCAAGGCTAGCTTGCAGCATCGAGGTGATCATCTGCCGTAGGCGGCGTTTGTCGGCCTGGATGACTTGCAGCCCGCTAGTCATATGGAGAGTCAGACGTGTATTCTTCTGGAAGGCATAATCGTTTAGCGATTGAATCGCCGCGTTCAAAATTTCTTGTACATCCACTGAATTAGAGTCCAATATCAGTGCATTATTTGCCAGCGCGGACGCATCCGTGAGGCGAGCAAATATATCTACCAACAGCGTGCTATCGTTCATGATGTCTTCAACGGTGCGCTGCATGACGATATCGGCAGATTGAAACATGAGCGACTCGGCCTGGCGCACAATGCGGTAGAGTGGTTCGCGCAGGCGCTCGGTTGTTTCTAGCAGAAACTCTCCTTTCGCGTTCATCGCATCGTTCAGGCTGGTCTGCATTTGCATCAACTCTTGGCTGATCTGCTCACGGTCGGAAATATCACGTACAACACCTGTATAGAAGCGCTTACCTTCTAGCTGCGCCTCACTAAGGGCTAACTCAATCGGAAAGAGATCGCCGTTAGCGCGCCTGCCAAATGCCTTTTGGTGGACGTTGTAGTTAACAGATTGTTCGAGGAATTGGCGGATGCGCGCTGCAGCAGGCGAGTTCATCGTTTCACCGGGTACAGCGATAAAGTCCGTCATTGGCACGCCGACCATCTGAGCCTGCCCGTAACCAAACATCGCCTCGGCGGCAGGGTTTATGCTGTCAATCCGCAGCGAGTCCGTGGCAAAGGTAATGATGCCATCCATAGCCGTTTGCACGATGACGTTGGTCTGTGCGATGGAGCGCTGAAGTGCGTCTAACACTTGATTATACCGTTGCGCAATTAGGCCGACTTCGGTGAAGGGTTCGATATTCGCACGCGCATTGAGGTTATCCGCTTGGGTTTGCTGTTCCATAAACGCCAGCAGATCGACCAAATCCGTCCGGGCACCGTGTTCTGCTACATTGAGGCCCTCGTGCTCCTCTTGTGGGCTTACGCGCAGCGGGATGACCTTATCGATAAGCCACATCAGCACAAACGTAACGCCGAAAGTCCACACACCACAGGTCACCACCCCGATCACCTGGACAGTCACCTGCTGGAGCATTGAGAGGTCCGTCCCCAGTAACTCAGGCTGGCCAAACAACGCCACGGCGATTGTACCCCAAGCCCCTGCCGCTAAATGCACCGGCACGGCACCAACGGCATCATCTATGCGCAGGCGGTTCAATAACAACGAACACAGCAACATCACCAAGCCCCCAACACCACCGATCACCGCGGCGGCTTCCGTCGAGACAGCGTGGCAGTTCGCCGTGATCGCCACTAGCCCCGCCAGCGATCCGTTAACGGCACTATCGACTGTGGCGCGTCCCGTAAACGCCCATGAGAGCAGTTCAGCAACGACCAGCCCCGCAGCACCTGCGATCACGGTGTTGGTCAATATTCGCGTCACCGAGTCATCAAAGGCCAGCGTGCTGCCACCATTAAAACCGAACCAACCCAGCCATAGCAACAGTGCGCCCAGCACTGCCAATGGCAAGTTAGAACTAGAAAAGCTGCGGATGCTGCCATCGGGTTTGTAGCGTCCGATGCGCGGCCCAAGGATCAGCAGCAGCGCCAGTGCCGCCCAGCCCCCAACGCTGTGCACCACGGTTGACCCGGCAAAGTCCACAAAGCCCATTTGCCCCAACCAACCGAAGGCCTCCCCGACCTCCAAGCCGTTCCATGCCCAATGCCCGAAGACCGGGTAGACCAGACCAGCAACAATGATTGACATCACAACATAAGCGCCGAAACGCGCCCGTTCTGCGACCGCGCCAGAGATGATCGTCACGGCAGTACCGCAGAACATCACTTGAAAGAAGAAGAAACTCAGCAGCGAAATACCGTGCTGATCGTAGCTAATGAAAAACGTATCTGTGCCGAACCAACCCAACGCACTGGCACCGAACATCAGTGCATAGCCGAACATCCAAAAGACCACAGTCGTCACCGCAAAATCAGTGATGTTTTTCATGGCAACATTGATGTTGTTTTTGCTGCGTGTGAAGCCTGACTCTAACGTCAGAAAGCCAGCTTGCATCAGAAACACAAGCCCTGCACTTACCGAAACCCACAATACATCAATCTGCATGGTGCCCCCCTCAAGGCAATAGCGGTTCGAAGAAAAATTTATCATCATATAAATACGATTTATAAGTTATATATTATATTAAGTATGGAGCAAATTGCGAATTCAAGCAGACCGGGGGTTAGCAGCAATCGGATACAAATCTGATAAAAGTACCGTAGATAGAATCTCAAAATACCGGTATACTGATTTTATGTTCAAGCAACTTCAGCCTCCATCAGGCGTAATGTATATTGGAGTTGTTAATCCAATAGTTCCGGGAATTTGTTGGTTGTAGTTATATAGATTTGCAATGAGAATTGCAGCGACAGGCTACACTGTTTGCTGCATTTTTGGTGTAGTAAGGGGAAGAGTTTTATGTATAAGACCATTCAAAAAGTGCTTGACTGGGCCGTCAAGATCGCTAGTTTAGCCATTACCGGGCCCGCCACGTGGATCGTTGCAGGCGAGCTTTTTACGGATATACAAAGCCCAGTTCTGTTATTTGTGATGAAGTTCTCCGCAGTCTTGCTGATCGAAGGTGTTTTGCTTTCAAACTGGCTACTGCTGGAGTTTGACAAAAAGGCCAACCCAGAGATCAAGGCGCGCTACGCGCTGACGGCCTTGACCATGTATGTGGCACTAGCAATTATTGGTTTCCAACATGAAGGCGCAACGGGGATCGTCTTTCGCGTCGCACTGCTCGCTGCTTTGATCGGCAGTGGGTGGGATACCTTCGTATACACATGGCAGCGTATGACCAGCAAGGTTGACCGCTCCGTAGAAAGTTCACGCCGCGTGAAAGCACATGCTCGCCGGTTGGCGATCAAAGAAGCAAAGGCCGAGCGCGATGCTGAACATGCCTTGATTACGGCTCGCTTGGAAGCATCAAACAATGCGCAGCTCGCCGAGATTGATGCCGAACATGAGGTACGCCTCTCTGAGATCAATATTGAACGCGTCGCCGGACTGAAGAAAATTCAGTTGTACGGTGCGCGCCTTGATGATCAACTAGCCCTTGACGACCGCGAAGAACGGACTGCCCTACTGCGCCGCGATGAACGCCTATCTATGGCTGAGGAACGCATTAAGGGAGGAGAGACAGCCGCCGCGAACGCTGAACAGTCTAGTGGGGGAGGAAGTGACGACGCCGGAAAAAAAGGCCCTTCCCAATTGAAGAGCGCAACAAGTTCAAGCAGCCAATCCAAAGTAAGCCCCCAGCCCCTGGACGACTTCCTCCTGAAGCAACACATCCTGGACGTTTTCGCGGACGATCCTAGTACGTCCAAGCGCAGCATATCGATCCAGTTTGAGATTTCAGCCGGCAAGGTGTCACGCTTAGTCAGAGAGTTGATCGCTGAAGGCAAGATTATGAAAGACGGTCGCAACCACTATGTGATGGAAGAAGATGGAGACCTAATTATTTCACCATCATTGAGCACAGGTGCAGCCGCTAACGGCAGCCGCGACAACTAATTCGATTGCCATTTAAACACCCAAGGGCCGCTTGAAAGCGGCTCTTGTGATTCAGCCAGTCGTTGTTATGGCTGGGCTAAAAATTCGAGTAAGATAACAACACACAGGTCATCAACGTTTAGTCAAAAGGTCACCGTCATATGATGGATGAAGGCATCCTGATCGCGTTCGCATCGTACCTGGCAACCGCCCTACTATTTATCGGGCTGGCGCTCCCCCTGATCAGGCGGAAAATACCCCGTAACAAATGGTACGGCTTTCGCTTCAAGGGGGCGCTGAAGAACGATGACATCTGGTACGACACCAATCAATTTGGGGGGTGGCTGCTGCTCATCAGTGGTGTGATTACGCTGGCACTCAGCATCGGCCTGGTATGGGCAGAGCCTGAGCAGATCAACTTATATATCAGCATTATTACGGCAGTTATCCTGATTGAGTCCATTGTGCTGGTCATTGCCCCGCTGATTTATGTCAAGCGCAAAGATCAGCACTAATGATGCCATCAACGCTACACAATAACAGCCACGCATCATTTCAGGGAAAGCGTGCTCAACTGAAATGAGGTTTCGTCGGAAGGCCGTTCAAACACTGCCACTGACTGCACCCTGTAGGACTCTGTGATATCAAAGGGTGTGCTGTGCGGGGGATCATCTTGTGCTAGCATAACTTGGTACCCATCTGCCGTTTGTTCTGCCAGCCAATCAGGCGAGACGACATCTTGGCGCACAATTTCAATATGTTGTTCGCCATCAAGGTAAACACTGAGGCGGTCACAGGTGACGCGTGCGCTACAGACCAGCACGGTGGGTTGGTCAGCCTGCCGGAGTTCACTGACAGCATCGACGAGGCCAAAGCCTGCGGTGTTACCTTGCACATAGTCGAATTGATCCTGTGGGATCAGTCGGTATTGGGTCGGGTCGATGTAAGCGCCAGGAATGAAACGCTGAAACGGGTACAGCAGGAAGATCAGTAAGATCAAGCCAGTGTAAATATTCCAGCGTCCGGCACGGTTTGCCAACCACCAAATCCCACTGACAGCCAGCATCACTAAGCCAGCCGCCCCTAACACGTAGTAGCGTGGCAGCACAAACGAACTCAGGAAGACAATGGGGACGGTTGGTAAGAGGAACAAAGCCAAGGCATAGGTCGTCGGTTGGCGTTGTTCGTCCCATCCACTGACGACCCCAACGACGGCGGCGATCATCAGTGAGATGCCCATGTACCACGCAATATAAAGCATCATATTGCTGGCATTATTGGCAATCTCGACGCTCTGCCCCGAATTCAGCAGGGTAGCCTGCGCCCGCCCAAGGCCAAAATCTCCCCCTTGCAAACCGATCAGAATAACGGGTAGTAAAATAGCGGCTGTCGTCAGGTAAAGTGCGAGCATCCGGCGCAGCGCCCCCGCCTCGCGAGAGAAGATCAGCCAAGCAAAGAATGGCACTGCGGCAAAGACGAGCATTGGTAAGCGCCCAAGAATGGCAGCAGCCAAGGCAGCGCCCGCTACAATGGGCAGCAAAGGTCGCTTGGACTGTATAATCTGATACGCGCCCCAGGCCGCAACGACTCCCCAGTTTGCCGCCAACACATCCGACATGGCAAAACGTCCAAAAAAGAAGGTATATGGCAGCAGTGCATAGACCAACCCTGCCGCCAGCCCAGTCTTGCGATCATAGAGGCTGCGAGTCAGGGCGATCAAGGCTGCAACGCCCGGCAAGCCAGCCACCAACGTAATCGCTCGCGCAGCGAAGACAGCGTCACCAAAAGGGTAGACGAGGGCCACAACCCACGGGAGCAGCGGCTTGCCCTGCGCCACCCCGCCAAACGGTTGCAGCACCCATACGTCACGAGCACGTGCAATCGTAAAAGCCTCGTCGATGAACAGCGGGAACGAATCGAGGTTCAACAACCGGAGTCCGGTATAAAGTAAGAGAACCGCGACAGGCAGTTGTAATCTACCTCGCCTTAGCTTGCTCAGGTGCCCTGCTCCTGAGCCTGCTGAATAATCTGTGCGACCTGATCAAGGTGGGAATAGTCGTGCCGCAACCCAAAGATACCGTAAGCGATGGCATTCATGGGTCCAACCCAATCACGATATTTCAAAAAGAGGGTATCGAGGTTTGGGTCAGTGGGCCAGGCGCTGAGGTAGGCCAGCCGGATGCGTTTGCTCTCTTCCAGCAATGTGACCATCTGCTGCGTCGTTTTGACGGTCTGCCACGGCACCTCCGCTCGAATACGCTGCTCGACCTCAACCCCGCGAGCGAGGAGCGAGGTGATGCTGGCGACCTCTTCGCCGCTGGCGTTATAGTGCACCAAGTTGTGCCCAAGCGTCCAGGCTCGGTGAATATCATTAGGGTCTTCGGCGTATGGATCATTGGCCTCTGGGTCAGTCGGTGCGAAAGTCACGTAGCCGTCAGGCACGTTGGCAATCAAAGTATACATCTCTTCAATAGAAGCGGTGACGGCTTGGACAAGGTCAGCATAGGTGTAGTCTCGTGAAATGTTTGGGATTTGGGTTGGGTCGTCGGGGATGCTAATGCGGTTGATCATGTGTTTCCTAGTTGTTAACTAAACGGCCTTTGTTGCCATTGTAATCTTAGCATAATCTATAGCCTACTCGCTGGAAACGTATTATATATTACCGAAATATGAGCTTATTCTGAGGTTCTCGTGCAGCGTTCATCGTATGCTGTCGTTGTGGCAGCCTTTTTCTTGGGACTATTGTTTGCCACGTTCATACTGCTTTACGGGCTTGACTATTTCTTGAAGCCGCCTCTGACGTATATTGCATTCAGTGTGCTTACAATCACAATGGTCCCCCTGTTTTACCTGCTGCTACAGCGCCTGCTGCTTCCCAGCCTTGTGAAAGTCACCCTCTGGCAGCGGCTTCTGTTGGTAACGCTGATGGCAGGCGCAGGTGCTTACATCTGGTGGCAAAACCCGATTAAGCCCATCAATGAGTTAACAGCGATTCTGCCAAATGTGAGCTTGGCAGCAGCGATTGGGTGGTTACTAATGTTGCTGCTAGGTGGATTGTTCCTGCTGTCTCTTTTGCTATTGGTCATCAAGCTGGAGGCGAATGCTCCGCATCGGTTCTATATAGGTGCCGGGTTATTTGTGTTGTACTTGATGGTAGGAGTCAGTATGTATGACGACTACAGCCTCTCACCGGATGCACGCTTACAGCAGCAACATGGGCAAGTAGCCATGGCTTACCTCGCGCCGGCTGCCTTCGGTCACCTTTCTGACGAGCCATTACAGATGTACGTCAACCGCTATTATGGTGTTGCGCAGCATCTACCGCTGGTCTTACTTGAGGAGGCAAATCAGCTCAGTCCACCGTTGGATTTCCAACTGCGCAACTATGTGACCTTCCTCTTGTGCTCGTTGGGTGTCTTAGCAATGTATCGCTTAGGCAAAGACAGCCATTCCGATTGGCGCTATGGGCTGGCGTCAGCGTCTCTATATCTCTTATTTCCACGCTTATTCGTCCATTCGTTATACAACATCAAAGACCCGTTGTTTGCGGCGATGTTCGCCGTTGCGCTGTACTTCGGTTTCCGTTACTGGCGGAGCAAACAATGGACATACGGCTTGTTGTTCGCTGTAACAGTTGCGTTCGCCACCACCATCCGCTTCATTGCATTGGGGTTGTTGGCAGTTGTTATGGTAGTCGTCTGCTTTGACTTCGTAATGCAGCAATCACGTCAGTCAATATTGGGCTATGCCAGCCTGCCTGTGCTGTTACTTGTGTTTTACGGGGCGTACATCGTGATGTCGCCTGCGGCTTACGGCACGCCTTTCACGTACCTCTTTGATACGATTGTGTTCTTCTCGGACTATCAAGGGTGGGACAAAGAGATGATGTACCTTGGCCTGTGGACAGTGGGGCGAAACCCACCTTGGCATTACATCCCTGTGTGGATGACGATCACGCTGCCAATTGGGACGCTGCTGCTGGCTGTCATTGGTGGTCTACGGATGGGGGTAGATGTGCTGCAAGCGCGCTGGCGTATTTTGCAATCGACAAAGCGCGAGCCACTTATCTATTTCGGTTTGCTCACTGTGCCAATTGTCGCGGGCATTATTCAAGGGTCTACGCTGTACAATGGCTGGCGGCAGCTCTATTTTGTGTTTGTGCCCCTTGTGTCGATCGCTACCTATGGGTTGGCGAGCGTCTATGCCGTGTTGCAGAATACAAAGAGCACCTCGAAGATACAGAACAGCCTGAGCGCGGCGGTCACGGTGATGTTTATCGTCGGGCAGTTGAACCTTATCCGCTGGATGGTGGTTAACCATCCACATCAGAGCGTGTACTTCAACCCTATTGTGGAATTGGAGGCATTCGGCGGGCGGGCGGAATTCGAGCGCGATTACTGGCGACTTTCGACACGGCAGGGGGTTGAGTACATTCTTGAGAATGACCCGCGTGATGTCATTACGGTTGCGCCACACATACAAGTCAGTGATGCGCTGACAATGACAGACCACCCCGAGAAAGACCGCATTCAGGCTGCGGATTTAGCAGACCCAAACGTCGACTACTTCATTCAAACATACCGTTGGCCTTGGGAGATAGTCGAGCGCCCAGCAGTCTATACCGTCTATGTCGATGGCTTAGCGATTATGAGTGTTGAACGGATCGAAGCGACCGCCGAGACAGACTAGCGGTTAACCACAGACCAATCAAAGCCGATCTCAGGGTCATCAAACGGGATACGCTGCTCATCTGGGTTACGTGGGTCGTAGGAGTGCGTCACACAGTAGAACAGCAGCACGGGTTTATGCCCCAATACCTGATAGCCGTGGGCAATCCCCTTTGGGATGAGCACCGACAGCGGCTTTTGTTCCCCCGTAAATATGACCTGTGTCTCGCCGAAAGTAGGTGAGTTTGGGCGACGGTCGTACATCACAATCCGGGCCATGCCATCGGCAATATACCAAACATCATCTTGCTCTTTGTGCCAGTGGAACGCTTTGATGACGCCGGGGTATGTCATGGTGACGGTCAACTGACCGAACTGACGCAGCATCTCATCGTCGTCGCGCAGCACCTCACGCAGGTAGCCGCGATCATCCGCGTGGGTAACGAGCTGCTTAATGACGACATCGTGGATTTTACCCATCAAGGGATGCTTTCTGATTGTTGGAAGGTCAACGGAGCAACTATACCATTCAGTAACAGGGTGATCAATTTCGGTGTATGTGCAGGAGGAAGGTTATGGCCTTCCCCCTGGTTGACTTGCTCAACGACCTTATGGCAAGGTCGGTATGCGCTCTACGATCAGCCGAGCGAGTGCCTCTAACAACGACTGTACATCAGTAGTAGTGTTAATATAGCGGATCATTACGTGGTATTCGCCTGCGTAGAACTGCAATACTTGCGGTGCATCTGACCCTTCTTGCGCTGCGGCTGGCAGCGCATTGTAAGATGCCCGCGTTCCGATGTCCTCGTAGAAAACCACTGTCTCTGAATCGAGATTGTAGAAGTACTGCTCCTCCACCCAAAGTAACTGAGCATCACGCTCGGTTGGGAACCGGCGGATGATGTATTCGGTCAAGCTGTTGTCTTCAAAGGTAACGCCACAACCGATCACGGGGCCAAATGCCTCAAAGTCATCGTTAAAGCGATTGATAACTGGCAGCCCAAAGATGCCTTCAAAGTCAGCATCGGTGACAAACTCCGGGCAGAAGTTGGCTGCTTCACCCATGGAGACGGTATCTGCGGCGAAAGGCAGCGCGTCGAGTTCGGCGTCGTTCTGCGGAATCGGGATGAGTTCAGTGTCAACTTCTGCCGGAGCGGCTTCATCCGACTCGCTAGCTGGCTCCGAGGCTTCTTCGGTTTCGGCTGGTGCAACTTCAACGGCGGGTGCTTCGGCGGGGACAAACCCTTCAGGGGTAGGGACTTCAAAGACAGCGATGCCTCGATCCTGCGTACCCATGAACAAACGCGTGCCATCAAGGCTAAACACAGCCCCACGACCACCATTGGCATCATTCGAGTCATAGACTAAGGCCCCTGTTTCAACCTCATAGATTTGCTGAGCACAGTTCTCTGCTGTGACGGCAATCAGGTTGCCTGCTGGACTAAAGGCAATATCAGCGGGGTTGCTGCACAAGGTTCCAATTGGCTCGCTGGTCGCAACCTCAGCGATTGACGCTACCAGATACAAACTACCATCTTTGGTTTGCAGCAATACCTGGCTGCCATCCGCACTGACGCCCACTTTTATGGCGCGGTCAATGATCGTTTCTGAGACAAGTGTGAGGTCTGGCCTGAACTCGCGGAGGGCTTTGGCGTCATCGAATTCAACGTCGCTGCCAATCGCCAGCAGGTTTCCGTTGGGCAAACGGATGAGGTCGTCTACACTTGGTGAGGTGTAGACCTGTACACTGTTGACAACCTGGCCTGATGGAATGCTGACTTCAGCAATTTCACCCGTGTTCTTCAAGGTGAAAATCGTATCGGCCCCACCCGTGACGAGGTCAAGCGTGTCTTCACCAGGATAAGGGTCGATGCTCCCACCGCCGCGCAGCTCGTAGTTTGTGGCGTCGAAGGCTCCTAGAATACCAATTAGGTCGGTTGTAATCACAAGGTCCCCGCCAGCAAGATAGGTGATGCGGTTGCTCAGCCCCCACCCGGTGCGCTCCTCCGGTGATGGCGCTGGTGTGCCACTGACGACATCAAAGAAGACCACGCGTGAGTTGCCGACACCGTCACCCCAACCGGCAGACACAAGCTGCTGCCCATCTGGGCTGAGTGTCAGAGCAACAACGTCAAGCCCGCCGCCGCTGGTGTATTGAAAAGGTGCTAACTCGGTGACGGTAATCGAGTCAACAGGCTCAGCTGCTTCGGCGGGCGCGTCAACTTGGGCGTCAGTGCTTGGGTCAACGGGTGTCTCTTCGGCTATTTCTTCTTCAGCGGCGGTTGGCAGGGTGGCGACAGCATCGCCCTCACCTCCGGTAATTGCTCCAAGCGGCCCGCAAGCGAGCAAAGCAAACAGAGCGGATGCAACAGGCATCGTTAAACGACGTTTCATTATCCTATCCTAGTATGTTATCAAAGCTATCGTGGCGGCCTAATCATTCCCCCTTAGAAATAGGCCTGAAAGATAATACCGTAGCTTGGGCTGCGCTGCACTGGATCTTTGGTCAATTAGGCGCGATCAAAGGGCTTAGGTAGTAGTTTCTACATGGACGTACACTAACGCGTCCACGATATTCTGGAAGACTGTTACCGCATCAGAGAGGGGCAAGTGCTGCAAAAATTCAAGCTCGGGGTCGTTGGGTCTCTCGTTGACGATCACCAATTTGTCGCTGGCGAGCAGCAAGGCCGCATCGATCATTACGTGCCGGATCAGGCGCGAGTCGAGAAAGCGCAGCTTGGAAGCGTCGAAGATCAGGTAGTTTCGACCGAAGCCTGCTTGTTGTTCACGTCGCAGCCGTTCGATGAGTGCTGGCTTGTGTCGCTCCGCATCAAATGTGTCACTCAGTGTGACCACAATCGCGGGTCCGCCTGTGGGGCGATCAATGGCAAATGATTGGAGCATTCAACCGAGCCTTACCGCTTAATGTGCAGTGTCGTGTCATCTTCTTACGTTCATGCTTGAGATTCTACCGATTGAGGCGGCGTTCCGTGAGGGTAAAAGCCATAATGTAACGTGGTTGTATCGGCTGGTTGTGACGCTGTTATATATGTGGCGGCTTAACGCAGAAAACGCACACAGCCACCTGTGGGGATGGGTGGCTGTGCGGGTGAACTACTAGGATAAAAGTATGTTAACTAAAATTAGTCACCTGCGGCTGGTGCAGTTTCGACGCCGATAGGGTTCCAGTCTGGAAGCTGCTCGGACTTCTGCTTGGCAATGTTGTAAATCAAGAGACCATAGCCAGCCTTGGCAAGGATATCTGCGATGGCGTAGCCAACCTGAAGCGCAACGATGGTGCCGCCGCTGGCGCTCGGCAGGATAACGGGCAGCAGGTAAACAATTGGGTAGAAACCCCAAGTTGCCAAAATCAGCAGACGCGCATTTGTCAACAGCGTCTTGACCTCACCTGTCTGAGCGTTGATGGTGTCACCTAGTTGGCTGAACAGCACATATAGAATGTAGACAAATGGAATGGTGCTCAGGGTACCCCAGATCAGGCGGGTGGTGATGTCCCCAGCGATCTCTCCCGGGTAACCCAAGATGACCATTAGCAGCGCTGCGAAGCCGAGTGAGAAGGTCAGCTTGCCGCTTTCACGACGGGAAAGACCCAAGACAGCAACCAACTCTGCAACAAGCAACGGCACAGTTAGTGCCCAGTCAATGTAGCGGTACGCATCATTGAAGGGTTCACCGGTGACGCTGATGCTGCTGCCATCGATAATGAACGCACCACTCCAGCTTTCAAAGATGCGAAAGTAGTGGTACCCAGCTACAACAACAACCAACGCTGACATGGTCAGCGCGCCGCGGTAGCGTGGGGCTACATTTTGGCGGGAGAGTACCAAAAAGATAAACGTTGCAAACATACATGCAAACGTAAATGAGAATATGTTGTATACTATATTATACTGGCCTACTGTTATTGCCTCCACGAAGGAGCCTCCTTAGGAAAATTAGAGTAAAGTTTATTTCTTAGACAAGAAGATCTTGTCTTTATCGTTTAGATATTTTAGAAAGTACTAACATATTTAGTGTATTGAATTCGGTGTAATTGTCACTATTTGAATTCTGTTAATCACACATGTGAATTGATGAGCAATCTATACTCTAATAAAATCTTGTGCTGCGTGTACCAGCAATAAAATAGTGTATAACTTTATTTAATGTAATGCAGCGAAGCTCATTTACATGATGCATATTAACTTGCATCACGTTGATGTAATAAATTCAACATAGAAAATGTTTTCATGACAAAACCTCAAGCACCGATTTTAGACGATAACTCAGCGTATTATGCAGGCTCCAAACTTCGAATTATGGACACCATCACAGAGTTCATGCACAATGAAACATCGGGCAGTATTATGCTGCTTATCGCCACGATTGCGGCGCTTGTGCTAGCAAACTCACCGCTCTCCGAAGCGTATTTCGCATTCTGGGAAATGGAGCTTGAGTTCAGGCTTGGGGTTTTTGAAGTCCATCAATCGCTGCTGCATTTCATCGACGATGGGCTGATGGCACTGTTCTTTCTTGTGATCGGGCTGGAGATTAAGCGCGAAGTATTGGTGGGTGAACTGTCATCGGTGCGACAAGCGCTGCTGCCCTTGTTCGCAGCTTTGGGTGGGATGATCATGCCCGCGGGATTGTACATAGTTGCTAATTTGACCTCACCGGGGCTAGGCGGCTGGGGCGTACCAATTGCCACCGATATTGCCTTTGCCCTTGGCATTCTGGCTTTATTGCGCACCCGCATCCCTGTGAGCCTGAAAATCTTTCTGACCGCCCTTGCCATCGTCGATGACCTCGGCTCCATTCTGGTAATTGCTATTTTCTATTCCGGTGATATTAACTTCGTAGCGCTCGGCATTGGGGTTGGACTGCTAGTATTTTTGTTCATCCTCAACCGTTTGGATGTGCAGCGGTCATGGGTGTACGTCACAGTAGGATTATTCGTCTGGGCAGCGTTTCTTGCCTCAGGCGTCCATGCAACCTTGGCTGGGGTGCTCGTTGCCCTGACGATCCCGGCGCGTTCGAAAATCCTTCCGATTGAATTTGTCGAACACAGCTACCAGAAGTTGCAAGTAATCGCTGCGCTGGATGACCCTAAACAGGCGGTGATCAAGAATGATGATCAACAAGAGTTGGCCCGTGAGATCGAACATGCAGCCCACTTCATGCAAGCCCCCCTTCAGCGCATTGAACATTCGCTGCACCCGGTTTCTACCTTCCTGATCCTGCCGTTGTTTGCCCTCGCAAATGCAGGTGTGACCCTCGATGGAGGTCTGCTGAACACTCTGCTTACACCCGTTGGCATCGGCGTCATGTTGGGGTTGATCATCGGGAAACAGATCGGTATTACTGGGGCGACTTATGCTGTCGTCAAGTTAGGCCTTACTTCACTGCCGGAGGGCGTTACTTGGAAGCACATCTATGGGGCCAGTTGGCTGGCAGGGGTGGGCTTCACGATGGCCCTGTTCATCTCGAATTTGGCCTTCCGTGACTCGGCTTTGTTGGCAAGTGCCAAGGCAGGGGTGCTGGCGGCCTCAGTGATCGCAGGAATCGGAGGCTACATCTACCTGCGGGCGGCAACTGCCTCAATCGATGAGGCTGGACTACGGCGTAACCGTCAGCTCCTCTAAATCTGGTGCCATTGCTCAGCGCTGTGAATGCTGCCCCCCACCCAAGTAGTGCCGCGCCTACTGTCACTCACTGACGAACTATGGAAGGCTTCATCAGAGCCTGTTATCGTAGTGATATTACCCTAACCAATCACAAATAAAGGATATAACCGTGCCATTTATCCAACCTGCTGTTGATAGCATTCGTATGTTTGGGCGCGACCTAATCGCAGCACTTCCGGGCTTTTTGCTGGCAGCAGTTGTTTTCATCCTGACGTTCATCGTCGCTGGCATCGTTCGTAACCAAGTTCGTAGATTGATGGATCGCTCCAACCTGAACCAAGGGGCCGCTATCGTGCTGAGCCGCTTGTCCCGCGTGTTGGTGATCATCGGTGGTATTTTGATCGCCAGTTCGATTGTCTTCCCAAACCTTGGCCCTTCCCAACTGCTGGAACTGCTCGGCATTGGTTCCATTGCCATCGGCTTCGCCTTTCAGGACATCTTCCAAAACTTCCTTGCCGGTATTTTAATTCTCGTAGCCCAGCCCTTCCGTATTGGCGATCAGATTATCGCTGCCGGATACGAAGGCACCGTCGAACAGATAGAAACCCGCGCCACGATGATCAAAACCTATGATGGTCGGCGGGTCGTCATTCCGAATGCTCAACTTTATACCAATTCGGTTGAGGTCATTACGGCTTACGATAAGGTGCGTTCTCAATATGATGTTGGCATCGGCTATAGTGAAGACATCGAAACGGCACGTGAGGTGCTCAAGCAGGCCATGATCGGGCTGGAAGGCGTGCTCGAAAGCCCTGAACCTATGGTTGCCTGTGTCGATCTAGGGTCCAGTTCGGTCGTGATGCGGATGTTCTGGTGGACTGCGCCGAATATCGGGGCGCGGGTCGCCGGGATGGATCAGGTTGTGACAGCGGCAAAGTATGCCCTCGATGAGGCTGGGATCGAAATCCCCTACGATTATATCAATGTGGTGGCGATTAAAGACGAGTAAGGGATTCGGGGAATATCCGTATGGGTAGTCCCTCTTTGATGACCCCTTCCGTGTGGTACCTGCGGAACAATCTCAGTAGAATGGACGTATATTTGACCAGAGCATCCCGTGCATCGAACAACAGCATTTGAGGAAGAGATGAAGACCGTACATATCCTTATATTGGTCTCTACGATGAGCCTACTAGCAGCCTGCGGCAACCTACAGATTGGCGGCACACTCGACGAAAACGTCGCTACTGTCAATGCGATTGCCACCCGCGGCGCGGGTGGCGAAGTCGCTGGGGCGCTGCCTGACCAAGCCGTGACGCCAACCATTGAACCGACCGCCACCCCAGACCCGTACTTCCGTGACTTGACGCTCGACCAGAGCGCGCTGTTGGTCGAGGCGTGGGGGCAGGTCGCTGGGCAGCCCGCTAACACCACTTTCACCATCATCGCGACTGAGACACAGTTGGGTGGGTTCATCATTGCGGACTTACAACTGCGCTTCTCCGACACCATCAACGGCGGTTCGGTGACGTTGGCCCCTGGTCAACTGCGGCTTGACATGGCCTTGACAGGTGAAGATGGCTCGTTTGGATCGGGCACAGCGTCGTTCCAGCCAACCATCAATGAGGACGGCACCCTGCGCCTGAATCCGCGTGGGGCCAACTTCAGTGGTATTTCAATCCCCAATGGCTTGACGCCCGCCATCGGCTCTGCCGTCGATAAGGCGCTGACGGGTGCTAACCCACGCGTCTCGCTGACGGCGTTGTCCTTCGATGGCAACCGTCTGACTGTCTCCGGTATCGTTCGCTAGCGGCCTGCCTATTATGGCGAACCAACCTGAAGTTTTCCCGGCGGCCTTTCGGGCCAAACGTGCGATCAGCCGTCGCGCTTATCTGCAATTTGGAGTCGGTGCCGCGATGATGGGCGTCACTGGCATTCTGATTGCGATTGCCTTTGCCGTCACCTCAACACCTAACTTCCCCTTGATTGTGTTTGGAGGGGCGGCCTTTACGGTCGGGCTCATTCTCCTTGCCAATGCCATCATCAACCTCAGCCGCCTGCAACAGCCAATTCAGGTTGAGGTTGACCAACACCGCTTGATCTGGCGGGAAGGGAGCCGCTCTGCCACGCTTGAATTTGCCGAGGTCGAGCGAGTAGTGATGGTCAAAGACTACAAACCCGTCTCTGAGGACTTCACCTTGGCCTACCCGGTGGTGCGCTTCATTGAGAACGATGGCGAGATGATGGAGTTTGAAGTCAGCTTTGAAGACCGTGGCTACACACATCATGGGCGCTTTGACGCGCTCTCAATCACCCGGTCGGTGCTGCGGGTCTTACAAGGGCGCAACGTTGACATCGCACCGCCAGTTCAGGAATATATTCGCTCTGGCATTGTAGATATTGACGCATTGCCAGAGCGCTAACTATTGGCTAGCCTGCTGCTGATGCGGTAGCAATAGTCTCATGACGTATTTCAAGCAGCACCGCACCGAAATTCTCAGTGTTTTTCTTATTATTACCGTCACTGCTGGGCTGGGCTACCTACAGCAGGCGTGGCAGACTAACGTCGGCTTTATTATCTACCGCTATGTGGAAAATATCGCCGCAGGGCTTGGGTTCCACTATGGGGGTGAGCAAGCGGTGCTGCTCTCAAGCGTTTCACCGCCACATGTGGTGCTGCTTGCCACCCTCAACCGTGCCATTAGTGATCTTGTACTAGTGAGCAACATTGTCAGTATTGTGATGCTTGCCATTGCTGCCCTTGCACTCTATTTCATTGTTCACCCAGTTGGGCCGCTCGCTGCGCTTTCCAGCGCTTTGATGTTCTTACTCTTCCCGGTGGGGTGGTTTACCCTCGGCACAGACGGCATGTTGTGGATCGGCCTGGGCTTATGCGCAGTTTGCTTTCAACGTGCAAGCTGGAACCTACCTGCTGCCGCAGCCTTGGCTTTAGCGATTCTTGTTCGCCCTGAAGCCGCTCTCCTAATCGCAGCGCTGCTGGCAGAAGCGTTGACGACCCGCTGGCGGTTTCGCCCAGCCCCCCTGATCGTTTTTGGCGTTGTGTTGGGTGTTGGTTTCTTCGCCGGGGTCGTGCTCTTTGCTTTGGGCGGTCCGCTGCCAGTCTTCAATGGCGTACCGGGGCCTGTGGCTTCTCCAGCAGAGTTACTGGCATCAATACAGACTCTCTCATACCTCTGGCTAATCGTCCCACTACTAGCGCTTGTGGGCCTTGTCTCGCTGCTGCAGTTTGACCTCAAACAGCGCTGGTCGCTGGTGTTGGCAGGCTGGGGCATTCTCCATGCGATCACCTTGTGGGTGCTACCGACGCCGCTGGGTGTGTTCTCGCTGCTGCCAATCTATATGGCGCTTTGTGCCTTAGCCGGGCTGGGCATCGCATGGATCGCGGGGGTCTTTGCCCCTGACCCTGCGGAGAAGTCCCCATTGAAGCGCGGCATCAATCCGATCCATGCTGCGATGCTGGTGCTGCCCCTAGCCCTGACGGCTGCGGCTGGTATGCAATCGTGGTGGGTGGTGATCGCTGCGGATGCTGCTGCGCTTGCTGCCATCCAACCAGAGCCGCCGGATCGAGATGCGGTCGCGGCGGGGCAGTGGATCAACCAGAACACACCTGCGGATGCTCAGATCGCCGTCGCCACGTTAGGCCCGTTGACCTACTTTGCGCGTCGCCCTATATTAGACTACCAAGGCCGCCTCCAGCCTGGCCTTGCCGACGCCTATAATCGGCGAGATGGCGCTTGGTGGCTGGGGCAGTACACACCTGCCTACGTCGTTTTGAGTGCCGAGGAGCTGGATCAATTGGGCACCTACCAACCCGCTGAAGACCCTTGGTTCAACGCGACCTATGGCACAGCCGCCACCTTTGGTGACTATCGCGTCTATCAGCAGTTGGCAGCACCAGACCCCTTGATGGACTTGGTGGTCGGTGTGGTTGAATTTCCCGACGGGCACACCCTGACTGGGCAGATCGGGATGGACTTTTCGCTCGATCCGCTTGAACCCGATGTACTCGGGCGCGTTGAACTAAACTGGCTGTTGGATGAACCGATTAATGCTGAGCAGCACGTTGCGATTCGCATTCAGCGGCGCGGTGAAGCGGACGCGGTGGTCGCGATCAACGGGCGCGATATTGACTTTTCGAAATGGTCGCAGCGGCGCTTCTACAATACCTACCACACGGTCGAAGTATCACCTGTGTTGCAGCCAGGCGTCTATGATGTCGATGTGGGCATTGGCCCTGATCCCTTTGATCTCCAATGGCAGACGATCACACAGGCCAAGGTGCCCTTCCCCGAAGCCAACGTGATCGGCGGTTTCTCCGGCACGCGGGCGGAGTTTGGCGACATCATCCTGCTGGGCTACCGTTTGGCACGCCCTGAAGCCGATCAGCTAGATATCTCGCTCAACTGGCAGGCAGCAGAGCGCCCACGGGTAGATTACCAAGTATTGGTGCAAGTGCGCGCCGAAGATGGCACGATTCTTGCACAGCTCGAGACCGAGCCGCATGGCGGCGCCTACCCGACCTCCGTCTGGGCCGATGGCGAACGCGTCCCCGATGTCTACACGCTCGATATCAGCGCAATACCTGCGGGTGACTACAACATCTATGCGGGCCTAGTTGACCCCGCCGGTGAGCGCCTTTTGACTCTCGCTGGCGAGGAGGCGATCTTTGTGGGGCGCGTTAACATCACCGAGTAGACATTAATTGATAATCCGCTTATCATAATAATGAAATTTGGCTGCCGGGGAAGATAGACCATTGGAAGAGCAAAAACGTATTATGCTGGTTGACGATGACGAGCATATTCGGGATGTATTGATGCATGCCGTCAGGTCAAAAGGATACGACGTCGTGCTGGCGGAAAGTGGGTCAGACGCACTTGAAATGATCAAGGCGGAACCACCAGACTTAATCGTTCTTGATATCAACATGCCAGGCATGAACGGCTTCGAGGTATTATCGCATATTAAAAAAATGCCCATGACCAAAGATGTGCCCATCATCGTGTTTTCCGCGTTGGGCAGTTTGGTGCACCCCAGTGTGCACATTAACGGCGTGTCACGCTTTTTGGTGAAGGGCGAAGTTCGCTTGACAGAACTGACGGACGTGATCGGTAAGTTACTCGCAGATAGCTCGTCGCACGAACGAAACACAAACCGCGATCAACAGATTAACAGTTAAGTAAAGAGCCTACGTCACTGAAATTTGTTCCAAAGCCAGATGATGCTGTTTCCTAGTTCATTCGCGGTAAACCCTATTTTGATTAACCATGCTCGCTAAAGGAGCCTCTCCATGCATGCACACAACGTTTACTTCAGCCTTAATGATACGTCCTCGGAAAAGATCGGCTTAATGATCGCAGATGCACATAAGTATCTGGCCCCAATTAACGGCATCGTATCGTTTGCCTGTGGCGTAGTTGAAGACAGCCTTGACCGGCCCATAAGTGACCGGGATTGGGATGTTGGGCTGCATGTGCTGTTCACGGATTTAGCCGCCCATGACGCCTATCAAATTGATCCGCTGCACGATCAATTTGTGGCACGCAATAAAGAGAATTGGGCACGGGTGCGCGTCTTTGATACGGCGACTCGTGATGCCTAACTGAAAGGGTTCTCCTCCAACACTAGGACGGAGTCTTCGGCGTCTTCTATTTGTACTGCCCGCTGACGCTGATACTCGTCGGCGTGGGCGTAAGCCATGCCATACACTACGAAAGTAACGACCTCCGCAAAGTAGCCGAAGATCGCCACAATGGCAAAGCCTACCGGGGCCAAAATCCCGGTACCGCTAGCCAACCCGCCGATCAGCACGCCGGTGAACAGAATCGTTCGCGCAACCAAGAACGCAATTGTGTAAGCGACGGGGGCCCGCGTCATCATCTGGAAGATTTTGACAATGCGGAAGGCATCATCGAGGCGTCCGCTTTGGGCATAGCGCAGCGCACCGAGCGGCGTAATGTAAGAGATGAACAATGAAATTGGCACAGCGATGATGCTGCCAACCACGATTACCGTGAGGCTGGAGCCGACGGCAAAAAAGGGTTGGGCCAAGGTTGCATCTGGCCCAATGTTACGCAGCACACTGAGCGTGCCAAGCGCTGCCAACAGGGCCAGTGCTAAGCCCAGCCCCACCAACGGCAGGCCATACACCAGCCGGATCACATTGACGTAAACCCCTTCGCGGAACAGATCGCTCCAGTTTTTCCATTCTGGTAGATCGAGTGGTTCAGCGCGTTGGGCACGGCGCATCAACATGAGCGCGTAGCCATCAACCAACCACCAGACCGGGAAGGCAATGGTGCCCAGCATCATCAGCGTGATGCCCGTGATGGTGCGCTTCTTCCATGTAGCCCCAGTGACCAGAAACTTGAGGCCCTTTAACCGCTTGAACACGTCCGTTACTCCTTTGCGGTGCTTAAGTCCAATAGATTGGGGTTGAGGCCGAAGGGGTAGACGTTGGGACCGACGGGGGCGCGGACGACCTCAAGCGAAACGCTGTCGATATCGTCGCCGCTGCCATCACCCGCTTCGCTGTCGGGGTCGAGCAGCGGATCGTCGTAGGCGATGATCTCGGCCTCGATGTCATAGCTCCCTGGTTCGACAGCCTCAAGGTAGACCGTCAGTTGCTCGGTGCTGTGCTGCGACAGCACATCAATTATCCATATACCCTCGTCGGGGTCGTATTTACGAGCTGCGGAGGTATCCCAGAAATAAGCCAGCCCTTCGGGTATACCCAGCGACACCTCAAGCGAGCGGGCCTGCTGCGGCCCGATGTTCTCAATATCAATAATCAACGGGATAACATCACCGGGGACGGGTGTCCGGCGGGAGGGGCTTTGCAGCGCTAGTTCAAGGTCGGCATATTCGACAAACTCAAAGCGAAAAGCCGCCGCCTCGATCATCTCGAAGCGCAACAGTTCGCTCCACGGGCCGGGCTCTTCGCCGAATTCAGCGCGAACCGCCCACGAATAATCAACGTCCTTGGTCAACGGCAGGATCGGGTCAACGATGCACGCATTAGCGACGCCGCAATCAAGGCCTGTATCTCGTATAGAGGCGTTCAACTGGTAGACTTCGGTCTTCAACGGGTACAGTTGATCACCTTCGCGGTACCACAGGGCAAGGGTATAACCGCTAGCGTCTTGTTGGTGAGTCCAGCGGAAGTTGGGGTCAAGCTCAAAGGCCAGCTTTTCCGTCTCACCACTGGGGCCGATTGCGTCCGGGCGCGGCACACCCGTGCTAAATACAGAGCGCGCCCCTTCCGCCAGCGTAAACGACCCTTCAGTGCTCCACGGGCCGCTGCCGTCGGCGTCGGCCCATCTGACCGCGTCCGCATCACCGACGACGGCCCGCACCTGCCAAAAAACAACCGGCACGGTGATCGCTGCCGGGGACGTTACCTGACAAACACCCTCAAGGCAGATGGCCTCTAACTGAGCCCGGTAGCGTTCTTCTGCCAGCAGCAGCCGTCCATCGGGCAGTTCACCGAATAAGCGCAGCTCGTAGAACTCAGCGCCCGGCACGGCCTGCCACTGAAGTTCGGGCGCGTTGGTAGAGACAGCCGTATCAACGGGGTAAACCAACGTGACCCTACCCTGCTCTGGTTGAGCGAGCACAACGCTCGGCAAGGCCAGCAAGGCGAGCAGCAAGCTGGCGGGGAATCGACGCAGTGTGAACAATGCAGCACCTTCTTTCGAGCCAGACTCTACCATGAATCACAGTGCAGCGCTGGAGGTGCCCAGTATTCACCCCTACTCGAAGGCCTCCGGCAGCGCATTGACCACCTGCACCATCGCCAAACTGACCGTGATCACGCCCTGCAACAGCTCGACGATGTACTTGGGAGCGGCGGGGTTGTTAGGATCATGCGTGATGCCGCTGCGCTTCTCCGTCTTGATGCGGTACTGATCCACGACCCACTCCATAGCGCTGCGGTTGCCTAAGTCTGGGTTGTCAAACACCCGCCGGCTCAGGCGTTCGGTCAGCAAATGTTGAAGCAGCATTTCGTCCACCGCATCCCTTGAGATGTTGGGGTTCAGCGCCTGCTTGCTCAAGTCAAAAATTTCAGCGAACCTCTGCTGAAAGCGTTCGTTCTGCTTGTGCGCCGCTTTGATCAGCTTGTCAAACACCCGCCAGGTCAGGCAGGGTGTCGCTAAACTCCGCGACGGCTTTGCCAAACTCTTCGATTTTTGGCTGCTCATAGGTCAAGAACAGGTTGAGTATGTCTACCAGAGCAACGTTGTCACGCAGGCTGGCCCGCCGTGCGACTTCGCCGTTTTGGTACAGCACCGCGTTTTCGCTGTCTTCAAACAGAATGTTGTAGTTTGGGTAGCCCTTGGCAAACTTAGCAGCGATCTCTTTGTCGAGGTCGTCGTCGGTGTCTTTAGCTTCCTTGACGATGCCATCAGGCCGGATGGTTCGGTTGCCGACCTTGTGCGCCCCTTGGTGGATCACAACGCGGTCGTTGTCACCGGCGACGTCGTTTAGCAGGTTCAAGAAGGCAATGCTGACGTTGCCCCCGTGGATGGCTTCTTGCTGCTTGGCCCACTCGATGGCGGTTTGGTACGTCTTGATTGATTTGTAGTGCGGCTTGACGATTTGTTTTATAGCGAGGGTTGGTCACTTAATACACTAAGAACATATGTTTACAATATACAAACCTTGGGGGGATTGTCAATGAAAGGGCCTGCCCCCTGCATTGGGCCACCCCCCTGCGTGCCTCCTCGCCTCCGCGCTTGCTGTGCTAGCGAACCCACCCCCCCTGAGTTAAGGAAGCCGTAAGGCGTGTAACGTCGCGGCGAGGGGTTTACATGCCCCAGCGCATACCGGGTGTGTGCACGGGCGCGTCCCACAGGTCAAGCAGTTCATCATCAAGGCGCATAAAGGTCAGCGACAGGCCCGCCATTTCCATCGAGGTCATATAGGGGCCGATCAGGTTGCGCTCGATGCTGATACTGCGCTCCACCGCCAGCTGCTTGATCTTGCGGAAGGCGATGTACAGTTCGCCCAGCGGGGTTGCCCCTAGGCTGTCCACAAACGTCAGGATGCGGTCGCCAACCTCGAAGGGCAGATCGTCAAAGATGGGGTTGACCAGCATCTCAATGACCTCGTCAACGGGCTTGATCTTCATCCGCTCGCGTCCGGGTTCGCCGTGGACGCCCATCCCGATCTCCATCTCGTCCGGTCCGATCTCGAAGATCGGCTTGCCCGACTGTGGGATCACACAGGAAGTCAACGCCATGCCCATACTGCGCGAATTAGCATTGACCCGCTGCCCAATTTCAGCGACTTGTACGAGGTCGTACTTGCGTGACTCAGCCGCCGCCCCACAGATTTTTTCCGCGAGGATCGTGGCGCCAATGCCGCGCCGCCCGGTGGTGTAGGTGCTGTCCTCAACAGAAACGTCATCGTCGATCAACACAGTGATCGTCTCAATGCCTTCTTCGGCGGCTAGTTCAGCCCCGATCTCGAAGTTCATAATATCGCCCTCATAGTTCGAGACGATCAGCAAGACGCCCTCCCCCCCATGGGAGGCTTTAATCGTCTCTAAGACTTGGTCAGGGGTGGGGGCGGTAAAAATTTCACCGGCGACGCAGCCATCCAGCATGCCGATGCCGGTATAGCCTGCATGGTAAGGGTCATGCCCGCTGCCGCCGCCAGAAACAACGGCAACTTTGCCCATCACAGGGGCGTCAGCGCGGACGAGGAAGCGCGGCGGCGCACTCTGCACACGGATCAAGTCAGGGTGGGCGGCTGCCATCCCTTCCAACGCTTCTTCGACGACATTCTCAGGGTCATTAATCAGTTTCTTCATGGGGGTTTCTCCTTGATGCTTCACATGGGTTCCAGCAGAAAGGGCTGCCAGTTTGTTTGCAGCGTAGGGCCTTTTTGATTGCGTGTCAAGCGTCATTGCAACCCAGCGCTAGTGGGCGGGCAGCCAAACCGTGAAGCGCGTGCCGTTTTGATCCGACTCGAGGTCAATATGCCCGCCATGCTGCAAGACAATCTCCTTGAGGATCGACAACCCTAGCCCGGTGCCGGGCGCGTTCGCCTCACGGCTGGCTTCGCCCCGGAAGAAGGGTTCAAACAGTTTTTCCTGATCCGCTTCATGGATGCCTGGTCCGTTGTCTACCACGGAAAACCCGACCCACTGCTGGCCTTCTTGCCAGTCAACCAGGGTATAGACGGCGATCCGGTCGCCGCGGACGGTGTAGTTAACGGCGTTACTCAGCAAAATGCCGAGCGCTCGCTCTAGTTGAAGCGCATCCCCACGGATGGTGGGCAAGCCGCTCTCTGGGTAAAACTCCAGCAGCACCTCATGCTCCTCTGTGAAGTAGCGCCGGTCTTTCAGATATTGCTTCACCAGTTCCGTCAGGTTGATGGTGCCGAACGACAGCGACACATACCCTTTGCTCATATCCGCCACGGCGATCAACTCGTCAACGATGCTGCTCAAGCGTTCGGTCTCCCGGTTGAGGGTAAAGACGTAGCTGTCGAGCTTTTCTGGGCGGCTGCTCAGTAAGGCATGGTAGAGCTTCAGGTTGGCAATCGGCGTCCTAATCTCGTGCGAGATGCTGGCGAGGAATTCATCCTTGATCGCCGCCATCCGCTGGAGTTCCCGGTTGGCACTTTCGAGGGCATCAGATTGTTGGGTCACACTTTGGGCGAGCGCGTTATTGGCTACTTCCAGATCGCTCTGTTGTTCTATCCGATCATGGATGTCGTTACAGGTGCCGACAAAACCATAAAACGTTCCGTCAGGGCGGGATCGGGGCCAAGCAGTACACATATGCCAACGGTACTGACCACCGCTGGCGCGCAAACGTATCTCTATTTGGAAGGAATCTTGTGCCGCCAATGCCTCCCGGTACGTTTGCTGAAAATTTTCTGATTGGCTTGGGTGCAGCAAACCGTCCCAACCGGTTTCAATAAGTGCCTCTGTTGAAAGACCCACATATAAGCAAAAAGCCGAATTGATAAATGTAAATTGCCCATCTGCATCACCAACCCAAACCAACATAGGTGCGCTGTTGGCTATCTCCTGAAACCGGTTTTCTGCTTCGGCCAGTTGATCGTTGAGCTGCGCAAGGTCGCGCTGCTGCCCTAATATGATCTGCCTGAATCTGCTTTCGTCCGGTGAGGGTGCTTGTTGTTCTAACCCTTCGACCTGTCGTTCCAGCCAATCCGTTTGGAACCACATACTCAACAGAGGGCCGTAGACGGAGATGTAAGCGGCGAGGTCATCAGGGAGTTCGAATGAGTCGAGCCAAGTCGCACTGACCACCCCCACCCACTTACCAGCCCGGTTGGCGAGTGGAATCAGCGTGAGGGCTGTGGCGTTTTCTGCGGCGAAGGCTTGGCTGTGCTGTAGTTTACGGCTGTCTGGCCCGCCGGACGGCCCCAACACTGGGTAGTGGGCCCAGAGTGGTGGCACCCGATGCAATGCTCGCGGCACCTCTGCCCGAAACTCATAAACGGACTCAACCAGTGGGTTGTCTTCTGTGCTGGCGGTGAGCGTCAACTGGCGGGGCCAGCCGCGCTCATTGTTGATCACCTCAAACAGACGCAGTACATGTGGGGCTGCTTCCGTAATCTGCCCGTCTAGTAGAGGGCCGGCAAAGGTATTGAGCATCTCAAAAGCAGAACCAGCCGCTGCAAAGCGCCTGCTGACCGTGCGGAGTAACTCAGTGGTGAGCAATTGAGTATCCCTATTCTGGATAGTTGTCAAGCGATGATTACCGAGCCGCTGGTACTGGTGGGAATGACTGCGGCAACCTCATTTATTTCTAATTGTACTCGTAGTACGGGCTTTATGCTGATTCAACTTGTAACGATGTGCAGTAAAATCGATTGGCCTATTGCTGTGTCGGTCGCTACCATTCTCACTGGTAGCTGACCCAACCCAAGAGACTACTGTGCCTGAACCTTATCGATTTTACGACGCACCCTTCTGGCGTGATCAACCGGCAGCCTTCGCCCAACAAGGGGTGGATGCGTGGCGCCTGAAACAACCGATTCCCGACCTCGGAACGAGCAACCCCCAAATGGCGATGCACTGCGCAGCGTTCGTCACTGCAACCCTCACTGATTGGGCCTTGTTGTACCCTGATGATGCACGACCGTTTTATCTGGTTGATCTTGGTGCAGGTGTTGGGCGGTTTGCCTTCAACTTCTTGACTGCTTTTACGGTGATCAAAGCAGACGCTGAGCTGACACTGCCGCCCTTACGCTACATTGTAACTGAATTCGTTGAGGAGACCTTAGACTTCGCCCAGCAGCACCCACTGTTGCAGACCTTCATTGAGCAGGGCCTGCTAGACTTCGCTTACTTTGATGCACTGACAAGCACCAGCTTGCACTTGCGCGTCTCTGGTGAACGCATCGAAGCGGGCCAGCTTAAAACACCCCTGATTGTGATGGCAAACTACCTATTTTCCGCGCTTCCGTCAGATTTGTTCTATATTACCCAAGGTCTTGTGCATGATGTGCTGTTCAGGGAGAACGCACGGTTTGCTGCTGATGAGGCCATGCAGCTTGACCTCGGTGCAACGCAGCACGAACCCAACTTACGGCCTTATCCTGATCAACCGGTACTCACCGAGTTGCTTGAGCTCTATCGAACCACCTTCATGCAGACGCACATCAGCGTACCCATTGCCGCGATTGACTGCCTACGCCGCTTAGAAAAACTCTCCGAGGCGGGCTTTGTATTGCTCTCAGTTGATGGCGGCAGCGCCCAAGCGGAGGACCTCAGGGGGCAGCCGCTGCCGGAAGTTGTCGCCTATGCGGATACGTTCTACAGCCGGGTCAATTTCCATGCGCTGCTGGCTGTCTTTCAGAAAGACGGTGCTCGCCCGTTGACAACAGGGCACCGCCACGACGAACTGACATCTATCGCGCTGCTTGCCGTCGATGAAGCACAGCGCTTCACGCAGACGGAACGAGCGTTTATCGAACATTTTGTTGACTACGGCCCCGACGATATCTTTGAACTGGCAGTGATCGTCGAGCAGCAAATCGAGCGGATGAGCATCGAGCAAATCCTCGCGGCGCTGCGCACCAGCCGTTACAATCCACGCTTATTTCGCCTGAGCACACCGCGCCTCGTGACGCTGCTACGTGACTATCGGGGTGTGTACACACGTCAAATCGCTGATTTGCTGCCGCGCATCAAAGCGATGGGCTTCTCACTGGGGCCACAAGATAACATTCTATACAGTTTGGCGGCGGTCTATTTCGAGCTTGGTTTGCTGCCGGAGGCAAGAGATCATTACATAGCTGCCTTGAATGCAGGCGTTATTCACGAGGATGTTTATTACGGCTTGGCGGTTACATTGGTGCTGCTCAACGAGCCTGAGATGGCGACCAGCGCGTTGGAGAATGTGCTGCTGCTGAACCCAGTGCATCCGCAAGCCGCGCAGATGCTGTTGGCCTTGAGTAACTTGCAGCAATAACGAGACTACGGTTTTTCGCTGCCATTGTCCTCATCCGCCTTAAAGAGATTGCTCAGAAAGCGAATAGGGCCCATTGCTCTGACTTCTTCGCCCGTTAACTCTTGCGTGACTGTACGCCCGCGCTCGGTTAGGAAGTAGGTGGCTGCCGGGAACTTTTGGTTACTCGCCAACAAGCCGGCATCCTTAAGGGCATCGACTATAGGCCGCGGGATGCCCTCGAAGCGCTCGTGATCATCGGGGTGGTGCAGCCGGATCTTCTTCCTCCCATTAATGTCACGGTGCGCCTTGAGAACGTGTCCGTCTGCCATATCTGTTAGAATCTGTTTTTGCTTACGGGATAGTCGCATGTAGTTCGTTGTGTGACTTACATTTATATTATGCAGATTAACCGAATTTAGTATCTAATCAAGCCCATTCTAAAATAAGCGCAGCGAATTTATGGATAGGCTCTTAATTGAAATACCCCAATAGGTGATGACATGCGTTTTGCCATGTGCCATGCAGATAAAGATGGTGACCTCGCCGATGACATTGGTGACTCGCTGCTGCGAACCGTCGATGAGGAAACCGACTACCGGCTGTTACAGGCCGCTCAGCACCACAGTGATATGCTGATTCTACTGGTTAGCGAGGCCGCGGCTGCTGATGATGCTGTCGTTGAGCAAGTGCGTCAGTACCGAGACAGCAAACGCCCGATCTTTCCCGTCATTGTCGAAGAAGGTGGCGTCGGGCGCTTCAAAAGTTTGCTCGGTGACGATCTATTTTTGCCGAGTCAACATACTGATTTAGAAGCCCAGATGATGGCGCTCTACAGTGCCGTGCTCGACTTCATCGAAACACAAGAATGACATCAAGCCCCAGTTGACTGCTGCTTGAACTCTGCCAGTTCGCGCTCAAGCTGCTCGACATAATCTGGGTCGAGGTCACGATATTCAAACATGAGGCTGCCTGCTGTTGCTTCGATGGCACTCGGCGCCATCTTTCTCAACGAGAAGAACAATATTCCCGCTCCAACCCCGACGCCCAGCAGCGGCACCAGCCAAACGAACAGATCAAACCCTTGCGCCTCTGGGGTGGCTAGCACACGCTGCCCATAGCGCGTAACGAAATACGCTTGGATCGCAGCTTCATCTTCGCCGCGAGCCAACATCGTGCGGATTTCAGCGCGCCAGTCCTCACAAGCTTGGGTTGGGCATACATCCAACGGAACATTTTCACAGACGGGGCAGTAAAGGCCCGAGGCAATTTCGTTCACTTCGTCTTGAGTAACATCATTGTTTGGCGCTGGTTCTTGTGCGCTTGCCACGGTGACTGCCGTCACTGACATGATGAGCATCAGGCAGGCAAGCAATGTCTTTTTGAGCACAATGTCTCTGTCTTTTCACCAATAAAACGTTGTCGTACCATCTTGATGTTCCCACAGCCACACGGAGGATGCAAAAATAACTTGAGCGCAATTTCACCCGAAGCTTATCGTACCACAGATAAGATCTTTCACATTTATAATTCATATGTTACATCCCGTTAGGGTGATTCTTATATTCACAAGCTAAAATTTATATAAATAAGTCTTTTACAAGTGAGGAATAATGCCTGTAGACATCGATTGGTACAATCAAGATAAACAAATTGGAATAATGACGTTACAATGGCCTTGGTCATGGGCTGAGTTCATTGAGCAATATCAGAATTGGCATGAGATTATGCAATTAATCGGCAACAATTCTTATTTGCTAATCGATGCGACTGCCGCTCAAGAAGTACCAAATGGGGCAATCAGGGCGATGCCACACATCGCAGCTTTGCAGTCTCCATATCAGAAACTTGCGATAATTATTGGCTTATCATCTAGAGAATCAGTGACACTATATCGCTTTTACGGCGAAATTTGGAACCACGTTGCCCACGCGGACTCGATTGAAGAAGGTCTACGAATAATCCGTTCCCACTAACAGGCTCTAGTGGGTGTCACCTGTAGCTGCCGACAGATCTTGAACAGCATGCCAATTACGATTATAAACAGAAACACTCAATGTAAGCGCCTAATAAGCCTGAATACCCAAGGTCTTTACAACAGTCGCGACAGTTACTAATCACACTTAGCGCGTGTACATCGGCATCAGGCAAGTGGCAGATTTTTTCGTAGCGGGCCTAGCATCGAAGCACCGCTGCGCTGCCTGTTGACTGCCCAGCGCGCAGCTGGGTTGTGCCCGCCTAATTGACGATTGTTCGTATTTTTCAGGCTAGCGGCGGCGTCTGGTAGAATAATCTAAATTTCCGAAACCAATCAGATAGGGCACTGCGTTATGTCCGTCAACGACCTTCGTAACAAGCTCGCCCCAGAAGATCACGAGCATCCTCACATCAAAACTCGTCCCGACCTCTATGATTTCTTGGGTGATACACTTGAAGAACAAGCCAGAACAATCGGCAAGCGCCTACTAGAAGTAGGCACCTACGCAACCGAAGCCCATCGCAGTGAGCGCCAACCAATTTTTGAATACATTGTGCGCTTCCTACACAATTCTACCTTCGAAGCCGAGATCAATGCGCCAATTGGCAAAGGCCTCAATCTCGCTAAACACCCTTACTTAGCACCAACTGGGCTGGTACGCATCGAAAATGGGAAGAATTCTGGGGTTCACAGTGCCATTGAGATCACCGAGCCACTCGACTCCGGCGTCTTCCGCTTTCAAGAACAGTATCGCTGGGATACCTACTTTCAGAACAAGTTCCTGTTGTTAATCGGTGCTGATGAAATCGCAATCAATCAACTGTTGAACCTTGTGGAGGTGTTTGAGTCCTACGAACGGATTCCCAACGCGCTAACAACAGACTTTCTCTCGCACCCACAACCACCCTTTGAGGCAATCGCAGCTTTTGAAATTCTCGAGGCACGTTCAGATTTTGGCAAAGATAATACCAACCTCACACACGTCGGCTGGTTTGACCGCGTGATGCGGGTGGCACAAGAAGAACTGTTCACCGAATGGTGGGATTATGGACGCCAGCGAATCCACCCACGCCAAGACCCGCGCTTCCATGAAAACCAAGAGGTCAAAGGGCGGGAAATCGAAGCGCCCTTTTACAATCCCGAAGAACGCCCCTTCCTCACCCGCTATGTGACGGTGCACTTTCACTCGCTGCTAGTCGGTGTGCAAGATGGCAAAGACCATCAACGTTTAACGGCACAATACGGCGAAGAGTATTTGGCGGTACAACTACATACCTTACTGTGGGGCCTCCTTGATCGCCTTGTGGACTATTACACCCACCTAAACCCGGACGCGGATCGCTGTCAGTTGTACCAAGACGCACAGGAAAAGCTCGGTAAGACAATCAATGATTTGATGTGGAACCCAGACGCCCCTGCTGACGGCGCTTGGCGCAATTACTCGCTAAGAGACGGCACCTTCATTGAATATGGCGACCTTTCCGCAGAGATTTTTCCGCTGTTTGTCGGTTTGGCGACGCGCAAGCAGGCCGAAAAGACGCTAGAGAATCTCAAGCGCTACTACACCGGTGATATTGGGTTGGCCTCCACCAGCATCTACCTGCGCTACGGTGGGCCGCTAGCTGGCACCGTCTCCGGCTGGCCTGAATCCAGCACGCAGTGGGAGTTAAATACATGGCCCCCGCTGATGTTAGTCGCTGTAGAGGGCCTAATGCGTGACGAGTATGCCGACATCCCCGGTATTCAGACGTATGCCACGGAACTGATGCAGCGCTGGGTCGCTTGGTTGGAACACTCCTTCTTCGATGAACACTCGCTGCTCTACCAGACTATCCCGGAGAAGTGCCAATTCGATACCCGCGTCTTGTTATCGGAAGGCTTTTACGGGAACCTGCCAGGCTTCGGTTGGTCTATTGCCTGTTACGGCACCTTTCTGAGCCGCCTCAGCCGAATCGAGAATGGACTTGAGGGCATCGACAAGTACAAACAGTACTTCGACTCAATTGCCATCCGCCACGACTTGCCAGACCCGGAAATGGGCACCGATGAACGCATGCGGTCCTAGTCTCATGGTATGATGGGTTCAGAAAGTTATCCCGCGTACCGCTAGAGAGCCTACATGCCCGCAATCAAACGAGACAAGTTGATCATCGTTGACATCGAAGCGACTTGTTGGCAGGACAATAACAACCCAGCAGGTGTGCCAAACGAGATCATTGAAGTCGGCCTTTGCACGTTGTCTCTGGCTGACGGCTTACTCGCTGAAAAGCAGTCGATTTTAGTACAGCCGATCAACTCGTTCGTCAGTGAATTTTGCACCGAACTCACCACAATCACCCCAGAGATGGCAGCCAACGGCGTAACATTCAGTGAAGCTTGCCAGCGCATCGAAGAAGACTATGCCGCTAAGTCCTATGTGTGGGTTAGCTGGGGTAATTATGATCGGCGCATGTTTCGACAGCAATGCGACGCGCAACAAGTACGCTACCCCTTTAGTGACCAGCATGTGAATTTCAAAGAGATGTATGCTCAATTACAGCGTAAAGGCAAGATGGGCATTCGCAGCGCGATGCGCCGCTCGAAGCTGGAATGGGAAGGCAGGCACCACCGCGGCGTGGATGACGCTTGGAACACGGGTCGCTTACTCAAGAAGACAATTGAAGAACGCGGCACCGACTTCTTGTTAGTCGCGTGGCTTTAGCGGCGGGGCCAGCCTTCATCCATCGGCGTCTTCTTCCGCATTCTCACTGATTGCTTCATCCGCACCCGGTGCCCACCCCGGAAATAACTCTTCGACAGTATCGGGGGCGAAGCCGCGGGCAATTTCACTGTCAAGCGCATTTGCTTTGACAACCGTCTGGTATAGTTCGCCACTGGCACGCAGTGTGCGCTCTTGCGTCTCGAAGTCCACTTGATATAAGCCGAAGTTGTAGCGGGAATCGTAGCCCTCCGCCCATTCGAAGTTATCTAACAGACTCCACCAGAAGTAGCCGTACACGCCCCGATTAAGCGTGGTCGCTCGCCACAGTTCTCTTAGATGCCGCAGCATATAATCGGGGCGGTTGATGTCGTCTCCATCGGGGAGGCCGTTCTCCGTCACATAGATGGGTAGACCGAGTGTCTTCTCCAGATACGACAGTGCATTGAACAGACCTTGGGCATAATATTCGCCCCATTCGTCTGGGCCTTGCGGCCTGCCAGGGCGCACCCCCAGCCGGATGAAGCGCGGATCAGTGGCGAACAAGTCCAGCCCGACATCCAAACGTTGGTAATAATTGACACCGATCCAATCGAGTGAGTCTTTTGCTTCCGGGATGGAGCGCTTTGAGCGAAGTGGTGGTTTCAACACGCCGGTCTTCAAGGTATTGATCGTCATCCCGGTGAAGGCTTGCTGCACAAACCAGCGTAGCGCTTGGTTGTAAAACAGATTACCTGCTGGGTGCCAAGCGATCATATGTTTGGCAAGCCCGACTTGTGACGTCATCTGCACTTGTTTAATCTTCTGATAGGCTAGCCCGTGCCCACGCAGTAGCTGTTCAACGACTTGTAAGTATTCTTCCGCACGTTGATGTTGTGGGGGCCAGCGCCCAGCGAGATAAGCACTAAATGCCAACACATTCGGCTCGTTAATGGTGCACCAAAACGAGCACAGGTCGAGCAGCTCGGCAACTACCTTGCTAGCATAGTGGGCAAACAATTGTGGCGTTTCTGGGTTGAGCCAGCCACCGCGTTCTATCAACCATTGAGGGTTAGTGAAGTGATGCAGGGTTACCAACGGTTTGATGCCAACAGCTTTTAATGCACTGAGTATTTCCCGGTAGCGATCAATGGCATCATAATCCCACTGACCCGGCTCCGGTTCGATGCGGCTCCATTCAATTGACAGTCGGTGGGCGTTCAACCCTAGCGCTGCCATCCGCTCGATGTCTTCCTCCGCCCGACCATTCCACCAGTCACAGGCCACTGCTGAGCGCTGAAGCGCGCTCCGCCCAACGGTCTCATCCGTCTCCCACGCCCACCAATCGTTGTTGGTATTATGCCCCTCAACTTGATGTGCTGATGTTGCCGTACCCCAGAGAAAATCTGGTGGGAAGTGCAGTATGACTTTAGCCATTATTGTCCGATGACGCGCCGTGTTGGGGGGATAATCGTGGCTTGGGCGCTGATCTCACGGGCCCCTGTATCTACAAAGCCGACTTTCGCCGCCAGCTTGCGCGAGGCCATATTGGTATGGTTGACGACGTAAAGCGGTGTGACCCGCTTCTTCAACAGTGCTTCGACGAGCGCATTGAGCACCGTGCGCCCCAGCCCACGCATACGGTCTTCATCCTGCACCGTGACGAATACCTCAGCAAACTCTGGTGAGGCCCAGTTAACGCCTGCCGCTGCCACAACTTCATCCCCACGCTTAATTTCCATTCGCGGGTGTCCATCGGGGCTGGTGGTCGGCTCGACCAACACGCTCACCTCTGGTTGAAACAAGGACGGGTCAAAGCGCATCAACAGGTTAGTTGCCATGCCGTGCAGCTTCACAAATGGATCGATCCGTTTTGCCATATTATTCGGAAAGACAATGATGTAAGGGCGGTTCGGTTCGAGGGCAGCCCGCAGCAGCGGTTCAACGGGCGCTTGTCCGCGCACACGCAGCGTTACAATGGGGCGAAAGAGGTCCATGCCGGTTTGGCAGCGCACCAAGAACCCATCCGCTTCACCATCGGTATGGTGCAGCCAAATCTGGGTTCTGTTTGGATCATGGTACAACGTGTAATAGGTCGCCAGACCGTCTGCCGCATCGAACTCATTCAACAGTTTGCGGGCCGTGCTGCGCATATCATTGAGCGTCGCGGGCGTCGAAGCAGTCGTCATGCACGTATCGCTTGCTTGGTGAAGTGAAGTAATCTTACGCTGCCGATTATAATGGCGCGCTAAGCAGAGGCAAAAATCACTGACGTATTTTCTTTGTCATTAGCTCGAGAAGCGCCCTTGTAAGTAATTTTCTAACCATTTTTCCGTCAGATACCAACGCTTGTTTATCTGGCGGAAATTACGACCCTCTTCCAATCCGCGCCAACCGTTTCGATTTTCTTCTGAAACTTTACGACACCAACTGGCAACGGTTTCCTGTGTGACGTTAATTTTCTCGGCAACTTCTGAGGTTGAATAGTATGTAGTTACGCCAATTTTTTTAGCCATATGCGTATTCCTTTAGTTAAAGAAATGTACATCTACCATTACGAGTATAACACATCGGATGCCGCCAGGGGTGTTAGGCTAATGAACTCGTTCATAGAGGTAGGCATTGCCTTGCTTCCCGGCTTGTTCGATCAGGCTCAAGTTGCGTAGAACATAAGCCATTTGCTGGGCAATGCGCAGCCGTTGGCCTGATCCAGTGGCAATGTGGCGTGTGGTGAACTGCTCAGGAAGGTCTTCCGGAAGCAGTGCCAGCAAGTCGGTCGGTTTGTCAAAGCGTTGGCGCTCAATGACTTCGAGCAAGCGCCTATCATAGATGCTCCAACCTTGACGCCGCCAACTGCCCGCGCCATCATTGATGCGAATCTCCTCTTCGTGGGTCAGCAGTACTTCCACGGAGAAACGCTCATCAGGCAGGAGGTGGGGAATATAGACCAGTTCACCAAAGAGCTGTAGGCTAGTGCCCTTCTTGGGTGATTTTCTGCGCGAGACGATATCACCATCTTGACCTAAACGGCAGATCCACTTTTTTGCAGCGATTGGGTGCACCAGCCTTACGGTGTATTCTTCCGCCAGCAAGTTAGCCAATTTCTTTTTGAGCGCGCTAAAGCTGCGCGTTTGGATTTCAATCAGTTCCAACCCGTTCTCGCTTTGCCCACGCATGATGTCAATCACGTAGCCCTCACAACGCACCTCGAACCGATCACCGGGCTGGGCTAGATACTGCTTTAGGGCAGCATGCAGCGATTTCTCCGTCAATGTGCCGATGCCGTTCACAGCGGCACCTGCTTTTGGGTTCGGCGTACCATTAGCAAAAACCTTTCAATTTTCTTCCAGAGAGAAACTCAGATTGCAGTGCGGGCAATCCACATTTACAGTACATGTCATCATACCATTTCTATAATAGAGGCACTCAGCTTGGCACAAAAACGACACATTGTCATGGTGGACGATAACGCAGACATTCTACAGACTATGTCTGACTATCTCGACCTAATGTCTGACGACTTTGACCTCGAGCTCACCATGACGACCTTTCGCAGTGGACAGTCGTTCATGGCATCACTGCTGCGTGGCAACTTCCCCAGCATTGATCTGCTGCTGCTTGACTTCGACATGCCCGGCATGAATGGCCCAGAAGTGGCCCGCGTGGCCCGGCAAAAAGGGCAGACCGACACAGTCGTCGTCATGATGTCAGCGTTTAACGACCCTGGTCGCCACAAAGAAGCACGCGCAAACGGCGTCAATGCGTATTGCTCAAAGATTATGACCTCTGAAGTTGATCAGCGCGTTAAAACGTTCCTTGGCATAGCACAATCGGGTAAGCTGCCTGCCACCCCATCCGACTGGTTAACGGTCTTCGAAACAATCGGAGAATAGTATTTACATCTGTCTTTGTGCCACAATGATGATGCAAACTTGCCCAACAGTGATTACACTCTAGAATGTTTTAGTTTTTTTTTGAGCGTTTTGTTGGAATATTTTTATACTAATAATTTTGTGGCTGGAAAAGCCGCTACTGACGAGGAAGCATTCTAATGGCAGAAACTGACGTGACCACCAAGCCAACTGAAGTATTGGCTCCACCGACCGATAAACACCTACAGAAAACTCCCGAACAAGATGAAATTAGCTGGTACTCTCGTGAGGCTAATGCCGTTTTAGACTCGCTCAACGTGACGGCAGAGCAAGGCCTAGTAGATGCAGAAGTCCAAGCGCGGGCGCTGCAATACGGGCCAAACGAACTTGTTGATAAAGGTACCAAGAACCCGCTGCTAATCATCTGGGAACAGCTTGCTGACCCACTGATCTTCTTATTGATTGGTGCCGCTGTGATCTCAGGCTTCCTAGGTAAGTGGGACAGCACCATCGCGATTACAGCGATTGTCGTGCTGAACGCTGTTCTTGGTTTTTCACAAGAGTACCGCGCCGAACAAGCGATCAACGCCCTGAAGAAGATGGCCTCACCCTCCGTGCGCGTGCGCCGCAATGGGCGCGTCGAGGATGTCCCGCCGGAGACCTTAGTCCCCGGTGATATTATGCTGGTCGAGGCGGGCAGCATTGTTCCGGCTGATGGTCGCGTGATCGATTCTGGTAGTTTACAGGTACTTGAGGCCTCGCTCACCGGTGAGTCGCTGCCCGTTTCTAAGAAAACAAAACCACTACATGCGGAGAACATCCCCGTTGGTGATCGGACAAATATGCTCTACATGGGCACCTCTATCTCTTACGGGCGCGGTGAAGCCGTCGTGGTGAACACCGGCATGAAGACCCAACTAGGACGCATTGCCACGCTCATCTCAAGCGTCGATGATGACCCTACCCCGCTGCAACAACGCTTGGCGGAGGTTGGTAAAGCGCTGTTGTATCTGGCGCTGGCGATCATCGCGATTTCGTTCATTCTCGGTTTACTACGCCCCGACCCCAACATCGCTGACCTAGCCGTGGCAGCCGTTGCGATTGCCGTAGCCGTCGTGCCAGAGGGCCTGCCAGCCGTCGTGACGATTGCGCTGGCACTTGGCGCCCAGCGGATGCTCAAACGGCGTGCCTTAATTAGAAAACTGCCAGCCGTCGAGACGCTCGGCTCAGTGACAGTGATCTGCTCGGATAAAACCGGCACCCTCACCGAAAACAAAATGACGGTCAAAGTGATTGACGTCGCAGGTGTCACGCGGGATGTGATCGAACTGACCGAAGAGGGTCGTCATACTCTTCTCAGTAAAGCCGACAAGGGCCTTGAAGTCAAAACGCCCAACGAAACTGTGCTGCTGGTTGGCAGTGCGTTGGCGTCTGATGCGGTGTTGCAAGAAACTGAAAACGGGAAGGGCTACCGGGCCATCGGTGATCCAACTGAAGGGGCCTTGATCATCGCTGCCGCCCACTTCGGCCTGTGGAAGCAAGAACTGGATGAACGCCACCCACGGATTGCCGAGGTACCGTTTGAGTCCGACCGTAAGCGCATGAGCACCGTGCATCAATTAGATGGCACCGATGAGTTCGGCGCTTTGGTCGATACACCTCGCGATGACAACTACGTCGTCTTTACCAAGGGGGCCGTCGATAGCCTGTTAGCAGTCTGTGATCGGGTCTGGGTCGAAGGTGGCACCGAGCCACTTACGGATGAACTCAAAGAGCGGGTCATGGCGACCAACAATAACCTCGCAAAAGATGGCTTACGCGTCCTTGGGCTGGCCTACCGCACACTGGAAACTTTGCCCGAAGATGAAAAAGCGTTTGAACAGAACCTGATCTTCGTTGGCATGCTGGGCTTAATTGACCCGCCTCGGCGCGAAGTCAAAGATGCGGTGGCAGTCAGCAAAGGCGCGGGCATCCGCCCGGTGATGATCACTGGTGATCATCCGCTCACGGCCCTTTACATCGCCAAAGACCTCGGCATGACTCGTAACGACACTGTCTTAACTGGAGTCGAGTTGAGTAAGATGAGCAGCGAAGAACTTCAAAATGCCGTCGGTGATGTTGATGTCTACGCCCGTGTCTCACCGGAGCACAAGCTGCGCATTGTTGAAGCGCTGAAGAACACCAACCAGATTGTTGCCATGACGGGCGACGGAGTCAACGATGCCCCGGCCCTACGCCGAGCCGATATCGGCGTTGCGATGGGCATCACAGGGACCGATGTCTCGAAAGAAGCCTCTGATATGGTCCTGCTTGACGACAACTTCACCACCATCGTAGAGGCCGCCGAAGAGGGCCGTACCATCTACGATAACGTGCGCAAGTTCATTAAGTACATCCTAGGCAGTAACACCGGTGAAGTCTTCGTGCTGCTGGGCACCCAGGCGCTGGTACTGCCACTGCCTTTGAGCACCCTACAAATCCTCTATATGAACCTTGTGACCGATGGGCTGCCTGCGCTGGCATTGGCAGTCGAAAAGGGTGAGGAAGATGCCATGAAACGCCCACCGTACCAACCGGGTGCAAGCGTCTTTGCGGACGGCATGTGGCAGCATCTATTGTTCGTCGGCGCGCTGATCTTTGCGGCGGGCTTTGGCGTCTCGGTAGGGTTTGCGGACTTACGCGTCAACGACCCAGCCGTTTGGAGCACCATGGTGTTCACCACATTGATCCTCACGCAGATGGGGCACGCGCTGTCGGTGCGCTCCAAGCATGAGTTTATCTTCAACAAGGGGACGCTGGAGAACAAAGCCCTGATAGCATCGGTGTTGGGTACCATCGCCCTACAGTTCATCATGATTTACGTGCCGCTCTTTAATGACTGGTTCGACACGGCGCCTTTGACGGTTGAACAACTTGGCATCTGCGTTGGGATTAGTGTGCTGGTTGCAATTGCTATTGAATTATTCAAGGCGTATAATTTGAGTCGCAACCCCAAGTAACAATCGCAGCAGCCTGCCAGTAGACCACAAGATCAGTGAGCATAAGGCGCACAGAATTGGGCAATTTTGTACGCCTTATGCTACAATATTCAAATCGTATTAAATTTATTAAATGCTCAAACAGTCAATCACTTGAATAGCAATATGCTCTTTAGTCCGTCACAAATGCGGCAAATGCTGCCCTCTGAGTTTTATCGAACGTTTTTCGATCAAACTCCTCTTGGGCTGTGTGTGCTTTCATCGGAAATGGATACAATTCAGTGCAACGCTGCCTGTGCGGCGTTACTGGAATGCTGCCTGTTGAACCCGCTAGTGCCCGACTTTGTCTCTGACTTAGAGGCTGACAAGGATGAAAGCCGCCTGCTAGACGAGCTATGCCAAGGGAAGCGGCAGTCGTACCAGGTTAGTAAGCAAATCCCGACCAAAGATGGCAGTACCCTCTGGCTGCGGCTGACGGTAACACAGCTAGACCCATTGTCCAACGGTTGGCGGCTCGCCATGCTGGAAGACATCACTGCATCCGAATTGACAAGGCGCAGCCTCAACCAACATAACGAGAATCTACAGTATGTGATCTCAGACCGCATTCAACACTTGGTCAACGTCCAAGAGCGCACTGCTGCCATTCTTGATAGTTCACCCGATGCGATTATCTTTACACGCCCCTCAATGGAAATTATGACTGCCAATATTGCTTTCAAAGAGCAGTTTGGTGCGCCACTTGATACCTACTACAACAAACCCCTCACTGAGCTGATCTATCCGGGTGACGTACTGCGAATGCGACAAGCGTTTGAAGAAGCCAGCATACAGCAAACACAGGTGCGGGTCGAAATGCGTGCTGTTCGCCATGATCGCAGCATTTTTGACGTGGAGATCGCCCTGGCCCCTGTCTTAGAAAAAAATAAGCTTGCTGGCATTGTATGCAGCATTCGCGATATTTCGGTGTTCAAGGATATTGAGCGCATGAAGGACAGCCTAATCGCTACCATCTCACACGAGTTAAACACGCCAATTGCCAACTTTCGCCTGTACCATCACCTTCTGAAAGCCCAACCAACCAAAGCAGAACAGTATTTAGAGGTGATGGGCAAGGAAATTGAACGGCTAGAAGCCATCGTCAAAGAGGTGATCGCCATCTCCAAGCTGGCACAACAAGGTGATAATGACCAGGCAAGCCCAAGCGAATTCAATTGCTTGACAGATGCTATCGATGAAGTTGTCACAATGTTTCGGGAAGAGATCGCACACAAAAGTCTCGGCATCATAACTCGGTGTGACGCTGATTTTTGTGAGGTCAAAGGTAATGCTGACTTGATTAACAAGGCCATCCGCTCATTGGTAGGTAACGCAGTACGCTATACACCAAGCAGCGGCGAGATCAGGATTACGGTCATCAACCAGACAAACGACAGAGGAATGCCCGGCGTTCTGATGAAAATTCGCGACAACGGCATGGGGCTATCCGACGAGGACAAGCAGAATCTGTTTTCGCGCTTTTATCGTGGGCAAGCCGCAGCCCGCAGCGCTTCTAGCGGGGCGGGCCTAAGCACTTGCCATCACCCGTGAGATCATCCAGCAATTGGGCGGCACCATCAGCCTTGAGAGCGCAGGGGTTGATCAAGGCACATTGGTCAATGTCTGGTTTCCACTGGTGTAGTCTCACGTTTGACCACAAAAAGATGCTCAGGGCATTAGGCTTGCATATCAGCGCACGGGAATAAATCCCCACATTATTAATTATTTCTTCGTAGCCTGAATTTTCAGGCCCAGGCAGGCAATGATATTTACGTGGCTGAACACTGGCCCTCAATCATTTGCAAGTAACCCTCATAGCCTGCCAGCTTTGCCTGGGCATCCGGGGCAGTTGAAGCCCTTAAGCGTGCGATCTGCTGCCGCACTTCCTCTGATACGCGAACACCACCCTCCTTCGTCAAAGTGCTGCCCGTCAGTGTCGGTTCATCCTGCCGCTGATGCACACACCAGCCTTTGTGCGGATGCAGTTGGTAGCCATGTTGACAGATTACTGAGCGTACCCCTTGCTCAAAATCTGACGGCAGACGGGTGCGTGTGCGATGGAAACTAAAGGCGATGTCGTCCGCATAGCGCGAATAGCGACCCCCAGCAGCACAACATCACGCACACCGACGCGGGTTATTTCGAGACCGTAGCTTGCGGCCCGCGGAGCCACATCGTCACCCTCGTCGATGTACGGAGAAAGCGTAATCCCATTGGCTCTGGGGGAATGGCTCAATAGGATTAGTCACTGTCGAGCTAATTCACACGACGGTACTCAACATCTGGGCAGGTGACGAACCCATCATCCACGTAGTCTGCGCCAGAAGTGTACGAAAAGCCTTCATCGTTGATGATCATCAAGACGGTAAACGCTCCGATAAAGCCGCCGGTGTCATTGTAGATCGGAATGGTGTAGCTCCAGTGGTCTTCTGCCACGCGCTCCATATTCCACTGCGAAGCGTAGCCTTCACCCGCAAATTGGTACAGCAACGTCCCATTGTCAAGGAAGTCGAAGGAAATGCGTTCGATGATTGGCTGCTCGCAGGCGCAACCTTCTGGGCTAATGACGCAGGTATAACCGCTGTAAACAGTTTCACCCGTCGCTTCTGCAACTTGCTCATTTGGCGAAAGCTCATTGGAGGTGTCGAAGATACTGGCACCAGGAACATCACTTTGTTCACCGGGGTCTGTATTGTCAGTCGGTGGAATGTCTGGTAGGGGCGTGGGCAGTTCGGCCTCTGAGGGCTCGTCAGCGTTAGTGCTGCCGCTAGCCCCACAGGCGGCAAGGGTCAGGTTAGTAATTAGAAGGAGCAAAGTAAGCAGAACAGTTTTTTTCATAGCAACTTTGTACTCTACTTTCCGCTAACCGGAGTGTATCCGTTCAGGGAGTAAGCAGGGCTAAAATTAACGCTCAAATGCTCAAGGGGGAGCAAACAACAGCGGCGCATCGCGGCCATGACGATGTGCGGTGAGGCTTTCGTACAGAAAACTGAACACATCGCGGTTCTGCTGGCCGCAAGTCGCCAACACCGTCAGGATGCGCTCGGCAAACCGACTGCCTCCCGATGAATCCGTACCATAACACAGCTTGCGCCAGATCACACCATGCCGCAGAATCCGTTCCGCCGCGTTGTTGGTTGGTTCATTGCCCCACGTTGCAACCAGTGCTCAATATCGTGTCGGTGTTGCGGCATTTCGGCATCGAAATCCGAGCGTGCCAGATGCCCTTCGCACACCTGTCGCCAGCGATGGAGCAGATACGTGCTGTAATCCATACCCTAAATTTACCCTAAAGAAGCGCATTTGTCACCCTGCTGAACAGATACGGTTCATCATGTACAGCAGAAGTTGTCTGGTGTTGCGCATTACATTGCTCCTTTGACT
>CAYTPI010000017.1:0-75449 GCA_964439625.1 uncultured Anaerolineae bacterium | reverse complement strand
CCTTTGCCTTTGCCTCCGCCTCCCCCACCCTGGCCAATTCGACGAGGGGGTGAGGGTATTCGGTCTTCAGCAGCTTGGCGCCGTAAATCAGCCAGTGTAGCTTTTTCCCTAGCTTCCTTCCCTGCTTGGGTTTTAGCTGCTTGCCGAATACTTTGTCTCAGATCATGTAGTTTTGGGTCTTTGCTTGTAATGAACCCGCTAAATCTTTCACCCAACTGTAGGCCTGCAATAGCACTTGCTGAAAGTCCTTTTAGATGCTTAACTAATTCAGAGTCAAGGCCTGATAAGTCAACGCCATCCAGCCAGTGTGCCTGTACGCCGCCTGTGCTTTCGGCTCGCTGCATACCGGTACCATTCATCTCCAGATTAACCTGTTCCTCGATAGCCGCGGCACTATACGGAAGCTCAGTCACGGGCATGCCTGCGTCTGTCAGCTGTCTGAATACGTCGTTAGGTACTGGATACTCGAGGGAGCCTTGTATGCCAGCGCGTAACTTATTCTGGTTTAAATCCCACCAATCACCGAAGCCAACGCCCTCGGTTTGCGCCAGAATCCGTGAGGCAACTTCAGGGTTCTTCAACCATTTAGCGGCCCTACCTGCGTCTTCACTTGGGGAGATGTGTTGCTTGTAAGTCTTTTGTACCAACTCCGGCGAGGCCTCTGGGGGAAGACCGGATAGGGTTTTCATTTGAACCCAGTGTATGCCAGCCTCTTCGTCAATGACGAGAAAGTCTACCCCAGGCGCTTTGGCCTCAATTTTGTTGTTCGCCTTATGTGCTTGGCGGGATATTGCGTCAAGATCAACGATTGCCTTGGCCCCATTAAACATAGGCATTTCTCGGAAATGATCCTGAAACATCTTTTCACCAACGTCACCACGGATGTTGCCCCGTCGTGCCTCTACACTTTGCGGATTATCTGCCAAGGTGTTGCTTCTTTCGGTGCAAAACTGACGTCCGTTCTGTTTGTATTGGCTTATAGGCGTGTGTTGTCGTCAGAGTAGCAGCGTGCCCTCCAGTGCGATGACGCCCTGCCCCCCGACGCGTACCTCCGTGATGACGCCCTCGACCACATCTACCTCGACTTCGATCAGGCTGGGGCGGTGCATGCTGTACCCCTGCTCGATCACAAAGTGCGTGGTTGAGAAGGCTTCTTCGTAGTCAAAGACACCCTTGCCCAGTAAATAGGCGCCGAGGGCACCCCCGGCACTACCCGAGGCCGGGTCTTCGTGAATGCCGACCAAGGGCGCGAAGTTGCGGGCATGGACGTGATGGGCGTTGTCAAGTGTTTCAGTCGTAAACACTTGACCGTTGGTCACACTCATTGACTTGCAAATATTGCGGAATGCTGCCGGGTCAATCTCGATGCTGTTAAGTGCCTCTAAGCTGGCGATGGGCACGATCAACGAGGGCAGCCCGGTTGAATAAACTTGCATCGGGAAGGTCAGGTCGATCATGCTACTGTCCAGCCCAAGGGCTGCCGCCATCATCTCGATGTCCTCATAGATTGCGCCGTGGCGGGCCTCGTCTTGGGTCAACACCACCCGATCTGTGACGCCGTCGGCATTGGTGATCAGGTCAACCGGCAGCATGCCGATCTTCAGTTGTTGGAAGACCCGCGTCAGCGGGCCGTTGATTTCATAGAACCCGAGATGCGCCAGCACTACATGCGCCCCGACTGATGGATGCGCAGAGTAAGGCAGTTCAGTAGAAGGCGAGAAGAAGCGCAGCTTGACATCAGCCTTAGGCTTTGTCGGTGGGAAGACAAATACCGTCTCCGTCATATTGGTTTCACGGGCGATCTGCTGCATTTCTTGATCGCTGAGGCCTTCGGCGCTCGGAAAAACAACGACTGGGTTGCCCCCAAAGATGACCTCTGTGAAGACATCAGCTTGGTAGAATTCATAGCGGCGCACAGTGTTATCCTTCAGTCAGTAGACGGTAAGAGTTTGGCTTGCTGAGTGGTCATAAGTGTACCACAAACCCATAATCAGATGCGTATTTACTGTCATTATTTTAGGAGGCCCACCATGTCCGATCTGACGCACTATCGTCAGCGTAAAGATGCGTTTTTCAAGCATGATTCGCAATCTCCATTGGAGCCAGCCCAGCGCGAAACCTTCACCGGATTAAACTACTTTAACGAAAACCCTGACCTTGCGCTGGTCGTTGAACTAGAGACTTTCAGCCAGCAAGACGAGGTCATGATGCAAACCAGCACCGGGACAGTCCAGCCCTATCTACGCTGGGGGAAGTTCACGTTTGAGGTCGAGGGCGAGCCGGCAGAATTGACGGTCTACGCTGCGCCGGGGGCTGGTGGGTTCTTCCTGCCCTTTGCTGACGCCACCAGCGGCGAGGAGACTTATGGCTCAGGACGTTACTTAGAGATCGAGCCTGTTGGCAACAACGGTAAGTTTCTCGTTGATTTTAACATGGCCTACAATCCGTATTGTGCTTATAACGCATCCTGGACGTGCCCCATACCCCCAGCAGAGAACCGCCTAAGCGTGCCGATCCGCGCGGGGGAAAAGTCGTTTAAGTGACGAGCCGCAGCCCGTCCCCGCACTGGCTGTGAGGCAGAGTCTAGTGCCCCTGATTGTTGAGGGAAATGTAATCTCCTATATGATTAAAGATGTGCGCCCGTAGCCTCGCCCATAATCGGCATCATGCGTGGGCCTGAAATGTAATTGCATCTTGACCAAAGGAAGTTATCTATGAAAGCACTAATTCTCTGCGGTGGCTGGGAAGGTCACGCGCCATACCAGTTCGCTGAATGGGCCAAGGCTCTGTTAGAAGCCGAGGCGTATTCAGTCGAAATTGCTGAAACGCTGGATGTACTGACAGACCAGACGACCATGCAGGCCGCTGACCTGTTCATCCCGATCTGGTCGAGTATGGGCAGTGGGCACGACGAAGCGAAGTATGGCGGTATGGATTGGGAAAAGGAGCAAGGGCTGCTCAATGCGATTGAAGCAGGGATGGGCATCGGTGGTTGGCATGGTCACATGGCAGATGCCTTTCGCGGGCGGCCTACCTATCATTTTTTAGTTGGGGGGCAGTTCGTCGCGCATCCACCTGCTTGGCCTGATGAACCCGAGCCGCAAAACGGTTTCATTAATTACACGGTGAACATTACGAAGCCGGATGATCCCATCGTAGCAGCTATCTCCGACTTTGCTATTCACTCAGAGCAGTACTATATGCACGTTGACCCCTCTAACGATGTGCTGGCATCGACGACTTTTAGCGGGGAGTACCTGCCGTGGATCGCAGGGACGGTGATGCCTGTCGTCTGGAAGCGTCGTTGGGGCCAAGGCAAGGTGTTCTATAGTTCGATTGGGCATGACCTATCCGAACTGGACATCCCTGAGGTGAAAACAATCGTGCGCCGTGGGCTGCTGTGGGCGTCACGCAAGCAGGGCGCTTAGCGCGGCGCTGAGTTACCCGGCTTCGATCCATTTTTGGAAAGCCTGCTGCCACGCGACGGGCGGATCACCGCGCACAAATGCCTCGATGCTGCGCCCCGGCATCTTTGTGGCATCCGGCAGCAGGGTACCCTCTAGTGAGGTGGCTTTGGACAGCTTTTTAAACGTCAGCCCTTTGGCCCGGAACAAGCTCGCACCCTGCAAATGAACAGAGTCAAAGTCGAGGAGAGCGAAGTCCACATTTTCAAGGTTTGCGCCGCGCAGATCGATATCACCGAGGTTGGTCTCGCCCAGTTCTACCAGACGCTGGGCAGCTCGGCGTGCAACCCGATTATTGATGCTGCCTAACTGCTGCCGTAAATTCCAGGCTGCATCGGTGTGCTTGCGGCCCCAACTTTCACAGACCGTCTCAATGACGTTACCGCCAAGGAAGCGCTTTAACTCTGCTAGAGTATAACGGTAGCGTACCATCGCCGTCTGCTGATCATATTGGTATTGAGCGGTGAGCACCTCGGTGAGGATGGGCCAGCGGCTGGCATCCCAGAGGTCATCGGGTGGGTCGCTGAGGCCGTCAAGGTCAGAGCCGAACGCTACCACAGACTCAGGGTTTGGAATATTGTTGCGCTCCAACAGTTCAATGATATAGTTGACCGTCTGCACAATATAGCCGCTGCCGAGCTTTAGGCCTTCATGCCCCGTCAACCAGAAATTAGACCACATCACACCGATCAGGCCGTTGTTCTGGGCCAACCAGATGATCTCCCAGTCAGCGAGGTTGTAGGGGTGGGCATGTAAGCCCTGAACCCCAATGTGTGAGGCGACAATGGCGGTACGCCAACCATATTGACGTTCGAGCTGTGTGGCAAGCTGATAGATGTCGCGCCGGGTGGCAGGTGATGTGTGCGAAATGTCGATCAGCAAGCCGATCCGGATCATCTCTGTCACAATCTGCTTTCCAATGGGCGTCAAGCCGAGGGTTAGGTTGTGCCAGTTCTCAGGCCAATACTGCTCGTCGATGTGCCCCGCGATCCGTTCCGGGTAGGAGAAGGTGCTCTGGCAGACGATGTTCGGGTAATAGTGCGACAACCCCATAATGGCAAGCCCCGCATTGTAGAAGGTATACAAGTTGTCGAACGCTTCATCCATAAAGCGCTGCTCCGATTGGAGTTGGCTGTCAAGCTGCTTACGCTCGGCATCCAGTTCGTCTGCGCGTTCTACCTGACCGCGTCTGCGCGCACTACGGGCTTTGCGTCGTAAATCACCAATGGCGTTGATGTGGTCGGTGATCACCTTGCCATGCAAGCAGTGGGCACCCTCCAATGAATGCATAATCAAAAGCGGTTCGTCAACCACTTGGCTGCCTGTGGTGATCTCTCGCCGCGTTTTCACGGCACGAATCGCCTTGAGGCCCACTTCAAACTCCGCCAAACTGTGAATGCTGCGGACATCCCCAACGGTGTTTTCCTCAACAGCCTCTTCAACCTGCCGGATGACGCCAATTGCTGACTCAAAGTTATCGTCGTTCAAAACATAGCGATTGATGTGTGGTTCAAACAGGCGGAACTGCAACAGAAGCGTGCCCGCGACGGTGAAAACTGCCAGTGTGAGCAGCAGGTCAAAGATAACGATGGTTGCCGCAGCCAAGAACGGCAGGGCGAAATAGGTCATCATCAACAGTGGGATCAGCACAAGGATGCCCAAGGTGATCACCAAGCCGATTAATGGGCGTTCCGGGATGACCTTACGATGCTGTAAACCATTGTCAAAAGCCAGGAACAAGCTCGCAGTTAGCGCAGCCTTTAGCACGTCGAGCGCGAAAAACAGCAGCGTAAACTCAATGCTGTTGAAAAAAATGATATAGGTCAGGGTGTACTTCAAGAGAGCCGTAACCACCAACCCGCTCAATAACTGACGGATGCGCGATGCGGGCAGTTGGCGTGCTTCTTCGATGGCTTCAATTGAACGGGGAAGCAGGGGGAGGCCCGTGATGCGCAAGTTGTAGAGAGCTTCAATTTCGAAGGCGTAGACGGCTGAGAAAAGAACGTTGACTTTGCCTCGGCGCAGCTTGAAGAAGTCGGTGCGGACTGCTGTTGGGTCAAAGGCGACTTCGCGCAGACCAAATAAGCGCTGGAGCCAATTTTTGCGATCATATGGGACGGTCAGCTTGCGCCCAAACCAAGTGGCTTTTAGGCCGGGGTGAGCGTGTAAGTCGGCGATGGTGGCGCTCTCATGCACAATCTGCGAGTCGCGCATCAAGAAAATGAAGGCCTCGTTTAGAATGTCGTTGGTGCGCTGCTCGCGTTCATCAGGGAGTAGCTTGAATAAGGCTTCGTTGTCCGCTAGGGCTTCGATCTTCTGGCGCACCAAGCCTTCGATCTCGCTGCGGTGCGCGTAGTAGTTCGTCAATGGGAGGTCATCGTCTTCCTTTTGCAACATCATCTTGATGCGCTCAAGGACGTGCGTGGAGAGCTCAGTGATGGGGCGTTCTGGGTTGCTTTCGTCTTGGCGGACATTAACTGGCTTGACGAACGTCCCAGATTCGCGGATGGCGTCGTCAATTGAATCGTCTGCTAGTATCTGATCGATAGGACGCGGGGTTTGCGTCGCCTGGCGGATCGACGCACTGTCTTGTTGCCGGTCAGCGGCGAGTAACTTCTTGAAGAAACCCGTAATATGGCTCTCAGGCTTTTGGTCATCCGGCTTTTTGTCGTCGGGCACAACGCTTCCTCTCAATGACTGAGGTTCACAATGGGGACGCATCTCTTGTGGGCATTATCAGTGATGATGATTAGTTTGCGCTAGTTAATACCCAGCAGACTACATTTCGCTTCCGGATGCCATCGTCAACTGAGATACCGGGCCAAACCAGCAGAAGCGACTTCTACATCATGACAGTCGCTTCTGACTTTAGCAATTATTGAGCGACCTCAAAGCGCCCTGCAAACGGATTAATAAACCCTTCAATCGTATCTTGAGGGAATATCAGCGCATAGTACGCACTACTCGGTGACTCTGTGCCTGGCGTATAGGTAACGCTGAAGCGCCCAGAGGAGTCACTGGTGACCAATGTTTGCAAGTAGGGTTCGTAGATTGCTGGTGTATCTGGGTTGGGCTGCCAGTACACGGCTAGGGTTAGTTCGGTGTTAGGCGGATAGCCAGCCCCCTCAAGATAGAGTGGAGTGCCAACATTCGCAGGCCTCTCGTATGAGTCGTAAGTATAAAATGGGCTGGCGGCTTGCTGGTCAGAAACTGTTGTCAGTGGCTCGAAGAATTCAATTATAATATCGTCTTCTACTTGCGTGCTGCCATCCTCAACACGTAGCTGCCATTCACCGGTTGGTAACCCGGCATTAAAATTGAATTGAACAACAAAGGACGTTGGTGGCTCACCTGTGCCTTCAAAGTCGGGTGAAGGGTAGGCACTGTCCTCTCCGGAACTACTAAACATAGAAAGCACGCCTTGGTCATCGTTTGCAAAGGTATATGTTTCGCTGTAGCTTTGCCCAGTCGGTGATGTTAACGTGAAAATAATTGGGGTCGCATCGATGGCAACATCAAACCCATAGACGCAAAGGCTTTTGAATGTCGACGTCATGTCGCTCAGCGTAAAACTCGGCTCTCTTTCTGCATCTGAACAAAAATTCGGGCCAAGACCTGTTGCCAATATTTCTAACTCAGGGAGATCACCCGGCGGTAAAGTGACTGTTGAAAACATGCCCAGCGTTGAAGCATCATCATTAATATCAGGCTCAGTGATGGCATCCGGCGGTAACGCTGATGTTACTTCGGGGATGAACGTCGCGACTTGATCGCTTTTGCTTGGCTCTTCAAAATCTTCAGCGAACGCTTCAAAATCAAAATCAGAACCTGCAGCCCCTCCTGTGCACAGGCAGGCCGTCACACTCAATACGAATATTGGCATGAGAAGTGAGCGCCGACGATTGTTTGACATGACCATTTCCTCTGGTTGTGTTGGATATATTAAGTGTACTATCGCATGCCGACCTAAGCACACCCAGGTTGAATCAAAAGTGCCCCTCACTTGCGATGAAGGACACTTATGTTGTCAGAGTAAAACGTGACTAGCTACCGCTGACCTTGGTGACACGGACAGCTTGTGGGCCTTTTTGACCCTGTTCCATTGTCATTTCTACGCGCTGACCTTCGTCTAGGCTGGCATAGCCGTCCATCTGAATTTCAGAGTAGTGGACGAAAAGGTCCTTGCCGCCAGAGTCCGGGGTGATGAAGCCATAGCCCTTTGTCCCATTGAACCACTTGACGGTGCCTGTAATGCGCTGTTCTTCTGCCATGAATGTATCTCCTTACCCAAAATGGTAGTGATGGTAAAGCGGTGGGTAAAGTCTGCCAAAAAAACCCCGCTATGCGGGCGGGTTAGATTTCTATGGTGAAAGTCTTTATCAACCTGCTTCTTACTGTACTATCAAAAGTGTAGCGTGAACTTAAATTAAATGCGAATCTTCGCTTACCTAACTTGCGATCAGGCCTGATCTGGCAGCGATCATTTTTGGGAACCACGCTGACGGGCGTTGGTGGCTTGGAAAGGTCGCCGCTATAGGCCGGGCATCTGTGGGCCGCTTTGATTTGATTGCTCTATTTCTTGCTACCGCTCGTCTAATGTCCTGTTGAAGCTGTTTTTGCCCTTTCTCAAAGGCGTCTTCTTGTATGATAATCTTTGCTCCAAAGTCCTGTGCAACTGCGCCTAGTTCCGGCTCTTATGTACCACCACCGTCACCTACGCTGCTTAGGCCGAACCCGTTTGTTAATTTACCGAACAGGCCCTTTTGGGTCGCTTCCTCTTCTCTTCGACGTTGCTCTCTTGCCCGCTGTTCAAGAAAGCGTTCGATGATGATGAGCTTAATGATTAGTCTCAGCAAGACTCACATGCTCGCTGATCCCTGCAAGGATTAGTTTCTCCGCTCAAAAACTATGTAGCCCCGTCGATTGCACGCCCCACCCGAATCGGTTAAGCTGACGTCGTCATTTCATTGAGTTCACTGAGTGGTGCTTGTGTCGAAGAAAGCGTTTCTCTTGCTCTGCCTGCTGTTGATCAGCTGTAATGCGCCTCAACTAAACCCGGAGCTAGGTGGTTCACCTGCCAGCGGGGTGGTTGTAAGGGAGCCTGCACCGACGCCCGTGTTGGGGCCAACGGCAATGATTGAGCAACCAACCCCCACACCGACCAGCACCCCGCGGCCAACGCTGGACTACGATCGCAGCAACCCGCTGGCGGCCTACAGTATTCCGGCGCTGCGCCAGCGCGCATATGATGGCGGCGAATTGCTGCTTGAAAAGCGCATCGCGGCGACGACCCGCTTCGAGCAATATGCCTTCTCGCACTTCAGCGAGGATTACCGGGGCAACCGGGTCTACGTCACGGGCTTGGTGAACATCCCGCTGGGCGCCGGCCCCTTCCCAGTGGCGATTGTGCTGCATGGCGGCATCACCCAGACTGTCTATGAGCAAGGGGCCGGCAGCGCCATCCACGCCAACATCCTCGCTGAAAATGGTTACATCGCCTTCATGCCAGATTATCAGACGTACAACGAAACGCAAGGCAACGGTTCGCCGTTGAAAATTCCGTGGGCAGTCGATATCATGCACCTGATTGACGTTATCCCTGACCTGCCGCAAGCTGACCCCGAACGAATCGGGATTATGGGGCATTCTCGCGGCGGCGGCATCGCCACCCACCTGATGGTCATTAGTGATGAGATTGACGCCACGGTGCTCTATGCTTCCCTACACGTAGATCAAGCTGTGGTCTGGCGGCAATACTATGAAATCTTCAACGTGTCTTGGCCTCAAGAAGATGCTGCGATATGGGGGTCACCTGAAACGAACCCAGAAGGCTATGCGATGGTCTCACCGGGCAACTACCTTGACCTTGTCTCCGCGCCCGTCCAGATTCATCATGGCGATCAGGACTTCACGACGCCGCTCAGTTGGGCGACGGAGATCGAACGACGGCTGGATTTGTTAGGCAAAGACGTGGAACTATTTGTTTACCCCGGCGGGCTGCACACCTTCACTGAGAGCGACCATCAGTTGATGATGAGCCGTGTTGTGATGTTCTTCAATGAGGCGGTGCGCTAGTGAACACACTCATCCGCACCGCGACGATTGTCGGCGGCATAATGATCGTCATTGTGATCATCTCGCTGATCACGCCGATCTTTGGCTGGTATCCGTGGGGCGAAGCGCAGAACCTATTCTGTGGTGTTGGGGTACTTTCTGTGTTTGGCGCATTGTTGATGGGCGTCGGTATTATCGCCAGCGAAGCCAAGAAGCATAGTCCCGCTGGGGACGACCGCTTTTACCCCAAAAAGTAGGGTCAGGCAGCTACGCTTTCAGTTCTCCCCGTAGCCAAGTGACGTAATCCTCGCTGCCAGCAGCAAACGGCAGCATCATGATCTCCGGTGTTTCATAGGGGTGGTGCTCGCTAACCAATGCTTCGACCGCACTGAAGCGGTCGGCGGTTGTCTTAATCACACACAGATATTCGGCCTCGTCGAGTAGTTCGCCCTGCCACCAATACATCGAGCGGATCGGCCCTTGAATCTGCACGCAGGCAGCGAGGCGGGCTTCTAACAAGGTCTTGGCAAGGTGCTTGGCGTCATCGGTAGTGGCAACAGTCGTAATTACTTGGACGGCATCGGTTATCATGTAAGACTCCTCCGAAAAATTCAATCACTGATCATATAGAAATTTAGCATGGGTCTAACAGGCTTTTAGCCTGATTATGCTATAGTTTAATTGCTTACTCGTAGATTATAAGGACAAGCACAATTATGGGCACTGAAACCACAACATTAGGTGGCGGCTGCTTCTGGTGCACCGAGGCGGTTTTTGACGAACTGCGTGGTGTCACAGATGTTGTCTCTGGCTACGCCAATGGTCACGTTGACGACCCGACCTATCAGCAGGTTTGCACTGGAATGACGGGCCATGCGGAAGTCATTCGTATTGAATTCGATCCAGATGAGGTGTCTTTTAAGGATATTTTGCGGGTCTTCTTCACCATTCATGACCCGACGACTTTGAACCGTCAGGGTAACGACGTCGGCACCCAGTATCGCTCCGGTATTTATTATCACAACGAAGAGCAGAAGCGCATCGCCAACGAGACGATTGCCGAGCTTGAAGCCGAGAACATTTGGCGCGACCCCATCGTGACCGAAGTTGTTCCGGTGGAGAATTACTACCCGGCTGAGGATTATCATCAGGAATACTTTGACAACAACCCCAACGCTGGTTACTGTCGCGTGGTTGTCGCTCCGAAGGTTACTAAGTTCCGCAAGGCTTTTACCGACCGGCTGAAGAAGTCACCAGCATAACGCATCGTCACTAGTAAAAGCAGCAGGCCCATCATAGTGATGGGCTTATTTTGACTCACCAGCTTATTTCAAATAGTGCGCCTTGGTCATTCTCCAACTCTAACTCAGTGAGCTGTTGTACACTGGCAGATGCAGGCGTTAAGATGCGGAGCGTCTCGTGCAGTAAACCATAGATCAAGCCATTAGGGAGCGGCGTATTGTTCACCAAGCGATAGTGATTAGCCTCTAACCTCTCGATTTCTAAACCATAATCAACCGGCGCGTTATGCACCCCTGCGTTGTACGAGCCGTTGGCAAGGCTGTTGATAAAATCATCCATGCTGAGAATCTCATGATGTTCAACCAGTGTCGCACCGATGGCCTGCCCAATCGAAATTAACAGCATGCCACCGCCCGGCGTCGCTAGGATTTCCCGCAGAACCTTAAAATAGGGTTCCGCTGGGTACACGTCGTATGGCTCAACAGTGGCGAGGTCTAGGTCGTTCGCCTCTAAGATCGCCTGGGTAATGTCCTCACTGACGTGTGTATAGAACCCAAGCAAGTAAACGCCTTCAAAGGCTAAGCCTGGCGGTGCTTCAAACTGTACTGCACAATATTTTTCCATGGGAGGTCCCTAGTGGTGAAGGTGGATGAACAGATGATTGGCTGCCGCAGCAGCGCAGTGATTTAATCATCTACCTAACAATGTTACGCCCATTCTTGGTTCAATATCAAGAGCCTAAGGCAATTGTTTCACATTTGTTTGCCGGTATCGATGCGGAGCAACCATCCAATAACACAAACTAAGGACACCGCACGTATGCCTGCAAGCCTAAGCTCCCTAGAGAATAGCTCGGCTACTTATATGCCAGTGAACCAATCTTTGTCAATAATCACTTTTTCAACGACCTCTGTACGAACACCCAAACCAAGCTCCTTGAGCTTGTTAACAAGGGCTTCACCATCGACAAGGTCAATGGCATCAGCCCCGTCACGGGTTGCTTCACGTTGTGCGTCTTGGGTAAATGTGCTGGTTGTTACCAACAATCCCTTATCTGCACGACCAGCCATTGCCCCGCGAAAGTCTCTGACGATACTAGCCCCGACGGAGCCTTTCCAACGTTTCGCTTGGAACAATACCTTAAAGCTTATCAAGCCATTCAACTGAAGCACGCCAACGCCATCAATGCCGCCATCACCGGGTTCACCCGTCACCTCCACCTGTGTAAAGCCTGACTCACGTAGTAATTGTTGTACCAGCCGCTCAAAGGCATCAGGTGTGATGTTAAGCAATATCTCCAGCAGCTCATCTTCCCAAGTCAGAATATCGTCTGGTTCAGGGATGTCACCAGCAGACGTAGACCTAGACTTCGCGTCCATTTGCCGCACTTGGTTCACAACAGCACCTTCGTCAATATGGTGCTGTTGTCTTCCCAAAGCAGTCATTACCCACACACCTCGGCTAGAATTGATTATCAGACCGACCTTCTTTAAATATGTTCTTGTCCAAGCCAACCTATAACTAAATTCTGTACGCGCACCGCGCTCCTCATCATGTAGAAGCTCAAGCTGTTCATCTGAAAGCGCCATAATTTGGGCAACCTCAGCTTCAAGTTCTCGTATCGTACCAGACCCGCCAAGTTCCCTCAGAGCCTGTAGTAGTGGGTTCATCATTTCGTCATAGCTTGGTATATAGATATCTGTCATATAACACCTCCTCTATGCCAACAACACTTCGACCATTGCGCCCGCTTCAAGTTGGGCCGACTCACGCGGCACCTTGACGAGGGCATCGGCCTGCACGAGCGTAAAGATTAAGTTGCTCTTGAAGGGAATCGGGACAGCGAGCAACCCGTTCTCCCCCTGAGACAGCGCCACCGGGAGCCAATCTTCGCGGTTGACGCGACTGCCCAGCGGGCCAGTCAGGGTGGCGGGCAGCAGATAGGGCAGTTTCGGCTCGGCCCCCAACAGCTTATGGATCATTGGAACGCCCATCCGCATAAACTGCACCATCGCACTGACCGGGTTACCAGGCAAGCCGAGCATGGGGACACCATCGACAATGCCGAAAGCCGTCGGTTTGCCGGGGCGCGTTGCGACACCATGCAGCAGCATCCCTGGTTCACCCAATAGGTTGATCGCATCCGGCACGCGGTCGGTATCACTGACGGAGCTGCCGGCACTCAACACAACCAGATCAATACCTTGCCCAAGAATGTAGCGGAGACGTTCCACCAGTAGCTCAAAGTCATCTGGTACAACACCGTAGGTGCGGGCGCTACCACCTGCTTGCTCCACCAATGAAGCCAACGTAAACGAGTTAATATCGCGCACTTGCCCCGGTTGGGTGGTTTGTTCCGGCGCAACGACCTCATCACCAGTGGAGATAATGGCGATCCGGGGTTTGCTGACGACTTGCACCTCGACAATACCAAGGCTCAACAAGCCGCCAACCTCTTGTGCCCGCAGCATGTCACCGGCTTGCATAACAACATCGCCTTGACGCAGATCTTCCCCCACCTCAATGAGGTTGTCACCCGGTTTCAGCCTACCATTGACGGTAATGGCGGCGTCGCCCTGTTTCTGCGTCCATTCCACTTGAACCACGGCATCGGCCCCTTGGGGCACCATACCACCCGTCCGGACCAGGGCCGCCGTGCCTGGGCTAATTGTGAAATCGGTGGCCTGCCCGGTAAGCGACTCGCCAACCACATCGAGGGTCACCAGCGACTCAGGAGACGCCTGCGCAAGGTCAGATGCAACAACAGCATACCCATCCATGGTGCTGCGCCGAAAGTCAGGTGAATTCTGCGGGGCGACGATCTGCTCAGCTAGCACACGCCTCACCGCATTTACGGAGCGGATACGCTCAGTCCTTGTCAGCGGTTGAACATAAGACAGCATCTGAGCACGCGCTTCATCAGGCGTGGGAAGGCTATCCATATCAAAATACTTGCCGGGCATGAAGGTCTCCTTCATTAGCGTCAATCAAAGTACCAACTAGACCGCAGGCGCGATCACGACAGTCACCCCTACAGTTTAACAGGTATTGAATGCAGATTGGTATTTAGCTACCATCAGTTCAGGGTAATGGCATCAAAATTCTTGGCGAACAGGAATTAAGCCACATTCTGACGCAGTTACTCTGACGACTAATCGATATACACATTGTGCTGCTTCAGGAGATTTTGAATGAGTTACATTTTAATTGTAGATGACGAACCCGTTATTCGTGAGTTACTGTCTGCGACCCTAGACAATATTGGCTTTGCGACCCAAGAAGCACACCATGGTGAAAAAGCGCTAGCGCTCGTCACTGAAGCCACACCAGATGCCATTATTCTTGATCTCAACATGCCTGTGATGGATGGTTTCATGACGCTGGCGCACTTGCAGCGGCGCGAGGCGACACGCAGTATTCCGGTCATCGTTCTGACTGGCCTTAGCAACCGCGAGCATGAGGTCAAACGAATGCCGGGCGTCGTAGCAATCTTGGAAAAAGGCAATTTTGATATTAGCACGCTCCATACCTTGCTCAGTGAAGCTGGTATACTGGCTTCTTCTTAATTTGGAAAGAACCCTATGGAATTAAATGATAAAGTCGCACTTGTCACGGGCAGTGCCCGGCGCGTCGGCAAGGTGATCGCGCTTGAATTGGCTCGCCAAGGCATGCACATCATTGTTACACACGGACACAGCCCGGAGGCAGCCGCTGACACTATTGCTGAGATCAAGGCGTTGGGGGTTAAGGCCATTGCAGTTCAAGCTGACCTGACATCAGAGGCGGATATTGATCGTTTGTTCACCACGATCAGGCTAACGTTTGACCGGCTTGATATGGTCGTCAACAGCGCATCTGCATGGGAGAACCACGATCTATTGACGATGTCCTCAGCCGAGTGGGACATAGTAATGAGTGTCAACCTGAAAGCGCCCTTTCTGATCAGTCAGCGCGCCATTCGGATGATGCTAGAGCAAGGCAGCGGCGGCGCGCTCATCAACATTACAGACACATCCGCAGCGACCCCATACCGCAACAAACCCGACCATTCGATCAGCAAAGCCGCCTTGATTACCTTAACCGAGGTGCTCGCACGGGATTTCGCCAAACAGGGGATACAGGTCAATGCAATTATGCCCGGCCCTATTATGATCCCCAGTGGTGGCGACCCAGAGCGCTGGGAACAAATCGGCAAGGCGCTGCCGCTCGGACGCACAGGTGATGCCCAAAACGTGGCAGACGCTATCGTGATGTTGGCCCAAAACGAGTTTATACACGGGGTCGTTCTTAAAGTGGATGGGGGTGAAACACTGCTAGGCCTGAGCGATATGATCAGCGCGGTGGAGAAAAACAACTGACGTTATTATTCGTCAGCGCTCCAGCGCCTTTCTTGCTCCGGCCCACCCCAAATGACTTTATCGGGCACCAAGCGAACGATCATATCAGCGTCTACGGTCACTTGGCAGGATAAACGCGGGTACCCAAAGCGTGCACCGATTGTGTCGTGCCAATGCTGTGGGGCTGGCATTGTTTTCCCGCCAGCATACGCATCAATCCACACGCCACAAGTCGCGCATAGCCCGCGCCCACCACAGTTAAGCTTACGCGTCAGTGTAACGTAGGGGCTAAAGCCATTCTCTAACAGCAGACGGCGCAGGTTTGCGCCGTTCTGTGCTTTTACTTCTGTTTGTTTGTCACCATCAATAATGGTTACTTGTGGCAAGGTCTATATCTATTCTTCAAGTGCTAATAACTGATTAATACCACGCACCACGCTATAGCTAAAGACACTGACAGGGCTGGCGATAAGGCCGAAGAATAAACTGTTAAACCCCAGTAGAACGACGATAAATGTCAAACCACCAAGGAACAACCCCACCTGATCCAGACGAAACAAATCTAATGTTTGCTCTTCCATCTCAGCGAAAACTTCTCACTTATCATTGATATTGTTGATATTATAGACACAAAGATCCGTTTTATCATTAAAATTCGTCAGATTCACATGCTTAAGGTTGTTTGAAGTTCTTTACATACTTGCAGTGATAATGGCGTATCTTCAGTGTATAATGACTTAAGTACTAAGTTTATTCTTAATGGAGGGTAGTATGGAGGATCCACGCATCAATCAAGCCGCGTCACTTGCTCGTGCTGGCAAATGGCAGGAAGCTGATATGATCACACAAACCATACTCAATGAAAACCCGACGAATGGCCCAGCTTGGGTTATTGCCGCCGGGTTGACGCTAGACCCCACAGAGCGCGAGACATACCTGAACAAGGCAATCAGCAGCGCCGAGATGGTCAGCACGCGTCAAAATAGGGCAGCAGCAAAAAACGCTCGAAAGCTGCTGAACAAACTCAATTCATAGCGTCCTTATTTTTCTTTATCAGGACCAAATCTCTGAAAAACCGCAGCACCAATCGCTGCGGTTTTTCGATTCTTTACCGCGTCAGCGAAAGCGTAACGATGAGCCTTGTACCATCTGATAGCTCTGATAGGCAAGGTAGCCAAACAACAACGCCATGAAGATGCTGCCAAATTGAAAGAACCCGACAATGCCAGCAGCAACCGCCGCCACTACGGAAATCCACAAAGAGACACGCAACCCATTGATCGGGTCTACTCCAGTGGCAACTTCGCGCGCAATCTGCCCACCGTCTAAGGGGAAAACAGGGACAAGGTTTACCAACCCCCAGAAAATATTGACCGACAGCAGCGCCCGGATAAAGTCCATCACGATAGGGTGCGGGTTCGGAATACTCGTCACTGGGAACGGAATAAAGCCCAATAGAAATCGAAAATTAACAATACCACCCAGTGAAATAATAGACCCAATCACCAGCCCCGCCAATATAAAACCCGCCAACGGCCCGGCAAACGAGATGAATATCTTCTGAGCACGGCTAGGGGTCACGTTAGCATACCCAACGCCCCAGCGGGCGCGCTCCGGGATTGCGAGACCACCGGCACCATACAGGACAATACGCGCCCCCTGACCAAAGGCCCGCATCGCAAAGGCATGGCCCAATTCATGGATCAAAATTGAGATAAAGACAACCACCACCCAGATCACCAAAAAGACGAGGTCACCCGAGGAAGAGCCAAACAACAAGGCAATCAACCAAAAAAGTGGGTGAACACGTACAGGAAAACCGGCGATTGAAAACGTGAGGTCGTATTGAGTCGACGTTGGTTCACGAAACATAATTTTCCGCTCTAATAAATCTCCATTAACAGTCCGCAAGATAGTGTACCACGATCGGAGCAGTTGTTATGATCTCCCCATATTGACGCTATTCAGGATGTGACATTGCAAGGCTATAACCCAGTCCGATTAATGATTGTGCTCGTTGTGTCTGTTTTGATGGCAGCATGTGGCCTAAGGGCTAACACTGTTGAACCAACCAGCGAGCCAACCCCACAGGTTGAGTCATATGTGCCGTTAGTCACCAGCCAACCTGAGGCCCAGTCGCCTCAGGCAGACGCTGAAGGCCACCCTGCCCAGGCTTTTACAGCACCGATCACGGCTGAAGGTCAGCCTTTACTGGTTACTGGGCGCATCCTTGACGTAAGCGGCGACCCTGTGCCAGACGCCCGCATCGAGTTTTGGCAAACAGACTCCGGGGCAGCCTACAACCACCCCAATGATCCCGCCTCTGCTAACTTTGACGAGGGCTTTCAAGGCTTTGGTTCAACGACAGCCGACCCTGACGGCAGCTATATCTTCCGCACGATTACACCGGGTGAGTACGGGAACCGTCCGCGGCATATTCATGTAAAAGTGTTCCAAGGAGATACAGAACTGCTCACAACACAATACTACTTCGCGGAAGATGCGCCATCAGACGCAAGCGGTATTGGCGGCGGTATTCAGAGTTTGTTGTTGACGACAGAAGAAACCACTGCGCCTGATGGCACAGTGTATTTGTTGGCAACCCATGATGTAGTCGTTGCTAGTGCCGGCCGCAGCGGTGACTTAACCTTAACCGATAGTCAGGGAGAGGGCCCCTTCTACCCAGTAGAGGATGTTGCCAGCTTCGACAATGACCTCGCCAACGCCGATTAACACTTGGCCCCATCCAGCGACCTGTCGCATTAGGCAGCAACAATGCATGGCATATAGGCTGGCAGAGTGAACCAAAAAGTACTGCCTTCACCGAGTTTGCTCTCCAGCCCAACCTCTCCGTTGAGCTTGGAGACAGTGCGCATCACAATCGAAAGCCCAATGCCCATACCGACTGCTTCTGTCCGGTCAAAGCGAGCAAACATATCCCAGAGTTTTTCTCGATTCTCTGGGGCGATCCCGATGCCATTATCGCGCACTTCATAGCGGATGTGCGTGCCGTAGTGGCGAGCGGTCAGCCTGATCGCCGGGTGGGCATTGTCCTTACCGATATATTTGATCGCATTGCTGATCAGGTTGGCATAGACTTCCTCGACCCAGGGGCCATGCGCCAGGGCTTCGGGCATGGTCTTGCTGACGTCAATCTCTATCTGGCGCTGCTCCAGTTCAAAGCTAAAGCGTGCTACCGCCCGCTGCGCTGTCGTGTTCATATCGACCGGTCCGACCTTCTTACCCGCATCGGCGACGTGCGCCAGCAGCAGCAGATTCTTGACCATGTCGCCCATGTTCGAGCCAGCAGCCTTAATCCGCAGGGCAAATTCTTTGTATTCCGCAGAGACTTCATCATCTTCGGCCTGCAAGACTATGTCACTATAGCCGATCACCAAGCTAACGGGGGCTTGTAGATCATGCGCAACGGTCTGTGTGAAATTATCTAGCGAAGCATTTTGTTTTTCTAACTGCTCGATCTGCTTTTGGAGTGTACGTTCCTTCTGCACCCACTTGGTTACATCATGCAGAACGATCATTGTTCCAGTGTTTAATGGGTATTGTTCAATGCCGTAGACGGTCTCTTTGAGCTTGAGCTGCTCCTCGTCGTTGGCGAGTGCAGTAATCAATTCAGGTAGGGCTTTTTCCAGCAGCATACCTTGATCATATGGCCCGTGCAGTAAACAAGTCGCCGCAGGGTTAGCATCCACAATACACAAAATATCATCAATGATTAGCACAGCATCTGGCAGCAGCGACAGCATATACCGCTCTCGCTGGGTTGGATCCACCCGGCTGCCCTGCAATGCGAACCAAACAGCCAAACCAGAAAGCATCGCGGCAGTTAGCACCACGGCAATCGAAATTGTATCAAGCGTGAATATAGTCATAAAGGTTCCCCTTAAACCTTTGGCAGCAGCCTGCTTACTAAGCCCGCACTGCTGCTTTCCTGATTATTTAACTATGCAGCGAACGATCTATTGTTGCCGTTCATCTATTGGGTCGTTGGTAGCACTTGAAATGGTTCACAGAAGTAACATATTTGTGCATCCTTAGCTTATTCGTTGAGAAGGCGCAGGTCATTGAAGCCAAATTTCCCGGATGTTCGTATAATGAAGTAGAAGAATCGCATCCACACGGAGACAAACTGATGATGAAACTAACCGACCCGGATGGAGTCGAGTATGAAATCAAGAAGCCAGAGGTCACCATTGGGCGCAGCCCTAAGAGTGATATTGTCGTAGACGACTTAATGGCTTCTGGTAATCACGCCCATCTCACCAAAGAAGATGGCAAGCTGATGCTTCATGATAATGGCAGCACCAATGGCACGCGCATTAACGGAACAGACATCACAGAACCAACCGAACTTAGTGATGGGGACATGCTTGGCATCGGTGAGACGGAGTTCAAAGTCACCATTCCTGATGAGAGCGAAATCAAAGCAACTACCGTCATAAAGAAGGCCGACAGTGATGTCTCTAAGACTGTCAAAATAGGGCGTGATGAACAAGAAAAACTGCTTGTTGACTTAGACACCTCGAAGTCAGACGACAGTGAGGAAATGCCTGAGCCAGAGCCACCCACTGAAGACAGCGACGATGATCAACAGAAAGCAGCAGATGCCTTCAGCGAGGATATCAAGGCAACCGACCCCAATCAGTCAATGACTGAGAAGATCGATGTTGATGCAGCGCTGGGTGCAAGCCCCAAAGCTGGCATGGCACCACCTGAAGACGATGAGCCAGCAGCACCATCAAGTGACTCGCAGCAGGATACAGCGCCGATGGAGGCCGAAGATATTCAGGCCCTGCGCGACAAAATGGCAGAGACGCCGCCGGTAGAAGACAAAGGCTACGAGCCAACCATGCCAATCGAGGATGAGGAGCTTGCCGCCTTACGTCAACAAACGGCTAATAAGGCCGCTTCAGCACCTGCTGAGGGGCAACCCCAAGCGATCTCGGCAAATGAAGAGCCACAGCCTTCGGTCAGTGCTGCACCGCCCCCCGGTACCATCACTGAACTGAAAGACAAAAACATCGCCCTGGCAGCAGAGATTGCCCCCAGCCTGCTCTTGCCTGGGTTGACCGGTCTCGGCTGGCTCTACGCTGGCGATCAGCAGCGCGGCTATATGATGCTGGGCATCGGTGGCGGTATTGTGTTGCTAAACCTACTGCTGATCATTCCAACTGTTTTCACTGGGATTGCGGGGGTCTGCTACTGCTTGACGCTCCCCACCGCAATTGGCGTTGTCATTTACTCCGCCATCCAGTTGAACCAATACATCGGTGAGAACGCTGAGAAATTCAAGTAGCCAATCAGCCTGACACAATCTAAACAAACGATAGAAGCCGCTCTACCAAGAGCGGCATTTTACCAATCGCCCCGCAAAAGGAGCAATGTATGGTTTCTGAAAACGCCGAGAGCCAAGTGCTCGAAACGGCTGTGTTTGAACGTTGCTGGGAGCTTGCCAACCAGATGGTCAGCACCTACGACCCAGAACTGAGCCAAGAACGCAGTCGTGAGGACTACCTTGCTGACTTCCTGACAGTGTTCGTACAAATCCATCGAGTGGTGCACCCACGGGCGATGCGCCCCGACCTTGACGCTGACTTGAAGGCGATTGAACGCTACTTCCGCCTGGCGCCAGCGCCAGTGCCAGAAAACCCAGCGCCAGCACCCGATGCGCCAGAGTTACCGGGCCAGCCGAGTTTAGACAGCAAACAATCTAGTTGAGGACCACGCTCGCTCAACAGTCTATAGCGGGCACCCTAGCTGCCTGCATCCGCCCCCGTGTCATAACAGCGTTTGTTCGGCACAAGAAACCCATTAGCGGAGTAACTTCCAGTTTCCTAAATATGGTACTATTTTGTTCAGGTACATTGAGGGGAATGTGTCTTTATTTTTCTGGTATGCTCTGCTGCTCTCCTTAAATCTCTCTACGAGCAGGTAAGCCAATCACACCAATAAGCTCGCAGCGCAGCGTGCCGCTCATTTGAGTTGGGAGACCCACTATGACACAAGACATCGATCTCTTTGAGCTGATCATTGACCTTAACAACATGGACGAACTGATCCGCAAGGCAGCATTTGCGACCTTGGTCGAGCTGGGCGCAGAGGCCGTCCCGGAACTGCTGGAGATGTTCCCGACTGTGCGTGGTAACGCACGGCTCCAGCTCCTGACTGTGTTCGGCGAAATTGGTGACCCCCGTGCGGCTGCCCTGCTACGCGAAGTCGTCGCCAACCATGCTGATGCTCAAGAGTATCTATTTGCGAGTTCTCTGGCAGCTAAAGCTCTGCGCACCATTGGCGACCCACGCGAGGTTGTCCCGTTACTAGATGAAGACCGCGCTGGAACACGTCGTATGGCAGCGGTCGTCTTGGGCAACATCGGTGATGCCAGCGCGGTGCCCGAGCTTGTGAACGCTCTCAATGATGAAGATAAGCACGTTGCCAAATATGCTGCGCGTGCTCTAGAAAAAATTGGCTCGCCTGGCGCTTTAGCTGCGCTCGAAGCCCGACGTGGTAGCTAAGCCACAACTAGGTAACAAAAATAAATGGGGTCCCTTTAGTGAAACAAGGGACCCCATTTTTGCATTCATCAAGAAGATATCAGCTTAACGTTCCAACAAGTTGATGGCGTAGCTACCTCGTTGGACATCATACATGTACACCCGGATGGTGTAGCTGCCGTCGGCCGGGAGGTCTACGTCAGCCATGGCATCGTAGCGATTAAACCCACTAAGAGCATCCCCAAGGATTAGTTTATTGTCGGGGCCGTAGAGGTCGAAGGCTGGGTTGCCACTATCACCAACACGCTGCACGGTAATCGCCAACTGCTGCCCAGCAGTCCCTTCAAAGGTATAGTTGTGGGCCTCACCCTGAAGCAGTGAGTTACCCCAGCGTCCGTTGATTTCCAACGAGTCTTCAATTGTCGTTTCACGACCATCTTCCCCAAGCGTCAGCTCTGGGATTTCGGTAGGGGCAAAGGTGGCAGTGGGGCGCTCCCCAGCCGGGCGCACATTAAAGTTTAGACCACCGCTATCCCCAACGTCTGGTGGCTCGCCACCACCGAACTCACAACCCACGAGTGCTAGCATCATAACAATAAGAACCATAAATACTGATTTTGTCTTCCCCATATGTGTGCAGCTCCTTAACTGACGATCTTTGTGTGGCACAAGGTTGCTCTACTCACGTCGATCAGACCCAAAATAACCGGATTCTGCCAGCTTACTTCCTTGGTATACCCACGCATATGAATAGTCGCGATAGCTTAATGTGGCTTCTGGTTCGATGGTAGGAATGCTGGCCCAGCCAATGATTAATGCAGAGCGAGAAACGATCCAATAGTCTGTTTCATCCGTGTAGGTGAATGGATCAACACTGAGACTGGTGTTAATCATTTCTGTTGGGCTGATGAACCAAATGCCAGGAAATGCCCCGTAGAAGTCAATCGCATCGCAGGGTTGGCTGGCCCAAGCTGGTGCATCAGCAGCAGGGTCGTCTTGCCCACACTGTTCCTGAATAAGTATACCGACTTGCATCACTTCTTCGCCCCAACCGCCCCATGCCGGTACTGCGACGCCAGCTTGCATCTCTTCAGATGGGTTCAGCCAGATAGGACGGAAGGCACCATAGAACGGGCCAAATGGCAGCAGTTCAGCGATGAACAGCATAATGTAACCACCCACAAGGATATACTGCCACACTGGGCGTAGAATCTGAATACGCTGCCATGCGATCACACACAGCATCAGCACGATCAGCACAACGCCGACGTTCATATAGCGGGATGAATAGGGAACAGGATAGGGAATGTTGAAGACGCCAAAGGCAATCGGCAGCAACAGGCCACCGATTAAGGCTAAGTAAAGCCCAACCATTGATTGGCTGCCTGATGGTCGTAAGCGGAACCGGCCGACTGCCGAACGCGTCCAGAGCGTGTTTTCCCGCAGCGAGTCCGTATACGGTTCAGGCGTCACCGTGCTGAGCGGGAGCAACCATACTCTCATTTTATTGTAGGATGAAGCCCCTGCCAGTTGCAAGGTCAACGGGGTTGAACTAGCGTCAGCCTGCCGCACCACAGATCGCTCTAGGCGCACAAATAGACTCAGCAGCATCGTACCCGCTGCTAACGCCCAAAAGACAGTCGGCACATCCGTTAACACAAGGCCGCATTGGTAGGCGACAAAGGAAAGTGTATGCCCCAAGAAAGTCTCCGCACCAAAGTAGCGAGCACCGCCCATAAAGGGGTTGGTAGTTGCCGGAGCATAGCTGCCCGCTTCAATCGGACGGACGCCAGCCAGATACCCCTCTACACCCAGCGCACCGTAGAGGCCCAGCCCAATAACAGCGATCAGCAGCAAGGCCGCGCCCCACTTGAGCAGCGGCTGAAGCACCTGCACCTCACCAACTTGTTTTAACAGCCAATCAGATGCAATCACTGATAGTGTGCCGACATAAAAAAGGGCAATTGTTGCTAACAACACAAGGATGTTGCCCCCTGACGACACCGTCACCCCAAATGTAAACGTACTGACTGACTGAGCCCACGATGTGTAGGGGTCAATAATGCTGGGGAATAACAGCAGACCATCGCGAAAATTACGAGCGGCCGTCAACAAAGTTGCTTCTATTAAACTGAGCCCCAATGTCAGTATCATTGCAATACCGAGATAGGTCAACGGCCCTTTGACGAGCAAAGTCAAAGAATCTCTGCCGCGCGCATTGATCGATGCCCCAAGATAGGCATAAAGCGGGATGATTACAAACAAAATCGGAGCAATATTGGGTTTTTCCTGTGCTGCCAGAAAAACAGCGAGGACAGCGATAAGCCCCACCTGTGGGCTACTTTGCCGAAACGCCACCACGATTAGAATGACAGCCAACACGCCCAATTGCAGAGATAGCGCATCGTAGGTAAAGGCCCTCAGAATGGCATCATTCACAGGCAACAGCAAATACGTCACAAAAAACAGCAGGAAAAACGCTGGGCGACTGCGGACGTCTGCAATAAATTCACGTTCCAGCAGCCAATGGGTTAGGCCCAGCAAAACAAAACTAACAAGCCAACTCGCTACCTTCAACAATGTATAGTCTTGGACTTCCGTCCAATTCGGCGCGATAAGGGAAAAGGCGCGCATTGGTATGGCATAGACCATGTAAGACGTCCGAAACTTGCCGCCATACTCAAACCAGAAGCGCGTTTCAGACATACTTGCCAGATAATTGGCCTCAAACGTGAAGTAAGGCTCATCGATGGTCATAAACTGAGTCATCCGGTCAAGTGATAACGCCAGCGGAACAGCAACTACCATCAAAATAAGCAAAGTGCTGCGCCAACTTCTATAGCGCCACGTAACGTAGGCGCCAGTAAGCAGGAGTGCCCCTGCCCAGATGATCCATTCGAGGGTGTTCATAGCGGAAGAAGTGTACCATGGTGCCATGGATCTGTACACCTAGGATACAAGCGTTTCTACAATGCTTTATGTTAAGGGTTTGGTGCTGGCGGCTGGCAAGCGCACGCGAAACACTGACCCTTCGCCTACTGTGCTGTCCACACTAATCTGACCACCATAGGCCTCAACCTTCTTTCTAACAATGGCTAACCCTAAACCGGTACCCCCATGTGAATGCAGTTGGGCGGCCTCTGTCCGGTAGAAGCGCTCAAATATTCTTGCTAAGTCTTTTTGGGCGATGCCAATTCCCGTGTCTTTAACCTGTAACCATACATATCCGGGTTCTCGTTCAATCCCAATGGCAATAGAACCATCTTTTGGTGTGTAGCGAATGGCATTCTCGATCAAGTTTTGCACAATGTAGCGAAGATCCTTAGATCCAATTTGGGCATAGACTGGCAGAGATACGTTGTGGAAAGTCAATGAGAGACCCGTTTTTGCAATCAGGTCTCGGTATTGTGCCAGTTCTTCGTGGATAGTTTCTATGACATCAGTTCGTTCAGGTGCTACCTGTTGGATCGGCGATGCCTGAGCCAATTGCAGCAGTTCTTTAATAACGTGCGTCAAGTCCGTCAGAGCACGACGCATATTTGGCACTTTACCTATAATTGTTCGCAACGCACTTGCGTACATCTTTTAGTTATCATCACCGCTTGCGTCAAGCGCTGTCTCAGCCGTCTTCTCAACCAGAAACAATGTGGTGGTCATAATGGTCAACGGAGTCCGCAAATGGTGTGATGCATCTTGAACAAACTGCCGGATAAGCTCGTTCATTTCACGTTGCAGAGTTAATTGAAGCTGCCGTTCGCTGGTCTCCAGTTCACTGGTAATATCTCTACCTTCAGAGATTAGCTGGTACACACGTCCGTCTGGATCCAGAATTGGCTTGATAGAAAAGTCGATGGTCACTAAAGCGTTGTCACTCCCCATCACTTGTTCTGGATAGCGAATAAATTCGCCTTCTGCCGCACGTGCAATCGCGTCCTTCAAAAGATCTTGGACGACGGTTGAATACGCCCACCACGAAGCCTCCCAAAGGGGTTTGCCGATCACCTTTTCCTCGGTTAAGCCACCGAAGAGCAACGCCGTTTGATTGGTTTCCAACACCGTACCATCAGTGTCTAATAAGCTCATAAATTAGAATGACTGGTTAAACAATATCTGAAAGCGTTGCTCACTTCGGCGGAGTGCCTCAATCAGATCAAGACGACAGTATTCGCGGGCGATTAACAGGCCCATCAACAGCGGCATCACGAGGTAGAATACTAGGCCAATCGGCACGAAAGACTGGCTAAACTGACGGGCAGCATCAACTGGAAGCAATGCCCAAACTGACGCCAACACCAGCAGCCAAGATACAGCCATTGAAGTGCTGTCGGTACGCTGTCGCGTTTATACCAATAAACGCCAATCCAAATTATCGGCACCAAGTTGAGGGCAGCCGGCCAAGCACCCATTCCGCCGATCACAAAAACGCGGTAAGCCAGAATCATCACTGTTGCAACTGCGCCACTGACCCAGCCACCGAAGACGCTGGCAACAATCACAAACGCATTGCGACCATCGATGACCAGCCCCGGCACAATTGTCGTTGTCGTCATCACATTAACGAGGCCAAACGTCCCGAAGGTAAGCCCCAGCACCAACCGTTTATAAAGCGTTGGCAGCTTTTCTAAGTGCCGAAGGCTCAAGCCAAACAGGTACACAAAGACAAGAATAATTGCAGTACTAAGTGCCAGCATGTTAAATAGCGCTTTGAGCACGGCTCACACACCATCGTTGTTTTATTTTGTCGTCGCTACCCATTGATTGCTCTCCTATCCTTAAGCGTACACAATAGACAGTGAACGACTAACCAGCCGAGTAAACAGTTATGCCAAGAAACATCCTAGACCTGAGCAACCGCAGTCAAATTAACCCAAAACAGACGCTGTCTATTACTTTAATACTATTCGCGGTACTGGGTTTTTTCCACGCCTTTTCGACACCAATCTGGGCTTTTTATGACGAGACAACCCACTATGAATACATCTACTTTTTACGTGAGAATAACCGCCGCCCCACCAAGGGCGAAGCCATTCCGGGCATCTATGATCGTTTTACCGATCCGTTGACCTCCTACGATGAGTATCAGGAACAGACCGACCCCTGTGAAGCAACAGCAGCCCACTGCCTTGAAATTGGCAAGTCAGGCTGGCAGTTTGATGAACTCCCTGGCTACTACATGTTAAACGCCGCAGCTTGGCGAACCACCGGGGCACAGAGCGTCATTGCCGAAGTGCGAACCAGCCGAATTCTGTCAGTGCTGCTGTCAATGCTTGTCGGTGTGATGGCATACAGTATCAATCGTGTATTTATGCCCCGCAAGCCCTATCTCGCCGTTGCCACCGCACTCTTGATTGGCATCACTACCGGCTACCTGACGACGATGAGTTCCCTTAATAATGATGTCGGGGCTGTGTTTGCTGTCAGTTGCATGGTGTTGGCATCCGTATTATTGATCGAGAAGCCGACGAGCCTGTGGCCCTATGTGCTATGGCTGGCGGCCCTTGGCTTGTGTCTCTTGATGAAATCTACCTCGCTGCTAGGGCTCCCAGTTGGCTTGGCGGCCTTGTTCCTTGCCCACTTCCAGAAGCAAACACTCTTAAAGTTGGCGGTTATGTTTGTGCCAGTCGGCGCATTATTGATCATCGCTGTGTTGTTGTTCCTAGGTGATGCAACCATGACCGTTACGCGTGCGTTTGACCAAACATTCGCGATTTCAGGGGGCGTTAACCTCACCTCACTCACCCGTAGTTTTCTCGCACAATTTCAGCAGTATGGGGCAGCAGGCTTTGTCGATCCGTTGGTCTGGCTGTTCGTCTCGTATTGGTCTGGCATTGCAAGTGGTGTACCAAGTTACACAACGTTAATGAATGGCATCGTTCTGGTCTTTAGTCTCGCTGCCGTTTACGGACTGGGGCGCTGGTGGTTTAGCCACCCGCACCCTGAAACAGTCACCAAACACTTTATCCTGATGGAGGTAGTAGTTATTCTCGCCTTCCTCATGCACCTGATGCGCATCCAGCCAGAGCGTTACATCCCTACCGCACGGCACTTTCTGGTTGCTGTTATCCCACTGTCTACCCTCTTGATTCTCGGACTGAGTGGGCTATCAGACAAAACAAAAAAACTGCTGCCAGCCTGCTTCATCCTAATAATCTTCACCATGAACCTGTTGGCAATCGTCAACACGCAGGTACCGTACTTCCAACGATTAGATTTTACTTTTCTATTTTAGACGGCGAAACACCTAAAGCGAGCACTAAGTCAGCTTAGCGCCTTGGTTAACGCGAGCAGATAGAATGTTGCGCGCCTCCCACAACTCAGGGAATAAGCGCCGATCCAGTGTGCTGCGAAGATAATCGTGCATGGTGCCGCCCGTCCCAGTAACTGATGTGCCAATCGTCCGTTCTACCAACTGAATATGGGCGAAGCGCCAGTCAATAATACGTTGATCTAGCACAGACAGCACATCGCAGAGTTGGTAGAGCGCAGGGTGCTCTTCCGGGGTCGCATAAACTGAAGCGGCATCTATGTTGTGGCGTTCCAAAAGTGCACGGAAGGCCTCGTTGATTGAAGGTTGTTGCAGCCTGCCCCAGACACTTTCATACTCGCGGTTGGTCGGCAGCACCCGTTGTACCCACTTGACGTGGCGCTCATCGCGTAGACCACACAGGAACTCGATCTCGCGGAATTGATACGATTGCAGCCCAGAGCCGGGGGCTAACAACAACCGGAACCGGTGAAAAGCCATCGGTGGCAGCGTGTGCAAGTGCTGGGTAGTCTGTTGTGCATTCTCGAACATGCCCGCAACTTGTGTCAATAGGCGCGTTGCCTCTAGTATGTCGTCAGCATCCATGGCATCTCGGACGCGCTCCAAATAATGGATCGCCAACTTAAACCACAACTCATGCACCTGATGGATAATAATGAAGTGCAGCTCGTCCAGATGCTCGGACATGGGCAGTTGTGCCGTCAGTAAAGCGTCTAGTGCGAGGTATTCAGCGTAGTTTTTACGGGCATCTGTTTGGTCTGTCATTTTCTATGGCAACCGTCAAAATTTAATTAGTTTCAATCCGTTAGAAATTATAACGGCTGTCAACATCGAAACCAGTAGTCAAAAGTCCTAATCGAGCTTCTCTTGTCTGCCTGAGCGTTATTCTCCTTTTCTATGTGGCAGAACCCTCGCAGGGAGTTAACCAAATTTGAGGAAGTTTATCATCCAATGACTCAACAGGTACCCTTCTGATTGAAGTGACTCGAGCGTCTCGCGGGCCCGGTGGGTTTCTTGTGGCGTTGTGACCGGAGCCAAGTAGTCGACGACCTGAAAGAGGAACTCAGCTGGTTGCTCCGGATGAGCCTGAATACACAAGACCTGATCATCAATGGCAAAGGCCGCCGTCTCACAAGCGGGGTGCGAGCCAATGATTTCCGCACCTTCCGGCAAAACGGTGACAATATCGTGGTTGATCCAATAGAGGTTGTATACCCCGGTGGGTTTCATTGGCTGCATCCACGGGCGCTTAGCCCTTACTTCAAACGGCTCAACACCGAGCAGCCAGCCCGCCGCAGACGGTTCAACTTTGCCGCCCAAGGCCTGGGCGATCAACTGATGCCCAAAGCAAATGCCGATTAACCTAGCGCCATGCGCGTATGCCTCCCTGATGAAGGCTTCCGTCTGGCGAATCCATTCTTTGTCATGGTAGGTGCTAGCGGGGCTGCCCGTGATGGCATAAGCATCGCACTCAGCCGGGTCGGTAGGCAAGTCGCCGCGTGTGGCCTCATAGGTCTTAAAGGTGATGTTAGCATCTGCCGACATCAAAAAACGCCGCAGCTTATCAGCATCGGAGACTGCGCCGATGTCTTCGTCTGGCGGGACTGCATGTAGAATGCCGACTTTCATAGCCTACCCCCGTGAATCAGAGAGGGCACCAAACGTGATGCCCTCTGCAACTTAGCAATCCTCTTAAACGTTCTCTACGATGGCCTCATGGAGGATATCGAGCGAACGGTCAAGCAGATCAGCCTCGATGGTGACAGGCACCAACACTCGTAATGTGTTGCTGTACAACCCAGACCACAACAACAGCAAACCTTTCTCACGAGCAGAGTGAACAATAGCCTTAGCGAGGTCGGTGGCTGGCTCTTTGGTCTCCGGGTCTTTAACCACTTCTATAGCCGTCATCGGGCCGAGACCGCGTACATCGCCAAGCTGCGGGAATTCAGTTTGCCAACTGCGGAAGGTTGCATGCAGCTTCTCGCCGACTTGCTGGGCTTGCTCAAGGATATTTTCTGCTTCGAACACATCGAGCACGGCTAAGCCAGCCGCACACGAAGCAGGCGCGCCTGCGTAAGTGCCCCCCATGCCGCCGGGCGCTGGGGCATCCATAATGTCAGCTTTCCCCATGACAGCGGAGAGCGGCATGCCCCCAGCAATACTTTTCGCAGCCGTAATCAGATCAGGTTCAACGTCACTGTGTTCAATGGCGAACATTTTGCCCGTGCGCCCAAAGCCGGACTGAATTTCGTCGGCTACAAAAACGATGCCGTTATCCGTACAAATTTGGCGCAGTTCTTGCATAAAGTCTTTTGGTGCAGCCACAAAACCACCTTCACCAAGCTGCGGCTCAATGATGATGGCAGCAACCCGATCTGCGGCAACCGTCGTTTTGAACAACTCATGCAGCGCTTTGATTGCCTTGTCGGTGGTTATGCCGCGATACTCATACGGATACGACGCGTGGTAAATCTCAGGGGCGAACGGGCCAAAATTCTGCTTGTAGGGGTTGCTCTTGCCAGTCAGACTCATGCCCATTAAGGTACGCCCGTGGAAGCTGCTCTTAAAGGCAATGATGCCAGGACGGTTGGTATAAGCCCGCGCAATCTTAACCGAGTTTTCAGTAGCTTCTGCACCCGAGTTAAAGAAGATCGTTTTGTTAGGGCCAGAGCCGGGGAACACCTCATTGAGGCGGGCAGCAAGTTCAACATAAGGCTCGTATGATGCCACTTGAAAACAAACATGCGACATGTTTTCGAGCTGCGCCTTGACGGCAGCTATCACTTTGGGGTGGTTGTGCCCAATATTCAAGACACCAATCCCACCGATCCAGTCGATGTATTCTCTGCCTTCAATATCCCAGACACGTGCACCTTCTGCGCGTGCGATTGCTATCGGATGGACAACACCGACACCCCGCGGTACATGCTGTTCGCGCATCGAGACGATATCTGCGTTGGTCTTCATGGAAACTGCCATTGGATACTCTCCTCAACTAATCAAGGTGAACGTTGATTGCACGCACAGACTGCGACCCTAGCTGAGCTTCACCATGACGTGCTTCATATTTGTGTACTCTTCGACGGCGTAAATCGACATATCTTTGCCGTAGCCAGACTGTTTGTACCCACCATGGGGCATCTCGGGCGAAAGGCGCGTGTGCTGGTTGATCCAAACGGTACCAAATTCGAGTTCGTTACTGACCTGCATGGCGCGCCCAACATCCGTGCCCCAAACCGAAGCCGCTAAGCCAAAGGCGGTATCATTCGCCATCAGAACAGCCTCTGCGGTTGTCTCGTAGGTCTGAACAGTGATCGCAGGCCCAAACACTTCTTTCTGGACAATCTCTGAGTCTTGCGAGACGCTGCCTAACACCGTTGGTTGATAGAAATAACCCGGCTGTTCGGGAACAGTTCCGCCAACCAAGACGGAGGCACCCGCTTCAACCGCTCGGCTGGTATAACCATGAACACGCTCGCGGTGTCCTTTTGAGACCAACGGTCCCATATCAATTTCACCTCCTACCAGCGGATCGCCGTAGGTAATAGCTTCGACATGCGATACCAACGCCGAGACGAAATCATCGTACTGGCGCTTATGAACCAATACTCGCGTGGCTGCCGTACAATCTTGCCCAGCATTATAAAAGGCTGAGCGGCGCGTTCCGAAGGCCGCCGCTTCAAGGTCAGTATCATCGAGGACGACCAACGGCGCCTTGCCGCCCAACTCCATATGCATCCGCTTGACGCTATCCGCGGCGGCCTTGATGATCGCTTTGCCGGTGGCAAGGCTTCCCGTCAGCGAAACCATATCAACCTGCGGATGGGTTACCAGCGGCTGCCCAACCTCTAACCCATGCCCGGTGATGATGTTTAAGACGCCCGGCGGGAGGATATCGGCGGCAAGCTGGGCGACGCGGAGGGCCGTTAGCGGTGTAATCTCCGATGGCTTCAACACGACGGTGTTGCCAGCTGCCAGCGCTGGGCCAATTTTCCACACCAACATCAGCAGTGGATAGTTCCACGGGGCAATCGCGCCGACTACCCCAATTGCTTCTCGCCGAATGAGGCTGGTGTGCCCGTTGATATACTCACCAGCAGAACGACCTTCCAACATACGAGCGGCCCCAGCAAAAAAACGCAGATTGTCGGCACTAAACTCAACATCATCACGCGAGATGAAAAGCGGCTTACCAACATTGATCGATTCCAGTCGCGACAGTTCATCAATATCTTCTTCAATAGCGTCCGCGAGTTTTAGCAGTATCCTACTGCGCTTTGAGGGCGTCAAGCGCGACCAGTCTTTGAAGGCCCGGCGGGCAGCGGCAGCGGCTTTTTCAACATCCTTGGCAGAACCCCGCGGCACTTCAGCGATGACCGCTTCCGTTGCAGGGTTAAGGATGGTCTCTGTCTGCCCATCGGCAGCAGGCTGAAAGTCACCGTCAATGAATATCTTCCAATCTGACATTGAATAATAATCCTTTTATGCGGTTGGGTTACTTACGTGTATAGTACGAATATTCTGAATTGCGCTCGATCTCAACGGCTTCATCGTCAAAGCGGAAGTACGAACGCGGCGGCAGCACACCCCACGTATTTGAAGAGTAGGCGTTATCTGGGTGCACCACCGGTTGGTGATCGACTGTCAACACCTGCATGTCGGTGTAGAGTTCAATGAAGTGCTCTTCTTCCCACATGCGCCAGTACACGGCAAGGTTCTGGGCCATACCGTGGCGCAGCGGCCCCCAAGTGACGAAACGCCCGTGCTTGCCGATGTGGTCAAGCGTGTGGGCCATCGAGCCGAAGTCTTCCAGTTCCCAAGCCACATGGTGAATATGGGCATAGCCTTTATCAAGAAATGCGAGCACATGGTGGCGCGGGTCAATATGCAGCCAGACGGCACCTTCACCGATCCAGTCGGTCAGGCGAAAGCCAAGTACATCTCGGTACCATTCAAAGACTCGTGGTGCGTCGCTGGTCAAGTAGTTGACGTGCCCCAGACGACGGGGGTGAAAACCGCGCAGCGTCTTGGTTTCGATCATCACAGGTGAACGCAAGTCTTGCGGCAAAACACGCTCGAGCAGCACGACACGGTTACCATCAGGGTCTTCGAGCAAAAGGCCACCGCCACGAATAGGCACGTCGATCCGTTCAGGGCTTACACCGCGCTCTTGTAGAATCGTCTCGGCTTGCTCAAGGGTCAGGGCAGGCCGCAGTTCGTAGGCCGCGTAGTTTAGGTAGGGCTTTTGCCCCTGTGGCGCTGGCGCCAGCAGCAGACTGAAATCCTCGTGCATGCAGCGCATAATGGCGCAGCCCTCGTCGCGTTTTTCACCATGCAAACCAAGTAAAACTTCATAGCGCCGGTAGGCTTCATCAACGTCTGCTACCCAAATCGCGACGTGGTGCAGGTCAATACAAAGTTGTTTGTCATCTAAGATCATGGTTCACTTCCCCAGCATGGGCTCAGTTAGAATAAGTTGCGGCCTGTTTTTCGGCCTCATCTTCTGGCATGGCTAAGGCAACGTGCAAGGTTGCAGCACTGACCTGCGGCTGGAAGCCAACTTGCTCGATATCGTAGTCAAGCTCGACGATTGTATTTTGCAGCGTACCAATCCTGCTGACCTCAACCGAAACCACGTCCCCAATATCGACCGGGCGTGAGTTGGCGGGCGTGCCCGTCAGGATCAGGTCACCGGGCAGCAACGTGATGAAGCGAGCAGCGTCAGCCACTTGGTAGGCCACCGAGAACAACAGATCGTCGCCGGTATGGGTCTCTTGGACAACATTACCATTGACGTAGGTCTTGAGCGTCAAGTCATGTTGATCGAGGTCAGCCGTATCAACTAAGTACGGGCCAATTGGGCAGAAGCCGTCCTGCCCCTTGACACGGGTCATCGCGCCACGGTCAAGGTGGCGCAGGTCGTGTAGGCCAAAGTCATTGGCGATGGTGTAACCAGCGACATAGTCGAGCGCTTCATCAACGCGGATGTTCTTGCACTGCTTGCCGATCACCACAGCGATTTCCCCTTCATAGTTCAGGAACTGCGTATTCCGTGGGCGGGCAACTTCGGCTTTATGTGCTGAGACTGCGGTAGGCGGCATCAGGAAAAAGTGTGGCTCCGGCGGAATGGTGGTCATTTTATATTCAACGCAGCGGCTGCGATAGGTTAGATGGGGCGCGATCACCTTACTCGGTTCAGTGACGGGCAAAAAGTGAGCCGCATCAATGGCGACCCGCTGCTTACTCGGCAGCATAATCATATCCTCTTCGACAATACCCCAAACAGGCATGCCCTTATGGTTTATCCGTGCGCGCTTCATGGCTGCATGTACTCCTTGTCGTGCTGGGTGATGACCTCGCCGCCGTTGACGCTGTACCCAAACGAGAAGCGAAAGCCTTTGCCGATCTCAATCGGGGCGATGGCTTGCAAGTCCTCGAGCGTGTCATCGTAGATTTTCAGTTCCGCGTCGCCTTCCCAAATATCGGTGATGTCACGGTCGTACCCACCTGACTTCACCAGTTCAAAAACATCAGGACGCAGGCCATCATAGGCCGGGAAGTGGCGCGTATTATACATCGGCGGGTCGTTAACGGTCGGCCCTGTCTCACTGATTTGGCGCAGTGTCACCACGGCCCGCGCGATCTGGCGGTCATTAGCGGCACAAGTGGCGCCAAAGCGAGCGCCTGCTGCCACTCGTGGCGCTGCTTTACCTACTGGGAAGGTGCGCGTTATGTGGATGGAGCCGAGCTTTTTCGGGAAGCCCTGAATCCAACCACGGTACATCGCAAAGTCTTTATCGACCCAGATGTAGACGCAGCGGCTAACCAATTCGTCGTTATATTTTCCGTTAATCACAAAGTACAGTTCGCGATACTGCGACTGAATCGGGTCAATCAATTCATCACCCGCATCCGAGCAGGACTGCCAATCGGCGAAGATCGCTGCCATCGCGCCGGGATCGTCGGCTGGTTCTAATTCAGGCGGCAGCAGTGCGATGACATTTTCGGGCTTGGCATGGTATTCAACGATGAGAAAATCACCAGAGTAGTGCCAAGGCGGCGGCGGCACAATGCTCGCTCGTCCATCTGGTGAAAGGGGTGCGGTATAACCTGTCGGCATTAGGAGTCATTCCTTATCAACTGCTTATTCTTTGATTGTGCATAGTCGGTTGCCATCGCCACAAGGTGCTCAAACAGCCTATTTTCGATTGGGTCATCCATTTTTTCCGGGTGCCACTGCACACCCAGCGCCTGCCAATCATCGGTTGGCTCTAACGCCTCGATGAATTCATCCTCACTACGTGCGACGATTGCGAGGTCGCCGGAGTTGGTGACAACTTGATGATGGATGGTGTTGACAGTATGCACCGGCCCACGATAGATGGCGGCACATTGACTGCCAGCTTCCATGGTGATGCGATGGCGATCAGCAAGGATTTGCTGCGGCGCCCGACCTTTGATCCGTGGGTGCTGTTCGGTTTCGCCTAAATCCTGCGCCAGCATGCCCCCACTGGCAATCGCCATGATCTGCATCCCGCGGCAAATACCGAGCGTGGGCACACGCTGTTCACGCGCTTGGCAGGCTAAGTCAATTTCCCATTGGTCGGCACGCGGGTTAACATCATAACTGACGCCATCGTGCACCTCGCCATAACTTGTGGGGTGGATGTCGCCGCCGCCGGAGAGCAGCAAGCCATCGATCAACGTCAGAATTTGGCGGGCATCGCTGCCTGCATCCCCATGCGACAACAAGATCGGCAGACCACCCGCCGCTCGCACCTTCTCGACGTACTCATCACCAAGGGTATAGAGCGCTGTCTGTTCACCCAGGTAGGTAGGCAGATCGCGCAGCCACATTGTGATGCCAATAATCGGTTTCTTCATGATGGGTATCCTTAGGCTAATGTCCCTTTGCGGTGAATGATGGCCTTGACATCGCTGAAAAAGTCGAAGCTCCACATGCCACCCTCACGCCCAATGCCGGAGTTCCTGGCACCACCGAAGGGTGCCCGCAAATCACGGACATAGAACGCATTCGTCCAAACGGTGCCAGCCGTCACTTCCTCTTCAACACGGTTAGCTGTCTCCTTGCTTTTGGTGACCACCACAGCCGCCAGGCCATAGTCCGTGTCGTTCGCCATCTCGATTGCTTCGTCAACATCTTTGAACGTTTGCAAGGTCAGCACAGGGCCAAATACTTCTTTCTTCAGAATTTCCGAACCAGCCGGGGCATTCTTGAATAAGGTCGGTTGGTAGTAAAGGCCACCCAATTCTGTATTAGGGCCACCGCCATAGACCAGCTCGGCTCCCGCGTTAATGGCCCGCTTCACGAAGCCATCCACGCGGTCAAAATGCTCTTGAGTTATCAGTGGACCGACGAATGTCTCTGCTTCAAAGGGATCACCTTGTACCAGTTCTTGGGCCCCTTGCTTGATCTTTTCGAGCAGGTCGTCAGCAATCGCCTCTTGGACGAGGATGCGCGTCCCAGCCAAACAAACCTGCCCCGCATTGTCGTATTGTTCCAGCACAAGTTCCAGCGCGAGATCCATATCAGCATCTTCAAATATGATCAGCGGCGACTTCCCGCCCAGTTCAAAGCTGACGGGCGTTAGGTTCTCTGCCGCGGCCTTACCGATGATGCGCGCCGTCTCTGGTGAACCTGTGAACGATATTCGGTCTACATCTGGGTTAGCGGTTAGGGCGGCACCCGCTTCTTCACCGATGCCCTGCACGACGTTGACCACGCCGGGGGGCAAGCCAGCTTCTTCGCAGAAGTCTGCCAAGAGCGAGTTGGTCAATGGTGCCCACTCCGGCGGCTTGATTACAACAGTGTTGCCCGCCGCGAGCGCCGGGCCGAGCTTCCAGGTGGTCAACATAAAGGGCGCATTCCATGGGGTGATCAAGACAGCGACCCCAGCAGGCTTGTACTGTACGCGATGATGTGCGTTACGATGCGGAATATCGAACGCGCCCGCTTCGAGTTCAAGAGCGTACTCAGCGAAAAAGTGAATGTTGTGGGCACCGCGCTTCATAACGCGCAGCAGACTGGCTTCATAGAGCGAGCCGTTATCGGTGGTCTCCGTCAAGGCCAGATCAGGGACGCGCTCCTCGATGATGTGGGCCAGCTTATCGAGGTACGCTTTGCGACCCGTCGGCCCCAGCGCAGCCCATGCCGGAAAAGCAGCACGAGCGGCAGCCACTGCCATATCGGCTTCTTTCTGCCCACCGGCTGAGATTTCGCCCAATATGCGACCGTCAACTGGGCTGTAGTCCTTGAATTTCTTCTCTGATGAAACACGCTCACCGTTAATATAGTGATCGGGGGATATTTTGACGTTATCAATTACGATATCAGTCATGCTTCTTCTCCTGTATATACTGGATCATTGCATCAAAAATACGCTGTTGGGTTGGGTCTTCGGCAGCGGTCATCTCCGGGTGCCACTGTACCGCCATCAGCCATGAGGGGTAGTCAGGCAGGTCACAAGCCTCGATAATGCCATCACTGGCATGGGCGATTACCTCAAGTCCGTCGGCGAGGCGATCAATGGCCTGATGATGCCAAGAAGCAATCGTCACATGCGACGCCTGCATCGTGTCGGCAAGGCCTGTGCTCTCATTAATCGAAACGGAATGCTTAGCCGGATACAAGGGCGGCATCTGGTGCGAGACATCAGTACCAACAACGTCAGGTATATGGGCGATCAGCGAGCCACCCAATGCTACGTTCAGGACTTGCAGCCCGCGACAGATCGCAAAGACAGGCATTTCACACTCAAGAGTCAGGCGGGTAAGGTCAATTTCATACTGATCGCGTTCAAGGTCTGTCGAATAGATCTTCTCATGAGCAGTCCCTCCATAAAGTGAGGGGTCAACATCACCCCCGCCGGACAAAATAATACCATCGCATTGCTCAAGTAGTTGGTCAAGGTGTGCTTCACCCGGCGCCAGCAGCACGGGTATACCACCTGCACGCCGCACAGCATCGACGTATTCGCCAGGCAGTTGAAACAGACCATAGAGATCACGGTGATAGGTTGTAATACCAATTAGTGGTCGCGCCAATTTAATTACCCCACATGACATGCAGTTCCTCAGGTCCACGAAACTCAAAACCGCTGATGGAAATCGCCATATCCGGTATTGGTCGCAAGTTTGGCAGGCGTTCAAACAGACGACGGGCTCCCTTATGCACCTCTTCGAAGCCCAGCCAAGCCCCCAAACAGCGATGCTGACCATTGGCAAAGGCCAAGTTTGACCCTTTGCGATGGATGTCAAACAGGGTTGGGTTCTCAAACTGAGACTCGTCCCGGTTGGCGGCGTTCAAGGCGGCAGAGACCAAGTCGCCTGCTGGGATCAGCACGCCTGCGAGGACGGTATCTTGGGTCGTCATACGGGTACTGGTACCAACAGGCGCATACAGACGGAAGACCTCGTTGACGACCTTAGGCCACAAACGAGGGTCTGCCATAACAGCGTCGTAGGCTTCTGAGTGGCGGAACAATGCCCATAGCACTAGCCCGATCCCGTCCCGCGGTTCGTTAATGCCACCACTAATCATCAGCCGCACGTTGTTGACGATTTCCTCAGGGGTCAAGGCCGCCTCATTAAGGTGTACCATATGCGAAATACCTGAGTGATCCGGGTGGGCCTGAACCTGCTCAATCTTCTCGCGGATGCGATCATTAAGGCGGCGCTTGGCCTTCTCAGCAATTGCCAGTTTTTCCGGCGCACCACCCCAGTTGGCAATCCCCGTGACGACGCCCAGGCAGTCTTCCCATAATTCTTCCCATGTCATATTGTCCAAGCCAAGCACCTGCTGTAGCGCAATAGTACTGAACGGGGTGGCATACGCCGCCACGATCTCCGCGTGACCATCATCAATGAAGCGGTCGATCAACTGGTCAGCAATGCCCGTCATCTGCTCAGAGACATAGGTGCCCGCCCGGCCTTTTGGCAGGAACGGGGGCAGCATCGCCTCTTTGAGGCGGCGCGCTGGCTCACCTTCCAGCGTTAGCATGTTCGGGCCCAGTGCATCAGCGAGAAAGGAGGGGTTAGTCTCAGCGGTGAACAACTCTGGATGGGTATTGATGAAAACAACGTCATCCCAACGAGTCACCAGCCACATCTCAAGTGAAGGCACCCAAGCAACCGGCTGATTTTGCCGCAGATACTCAAGGATGGGATAGGGGTCATCAACAAGTTCAGCAAGTTCGATATCAACACGATGTTGCTCATAGACAGAAGACACGCTCGGATTTTCCTAGGCTAATTGGTATTCGTGTTCAGCCACAAATGTTTTGAGGAAAACAGGTCACGACTGAACCTCCGGTTTAGTCACATAAGCTGCGGGTAGTCTTAGCCTATTTTTACAGTCAAACACTAAAACTGTCGGGCAACTATTAGCATCTTGCCTGCTGTTTTGTTTGCTATCAAGCACCCACAGACAGATGAGATATTCCCACAAGCAAATCGTGAACTTTTGCACAAATAGTTAGATATCTAACTATTTTACTTATTTAACTTTATTCGAAAATAGCGGTTTGTCAAGCGGTTAGCGTTATATCCATATCAATAACACTTAGGCTTGTATGACTTGACTAACTGGCAGAATTCGGACTGTTACGAGTTGTCGTAGGAAAGCCACCCCTTGACAAAAATTCCATTTTCTGCGACCCTTCTACTATAAATTACTTTCCCTTCAAACTAACTAGATTTGTAGTGTGAATGCGTCTATCCGACGAACTCATCAGTGAAGAACTTGCCATTATGCAGCGCGTATCCGGCTTAGCGATTGATCCAGTCGGCTTGGCGGTTGCCTCGAACATTTGGCGCGCCAGCCAGATTTTTCGCCTACGCGTGGAGCGAGACATCCTAAAAGATTTTAACCTGACATTCTCGCGTTTTTCGACCCTATTCATCGTTTGGATCTGGGGGCCCATAGAGATGTCATCAATTGCAGACTCGCAGGCAGTATCCCGCGCTACCATCAGCAGTGGGGTTAAAAAGCTTGAGGAGCAAGGCCTTTGCGCTCGGCTCACGGATATCCCCGGTGAAGATGGACGCTCCGTGCAAGTGGTGCTTACGCGGGAGGGCAAAGACCTAATCGAAAGCGTATTTCCATTGGTCAACAAAGTCGAGTCAGAGTTTACCTCTGTCCTGAGCGAAATGGAAGCAGAAACCCTTGCCCGTCTTCTGCGAAAGCTAATCCGTGGGCAAAACAGCGATCAAAAAACGTAGAGATGCCAGCACAGTCGCACTATTGATTGCCGCGACACATCGTTAAGTCACCATTTAAGGAGGTTGATATGTCACATTATAAGCGCGTGCGCGCCCTATTCCCAGATCATCACGGTTTGGCCCGGGGCAAGTATATTCCTCATCATCTCAGTGAAGACGATACTCGTCACTGTATCTCGTTATTTGCACTGGCCCTCGACCGCACCATGACCCCTGCCCCAGGGGCGATGCTGTTGGAAGGCCTGCCGGACATCAACTTAGAGTTTCGCGTTGATGACATCCGCAAGGGGTGGGAAGCAAACACAGGCATTGTCGTCGGCGACTTGCGCTTTCAAGATCAGCCCGTGAAGCTGGCTCCGCGCTACGCACTGCGTAAGGCCATCCATGATCTTGAAGCGTTGGGCTACACCCCAAAGGTCGGGCTGGAGCTCGAAGCGTATGTCCTGCAGAAGGACGAGAACGGCAAGTGGGTCGAGTGGGATACACCGACCGCCTACGTCTATGGCACAGGCATGGCAGTTGACCCAGTCGGGCTGTTTGATCAGATTATGGAAGTTGCCGATGACTGCGACCTGCCGGTTGAATCGATTAACTCCGAGTACGATACACCTCAGTTTGAACTCACGTTGCGCTACGGCGACACCCTTGAGTCAGTTGACAATGTCTTCCTCTTCAAGTTAATGGCTCGTGAACTCGCCGCTAAGCACGGCCTTCTGCTGACTTTCCTTGGTCGTCCCTTCGCTGACCGTGGTGGCAGCGGGTTACACGTCAACTTCTCGCTGGAGGACAAAAACGGCGACAATTTGCTAAACAACCCAGACAATGACGATGGCCTGTCAGAATTAGCCTACCAATGCATCGCTGGTATGCTGGCGCACCATCAGGGCATGGCGGCACTGTTGGCGCCTACTGTCAATTCGTATAAACGTCTGCAACCAGGTCAACTATCTGGGTTCTGGGCGAATTGGGGCCATGATCACCGGGGCGTGACGGTTCGCATCCCTTGGGAACGAGGTCGCTCAACACACCTTGAGCATCGCATGGCTGACGGCGCCGCCAATATTTACACCTCAACTGCCACCGTTCTGCAAGCGGCACGGCTGGGGATTGTGAACAAGCTGACCCCGCCACCCGCCGAAGACCTGGACTCACTGGAAAACGTCAGCACGGAAGTGCACACACCCCACGATCTCCGCGAAGCGCTGCATCTGTTAGCTGCCGACACTGAATTAGTCGAGGCAGTTGGGCCAGAGTTGGTGGCCCACCATATTGCTATCAAAGAGGCTGAGTGGGAAAAGTGGATGGGTGCCGTCACTGACTGGGAATTGAACTACTATCTAAACTTCTTGTAGACTATTAGCTAAGGAGACAGATGATCCATGGCAGATAAAACGCTCGATCTCGGCGAAGCATACGCTGACATCACCGATCCTGATGTGTACGTTACCGGGGTGCCGCATGCAACGTTTAAGCGCCTGCGGAACGAAGACCCAGTCAGTTGGTGGGAACCCAAAGATGGTGGTCGTGGCTTTTGGGCCGTAACGCGCTACGATGATGCCATCGAGGTGAGCCACCAGCCTGAGATATTCTCCAGTGCGAAAGGCATCCGGCTGGAAGACATGGACGAAGAAGAACTTGCAGCCCGCAAGACCATGATGGAAATGGACCGTCCGGAGCATACGGACTACCGGCGATTAGTCCAGCCACCCTTCTTACCCCGCAGCATCAATGCCAATGAAGATGCGATCCGCAAATTGGCGCGTAAAGTAATTAATAATGTGCACAGTGAAACAGAGTTTGACTTTGTCGAAGAGATTGCACGCAAGCTGCCGATGCAAATGTTGGGCGCTCTGTTGGGCGTCCCAGAAGAGGACTATCAGTGGTTAGTCGATATGGGCGACGCCCTGATCGGCAATGCCGACCCGGAATTCACCGATCACCCGGTGGACCTGGTTGACACCGACGCCTACCGTCTGATGCCCTTCCGCAGCCCCTACTCGAAAGACCTGTTCGACTACGCCGGAGAGCAGGCCAAAGCCAATCATCAAGACAATTTGATCGCCTACCTGTTGGAGGTCAAACGAGACGGCGAACACCTGACGGAGAACGAGTTCAAAAACTTCTTCACGTTGATGGTAGCTGCCGGGAACGATACAACCCGCTACACAATGGCAGCCGGTATGGATGCCTTGTTACAAAACCCAGAACAGCATAAGCTGCTGAGCCAGAACCCTGACATGATCGATACAGCCGTCGAGGAGATGCTGCGCTGGGGGTCTGTGACGATGCACTTCCGGCGCACTGCGACGGAGGACATTCATCTAAACGGAGCCGATATCAAAGCAGGCGATAAGGTAGTGATGTACTATATCTCTGCTGACTTTGATGAGCGCCAATTCCCCAACCCGTACGCCTTTGATATCCAACGGAACCCGAATGCGCATATGGCCTTTGGCCTCAAAAGCCCACACAAGTGCCTTGGCGAACACCTGGCGCGCGTCGAGATCAAAATACTGTATGAAGAACTGCTGCCCCTAATTGATGAAGTCGAGATAGCGGGCCCAATTGAGCGGCTGCGCTCAAACTTCATTTCGGGTATTAAACATCTACCGATCAGGGTACAATGGGCAGGCTAATTGTTTTTAAATTACGATGGAGCCCTGACTGTGACCTACATCAGAGACCTGCCAGATATTTTTGACCCGTCCGTGTGGCAGCGGGCAACCCCACACGCTGCTTTCTTGTGGTTGCGGCACCATGAACCTGTCTCCTTATGGGAGCAGCAAGATGGCGGGAAGCCTATATGGGTTGTAGCCCGCCACGCTGATATTGTCCGCGTCCTTAGTGACCCAACTACCTTTTCATCACGTTGGGGTGTCGTCAACATTGACGACCTCGACGAAGATCAGCTTGATGCACGCCGCACGCTACTTGAAATGGACCCGCCAGAGCATACCGAACTGCGCGATGGCCTCAACCCACACTTTGTCCCAAAGGCCATCAAAATGTGGGAAGAACGCGTCCGCGAAATATTAGACGAGATACTCAATGAGGCCCTGCCACTAGGTACCTTCGACTTTGTCGATAAAATTGCAGCACCCTTTCCGTTGCGTGTCATCAGTGAGTTTTTCGGTATTGACCCGCAGCAGATCCCGACTCTGATCGATGCTGGCAACAAGATGGTCGGCAAGACAGACCCAGATTACTTTGACCCAGAACTTGAGCAGCTTTCCCCGGACGAACTGCGGCTGCTCCCGTTCGGGCACCCAGCGGCTCGAGTTGCGTTTGACATAGCCAAGCACATGGCGCAAGTCCGCCGCAACCGTCCGAAAGAAGATGTGACAACTGCTTTGATGCACTGCACCGTCGGTGGGCAACCCTTGACGGACGAAGCCTTCAAAATGAATTGGTGGATGCTGTTCATCGCTGGAAATGAAACCACTAGACACTCGATCACAACAGGCTTGCTTGAATTCATGTACAACCCTAATGAGTGGGATCGGTTACAAAGTGACCCCAGCTTGTTAGAAACAGCGGTCGAAGAAGTACTGCGCTGGGCATCCCCGGTGAATTGGCACCGCAGGCAAGCAGTCGCCGATACCGTCATTGGTGAAACAGAGATCAAAGCAGGTGACAAGATCGCCCTGATGTTTGCATCTGGCAACCGTGACGAGGACGTTTTTGTTGATGCCTTTGCCTTCGATGTAGGTCGGACGCCCAATCCGCACATCAGCTTTGGGCGTGGTGGCCCACATTATTGCCTAGGTGCCTACCTCGCCCGCATGGAGATTCGGCTAATGCTCGAGGCGCTCATTGAACGCATCGATTCCATTGAGCTGGCAGGTGTCGCCGAACGCGTCCGCACCAATCACTTTAACGCTTTGAAGCGGCTTCCGGTCACGGTCACACTTCGCTAGGGTGCACAACTGCTATGGGTCGCCAGAAACTCGCGTTCATGGGCGTCCGGCGATGCAGTCGCAGCGTAAGTCTTACTGAAAATACTTAGATATAAATGATAGCACGCGTGTGACATAAGCTGTTGCGACGACAATGTTATAGATTTCACAATTTTGACAAATTTTCCGACAACCTGTACACTGACCAAAAGTAGTTAGATATCTAACTAACTAAGGCGTTGACGTTGCGACTTCGATAATAACTGGCCTAAGCCTCAGCAAGAAGACTTGGAATAATACGCCCAAAAGTCCTATCTGCAGGTAATGTGACAAGTGCGTACAATCGCACACCCCCATCGGTTGACGCGACAACACACCACAAAAAATATTGATGCTTACCTTTTATCAACCTGACTATTTGCCAATTGCCCCATCGAACTGTTTGAGATTATCATTATTTATGCGGGATAAAGCGGGGCATTGTCAAACATAGTGACAAACAGTTACTTTGCCCGTAGTAGACTCACACATTCCTGAGGAGGAACCATGAACACCAAAAAATGGTATTTGTTTGTACCGCTATTCGTTGTGTTTGCACTCATCCTAAGCGCATGCGCTGCCCCCGAAGCCCCAGCAGGAGAAGCTGAGGCGGAAGAAGAGGCTCCGGCGGAAGAAGGGGCCATGGATGAAGAAGAGGCCATGGATGAAGAAGCTGAGGCGGAAGAAGAGACGGCAGACAGTTTTAGCTTCGATATTGACGCCCTGCTAGCAAGTGCTGGCAGCGAATGCGTTGAGCCAACCGGCGACGAGCCGCTGCGCATCGGTTACATCGCTGACTTCTCTGAGGTTGGTGGTTTTGCTGATGTCCCCGCCAGCGAAGCGGCTGGCTACATGGTTGAACTGATCAACTGCAACGGTGGTTTGAATAGTACACCAATCGAATACACGGTCTTCCCAGCGGATGGCCTCGATGTTGAACTGACCCAGCGCGCCGCACAAGAGGCTCTGGACGCCGGAATGCACGCCGTGCTCGGCCCACCTTTCTCTGACACAGGTCTTCCTATCTTAGGCGTCTTAAACGGCCAAATACCAGCATTTTTCGTTGCGTCAACCGAGGTCATTATGTCCGACCCGACCTTGTACTCCTTCTTGCTGACCTACGTCGATGAGACCCAAGGGTATGCTGCGGGTGAATATGCTGCCACTGAGGCTAGCTTCACCACCGCAGTGACGCTCTCTTCAAGCGATGCACCCTACTTCAGCGAGACCACTGCGGCTTTTGCCGAAGCCTTCGAGGCCAACGGCGGCACAATGGTCGGTGACTACAGCTTCAGCATCGGTGATGAAGACTACTCCGGCCAAGTCAACCAAATTGCCGCATTGGAGCCAGCACCAGAAGTACTCTACACAGCTAACTTTATGCCGTACATTGAAATCTTCATGGGCCAGCTTGCTGCTGCCGGTGTTGATATTCAAGTGATGGGTGCGGATTCCTTCGACGCCACCGCAGTGATCGATGGCGGTGAAACCACCGACGGTGTGATCTACACCACCCACGGGTACCCATTTGAAGGCTCACGGCTTGAGGCTTTCAATAACGCGTATGCCGAGGCTCGTGGTGAAGAACTCACCACTTTGACCATTGCTCAGTTGGGTGCTGATGGCATTGCCGTTATCGCACAGGCTTATCTCGCCAGCGGCGAACAGCTTGACCCAGCTGCTATTGGTGACGCAGTGCTGGCATTAGAAGCGGCGGAAGTCGTCACCATTGACGAGCCAATCGCCTATGCCGGTGAAGGTAACCCTGTTCGCCTGATCACAATGGCACAAAATAGTGATGGTGAGATCAATTTGCTGTCACAATTCATCCCGGATGTTGAATAACATCAATGTTAACCGTCACAGATATCACAACCAAGTACGGTGAAATCACCGGCGTTCGTGATGTCTCTTTGACCGTTGGGGCTGGGGAACTTGTTTGTCTCCTCGGCCCCAACGGGGCTGGCAAAACAACCACGCTCAATACGATCATCGGGCTGCTCCGGCCCACGCAAGGGAGTATCTCGTTTGACGGCCAGGACATCACCGACAAAGAACCCGACGCCTTGCTCAGAATGGGCATCGTTCTTGTGCCCGAACACCGCCGCATCTTTACTGACCTCACCGTAACCGAAAACCTCATGGTAGGTGGGACAATCTTGTCCCCGCGCGAGCGTAAAGCCAAGGTCGAGGAGATGTGCAATCTGTTTGAAATCTTAGCCCGTAAGCAGGATACCAAGGCAGGCTATCTCTCTGGTGGGGAAGCGCAGATCTTAGCGATTGCCCGCGCCCTGATGACTTCACCGCGTTTACTGCTAATTGACGAACCTTCACTCGGCTTGGCGCCTGTACTCGTCGATATGATTTTTGACCTGTTGCTGACCCTCAAAGATCAAAATCAATCTATGCTCGTCGTTGAACAGAACGCCCGTCGTGCGCTTGAGATCACTGACAGGGCATACATTCTGCGCCACAGTATTCTCGTCGATGAGGGCAGTGGGGCAGAGCTGTTAGCGCGCTCTGACCTGTTCGACAGCTACATTGGCCTATAACGGACACTGCCGCAAGGAAACCAACACGATGTTAACTGAAGTTTTTCAACCAATTGTCATTCAGCAAATCATCGATGGGCTGGGGCGCGGCAGTTTGTACGCCCTGCTGGCACTAGGCCTTGCCATTACCTTCGGTGTGATGCATCTGCTGAACTTCGCCCATGGTGAATTAATCACCGTCTCGGCCTACGTCGCCTATTTTCTCTTCGTCAGTGGGGCCAGTTGGGCCATCATGGCGCTTGCAATCCTGCTTACGTGCGTTGTTGGTGCCGTTGTGACTGACTTTGTGGCCTTCAAACGGGTACGAGAAAGCAGCGACTTTACCATGCTGCTGACATCGTTCGGCATTGTGATTCTGGTACGCGGTGCCTTCAGTCATTGGGTTGAACTTGTGCCACGCAACTTTGATAAAGGCGCTTGGGTGTTTGATACGCTCACCGTGGTGGGCCTGCGGCTTGAAATCTACGATTTGGTTGTGATTGGCATCACGATAGTAACCTTGATCGGGTTAACCATCCTTTTGCAGCGCACAATGTTTGGCTTGACGCTGCGGGCCGCTGCTGAGGACTTCGATGCAGCCCGGTTGATGGGCATCAAGTCCGACCAAGTGATCCGCAACTCATTTATCCTCTCAGGCTTTCTAGCAGGCGTGGGCGCGGTGATGCTGCTGCTTAAGCTGGGGCAGGCAGACCCCGGCATGGGCATTGAACTGCTGCTGATGCCGCTGTTAGCGACGGTCGTTGGGGGCTTAGGCAGTCTGCGCGGTGCGGTGATCGGTGGCTTGAGTCTCGGCGTCCTCGAAGTACTGCTGCGCAGCCTGATCTTACCGAATGATCTGAGTGGTTTAACGAACTTATTCCTTTTCGGGCTGATTGCCCTCTTGTTCATCGTCCGGCCCTACGGACTGATCACAGTCAGGAAGGCGGAAAGAGTATGAGTACCACCAACGTTTCGCAGAGCACCCAGGCCCCTACACTTAATGCCAAACCATTACGGTATGCTCAAGCCGCTGTCGGAGGGCTGCTGCTGTCTGCCATCCTGATTATTGGTGGGCTGGCGTATGGCTCTAGTGGGCCTGATGCGCGCGACATCGTTGTGAACCAGTTGTTCATCAGCGCCATTATGGTGATCGGGCTGCAAATCTTTATCGGCAACACTGGGGTAATGTCTTTTGGGCACATGGGGTTTGCCACGATTGCGGGCTATGTGGTAGCGCTATTTATTATGCCCATCAATCGCAAAGAGCGGCAGATTCCAGACGCGCCCTTTGGGTTGGTTGAGGCCAGCGCCACCCCATTCGTCGCCACACTGATCGCAATTGGCATTGTTGTGCTGATCGCGCTGCTGCTGGGGCTGGCACTCAGCCGACCGGGGCAAGGCGCGTTTGCTGCCACCATCATCACGCTGGCGCTGCTTGAGATCGTGCACGAAGCCGCGCTCAGTTGGACGGACGTCACCGATGGCGGCACCGGGTTGGGGTTCATTCCTCGGCTTGAAAGCCGAACGCCCATTATCCTCGTGATGATTGGCGTGGTCGTGTTGGCACGGGTCTTCAGCGAGACCTACACTGGGCGCTGGGCAAAGGCCGCCCGCGAAGACGATGTTGCCGCCAACCTGCTGAGCGTAGATATCCGTATTCCACGCATGATCGCGCTAGTGCTCAGCGTGATCGTGGTCGCACTTGGCGCTTCACTACGCGTGCAGGAAACTGGCGCCATGACTCCGCGCCTGATGTTCTTTGATTACACCCTGCTGCTGCTTGCCATGCTGATTGTGGGTGGGCGACGCACCGTTACTGGGTCGCTGCTGGGGGTGCTCATTATTTTTGTAGGGGCGGAGGTCGCCCGCCAGACCGGTTCAAGCCTGAGTGCTGTACCGGTGCTAAATATATTATTCCGGCCTACTCTGCCGCAGTTATTCTTAGGGGCAGCCATGTTAGGCATGATGCTGTTTCGCCCTGAGGGCATCATCAAAGATTGGGAAATCGACCATCTCTTCCGAGACCGGTCGCGCAGGCATGAAGAAAAACCAGCCGACATAACACTGGCAACCAACACCGACCGCCGTGAGAGACACACACTCAAAGTCAAGAATTTGTCAGTTGAGTTTGAGGGCTTCCAAGCTTTGAGTAATGTATCGTTAGAAGTTCGAACCGGGGAAATCGTCGGCTTGATTGGGCCAAACGGCGCCGGTAAGACGACGTCCCTCAACGCCATAACGGCCTTCGTTCACACGTCCAGCGGCACGGTCACGCTGGACGATGATCTCCTGACGGGCAAAAAGCCCTACCAGATTTCCAAAGCGGGCGTCTCGCGCACCTTTCAGAACTTACGCCTCTTCACAGACCTGACGGTCAAAGAAAACATTGAAGTCAGTGCGATTACGCAGGATGGCGCCTTGCCAGAGGCACGGGCCGACGAACTGTTGGTCTTCTCTGGCTTGTGGGATCAGCGCTACCTGCGTGCAGGTGAATTGGACTACGGCAACCAGCGGCGGCTGGAGTTAGCACGGGCTACAGCTTGCATGCCCAAGTTCCTGTTATTAGACGAACCAACTTCTGGCATGAGCGACGAAGAGTCGCTGAAAATGGTCGATCACATTCGGCAGGTAGCGCATTCGATAGACGCCGGCGTGCTGGTGATTGACCATGACCTTGGCTTCATCATGCAAATTTGTGACAGGGTCTACGTGTTGAACTACGGTACGCTGCTCGCCAGCGGCACCCCAGAAGAAATCCGCCTGAATGAGGAAGTCCGTGTAGCCTACCTTGGTAGTCAAGCATCATGAGCTTTTCGCTAAAGTGCCACCCCACGCAATGAATCATTGCTAAGGGGTGTCAGCATGGCAGATGAGACCAACATCAACAAAATTGCAGGCGACTTAATTGGTAGAGACCAGCCTATCGGCGGCGACAAGGTGTGCGGTGACCAGATTAAAGTCGGAGATATTACGGGCAGCACGGGCATCGCGGTCGGTAAGAACATCCAGCAGCAGGTCAACGTCACCAACAACAATCCGACTGCTCAGGTATTCAATGACGTGCGCGAAGTGTCTGCTGATTAAACGCTTTGGCATAATGACCCTTCTAATGTGGTCTGCATGGACTCTCTTAACTAGCAATCAAGATCATACTATTTTGTTGACTTTTCTTGTGTAATTACAGTTAAAGTCAACGATTTGACCCAGGAAGTCACATGATCGCAGAACGCATCCGTCAGGCACGGTTGGCTGCGGACCTCACGCAGGAACAACTGGCAGACAAAGTGGGAATGACCAAGCAGGTCATTTCAAAATATGAAAACGGCAAGAGCGAACCAAACGCATCTGTCATCATGAAGCTGACACAGGCACTTAGTCAAGAGCCGGGTTACTTTCTGCGCCAACCACAACGAAAGTGGATTGGCTGGGTTACCGCAGTAAAACGAAGCTGGGTGTCAAAGCACGCGCGGGCATTCAGTACCGTGCTGAGACCTACGTTGAGCAGTACGTTTCGCTGGCGGAAAAGTTAGCGATGCAACACCTCGAAACGCTGCCCAGGGATCAGACTGTGCGGACGGTTGATGAGGCGGAGAGGCTGGCCGCATTGGTGCGTCAAGACTGGTCATTGGATGATGTGCCGATTGATGACATGACACGCTTGGTTGAGATGAAGGGTGGCATCGTCTTCGGTGAGCAGCGTGAATCTGATACACGCTTTGACGGTTTGAGCGGATGGATTAATGGGGAACGCCCGGTTGTTGTACTTAACCTGTCCATGCCGGCTGACCGTCGCCGTTTCAGTCTAGCGCACGAACTAACGCGGTTGCCCTGAAACACTGCGCCACGTTGACACATAACGGGTTTCCTGTATAATTATCAAATCACATTGCGGGTATAGTTCAGTGGTAGAACGTCAGCTTCCCAAGCTGAATGTCGCGGGTTCGAGTCCCGCTACCCGCTCTCCCCATTCTACAAAATTTACCCCCTAAAGTAACATAAATTTGTGCTGCCAAATCATTGGCAAAATAGCTTTGCACCAGTAAACTACTTAACATATTCTTAGTATTGTCGAGAAAAGCACAGCTATCAAAACTGGATTTATCACCGGGACAGGTTTTTATACGCTTCCAAATCTCAGCAGTAGTACAAAGCGCAGCGTTCAGACGCCTTTTGGTGACGTTGCCGTTGAGATCGGCGAAATCGCTGGGCAGGAAGTAGCCTTTATCGCACGCCACGGTAAGGGGCACACTATTGCGCCAGCACAGATCAACTACCGGGCCAACATCTATGCAATGCAGACCTTAGGCGTTGAGCGCATTCTGGCGACCAGCGTCAGTGGCTCGCTCGTCAGAGATTGGCCCCCTGGGACGCTCATTCTAGTTGATCAATTTCTCGATTTCACCTACGGGCGGCGGGAAGATACATTCTACCCGATGGATGGCAAACTCTATCATGTCGATGTGACCGAGCCGTACAGCCCGGAGCTGCATGACTACCTGATGCGGGCCGCAGAAAAACTGGGTATAACCCTCAAGCGGGGTGCGACCTATGCTTGTTTTAACGGACCGCGCTTTGAGACTTCTGCTGAGATCAAGATGGTGCGTCAATTGGGCGGGCATCTCGTCGGGCAGACCAACTACCCAGAATGTTTGCTCGCACGCGAACTAGCAATTGCCTACGCGACGGTAGGAGTCGTCAGTAATTATGCTGCCGGTATGAACGGCGCAGAGGTGACCGTGCCGGAGATTATGGAGAACCTCAAACAGTTGGGCTCCACCATTGGCGAGTTGTTTGAAGCCGTCACGCTGGCGCTTCCAGATGACTTTGACGCCAAGGCCCACCACGCACTGGATGGGGCGGAAATATAAAACAGGGAGATGTTACTGGCTCAGATGGACTGGGCCAGTTTTGTAGTAAATTCAAAGAGGAGGAGAACCTTGATGAAACGTTTGATGTTTGTGTTGTTCCTTGGATTGACGCTGGTGCTTGCTGCCTGCGCTGCTGAGGAAGTCGAAGAGACAGAAGCACCTGCTGCTGAAGCGGAAGAGGCAGAGGAAATGGAAGAGACCGAGGCAGCAGAAGAGCCTGCCGAAGAAGAAGCCATAGATGAAGAAATGGCTGAGGAGCCGCTGCAGCTGGCTTTTGTTTCGCCGGATGCAATCGGCACCAACACCTTCCTGATTCTTGGTGAGAAGGGCATCGAAGATGCAGCCAATGCACTCGGTGGTGAATTTGAAGTCTACGAGGCTGTCTTTGGTGATCTTGCCGTTACGGAGGAGACTCTACTCGCTGCGGCCGAGGAGGGCGCCGATGTTGTGATGGTGCTTGGCTTTGAGTTCAACGACTTTATTCCGAATGCCGCTGCCGAATACCCAGGCACCGAATTCCTGATCGTGGACCAGTGTATTGACCCACTGCCGGAAAACGTCTCTTGTGCGGTCTTCCGCGAGTATGAGGCATCATTTTTGGTCGGCGCGGCTGCTGGTTTACTGACGGAAACCGATAACGTCGGTGTGATCACCGCGTTGGATACGCCTTTCTTCCGTCGTTACACTGATGGCTACGCTCAGGGTGCAGCCTTCGTCAATGAGGATGTCAACGTAGAGATCATCTTTATTGGTGGTGACAACCCCTTTGTAGACCCAGCCCGTGCGAAAGAACAGGCTTTGGCAATGGCTGCAAACGACGTTGACCAGATATTTGGCGCGGGTGCCTCCAGCAATGCCGGCATCTATGAGGCGGCTTTGGAACAGGGCTTCCAAGTTTATGCTGTGGACACCAACCAATGCCCGGAGCAGCCAGAAATTCTGGTAGATAGCCTTCTGAAGCGCGTGGATGTTGTCGTCGTCGATGCCATCACCCGCATCGTTGAAGAGGGTGGCGGCGTCGTCGAGGCCTACGGTCTTGAAGAAGACGGTATTGGCTTGGTGGCCTTGACTGTCGATGACGTCGAAGCCAGCGAATGTCTGATCGCCAACAGCCCCGAAGTCATTGAGCAGCTTGCAGAAATCCAGCAGCAAATTATTGATGGCGAAATTGTCATCGAAGACCCAATGGCACAGTAATCTAGTCAGATAATGTATGGCAGTCTGCACCCCCCACGTTCATCCGAGCCTGGGGGGTGTGTTGTATAAAGAACAGGCGACGCTGTATGACATATGCTCTTGAACTACAGAACATCGTTAAGCGCTTTCCCGGTGTCTTGGCGAATGATCACATCAGCCTGCAAGTTGAAGCAGGCGAAATCCGAGCGTTAGTCGGGGAGAACGGTGCTGGCAAAACCACGCTCATGCGGATTTTGTATGGCTTGTACCAACCGGATGAGGGCGAAATCCGGTTGTACGGGCAGCCGCAAACGTTCCGTTCCCCGACAGCCGCAATCCATGCCGGGTTGGGGATGGTACATCAGCACTTTATGTTGTTCCCTTCACTGACCGTTACCGAAAATGTGATCTATGGGGCGGAACCGGTTCGGCGCGGTTTGATCGATCAAGCGACTGCTGAGGCCAAGGTCAAGCAGATCGCGGAACAATACGGCCTATCGGTTGATCCTAGAGCTAAGGTCGGCAGCTTGCCTGTGGGTGTGCGTCAGCGCATTGAAATTTTGAAAATGCTCTACCGCGATGCTCGCATCTTGATTCTTGATGAACCAACGGCAGTGCTCACACCGCAAGAGCGCGATGGCCTATTTGTCATTCTGCGGAAACTACGCGAGCAGAGTAACACGATCATTTTTATTACCCATAAGCTGCATGAGGTGATGAGCATCTCCGACAATGCCACGGTACTGCGTCAAGGCCGGGTGACGGGCACCTTACGTACCAAAGAGACCAGCCCAGAGGAGATCAGCCGTTTGATGGTTGGGCGCGACGTGCTGTTACGCATCGAAAAATCTGCGGCGCAGCAGGGAGCTGTTACGTTAGCCGTCGATGGTGCTACCGTGCTCAATGAGGTTGAGCGTATCATCCTAGATGATGTTTCGCTCGCTGTCCACGCAGGCGAGATCGTCGGGATTGCGGGTGTGGCTGGCAACGGTCAAACAGAGCTGATCGAGGCGATTATGGGGCTGCGCCCATTACATAAGGGCAGCGTGACTCTAAATGGTATGCACATCGATCAGCGAACCGTCAGAGAGCGGCGCGAAGCAGGCCTTGCCTACATTCCAGAAGATCGCTCTGAAGTTGGCTTAGCAGAAGAAGCCATCGTCTCGGAAAATCTCGTGATGGGCCACGAGACGTTTGAGCAAATCTCACAGAACGGCATTCTAAATATCAAGTCAGTGTGGCGCTATGCCGTCAGCTTGATCCAATCGTTTGCCATCAAGGCTTCGTCGCCGCAAGAGCAAGCGTCGAACCTCTCCGGCGGCAACCTGCAAAAGATGGTGATCGCCCGTGAACTGTCGCATCAGGCTGATGTGCTTGTCGCCGAGCAGCCCACTCGCGGCGTTGATGTCGGCTCGATTGAATTCATCCACCGGCAACTATTGGACTACCGGACCCAAGGCAAAGCGGTGCTGCTGGTCTCGGCGGAACTCAGCGAGGTGATGTCCCTGTCGGATCGGATTCTCGTGATGTTCGAGGGTCGGATCGTCGGTGAGGTTGACGCAGACGAGGCGACAGAAGAAACGCTGGGCTTGCTGATGGCGGGTGGGCAGGTACGGCGCTTCGTCGATGTCAATGCAATCAGTGAGGGCGAGATCGTCAATGGCTGAACAATCCATAGACTTCAACGCACAACGTAGCGGTGTGAGGACTCAGGTAGAGCACATTTTAAATAGCGTTCAAGCGCCGCTGCTGGCAATTGTTGGTGCGATTACAATCGGTGCCTTGATGATGTTATTCACCGGGCACAACCCGGTAGAGGCCTATGTCGCTATGTTTGAAGGAGCTTTCAACGGGCGCAACTTTGTCTCGACGATCAACCGGGCTGGCCCCATTGTTGGGATGGGCATCGCCGCTGCGGTTGCTTTCCGGGCCGGGTTCTTCAACATTGGGGTTGAGGGTCAATTGGTGCTAGGGGGCATTGTCTCGGCGATTGTGGCAACCAGCATTAACGCCCCCCCGGTGATCATGTTCCCGCTGATCATCCTGTCTGCGATGCTGGCAGGCGGCATCTATGCTTTGACCCCGACTTGGTTTGACTTCAACGTGGGGGTGCCGCTGTTGGTCAGCACGCTGCTCTTAAACTACCCAGCGCGCTTTTTGGCCTCATGGTTGATCGCCGACCCTTTCCGGGACGTGGCTTCTGGCATGAACCAAACCTTCCAAGTGCCAGAGGCGCTGCGGCTGCCGCAGTTGTTCGGCACGCGGCTGCACATGGGAATCGTGATTATTGTGCTGCTGGTACTGGTGACTGCCTTCATTATGCGCCGCACTGTGACTGGCTACCATATTCGGATGAACGGCCTTAATGCGCGCTTCACCGAGTATGGGGGCGTCAATGTGAACCGCTTGGGCTATTTGGTGATGTTCAGCAGCGGGGCGATTGCCGGGTTGGTCGGTGCCTTGGAAACGCTGGGCGTACTTTACCGCTACACCGATGGTGGCCTGCTCTCACCATTGTATGCGTGGGTTGGCCTGATGGCGGCCTTGTTAGCAGGCTCGACCCCACTGGGCGTGCTGGTTGCGGGCTTCTTTTTCTCCGTTGTGCAGACCGGCGGCCTCGGCATGGAGCGCGATACGGAGATCGCCCGTGAGATTTCGAATGTGCTGCAAGCCGTGATCATTATGTTGGTGGCGATCCGTACCAGCTTTGAGTTCAATTTGTTTGGGCGAAAACCTGACCAGCAAACCCCAGCAGCAGAGGAGGCTGGTTGATGGAACTGCTTGATATCTTCAACTTGACATTGTTGAACTCGCTGCCGCGGCTGGTGACCCCGATCCTATTGGCGGCATTGGGTGGCATGCTCTGCGAGCGGGCGGGGGTCTTCAACATCGCGCTTGAGGGCCTGCTGTTGATCGGCGCGTTTTTTGCGGTGGTCGGCAGCTTTTTTACCGGAATGCCGTTGTTAGGCGTGGTCACTGCGATGTTGGCTGGGATGGCCGCTGGGGCGTTGTTCGCCCTGCTTGCGATCACCTTCAAAGGTGACCAAATTGTGCTGGGGATCGCCCTCAACCTGGCGGCTGCCGGGCTGACCGTCTTCCTGCTGCGGACGCTCTTTGACACACGCGGCACCTTCCAAAGCCCAGACTTAGCCGGCCTACAAAAGTTACAGTCGCCAGCCGTCGCCAGTTTACCGGGGGTCGGCAACTTCTTGAACCAAGCAGTGCTGGGGCATAGCTGGATCGTTTATGCGGCGCTGCTGCTGGTTGTTGGGATGTGGTACTTCCTGTTCCGGACGGCATCGGGCCTGCGGCTGCGGGGCGTCGGTGAGAAGCCGGAAGCGGCTGAGACGCTTGGCGTCAGCGTGACGCGGGTGCAGTACATCGCCGTAATCGTCTCCGGAGCGCTGTGTGGCCTTGGTGGGGCGCAGCTTTCGTTAGGCAACGTCACCTTGTTCGTTGAGAACATGAGCGCGGGCCGCGGCTGGATCGCTGTTGCTGCTGTGATGCTGGGGCAGGCCCATCCGTATGGCGTGTTTGGGGCCAGTGTACTCTTCGGCCTCGCTGACTCAATCGGGTTTCGTTTGCAGGGGTTTGGGCTGCCGCTGCAATTGACGAGCGCCATCCCCTACTTGGTAACGCTGCTCAGCCTTTTCCTGATCTATGCACGTCGTCGGCGTAAAGCTCGCGTTGACGAACCCGTAGAGCCAATTAAACCGACTTCCGCACCCGCCCCAGCGAAATAGGAGCGATCATTGACTGACAAGATGCAGGCCGATTTACTGGTGGCGGGCAAGTGGCTCGTTACGGTGGACGATAAGCACACGATCATCGCTGATGGGGCCATAGCGATCGCTGGTAATAACATTGTCGCCGTTGGGCCAACCGCTGACGTCGTCAGCGCGGTAGACACCGCCGAGCGCATCGATGCACCCCATCATGTGATTATGCCGGGTCTCATCAACGGGCATACCCACTTCGCCGACTCCCTGTTTCGTAGTCTCGTTGGGGATATTTCACTGGAAGCCTGGCTGCAAAACTTGTGGAAGGCCGAAGGCGAGTTCGTCAACGCGGAAAACATCGACCTCGGCGTGCGACTTGCCATCGCTGAGTCGATCAAAGGGGGCACGACTGCCGCTCTAGATATGTTCTGGTTCCCCGAAGTGGCTGCACAGGTCGCGAGCAAAGCAGGCTTTCGCCTTGTGACTGGCCCGGTCTTCCTGGATATCGGCATGCCCTACGTCAATATCCCTGAGCAGAGCGTTGAGTTCTACGAGGCGTTTAAGGACGACCCGCTGATCACCATGGCGATGCAGCCGCATGGCACCTACACCGTCGGGCCAGACCTCTTACAAGAAACCTACGCCTACGCTGAAACGTTTGACGCACTCTACCACATCCATGCATCAGAGACGACCACCGAAGTTGCCACCGTGCGGGACAAATATGATCGCACCCCAATCGAGCAGCTTGAGGCCTACGGCCTACTCTCTGAGCGCACGGTGTTGGCCCATGCTGTTCACTTGAGCGCGGACGAGATTGCGCTGGTCGCTGAGCGGGGGGCGAAAGTAGCGCACTGCCCTGTGTGTAACTGTAAGTTGGGGTCTGGTGTTGCGCCGATCCCTGCGATGATCGAGGCGGGTGTTCCGGTGATGTTAGGCACCGATGGGCCCGTCAGCAGCAACGACCTCGATTTATGGACGCACATGCGCTTTGCCGCGACCATTCACCGGGGGGTGCACCAAGACACGCTGATAATGCCCTCAGCCGATGTGTTAGCGATGACCACGCGAGAGGCCGCTAAGGCACTGAACCTGCCGATTACCGGCAGCCTTGAGGTCGGCAAACAGGCTGATTTCATCCTTGTGGCTATGAACCAGCCTCACCTCGCTCCAATCTACGATCTTTATTCGCACTTGATGTATTCCGTGGGACGGGCCGATGTCCAGACAGTGGTCATCAATGGGCAAATTGTGATGCGCGACCGCACGCTGCTGACCATCGATGAGGAGAAAACGCTGGCAGACCTCGACCAGCTTGCACCACAAATCAATGCGTTTATCAACGGGTAAATCAGGATGATTTTCGTAATGAAATAGGGCGCGGTCAGCGGTAGGAGCAAGCCCACCCCCTAACCTTGCACACGCTCGGTCTGTCCCCCGCTGCTTCAAAGGCATTCAGCAAGGAGCAAATCTACGCACAAGTCACGGAACAATTTGCTAAAGATTATTCTTTGCCTACTGGAGCAATCAACTGGAGCAAGTTGATTGCATACAACAGTGGCAATGATACAGACCTCGTTCCCCTAGACTGAAACTGCTGACTGTAGTACCCTCTATGCGTTGACCTTATGGGGACGTAAATCATGCAGAAAACAGTATGTGTATTTTGTTCATCCAGTGATGCCGTTGATGGTGTTTATCTAGAAGCGGCGAGTGAACTGGGGCGGCAGTTAGCGGCGCGCAAATGGTGCCTTGTCTACGGCGGAGCATCCGTCGGCTCGATGGGCAAAGTAGCCCACGAGGCCAAAAAGGGCGGGTGTGTCGTCGCCGGTGTAATCCCAGAACGCTTACACCAGTTTGGGATTACCAATACTGACCTCGATTTATTAGTTGTAACCAAGGATATGCGTGAACGTAAAGCCAATATGGACGATATGGCGGATGCTTTCATCGTGCTACCGGGGGGCTTCGGCACGTTAGAAGAAGCACTTGAGGTCATCACCTTGAAACAATTAGGCTACCACAACAACGCGGTTGTCTTTGTGAACACCAACGGTTTTTTCAAGCCACTAGAACACCTCTTCGAGCACTTCTTTGCACACAACTTTGCGAAGGAAACCTACCGTGGGCTGTACTACATCGCCGATACGATTGAAGAAGCACTTGAGTACGTCGCGCACTATCAACCCGACGAGCAAGTTACTAAATGGACCGAGCGCTCTGAAGAGAAAAAGTTTGTCGCAGATTAGGGTGTGATCAAAATGGTATCCGGCAGCAAGGTGAAGTCATCTTCCCCTAACTTGATGCGCTCACCTGTGTTTGCATCGTACCAGCCGACCGACAGCCGATACTCGCCCGGGGGGATATCCTCGCGGATAAAGAGCGTAATATCATCCGTCAATACCTCATCTGCCAGCCACCCAGTTGTCGGGCGAGTGCCGTTCACCGGGATTGTGTCTTGCTGAGCGATCAGCTTACCTTGCTGAGCCAACAGATGAATGAACAGCGTCAGGCTTTGGTCAATCTGAGTGTCAGGTTGTAGGTAGAGCCTTAGTTGAATGCCATCCCCAACGGGCACAACGCGTGACACCAGATCGTAACCAATTAGGTTGATGCCGTTCTCCCAACGAATTTCCGTGGGGATTTGGATGCGTGCTGGTACCTCAAAGGTGCGCTCTGGCACGCTGACTTGCATCTCGCCCACGATGACACGCTCGCCAATCAGCCCACCGGCCTGATCCTCCAATTGAAGCGCCACCTCATAGCGGTCTGCGGGGAGTTGTCCCGGCAGCGTCACCACATGGATACCTCGCCAGATATCACCTCGGCGCCATTCACTGGTCGGGTACCCTGTGGCTGGCTCCAGTGAGCGGCTGGCGGCGACCACATCCGCATCAGCCAGCCACAGGACGCGAGCACGGTAATCTTGCTCGAAGCGGCTAGCCGACTGCAACAACCACTCGATTGTAAAAGACTGGCCCACCTCTAACGTCGCTGGCGGGGCTGAAACCTCAACAAGGGTGATGCCACCGATCAATGAGGCACCCAGCGACTCGGCAACATCAACATCCGTCAGTGTAACGGGGGCAACCGGGCGCTGGAGGAAAATATCATCCATTTGAATGGACACGCCAACAGGCACCTCATCCACATTGCGGACATCAAGGTTACGAGCGGTAACGGTATCATAGAGGGCCACGTGTAGTTCATAGTTGCCAGGTGGCGTCGCCGTCGGGATGTCGAGCTTCAGGCGCTCTTCAACGTAGAAGCCCGGCAGCCATGCCCACACGGGCCAATCACCCGCGTGCTGGTTGCCCGTCAAGGTGATGATATTCCCATCGGCGTTACTCAGAAAAAGGATGCTGGCGTAACTCTGGTTGATTGTCTCACCTGCCAATTGCCAATACAGATTGATGTCAAGGGCGCCGCCGCTGGCTGTTGACGCTAACCCACTGTACCCTAATAGCAACACCTGATCTTCAAACGTCGCTCTCACAGGCACATCCAGCCCTGTTTCGATGCCTTCTGCGAAGCGCGCCCGTTTGAGTAGTGTGTTATTGTTGTCAAAATACAGTAGCTTAGCGGCAAACAACAGTAAGCCACTCAACAGGGCGAGCAGCAAGACGGCGACATATGCCTCTGTGTGCTGCATCGGCTTTGACACCGACTGTATTGGCGTCTGCCAAAGCGGCTGAACGAACGTCAAGCCGAGCAGCAGGACGACCGCTGCCCCACTAACAATCATCGATAGAAAACGCAGCGTGGTTGGCCCAAGGCCGATGACTACTTCAGACTGCCCGGCGGGCACGTCAACAGCGAAGGTGCCGCTAGGCGGGATAATCATCAGAGAGGGCCGCTCGCCATTGACCTCCACCCAGAAGCCGGGGAAATACAACCAGTTGAACGTCAAACGAGTGGGCTGAGGTGCATCCACAGTGAAACGCCCACTGACCAGCCCCCAGCTCTCATCACTGATTGCGACATCTGCGGGTGGGGTTTGCAGCCGGGGGACCGTAAGGGTACTAGCATAAAGTCCCGTTAGTTGATTCTGGGGTGGTAGCTCTCTAGTCCAGACTGGAAGATACTCATTAAAAGAGGCCGTACCAACCCAGCCTGTAGCACGTTCAAAGTTTTGGGCATCGACGATGGTGTTGGCTTGGGGCCTAGGGATGTAAACGCCGTACAACCAAGGCATAGCATAGAGCACCATGGCGCTGGCTGCTGCACTGACTATGAACGCTTTGCCCCAAAAGGACTTGAGCAAGGTGCCAAGTGCAACAACGCCTGCCCCTGCGAGAACCGCTAACATTAGGCTGGCAGGACCAAGCATGCGCCAAGGGAATTGAGTGTAGCCCAACAACGGCACATAACGATACACCGCACCGGATACGGGCAAAGTCAATAAGATAAAAACTGCTGTTAACAGCAACGATAAGGCCACCCAGCCGCGCACCCGCCATAATTCACCAGCATAGCGACCCTGATAAGCAACGATGCCCACTGCTGCGATACCAAGAATAAGCTGAACCCAGCCGACTGGGCGGGGTACAGGCGGGTGAATTTCAGTGAGGTCGGCTGGCCTTGGCAAGGCGAACGTTTCAGCAACGGTGTGAAAGTTATTCTCCACCTGAATAGCGCCGACGTTTTCAGTCGCCCGGTTGATTTGAGCATAGTCGGTCTCTGCGAGGGCGGGCAGCCAGAAAAAACACATCAAGCTGATGCCGACAGCCCCAGCCGCTGCCAACCGCAGCAAGTCACGGTGATCACGGGAGCGCTGCCACAGATAGAAACACATGGCAGCCACCAGCACACTACCAGCAATTGTCGTGATATTATGCAATGGGATAAACAAAGCGTAGAGCAGCACTGCCACAAAAAAACGCAGACGAGTGCCGCGTTCAGCGAGCCGCCAAAAAGCCCAGGTCACCCATGGCAGCACAGCTAGCGCCGCAAACTCAGCGACTGCCCAACGCCTTGGCATATTGTAGAAGGTATAGGGGGCGTAGGCGTAGGCGACCGTCGCGGTTAATCCAGCGATCAAGCCGGTGCCTGGATTATTGTGGCTCCACATACGGCCCATTTGGTAGGCACCAACGGCCCCCACAACCACCAAAAATCCCATCCCTGCCAGCAGCGCATCGACGAAGTCCAACCCGGCGAGATGCAGTAGTTCAAAGGGGTAGAGGTACAGCGGCGCATAATAATTGAAGATCGGTAAGCCGTAGCCGAATGCCAACCCCGGAGCGTAACGGGGCCAGAAGTTGCCCTCACTGATGGCATGGTCAAGGGCGACCAAGCGGTATAGATGCAGCAGGCCGTCGGGTGAGTCAGGTAAGGTACCAAACATCAGCGGATGCAGCGCGACCAGCAGCAGTGCGCCGATTGTCAGCGCAAGCATTGGCAGGCGCAGCCACCAACGATCAGCGATGACGCGAGAAAAGCCGCGCCAATACAAGGCTGCGTCTTCAAGGTAGGTGCCTAGATAGCGCCGGTAAGCTGCAAGATGATCCAAAAGTGTTTGCATCGGTGGGGTGCCTCTGTGAGGCTACTTTGTTGAGGGCGGTTGCTGGCGCAGTTGGATGATGTCTTCGTCTTCTTCTTGAGCATCGGCGAACAACGTAATCGCATCAGGCCCGGCAAACTCTAGCAGAAGGGTACCAGCCTCCACTCCTATCGGTGATGTTAAGGCCGCACGCAGTGCTTGGCGATCATCGAAGAAACCTTCCAGAATGACACTAAAGGGCATTAACCCTGCTGGCCCACCAAAAACCGTACTGACGGACTTGCGGCGCAGTCTCGGTAGGGCCTCGAACTTCATCAGGAAGTCATTGAAGCGTTCATCAAGTTGAGGGTTACCTTCACCTGCTCGGAACAGCACAATGAGTTTAACCAAATTTGACCTCTTCTATACTGCGGCGTTGGCCTGTGACGACAGCACTATCGATAACGTTGTGACTGCGATACCCGCAACAAATAAAAACACACTGATGGCAAAACCTATCCACGAGACCAGACTAGCTTTAGGATTAATGGTCATATCATCTGGGTAACGCTGGTTGTAGTGAATGGTGACCTGCTGCCCTAGTTCAAACTGAGCAGCGCGGCGCTGGGCTGCTTCGTAACTGTTATAGTCCGAACGCTCACCGGCATAAACACGATCCTGACTTTCGTAAAAGAGACCATCGACGGCATAGCGGAACACAATGCGTGCATTGTACTGGGTGTGGTCGAGCACATCACTTGTGCGAACATCCGCATAGACAACCTCACCGGGGACGGTCGGCCAGTTTCTGGCTTGGCGTGCCTTATTGACAACATTCCAAGTACCAATCATCGAACCACCACCGGTTAGCAATAAGAGAAAGCCAATACATAAAACTGGGTCAAAAACCATGATTTGTCCGTCACTGTTAGGATGAAACAAATACAGTGCAATGTACACACTATTTATATTATATCGGCTGAGACATCGGCAAACTGGTTGTGTTCGTCAAAGCGTACCCGCAGCACAGAACCGGTTTTATCTGCTGCGACTAACATTGAGTCCGTTGCTTTCACATCAAAGCCGTACCATGTTAGGTAGTAGAAACAGGCACCGCGTGGATCGTTTAAGTTAAGCTTCTTCATAGCCGCTGGGATGATCCGAGTGGTACGCATTAAGATGTTTTCTGAAGTGCGTGGGTAGGCTTGATCCTGAAGGAGCATATAGAGTGCCCCGCCATCATAGCTTGCCCGGTAGAACGAGTCTGCCCCCAGTAAGCCAGAGGCTATCAGGCTGAAGTAAAAGCCATTATCATTCTCGGTGATGAGTAATTCTGAGGCTGTAAACTGCCGGATATTGTAGTTCGTCCCAAAAGTCCGCAATTGCTCGGCTGCCTCTAAAGCGACCGGTGGAATACCGCTCTCTGTGTTGGCCCAAGCCCACAGCCATGTTTTCGATTGCTCGGATTCTGTGCCAAGTAATTGAATATGGAATGGCTGCATATCACTGAGCGTGAGGGTCGAAGCGTTGAGATCAAAAGACCAGCCCCGTTGTTTGCCGAATACTTCTTGTAGGTGCAATTGTTTGTCGAACGAGGCGACTGCATAGCGCGTCAACAAATCCGCGTATGTCAGGCGATCACCGCCATTGTGCGGCGGTTCGGGTTGAGATGGCAATTCTATCGAGTTGTCTAGCATAGTTTATCATCGAGTTGTTTATCGGTTCGACCCCATCATAAATCAGTATAATAGCCTGTGCCCAATAATGATCTGACAGTTAAGGAGCTTTTATGATGCAAAATCCACTTGAGATGCCCATCCCCGAAACACCCATCGAGCAAGTAACTGCATTCGCACGAGATTTTGCCTACGGCGTTTATTTGGGTTGGTGGCAACCTGACTTCAACCCCGATGTACTTAGAAAATTTGGCATATCTGATTATGCAAATCTCCGGCAGAAGTGGGCCAGTAGCTTACCAGAAGTAACGATGTTGGTGATCATGGGGTATGCTCGGCCCTATCGCTTCGTGGATGACTCGCTGCGAGCCCGTTTCATCATCACGCAAGAAGCGCTTAAACTGCTCGATGCACCTGCCCGCCCACCAAGCGTCTTCATTGCTTATGGGCGTGAGCAGAGCAGCGCCTTTGCTTTGCTGGTTGAGGAAAAGCTCAAAGCGCGGGGGGCATCGGTCTTTATTGATAAAGTACTGGCCGGCGGTGACGAGTGGCAAAGCCGCATCGAACGCACGCTTCGCGAGCAGATCGATACGTTCATTTGTTTGATTGCGCCCGGCTCACTAGATCGCCCAAACCTCCAGAATGAAATCTTTTGGGCCGGTGAGGTGAACCGCATTCTGTCTATTCCGGTCTGGCACCGGGGTTTCACCTATAATGCAGATGCTATGGTAATTTATGACTCTCGCATCCGTGATTTTATCGAGAAGAAGAACGCCATCCGTGTGCTCGAAGAGAGCGCCCGCGAGTATGAGGCGGCGCTATCGCAATTGTTGAACCAATTACAGTATGCAGGGGAAGGTCAGAGGTTATTTTCATAATGACTGTAGATAAACCAACACGGGTTGCTGTGTTTAGTACCAAACCGTATGATAAACAGTTTATCAATGAAGCGGCTGAGCACAGTCAATTAGACTTTACATTTTTCGAGCCGCGGCTCACGACAGACACTGCCCTGCTGGCGCAGGAGCATCAGGTAGTATGTGCCTTCGTCAATGACGAGTTAAGCGCCTCCGTTCTGCTCAAGCTGAGCCGAATGGGCGTCAAGTTAATTGCCTTACGGTCAGCTGGTTTTAACAACGTCAATGTTGAAGCGGCGACGGAATTCGGCATTGATATAGTGCGCGTGCCTGCGTACTCGCCGCATTCGGTTGCAGAACACACCGTCGCGTTAATTCTGGGGCTCAACCGTAACTTGCACCGCGCCTACACCCGCGTGCGCGACGGGAACTTCTCACTAGAGGGACTGCTCGGGTTTGACCTCAATGGTAAAACAGTGGGTGTGATTGGCACTGGGCGGATTGGACGCATCTTTGGCTTAATTATGAAGGGCTTCGGCTGCCATGTGCTCGCTTACGACAAATACCCTAATGATCAATTTGCCAGAGACGCTGAATATACGGATAGGCTAACACTGCTGGCTCAATCAGACATCATCAGCCTACATACTCCACTGACCCCCGAAACGTACCACATCATTGATCGGGGTGCCCTTTACCAGATGAAGCCTGGTGCGATGTTAGTCAATACCAGCCGCGGCGCTTTGATCGATACACAAGCCGTTATCAATGCCCTGAAGGATGGTCAGTTGGGTGGGTTGGCAATCGATGTATATGAGGAAGAAGCGGATTTGTTCTTCGAAGATTTGTCTAATTACGTACTCCAAGATGATACGTTTGCGCGTTTGCTCACTTTCCCCAACGTGTTGATTACCGGGCATCAAGCGTTCTTCACGGTCAATGCGCTGCGCAACATTGCTGAGACAACCGTTTCGAATATTACGTACTTTCGTGACAGTGGTGAAGTACAAAATGCTGTTACGCTGGCGCTTATTAAGTGATCCTTTAGCGGTCAGTGCCTGCGACTATCCTGAAATGGTACATAGTGGTAGATGGTCAACTGCTGCTATGTCCGATCATCGGTTCTTTTGCATTTGAGCTGGGTGACAACACTACCTAGTTCGGCTAAAATACATAAGCTAGATTCGGCTGATGACTCGTTCTATCGAGCGGATGACATCGCTAGAAGGAAATCCGCCAGTACAACATCAAAGCAGCTGGATGATGATCTCTGGCGAACTGCGAACCGCCATGCGTAATGATGTGCAATCAGCTATTTTGTGCCTTTCTACCCCAGATAACTATTCACAACGGATGGCCCAAGTCGCTGTGATTTGCGTCAGTATTGGTGGATTTGAGGCCAGATTCAAAGAGAACCTACCATTAAGTAAGCACGTTGACCGAGTCGTCAACCCCTATTTTGAGAAAGTAACGCAAAAGATTGTGAGCGCGGGGGGCATCATTAACTATTTTGATGATGATCGGGTGTTTGCGTTCTTCGACATGACTCAGCGTCAGCCCTCATTAGATTTTCTCGTCGAGCTTGGGCGCCTCATGGTTCAGATATTGCGCGACCGGTTACCGCAAGAGAGTGTCGGTAACGTAGGTGTCGGTGTGACGTATGGTGAAATGCTTTTGAACGAGATGCAAACTGGTGAAACCTCATATAAGAATGTGTATGGTGATCTGGGGCGCTTGGCGCAGCGGCTCAGTTCCGTTGATGACGACAAAGTGCGCATCAGCCTATCCGTATATCAAAATTTGGATGATAAAGTAGGGCTAGAGCGCGATCATTCTCTCCAGCCCCACCATGTTTTTAGCTTAGCGGTTTAACCTAACACTTTTTCAGGTTCATACGTCACTTGCTGCCCGTATGAGCCAACCCATTCAACATCGTGTTCTTTAATGAATGTTTGAGCTTTTTCCACGAGTTTTTTATTACCTACTATAAACGGCGTCCGTTGGTGTAGCATTTGCGGTTTGACATCTAAAATGCGCCCGACTCCATCCGAGGCGGCACCACCAGCTTGTTCAGCAATAAATGCCAACGGGTTGCACTCGTAGAGTAAGCGCAGTTTACCGTTGGGTGTCTTGGGGTGCGATGGCATCGCCGCATAAATGTAGATGCCCCCAGCGAGCAAGTTACGGTGAAAGTCTGACACGAGTGAACCGGTATACCGCAGTGATAAACTCGGCTCTCTGGTGATATCCGACAGAAAATCGACGTATTCATTCATGCCTTTTGACCAATACGAGCGGTGACTATGGTTGACGCTGTAATACTTCGCTTTGCTGGGGAATATCATATCAGGGTGAGAGAGTAAAAACTCACCAATATTCGGGTCTAGTGTGAAACCATGCACCCCTGCCCCCGCTGAGTAGATCAGCATGGTGCTGCTACCAAAGATCAGGTAGCCAGCGGCAGCCATCTTGTAACCAGGTTGCAGCAAATCTTCGGTGGTACCGGGCTTACCTGATGGCGAAATCCGTTCGTAAACGGCAAAGATTGTACCAACACCCACGGTGTACTTAATATTAGATGATCCATCGAGCGGGTCAAACATCACGGCGTAATCACCAATCGGGTGCGGTTCGGGGATATGGATCGGCCCTTCTTCTTCTTCCGATGCCATAATGCAGACGCGCCCAGTGTGGTCGAGCATGCGGACAAATAGATCGTTGGCATAAACATCTAACTTCTGTTGTTCCTCACCCTGAACGTTAACAGCTTCGGCTTCCCCCAAGATGTTGTTAAGCCCGGCGCGCCGGGTGACTTGGTCGATGAGTTTGCCTGTTAGCGCAATATCATACATGAGGTTGGTAAACGTACCGGAGGCATTCGGAAAGCGCGTTCGCTGCTGCTCTAGGATATGGCGTTCTATTGTGATCAGCTTATTCATGTGGGCTTTCTCTCTCTATCTGGTAGGGGTATCACTGGTTCCCCACCATGCTAACACAGGAGACTACTCGTGGTGAACCTTTTCACGATCGATGAACTAATGTCCGCTTCAATTTCAATCACACTTGCTCATCTGGGTACATTAACCCCCATTGAGCGCGCAGAGCGTCCATCGTTTCCATAATCCACAGCGACTCATCTAGCGGCATGATCGGATGCTCAGTTTTGCCTTGCTGAACGGCCTCACTGACGGCAATCGCTTCAAACTGGTAGCCACCCCCCTCAAAGGGAAACTCCTTCACAGTTTCTTCGCCATTTTTACCGAATGAAAGACCAACCCGTAGTGGCTGCTGCCAGCGCCCAAGAATGCGAATGGCGCCCTCACTGCCTGCGAGCAAAGCTTCACGAGGGGCATCAGTCATTTTGGAGAAACTCAGAACTGCCATCGGACCATGATTGTATCCTAAGATGCACGAGGCGTTATAGTCAACGTTGGTCTCACCGATGTAACCAAAGCCTGTCACTACATCCGGCTTTCCTAGAATGTCGAAGGCAAACGCGATCGGGTAAATCCCAATATCGAGCAACGCACCGCCACCCTGCTTTGGGTCAAACATGCGGCTGGTCGGGTCAAACTTCGCTTTGTGAGATAAATCCGCCCGTACCATCTCGATTGTGCCAATAGTTTCATCCGCCAGTAACTGCCGCAGATGCGCATAAGCAGGAAAGAAGCGTGTCCACATGGCTTCCATCAAGAAGAGGCCTTTCGCCTTAGCTGTATCGATCAACTGTTGTGCTTCAGGGGCATTTAGCGTAAAAGCCTTCTCGACGAGGCAGTGTTTGCCAGCGTTTAGGCACATCATCGTATCTCGGAAGTGAAAGTTGTGCGGTGTGGCGATGTAAGCAACATCGATGTTGGGGTCGTTAGCCAACGCTTCGTAACTACCGTATGCATTCGGGACGGCGTGCTGGGCTGCGAAGGCGTCAGCGGATTCTTGCCTGCGAGAGCCAACGGCGACCAATTCGGCATTGGGGGCAAAAACCAGATCGGCGACGAAGTCATGGGCCATTTTACCCGTACCGACAATACCCCAGCGGATTTTCTCCATCAGCAGTGTCTCTTTGAGTGCCTGTTATTCTTGGCGCCTATTGTAGCGTATTCATCGGAAGGATTATAGGGATCTGCTAACCTACGATTACGACGCTTTACAGTAAGTTAACGGAACGTCTAGTTTGAATTTATACACGACTATACTTTTCTTAGATTAAGCACATGAGCCAAAGGACAATTGATATGTTAGCAAAATCATATGTGGGCGTGAAAAAGTATGTGACTTCACCCGATGCAGAGATGTTCGGGGGTGCATTACAGGCATTCACAAATAACCTAAATGCCGAACTACGCCGACCTTTATTGGATAAGGTGCTTGAGAAGTACGGGCTTGACGAGATTGATGCGGACGGCTGGCTACCGACGCAGTTTGCACTTGATTTTTACAAGTTGCTTTCAGAAGAGGGTGATGAGGTATTCGACCTGGTCGCTATTGGTATGCAGTTTGTTGAAACGGCTCCCTACCCGCCGGAGGTTAACTCAATCGAGACGGCGATGAAGGCACTCAACGAAGGCTACAAGATGAGCATTCGCAACTACCCGCCTGAGGAAGGCTACACGGTTGAGGTGCTTGGCCCAAACCACGTCCGGGTGGTCGATCACTGCCCATACCCGCATGATATTATGTATGGGTACATTTACGGCTTGACGAAGCGCTTTCGCCCGGAGAATGCCATCTACCGAGTGCGCCGCACTTTTATTGATGAAGCCAACCCCGATGAAAGTGGTGCTATATATGACATCACCTGGGAATAAAATAGCGTCGTAACAGTCTACTTTGCCGCGAATACCTCATTTTGGAGCCAGACCTGCCCGAAATGGGGTGTTTTGCTTTCTCAGATAGACTATCCTCTAGGTCACATGATATCTGAGTAGATAGACTAGTTGATGTTTCGACGTCGTAATTCACAAACTGCCACATCTGCCGCCGATCTGCCCGATGAGGCACTCTATGCGGATTATCCAGTTCGTTGGCGGCGGGTGGTCGGTTACCTTCGCCCCTACCTGACTCGGCTCATCTTCGCGCTGGTAATGCTCTTATTCAGTGTGGCCTTGAGTCTAGTCTTCCCTGCGGTGATCCGCAGTGTGCTAGACTCGGTTCTAGAGGACAACAACCTAACCCTGCTCAACCAGATTACGGCGGGCTTACTGTTGGTGTTTGCCATACGCTCGGTGACGACACTGCTGCAAAACTACAACCTGAACTACGTCGGTGAGCGCATCGCCATGGATATGCGTTTGGGGTTGTACAATCACCTGCTTGGTATGTCGATGCATTTCTTCAACGAACGGCGTGTTGGTGAACTTGTCTCCCGTATTTCTAGTGATGTGACTGTGATGCGGACGCTGCTAACAAGTAACGTCAACACACTGTTACAACAATCACTGATTGCTATTGGTTCGATCACTATCATGGTGATCATCAACTTTCGCCTGACGTTGTTCATCCTCGTGTTGATGCCAATCGTCGGGACGTTGGGCGCCTTGTTTGGCGTCTGGCTGCGACGTACCAGTACACAGGTGCAGGATGAGTTGGCTGGTTCGACGGTGGTGGTTGAGGAGGTCTTGCAAGGCATCCGGATTGTCAAGAGCTTCACGCGGGAAAGCTATGAGGCTGAGCGTTACGACTCTGCCATCGAAAAGACCTTCCGTGCCGCGATTCGGGTGCTGCGTATTCGATCTGTGTTTGGCCCACTGGTAGCCTTTCTGGCTTTTGGTGGTCTATCCGTCATTCTGTGGTTTGGCGGGCGTGAGGTACTGGCGGGCCGTCTGACCGGCGGCGAACTAATCGCCTTTTTGATCTACGGTCTGACGGTTGCCGGTGCGTTTAGCTCGCTGGTCAACCTCTATACCCAATTTCAAGAAGCGCTAGGAGCCACTCGCCGCATCTTCCAGATTTTGGATACCGAGCCTGCCATTCAAGACGACCCAAATACAATCGAACTTCCGGTCACAGCAGGCCGCATCAGCTTTGAGGATGTGACCTTTGCCTATGAAGATCACTTCGATGTGCTGCACGCCATCAACCTTGATATTCAGCCGGGTGAGATCATCGCCTTGGTCGGGCCGAGTGGGGCTGGTAAATCGACCTTGTTTAGCTTGATCCCGCGCTTCTATGATCCCGACTTAGGCACGATCAAGGTGGACGGATACGATATTCGGTCTGTGACCCGCGAGAGTCTGCGGCGTCAGTTAGCGGTTGTTCCACAGGAAACGCTGCTGTTCGGCGGTACCATCCGCGAGAATATTCAATACGGCAAACTCGACGCCACCGAAGAAGAGATCATAGAAGCAGCAACCCTTGCCAATGCTCACGGCTTTATTGAAGAACTGCCAAAAGGCTACGAAACAATTGTCGGTGAGCGCGGCGTTCGCTTGAGCGGCGGGCAGCGTCAGCGGGTGGCAATCGCCCGTGCTATTCTGAAAGACGCCCGTATTCTACTACTTGACGAAGCAACGTCGAGCCTCGACAGTGATAGCGAAAACGAGATCCAAGAAGCACTGTTCCGGCTGATGCAAGGGCGCACGAGTATCATCATTGCCCACCGCTTGAGCACCATCCGCATCGCAGATCGGATTGCAGTGCTGGAAAAGGGACACTTGGTCGAACTGGGGACACACGATGAACTGATGCAAAAGCCCGATGGCTTGTACAAGCATCTATACCAACTTCAGTTTGCCCAAAATCTAGATTTTGAACGTGCGCCCAGCTAAAGCGCAGGTCGAGGACAGGGACGCTCTATGACATCTCTCAGCCTGACACTAGCAGCTCCATTTGTGGTCTACAGCGGCTATGGCAGCATGGCAGAGTTCATCGCGTTGGGCATGAAGCGTACCGGAGCCACGGTCAACATCATCCCACACATGATCGACTATAACGGTTTACTGCCAGAAACAGTTGAACTGGTCAAGCAATCTAACCCGAACCCAGATGACCCGGTGCTGTTTTTCCACTGGCCTGATCAATTTCTTGAACAGTTTGAAGGTCACCCAAATTTGTTCATCTATACGACGTGGGAGAGTGATACGTTGGCTTCGGCTTGGGTCGAGAAGCTAAACCGAGCCAAAGCCGTGATTACCCCCTCGCGCTTTGCAGCACGCATCTTCAAGGAAAGCGGCGTCAAGCCACCAGTTTGTGTGGTGCCCCAAGGGGTTGACCCCGACATCTACCCCTACGTCGAGCGGCCTGGGCGTGATACGTTCACAACGTTGATGGTCACCTTGATGGTCGAACGCAAGCATTGGTCGCAGGCCGTTGAGGCATGGTTCACCGCCTTTAACAAGGATAATGAAGCCCGCTTGATCGTCAAGTCGCACTTTCAACAGTACCCGCGGGATATGTTCATGGACCCCCGCGTAGAATACCATAGTGCCAATGAACCATCTCGCGGCATTCTTCATTGGTATCAGCAAGCTGACGTGCTGCTTGCACTGGGCAGTGAAGGGTTCGGTCTGCCGCTAGTTGAAGGCATGGCGACAGGCTTACCTGTGGTGACCTACTGCGGTGAAGCGCAGGGTGATGTTTGTGAAGATGCGCCTGATCTGATCCTGCCGGTTCAACCAGAACATTACATCCCTTACACCTCATTGAATGCTGGCACCTCTGGTTTGATGGGTGTTCCGAGCGAAAAAGAAGCCGCGCGGCAGCTTCAATGGGTGGCAAATAATCGTGACCAAGCCCGCCAGATGGGGCGTAAAGCATCTGTTTGGGCACACACACATCGTAATGTGTGGGATACCGGGCCAGGCCTCCTACGGGTTATTCAACAGCATTTGTCGTAGACAATGTTTTCCATGAGTTAGTCGAATTTACTTGATTTGACTGGAAATTTAGATTTTAGTTGCTATATTCTATTTAAATAGATGTAAGTGTTGCAAAATATTTTTTATTTAATATATCAAATCTTGAGGAGAAGGCAGTGATTCAACCTAGTTTTGAAAACTTCTTTACTTACTCGCCAATGGCATTCGATATCGTCAACCATACTCTAACGCTTGGGTATGCGGTGATGCTTGCGGCTTTGTTCTATTTTGTTATGACAATTCGCAGCGTCGCACCACGCTATCGCATCTCATCAGTCTTGTCAGTCGTCGTGATGGTCTCGGCAGCGCTGATTTTGTTTGCACAGCAGGTCAGTTGGCAAAATGCATTTGCATTTAATGCGTCAACCGGCCTTTATGAGCGCGTCGCAGACGCCGAAAACTTTACCAACGGCTTCCGCTACTTGAACTGGCTCATTGACGTGCCGATGTTGCTGTTCCAGATCCTGTTTATTGTCGAGATCAGCAAAGACCGCCGCAATACGCTGCGCAACTGGTTCTGGTTCTCCGGTACAGGCATGATCGTGACGGGTTATATTGGTCAGTTCTACGAAGTGTCCGACAGCATGACCCCCCTCTTAATCTGGGGCACAATCAGTACGTTGTTCTTCTTCCATGTCCTCTACTTGATCTTCAAGGTGATCAACGAGGGTAAGCAGGGTTTGCCAGCTAAGGCGCAAAGCGTCATGGGCAACATCTGGTGGCTCTTCCTAATTTCATGGATGCTCTACCCAGGTGGTTACCTAATGCCCATCATCTTGAACAATGAAGCAGGTGTGGTAGGCCGTCAGTTGACCTTCACCGTTGCCGATATCTCATCTAAGGTGATTTACGGTATTCTGCTGACATATGTCGCTCAAATCCGTAGTGAGGCTGACGGTTTCGAGTCAGAGTTCGCCATATCAACAGCGACAGCAAGTGGTGACTAAGTAACATTCAGCTTTCGCTAAAAAACCAAAACAGGGTGACGCATAGTTACCCTGTTTTGTGTTCTACTCAAATGAGTCAAGCAGTTCAAGCAACACCGAGTGGTCAATTGGCGACGTATGTTAAATATTAGATGAGAGTCAGAACGCTGAGAGAATTCACAATTGCTCTGGCGTTTTTGATCTATGATAATGTCTGAAGATATGAACCACAGAGTAGGAGTCAATTGTTGACCAAAGATAACACAATCCACCGTTTTAATGGCGAATGGATCAAAGATATGACGTGGGATGGTGCCCGTACCCGCGTCTATAAAGGGGCATCTCAGGCGACTGAGACATGGTTAATCGGCAAGGCCGAGAAGGCCCAGAATTTCGCCATGCGTTTCTATACGCTTGGCTCAGAAGGTCATTCCGTTAAGGAGGATCACCCGTATGACCATGGGGTAATCTTTATGAGCGGCGAGGGTGAAGTTTTACTAGGGGACGAATGGCACCCGGTCACACAAGGGGATGTGGTTTATATAGCAGTCGATGAGGTACACCAAATACGCAATACAGGTGAAGAGACGCTTGGCTGGTTATGTGTTATCCCCGCAAGACGGCGCAAGCAGGGCAAAATAGTTTGGGCTGAAGAAGGCTTAGAAGACGAGCTTGAGTGAGCCATTGTGGCCCGAAGCACAACCTTCGGGCCTTTGCCATTGTGTACCGCATGAGTTTAGATTAGCACAATCATCAAACACCGCACAGCTATCTCGTCTAAAATGAGGCGGCTGCGTTCACAAATGTTCAAAGGTTAGCGTTTTCCCTCTGCCAGCCATTCCCTTCTTGACTTTCCCAAAAAAATACATATAGAATGTTGTAACAGTACTTTGGAGTAATTTGCATTGTAGTGGCACCACTATCAGCTATGAGGGTGTTGAGGGTTGGACTCGGTCGCATTTACCAAAAATAAGCCCAAAGCCCCTAGATTTATTTATGGGGATGTAGGGCGCAAAGACTGCTAGACATTATATAGCTTTATGCTGTGTAATGTTTTTATGGCAAATAAACGCTCATTCAAAAGCAACAATATTGTCTATTCGTGCAAATACCAGGTCGTTTGGACACCTAAATACAGGCGCAAGGTGCTTGTTCGTGGCGTTGATGTGCGCTTGAAAAAAATCATCCATGAAGTTGCTAATAAAGTGCAGTGTGAAATGCTTGAATTAGAAGTGATGCCAGACCACGTACACATGCTTTGCGAAGTAGACCCCCAATTCGGGATACATCGTTTCGTCAAACGGGTCAAAGGTAGGAGTTCCAGACTGCTACAGCAAGAATTTGATTGGCTCACCAGTCGATTGCCGACGCTATGGACAAACGCTTATTTTGTGGCAACAGTGGGCGGTGCGCCGCTTGCAATCATTAAGCAATATATTGAGAACCAGAAAAACGTGTAGATATGGCAATCCAAACCTTTCAATATCGGCTCTACCCAACAAAAGCACAAAAGAACGCTCTGCAATTGCAGTTGGATGTGTCGCGCCGTGTTTACAATATGGCACTGGAAGAATGCAAGCTGACGTGGGAACTGGAAGAAAAAAGTGTCGGCAAGCGTGGAGGGTATCTGCTGGCAAAGCAGTATAAAAAGACCTTTATACAGTCGAAAACAGTCCATAGTCATGTGTTGCAGGTTGCCATTGAGGATTTAGACCGTGCTTTTCAAGCGTTCTTTCGGCGCATGAAAGCAGGCGAAGAACCCGGATACCCACGCTTTAAGAGCTACAAACGCTGGCGCAGTATTGGTTTCAAACACTATGGCGACGGATTCAAAGTAGATGGTCGCCGCTTGGAAGTGTCGGATGTAGGACGTATTAAAGTTCGCTGGCATAGACCGTATCAGGGCGAAATCAAGACCTGCCGCATTATTCGCAAGGCAGGATGTTGGTATGTCAGTCTGATGTGTGAAGTGCCTGACACTGTGCCACTACCAAAAACAGGACGCATTGTTGGTATCGACATGGGGATAAACGCACTCATCACTACCAGCGAAGGCGAACTGCTACATAATCCGCGCTGGTATCGTGAAGCGCAAGCGGAACTGAGGCGCAAACAGGATAAACTGCAGCGCGCCAAAAAAGGCAGTAATCAACGCAAAAAGAGACTGCTGAACCTACAGCGTCAGCACGGACACGTCAAGAACCAGCGCAAGGACTTTTTCGACAAGCTGGTGTATGACCTTGTTCAAACCGACGATGTGATTGTCTTGGAAGACCTGAAAATCAAGAATATGGTGAAAAACCGTCACC
>CAYTPI010000016.1:0-88018 GCA_964439625.1 uncultured Anaerolineae bacterium | reverse complement strand
GGTCTGGTGGCGGCTTGCCCGGCAGTAACCCAAGCAGCAAGCGCCCGGGGAGCGGCTCAGGGAGTCGACCCAGCGGCGGTTCGCCCCAACGGTCTGGTGGCGGCTTGCCCGGCAGTAACCCAAGCAGCAAGCGCCCGGGGAGCGGTTCAGGGAGTCGACCCGGCGGCGGTTCGCCCCGACGCTCAAGTGGCGGCTTGCCCGGCAGTGGTTCGGGTCAACGGTCAAGTGGCAGTTCGGGGAGCCGACCCGGCGGCGGTTCGCCCCGACGCTCAAGTGGGGGGCTACCTAGTAAGAGCCCAAGCAAGCGCCCTGGTAGCAGCAGCAGCCCGCGTAAATCTGGTGTAACAGGGGCCGGTGGTTCAAAGTCACCTGGTCGGCGTTCACCGAGTAGGCCCGGAGGTGCTAGCCCAGGCTCGAAATCGAAGAGTATGCCCGGTGGCATTTCGTCGAAGAAAGCGCCTGCGAAAAAAACGAAATCTAAAAAGGGTACAAAGGCTCGGTCTTCAAGCTCACAAGATGAAGGTTTGCTGTCACTGGATACCAAACTTGATATCCTTGGTGGCGCTATGATCCTGACCTCGCTGTTAGTTCTTTTGGCGTATCTTTCACCAAATGCTGGTGCCGCGACTCGCGTTGTCATTAATTTATTAAACCAAACCTTCGGTTGGCTCGGCTGGACCATCCCGATTGCCGTTATCGCGATTGGTGTCTGGCTGTTGTGGCGTCACTTTGGTGACCAACTTCCGGAGATCGACCCAGTGCGGTTGGCGGGTATCGCTGTATTTTTCCTTGGCTTGTTGACTCTTCTGCATGCCAGTGCCGTTGAATTTCGCCCAATTGGGCCAGCTTACGTCAACCCAACTATTGCGGATCAAGCAGCACGTTTTGCCGATGCTCGTGAATGTCCGGTCTCGGTACAGCCTCTACTAGAAGCTGGCTATGTGCCTGTTCAGGTCTATCTATCGCCATTAGGCATTGCTCAATGTGGGCATGGTGGCGGCCACGTCGGCTTCTTTTTGATGTCTAACATTGTCCGCTATCTAGGTGCACCGGGCGTTTTCTTACTGTCGATTGTGTCGGTCTTAGCTGGTGGCATGCTGGTCGCACGTCTCACGCTGGACGACGCTATGAAAGGTGCTAAGACAGGCTACGAGACTCTGCAAGAACGACGCGCAGAACGCAGAGCACTGCTTGCATCACTGGCGGCTGATGAAGAGGAAGAGATCGAAGAGGCGAATAAGAAAAGTCGTACAAATCGCCGTGAAAAAGCCTCTGGTAATGCTAAAGGTGGCGTCAATACTGCTGCTAACGCTGGCGTTGCCCCTGGCGTTAGTAAGCCACAAGCACCTGGACGCCCAGCGGTGGCGAAATCACCGAGCGCAAAAGGCTCTCCGGCAAAGAGTGAAGAAAAGAAATCCTCGGAATTGCAGGGGCGGCCTTCAATTGTTACTGGGAAAGGCCCGGCTGGTCGGCCTGCAAGCCCTAACAAGCCCGGCGCTCCGAATGCTAAACCTGCCGGCGCCGCCGTTGCGGCAAGTATGAGCGCGCCAGGTCGTCCTGGGGGAGCGGCGCCACAGAAGGAACCAGAACGGCAGTCGGGCCAAACGAATAATGTTCCGGAGCGGGCAGGTAGTTCACCAAGTAAACAGCCTAGTACAAAGCAACCCGAGACCAAGGTACCATCGAGTGCAGGGCGTCCGGGTGGCCTGCCGGGAAGTAGTCCTGGTAAATCACCAGCAGGGGGCGCACCTAATAGACCGGGAAGCCCCGGTCGCCCGGGTAATAAACCGCCTCAGCCGGCTAGCCCATCCCGTCCAGGAGGCGCTGCATCGCAGTCGGGTTTGCCGGGCAACAAGCGCCCATCAAGCATTGCAGACGCAAAAGATGATAAGACATCCGGTGATGAAAAACCTAAGCGTCCCGGTGGGGCACCTACGGGCCGCCCAAGGCCCAGTGGTTTACCTGCTCCGCCCAGACCTGGTCAGTCGTCAACGAGAGCTAAAACAGACACACCATCGGAAGACGCAAAAAAAGATGACGATAAATCTGAGCTAGGCAAAGCGAAAGGATCGACCGCTCAAGAAGCTCAAGCGGATGCAGCAGTAGGTGCGCCGCCAAATACCGATGCTAAGCAGGATGAAAACAAGGACGCCTCAAGCGGTAAATCTGCCCGTCCACCAAGGCCAGAAGGGTTGCCCGGTGCCCGTTCCCCTGCTCCTCGTTCTGCGCCACCAAACAGCAGCCGTCCAAGTGGTCGGACGTTTGGGCCTAGTGGTGGTCTAGGGGCTTCTAAGCCTGTTCCGAAACCCGGCGCAGCAGAAGTAAAGACAGCAAATGCTCAGGGGAAAGCTGAAGCCAAAGTCGAGGATAAAATCGTATTTGACGATACAGCTAAGCAAGATGATCCGCTGAAGGACGCAATTGATCTTGAGGCTTCAGTTATTAATGATGCGGGTCAGTCTCCCCCCCCAAAATCGCTGGCTAAGCCGGACGACGCAAAGCGTCCGAAGCCTCTTGGTAATGTGCCTGGCACTCGAAAGCGTCCGGCTGTTCGGCCCCAGGCCGAGAGCCCCAGTAAACCAGGGCCAGGAAGCCGTCCAAGTGGTGGTATTCCAAGCCGTAGTGGGCCGCCCGGTGGCTTGAAGCCCAGCCCACCGCCTGGAATGAAGAGCGGCGGAAGCAACAAACAGCCCGCAGCGCCTCTGTCGAATTTGCCAGGGCGACCGGGTGGCCCGCCTCCTGGTAAACCCGGTGGGCCTGCACTTGGTGCTGCATCCTTGCCAACGCCAGGGCGTCCTGGTGGTGCCGAGCCTACTGAAAGCGATAAACTAAGCGATCCAACATCGGTAAAACCTGCCGCTGCCGGGCCTAAGAGCTCGGCTACACCAAAAGCCGAAGCCGCTAAACCAGAGGCGAAGCCCAAAAAGGCAGAACCGCCTAGGGTCAAGTCTGAAAATGGCAAAAAGCCATCATGGGAACTACCTGACCTTGAAGAAGCCCTTGCACCAGCGCGTGCTCGTCGTCTTGATGAAGACGAGTTACGTAAGCGTGCTGGGATCATCGAACAGACACTGAGTAGTTTTGGTGCACCTGGACGGGTGGTCGAAGTGAACCATGGCCCTGTGATTACGCAGTTTGGAGTTGAGCCAGACTACATTGAAAGCCGCGGCGGTAAGCGGACTAAAGTCAAGGTGGGCAAGATCAGTGCTCTCTCTGACGACTTGGCGCTGGCGTTGGCTGCGCCAAGCATTCGCATTGAAGCGCCTGTTCCCGGTAAGGGCTTTGTCGGTGTTGAGGTGCCCAATGCGGAACCTAGTGTTGTTGGCTTACGTGACGTCATGGATACAGAAAAGTTCCAAAATTCAAAGGGGCCGTTGAAGCTGGCGCTCGGTCAGGATGTATCTGGTAACCCGGTTGTGGCAGATATGCCATCCATGCCGCACATGTTAGTTGCCGGTACGACTGGCTCTGGTAAATCCGTCTGTGTGAACGGCATCATTACGTCGATGTTGATGATGCACTCGCCCGATGAACTGCGCATGATTATGGTTGACCCTAAGCGCGTTGAGTTGACCAACTACAACGGTATCCCCCATTTGATGGCACCTGTCGTCACAGATTTGGAGCGGATTGTCGGTGTACTGAAGTGGGTTCAGCGTGAGATGGATGATCGCTATCGTAACTTTGCGATGGTGGGTGCCCGCAACATCGTTGACTTCAACAAACGTGTTGACCGGGGGGCCATTGAAAATGGTGAAAAACTCCCATACATTCTAGTGATAGTCGATGAGCTAGCCGACTTGATGATGTTGGCACCGGATGAAACGGAGCGCGTGATTACACGGTTGGCGCAAATGGCTCGTGCGACGGGTATTCACATCATCCTGAGTACGCAGCGCCCGAGTGTTGACGTCGTCACTGGGTTGATTAAAGCAAACTTCCCTGCGCGGATCGCTTTTGCTGTTGCCACGGGGGTTGACTCACGCGTCATCCTTGATTCACCGGGAGCAGAGAAGCTGCTGGGTCGTGGTGATATGTTATTCCAACCGCCAGATGCGCCGCTGCCGCTGCGTGTTCAGGGTGTTTATGTGTCGGACGAAGAGATCGACAAGGTGACCAATCACTGGCGTAAAGAAGCCAAGCGTCTCGGCGTGCCCGAATCAAAGATGCGTTTGGGTTTGGGGGCTAATTCGCCAACCACAATGTCTGGTGGCGGTCGCTCAACGCCCGCTGAACAGCAGTCGCTGTTCAGCCTCAAAGCGAGCGGTGGTAATAAAGATGACGAAGATGATATGTTTGATGAAGCGGTTGCGCTTGTACGCGATATGGAGAAAGCCTCTATATCCTTGCTACAACGACACTTGCGTATTGGCTACACTCGTGCTGCCCGCCTGATCGACCTAATGGAAGAGCGTGATGTCATTGGCCCTCACGAAGGCGGTAGTAAACCACGCGAAGTTCTGGATAAAGACGGTAAACCGATTAAGACAGATGGATAGATGTAGGGTCACAGCGAATTTGTGGATAGGCTCTTAACTCAAACAGCCGGACGGACTTTGTCGTAATCCGCTAGGATGCGCCACAGGAACAAATCACGACGCAGCCGCCATGTGTCAATGAAGATTGAGCAGTCGAACCCGGCGCGCAGGGCGGCCATGCCGCGTAGTGGATGCCGATCAATGAAGAGGCAGTGCCCCGGCTTGGCAAAAGCTGCTTGCAGGGCCGCATATTGATCAGCATAAGGGCCTGCTTCAACCTGAGGCCATTCGACTTGTTCCGCAATCTCTGCATCATGTTGATCAGCAAAGGTGGGCTGTTCGCCATTAGACACAAGCGCAACGCTGTAGTCCTGCGCTAATTCTCTGACGAGCGCCATAATGCCTGCGGTAGGCGTCAACGGGTTGCTACCATCATACTCGACTGGGGCAATTACGCCATCCAGCCAGAAGACAATCTGGGTGATGGGCCGTGGGGGTGCTTCAAACATAGATAATGCCCCTTGTGCTTCTTCTCTCTACCATCGTTATTCTCCTTGTACTTGCACAACAACCTTCCGAGTTTTTACACGTTCGTCAAAATCTACCATCAGGATTTCCTGCCAGGTACCCAGCATCAACACGCCATCTGAAATCGGGATGGTGGTTGAGGTGTTCAGCATGGAGGCGCGAATGTGTGCGTGCCCGTTGGCGTCAGCGCCGCGCAGGTGATGTTTGTAGTCAAGGGCGGGCGGGATGATGCGGTCGAGCATGTCTTGCAGATCAACGAGGATGCCGATCTCGTGTTCCACCACCAGAATACAGCCTGTAGTATGTTGGAAGAAGACCAGTACGTACCCCGCTGTGACGCGTGCCCGCTTAATCACCCGTTTAACATCATCGGTGATATTCGCGGCGTAAAAGCCACCGTCAGAGTGGACTTCGAGTGTTTCTGTGTGGATCACTGCACGCTCCTAACGAAAGCACGGGTGTTCTCTTCGAGGTCTGGCCCCATGGTGTGCAGCCCACCGCCCACAAGGAAGATCGAGTCTTCGCCGTACTCCTTGCGCGTCTCTGGGATGCGGGCCACTTGCATGCCGCCACCGATCATCGGGAAGATCGGTTCGAGGTCACCGAAGGCGTCGTGGCAGCCTGCTACCGCCGAATGACTGTCATCGTAGGTGGTGGGAAAGCGTCCACCATAGTTAGTGAAGATCGAGACGTCGAAACCGACCAGCCGCTTCATCTGCCCGAACAGCGCATAGTAGGAAAAGCCCGATGCCATGCCAGAAGCAGCAAAGCCACCGAGCACTGTCGGGTGGGAGACAAGCGGCAGATCGATGCTGTCGTCCTGGGCCAATTCGCGCACGAAGTCGAAGCCCATAATAGCAGGGGAGATCATCAATCCGCCTGCGCCGACGTCTTTTGCCAGCCGCGCCCGTTCGTAGGCGACGTCATGCGGGCCGGTGATGTTGGCAATGTAGATGCAGTTGAGTCCGGTCTCAGCATTCGCTTTCTGAACGGCTTCGGCGGTGCGCGGGACGCGCTCTTTGAAGCTGCAGAAGGGGAGATCGGTCAAGGCGTGGTCGTCTTTGACGGTATCCAAGCCATTACGGGTGAAGGCATAGGCGAGGTCGGCAATTTGCTGGGCCGTCATACCGATTGGCTTCAGGGCGGTGCACAGTAAAGGCCTATCTTGGATGCCGACGATATCACGCAGGCCCTGCACCCCGAAGCGCGGCGCACTGAATTGGCTCATCAATGATTGCGGCAGATCGAGCTTGGCGACGCTGACGCCGTTCAACAGGCTGGAGAGGCCGATCAAGACGTTCATCAACTGCGGGATGTTGCCCGCGGTAATCTCAACCGCATAACTGACCACGCCTTCATACAGCCCCTCGCTGACTTGCTCAAAGGACTCCACCTGACCTATGATGTGGTCGGTAATGTCACCCGTGGGCAGCTTACTGACGGGGAATTCAACGGAGTTCTCAACGGCAATCGCCTTGACGTTTGCTTCTGCAGCGGTTTCATCACCATACAGCCGGTAGGTGACGTGGAAGCGTTCACCAGAGATGCCAGGTACATCAACATGTTTAGGAAATGTCATTCTTTGTCCTCTTGGGGCGTTGTGTTTAGCTACGCCCAGTATATAACAGCATTGGGTGAGCAAAGTTGCATATTTTTAATTGCTGACAAATGCTAATGTGCTGCACGTATTATTTGTGAGGGTTTGTGGCAGGGTAATCACACTGCAATATATTACAATTTTACCCATTTCACTTGGAGTGCTTCCCAAACGAAGAGTTTTCTGGTATTTTATATAAGTGTAAAAAATTTTAAAAACCTAATTATTATATCTGTCTATCTTGAATTCATTAGAAATGTACAACAAATATGTCGCCAACAAATATGTCGCCAACAAATATGTCGCCAATAGAAAATATCAGTCCATACAATGGCACGATTCTTTTAGCAGAAGACAACCTTGAGCTTCTGCAAGTAATGTATGACACGTTGATGGAACAAAAAGCTGTCAAGAAAGAGAATGTTAAGTTGGTAGCTGTTAGGTCTCAAGGACAAGCCCTCGATTTTATTAGGCAACATCGTCCTGATGTTTTAGTTACTGGCCTAGGTTTGCCTCCAGATCGGAGAAATTCATATAAAATAATCGAAACAGCCGACAAATACGGTATACGCATGATTATCGTTTCCAGGCTAATTAAAGAAGATGATTTAGACTTAATTAAGATAAAGTATCCATCAATAAAAAAATTATTCGTATATGGTCAGCATGCTACCAACGGACATTCTTTCAACAACGAAGATTTTTCACAGGCTGCGCTTGACGCGCTTAAGAGCCCTCTCGTTAGTATAAGGGCTTCATAACGCTTAGCGCGCTCACCCATTGTTTTTGGCGTTTTGGCTCCCTGATGGTAATCTTAATGTAAGTTAGTTTTTTAATTTATATTAAGCAAGGTTGCTCGAATGTTATCACTATCTGAATTAGTAACCCAAGTACTTTTGCTGATAGCAATAGTGGCAGTAGTGGCACCCGGCTATGTCTTCACGCAAGCAAATCGCCGTGCTAAAAACATAACTAAAGAGTATTCAACATCACTTGATCTTATTATATCAAATATTCTTCCAAGTGTTCTTCTAAGTGTTTTTTTTAATTTTGTTGTCTTCGTAATACTAGCCGTTCTGGGTGTTCTTGTTTTTATAGCTTCTCTTTTTCTAAGTTTTTCATTTTCAGTAATAATTGATTGGTTAGTAAACACCTTTACCTCTCCAGTTGGCCTAAGTGGTATCACAGAGTTGAGTCCTCTTGCAATTCTCGTGGCAGTGGTTTACACATCTGTTGCCGTAATTATCAGTTATGGTCTTGGTCATTGGTTCGGCAACTTTAACTCAAAGGATACGCATGTTTATCAAAACGTATTTGACCGATTAGATCCTAACGATAAGTCGATTTTGCCTTACAGACCTGACGTTGAAGTACAACTTAGAAATGGAATACGATGGACAGGTACTCTCTATAACGTTACTCCCAAAAACGACAAAAATGGAGCATATAACCTTATACTCCTCGACGCTATCCGTCATGTACGCGAACAACGAGATGTGTCTTCTAGGCAGGATCCATTGCAATCACAGCCCTCTCTCGGACTCGACCAAATTTTAGTTAAAGATGATACAGCTAGTAGAGATATTGTTTTTATAAGGTCCGAAGAAATTGAGTCACTTAGTCGAATTCCAGGAAGCTTCCAATACAACTATTGGAAAACCATTTTTCCTAGTTTGCTGCATCTTGTGATACTCCCTCGCTGGAAGTACTGCATTAAGCCATATAAGTCAGATGAGCCACACGGCGCACACTTGCAACCACACGGTGTAGTCTTATGGCGACCTTACCTCTTACGTATGCTAAATATTTATAAGCATATTGAAGATAGCGAGCCAGCAAAATGGACACGTCCACGATGGCTTCCTGAGAGTATAATACCTAACTGGCATAGAAGCACTGTACCCTATGAAAAAAGCACTGCTGGCAAACTAAATGTTTTTCAGGTTCAACTTGAAGACGACTTCGAGGAGATCGATCGTCCGCAACCGTTACGCACTTTGAAATTTATTTTTCCTCGCTGGTGGAAGTGTTGTAAACCGAAAAAAACTGATGCTTCAACAAATCAAGCCCAAGCAACCAACAGTTGAGGGGGTCAGAGTAGCGTGTCAAAGAAGCGCGCTAGCTCAAAATAAAGCGGTAACCCAATGATGATGTTAAACGGGAAGGTAACTACCAGTGAGGCCGTCAACGCTAAACTGACGTTGGCCTCTTTCAAGTTGCTGGTGACAACGGCAGGCGCAGTGATGTAACTGGCACTCGCCGCCAGCGTCGCAAGGATCATCGTCCCCCCCACAGACAACCCCACCAGCGTCCCAAGCACCGTCCCCAACAGGCCGTGCAGCAGCGGCATCATCAGGCTGAAGGCCAACAGTGGCACACCCACATTCAACAAGTCGCGCAATTTACGCCCGACTTGGGTGCCCATCTCCAACAGAAAAAGCGTCAGGAAGCCGGAGAATAGATCGACGAAGAAGGGCGACACCTGGTTGTAGCCCGGCTCGCCGGAGATGTAGCCGATCAAGACGCCGCCACCGAGCAGCAGGAAGCTCTTTCCACTCACTGCCGATTTTAAGACGCCGCTGAATGACTGTGTTTTTTCCCCTAGGGCACGGTTGGCAATCGACAAAGCGACGATCACGGCTGGAATTTCCATAATGACATACATCGTTGGCATAAAGCCTTCGAACAGCTCACCCGTTTCGTTGAGGAAGGTGATGCAGGTGCTTAAGGTTACAGCGGAAACCGCGCCAAAGTGCAGCCCAACTGAGACGGCGTCAGGTTTTTCAAGGAAACGCTTCAAAATGAAGTAAGACCAAATTGGGATTAAAGCGCCGAGCAAAGCGGCAGCCCCAGCCACTCCCCAGAAGTTCGACAGAGGCGTGCGGGCGAGGTCAAAGCCACCCTTCAACCCGATGGCAAACAGCAGATAGATAGAAATGATGCTGTAGACTTGCTCAGGAATTTTGAGATCGCTTTTGACACGGACCGCAATGATACCAAGAATGAAGCTTAAGATCATCGGAGAGAGTAGATTCAAGCGGATGAGCGCGGCGAGTTCCATGGATGCTGTGTCTTTTCAATGCTAGGTGGGTTAGATAAACTGGTAGATACTAGCGTGCAGAGCCAAGAGCGCCGAATTTCAGTGCATATATGCAAGTAGAGGCGTTGTCATGGCTCGATGTACTGACAATGTCACTATGCAAGCAGCGCAAATATACGTATGGTGAGAGTCTAATTCCCCCTATCTAAGAGGTTATTATGGTCACCAGTACAATCGAAAACGTACCTAATCAACGAGTATTACTGCTGCGCGCATTGGCCTACTATGCCGGGCTGATGGTGCTTGGTTTCACAGTTGCAGCATTTGGACCAACCTTGCCCGGTTTGGCAGCACAAACAGGTTCTACGCTCAAACAGATCAGCATTGTATTTACAGTGAACTCGCTAGGTTATATGATTGGGTCACTCCTCGGTGGTGTGTTATACGGATGGTTGCCCGGTCAATTTGTGATCGCGGGTGCTTTAGTTAGTATGGCGTTGACGTTGGTGCTGGTTCCATTTGCCCCTTCGCTCATCTTGCTAATCGCCGTTTTGATTGCGCTGGGCGTCGGCATGGGTACCTTGGATGTAGGCGGTAATACGCTGATCGTCTGGACGTTTGGCGATAAAGTCGGCCCGTATATGAATGCACTGCATTTCTCGTTCGGGTTGGGGGCCTTCTTATCCCCCATTTTGATCGACCGGGTAGTCGTCTCGACAGGCGGAATTCAGTGGGCATTTTGGGGTTTGGCGGTTTTGATTATTCCGGTTGCCATCTGGCTGACGCGCCTGCCCAGCCCAACATCATCCGGTGAAATGGAAAAGCAAGCAAGCGGCGCGACAATCGGAGGCTTGACGCTGCTGGTGACGATCTTTGCGGCGGGCTTGCTGTTGCTACACGTTGGTGGGGAATTGGGGTTTGGCGGCTTTATCTATAGCTATGGCGAGCAGGCTGGCCTCGGTGAAACCAACGCACGCCTACTCAACTCAACCTATTGGGGCGCACTTGCATTGGGTCGCCTCGTTTCAATTCCTTTAGCGATGCGCCTGCGCCCGCGGATGTTTCTGCTGTTGGCGTTCATTGGCGCGGCAGCCAGCCTATTGGTGATAATCGCTGGGGCTGGTATTGAGACCGCTTTGTGGGCTGGGACATTTGGCTTCGGCTTCTTTATCGGCCCGATCTACGGCAGTGTGGTCAATTACGCCGAACGACGCATCGCCATGACGAGTATCATCACCAGCATGTTGTTGGTCGGTGGCAGCCTCGGCTCGATGACGATCCCGTGGATTGTCGGGCAGACGTTCGGAGCAGTTGGCCCGCATTCATTGATGTTGATTGTGGGCGGCACCATCATCGCTTCCATACTGCTGCTGGGCCTCGCCGAAGGCGTCCAGCGTTTGCGAGCTTGAGCGTTTTGCTTTCCTGTTGTGAAAGGTTCAGGCTTGCTTGAACCTTCAAGTCGATCCTCCAAAAAAGAACTTTTTGTTGCTACCCTCACTCTGAAGGCGTGAGATTTAATGCTCGACCCTAACTTACCGCTGTGTAAGGCCAATCTCATATTAAAAAACAAGTCAAACAGTACCAATGTAACTTTGTTTATAATCGTTTTTTGTTGATATCATTACTTAAAAGCTATTGTTAACTCTGTTTCAGTTATCCGACTAGCGGTTCTGTGTGTAAATTTGTAACCTAGACACAGAGTAAAAATTTTAGATAAGGAGAGCGTAAAATTCGGCGAGAGTAAAAACCATGTTCTACGGGCTACGATGATGGTTTACTGAGGCAAGCCAGCTTGACAACCGCTTGCATCGCATCTCTCATTCTACGAAAGGATCGGTTATGAAGAAGATATTGCTCGCCCGCAGTATGCTGGTAGGGTTAGGATTGTTATTATTGGTTGGATGTGCAGGGAACGAAACAGGTTCGGTCGAGGAGACTAGTTTATCTCGCGAAGCTGAGGAAGTTGGAGACGAAGAACTTGAAACACTAACAATTGCTGTTCTACCCATCGTCGAAGCGCTCCCGATTTTCGTTGCGGCTGATGGTGGCTACTTTGAAGACGCTGGTGTCAACGTCGAAGTATTGACGGTTAACAGCGCCCTTGAGCGTGACAACCTGATGCAAGCCGGTGAAATTGATGCCATGCTTGGCGAGACGATCACCACTGCATTGTTAAATCAAGAAGAAACTTTGGTTCAGTCTACCCACAGAATTCGCTCCCCTAGCGAAGGTTCACCTGTGATTGCCGTGTTGGCGGCTCCTGGTTCCGGTATTGAAACAATTGAAGATCTTGCTGGCGTCGAGATCGGCATCAGCCTGAATACGCTCTCTGAGTACGATACTTACTCCATGTTGATCGAGGCGGGACTTCCAGAAGAAGATTATGCTCCTGTTTCAGTTCCAGCTATTCCGGAGCGCTTTCAACTGCTGTTGGAGGGTGATATTCAAGCAGCCGCTCTTCCAGAGCCATTCATCACGGCTGGGCTGGCGGAGGGTGCCACTATTGTCGTCAGCGATGCTGACTATCCTCAGTATTTGTCGTCTGTGTTGACGTTCTCAACGGTGGCGATCACCGAGAAGCCTAACGCTGTTGAGCGATTTATGGCAGGTTACAAGCAGGCCGTTGCCGATATGAATGCAGATCCAGAGAGCTTCCGCAGCATTATGATTGCGAATGTACGCATCCCTGAACCAATTCAGGATACGCTTGCCATTCCCCAGTTTGCTGAGAACAGCCTGCCTGACGAAGCTGAGTGGAACGCACTTAACGAATGGATGATAGAACGTGAACTGATTGACGCACCCGTCAGCTATGCTGAGTCGTTCGTCACTGATTATGTCGAATAATCATCTTGATCTGAGCCATATCTATTTTGGGTATGGCTCGACCCTTTTGTTTGAGGATTTCTCGTGGGGCGTGGCAGATGGGGCTCGCTGGGCAGTCGTCGGTAAGTCAGGGTGCGGCAAATCGACACTACTTGCCCTAGCCTCTGGGTTAATTAAACCCGGTCAAGGGCAGATCATATTTGCTGGCGACCCTATCGACAAACCACATCCAGACATTGGTTTAGTTATCCAAGACTATGGCCTACTGCCGTGGTACACAGTCGAAAACAATCTACTGCTGGGGCATCGGCTCCAAAGTGGTCAGCGCATATCTCGCAAAGATCAGTACGCGCTGGTCTCGTCGTTGCTACATAAACTTGATCTACCGCTATCTTTGATATCCAAGTATCCAGATAAGCTTTCCGGAGGGCAGCGTCAGCGGGTGGCAATTGGGCGGACCTTAGCTACTAACCCAAAAGTGCTGCTTTTAGATGAACCTTTTGCTTCGGTTGACGCGTTGACGCGCGAAGTATTGCAACAGACAGTTTTACAACTTGTGGAACAAGCGGGACTATCACTTGTGTTGGTAACGCATGATGTTCGTGAAGCCGTGTTTATGGCAGATCAGGTACTGCTGCTGCGCGGTGTTAGTAACAAGGATCATAGTGTGATCGAAACCCCGGGTGCTGGTACCAACCCATATTCAGCAGCGGCCCAAGCCGCTCAAGCTGAAATAGCACAGGCGCTGGAGGCACCGCGATGAAACGACGTAATTCAATTGGTGTAATCTTGCTGGGTGCCTTGATATTCGTTGTTGGGTGGCATCTGGCATCGATCCTGGTGAACCGCACCATATTGCCATCACCGCTTGCAGTTTTCCCGGTATTTACAGACCTCATCTTAGATGGAACACTGCTAGAGCACTTTGGTGCCAGTTTTCTGCGTGTAATGGCATCAATCATTGTCGCGACAGCGCTCGCCTTGCCGAGTGGGTTGCTGCTAGGTCGTTATACTGGCGCTGATCGCGTTTTAACACCAGTCATTGCATTGCTGTACAGCATCCCGAAAATTGTGCTGCTGCCTGTGGTTTACGTCCTATTGGGCATATCTGATGTCACAAAGGTGGCGTTGATCGTGCTGATCATTTTCTTCCCGATGTTGGTTGTCGTGCGAGACAAAGCCAGTGCTATCGAGCGACCATTGATCGATAGCGTTCGGTCGTTGGGCTCAGGGACATGGGGTCTGCTGCGGCACGTTTACCTTCCGGCCTCATTGCCAGCACTGCTAACGAGCCTGCGCCTTAGCGTAGGAACAGCGGTTGCAATCTTGTTCTTCGTTGAACAAAGTCTGACGCAGCAAGGGTTAGGCTACTATATCGTTGTTCAAACCTATCAGGCCTTGCGCTATACAGAGATGTATGCAGGAATCGTCGCGATGAGCCTGTTAGGGTTTTTCTTGTATTATTCGCTTGATGTACTTGACTATACGCTTAATCGATATTCTTTCATTGAATAGAAAGAGGCTACCCAAAATGGATCTAGAACTTGACAGAAATAAGCTCAACGCACTGGAAAACTATCAGGATTTTGTAAAATATAATGTTCAGCAATTGTTTGAAAATAGTTCTCAGTATGCATCACTCAAGCAAAGTGAAGGCTATGTTTACTGGGGCTATGACGCTGAGCGCCTTCGGATGCAGAACTATGTCCCAAACAACATCGCTGATATCTCCATTGAAGATATCAATCATAGGGATCGTTCGTTTGGTATTGCGCATTTTGCTGCTCTGCGTGAACTACGGACACAGTTACCTGAGTTTATACCAACTGCACTTGTCGAACTTGGCATTGGCGAAGACGCTTCTTTAGTCAGCAACGCAGTGGATATGTACGCCAGTAGCCTGCGCGAAATCATTCTTATCGATATTGATGAAAGTAAAGCACATACAGCTAATGAGACAGTGCGTGCCTTGTTGGATGAGCGTCAATTGTTGAATCAAATTGAGGTGACAACGTATATAGGGCCAGCGCACGAGACGATCCCGCGTATCCAATTTCAAGGAGAGGGGGTTACTTTATGGAACGCTCAGTTATTCTTTGAACACCTGATTAATCAAGGAGAGCCTTCGCCTATGGAGCTTACGTGGAACGCACTGGCGGCGAAAATGACAGAGCACGACAAACTGCTTGCTGGCATGATCTGGTATGACCTGTGGGATCAGCAGGCTGGTTATGAAGAGATTATCCCCATGTTCCGTGAGTTTGGTTGGCGTTTACGTGGCGCGACCGATTATTCAGACCTTACCCATTTTGTCGCCGATATTGAGACCTATGCACCCACCCTAACAGCGGAAGTCTTCTACGAGACACCAATCATTATCAAGGGTCTGGACTATCGTATGGGTGCCGTTCTGAGTGACTTACCTGTACGCGTCTACCAGAATGTGCTTGCAGCTCACCGCAGGATGCCTGAGCGTGTCAGTGCGATGGACATAATCGAATTGTTGGAAGCCATGCAGCGGTTTATGATTAATTTACTAGAAGGTGTTCCTTTGCCAATCACGATGTCACATGTGCTAATAAAGAAAACGCCTGAAATGAAGCAAAATGGCAGACTCTGACACAACAAATCAAAAGTGTATCAATTTAGGTGCTGGTCTAGTAACACTCAAGCTCGTTCTGGTAACATTCCAAACATTGTTACCTTAAACTAGCCTTAAGGAGTACTACTTATGGATGAAAAGCTCGAAAATCTAAAGCTACGCGACGACCTTGGTACTAGCCAAGTACGTGGTGCAAACTTATTATCATATTTCATGTCGATCAAAGATGACAAATCAACTGCAATTCTCAAGCAATACGGGTTAGATAACCTTGACCCTGATGAATGGTATTCTATGGCAAAGGCCAATGGTTGCCTAGAGGTTATTGCCGAGCAATCGATGGTGAACCTTGTGACATGGGGGATGGAAGTTGGTCGGTTCTTAGCATCACAAGTACCGGAGGGTGTGCCAATGATTGCCGTCGTCGAAGACATTGAAAACACCTATCAGGAAGGGCACAGAGGCGATGAAATTGGTAAAATTGAAATACTTACCAAACAATCTGACAATGGCGTTGTAGTGGAAGTTCAGGCGGGGTCTCCCTACCCAGATGATTTTGAGTTTGGCATCTTCTATTCTATTGTCAATGCTTTGAGCAATGGTACATATGGTGTTGCCTATGGCGTTGACGAAGATGATAATTTCATCCGTCGTGACTTCGGTAGCCCTTATACTACCTACATCATCAAACCTCGCGAGGCTAGTGCTTCCAAGCGCTTTGCCAGGTAGCATTGTGCTAAACTGAGAAGAGACCACTCCTAACCGAGCGGTCACTTCTCATTGACGTGATGCTATGACTTTGGCAGCACAAAGTCTGCCGGGCGAATGTCATCGAGTGCCTGCATAATGAGGCCCCGAATCTCACCAGGTTCGGCATGCCGCCCTAGTTTCTTCTTGGAAAAGAGCGTCTCGCCATCGATGATGAGCTCAAACTTACCGCCGGATGTCGGCGTTATTTTCCACTCAGAGATGAAGTACTCAATTTCGCGCTCGCTTAAAATTTCGTCCGTCAAACTGACGGCTCTTGACGTGTATCCTCAAGCAGCGCAGTAAATCAGTTCAATGTGTAGACCACCGGGTTGCATATTGTTCTCCTAAAATTCAGTAACGTTTGTCTAGAGTGTATCAAACACGGCTCGAAATACATAGCCAGCGACTTAGCTTTGCTCATCTTCCGCATGCAGGTCGGACTTTAGGTCACGGCGCAGGTCTTGGGTCTTCTCTTTGAGTGATTGGAACAACTCAGACTGCGTAATCTTAGCGACTTCTTCATCACGTTTAGCGCTATCAATAGCGATTTGCAGCCGAAATATCTTACCCTTTAGTTCTGTCTCACGCTTTTGAACTGTTGCCGCCATCCGGGCAAACTCCGTTGCCATCAGCTTGATTGTCTCGTCGCGCTCCATGTCGTCGGTAAGGTGGTCTGCCCAATCGGTAATGTCCTCGACAAAATGATCATCACCGTAATCACCTTCTTGAATGCGCCCAACCCACTTGCGAACGGCATTCAGAAACTGGGTTGTATAGCGGATTTTGTCCGCTAAGCCAGACATAAACACCAGAGAAATGTCAGGGCCACTGGTTACAAGTTCGCGGAAGTCCTCACCGCGCAGGATAAGCGCTTTTGAATCTGTAATAGCTTTGGCTGTCATTGAGCGGGGTTTATTATCTAGTAGGGCCAATTCGCCCAACGCCTCGCCTTTACCAAAGATGCGGATGGGGCGGATGGGGCCATCATCTTCTTGAGGCGCATAGATCGCCACTTTGCCCTCCACAATGACGAACAGTTCATCGCCAGGGTCACCCAAGTGGAACAGTTCTTCTTCCTCTGCCAATAATCGCTCTTGGAGTTTGCTATCTAGTTTTTTAAGTTCATCAGGCGGCAGCGCTCGGAACAGCTCAATCTCGTCAAGGTAAGTCATGATTGTAAAGTCTCCAATTGTCTATTGATACGCACATTGCTGAGGAATATCTTGCGTTTTTGCTGGTCAGTGATGGCATCAGCCTGAGCTTGCAGTGCTGCATGCGCTTTTTCAAGGAAGGGTAAGGCCTCTGGTCGCCCCAGCCTATTGAGAATGCGATAATGCGTCAGGTAGATGCCTTGCGCCTCCTCTGCTTGTGCGCCCTCGTCGACTAACGCGGCAGCTTCGGCTGAAACAGACAAGGCCCGCTCTATCCGCCCACTTTCCAGCAGCACCTCAGCCAAGACCGATAGTGTCGTGGCCCGTTCGCCTTTGAGACCCAGCTTTGCTTGTATTACTTCTGCTTTTTCCAAAAAAGATTGAGCCTCGGCGAACTGCCCAAGCCCTTTAGCCGCAAGACCTAACCCGTAAATACTGTAGCTTTGACCGCGTTCATCATCGATGGCCTGGCGGATATCGAGTGACTGCTGGAACGCTGTTTGCGCATCACCGTAATTACCAAGATAGGCCTGCACCAACCCAATGCCGTAAAGTGTGAAACCCTCGCCCGTGCGATCACCGACACGGCTACGTAGTTCAAGCGAACGCATGAAGTGCCGCAGTGCCGTGCCGTATTCACCGAGGCGATGGTAGATGCGCCCAGCGTTATTCAAGTGAATGCCCATCAGCATCCAATCCTGTCGTTCTTTAGCAGCCTCTAGCGCTTTGATGTTGTGCGCTAAGGCTTCGCTGTAGTTGCCTTCTTTGAATGAAATCATCGTCAGGTACAGTTCACTCCATGACTCGCCTGCTGGATCATCCAACGCTTGCCGTAATTCTGCTGCTTCCTGAAGGGCAGGCGCAGAAGCAGTGTAGTCACCACGATAATATTCAACGACACCAATCTGGTGCAGGGCGTCGGCCTGCTCCAATTGACTGCCGACCTCACGCGCAAGAGTAAGCGACTCACGGCCTACCCCCAAGGCTTGATCGTATTTGCCCGTCCACTGGTAGAAGTCTGCCATTTCGTTCAACGTATCAGCTCGGCGGAGGGTATCACTGCGACCGTCAAGCAAGTGGAGCATCTCTTGGAGGTCAGCTTCGCGTTCAGCTTGTTTACCCATCACGCTATATATACGCTGCCGCTGCTTCAGTACTTCAAAGATGGTCTGCCAGTGCGCTTCAGCGCTGTCACGCTCATCAATGATCGCCAGCACCTGCTGGTAGTAGCGCAGCGCTGTTTCATTGGCAAACCGATCACGAGCAGACGCGCCAGCCAGCATCAGGTAGTGCAGCGCTTTATCTCGGTCACTGCTGCGGCTGAAGTGATACGCCAGTGTTTCACTGTTTGCTGCGAGGTCGTCTTTAAAAGTTGCTTCGAGTGTCTCGCCGATGCGTTTGTGGAACTCGCGTCGTCTCTGTAGGAGGAGGCTATCATAGGCAACTTCTTGTACCAGCGTGTCGGCGAAGTTGTAAAACGAGCGCTCCAGCGCACGAATCATGTCGTAGCGCTCCAACTCAGCCAGCCATGAGTCGAGTTCGCTCTCTGCGCCAGCCACATTACGGATTAGCTGAAGTTGGAAGCGGCGACCAATGACCGAGGCCATCTGCAATGCTTGGCGCACATCCTCCGTCAGGCGATCCATGCGGGCGATGATCGCACCATGCAGCGAGTCTGGGACGTGAATATTTGTCAGTTCCTGCATTACGATCCAACGTCCAGGATCGGCTTGGTCAGGGGCAACGGCCCCTTCGTCAATCAAAACACGAGCCACTTCTTCGATGTAAAGTGGGTTGCCAGCAACTTTTGCCAGCAGATTCTGCATGTCGTTAGGCGAAAACTCAGCACCCGGTAAGTGCGCCGCCAATAGTTGCTTACCTTCTGACTCTGGCAGCGGCGAGAGCTGAACTTCTACGTAGCGGTGCGGATATTGACTTTCGATGCTTTCGCGGAGTGTCCAAGCGTGACTATCCCGCATGGGGCGGAAGAGGAACAAAAACATCACCGGCGTATAGTCGCTGATCGCTAGCAGATCTTCCAGCATAATGACTGAGGCTTCATCAGACCAATGTAGATCGTCAATGGCGATAATTGTAGGCTTGCGCTCTCCAGTTGCCTGGAAGAATTGGCGTACAGCCCAGAAAGTCTGTTTTTGGCGAGCCCGTGGTGGCAACGCCTTAACCCCGCCCACAGACTCGCCGTCGAGGTCGAGTAGGTTGGCAATAAAAGGTAGGGCTTCCTGCGCCAAGTTACTACCCAACAACGTGATGCCGCGCTCTTGTAATAATTGGTACTTTGTCGCTGAGTCGGCTTCTTCCGTCAAGCCAAGCACATCGTAGATCAGTTGGGCAATTAGCCAGTAGCTAACATGCTCACTGAACGAAAGGCCTTGTGCATCCAGCCAAGTAACTGGAACATCTAACGCATGCTTGAACTCGCGCGCGAGGCGTGTTTTACCAAGACCGCTTTCAGCAATAACACAAACGACCTGTCCGCGCCCATTGATGACACGCTCAGCCGATTTCAGAAGCGTTTGGATAGGCTCAGCTCTGCCAATGAGCGGCGTCTCACTGCCACGCACGGCACCGATCTGCTCGAGCACTTGCGGGCGGCGCTCAAGGACACGGTAAGCTGGGACTAGTTTCTCCTTACCCTTTACTTGGATTGTGCCGATATTTTCCGTGTTAAAGGCCGCTTCAGTTGGGGCTTGTGTTTGCCCGCTGATTAAGATGTCATCCCATTTTGCATTCGACATCAAGCGGGCCGCCATGTTGATATCATCACCCATCAGTGTGTATTCTTGGCGGAGATCAGTAGCACCGATATTGCCAGCAAACAGGTACCCAGTATTGATCCCAATGCGCTGCCGGAAAGAATATTCGTGCCCATCAGATGTTTTCAGGGAGGCAAATGCCTGCTGCATGGCATCTTGCATATCAAGAGCGGTGTGGACTGCGCGCACAGGGTCGTCTTCGTGTGCTTTTGGTGCGCCGAAGAAGATCACGAGGCGATCACCGACAGCGTATTGATCCATTCGAGCAAGGCTACCGCCATAGCGCTCGACGATGTGCACCATCTGAACCATATAGTTTTGTAATTGGCGCACAATTAATTCTGGTTGCGTGCGTCCGATCTCAGCGATGAGTTCTCCCAGCCCGGCATAGTTGACAAATATAACAGTCACGGGTCGGTGGTCTGGCACAATCTCAATGTCATGTGGGTTCTGTACCATACGTGGCACTAGGTGATCGGCTAAGTAGGGCGTTAGCCGATCAAGGCGTTGAACGAGGTAAGCAATCGCTGCGGATGGCTCTGTAGGCAGGTCGGTATCAAGGACGCTTTCGGGGTGGGCTTCTAATGGAGGAAGGGTGCTCAGCGACGTCAGATGGAGGAACCCTTCTTTGCGCTCGACGGCATTGACATAATCACTAACCAAGTCATATGTGCTGATGGCGGCGATAATTTCACCACTTGCAGCGGCATCCTCAGCCAGTTCAGCGTCGTTGACGGTTAACCCCGATGTCATGTAGATCATATTGCGCTTGGTACCAACATGTGCCGAGAAATACTCACCGGAAGATAAACCGCATTTAATGAGTAGGGGCGACGTCTCACCGGCAGCCTCAACTGCTTCAAACTGCTTCATCATAGCTTGCATGGCAAAGGCTGTTTGTACTGCCCTAAGTGCGCTAACTTGCATATTATCATCGTCAAAGAGGGCGAGGAGGGCATCCCCACCGAACTTAAGCAGTGTGCCTCTCTGCTCTTTTAAGATGCTCACCAATTCATGGAAGAGATCGTTCATAATCGCCGTCATGCGTTCGGCCCCAGCTTGCCCAAGTTTGCTCAAGCGTTCACCCAAAGGCGTAAAGCCAGTTACATCAACAAAGAGAAATGTTCCTTGGGCCATGCCACCAGTTGGGACACCGGGCGGTTGTGGGTTCTTCTTGACTGGCCTCGGCAGATAAGTCTTAGCTGTCTCAAGCACATGCTCGAGATGATCGCGGGCATTAAGTAAATCTCGTTCAGTGGGCACACGTTCCAACGGCTCGTAGAGTAAGTTGGAGAGATACCCTCGCAGGGCAGGCAGTAAATCTTCAATTGGGACAGGGGCATCAACGCGGGGGGCGGCTGCTAGCTGGTCTGCACCAGACGGACGGTTGACACGTTGAACACGCGCACCGCAGTGAAAGCAGTAGTTAGCGCTGGTTGGCAAATCTGTAAAACATTGCGCACAGACAAAACGTGCGACGAGGCTGACGCCGCAATGCATACAAAACCGTGCTTTGGCAGGGTTTGCGGCTCCACACTCACTACATTGCATTTAGGCCTCCAAATTCTTCAAGGTTTGGCGATCTGCTGCTATTTTATCTTTTAGTTGACTCTCGCGTTGGCTGACCTCCTCTGCCATGCGTTGAAATGAGCGAGCGAGAAACCCAATCTCATCCGTGCGAGAGGTCAAGTCTACCAAAGCCGTCGTGTCATAATCACCCGCTTCGATTGCCTCACTAATATCTAAAAGGGTCTGAATTGGGGCATCAAGCTGCTGACGTGTGAGGCGGCGTGACGCCACTGTGACAATAATGAAGGCAACGACGGCAACCAATCCAACGATAGACGTGATAATAATCTGTCGGCGGGCGATGGCAATTTCATTATCCGCATAGCTAGAGAATATCTGGTGGATTTCTTCTGTCGCTTCGAACATTTCAAGGGCGTTTTTTTCAAGTTCGGCCCCGATGACTTGCGCTGTCGCCAGATCATCGTTACGCGTGGCTTCAGCACCTTGTACGTACAGCCCTTCATAGGCGGCATACTGTTCCTTCAATAGTGTCAAATCTTGCTGAACCTGTTGACTTTCCTCTGGCAGCAGCGTATCGAATTCAATGATCGCTTCGGCCTCAATGATGTATGTGTCGAGGCGCTCTCTTTCGAGCGTGCGTTCGAACGCAAACAACGCATCTTCCGTCAGCAGGTAACTGAGATCAGCCAGGACGAGGCGAGCGGTAACATTACTAGCTTCGAGCACGTCTCGTGCTTCTTGTTCCGCAATACTGACAAAAGAAATTGTTTTTTCAATGCGGTTGATTGTGAGTAGTGACCACGCTGTAATTAACGCGCCCAGAAATAGTGATGCGCTGCTCGTGAACAAAATTTTATTTTGGAGAGTTAATTTCTCGAAGCGCTTCATGCGTTTGTGCCTCCCATCTGCTGAGCCTCGCGCAGACGGCGTTCCCGCGTCTGCACAATCTGTTCCTCAAGCTGCACTGCTTCATCTCGTAAGGCTGCCTCGCGTTCGGCTAGCAACACCCCTAAGCGGCCAACTGCTGTGGCTAACTCACCGATGGAACTGCGTTTTGGGGTGACATCTGCCAGGAGATCGGCTTCATAGTGGTTGCCGCCAATCGCCGATGCTGCATTTGACAAGCGCAGAATAGGTTCCGTTACGCGGCTGATAGCAATGAATGATGCCAGGGCTAGTAGCGGGAACAAGGTAAGGATTAACACACTGATCTGTGTTACGACAACACGAACGAATAGACCGCCCTCGATTGCCTCTTCAAAGAGAAGCAGAAACTCTTCAGCCAGAGTTGCAGCGGCTTGGTCGATTGCCAGCTCACGGCGAAGGTTTGTATCTAACGCTTGGACGTTGTTGTCACCTTCGACGCGGGCATTGAAATCCGCTCGGGTCTGTTCTGCAAACACTGCGAGTTCATCAGCAACGTCAGGATAGTAGAAGTCGATATCAAGGAGGGTGTCTGCTAGAAGCTGTTCTTGTTCTTCGAAGGCAGCGATGATATCCGGCTGGTTTTTCTCTTCGAAGAGAAGGAAAGCGCGCTCGGAAATCTGCATTGATAGTAAACTATATTCTGCTGACTGAATGTTCTGGAGTGTACGAGCGACAATGATCGCATCTTGCAGCGTGAACGCGAGGAAGAGAACATTACCTACCCCACCAATCACGATCAACACAGCGATGAATTGTATAAAGCCGAGTGCTGCTAGGCTGGAACGATAGCGGCGTTTTCTTTCTCCCATAGGTTTGTCTGCCTCCTATTTGCTGGTCATCACAACAACGCCAGTCCAGTTCGCGTCTGGTGTCGTATGTTTGCTGATCTCATCGATATAGAATTGCGCAGCGCGGTCTTTCTGGTTACGCTGAATAACGTCACTAAACTTCGCTTTAGCAAGGTTCAGGTCGCCTTGTTGGTATGCTACCAACCCTTCATTGAACAGTTCGCGTGTGTTGTGCTTCAGAGCGCGTTGGTCTGTCGGATCAGCTTCATAAACGTCATATAGTTGAAGCGGCGTGCTCCGCCCTTTAACAATCACTAAGCCGAGCGAGCGCATTTCAAATTGATTGGGCCTTGGTAACATCTGAATAGCGTCACCGCTGATGATAATATTGGTGCCAAAGACTTTGTTGAGCCCTTCCAAGCGAGACGTTAAGTTGACGTTGTCGGAAAAGGCGTCGCCTTGCATGCGTTGGGCTTCACCAACCATTCCGATCATCATGCTGCCTATATGAATACCAATCCCTAGATTAATGGGCGCTTTGCCGTTTTTCTCTCGCTCCGTGTTGAAGTCATGGACGGCTTGCAGCTTTTCCAGGGCGGCTATCAGCGAGTCGCGGACAGCATACGGGAAAATTGCCATCATACCGTCCCCCAGGAACTTAACAACGAAGCCGTTATGCTTTTGAATAATAGGCGACACGCGTTGAAGATAGTCATTGACAAAGTCAAAGTTTTCTTGCGGAGTCATGGCCTCCGAGAGGGTGGTAAACCCGCGAATATCGGAGAACATAACTGCCATATTCGCGCTGATGTGGTCGCCAAGTTCGAGATCTTCGATGCTACGTTTATTGAGAAAGTCAAGGTAGTTATTAGGAACAAAGCGCGTTGTCGCTGTGAGCAACCCGGCAGTACGAGCTATGCTATCTGTAATAGTGTGCACCGTATCGTCAAAGGTACGCACCAACACACCAATCTCATCAGCGCGATTCATGTGGCTTTTGAGTAGTTCACTGTTATATGTGCTGCTCTCGAAAGAATGGATCGCGTTGATCAAGTATAAAATCGGTTCGATAACATCATTGGTTACGACCGATGCCAACACCCCTAAGACAAAGAAAAAGAAGAGTACGACGGCTGCTATGCCTACCGCTGTCTGAATCTGCGACAGACTGAACAGTATCATTGAGTCAAAGAAGAGTATGTTGAAGGTGATATAGGAGTCTAGCTGCCGATCAATCTCCAAATAAACCTCAGCGCGTTCTTGAATCGTGTTCTGGGCAATCTCTTGTGCAGCGTCAAACTCACCATCAATATGTAGCTCAATAACCTCACTGAGGGCGGCGTGGTTAGCAGTCACAAGCTCATCAATGGGGTTTAGGAGGTCGAGCAGTTCCTGGTCGCTAGTATCACTGAGTAGTGCATCCAGCGTCAAACGGACATTCTCTCGGGTGCCTGCATAGCCGAAGAATGCTTCGTTATCGCCCGAAATGGCATATTCCTCAGCAAAGCGTCGCTCCTCAAGCAATAGCGACTGCAACTGCCCCACCTGAACAAGATCGCGGCTTTCATCAATCAACACCAGCGTAGACGTATTCATGGTGTTGATAATTGAAAGAAATGCTGTGGTTGAAATAGCCCCAAGCACAATGAATATCCCGAATAGAGTTAAAAACCGGGTTTGTAACCGCAAGCTCTTAAACCAATTTAAGATCATGGATTATCCTCCAGGGGGAGTGGTTTAGGAGTAGAATGCTTATGATTATACTTATGTTGGCGTCTGCGTGCGTTTCAGCCCGCTAACAGAACGCAACAAACCCTGCTCAATTGCGGATTACGTTGGCACCATCGGATGATGCATCGTCGTCGTCGGTCGAGCGATCTTCGTCGTTTGAAGAACTATCGTTTGTTCCGCTGCTACTCGAGCGATCTGAACTTGAGCTACTGTTATCTTCATCATCGTCGTCATCACGATCTTCTTCTCCGTCGTTGCCGTCGGTTGACGTGGAAGCATTAGTGGTTGAGTTAGAATCGTCAGCATCTGACGATGAAGCGGTGCTGTTGTTGTTACTCGCCGAATCCCTATTTGGGTCTTCCACAACGCGAGATATCCACGGGGTTCCTGCAGGTGTATTCGCAGTCGCGCTGCGGTCAAAGTTTGGCGTGCCATTGGTCGTTGTGTTGGCATCGTCCACTTTATCGTCATCGTCATCATCATCAGAGCTAGTGTTAGCTGGCATTGTCTCTGAGTCGCTTTGGGTGTCGAGGTCATCCTCAACGACCGCAGCGGCTGAGGCAGTTGGCTGAGGAGATGCCGTTGGAGATACCGCCACAACCCCACCGACGGGTTGCGGGGTTTCTTCTTCCACTACCTGAGACGTTGCGGTTGCCTCTATTTCAGTTGTTTCTGGCACAATCGCATTGACTGCTTCAGACCGCTGTGGGGCTGCGACGAATAGTTCAAAGGCCCCTGCAGAAATAAATAGAAAAACGAGGATAGCTACAATCGGTACCCAAACGGGGCGGTTGGTATCCTGAAGATCTTCAGTACCTAAGTCCACTTCAATATGCTCATCATCCATCAATTCAGACACAGATATGCTCCTTTACCCTGTCTAACCATCATAAGGTCATTGTACACGTCTTTGGTTAAGTTTGGTTGGAGTCATGCAAAATTAAGGATGCATTGCGCTAAATTAGCATTTCATAGATTGAGGGAGCATATACGAGGCCGTTGGTAGTGAGACTGCATAGCTGTTCGGGACAATTTATGAGCCGCTGAGTTTAACAGCGACTCACGTCACGTTGTTGAATTAGTCGAAGATAACTGAGAGTATCTGTAATTCTGTGTCGCCCGTGTTAAGCAAACGGTGGGGCGTCTCCGAGTTAAACATGATTGTATCCCCCGTAGTGAGGACGTATTGCTCAAACCCAAGCGCTAAGGTCAGTTCACCTCGTAAGATGTAATGAAATTCTCTGCCGCGGTGGTGAGACATTTTTTCGCCGGAGCTTGCCCCAACCCGATAGGTGCACTTAAGAAATTCGCCTTCTCCGGCATTTTTCGCCGTCAGTCTTTCCCAAGCAACACCGCCCATCAATTCAATACGCTGCCCTTCACCAGAGCGCACAATTGGGCCTGCGGAGATTTCTTCATGTTCGATTTCAATACCGCTTGTCCGAACCTGACCAGGTGTGTACGAAATTGTGTCTGTGGGTGCTTCCGCATCATCCATCTGTGTTTCGGGGAAGAGCTGTGATACTGGCATAGAAAGCGCTTCGGCAATGCTATGAAGTGTCCGAACGGATGGGTTCAATTTGCCATTTTCGAGCTTGCTTAACAGGCTGGCACTGACGTCGGCTCTCTGGGCCAATTCTCGCAGACTGAGTCCACTTTCGCTGCGAGCATCTCGTAATTTTTGAGCTATTTGATCGATTGGCCCGTTCACGCTGATTATCCATTCTTATACATTTCGCACTAGTGATGTCGACAATCCTAATATTTGAAGAATTGTTTCTTTTTGTCAACAATAGTCACATTGGTCAATCATCTGTTGACAAAAAGAAACGCTCCGTGGTACCGTGAAGACAAAGATTTTCCTATGTTTGTTGCTGGTGGTTATAAATTCGCTTGCTACGCAGCAGTCTTCCGCGATAAACATGGTGTATAAAGCATGCTTTGTTTGGGAATAAAGCGGCTCTTAAAATCTTCCGTTCTTCATAAAGTTTGCCTTCAACCAACTGACTATAAAGTCTACATGACTTTCGTCAGCCTAACGACAAACGATGAGGCCACAAAGTCAAGTGTATCAAATTATGTTAGCCCTTCATTTTATGATTAACGTGTTTGAATGCGATACCTTGGTTCCATGTGTCGCTTATCAATAACCACAATGGTTTCGCTCGTATTAAGTTCATTTACCCCTAATAACTAGGAAAGGACTATCAAAAGTTATGGCAATGGGAACCCCAACATTCGGTTCAATGTCCGTAGACTGGGAAGATCGCGTTGATTACAAGCGCCTCCGCAATACCCGTCTTGCAGGCGTCAAGAGTGTCTTGTCCGAGTCTGAGGCAGGCTCTTTGTTATGCTTCGATATGACCAATGTTCGTTACGTCAGCGCGACTCACATTGGTACATGGGCAATGGATAAGATGTCGCGCTTCAGCTTGCTGATGCAGAATGTCGATCTGCCAGTAGTTTGGGACTTTGGCTCTGCTGCCAAGCACCACCGTCTCTATCACGAATGGTACGACGAGTCGAACTCACGCGCAGACCCAACGTTGCTGCGTGGCGCAATTGCCCCAGAGACTGGGCGCGCCGCCGCAGTTGCCAAGAAGATTTATGATGAGCTAGAGGCTAACGGTCTAGAAAACGATCCAGTTGCTATCGATATCGTCGAGCTTCCTATTTTGTTTGAACTACAAAAACTTGGCGTCACCGTCATTGATGGTCAACAGATTATGCAGAATGCGCGCATTATTAAGTCGCAGGATGAGATTATGCTGCTGACACATGCTGCTATGCTGGTTGACGCTGTTTATGATGAAATCTACCGTGCGATGCGCCCGGGCGTACGCGAAAGTGACATCGTTGCGCTGGCATCGAAGTTCCTCTACGAGAATGGCTCGGAGTTCGTGGAAGGTGTTAACGCTATTTCTGGTGAACGCTGCAGCCCACACCCACACGTCTTCAGTGACCGTATGCTGCGCCCAGGTGACCCAGCCTACTACGACATTTTGCATAGCTATATGGGTTACCGCACATGCTACTATCGCACATTTGTTGTTGGTAGTGCGTCACAGGCACAGGTTGATGCTTACAAGAAGTGCCGCGATATTCTCGATGGTGCCATCGACATGATTAAGCCGGGCGTCACCACGGCGGAAGTCGTCGCTGAATGGCCCAAAGCACAGGAATTCGGGTTCCCAGATGAGGAAGCAGCTTTTGCACTGCAATATGGTCACGGCATCGGGATGGCAATCTGGGAGAAGCCAGTCTTCAGCCGGATGGTCTCATTTGACCACCCAGAGGAGATAAAGGAAGGGATGGTCTTCGCACTAGAAACCTTCTGGCCTGCGTCTGATGGTTGGTCTGCTGCTCGTATTGAGGAAGAGTTGGTTGTGACCGCCGATGGTTGCGAAGTCATCAGTCGCTTCCCAGCAGAGCAGTTGATGGTAACGGGTGGCAATATCTACGTGACAGCAAGCGGGCCACTGAGCAGCATCCGTGATACAGAGTCGCAGTATAACAACCCGCGTATCTTCCCGAACGGTCGGGAAAACGGTGCAACGCCTGCCCAGCAAGTGGCAAACGGTGCTAAGGTAGAGCAAGTATAATCTTTCAGGACGAGAGTACGATTACTCTCCGATCACAACATAGGAAACTGCCCGCCACAGCCAGCGTATGCTATGGTGGGCTTCAGTGTAAAGCAACCGCGTTTATAGTAAGGAGTAACCATCAACATGGCAGTTGAACGCTTGAGAAACGCAAAGAATGAGCAGGCTGCTGACAGCAGTTCTGCATCAATATTGGGTGAATATGGTGCGTTGGTCAATGGTAAATGGCTCAAGACCGGCACCGCTATTGAAGTCCGCAGTCCGTATGACAGTGCCTTGGTGGCTACGGTGCACCGGGCAGGGCCAGACGAAATTGAAGAAGCCATTCAGGCGGCACACGATGGGTTCAAAGCCATCCGCAAGATTCCAAACTGGGAGCGCTCTGAAATTCTGGAGAAGATCAGCGAGGGGATTAAGGCGCGCAAAGATGAATTTGTACAGGCGATGGCGCTGGAGGCTGGTAAGCCACAAGGGGCTGCTCGCGCCGAAGTAGACCGTGCCACCTTCACATTTAAAGTGGCGGCAGAAGAAGCCAAGCGCATTTATGGTGAAATCGTTCCATTAGACTGGATGCCCGGTCGCGAGAACCGTGTTGCAGAAATTCACCGGGTGCCACGTGGCCCAGTGGTAGGCATCTCGCCCTTCAACTACCCGCTTAACCTTGTCGCGCATAAAGTTGCGCCAGCAATCGCGGCTGGCTGCCCAATCATTATTCGCCCAGCCTCCCAGACGCCGATCTGCGCGTTGATGTTAGCTGAGATTGTTTTAGAAGCGGGTTGGCCTGCGGCTGGCATCCAAGTTTTCTCGACCGCCACGCGTGATGCAACCCCATTGGTTGAAGACAACCGCATCAAGAAGTTGACCTTCACTGGCAGCCCGGCAGTTGGTTGGGACTTAAAAGCGCGGGCTGGTATGAAGCCAGTGACCCTAGAACTCGGTGGTAACGCTGGTACTATTATTCACAACGACGCTGACCTTGAATACGCGTCAACCCGTGTGGCACAAGGTGGCTTCTCGTATGCTGGTCAGTCATGTATTTCTGTGCAGCGCGTCTACTTACACGAGGACATCGCTGAAGCCTTTACTAAAATGCTGGTTGAAAAGGTCGATGCACTGGTTGCTGGTGACCCACTAGATGAAGCCACGGACGTCGGCCCAGTGATTGACAGCGGTTCTGCTGACCGCATCGGCGAGTGGCTGGAGGAGGCTAAGGCGGACGGCGCTGAAATCCTCTCTGGCGGCACCCGCGAAGGGAATGTCTGGCGCCCAACCCTGCTGACCAATGTTAAGGAGACGATGAACGTTTCTTGCCAGGAGGTTTTTGGCCCACTGGTCAGCTTGTACACATATTCAGATGTCAATGAGGCTATCCGGCGCGTCGATGATAGTGACTATGGCTTACAGGCGGGGCTATTCACACATGATCGGCGCATTATTGAGAAGGCCTTCGATGAGATTGAAGTCGGCGGCTTGATGGTTAATGAGGTCTCGGCATGGCGCGTTGACCATATGCCGTATGGCGGTGCTAAGGCGTCAGGCTTTGGGCGTGAAGGCCTGCGGTATGCCATCGAGGAAATGACCGAGATGAAGCTGCTGACCTACAATAATAACTTCTAGGCGGTACAGATAATTAATGCCTGAAGCCCAGGTGGTGCAGGGTTTCAGGCGTTTTCTTGTAAGCTGAATTCATTGGATAGGAAACAGACGTGCCAAAAGAAGTAATCATGCCCGCCCTCGGTATGGCACAAGATACTGGCAAGCTGCTCGGCTGGCTCAAGCAAGAGGGCGATCAAGTTGACAAAGGTGAGCCATTGTTTGAAGTCGAAACCGACAAAGTCACGGTCGAGATTGAGGCTTCGGCTTCGGGCATGTTGGTAGCACTCGCTGCCCAAGCTGGTGACGATGTCCCGGTTGGTCGGGTGATCGCCTACCTCGTTCAACCAGGTGAAGACATCCCCGAGGTTCCAAGTGCGCCGACTGCAACCCTGGTTGACGAAGCACCCGCGAGCCCCCAACCAACTAATGATAATGATAATGACTCTGTTAATTCAAGAATAAAAGTGTCTGCCTCCCCGGTGGCAATGCGAATGGCTGCTGTTCATGATGTCGATCTATCTTTGGTTGACGTTGGGGGGCGGCGCATCATGAAGGCTGATATCGAGCGCTTTCTGGAAGAGGGGCACCAAGCAGCAGATACCCCAGCCTCCAACGTTCTGATACCCATCCCTAACACCATGGCAGCGCAGTGGCGCGGTACCCCGCACATTACGCTGCGGCGCGATGTTTCTGTCGAAGCTGCACTCGATTGGTGTAAGGCTGCAAACATTGACTTAATCGACGTTATCTTGACGGCCTGTGCGGGAGCACTTCGTGAGCATCGTCAAGCGAATGCCTACTGGGATGACGGCAGCATCTACGTATATGATGAGATACATATTGGCTATGCCGTCGGGGCAGAGACGTTGATTCTGGCACATGCTGACCAAATGACTCCAACCGCTTTGGCAGATGAACGCCTGCGTCTGCTTGACGCCCTTGAAATTGGCGTATGGGATGCAAATGATTTCCCTCAAAGTACTTTCACCGTGGGAGATTTAGACGTAGTTGATAACTTCAACGCGATTATTCTGGCACCGCAGGCTGCCTACCTGTCAGTGGGACGTATTGTTAAACGGGTCGTTCCGTCAAATATGGGGCCGGTTGTGCAACAAACCGTCACGCTATCATTGACTGCCGATCACCGTATTTTGGATGGTGCACGCACCGCTGACTTATTGAACCAGATTGTAGACACCATTTACCAACCGCTGAGCCTTCTGGGCTAATTGAAATGCAATCATTGAAACAACGGAGGTAAGACATGAATCAAGACGTAAGTTTGCAGATTCCAGAAGTGGGATCTGTTGACCAAGAACATTGGATCTTGATGTATCAGCAGATGCTCAGGATCCGCTATTTCGATGAAGAGGCTAACCAGTTGTACCTCAAAGCCTTGATGCCGGGCCTGACGCATATGTATATCGGTGAAGAAGCGATTGCTGTCGGCATCTGTGAGGCACTGCGCAGTGACGACTACATCACCAGTACGCACCGTGGGCATGGTCACTGTGTGGCAAAGGGTGCTAAGCTCGACCTAATGTTTGCCGAACTGCTCGGCAAAGAATCCGGTTACTGCCGCGGCAAAGGTGGCTCAATGCATATTGCCGACCAAGATAACGGCAACCTCGGGGCCAATGCTATTGTCGGTGGTAGTGTGGGCATCGCAACCGGTGCGGCCTTGAGCATCAAGCGGCTTGGCACCGATCAAGTTGCCGTCTGCTTCTTTGGTGAAGGTGCCTTAAACCAAGGTCGCATCTACGAATGCATGAACATGGCCTCGGTCTGGAACTTGCCGGTGATCTACGTGTGTGAAAACAACCTGTACAATGAATACACACACTACAGAGACACAACCGCAGGCGAACTGATCGACCGTGGTAAGGCGCTCGATATCCTCAGCCTGCACATCGACGGGCAGGACGTCAAGACTGTCCATACAACAGCCTTAGCCCTCGTTCAGCGGGCCCGTACTGAGAAATCCCCCGCTTTCCTCGTGGCTGATACCTATCGTTTCCACGGGCACCACGTCGGTGATATCGCTCGTGAATACTACCGGAGCAAAGAAGAAGAACGGGATTGGGAAGAAAACCGCGACCCTGTCAAGTTGATGGCGCAGTGGTTGTTAGATAGTGGTCTTGCTGACCAGCCCATCCTTGACCAGATTGAGCAGGAAGTAGAAGAAGAGACAAGCGCGGCGGTGCAGTTCGGGCTTGATGCCCCCTACCCGTCTGAAAGTGAGGTCGATCAACATGTCTATGCGTGAGGCAACCCCAACCCGAGAGATAACCATGGCGCAGGCCGTCTATGAGGCCATGCGCGAAGAAATGCTGCGCGATGAGACCGTCTTATTGATGGGCGAAGACGTCGCGGAAGCGGGCTCGCCCTTTAAAATGTTCAGCGGCCTTGTTGATGAGTTCGGCACTGACCGCGTGATGGATACGCCGATCTCCGAAGCGGGCTTCACTGGTATTGCCGTTGGTGCTGCCATGACGGGCCTGCGCCCGGTCGTTGACATTATGTTTGGTGACTTCATTACATTGGTCATGGATCAAATGGTTAACCAAGCCGCAAAGATTCACTATATGTCTGGCGGTAAGCTCACGGTACCGATGACCATGCGCACTACGCTCGGCGCAACCCGTCGTTCGGCGGCTCAGCATAGCCAGAGTCTGCACGCTTGGTTTAGCCACATTCCTGGCTTGAAGGTCGCTGTGCCTGCCACACCGTATGATCTCAAAGGACTGTTGAAAACAGCCATCCGAGATGAGAACCCTTGCATCGTCTTTGAAGATAAGATGCTGTTTCAATACAAAGGCGAGGTGCCAGATGAGGAATACACTATTCCGTTTGGCGTCGCTGACATCAAGCGCGAAGGCACCGACATCACCCTCATCGGAACCAGTAGTATGGTGCATACCGCTCTTGAGGCCGCCGAGATGCTGGCGGAGATCGGCATCAGTGCGGAGGTAGTAGACCCACGTACAACCTTGCCGCTCGATAAAAAAGCACTGATCGAGTCGGCTAAAAAGACCAGCCGCTGCATCGTCATTGATGAAGGCCACGAGCAGTACGGTGTCACGGCTGAACTGGCGGCGGTGGTCGCTGATGGCGCATTCTACTATCTTGATGCGCCCGTCAAGCGGATGGGCGCGATGAACGTCCCAATTCCATTTAGCCCAGCACTGGAAGACCTGACAGTCCCCATGCCTGATCAAGTCATGGAGATGGCAAAGACATTGGTGGGCCGCGTATGATCAGCACATATGAGGTGATAGATGGCTGAAGAAATCATTATGCCCGCGCTCGGTATGGCCCAAGATACGGGCAAATTGGTTGCGTGGATCAAACATGAAGGTGACGAAGTGCAAAAAGGTGAACCCATCTTTGAGGTGGAAACTGATAAGGTCACTGTGGAGATTGAAGCACCCAAGAGTGGTAGACTGGCAAACATCGCAGCGCGGGAAGGTGATGATGTGCCAGTCGGCCAGGTGATTGCACTGCTGCTGGCCCCCGGTGAGGAAGCACCCGAAATGCCGGCCGTTGGCATGCCTGCGCTTGAGCCAGTCGAAATGGAAGAGCCAGCAGTAATGGCTGCACCGGTTGCGCCCATGCCATCGACCAATGGGAAAGCGCAGCGGCAAATGCCGACCGTCGCAGCTTCTGGGGTCGTCTTGGCATCTCCGAAGGCTCGCCGGCTGGCACAAGAGTATGGTTACGACCTCACCCAGATCAGTGGCAATGGCCCTGAGGGTGCAGTACTGGCTGAAGACGTAATTACATTTAGCCCCAGCAGTGCGCCGCAAACAACCGTCGTTGGGCAGCCCGTCAGTGCGACGCGCATCGAAACCAGCACCGCTTGGCGCATTATGGCAGAACGCTTGACACAAGCCTGGCAGACGATCCCGCATTTCATCCTTAAGCGCGAGGTTGACGTTACAGAGCTGATCGCCTGGCGTGAGAAGGTCAAAAATCGGTATGAGACTAAGGTCACCTACACCGACTTACTGGTGAAAATCTGTGCCACAGCGCTGGCACAACATCCACGGGCAAATGCCAGTTGGCATGACGAGATCGTGGCCAACGATCAGATCAACGTGGGGCTGGCGGTTGCTGTCGAAGATGGGCTGTTGGTGCCTGTCGTCCATAGTGCTGACCGACTCGGGTTGGCAGCTATCGCGGCGCGGCGGTCTGAACTGGTTGACCGCTCTCTGAGCAATAAGCTCAAGCTAGACGATATGCAAGGCGGCACGTTTACGATCAGTAACCTTGGCATGTATGGCATTGATACCTTCAACGCAATTGTCAACCCGCCGCAGGCCGCCATTCTTGCGGTTGGTGGGATCATCCAGAAGTACATTGTCGTCAATGGCGAAGCGCAAGTGCGCCCCATAATGACGCTCAGCCTGAGCTGTGATCACCGTGTGTTAGATGGCGCTCGTGCTGCCGAGTTTCTGAATACAATCGCCAGCTTGATGCAAGAGCCCCTGCTGCTGCTTTCGTCGTAAGCGTTTGACGGTATGTTTTCGGTGATTACCTTGGACAACTTTTGGTAGCGACACCTATGATGGGCCAGTGGGAATTCTGGCAACTTGAAATTGACGGCTATGAAGGTAGTCGGTTTAACGGTGAACTGTTAGTTGATTTTGGGGAAGATTTATCCGGCGAACTGTACGTGATGACCCACGAAACGCGGCAGTCGAGTGAACCGCTTGGGCGAGTCTACAAGATTGTACCCGTTAGTTCTGCTGGTGATCTTTAGGTTTATTATTGCATAAATGCCTCAAACAGATTGGTTTGGGGCTTTAAATATCACTGAGACAATGCGTAGTGTGCTATGTCCCTTGTTGGTAAGTCGGTGCGGAGTCTGTGAGTCGAAAATGATGGCATCGCCTTGAGTTAGGACATACTCTGCTGGGCCTAGATGCAATGTCAGCTCTCCCTGTAACACAAAGTGAAATTCAAGCCCAGTGTGGTGAGACATCTGCTGACCTGACTCTGCGCCGACTTCGTAGACAGATTCAAGAAATTGCGTATGAGATTGCTTTTCAGTTAAACGTTCCCACGAAACGCCACCAAGGAGCTGGATCGCTTCTCTGGCATCTTTACGGATAACAGGTGTTTTGCCTGAGTCGTCTTGCTCTTTGGCAGAAGATGGTATAGGGGTAGGTACACGGACCTCAGTTGCTAGCCTATTTTCGCTTATCACTAAGTCATCGGTGGCACTATCGTCCACTTCATCGGAGAAAAAGGCACTCAAGGGTAAAGACAACGCTTCAGCTAGGCTGTGCAGCGTCCTGACCGACGGATTGACTTTGTCATTCTCAAGTTTACTCAAAAGGCTGGCACTTACCTGTGCCTTAGCTGCTAGTTGACGAAGGGTCAACTGTTGATTGAGTCTTTCAGCGCGCAGCTTTTCCCCGATGGGAAAGATCGGTTTACTCACAGAGACACAACTCGCAATCATGTATTTTCTAAAAATAACACTGTGAGGGGATATTATCGTCGTACATATTTGAACTATTGTCAACACTACAGACGATTATCGAGAAAGTTGTTGACAAAAATAAACAACCTATGATACCGTAGAATTGTCAGTAGTAATTAACCTTTGTAACTGCATAAGCAGTTCATTATTATCCGTTCAACAAGTAAATAAACAGTGCAAAATTGATATTGTCTGACCTGCAAGTGTATGGTCGCCCCCTCACAATAGCAGTATCAATAGTGCCTTGAAAAAATGTCAAGCTCGCCTCATAAAATAAGGATGAGCTCAGTATATGTTGCTGCTGGCATTAACATAGGCTCAGTTCTAATGAACTATGCTAACGCAACATAAATACACCTCTTACAGTGAAAACTGTCGGTTAAGGTTGTTTGTGTCGTGTTGCAAAAAACCATATTTTGAACCCCATTCAACTTTGCCCAGAAAGGATTGTCCATGCGTGTAAAAGATAAAACTGTGATTATCACAGGCGCAGCACGTGGTATTGGTAAGGCAATTGGTATGCGTCTTGCCAAAGAAGGTGCAAATATCGTCTTTGCTGATATTAACAGCGAAGAAGCTGAAGCAACGGCTGCTGAATGTCGTGAGACAGGCGGAAGTGCTATGAGCGCAGCAGTTGATGTCACCAAGCGTGACCAAGTCAAGGCTATGATCGATAAGACTGTGGCTGAATATGGTCAGTTAGATGTGTACTTCAACAATGCTGGTGTTAACCGTCCTCAGAACTTCTTAGAGACAACTGAGGAAAACTGGAACTGGATCATGAACATCAATGGTCTTGGCGTGCTGATTGGTATTCAAGAAGCGGCCAAGCAGATGATTGAACAGGGTTCTGGTGGTAAGATTGTCAACACTGCGTCCATTGCTGGGCGCCAGGGTTACGCAAATGTTGCCCCCTACTGCGCCAGCAAATTCGCTGTTATCTCCCTGACACAATCAGCCGCTCGTGAGCTGGCTCAACATGGCATTACGGTAAACGGTTTCTCCCCCGGTGTTGTTGCAACCCCACTGTGGAAGCAGCTTGATGAAGACCTAATGGCGCTGGGTGAAAGCTCTCGTCCAGGCGAAGCAATGGAAAACTTCTCGGCTGGTATTTTGCTGGGCCGCCCTGCTGAACCTGACGATATTGCCGGAACCGCTTTGTTCCTTGCTTCCGCCGACTCTGACTATATCACTGGGCAGATCATGGCTATTGATGGAGGCATGGTACTCGTCTAGCTAGAGCATTTCGCTCTCCCCAATTCGTTGGTTGAAAAATGATGACGAGATTGGGAGGTGTAAGATAAGCAAAGTTAAAAACTAGAATAGAGAAGAGATATCAGTCAACTTTGGCGAGTAACCAGATATCCCTTCGTACAGAATAGTGTGTGAGGTTTGTGTCTGTTAGGATCACTTCCCCATCTCCTGAACAGAGTATAGCAGTAAAATACTCTGCGTGTAGGTGTGGAAAGTTACAAACAATAGGCATCAAGCAGCATACACTGCAAGACGAGAAAGTTCGTCTGAAGAAATATTGTTTGATTCACGTTTAACCAACACAGGAGGATGTTTTGAAGAAACTTCGTTCCCACTTGTTGCCATTTATTATGGCACTCGTAGCAGTATTCCTCGTCGCATGTGCGGCACCTGCTCCAGAAGCAGAAGAAGAGGAAGCAGCAGTAGAAGAAGAGGAAGTAGAAGGTGATGGCGAATCCGCTGGAACTATCATTGCCTTTACCCCTGCCCGTAGCGAGCGTTACGTCAACGGTCTGATCACTGGACTGACTCAAGAGGCTGAGAACGCTGGCTACGACATCACCATTCTTGAGAATGAATTCAACCAAGCTGAGCAGGACGAACAGGTTCAGCAGCAATTGGCAATCGGTGCCGAGCCAGATATCTGGATTTGGTGGCCTGCCGAAGGCGCTGCCGGCCTTGGTTCACTGCGTGACCTAGCCGCAACGGATATCCCCGTGCTGCAAATCAACCAGTTGCCCTCTGAGGACGCTGCTGAATTTGTTGTCGGCTATGCCGGCCCGGATGACGCACTCCGCGCCCGTAACGCAGGGCTTATGATGGTGCAAGCCCGTGACGAATGGGTTGCAAACGGTAAGGAACTTTCCAGCGAAGGCGGTAACGCCATCGCCGTGACCTACCCAGTCGCTTATGGTGGTTACTCACTGTCAATTGAGGCCTTCAATGAAGCTATCGAAGGCTCTGATATCACGGTTATCGGTGAGAGCAATGAAGGCTTCGGTTCACAAAATGGCTACAACGGTGCATCTGCACTGATCGCACAGGTTGAAGATCAAGGTATCGACTTCATCTATGGTATGGACGATGCTATTCTCCAGGGTGCCATCCAGGCCCTTGAAGAGGCTGGTTACGCCGTCGGTGTTCCAGAAGATGGCGAAGACGCTGATATCATCGCTGTTGGTACTGTTTGTAACGGTGACCGTCAGTTGTTCGAAGAGGCACGCCAGTACGGTACAACCCTACAGGCACCTCTGCTTGAGGGCCAGCTAGCTATTCAGGCTGCTGATGAGTACCTGACCACGGGTGAACTGACGAATGAGCTGAACTTCACTCCGAACCCAGCCGTGCTCTACAACGAATGGGAAGAATTCACCCTTGAAGGCTTCGATGGTGAGACATACACAATGGATTCACTCTGCACTTGGGGCACTGCTGATGCAGGCTCTGCTGCACCAGTTGAAGAAGAAGCTGAAGAGGAAGAGGCTGTTGAGCCAGGTTCAGCCGGCGAGATCATCGCCTTTACTCCGGCCCGTAGTGAGCGCTACGTCAACGGTCTGATCACAGGTCTGTCTGAAGAAGCTGCCGCCGCTGGTTACGATATCACGATCTTTGAAAATGAATTCAACCAAGCTGAGCAGGACGAGCAGGTTCAGCAGCAATTAGCAATCGGTGCCGAGCCGGATATCTGGATTTGGTGGCCTGCCGAAGGCGCTGCCGGTCTCGGTTCACTGCGTGACCTAGCTGCGACGGACATCCCCGTGCTGCAAATCAACCAGTTGCCCTCTGAGGACGCTGCTGAATTTGTCGTCGGCTATGCCGGCCCAGATGACGCACTCCGCGCCCGCAACGCAGGGCTTATGATGGTGCAAGCCCGTGACGAGTGGGTTGCAAACGGTAAGGAACTTTCCAGCGAAGACGGTAACGCCATCGCAGTGACTTACCCAGTTGCTTACGGTGGGTACCCATTGTCAATCGAGGCGTTTAATGAGGGTATTGAAGGATCCGGCATCACCGTCATTGGTGAGAGCAACGAAGGCTTCGGTTCACAAAACGGCTACAACGGTGCTGCTGCGCTGATCGCGCAGGTGCAGGACGAGGGTATCGACTTCATCTATGGTATGGACGATGCTATTCTCCAGGGTGCCATCCAGGCTCTTGAAGAAGCTGGTTTCACCATGGGTACACCAGATAACCCAGATGCTGATATCATTGCTGTTGGTACTGTCTGCAATGGTGACCGTCAGTTGCTCGAAGAGGGCCGCCAGTACGGTACAACCTTACAGGCACCGCTGCTTGAGGGTCAGTTGGCAATTCAGTCAGCCAACGAATACCTGACCACGGGTGAACTGACGAACGAGCTGAACTTTACTCCGAACCCAGCCGTGCTCTACAACGAGTGGGAAGACTTCACACTGGAGGGCTTCGACGGTAACACCTACACAATGGATGAACTCTGCACTTGGAACTAGTTTCTAAGATGCAATATCGTGGTGTGGTCTCCTCATGAGGCCACACCAGGCTCTACTTTGTGCATTACGCTTCTGAGCCGTGAGGGGATCAGTGCGTTATGTAGAGGGGAAGGGTGCTACGGCATCCCTCCCCTTGCTAGTAGTGAACCGGTGTCTTGACTTGAACCGATCAACGCTACCCGCTGGTCGGTTCAAGTCAGTACGACAGTTCACTTAAGTAACACCTTACCCTCCCAAGTTGTTGAATAGGAGACAAAATGGCAACAATGGAACAACCACCGCCCGCAGACGATAGGTTACTGCTTAAGATGCGTGGCATCAGCCGCTCATACGGCGTGATCAAAGCGCTGCAAGACGTCAACTTTGACCTGCGACGTGGTGAAGTGATGGCGCTTGTTGGCGAAAACGGCGCGGGTAAATCTACACTGGTGAAAATCATCAGTGGTTTTGATGAAAATCATAGTGGGCATATCGAACTCGACGGGAAAACTGTAGCGCTTGACTCTCCCACTAGAGCGGAAGAGCTTGGTATTGTCATAGCTCAGCAAGAATTAAGCTTAATCCCAACAATGACGGTTGCTGAGAACGTCTTCTTAGCAGATAGCCAAGTACCAACATGGGCGAGTATTTCCCGCTTGGCAGAAGACGCCATGCCCTACCTCGAAATGGTAGGCCTCGGAGACATCAACCCCAAAGCCCGTGTTGACCGGCTCTCGGTTGGTGTGCAGCAGCTTGTTGAAATTGCACGTCTCTTAGGACGTGACGCACAAATCCTCATTCTGGATGAACCAACTGCTGCCCTCGGCGAGGCCGAGGCACGCAAGGTTATGAACCAGGTTGTGCGCCTGGCTAAAGCTGGTAAGTCAATCATCTACGTCAGCCACCGGCTTGATGAAATCTTTCAAATTGCTGATCGCGTTACCGTTCTGCGGGATGGACGCAGTCAAGAGCCGGTAGATGTCGATGATCTCGATATTGACTCGCTCATCAGCCGAATGTTGGGCCGCTCCTTGGAGAATATGTTTCCAGCCCGCAGTCCTGTCTCAGATGATGCTGAGATCGTCATGGAGGTTGACAATCTCTGGGCAGATGGCTTGGTTGAGCCGGTATCTTTCAAGGTGCGCTCCGGTGAAATTCTCGGTTTGGCGGGACAGCTCGGTAGTGGTACCGGCTATTTGCTAGAGACGATTGCTGGTGCGCGGCAGAGTCGTGGTGGCAAACTTAAGATTGGCAATAAAGAATTTTTGCCAAGATCACCTGCTGAGGCCATTCGCAACAAAATTGCCTATTGCTCAGCAGACCGCAAAAAGGATGGCCTGTTTCTGATACGGCCAATTGTTCACAACCTGACCTCTCCCGCATTGAACAGTGTCACGCTGTTTGGCTTCTTGCAATGGTTCCATGAGAAGGAAGTGGCAACAAAGCTTGCCGTAGACTTCACTGTTGATACCAGCCGCCTACGAGATGAAGCGGAAGCCCTAAGCGGTGGTAACCAACAGAAGGTAGCCGTAGGTAGGTGGTTGTCGATTGGCCCCAAGGTTATCTTGATCAACGAGCCAACTCGTGGTGTCGATGTTGGTGCTCGCGCTGAGATTTACCAGCGCCTGCGCGAACTCACTGATAAGGGTGTGGCAATCCTTTTCGCATCAACTGATATCCAAGAAATTACGTTTTTACCAGACCGCATCATAACGTTCTACCGTGGGCTGAAGATCGATACATTAATTGCAGACGGCATCGACCAAGAGCGCTTACTGCATGATATTACCCAGCCCTTTGAATATGAGGAGGTACTTTCATGAGCACCGTAAGTGCAACCGAGTCAACTGATACAGAGCGCTTCAGTGCGCTGACGGAATATTTTCAGAGTCTGTCACGGGTGCTGGTCATTGCGCTTGCTATTGCTTTGATTGGGTTGATCTATGGCGCAGTAAACACCGACGGCTTTTTAGAAGCGGACAACTTGCTCAGCATCGTTCGAACAGCCGCATTCATCGGCATTTTCGCTGTCGGCCTAACGTTTGTCACCATTTCTGGTAACTTCTTCCTACTTTCACTCGAAGAAACTGCCGGACTTAGCGCGATTTTGTTCGCCTATATGTTGATAGCCGGCTGGGGGTTGCCTTTGTCGCTGCTGGGCACACTTGTGGCCGCTGGTCTGTTGGGTGCGGTTCAGGGCGCAATTGTTGGTCGAGGCGGTAACCCAATTATCGTGACCCTTGGTGCGGCAGGGATCATTTTTGGCTTTGCCTCTTGGGTGAGTAACAATGCCGTCATCATCATTGAACGTCCACACCCTGCTGAATGGCTGGGGACAGGCCAGTTCTTGGATGTTCCTAATGTTACTTGGGCATTTGTCATTGTTGCTATCGTCGCTGAATTGGTACTTCAGTTCACGGCCTTTGGTCGCAGCACCTATTTAATTGGTGCCAGTAAGGATGCTGCCAGAGCGTCAGGCTTTAGTCCCTTTTGGAAGGCCGTTCAAGTGTTTGCCATCAGTTCTGCGGCTGCGGCTCTGGTTGGTATTCTGTTCGCTTCACAGTTATCACAAGCGCAGGTCAGTTTGTTCTCTGCTGGCTTCGGTTCCAGCGGGTCACTGACGATCAGCGCGATTGCAGCCGTAATGGTTGGGGGCACGGCGATCTTTGGTGGTCGTGGGGCTGTTTGGCGGACAACATTAGGGGCGATCTTCATCGCTATGGTGGAACGTATGATGGTGCTACGTGGCTTCGAAAGTGGCCCCCGCATCCTCTTTGTAGGTCTGGCGGTTGTTTTGAGCGTCAGCCTCTATGCCTATGTCCAGAAAGAGAGTTAACCCCAATGACAGTAGCAAGTAAAAAACGCAGCCAGAATAGCTGGCTGGTACAGACAATCATTGATAATCCACAAGTATCCTTTACGATTGTGGTCGCCATTCTCGTAGGCGGTTATTTCTCAATTACACAAGAGGGGTACTTCTCTGCACGGAACGCCTTCGCAATTTTAGAAGGCTCTGCCGTACTTGGGCTGGTGACAATCGGCCTGACGGTTACGATCATTGCTGGTGAGATTGACTTGTCAATTGGATCAATGGCAGCGCTGATCGGCGTGATCGTTGTCCAACTGAACGATACGCTTGGCCCGGTGCCGGCCTTGCTCGTCGGTTTATTGATCGCGACGGTACTTGGGGCGCTGCAAGGCTTCTTGATCAAGTGGCTGCGCATTAGTGCGATTGTGTTTACAGTCGGCACCCTGATGCTCTTACGCGGTGTGACTTTGTTCGTGGCTGGTGAGCAGACCGTTGTGCTCCGCAACTTCGAATTTGGTGACTTTCTCAAGACCCGTATCCTATTGTTCTCACCCGCTAGCATTATAGTGATTATCGTATTTATTGCCTTGGGCCTCTTTTTGAACTATCACAAATGGGGTCGGGAGATTTATGCGACTGGCGGTGCCCGTAAGGAAGCGCTTGCTGCCGGTCTTTCATTGACGCGTCCGATGATCTTAGTCTTTGCAATCTCAGCATTTTGTGCTGGGTTAGCTGGCGCGATTGTTGGCTTACGTTCTGGGTCTGCACAACCGCTGGGCTTGCAAGACTTGCTGCTCACAGGGACAACGGCTGCCTTTGTGGGCGGTGTCAGTTTGTTGGGTGGTAAAGGGTCAGCCTTTGGGGCGGCTCTTGGTACCTTGACCATTCGTTTCCTCGTCAGCGGTTTGAACTTCCTCGCGACACCTTCGTTCATCGCCAACTGGGTGCTCGGTGTTCTGCTGATGATCGTTATTATCGTAGAATTAGCTGCGACCGCATTCGACCGCTACCAGACGCGAAGAGCCTTGTTGGCAATGATCGACGAGCGACGAGAGATCTTCAGCCGACACCGAAAGCAGAAAGCAGGCGCTGACTAATTTTATTCGCCATATATTATAAAAGGAGCATTTTGAACGATGAGTAAGCAAGCATTGAGTGTATTCTTTAGCTTAAACGATACCAGCGAAGAAACTGTAAACGCCTTTGTTGAAGACATGAACACGATGATCGGCACCATTGACGGCATTGAGTCGTTTGCTGCTGGCGTTGATGATGAGTCAGCCACAGGTGATGTGAATGACCACAACTATGATGCTGCTATGAGCATGGTTTTTGAAAGTCAAGAAGCCTACAAGGCTTACCAGTCCAATGAGACGCATATGGCTTTCATCGAGAAAAACAAAGACCTGTGGGCTGGTGTCCGCGTCTTTGATACTGTTGTGAAGTAGCTTTCATGAAAACAAAAAACCCAGGGCAGTTGAGCCTTGGGTTTTTTGTTTTGGGGATACGTCAACGATCCGCGTCAGGCTACTACCTATCTTACGTTTCTCCTCCAACTAAGCCCTCGCCACCATCAATACGCAGGATAGTGCCTGTTGCGAAATCATTCAATGCAAGGAAGACGCAAGCCTCGGCAATATTGCGTGGGCTGCCAATATGCCCAACTGGCAGGCTTGCCGCAATCGCATCGAGCACGGTGTCGTCATCACCGGCGGGGACGAGCACAGGGCCGGGGACAACACAGTTCACCCGAATGTTGTCGGAGGCAAGGGATAAAGCGCTGACCTGCGTTAGCATGATGACATCTGCCTTGCTGATGCTGTGGTGTGGTCGCGATGCCCATGGATTAAGGCCGCTGTTATCACTGATGTTGGTGATCACACCACTATCATTTTCCAGCATCAGGCGGGCAGCACCCTGCGTCAGCATAAAGGGACCCTTTAGGTTGATTGACATCACTTGGTCCCATTCTTCCTCGCTGATGTCGAGCAGATCATTGCGCTTAAATATCGCCGCGCTGTTGACCATGATGTCAAGTCGTCCGTAATGTTCGCGGATGGCGGCGAAGATGCTGTCAACATCAGATTTACTGCCTTGGTTGCCAGAGACAATAAAGGCCTCAACACCAAAAGCTCTAGCTTCTTCAGCCGCAGATTGTGCAGCTTCTGCAGAGCGTGGGTTGGCGTGATGAATAACGACGTTCGCTCCCTTCTCAGCGAACGTCAGTGCGATGGCCCGGCCTACTCGCCTAGCTGACCCAGTGACACAGACGACCTTTCCTGTAAAGTCATACATACATACCCTTCCCTTCCTTGAACAGCTATTTAACAGTGAGCGTAGCCTCCGATCACACGCTAGTTGATCTAGGCTGACTATATATGCTAGACATTTAACGCCCAATGGCTGCAATTTGGCCCGTCTTTGAGACGATGTAAATTAAGTCACCATATAGGGCGGGCGAACCGACAATGGGGCGAACCTCATCTGGCAGGATGTACGTCGAGACCCGAGCACCAGCAGTGTTACCAACCAATGATGTGCTGAACGATGTACTGGTGACCGCGACATCGTGAATGTGTGCAAACAACAGAGCCAATACATCGTCGTCTACCTGACGACGGCCCACCTTGGAAAACTTCTTCTCTGTTGCCAGCCAGTAATAGACGTCTTTGCCAAAGGCCGCGGCGATCAGGCGGTGCTCATAGCGTTGTCCCTTTTTCGGTGGCGATATGATTGTCTTATCCCCATCGACCTCTGAATAGACGGGCGCAACAGCACAGGCATCTGCTACTTGGACGGCTTTGCGGCGAATATCACACAGGTATGAGATCTCCGCCGGGTATTTACCGAGTGGGGTTTGCAGATCGACAATGATTTGACTGCTGCGGACACCATACGCCGCTAGGTGAAGACTATCCCACACCATTTCTGTTTTCTCTCGCAGACGGCCTTCGGCATCCCACTGTTTGCAGCGTAATTCATTCGTCACGATAGCCGGCAGGTAAACCTCACCGGCGTATGCCGCCCATGTAACGGGTGGCTTAAGGTCAAGCGGGAGGTCAAATTCTATAGAATTACCATTTTCCATGTCGATGGAAAGCAGCGTATTCTTGTCTGGCAGGGATTTCTGCATTACGCAGCAACCATCTGTCACCAACATATTGACGGGATTACTGCCGACACTGAAACGATCTCGGACAAGATCAGTATTGGGATGGATGCTGCCATCCCTTGTATGGATGAACATCACCTGCGACGCCGTACCGACGTAAAGTAGCTCATCTGCTAATGAAAGGCTCAAATCAATACCGTCGGGGAGTTGAACCTGCCAACGCAACTTGCCGCTGACAATGTCAAGGCTATAAAGCACGCCACTTGGGTCTGTCAGAAAGACAGCCCCGTTTCCGGCTACTGGGACGGCAATCGGCTGACCCGTTAGCCCATGGGTATGCTGCCACAACGGTTGCCCGGTTGCGCCGCCTATGCCAACTATTGCTCGCTGATCAACCGTGCGCGCTACCAAAACGCCTTCATAGGCAATCAGTGGGGGGGCAAACCCGCCAGAGGTCGTCTGCCAGATGAGCTTGCGTGAGCGCAGATCAATGTCAGTTGGTCCTGCATAGCGGCTTTGTTCCGCACTGCCTCCGGCCTGCGTCCAGCGAAGGTTGAGTTTTTCAGCAACAGTTACCCAATCTTTTTGCGGGTTTTCCGGGTCGATTCTGATTTGGGCACTCGCTTGAACTGACCAATTATCCGCTGGGAGCTTACCGTTGGGTAAGCGAGCTGTCTCATACGCTAGCGACGTCAGGTAGGGTAAGGTCAGCGTATACTGGGCCAATTGATAATGTGACGCTGCCCGAACACGCAACGCTTCGACGAGATAGGTCAGGGTTTCGTGGTTGAGGCCATACTGCGTGTGGAACTCACGCGCTTTTTCAATCAGCTCTTGCCAATCGTGGTTGCGCTGCGCCATGCGAATCAGCTCAAGTTCCGCACTTTGGCGCTCGTAGGAAAGCCCCGTCAAGCGGAATAGGCGGGTAGCGGTCTCATAATCTTTGAGAGAAAAAGCGATTTGGGCAGCCTCAAAGTTGACTTCGCGAGCAAATGAGGCATTACCAATCATCCGGTGGCGGGCTCCAATGACGGGTACGTTGGCCTCTCCGTAGGTTTCAGAATGTAGCAGAACATTGCCTCTGACGACATCTCCGCGCTTTAGCTCTGCGCCATCTACCCGAACCGTGAATTGATGCTCGCTTGCCAGCCGTGAGGTATCGGTGTTGATGAGGGGGTTATCCACCATCAGGCTGACCTTGCCCGGCGACCGCTTCCAAGTCCGGATGAACACCGGAACGGACACACCTGTTTGAGGAATGAGGCCAAGGTTCGCGACCGAAGGGACGATATTCCATTGCGGCGTGCGGTAGGCTGCCGTTTGCTCGATGGTATGCGCTGGGCTTTTGGGTAGGATCGGGACTGGGTAATGTGTTTGCAGCAGTTCTAGGGTGCGACGGAACAGGCTCTCAGGTGCGCTGCGGTAGTGCTTCCATTTCATATACTTGATGGCATCTGCCAAGTCGGCTGCGCCAGCAGAGTAATGTACCCAACGCTCTAACGAGCGATTATTGAACGTTTCCAACCCCAACTCGAAATTCTCGAGCGCACGACAGATGTATTCCTGTATCGACTCTATCTCTAGATTATTCGCCAACCGCAGCGGGTGCCGTACCGGGTTTTCAACCACCATAAAGGTGTAGTCACCAATGTCAGTATCAAGCGAGAAGTTGACCTCAACGTGGGCTTGGGCGCTGCCCGAGGGCAGCGGCGCTTGCTGTTGATTGCGCTTGAGGTCGAGTGAGCGTTTATATTCTTGGCGCTTGGTCGGGTCAAGTAAAACGTCGTAGGCGGCTTGCAGTTCGCCATCCATAATTTGGCGGGCCAGTTTGGCCTTCTCACCGATTCCTTGGTTGAGCAGCGTTTGCCATTTGCGCTGCGCTTTGCTGTAGGCCTCTAAGATTTCCTCTTCATTGGTGACATCTTCGCCCAGGTCGAATATCTCATAGTAGGTTAGTCCAGATGGCACAGTCGTTTCCCTCAGTCTTTTTTGAAGATGTTCTTCATGCTTTGCCAAGTGGTGCGGTGCTGCAACCGTACCTCCAGCGTGATATCAGGAATGCGTCCATCGAGCAGTTGCAGTGAAATTCTGCCAATATGGATTGCGCCTTCAGTGATTAAGTTTGGCACAACGCTGGCGGTGATCGTCGTGCTTGGCCCTGCGAATGTCTCTTCACTGAGTGTGAGCCACAGGTTCGGGGTCGAGATGGTGCCGTAGAGATAGCCGCGCCCGGATTGCACGATCCGCAGGGTGGTACTGGATTGCTGGTTCCCAGTGACGGTACCAAAATCAATAATGTTGAAGTCACCGCCTTCTATCGTCACCATCGGCGGCATGACCTTTGGGTTGATGGTGTAGATCAGGCGTTCTAGCTGAATGTTGACGTTGTCGCTTGTGGGCAGGCGTTGGTAGCGTTCAAAAATGGCTTTCTTATTGCCCTGTGTCATCCAATCTAAGACGAGGTCAAAGTGGCTGGTGAATAGAGCCCAGTGCTGGTCAGCCAGTGCGCCAAACTCCTTGGCTGTGTTCAGAGTCACAGACATACCTGCCCGCAGACTTTGTTCACCATAATGAAGTACTAACGGACGAGCTGGGTTCAGCGTCCGGAGGAATTCATTGAAAACCATATAGGGCGTTTCGCTTTGCTGAGTGTCCATGGCAACTGTGCGAACCCAGTTTGCCTGCCGGACTTCGCCCAGGCCCCAGCGTACCCATGCTTCGATTTCGCCATCTCGCAGTAGAAACAAACCATGCTCTGGGTCGGCTGCTAGGGCACGCTCCAGCGCCTGCCATGTTTCCACGGGCGTCTCGCCGACTATTAATGGGACGGTTTGCGCCTGCAGGCGGGCGGCATCGTAAGACCGCTTTTGCAGCAGGAGGTTGTTGTATGTTTCGCGCTGCTGTGAATCAAGGAGGGTGGCGTAGGCATCGATCAGGGCTTGCTGCTCACGGTCGTTGACGGTTTTATCTGGAAAGGGAGCCAGCGCCAACTTTTGCTGACGTTCATAGATGCGGCGCTCGATCTCCTCTGGCGGGGCATCAAGCGGGAGGCCTAAGATGCGATAAAAGTCAATCTCTACAGCGATTGCTGCTTGGTTGGTTTCGTCTGCTGCCTGAGATTGCGGTTCAGGCTGGGGCTGCCGCTTGGATTCTTCTAGAGTTTGATCATATTCTGCGCGAGATTGCTCATTGTCAAAGGTAGCCGCCGCCAACCCGATCAACGTGATCATCTCGGTGGCTTCATTGCGGACTGCCGCATCTTTGTGGTTGGTGCGACGCCGGTATTCCTGGTTCAGTTGGGCGAGGCGCAAGACAATCGTATCTAGGTTGTCTTGACGCCCCAAGCCCAACAGGTCATAAAAGTTTTGCATTAGTTAGGTTAAGAAACGCTCCTGGTACGCAGCCACTGCTTGCGTTCTTGTACCTGTTCTGGCTTCATGTTGGCGCTGTAGTCAATCTCGATTGACTCTTGCTCGCCACTCTTGAGGTCTACAGCCAACACGCGGATAGCACCACTTTGATCGAGCGTGATCTCTACGTCGATTTTGCTGCCACCGGGCAGCGCCTGGGGCAGTGTGAGGGTAAACCCACCAATATTCTGAACATAATCCAGATCGTCACCTTCACCCTCGTTGATGTCAATCCGAACGTTTCTTTGTCCGTCTTCAGCAGTAAAAAACTGTTTGCGAACAGGGGTGTTCAGGGACGTCCCGCGCTCAAGAATGACGCTGTTGTGCAGTTCATCATCATCGAAGTAGGCAGTGGTGCCGATGCTGTGCGGTACAATATCTCTGACGGAAGGGAGCCGTGCGACCACCTCACGCACCTCTGGCGCGACGGTATTACCACTTTCGGCTGCCATCATCTGGGAGGCGAACAGCGCTGCGCCGCGGGCAACGGCCTCATCCGGGTGAATGCTGGTGTTAGGCTGTTTGCCGAAGTAGGACTCAACCATCTCGTAGACGGCTGGCACGCGGGACGAGCCGCCGACCATCAGGATTTCATCCACGTCGGCTGGCTTTAGCCCTGCCTCTCCGAGAATGTTCATCATGGTGAGCTTCATATTTTGGATGTGGGGTGAAATCGCAGCCGAGAAATCTGCCCGTGTCAGTTCGAAGCGCGTCTTTTTTCCTCCTGCCGTCAAACTGACGTTGGTAGCCTCGCGGACGGTTAGGTCGCGTTTGGCTTTCTCCGCCCTTTGGCGGAACTCACCAAGGGCTTCAATATCAGACTCAACATCATAATCATGTTCTACGGTAAATTTTTCGAGACAAATCTGCATAATGGCGTCGTCAAAATCCTTACCGCCCAGCTCGTGATTGCCGTCAACCACCAACACATCGATTGTGTTGTTTTCACCGAACTTCAGCAGGGTCACGTCGAAGGTGCCGCCGCCGAGGTCAAACACAAGGGCGGTGCCTGTACGTTCACCGCCCATGCCAAAGGCCATCGCCGCGGCTGTTGGCTCATTGACCAACGCCAGCAGTTCAATACCTGCGATCTCTGCTGCTTTTTCGGTGGCGTCACGACGCTCTGCGCCGAAGTAAGCCGGGCACGTGACCACCGCTTTCTTGATTTCTACGCCGCTAAGCGCCGCTGCGGCATCTTGCACCAGCTTTTTGAGGATAATGGCGGAGACCTCCGTGGGGGTAAACTCCTGATCAGCGAAGAAGAAAGTACGATCTGTGCCCATTGACCGCTTGATGAACTCAGCGACGCGGTCGGGAAAGTCAACGCGAGCGTCTTTGGCGACCTGCCCAACGACGATGTTATCAAGCGTTTCAAAGAAGACCACCGATGGAGTGAGTGTGTCGCCGCTGGCGTTAGGTAATAGGTTCACGTTGCCTTTCTCATCGAGTGTAGCGACGGCAGAAAACGTCGTACCGAGGTCAATACCAATTGGCGGTTGGGACATGAGCTTAGCTCCTTTTTCGAAGTGTCAGTAATAGCACTGTGGATGATGCCCTTCTCAACTGCTTTTAGTCTAGTTGGATTGTGCTTAGCTGGCAATCATGAATATCGTCGAAATTTGCATTGTTGCAGCAGGTTGAAATCCAATGCGAGTGGTATAAGTGTCTTTGGGGCTTGCTCCATACAATTGTTTGCCCCTGATCTGTTGTGGTCAATGTGCTGAGGTTAATGGTATGTTAAAGTACTTATCGAAAGCACTAGCACGTTTGGATTGTGTCTCCCCGATTGTTCCCACACATCCAACTTACCCCTAAGGAGAACCCCATGTCCGAAGAACCAGCGTTATTAGAGCTTGATGACTTTAAACCCTATGTTGAGCAGGAAACGCTCGACCGCATCCGCGAGAAAGCCGAGGTACTGCGCGGGCGGCGCGTCGTCCACATGAACTCCACTTACTATGCGGGTGGTGTTGTCGAAATCCTTAAGTCAGTCGTCACCTTGATGAATCAATTAGAGATATCCACCGAGTGGCGCTTACTGCGTGGCACCCCAGAGTTCTTTGAAGTAACACGCGAAATGCATGATGCAATCCAAGATCGGGAAGCGGATTTCAACCTCACAGATGAGAAGAAAGCCATCTACGAGGAGCAAATCTACCGGAATGCCTTTCGCAACGAGCTTGATCATGATGCGATCTTCATGCACGACCATCACACCATGGGCATGGTGGCGCATTATCACAAGCGCGGCCCATGGATCTGGCGCTGCCACCTTGACTTGACCGACCCTCACCCCGACTTAATTAATTATCTCGAAGGCTTTGCTGATCAGTACGATGCAGCGGTATTTATCCTTGAAGAATACTTCCCGGACTGGTCGATACCGTGTTATGGCATTATGCCTGCCATTGACCCAACCAAGATCAAAAGTCAGACGCTCAGTGAGAAAGAGGTCTATGAGCGCTTTAAACTGCACAACATCCCGACAGATTTACCCATTGTGACGCAGATATCGCGCTTTGATCAGTGGAAAGACCCACATGGCGTTGTTGATGCCTTCCGGCTTGCCCAGAAGGAAGGCGTCGAGGCAACGCTCGTGATGTTGGGTAACCGCCCATCGGATGACCCAGACGAAAACCCGATCTTTGATCGCTTGATTGAACGGCAGGACGAACGCTTGATCGTGATTGATAAGACCGACGAGATACTCGTCAGTGCGCTGCAACAGCATGCAGCAGTTGTGTTCCAGAAATCGCTGAGAGAGGGCTTCGGCCTGACTGTATCCGAAGCACTATGGAAGGGCACGCCCGTGATCGGTGGTAACGTTGGCGGCATCTCTAAGCAAATTGACCACGGGGAAAATGGGTTCCTCGTCAGCAGCCCAGAAGAAGCCGCTGAGCACTTAGTTTTTCTGCTAAACAACCCGGAAAAAGCGAAGGAAATGGGTGCAGCCGGGAAAGACAAGGTTCGCAAAAATTTCTTGATTACCCGTTTGCTGGAGGATCACCTAACCCTGTTGGGTAGCTTTGAGCCGGGTTTCACCCCAACTATGTAATGGTGCCTCGCGTGCACGCAAGACAACGTGCAGCTAGTAAATGGAATAGAACAAAGTCTATTTTTGCCCCCCCCGATAGGCTGAGCGTCAGCGAAATCTATCGGGGGTTGTGTTGAGAAATCAGTCAATAAACCCCAAACCCAGCTAGGTTAAACTTAGTTGTAAACTGATTTAAGCCCCTTATGTATCTTACATTTCACTCTGTTTCTATTTGAGGTTGCATCTTGAGGCCTAGTCTTTGACTAGAGACGTCTATTACACTACAACCACTCTGCGGAAACAACCATAAGGAACTATTAGTATGTGCGCATTCAACGTACCAATTACGCAAGTAAACGCTAATCGCGCTGTGATGTGCTGCCAATCGAACAGTATTCACTTGACGTGGGATTTCGTTACGCTGCGACTGACCTACGGAGAATTCGCACGGCTGGTGCAGCAGGTCGAACGTACTCGCGTTGCAATCTACGATGGTTTTTTTGATGACAATATGCCAGTAGAAGAATCCGTTGCAGTGGCATGCCATAGTTTTTCCTTCACGTTGGCGCAGCCCGATTATTTACAATTTGCCCAGTTAGTCACGCGGGCCTTCGAGAAATTAAACGGTAGAGCGCCACGTGTCTTTGCGCTGCAGCACGGTAGCCACCCCCTGACGGATGCACCACTATCGTATGAGTTTTTGGCGAACTAACCTGTGCAAACGCAAGCTAGCCTGCGCTATGAAGGCGGGGTTACTCAGCGCCCCAGCGCCGCACGCGAACATTATTTAACGCATCTATACTGGCTCATACAGAATGCCGAGACGGTACACTGCTCGCAGTTGGCTGAAGCTGTCGAGGTATCGGTACAGGCAGCCACAAGAATGATGCACACATTAGTAGCTGACGGGTTGATCGAGCATGCACCGTATGAAGGTGTCAGCTTAACCGCCGATGGGCAAACTGCTGCGCTTCTGGCGCTGCGCCGGTATTTGCTCTGTGAGACGTTTCTACATGAGGTGATGAACGTTGCTTGGTGGGAACTGCACACCCAAGCTGATTGTATGCGTGCAGGAGTAAACCGCGTGATTGAAGCGCGGATGGATACTTTACTCAATTACCCAACGCGCAGCCCATTGGGTGAGCCGATTCCAAATGCTGATAGCAGCCTCCCGGTTCAGGTTGATATTCCACTAGAGACGCTGCAAGCAGGGAAAGCTGCATCGATAACGTGGGTTAACACGCGCAATGACGATGAACTAGCGTATTTTTACCGGGCAGGCATTCGACCTGGTAAATGTATCACCGTCACGGAGCGGCTGCCCTTCGATGGGCCGTATTTATTGGAGGTGGCAGGCCGCGAAATTCCGCTGCAACTAGGGTTAGCGCAACGGTTATTCGTTGAGACGGGAGCGCCAGATAAGTGACCTTGTCGGGGTGACCTACCTGGCACAGTGAGCGTTAATTAGCGCAGATGTGCCTCTAAGAAGTACAGATGCTTATCTGCCTGACGGGAAATTTCGATGAAAATATCCTGTGTGACGAGGTCACTAGCATCGCCGGCGGTGTCAATATCAACACGGGCTAGGGTGGCATAGTCAGCATAGCGAGCGACAATTGCTTCGACGAACTGCTTGTCTTCGGTCAAGTCAGTTGGGAATTCAACCAGTCGGGAATTTGCTGCCGCCATACGGACGGTGCCAGCGGCATCACCGCCCAGTGCTGTAACGCGTTCACCGACTGTGTCGACAAAAGCAATTAAATCGGCGGCGAGTTCATCAAACAGCTTGTGAAGCGCGATGAAGCCCATCCCTTTAACATTCCAGTGGGCTTGCTTAACCTGACTGTGCAGGTCTGCTAGATCAGCCATATGCTGGTTTAAGATGGTCACCATCTGGGAACGAGTATCTGCTGGAAGATCATGCTTGGTTGGGTGCATTTTTGAAGTTTGGGTACTGTCCATTGGGGTCTCCTGATATTAAACGAATCGTTTGAGTATAAATGGATTGAACATGGGTAAACAAGGTAAACCACCGAAAATTAAGTCGCATATGCGCCAGATACTGGTCTGCATGGGTGGTGACTGTGCCAAAAAATCCGATGCGAAAGCTATCCGCAAGCAGTTCAAGAAACACCTTGCCAAAGTGCAGTCTGAGCCAAACGTTGGGCGTTCATTGTGCACCGGCATGGAATGTGTTGGTCCCTGCCGTAGCGGTGCAATTGTCGTTGTCTGGCCGGATGGCGTTTGGTATTACAGCGTCGATGAGGCTGCTGTCGATCGCATTATTGATGAACACATCATTGGCGGTGTGCCTGTTGAGGACTACCTCCTCTACCAAGTCGCTATCAGGGGAACTACCGCCGACTAACACGACAATGCCTTTAATATAATCAGTCGGCTGCGGGCTGTCCAGTCCTATGGGTGCCTTGTAAGATCAAACCCTATTGAATACTTTATTCAACAAGGTTGTTTTTTTGCTTCTCGTTGACAGGCTTTAAGGCCTTAACGAGGCCGTGTCATAGCGAAGCGACATGTGTCACTGAGGCTTTATGATCTTCGTCATAACATCATCCGTTGCTGCGCTTCTTGCCAAACCTCTATGGGTGTAGAATGAGTAAAATAAAATGGTTTTCTAACCTGTTTGTAATCAGTAAATTAAGCACCTATTGAGGAGCGTGTATTTCATGGCAATGATACTCGATTCTTTCCCAGATGCTACAGGGTGATGCTGCCAGTAATGACTGCTGGTACAACGCCAAAACATAATCGCATTCGTTTTTCTGGTGCCACTCTGATATCATCTTAATCTATTGAATTCTCCTTCAGAGTGTATATGGTCTACGAAAAATCAAAAGAAACAATCAGCAATATCCTTGCCACGGCTCAAGCACTATTTGTTGAGAAAAACTATGGCAACGTAACAATCGCCAAAATCGCAGAACACGCCGGGGTTTCAACGGGTGCGTTGTACCATCACTTTTCTAGCAAAGAAGAGATTTATTTGGAGATGATGCATTATTACCTTGGGGAGATCCGGGAAACAATGCAAGCTGCCGATGACTCCAACGCCCGCACCTGCCGCGAGCAGCTCTTTCAATTCACAATCAGCTTCTTGGAATTACCAGAAGATCAACGACGGGTGCTTGGGCTGGTTCGGCGGGATATCAACATATTTCCAGACCCGATGCGTAACGAGTTAATTCGTGCTTACCAAGCCGTAATCCCTGAACCTCTCGAAGAGATCATCCGTGAGGGCATTAAAACGGGTGAGATCAAGCCGTTTGATGCGCGCATTCTTTCCTGGGAGTTGGTGGCGATGGTTGAAGTTGCTACCAACGAATATAGTCGGAAAACCATCGGTGATGATAAAAAGGTGGTTGAGTTTGTCTTAGAACTCTTCCTTAATGGTGGGAGCGCCTAACCCTGACCTTATAGACCTCACATTGCCAATTGAAAGAAGAAGGATGCTGCGTGTCCATTCCCTATAAAATCATTGATGCTCATGTACACATCTTCCCATGGCATGCCATGAACGCTGATGCCGCTCGCCTGATGAACCAGCGGCCTGATATTGAGAACATCTATGCAGTGTGCAATGACCCAGACCGCTTGATCGACTTCATGGATGCCCGGCGAATTGAGCAGCTCGTCATGATCAATTATGTGGCGCCAGAGGTGCAAGGCTTTGCTGATGAAGTGAATACCTATTCGGCGCAGATGGCGCAGGCTTATCCAGATCGGCTGATACCATTTGGTGGCGTTGACCCTAGATTGGTACCCGACACAAGTGCTTACATGGATCATTTATTAGGTGACCTTGGGCTGCGGGGCATCAAACTGCATCCGCCGCACCAGCTTTTTCACGTTAATGGTTATCATGATGATCCTGCGTTGAAAGACTTGACCGTTGTCTATGAAAAATGCATTGAATACAAGGTCCCTGTGACAATTCACACTGGGACATCAGTTTTTCCGCGGGCGCGGAATAAGTATGGCAACCCACTTGACATCGATGATGTCATGGTTGATTTTCCAGAGCTTCAACTCATTTTAGCTCATGGTGGTAGGCCCATCTGGATGGATGAGGCGTACTTCATCCTGCGGCGTTGGCCGTCTACTTACCTGGATATTTCTAGCGTGCCACCCAAGCGTCTACTTCACTATTTCTCATGGCTGGAGCGCGTCATCGACCAAGCGATGTTCGGCTCGGACTGGCCCGGCCCTGGCGTTACTGACCCTGCCAAAAATGCAGAGGCCATCTACGCATTACCATTGGCAGAAGAGTCAAAGCGTAAGCTGCTAAGAGAAACGGCAGAGCAACTATTTTCCAGGTAACAGGCATCTGTCAGTGACACTCCGCGTCGCGAGCAAGGGGTGCGAATACGTGGGTAGAAATTGAAGAATACAGGGAAAGCAAGCGGGACTGGTTAGAAACGTTTTTGGCTTTACCGCTAAGAACCTTGCGCTTATTCGGTGACTGGCATTGATGCTTCTGAAGCGCGAGGTTTCCGTTAAGGTAGGCTTGCGGACCAAGCGCTTACGGGCGGGGTGGTATGCTGATTATCTGCTCAAGGTTCTCAACAACTAAAACGCAATTACCCTGAGATGGGAAACAAGAATATCATGAAAAAGTTAACCAAAGCGCTATTGTTGGTTGTTGATGTGCAGGTCGGTTTCATCAGTGAAGCAGCACAGCCTATTGTTACGGGCATTAAGACGCTGCTTGAAACAGCCCGGTTTGGGTCAGTCGTGTTTACGCGCTTCGTCAATAGCCCCGGCAGCCTCTATGTACGCCAACTCAACTGGGACGCTATGCAAGGAGGACTGGAAATCGAGATTGTGCCCGCGCTACGACCATTCGCTACCGTCATATTCGATAAATCGACTTACTCCGCATTGACGCCTCACCTGCTCGCTCACCTAGATGAGGTACAGCCCAAGCGCGTGATCGTCGTCGGGCTGGAGACGGATGCCTGCGTGATGCAGACGGCGTTAGGGTTGTTTGATTTAGGCTATCATGTGCAAGTCGTTGAAGATTTAGTCGCTACGGGGGCAGCGGAAGACATACACACAGCGGCATTAGGCATGCTCAAGCGCAACATCGGCGAGCACAACGTCATCACAGCAGCTAACCTATGATGCTTTACGCCCATTGCAATATCATTTTTGCACCCTGCCCATATGCTTTACGTACAAAATTATCATCGTAGCTAATCGTATAGGAGGTATTTTGGGGCATAAAGCGCTTTGCCTGTCCATGCAGTAGGCCGAATTCAAAGTCTGTTGGATAGGGTGTATCTGCAATAATACGATAATGTTGATCACCGAGCTTGACGACGTAATGGTGTCCCACATCTCCACCACGATGGTAACTCTGGTATATTTCATTTTGCATACGAAGCATCCGCTCGTAGTCGACATTTTGCATCGCCTCCGGCACATTCAACCGCTCTATTAAGCGAATGCCAATACTGACCAGATCAAACATAGCCTCTGAAGACTCCGCCTGAATCGTACTGAAGATATCAAGCAGCATCTGCTGTTTGTACCATGTTTGAACATCTACTAGACCGTAATACGCCAAAATTGGATTGATATTTTTGTGGTTTCGGCAATCCATCATACTTAATACCAGCTCACCTGAGACCTCCGCTCTAGAATCAAAAACATCATAATAATGGTTCATACTTATTATGCTTGTCATGCTTGCCCTCGATACTTATTAAATTGAAAATTTTGAACACGATTTTGTTGTAGAGCTAATGTTCTGGTGAGGGACCTTGAACAAATTTCTCAAAGCAGATGCTATGCTCATATACACATTTGTGTTGTATATGCAGTATAGGATAGTTTTAACTTCTTGTTAAGAGGCAAAAATATACGCTTGTGGTGAACAACAATTATCCAACGTGCAACGCGCTGCGAACGGCTTTACCGATAGCAGTGCCGCGCTCCCCATAAATATCATCCAATGAACGCGGACGAGGCAAGTCAACCTCGATTTCAGCGCGGACGGTGCCAGGGCGTTGGCTCATCACATAGACGCGGTCAGCGAGCAGCACCGCCTCATTGATGCTGTGTGTTACCATCAACACCGTACTGTGCCGCGCCCGCCAGATGCGCAGCAGTTCCTCACCGAGCATCTCTCGTGTGATTGCGTCTAGTGCGCCGAAGGGTTCATCCATCATCAGCACATCAGGCTGCTGCACCAAGGCTCTGGCGATTGCCGCTCGCTGGGCCATCCCGCCCGATAGTTCAGCAGGTAAGGCTTCCTCGAAGCCGCTCAAGCCCACCAAAGTGATCAGAGCATCAGCTTGTTGGGTACGCTCTGCTTTGCCTACTCCGTTGACTTCTAGTGGCAAAGCGATATTGTCGCGCACCGAGCGCCACGGCATTAAGTTCGAGTCTTGGAAGACGTAGCCGATCCGTCGCCGAACAGCAGCCATGCCCTGCCACTTGATGCTTCCGGCTGAAGGCTGTAACAGCCCAGCTAAAATGCGAAGTAAAGTAGATTTGCCACACCCAGATGGACCCACCAAGCAGGCAAATTCATCTGGGTATAGGGTCAGGTTGACATCAGCCAATGCCTCGACCGGAGCACGGTCAGAGGCATAGGTATGGCTGATGTTCAGCGCTTTGATCATCGTTATTCTGGAAGATAGTCGTTGGTGTATGCCGCTGATAGATCCTGTTCGGCAGTCAACAATTCCATCTCCAACAGCACATCCTGCATTGCCTCCCACGAAGCGGCTTCTGTTAGGCCAAGACGCTCGCCATCCCACAAATCAATGGAACGGGCCAGCACTTCGCGCTGGGTGGCTGCCGTGTCCTCATTTTCATCCAACCCCTCGACGAAGGTCTTGCTGATCTCGAAGGCTTCGTCAGAGTTATCGATGGTATATTGAAGGGCATCATCAAAAGCTGCATTGAATGCTGTTACCAATTCAGGGTTATTGGCAAGCAGGTCTTCACTGGCAACAATACCATTAGCGACCAAGTCTGCCTGTTCCGAAATAGCAAGTACATCTACAGCGATCCCCTGTGCTTCTAGCTGAATGGGTTCATTCGCTATGTAGACAACAGCCGCTTCGACTTGGTTGGTTGCCAGCGCTGTTACCTGTTGGAAGTTCGTCACTTCCAAGGTGATGTCGGCATCGGTCAGCCCGGCGGAGAACAATGCTGCTTGTAGACCAATATAGCTGGCTCCTTCTGGAATAGGCACACCAACGGTCTTGCCAGCCAAGTCTGCGAAGGACGCCACACCCGTACCTTGTTGGGCCGCAATCGCAATTGGGAAACGCTGATACCATTCATAGACGTACACTACCGGCAAATCTTGTTGACGAGCCAACAGCACTTGCTCGCCACTGACAACCGCCATCGCTGTTTCATCTTCCGTTGAGATTAAGCGCAGCGCATCCGACTCAGATATATGCTCAATCTCAACATTAAGGCCGTTCTCTTCAAAGTGACCGTTCTCAATTGCCACATAAAAGGGCGCAAACTGAACATTCGGGATGAAACTCAGGTACAGTTTGACGTCCGTCAGCTCTTGTGATTCTGCTTCTTCAGGGGTCGCGGAACTGCTGCAAGCCGCTAATAATAATGCGGAAAGGGCAACAATTGCGACTATGAATGTTTTCTTGACAGTCATTTTTTGATTCTCTCTTCTTCAAATAAATTGTCGGTAACCTACGGAAACTTACAGGCCAGCTTTTTGCCAATGCAGGACTCGTCGCTCGATCAGGGCGACGGTTCCGTAAATTGCAAGGGCCATAAAGACAAGCGTCAATACACCAACGAACACCCATGCTGTGTCATATTGACCATCAGCGAGGATGATCATAAAGCCAAGGCCCGCGTCCGAGCCTGCGAATTCCCCAACCACGGCACCAATGACCGACAATGTGGCACCAACCTTCAAGCCCGTTAACAGAGTCGGTAATGCTGCGGGCAGTTCCAGCTTGGTGAATACCTGCCAAGGCGTCGCACCGACGGAACGCATTAGGTCGTACAGGTTGGATGACACACCACGAATACCCGCGATGGTATTGATCAGAACAGGGAAAAACACGATCAGGGCACTGATCAGCACTTTGCTAAACAACCCATTGCCAAACCAAATGATCAGCAAGGGAGCGACTGCCACAATCGGGATGGCCTGTGACGCCACCAGATACGGCGATAACGCTCGCTCGACGGCGACCATCTTAGCGAGGATGTAGCCCAGTATCGTGGCAAAGCCGATGCCAAGCGCCAGCCCACCGAGCACTTCAACCAAAGTTACCCAAAAGTGACGCAGCAACGTGCCACTGACGGCAACCTCAACAAAGCGCTGCGCGACCAATCGAGGTGAGGGCAGGATGAAGGTCGGGTATTCACCGAAGTAGACTAGGGCCTCCCACCCCGCAATCACGGCGAGCAGCACGATTGGTGGCAGCCAATGTACTGCTTGCAGCTTAAACTTCGGCTTTTGTGCCGAGGCAGCTTGTTGCTTATGAGACTTTTTTGAGCGTATGTGTGGGACGATGTCTGCTTGCATAACTGCCTCTCTCTCATCCTTTGACCTGTGCGGGCACGTTAGCTTGATGAGAGCAGTTAGCGCAGCAACCTTGCTAAGCAGCAAGTGCGTTCACTTAAGCTGTATACTAAACAGCAACGACTAGCAGAAATGCCACCCTTGCCGTAAATAAAAATCTGAAGCCCAATCAGTTGGCTTCAGAGCGTATACAGCGACAACAAAATCTGTGTGCAGCGCTAAAAAGACACAGCAAAGATTGTTGCTCAACCTTCTCTCATCCGGACTGTAACCGTCGGCCCCGGATTCTAACCGGTGTCCACCGCTTGCGCGGGTCACGGGCTTATGCGCTTGCGAACTTTGTTCGCTTCGCCTTTGCCGTCGGTAGGGAATTTCACCCCGCCCCGAAGGTTTTTATTATTCATTTGAGTGGAGTATAGCCAGATGCGTTATGCAAAGTCAACCATTATGATGCCTGTGTTACGGATTTCTGATGTTTGTCGGGCGAGAAGGTGACGTTTATCAGGGAGTTTTTAGCTGCTGCCAGCCTGCTTAGTTACTACTGAGAGAATAAGCTCACCTAGAGCTTGCATCAAGTAGAGCCTCGTAATTAATTCGGGGCGTGTGCAACATCTTTCACTACGAGCCTCCTTAAACCTGAACTAACGTTACTATAGTCTGTGTTCCCAGGGTGTCCTTACCATGGCATCTTCGGTTACAGGCTACTTGTATTGTATTCTGATGTAATTAGGCAGAACCGTAGTTCGCTAGGTATAATCACTATCATCATGAACGAAACCGCAAATATCATTCGCTACAACCGCATTGCTCCCACTGCACACGTCATCCGCTTGTAGCAGCTCTCTTCGCATACGACAACACACTATTTGGCTATTATTTCGAAAGCCCAGTTGAAACGGGGCCTATTCTGATTCGCAGGGAGATCACTAATGTTAAATAAATTAGCTGGCGTTGCAGAACGCTATGAAGAACTCGAACGCTTAATGTCCGACCCGGAGATTGCCGCAGACTATGAAAAAGTCGCCGAGTACAACCAAGAACGCGCCAATCTGCAAGCCATCTATGACGAGTACCACCAGTACAAAGACGTCATGGAACAGCTCAAAGAGACCAAAGAACTGGCCGAGAATGAAGATGGCGAGTTGAAAGAGATGGCACAGATGGAGTTCGCCGAGCTGGACTCTCAACGCGAGGTTTTAGAAGAACGGCTGCGTTTGATGCTGCTGCCCAAAGACCCACGCGATGGCAAGAACGTCATTATGGAGATTCGCGCTGGGGCTGGCGGCGACGAAGCGGGCATGTTCGCAGCGGACTTGTTCCGGATGTACACACGCTATGCGGAAGGTCGCAAGTGGAAGACCAGCATTCTTAGTTCCAACTATACAGGCGTTGATGGCTACAAAGAAGTTGTCTTTCAGATCGAAGGGAAAGGCGCCTTTAGCCGCTTGAAGTTCGAGAGTGGTGTGCATCGCGTTCAGCGTGTGCCAGAGACCGAAAGCCAGGGGCGCGTTCATACCAGCACAGCCACGGTTGCGGTTTTAGCGGAGGCTGAGGATGTCGAGATTGAGATCAACAATAGCGACCTTGAAGTGCAGGCCTTTCGCGCTGGTGGGGCGGGTGGTCAGCACGTGCAGAAGAATGACACCGCGATCCGTGTGACGCATAAGCCCACCGGAATTGTGGTTGTTTGTCAGGATGAGCGCAGTAAGACGCAAAACCTGCTGCGCGCCATGGCTGTGCTGCGCGCCCGCCTCTATGATATGGAGCAGCAGCGCCTGCGAGATGAACGTGAAGAAGCACGACGTTCGATGGTTGGCAGTGGTGACCGCGCTGAAAAAATCCGCACGTACAACTATCCACAGAACCGCGTCACCGATCATCGCATCAACCTGACGTTGTATAACTTGAATACCATTATTGATGGCGATCTCGATGAAGTCATCGACGAGCTAGCCACCCGCGAACAAGCTGAGCAGTTACAAGCGGCAGGCGTCTGATTCTAGATGAAGCTACCAGGCTTATTGAACGTTGGTAAGTCCTGTTTAATTTTCGTTGGGTTTTTGCTCAAGCTAGACCCTTTGACAAGCAACAAGTAGCTCTTGGGCGGTTTGGTAGGCTTGTTCAACAGTTGGTGCCACGTGAAGGTTTTTTCCGTGCTCTGGCAGTACCATTTTGAATATCTGTGCTAAAGGCCAGCTAAGGCTACTCTGCGTCACGATGACAGCAGCGGCAAAATTTGGATGGTCGTGAACGCCAGTAGATTGCACACAATGTGTCCATCCCAACCGTGGCACTGGAATATCCCCCTCAAGCACTTCGATTAGGCAGACAGGGTGCTCCACTGAGCCCATATGGTTCTTTTGAATCTCAGCGGTTTTATGGATCAACTCATCCCAGGTCCACCCTGTCTGGTAAGTTGTTTGAAGAATGGTTCGCTCTGCATTGCCCCATTCAATTGTGAAGGCCATCTTTTCGTCACTCTTTTATAACTAGCTCCCGGTAGCCCAGTCTACTTAAAAACATAGTTATCTTAGGGTTTTGTTAGGTGATTGTTCGACCTTAGAGTGAGTTAGTTATTGGTCTGTGCAGCCTTTTCTTTGAGCGAAGCGATCAGAGAGTAAGCCTGTTCAGGCGTTTGGACAAGGTGAATCTTATGACTGACCCCTGGCAAGCGTCGCACAAAAACATTGAACAGCATGTGGTTCATTTTGTGCGGCGTAATGACAACTGCACCGGCGTAGTTCGGATGATGAAAAGACCCCTCTGTCTCAGCGGTATACGTCCAACCAATGGATGGAGTTGGTAAGCGACCGAGTATGTGATGGACAATGTAAACAGGATGCTCAACCGTATTTAGTAGCTCAATTTCGGGCGCAGTTGTCTCAAGAATGGCCTCTTGCCAAGTCCACCCTGGGTGATACGTGACCAGGATAATGGTCTTTTCATCATCTGCCCAATCAAGGTTAAATGTCATGGCAACCTCCAAGTAAAACTAATCATTTCAATAGTATAACAAGACAGCGTTAAGCTTTCAGTAAAGGTTACCTTCGACCAATTACAGTCCTAATAGCGTGCTTCAGCAGAGTAGGTATACTTGTGGTTACATCGCAAGATATCCGACGCATCGCATGGCTCAACAACGAGTGCAATCACAAAGTACTGAAAAAAGACTACTAACCCGCAGATTGTTCTTAAAGTTAGCGACGCTAGCTGGTTCTGCTCTCGCTTGCAACTTGCCGACTCAGAGCAGCCGTGCGCTGCCTGAAAGTGCTGACCTTACGCCAGATGTTGTGGTGTACGTCACCGCAACGCCAGAGCCGACACTGCCCATAACGCCGACCATCAGTTCAGCGCTTGATGGTGGCACGCCCACTGCACCAACTACGCAGCCGCAGCCGACTCTGGCAGTCCCAGCGGAAGCTGAGGCCCCCGCCCAACCACAGCTAACGCGTACCCCTGAGGCAACGCCGACGCGCATCACGGATGTGGCCCTTGAACTCGGATTTGTGCTGGCGAATGACGCAGTGGACTACGCGCCAAACCCTTCTGGCTGTGATCGGACTATCGTCCAAGGGGTGCTGCAAGACACTGCCGGAAATGGTGTACCAGATATTTTCGTCCGCATTCGGCGCGACGGCAGCAACATCCCGATTGCCGTCTCTACTGATCGAACGGGGGCTTACTTGGCGGAAGTGTCCGAGGAATTGTCAGATGGCACCTACCGCGTGCAACTGACCGATGAGACAGGCTCGCGCTTCCTCAGTGAGCCAGTGATCGCACAAGCCATCCCAGATTGCAACCGCAACTTGATGCAGCTCAATTTCATCCTGCGTTCATAAGCTCAATCAACTTTTTGAATGCAAACGAAAGAGATAAGGCTTTTAGGGCGTCATTGTGTAAGAATAATGTCAAAAGTATGTCAATCAACCGCCACAGGTTATTGACCTGCTTTAATATCTCGATACAATCCGGTCAATCTAAATCGCTAGAGGTGAATAATGACGTCACGTCGTCAATTTTTGAAAAAGACAGGTGCAGGCATCAGTGCTGCTGCGCTGGCAAGCACTGGTGTTAGTCGCGTTTTTGCACAAGATGGCGCTGATCAAGGCAGCGGCCCCAAGCCTGATTTCTGGGAGCCAACCCTATACTCATACAATGAATACTACGGTAACCCGCCAATGTTGGGTCGCGTCGTTGCGAACCGCCTTTCGATCTTCAAAGGCCCCAGCCCAGACGCTGACCGCATCCGCGATGTGTACTTACACTACGTTGCGCCGATTTATCGCGGCGTCACTGGGGAACGTTATGACAGTCGGTCACACTCTGAAGTCTGGTACGACATCGGCGAGGGTTACCTGCACTCCGCATTTGTTGCACCCTGTCGTGAAGTGTTTAACCCGGTGACTACCGAGATGCCCAGTGATTATGGATTCTTCTGGGGCGAGGTCACCGTTCCGATGGTCTCACAGTGGAAAAAGCCTCGGATGACCGGCGGCATGTGGGACTACGACTACTATCGTGGCTTTTATGGGCAGGTGCATCAAATCGTCGATTATGCTGCGGATGATACTGGTATGGAGTGGTATCGCCTTGCTGATGACATCGAGCCACAGCGCGAAGCATGGATGTTGGCGAAGACCATCCGGCAAATTACACCAGAAGAATTCGCCCCGATTAACCCAGAGGTGATGGATAAGAAAATCGAGATTAGCCTTGACGAGCAAATCCTGACGTGCCTCGAAGAAGGTGTCCCCGTTTTCCAAACGCGGATCGCCTCCGGCACCGACTATGAAAACGACGAGGGCGAAGTGATCGACTTCAGTACCCAGCTCGGCACAACGCCCATTGATCGCAAGCGCCCGTCCCGGCGGATGCGCGGTGGTTCTGGCAGCCTCGCTTATGATGTTAACGCAGTGCCATGGGTCAGTTATTTCTCGGTTGGTGCTGCCATCCATGGTGCGTTTTGGCATAATAACTATGGCCTGCCACGCAGCCATGGGTGCATCAACGTGACTCCAGACGCCGCCAAGTGGGTCTACCGCTGGTCGCAGCCTTATCTCAGCTATGATGAAGAATATCGTTGGGCACGCCCAGATGAGCCAGCCACCCCCGTCGAGGTGATCGGCACCATCGTCGGTTAGCAAAAACAGCACCGAAGTTTGACGGGTGCAGCTGTCTGTGCCCGTTTTGATTCTTCGTCAGCTCCGCCTAGGTTTCACGCCATTAATTGCTGACTATCATCAATTATGGTAGGGTCAATAACTTTACTTTTTGCCACAGAGGAGTAGATAGTTATGTGATGGACGTTTGTCCATCGTGCGGATAGGACACGGTAATTAAACATGGCACAACAAGATGATAAATCGCCTACATTGGGCGGGCAAAACAGCCCCAACACTACCGGACAAGAACCAGTGCTCAAAGGCATCTACAGCCGCATCATCATCGAGCGTGAACGCGCCTACCTCGCCGGCAACCTCAAGGCCCTGGTCAGCATGATGAGCGACTCACAGCTCATTCGGTTTCGCCACTGGTGCCTACGGGTAAGCCTGCATCAGCAGGCCACGAAACAATCACCCGAACTTGAAGATGCCAACAGTCTCCTCAAAAACTTCCCTGATACAATAGAAGCACAGCTTGAAGCGTTAGACACAATCGGCTTGTTAGCACTGAAGTCAGCCTTGCAGGTGCATCAGACACAGGCCGCCAGATGGGCCGCACGAGCCTTGGCTAACCTAACCAATTGGGATGTGGTTTGGGTAAGCGCATCTGAGGCTGGGCCAGCTCTCGCAACAACGACGGATACGGAGCAGGCCAGTGCCATTCGCGCACAATTACGTGCTGCTTACCTGATTCTGTTAAGCGGTGAACGACGGGTTCAGTAAAAGAGTTTCCTGATGACGGCAAAATCACCCGAATTAGGCGGTACAAAAGCCCTGGTTCAGCGAACCGGGCGCGAACCGCTACTCACAGGCGTCAATAGCAAGGTCATTGCCGACCGGCGCGGTGCCTACCTTGCTGGTAATATCAATGCTCTACTTGAAGCAATGAATGAGACGCAGCAAACACGCATCAAGCGCTGGTGTGTAGAAATTGCGTGTCGTCGGGCTTATGCTGTGCTGCCGGTCTTTGAAGCCGCTGCTCCGACTGACCCACGACCAGCGGAAGCTGTTACTGCGGCGCGTGCTTGGCTTTTAGACAATACCCCTGAGGCAACCCAACAAGCCAGACAAGCTGCCAATGAAGCAGCGAGTGCCTCACGCGTATTGCTCGTCAACACACTAACCACAGTTCCGGTAGAAGGGTGGGCCGCCCGGTCAGCTTACTTTGCGGCGATGGCAGCCTCCGGGACGGTACAACGTAATTTTGCGGGGTATTATGCAGCCTCAGCGGTACAAGCCGCGTTAGGTGCTCGCGGCATTGATCCGGATGAATCATTGATCAAAGAGCGTTTTGGCGTGGCAATGCTAAGAGCCGCGTACATCATCCTCCAACGTGGTGGACGGGCATAAGCGACCCCTAGCAATGGAACAACACTAACTGACCTCTGCTTTGCGTGGACGCCCCTGCGGGCGCTTACGCACTGCGAAATCATCAAGCTCTTGCTTTGTAAACACCCTTGAGCGACCGATCTTCTGGCCCGAAAGGTTTTCCGCAGTGTACACATGATACTTGACAGTCGCCTCTTCAATGCCGAGATACTCGGCAGCATCCGCAATACTGAATAAATTTTTTGCAGACACTTTGACCGATTTCAGCACTTCCGCGTATTGATGAAGCAATACCCGCAGGGCTTCGATCATTTTGTCTGGTGTTGCAATACTCGGCTGGTAGGTGACCTCTGCATCGTCCACAACATTGAATTTGCCACTATGGCTAATTGACAACACTTGGAATAGATGCGGATCCCACTCCATCCCTTCAAACTGCCGGATATCTGCCAATAACTTGCGTTTGTCTGTTTCCTTCGCTCCTTTGGGAAGAGTCTTCACAGCGTTTTTTAAGGCATTTGCCACGCCACGTTGATCCTTTAGTTGATTAAACATACGTCCTCCTAAAAATCTCCTATCCTTCACAAACATATACTGATAGCGGGTCAGCATGTACTAACACATATATTATACTATAAGTATAGGTTTTTCTGACATTTCGCTGACGTTCTAATGTCTTTTTACTGACATTGAAGTCAGGTTGGGGAGCTTTTGCCTGCGTAAGGTGTGGTTGAATTTTGCATCGGGAAGCGTGTCGGGCAAAATACGCCACCATCAGGTGTTTTGTCTGGTTTTCTAAACAACCGTGTTTGTTGATTTGAATGTATACTCAAACATGTAAATCATCTTTGAGCAATGACATGGTCGGTTTACCTCAGCTTGGTACCCGCCCAGCAGGAGAGACATTGATACTAGGTAGGGCCAATCTGAGATGATTTCGTATAAGGCGACTCACCGCTGCATGGATAAAGTGTAACAGACAACTATCATCGTGCGCTCTTGCGCCGACCATAGCACTGTAATACAATGTCGCTACATGGTTTGTTTGTTGTTGGATACTGTACCGTCGGCAAACAATCAGGCTTATCCACCCACCTTCACATACCATCCAGTTGAACACACGGAGCCAGTGTGACAGAGGCATCATCGGTACGTATTAAGGGAATTCGCGGCGGATTACTCGTCACGCTTGAAGCCTCCGATGAATGGGTTGCTGCACAGCAGCAGCTTCTTGATCGTATCAAAGGGCAAGGTGAGTTCTTTCGTGGCGCGGAAATTACCCTTCAGGTAGGAGATCGCAGCTTGGATAACGAAGATATTCGCAAACTGAAGGACAAGCTCGCTGCACACGATGTCAAGCTGCAAGCCCTGCTTGGCACCTCACCCGAGACGCTGCGAGCAGCTCGCCGCAACAACCTCGAAACCGAGCCCCCTGAGATGGAAATGACGGGCGAGTTCCCGCGGGAATTCGAAGAACTGCCGCCAATCAACTCTAACGAGGACACCGCTGAAGCTGTCTTATTCAAGAGTACCCTGCGTTCTGGACGGGTGATCAGGCATGTGGGGCATGTAATTGTCATCGGGGATGTGAACCCAGGTGCCCAAATTATTGCTGGTGGTGATATTCTCGTTTGGGGACGGATGCGAGGTACCGTCCATGCGGGGGCCAACGGCGACGAAAACGCCATCGTCTGCGCCCTCGACATGCGTCCGACCCAACTGCGAATTGCCAACCATGTTGCCATCGCCCCAGATGATGGCAAGCGCCGCCCCAACCCGGAGATTGCCTCAGTCGAAGAGGGGCAGATCATTGCACGCGAGTGGGGTGCTGACCGATGAACCTAGTTAATTCAAACATGCAGCGACAGGAAAGGTGCTAGGACTATGGCAGGACACGTAATTACTGTTACCTCAGGCAAAGGTGGCGTCGGAAAGACGACGGCGACCGCCAACCTTGCGGTTGCCTTTGCCAAGCTAGACAAAAAAGTAGCCTGCATCGATGCCGATATCGGCCTACGCAACCTTGATGTCGTCATGGGGCTGGAAAACCGTATCGTCTACGACCTTGTTGACATCGTCGAAGGGCGCGCCAAACTGCGGCAAGCAATGATCAAAGATAAGCGCTTCTCCGAAGACCTCTATCTGATCCCCGCTGCTCAGACCCGTGACAAAACAGCCATCAGCCCGAAGGATATGATCCGGCTGGTGGAAGAACTCAAGGGGCTGGTTGACTACATCCTGATCGATTCCCCGGCGGGCATCGAACGCGGTTTCCGTAACGCGTTGGCGCCAGCCGACGAAGTGCTGATCGTGACCAACCCGGAGGTCTCATCTGTGCGCGACGCTGACCGCATCATTGGCTTGATCGAAGCGCAAGACAAAGGACCTGGCAAACTGATCGTCAACCGCGTCAAGCCGGATATGGTCAAGCGCGGCGACATGCTCAGCCCAGAAGACATCATTGACATCCTCGCTATCAAGCTGATCGGATTGGTGCCGGAAGACGAGAAAATCCTGATTTCAAGTAATAAGGGCACCCCCGCTGCTATGACACCCGAAGAGTCAAAGGCCGGGCAGGCCTTCACGAACATTGCCAAACGCCTTACAGGTGAAGATATTCCATTTATGAACCTCGAAGAAGACGAGAGCTTTATGCAGCGGTTGCTGGGTGCCTTTGGCATCGGTGGCGACAAGTCAGACAAGCAGTAGAGAATTTCGCGGGCGCACATGGGAGATGAGCCAACACATGATGAACTTACTACAGACTTTATTTGGCATCGGCAAAACTGATAGCGGTTCTATTGCCAAAGAACGTCTTCAACTCGTGCTCGTCCACGACCGCAGCGATCTCTCTCAAGAGCAGGTCAGTGCTATGAAAGACGAAATCCTTGAAGTGATCGCTCGTTACGTCGAGTTTGATCGCGAAGCAGTCAACATCTCGCTAGACAGCCAAAACCGGGATAGCATCCTCCATGCTGAAATTCCGATTATCCCTGTTGCCCGGCGCAAACGTCCTGAGCCAATCGTCGACGATGCCTGAGATACGGCATGCATCATCCTAGATATATCAACTGTCAGCGAGCGAATATCAAGTTCTGCTGGCAGCTTTATATTTCAGTCGTCCAGATCGTCTGTGTGCTTTCCTCTGATCGGATGCGCGTGCTATAGTTAGGCTATACGGAACTCAAACAAACATATTTTGTGTTCATAGAAACTTGCCGGAAGTAAGAGACTTACATGGACGAAGACCTACCTCAGAACGTCGACTCAGAAGAATCCGACCCAAAGAAACCCGAGCGCAAACGCGACCGCCTGATGGGGGCGAAGGAGCGTGCAGAGAAGCAAGCCAAAGAGTGGCACGAGATTGAAGTCCATGGCGATCCGGTTTCCAGCAAAGAGTCGATCTTAGAAGAGCCGCCGATCAAAGAGGGGGATACCCCTGCCGGGCGGCCTACTCCGGCAGAAGGCACCGCTAACCCATTCAAAGCAAGGCCAAGCGCCCCGCACCCAACGGATGAGGAACCTCCAGCAGAGCAAGCGAAGGACGATGTTCCCTTCAACCTTCCGACAGCTGATAATGCCAACGAGGAAAGGAAGCCAGTCGCCAAAAAGCGGACACCCTTCCCTCACCCAACCGATCCGACGTCCGTCGAACCAGTTGAGCCACAAAAGCCCGCAACACCCAAGCTCAAAGCCGATTCCAACCAGCCCGTTGCGCGGGATGACCAAGTCAAGCCGGAGGGCTACAAGCGTCCTAACTTCGAGCCTGAGACCCCAATCGCTGATAACACGCCCATGCAGCCCAGCGCCCCAAACGTCCGTATGGACGACGATGACATGCCGCTGCCGAAACGTGTTCCACGAGAGGACCCGAATTCAACCATGGTTGGGTTGAGCGCTTTCAAAGACGAGATTGACGACCCATCAATGTCAGAAAATACTATCCGGCGGAAACCCGTCCAGCCGCCGCCTGATCAACAAGTGACACAGCGCAACCCGCGCATGCAGTCGCCGCCACCGCCATATTCACCACCCCCACCGGGCAACCGCAGCCGGGCACCGCGCCCCTCGTCACCACAGCCGCGTGCGCCACAACAACCGAGCTATCAACAGCCGCCGCAGCAGCGTTACGCGGAACCTCCGCGCCAACGGCAGCCTGTGCGCTCATCTGTGCCACCGCCTTTTCCGCGAGAGCAGGAACCCCAGCGTGATCGTCGCAAGCGGCGGCGTAAGCGCAGACGTCGGACTAGCTTTGCCACTGTTGTGACTCGGCTGTTTGTGTTGGGCTTCGTTGGTTTGTTGATCATCGTGATGCTCGGCGGCGGCGGGGGCGCCATCTACTACGCACAAGTGACGGCACCTGCCTTCCGCGGTATTGACGACGTCAGTGACTTACAGGCACGAGCGCTTGGGTTTGAAACAACCCGCATTCGTGACCGCGATGGCAATATCCTCTATGAGTTGAACGATCCTGAGGGTGGCTTCCGAGATACGGTCACGCTGGATCAAGTCTCACCCTATATGATCCATGCCACCATCTCGACGGAAGAGCGCGGTTACTTCATTAACCCAGGGTTTAGTATTCCGGGCATCATCCGCGCTGTCTACCAGAACTACCAGGAAGGCGCGCTGGTATCCGGCGCGAGCACGATTACACAACAGTTGGTGCGTGCCCTGCTGCTGACTGAGGAAGACCTCGCAGAGCGCGTCAGTTATCAACGCAAAGTCAAAGAAATTTTCCTTGCGGCTGAACTTGAACGGCGCTTCACTAAGGAAGAGATCCTCGAACTGTATCTCAATGAGGTTTACTACGGGAACCTGGCTTATGGCATCGAGGCAGCGGCCCAGACGTATTTCAACAAGAGCGCTTCCGAACTGACCCTCGCCGAGTCTGCGTACTTGGCAGGTATTCCGCAGGCTCCCGCCGTCTGGGACCCCGTGGCAGACCCAGAAGCTGCTGCGCTTCGGCAGCGGCAGGTGTTGGCGTTGATGGTCGAGGCGGGGCAACTTGACACAGGCAACGTCGCTATTGATTTGCCCGTCGTCACGTCAGCGGTCGTTGAGGAAAACGCCGCTGAGATCGCAGCGGTAGCAAGTGCTGGATATTCCGCCCCAGACTTTGGCGCACGCCATCCGCACTGGGTCTTTTACGTGATCCGCCAATTAGAGCAAGATCCAGCCATCGGGCAGTCAATCTACTCGGCAGGCTTTGACGTCTACACTACCTTGGATAGTGACCTTCAGCAAGCCGCAGAACAGCAGGTAGAAGCAACACTCGCTGGCCTTGAGGGGCGAAACGTCACCAACGCATCCGTCGTGGTGATCGATGTTGACACCGGTGCGATTCTCGCGATGGTCGGCAGTCGGGACTTCTTCAACGAAGGCATCGATGGACAAGTCAACATTGCCCTCACGCCGCAGCAACCTGGCTCATCAATCAAGCCGTTCACCTATCTGGCAGCCTTCCGCCAAGGCTGGACGCCCTCAACTGTGATCTGGGATGTCCCCATTCAATACGAAATCCCCGGTTTCGGCGTCTATGAGCCGGTCAACTACGATGGGCGCTTTCGCGGCCCGGTGAGTGTCCGTGATGCGATTGCCAACTCCTACAATATTCCAGCGGTGCTCACGTTAGACTACGTCGGCGTGCCCGCCCTGCTCGAAGTGCTCAATGATGTCGGTATTACTTCCTTAGGCGATGCCAGTAATCCGAACAATTATGGCCTTTCACTGACGCTCGGTGCCGGTGAAGTCTTTTTACTAGAGTGGACGAACGCCTATGCCACACTAGCAAACGGCGGCACCTTGCGGCCCCCTTATTCAATCGACCGCATCGAGCGAAACGGTGAGGTAATTGAGGGCTACCCATATGAGGTACCCGCGGGCGAGCAAGTGCTAAACCCAGACCGCGTCTACCTGATGCAAACGATCTTGTCTGATACAGAAGCCCGCGTACCATCCTTCGGGCGTGAGACGCCGCTCAGCCCCAGCTACCCGGCTGGTGCCAAGACGGGCACGACCAACGACTTCCGCGATAACTGGACAATGGGTTTTTCCTCAGAAGTCGCGGTGGGTGTTTGGGTTGGTAACACCGACAATTCGCCGATGATCAACGTTACCGGTGTCACGGGCGCTGGGCCAATTTGGCGGGGTGTTATGGATGCAGCAACATCAACCTACTCACCGCAGCCATTCCCACGTCTAGCAGGGGTGTTTGACCAAGTGGTATGCATCGATGATGGTGCAGAGCCGTCTGAATATTGCTTAGAGAATTCGGAGACTCGGCTGGATGTCTTCGACCTAGAGACACCACCACCGACATCCGACATGGGACTGTACCGCACCATTGAAGTTGATACTTTCACCGGGTTGATCGCCAACGAATTTTGCCCAAACTACACGGAAGAGCGGGCAACACTGTTTGTGCCCAACCCCAGCCAGTTAATTGATGTGCGCGAGGCGGCTTTCAATTGGCTGCGCAATTCTGAGCCGGGGCGCTCTTGGGCCGCCCAGCGTCGCCTTGACGAGAACAATCTGGTGGAACCGCCAGAGGCTGCCTGCTCACCAGATACACAGACAACGGTATTAGAGATTACGAACCCCACGCCGGGCCAGACCGTACAAGGCAACATCTTGATCACGGGCAGCGTCAATGTGCCGAACTTTGAAGCATACGTCGTTCAGTTTGGGCTTGGTACCGACCCACAAGGTTGGGGTGAAGTGCAGGGCCGCACCAGCCAAACAATCGATAACAATGCCCTCGGTCAGTTTGACACAGAGCAACTGCCAAACGGCCCTGTCACGATTAGGCTGATTGCCTTCGACACCAACGGTAACAGCGCTGAGACACGGGTTCAATTTCTTGTAGATAACCCGCAGGATGATGAGGACGACTAGCAGTTAACGCAGGGGTCGCATCGTAGATAGGGCCCCTGTTGATTCACCTACTCTGTGCCTTGGTAAAACTCACTGGTTGGGTAGAAGTCCAACCAAGCCCAATCGAACGAAGAGATATAAGGCAATGCTCGCAGGGCTTGCCCTTTGAGTTCACCTTCTATTGCTAAACCACGGGTTGGTTCCCAAAGGCTACTTGTTTGCTGATCGATCATTTGTTGGCGGTCGCCTTCAAATGTTAGGATCGTCCCATCCGCAAGCTGCCGAACATAAATATGCACGCTGCGTGTCTCCGGGTTGGCATGCACCACAACTGGAATATCGCCTATCGTATCATTGACGAGCACTGCCTCTGAGATAACCGGATAAGGATAGGCTTTCACAAACTCCCCGATTGCCACCCCGACAACATAATCCTCACGCGGTCTCTCAACCCTCAAGCCACCGCCCTCATTCGTCGAGAGTACGAGCGTATCGGGATGTTCTTCCAGCCATGTTTCCCAAGGCACCAAACTGAACGGTAGTATCTGGAGCTGCGTGCCTTTCAGTGGGCCTTGTAAGGCCTGGCCCAACGGCTGCGTCCAGACCGATTCGTTTTCATGATCCCACCACGTCATGGCATTCATCCATAATGCGCCGTGGTTGCCAAAGGTATAGGTGACGCCGTCAACCTGCCGGTCATGCACGAGACCGGTATAACAGATGGGTCACCACGTGACGAGGATAGGCCTACCGCCGACCTCGTCATTCACCATTTCCCTTGTGCGCAGCACACTGACAGAATACGCACGCGCATCCTCATTGATTTCAACGCCCATCACCAATTCATCGATGCTAAGCTGAGCATCAGCAGCACTGACAAAGTGCGGCTCATAGATTGGTCGGATGCCATCTCTCGGCAGAATTGCGTTAATTTCGTACTGAATTTCATCCTCAAACTGTATTGGCTGGTCAAGGTTGCCGGGGAGCGGCGTCAATTCAGTCATGGCACCTGTCTCCATCATTGTTTGATCGCTGTCGGGCGTCGGCGTAGCTACTACGATCGCAGCATGGCCACACCCGCTCAGCAGCAGCGTAAGCATAATTAGTACAATCCATCTCATTATCTAAATCTTCCACTAGCTACACTGTTCAGAGAGCACTGTGCGCTTGAATCTTTCGCGATAAAGGGTTCAGGATATCCGTATCATCAGTGCAAGAGTATTCACCGAAGTTCTCACGAATATCGTTGATCAAGTTATTACCAAGTTCTTCACCATATTCCAACAGCGCCGGGATCATCTTGACCTCATCCCCCACGATGCGCTCGTCAAAATTGACGTTGTAACGCCTGAAATCAAGCCCAGCGTTGTCATCATTGGCACGTCGGTTGACGTCTGTCGTAAAGAACTGCTTGACCAAACGCAGTTGCTGCGTGTTGGCATCCAACAAGAACTGATCGATGGTTGGGGCCAACCACTTGGGCTGCCAGAAGCGCCGCGGCGGTATCCGGAAGTTGTTGGTACGCTCTCGCCAGACGGCTTTTTGTGGGTTGATGCCTGTCCCCATGCTGATCAGCGTGGTGTCACCCAACGACCAACCATGCCGGCTCAGGCAGAAGGCAGCTTCATAGGCTGCAATGAAGGACGGATTACTGTACGAGCCAAGCCCGCCATCCAAAAAAGAACGCGGTTCAGGTATCCATGCCTCGTCGGGGTCAGCGAGGTTGTCTGGCGTCGCGTAGACGTGCTCAAAGACTGGAAATTGCCCCGGAATGGTCGAACTGGCAACTACCGCGTCACTAACTTTCCAGTTGGCGTAACGGGGCTTACTCAACTTGATAAAACGCGTTTGGCCTGCATAGACGTCCGCCGTGGTGATTACTAGAGAAAATTCACGTCCTTCGTCCTGTAAGCGCTGATGTAATTCACCAATGGTAATCGGCCCGATGGTCGTTTCGAGGGATGCAAAAAGTGCATCGTTCTTGTAGCGGAAGGGCACGAGCAGTCGAATAATGGGCAAAGTGCGAAGGCTTTTGGCAAAGATGCGCGGCCCGTATTCAACATAGGTATCGAGGATCGTTTTGGCATCCAAGCCAGCCGCCAACGCCGCCGCGATGATCGCCCCAGTTGACGTACCGACAGATAAGCTTACAATATCCGCAACTTTCTTCCCAAGTGCCTCCTCCAACATCACCAGTGCTTTAGCGACGGCAATACCGCGCAGGCCACCACCATCGACTGCGATGGCTACCTTCTCACGAAATGGTGTTTTCAGTTCGGGCATCTGTAGTTTTCCCCTCAGTTAGTGGTTGAGTCTGGTGGCATTCTAGCATAGTCTGGAGTATCGTGTACGCATGATGCAGTCAGTTATTAGACGATTATGACCAGCACCCAAATAGTCATATCTGCGCAGCTTAAACATATCATCAGCAGCGATGGCCTAACGCTCCAGCTTCGCTATTGGCTGCCCTCGACAACGCCAAAATCGGCAGTAGCCTTTGTCCATGGTCAGTCCGATCACAGCGGACGCTATCAACATGTGGGCAGTCGCTTAGCAGCGGCTGGGCACGCTCTATTCGTGATCGATTTGCGCGGGCACGGCGGTAGCCCTGGAAAGCGTGGGCACATTAGCAGCATTGATGACTATCTGCTCGATATGGTTGCAATGCGGTACTTTGTTGACCAAACCCTAACCGACATGCCTGTTTTCGCAGGCGGGCATTCCATGGGTGGGGTGGTGGCACTGGCTAGTATTTTTGATCAGCAAGAGAAGTGGGCTGGGGTTATCCTCAGTGCGCCTTGGCTGAAACTCGCCTTTGAACCACCTCGCTGGCAGACGATGCTCAGTGGTTTTGCAGCACGCGTTTTGCCAAGTTTTACCGTCAACAATGGCCTAGACCCAGCGAGCTTCTCGCATGATGCTGCCGTTGTTCAAGCCTATCAGATCGACCCACAGTCGCACAGTCAGATTAGCGCACGTGCCTACGATGCCATTCGCAAAGCGCAGCAGATAATCTTGGCGCAGGCAGCAGATTACACACTGCCAGTGCTTATTCAACAAGGCGAGGCTGACCCCGTCGTTAATTGGCACATCAATAAGGCTTTTTTCGATGATCTAGGTTCCACTGATAAAACGCTGCACACCTACCCTGATTTATTCCATGAGATTTATAACGAGCTTGATAACGATCAAATCTTTATCGATCTAATCGCTTGGCTCAACCAACACAGCTAACTATCGCAGAAAGGCAGCCCACATGGCTTATGAGAAAGAAAAAGATGTCATCAGAGAAACAGCGCGTGTCGCCGGGTACCTCTGCTTGAAGATTCGCAATGATATGCTGGGCACACCAGAAGCAATCGAGAAGGCAGGCAAAGAACCCGTTACCATTGCTGATTTCAGTTTGCAGGCGATTGTCCATAGTTATCTGTTGGCAAACTTCCCCGATGATGGGGCCATCTCCGAAGAAAAGTCAGATGATTTCACTCAGCTTGCCGAAGCCGAGCAGCAAGCTGCTGTTTTGAAATACGTCGGGAAAGCGCTGGATCGTGCCTTGCGCCTGAACCAAATATCGATGTTTTTGGACTATGGAGAAGGCAGCACCTCCAACCGTGTCTGGACAGTTGACCCAATTGATGGCACTAAAGGCTTCATCCGCGGTGATCAGTTTGCGGTTGCTATTGCGCTCTTGGTTAATGGCATTCCAACAGTAGCGGCCCTGTGCTGCCCGGCACTGCCCTACAACCCCGGTGAAGAAACGCCCCGCGGCGCCATCTCAATTGCGGTGCGGGGTGAGGGGGCCACAATCGAACCAATGGATGGTAGCGATATCCGCCCACTTAAGGTCTCTGATGCCATCAACCCAGCAATCATGCGGACGTTAGAGTCTGTTGAAGCGGCACACACCGATCATGACTTTAACCATCAGGTATTGGGGGCGGTTGGCATCGCGGGCGACCCTGTCCGGATTGACAGCCAAGCGAAGTATCTAGTAGTCGCTGACGGGCGCGCCGAAATTTATATCCGCACAGTCAAGAAAGCTGGCTACAACGAGCGCATCTGGGATCACGCAGCCGGTGCGTTAATTGTCGTGGAGGCGGGCGGCACCGTCACAGATTTAGACGGCAAGCCGCTTGACTTCACCTTGGGCGACAAGCTCTACCAGAACAGCGGCATTCTCGCGACCAACGGCCCAGCCCATGATGCGTTGGTTGCCGCACTTGCAGAGGCCGGTGGGAATCGCTAGTCTCACGAAGGCAGCATGAACCGAAAAAGACGGGTTCGTCCCGTCTTTTTCATTTTTTTGTGTATTCGACTACATCTGGCGAATGACAGCGACTACTCGACCCTGTACCTCGACCGTGCTGGGGTCATCAATGTAGATTGGCGCCATTGTTGGGTTGGCGGGTTGCAGGCGAACTTTTCCATTTTCCTTAAAGATATACTTTAAGGTGGTTTCTTCGCGGTCGGTCAACCAGACGGCGACCATATCACCGTTGCTGACGTTTCTATGCGGCTTCATGATCACGATGTCTCCATCATTAATCATGGCATCAACCATTGATTCACCTTGTACTTGTAAGGCAAACAGATCCTGCCCATACTGCTTTACCATATCTTTGGTTACTTGAATAGCTTCATCTTCGCCAAACACATGGAAGTCGCTGCTGGGAATTGGCACAGGCTCACTGGCAACAATGCGTCCCATCAACGGTACATCAACGACTTCACCATCTTCCGACTCTTCTGTAACTAGTGACAGCCCACGGGATACTTTACGATCCCGGACGAGATAGCCCTCCCGCTCCAGCTTGTTGAGATTGTAGTTCACCACCGATGTGGAAGAGATATTACACTCTTCACCTATCTCGCGGATGGTTGGTGGGTAACCCTTTTGGTCGATATGTTCAGCGATATATTCAAGAATGCTGGCTTGCCGTGCTGAGAGTTTACGCTCTGCCATAAGTTATTTGTTTCTACTAAAAGTGATTTAGTTGGTTAAAAGTCATTAATTAGCACATCAGTTCTCTTTGATGGCATTATAGCAGGAACACACGTTCTAAGTCAAGTGAGCCTTAATTAATCTTCTAACTATTTTACAACCTTTAGACCTGTTCGCTCTCAGCATATTTGAGGCCAATGCGGTTAATTTCTAGCCAAATTTATCTGACTTCAGATTGAATTTTGATTCCATCCGTACAATCCTCTATTCTGTTTCATAGACTAACGCTCCCTCATCTAGATTGGATTAACATCGTTATGGATCCACGCATCGATAAATACGCCGACATCATAGTCAACTACTCGACAGAAATCAAAGCAGGTGACCTTGTGGCTTTGTTCACCGTGCCAGAGGCACTGCCGCTGGCACTGGCACTCTATGAAAAGATACTTGAGAATGGTGCTCGCCCGATCTTTGCGATGGTGCCGAACGAAGCCCAAGAGATCATGCTGAAGGTGGCCCCCGAAAATATTCTGACCGCGCCTGACCCGATGCAGCAGTGGCTGATGGAAAATGCCGACGTCCGCCTCAGTGTCCGCGCTGTAACCAACAGCCGCGCCTTAACCAACATCGACCCAGCCCGCATTCAGATGGCCTCCAAAGGCCGCGGCCCAATCATGAAGACCTTTATGGAGCGCCAATCCAGTGGGGAACTACGCTGGTGCGTCACCATATACCCCACTAACGCCGCCGCTCAAGATGCCGAGATGAGCCTGCGTGAGTACGAAGACTTCGTCTTTGGGGCCGCTAAAGTCGATCAACCTGACCCAGTCACCTTGTGGCAAGCAATGGCAGAGCGTCAGCAAAAGCTGGTGGACTACCTTGCCGGTAAGCAGCAGATCGAAGTGAAAGGCGAGAATATCGACCTGACGCTCTCAATCGAGGGGCGCACCTTCATCAACGCAGATGGTAAGAAGAACTTCCCGGACGGTGAAATCTTCACGGGACCAGTTGAAGACTCAGTCAATGGCACAGTGCGCTTCACTTACCCAGCGATTTATGGCGGGCGCGAAGTAGATGGCGTCGAGTTAGCTTTCGAGGAGGGCAAAGTTGTCAAGGCGACGGCGAGCAAAGGCGAAGCCTATCTAAATTCGGTTTTAGATACTGACGAGGGCGCACGCTACCTCGGTGAGTTTGCCATTGGCACCAACGACTCGATCCAACAGTTTACGCGCAGCATCCTCTTTGATGAGAAGATCGGTGGCACCGTCCACATGGCAGTCGGGGCCAGCTATCCAGACACAGGCGGCGTTAACCAGTCGGATGTTCACTGGGATATGATCTGTGATATGCGCTCCGGCGGGCAAATTATCGTTGATGGCGAACTTTTCTACGAGAATGGCACATTCAAGGTCTAACTAAGCTGGTTTACTAAAAATGCCACCGACGGACGAGGAATGCCGACTAACCGCTTGCCGACTATAATTGAACCAATCCTAAGTAGTCATATACTGGAGCATAGTATCGATGGCATCTGACATGATGATCGGACCGTACACAATCATTGAGGAACTGGGGCGCGGGGGTATGGCGACGGTCTACAAAGGGCACGACCCTAAGTTTGACCGGGAGGTCGCCATCAAAATTCTGCCACTAGAAATGATGCACAATCGGGATTTCCGCACACGTTTTGAACGGGAGGGGCGCACGGTTGCTTCACTAGAACATAGTGCCATTGTTCCTGTTTATGATGTCGGCGAGGCTGACGGACGCCCTTACCTCGTCATGCGGCTGATGTCAGGCGGGTCGTTGGCTGACCGTATCGAGCAAGGTCAAATCAAGCTGGCAGATGCCGTCAAAATTGTTGAACGAGTAGCCGCTGGGCTACAAGCGGCTCATGATCGGGGCATCATCCACCGGGACTTAAAGCCCGGCAATATCCTCTTTGACCATTACAACAATGCGTTCCTCTCCGATTTTGGGATCGTTAAGCTGAGGGAAGCCACCAGCAACCTGACGCTTGGTGTGATCGGCACACCAGGCTACATGGCCCCCGAAATGATGGAGGATGAGCAGTTTGACCATCGCGTCGATATCTACGCACTCACCATCACGCTCTATGAGATGCTAGCGGGTGAGCTTCCGTTCCGTGCGACGACGCCTGCGGGCATTTTCATGGCGCATATTAATAAATCTATCCCAGATATCCGTGTCGCTCAGCCTGACCTGCCAAAAGCTACAGCGGAGGTCATTCGACGTGGGATGGCAAAGACACCAACTGAACGCTACCAAACTGCCACACAACTTTCGGCAGATTTACGAAGCGTTTACGAGACGGGTGCGACAACAGTCAACGTAATTGAAAAGAATACACAGACGGTTATACAAGAAGTGGTGTCGCCGAGTACCATCCTCACCGACGAGAGCGTCCCAATCCCTCCGGCTGACGGGCCGCCGAAGCCTCGACCGCCGCGCCCCATCTTCTTGATCGGAGGCGGCGGTGTTTTGCTGTTTGTGGTGTGGGCTGGGGTCATTGCCATGCTTGCCGCGCTGTTCTTCACACGGGAACCGACGCCACAACTGACTGGGGTCGCACCAACCGCACCTCAAGATGTCGTCGCCACGACTGCTGGCGCAACTGCTACCATCGCACCGACAATGGAAGCAACTCAGAGTTTGAGCTTTCTGGCTATGAATGGTGTTAGCGAGCAAAGCGACTGGACACCCTACACCCAGACCATGCGGGGTGTTGAAATGGTACTGGTACCGACCGGATGCTTTAGGATGGGCTACCTCGATGCATTCGATGACGAAAAGCCCGAGCATCAGTTCTGCATCGAAGAAGCGTTCTGGTTAGACCGCACTGAAGTGAGTAACGGCATGTATACTCCAACAGGGAACTCAGCCACTGACGAACTACCCGTGCAGTCTATCACTTGGTTTGATGCCCTAAAATACTGTCAGTTGAACCGCCCCAATGGGCGCTTACCAACCGAAGCCGAGTGGGAATTTGCCGCCAGCGGGCCGAATAATAACCTCTACCCCTATGGCAACGTATCCGACGGCACCGCGCAGAACTCATGTGATGAGAACTGCACCAACGATACCTTCCGCAATGATGACTACAACGATGGCTTCGCAGAGCGAGCTCCAGTCGGCAGCTTCCCGCAGGGCGCTTCTTGGGTTGGCGCACTGGATATGTCTGGTAATGTCTCAGAGTGGACGTTTTCGGTCTACCTCGGCTACCCTTACACTGTAGAAAAGCGCGAGTTGAGCTACTTTGAAGCGCCAGAAGCGGATCGAGCCTACCGTGGCGGGTCGTATAGCAGTGCTGAAGCGATTATGCGGACATCATGGCGCAACGGTATTCCGCCAGAGTCAGCCTTTACTGGCATTGGTTTTCGCTGCGCGGCAGACTTTGATCCCAGTGATCTTCAGTAAAGCGGCCTCATTGAGAATGCAGGGTTCTAATGACTCACAGCAGTCGTTGGTACTAAAGCCGAGCGCAAGCTGGAAAGCGCTTCTTAAACTGTGCCACAATTAATAGTGTACGAGTTCAAGGATAGTAGAGGCTGAGCCATGGCAGACGATATCACAGATACATTACCAATCACCATTGGGCGCTATCAAGTGATAGCAAAGCTGGGCCAAGGCAGCATGTCCATGGTCTATAAGGCTAAAGACCCGATGTTTCAGCGCAAAGTGGCAATTAAGGTGCTGCCGCGCCATATGGTCAATGACTCCACCTACCGCGAGCGCTTCATGCTGGAAGCCCGATCAATTGCGGCCCTCGAACATGCCGCCATTGTGCCCGTTTACGACTTCGGTGAGCAGGATGGGCAGCCCTATATTGTGATGCGCCTGATGAGCGGCGGTTCGCTCAAAGACCGGATGAAGGATGCTTATCTGCCGTTTGATGAAGTGCTGCGCGTCATTGAGCGTGTTGCTAATGCTCTGACTGCCGCGCATGCCAAAGGCATGATTCACCGTGACATTCGCCCAGATAACGTCCTATTTGACCAATATAACAACGTCTATGTGTCCGACTTGGGTGTCCTGAAGCTGATGCAAGCAACCGTCACCGCCGATGACAGTGCCCTACTTGGCGCACCGCAATATGTTGCACCAGAGGTTTCCAAGCACACCGGTGACCTGACTCACTTAATCGATATCTATTCGCTCGGTATTACTCTTTACGAGATGCTTACTAATCAACATCCCTTCCGGGGCGATACGGCGGTTGGCATACTGCTCGAACATGTACAGATGCCAGTTCCCAAACTCAGACGCGTACGACCCGACTTGCCAAACGGTCTGCAAGACGTGATTGACAAGGCCGTAGCAAAGAACCCCTCAGCGCGCTACCAGAGCGCATCAGAACTTGCACAGGCCCTCAAAAAGGCCTTGACGAAAGAAGCCGAGCTTAAGCCTGTTGGCACGCACGTCTTTCTAAGCTACAGTCGCGAGAACATATCGTTGTTGTGGAAAGTCAAGCGTGACCTGATCGCGACTGGGATCGAGATTTGGACGGATGAGAATCTGCAAGCGGGTACTCCCGCATGGCAGGATGCTATCGAGAAGGCCCTTGACGAAGCACTCTGCCTCGTGGTGATTATGACCCCAGATGCGAAGAAGTCAAAGTGGGTCAAACGTGAGATTGGTTATGCCCAAGTTACTGATACGCGCATCTTCCCATTGCTAGCCTTAGGTGAAGAACGAGACGCTGTCCCATTGCCCTTGGTCAACCATCAATGGATTGATGTGCGCGACCCCAAAGACTACCAGACAGGGATCGAAAAGTTGGTTGCTAGCATCACCAAAGCATTTCCGCGTATTCAATAAAACTGGAGATCAAGATGAATCGTATGGAAAAAATTGAAGCCTACCGTCAAGGGTATCAACTATTTGTTGAAGCGCTTGAAAATATACCCGAAACCAGATGGCAAGAGCGCCCAGACCCCGACGACTGGACTATCCATGAGATTATTATTCACCTAGCTGACTCTGAAGTCTATGGTTCTATGTATCTTCGTAAAGCAATTGGAGAACCCGGCAGCAAAGTCACAGGCTATGATGCGCAGGCATGGGCAGAAGGGTTAGGCTATCATAACCAAGCGACCGATGACGCGTTGGAACTATTTCAAATGCTGCGGATGCTCAATCATAGACTGCTAACGAATCTGCCTGAGTCAGCGTGGGAGACAAGTTCCGTAGGCTATGCAGGGCAGAGTGTAGAAACCATAAACAGTTGGCTTAATGACTACATAGAACATGTGACCGAACACATCGAGCAGATGCAGCGAATTCACGAGAAGTGGACTTCAACCCAGCAATAAGTGTGGCACCTTTGAAACGCAATAAACCATAAAGGGCCAGCATCCGGCTGACCCTTTGTTGTGTCTTGAAGTACCATTGCTTAGCCAGTGATCGTAATCAGCGCGGCACGGGCTAGTTCAAACAGTTGGGATGGCACGACGCCAATCACAAGTGTACCAATCGCTGAGATAACCAGGGCACTTGCCAGTGCTGGCTTAAGCTGCACCGTTGGCGGCTCCTTGCCTTCGTCATCCTGAAGTACCATCGCAACCACAACGCGCAAGTAGTAGAAAGCACTGATGACTGTCGTCAAAATACCGACGATGGTCACAATGAACAAGATGACATCACCCTGCGCTGCACGTAAGGCGGCATCGAAGACAAAAAACTTGCCGACGAACCCTGCGCTGACTGGCAAACCCGTCAGCGACAGCATAAACAAAGACATCGTAACCGCCAGTGGCAACCGCGTCCGAGCAAGACCGACGTAATCATCAATGTGTGTGCCTGTACCGTCATCGTTCTCTAACGCGATTACCACCGCGAAAGCACCGAGGTTGGTAAAGGTGTAGGTCAACAAGTAGAAGATAGCAGCGCTGATAGCAAATGGGGCGACTTCAGGGTTTTGTGCCGCAGCGACAGCCACCAAGATGTAACCGCCATGAGCGATACTGGAGTATGCCAACATCCGCTTGACATCATCCTGCGAGATAGCAATCACATTACCGATGATCATCGTCAAAACTGCAATCACTGAAACGAGCAAGCCCCATTCAGTGGAAATGTCGGGGAAAGCGGCGACCAACACGCGCAGCAAGGCGGCAAATCCACCGACTTTCGCACCGATAGACATGAAAGCAGTCACCGGGGTAGGCGCACCCTGATACACGTCAGGCGTCCACATATGGAATGGGACAGCCGCCACCTTAAAACCGAGGCCTACGAGAAGCAAGCCCATACCAATGACGGCAATCGATGGGTTGATAGCTGCTCCTTGAAGCGCAGCCACCACGCCAGCCAGTTCGGTGGTGCCAGTACCACCGTAGACGAGTGCCACGCCGTACACGAGGAAGCCGCTGGAGAAGGCCCCCAGCAAGAAGTACTTCATCGCAGACTCTTCTGAGCCACTGTCTTCGCGGTTAAAGCCGGAGAGAATATAGAGCGGAATACTCAGCAACTCCAGCGCGATGAAGACCACAATCAGGTCGTTTGCCATCGCCATGAAGATCATGCCGCCGGTACTGAACAACAGCAGCGTGTAGTATTCGCCGCGTTCGATGCCACGCCGTGGTAGGTAGTTAACCGCCATCAATACGCTAATAATGCCAGAGACGATTAAGACGCCCGTCAGGAAGAGAGCGTAGCCATCATTGATGACAAGGCCACCAAATGACTCATCCGATGTTAGGTTGAACAGACCTCGTGCTTGCAGCCACACGAGCACAGCAGTCCCAACTAAGCCGCTAACAGCCAACCCCGCGGTGATGCTCTTGCGATCATCAGGAATAAATAAGTCAACAACCAGCATCACACTTGCCCACCCCATCAGGAAGATGATGGGCAGCATCGCCAGTAGGTTAATTTCTTGTGGTGTCGGTATTTCGACCATGTAGTTTGTCCTGGTTTACTAGAAACAACAGGGAATAATGTCAAAAAACGACCCCCACCGTAGGCCCCTCCCATCAATGAGGGAGGGGCCTACAGGTGGAGGGGGTCATTAAGGAACTAACGCAACAGCAACCGTATCAACCAAAGCCTGAACCGATGGCCCCATCACGTCGAAGAATGGCGTTGCGTAAATACCAATGAAAAAAATCAGGATAATTAGCGGCATCACCGTCGCGATTTCGCGTGCGTTCAAGTCCTGTAGTTCTTGGTTTTTCGGATTATCGAGCGGGCCGAGAAAAACTGCCGAGAACATTTTCAGCAGGTAGATAGCCGCCATGATCACACCCAAGGCAGCGAAACCCGTGTACAACCACGGACGTGCACCAAGCACCTCCGAGTTGAAGGACCCCATCAGAATAGTGAACTCACCGACGAAACCATTCAGGCCCGGCAACCCCATGGACGAAAAGGTTACGATCAACATCAGGGCACTGAAGACGGGCATTGCATTCCAGATGCCACCGAATTCGCTCATCTCGCGGGTATGGCGGCGTTCATAAAGCATACCGACGAGCAAGAAGAGCGCCCCTGTGCTGATGCCGTGGTTCACCATCTGCAAGATGGCACCTTGAACACCGATCTCGTTGAGGGCGAAGATGCCCAAAATGACGAAGCCAAGGTGACTAATCGACGAGTAGGCCACCAACTTCTTGACGTCTGTTTGGGCAAAACTGACCCAGGCTCCATAGATGATGCCGATCACGCCCAGTGTGGCGAACAACCACGCCCACTGGGCCGCTGCCGCGGGGAAGAGCGTCAGGTTGAAGCGCACCAAGCCATAGGTACCCAGCTTCAGCAAGACGCCCGCTAGAATGATTGACCCAGCCGTCGGCGCTTGCACGTGCGCGTCAGGCAGCCAAGAGTGCAGCGGAAAGACCGGCACTTTGATGCAGAAGGCAATCGCAAAACCAAAGAACAACGCTGACGCAACAGCCGGAGCAAATTCTAGGCCGACTAAATCGGGCAGGAAGAAGGTACCGCCAACAATCCCCAACCACAGAATGGCGAGCAGCATCAAGATGGAGCCAGCCATCGTGTAGAGAAAGAATTTAATCGATGCGTATAGACGCTGCTTCCCCCCCCAAATGCCGATCAGGAAGTACATTGGCACGAGGGTGAATTCCCAGAAGATGTAGAACAAGAACAAGTCCATCGCCATGAAGACACCCAGCATCGCTACCTCAAGCAGCAGTAGAGAGGCATAGTATTCCTTGAGGCGATCTTCGATGTACGTCCATGAAGATAGGATTGCGATGGGCGTGATCAGTGTGGTCAGCAGAATGAGCCAGACGCTGATGCCATCAACACCCAATGAATAGGTAATGCCCGCCACGGGTATCCAATCGACAGTGCCGCCCCACATAAACTCACTATTGAGAGCGAACGGACGGCCTAGCAACGCGAGTGACACGAAAAAGATAATGATAGAAAAGACAGTTGCAACCCACTTGATCGCCTCTTCAGCCGTGCGCTTCATCGCCATAATAACGACAAATCCAAGGAATGGGAGGACTAGCAGGCTAGTCAAGAAGACAGGAAAACTGTTTGGTATGCCCATGTTTGTCCCTTTTTACAGTGTGACACAGTGACCTTGACGGTCATGATAAGTTCAGGATAAAGATTTCGACAGCCCCCACCTGTTCGGTCGGGGCTGTTGTTTGTTGATTTAAGCACCAGCCAACAGGCGAATGGTCAAGAAGGCGACGACGACAACCACACCCAGCCCGATGGCAAGCGCATAGTTGCGCACATAGCCCGTCTGAATGCGGCGCAGCCCGCTCGATGAGCCACCAATGACGTTGGCAATACCGTTAACGATACCATCAATAAAGCCTTGATCAACTGGTTTGCTCAACAGCTTAGAGATGCCACTAAAGGTATTACCTAGGAAGCCATCGTGGAAAAAGTCATGCCAGAAGTCCCAATCAATGCTTTTACCGAATACATCACCTAAGACGATAAACGGCTTAATGAGAATGGCATGATAGAGTTCATCCCAATACCAACGGTTCGCAAGGAAGTTGAACAATGGCCTTGCACGCGTCTCCAGCGGGTCGTCTTCACCCGCTTTAACCGGGTCACGACCATAAATGGTGTACGAAACGCCAATCGCAATGAGTGCCAGCACCGTTGAAATAGCAGCAACAGTCACGTTGAACTCAGCGATGTGTGCAAAACGGACGCTCTCTTCAAGCCAATGACCAAACTGATGAAAGCCCTTAAACGGCAAGTTGATGATGCCACCAAACAACGCAAGAAAAGCCAAGATAGACAGCGGCACCGTCATCACTGGTGAGCTTTCAACGGCGTACTCTGCCGCTTCATGGCGCGGTTTGCCGAAAAATACCAAGAAGATTTGACGCCCCATATAGAATGCTGTGAAGAAAGCCGCAATCGTCAGCATGATGTAAACAGCGGTATTCTCGACGCTGGCGTCCAGCAAAATTTCGTCCTTCGACCAAAATCCCGACAGCGGCGGAATACCTGCCAGGGCTAAGGCACCGATAATGTAGACCACAGTCGTGGTCGGCATTTTGTTGCGTAGGCCGCCCATAATTCGCATGTCCTGTGGGTCGAAGTGTTCATCTTCGTGGTGCGCATCGTGCCCATCGCCGTGGTCATCATGGTGACCGTGGGCCGCGTGATGATGCCCATGCTCAATGCCGTGGATAACCGAACCAGCCCCCAAGAACAACAGCGCTTTAAAGAACG
>CAYTPI010000015.1:37388-97142 GCA_964439625.1 uncultured Anaerolineae bacterium | reverse complement strand
GATTTACGTTGGCAGGTTCATAGCGCGTGACGATATGGGTGACAGAATCTGTTTCGAAACCGGGATGACGTGTATTGCCATAAATCTCCGCAGCGAGAGATTCGGGGTCAACGGGCAAACCTGCGTAGCTATCACCCTCAGCGAAGGCTCTCATCATCAGGGTCGCGCTATCTTCCAACACGAAGCCGTGAGTGAATTGTCCGCCGAATGAGTAATCTGTTGTCAGCAACGCCCAGTTATAATAGGGAGATCCGATAATTGCGTGCTTGATCCACCAAGAGCCGGTGCCATCCGATTCGGTGAGTTCCTCACCACTGCCGTTCAGGTAAACGGCGTTAGGATGCATTCCAAGCATATTTCCACCAAAGTGTTCAGCGACTTCACCCTCATCTACCTGTACGGGGGCGATGATTTGGCCTGCTACTTGCGCTTGCCCGTAAACGATCACGAGCCCTTCGTAAGCGTCTACATGGATATCGTTAAGTGTCGTGACTGGAACAGGCACTCCCTCAACCTTTGTTTCACCAACCCAGTAGCCTTCATGGTAATTAATTGGAGCGGAAACGCGGGCGAAGGCGCGCTCGACGATTTCAACCGCTTCCTGCGATTGCAATGTACTCACAAGCTCGGCTTTGTCGGCTTTATCGATGCGGCTTTCCGGGTTGTCAATGAGCTTTAGCAGATAATTGCGTACACTCTCGCGTTCGTCATCGCTGATTGTCTCCAGAGCATCTAACTCTTCGATGCCAGTCATCAGCCAGCGAGCGCCTCGGTCGAGTGTGTCTAATGCCATGGTGGAATCGTCAGTGTCGTCCTGTGCCGATGCCACCCCCAGTGTGGGTAACAAGAGCATGATTATGATTGTGAAACGAACAATATTGCGCATGTGTGTTTTGCTCCATTTATGTTCAAATATTTAGCCTCTGAGCTCTCTTTATTAGAGACATTTGTCTCTTAGACTGATTTGGATTATAGTGTATGGAAAATTAGTGTCAAGCTTTTCTGAAGATGTAAGACAAAGAAGGTGAATATGTATCACACGAATGATGACCCACGTGCCATTCGTTCGAGCCAAATGCTCTATGACGGCCTAGCAATGCTGATGCGTGAAAGGGACTTTGAGTCAATATCTGTGACCGACGTTGCTGCTGCGGCACAGGTTGGGCGAGCGACGTTTTATCGCAATTTTGACGCGATTGAGGATGTCTTGAGACTACGGTGCGATCAGGTTTTCGATGGGCTAGTAGCGTATTTTCTCGAGCACAGACAGAAACACGGTAACGAACCGCGTAGCCGACTTCTCAAGCCACTACTACGATATTTTGACCAGCACTCGGACATCATCGAACTTCTAATGATGGCCAATAGATTAGATATTGTTGATGCATCTTTCAGCAGAGTTTTTGTGCCATTCAGAGCACAATTCGCAGAACGGTTCGATGTTGTTGAAGAAGAATACGTGAACTATGGTTTGGCAATTCGCATTAATGTGATAACCAGTATTTTGGTTCACTGGATCGAAACAGGGAAGAAACAAACTCCTGATGTACTTGCCGAAAAATTGGGCACGATGATCGAAAACATGGTGATTCGTGATCAACTCCTATGAGTAGCAGGCCGCATGCTCGCACCACGAGCTACTATGTTTAACGTGAGTACGAGATAACAAGAGATACCTTTCAGCGAAAGTAGTAGGCTTTCCGGGGACCAAACCCAAGAAAGGCTCATTCCAAAATAAATCTTACTCCAGCTGTATCATCTCCTTCTGAGCAATCAGAATTTTTGTAGTAAGGTGGTAAAATGTATTTTCCGGCAATATCAAATATAGAAACAAGATGATCTGGATTGAAGATTTTTCCATTTTTTAGCTCATCAGCTGAGACACTTCTTATGCACATGCCGGAATTCTTTTCATTCGCATCTTGGATAAAATCAAGGATTTCAGTTGGCGCATTTTCTTCTAACGAAGCGAAAAGGAACAAATGAGCACCTAATTTTTGTGAAACCAAAATCTCTTTGTTTAACTGCTCTTTAAGTTTTTCTATTGCTTCATTTTTCTTGATTTCGTAATCGCTATCGGTCTCTTTTGGTTGCTGATATGGTAAATATCTGTTTTTACATTCAGCTATTACAAGCACCCCATCGCACATTGCAATGATGTCTAGTTCTATTGAAGTATTTTCCCTTCTTAACTTGACATCAGCTTGCCAATGTAAAAAATCTTGTGCAGTGTTATGTAGGAGAAACATTGTCAACAAAACCGCTATAACTCCTTGATTTTCACTATCTAAAAACAGCTGATTAACCTTATAGGCAAAAACCAGATGAATGGGTGGTTGAAAAATAGATCGGCAGCCGGCACATTGCATTTGTTCACTAAAAGCATTTAGTTCATACCATTCTTCTAAGCCACAAACTGGGCAAGGTACATTGTACCCTCTTAGTAAGATTTCTTTGCCTGCTAATATTTGAACCCAATTCCTGAAGCTATCCCAACTAGTTTTGGGCACTCTTAATCGTTTGAATAAGTCTGGAACAGTAAATGCCTTACCTCGAATAACCTCTCGATCCGAGAAGAAATTCAGGATGTATGTATCATGTAGGAAGTTTGCGTCCTCTATATTCCCGATAAGATTTAGCATACCCTGATAATATATGCTATTTCCTCTCTCGATTGTAAAACCCGCATTTTTACAGGCTGTTTCTATCAATTTTTGATCATCGGGCAGTACGATCCTAACGATATTGTTTTTAAGACTCGCTTGTAGGGCTAAATATCCACGAGCAATACGAATACGTGTTCCCCTGTATTGAAAGGTTTGTTGATCTACATTTTGAAAGGTTTGTTGATCTACATTTGATAATAGGAAATTGAGTTCAGGAAACTTGCTGGGTTTAAAACCAGTTTTGTTGCCAAAACCAGGCGACAGATTAATATCACATATCCAATATCTGTTTTCGTTTCGTCTACTCACATTGGGTGAGTGGAAATCAGGACCTACCATAGGAAATGTTAATCTGTTTTTTGAAACTTCGACCATCTGCTCTTTCTTCAGATGTATGAGATCAGGCACATCAACCCCGATATTACAGCGTTCAATTGGAATAATCCAGCCACCTTCACCTGATAAAAATGCTCTGCGATAGGGCAAATATCTTTTCAATTGTTCGCGAATATCTCTTAAACTTTTGAGTTCAACAGAATGGCTATTAAGAGTGAAAGTATTCCCTCTAACTTTCTTTCCGAACCATTCCGCAAGAACTTTGTAGTCATCTTCTGTTTTCAGTAATGAATACGGTACTGCAACACTACGTCTATCTTGGAGTCTTTGATCTGACCAACTGAGAGCATGTTGCAGAAATAGATCATCAATCAAACCATCAGTGATAATGAGGTGATATTCATAGAGATTAAAAGAAAGGTCAGGATAATATCGGGCAAGCGTTAGAACAGTCAAATCTAAAGGTGTCAGAATCTTCTCAATCTCATCTATAGCTTGAAGGAAATTATCTAAATCGCTGATAATAAATTCCTGTTCACTTGCTCCAAGATTGATCTCAGCAAACTTTTGGAAGCCTGACTCTGGTAACCAGATCCCACATCGAATATCAAAATAGTTTGCGAACTGTCCTGTAAATTTAGGATAACGAATCAGAGAGGATTCAGTTTGCAGCTTACCTTTTTTGAATAGGATTTCCTCAAGTATATCGTCCATTAGTATTGCATTGGGTTTACTAAGCTCTCCTGTGAGTACTCCAAGGGATTCGCCTTTCCAGTAAAGTATTTGCATCGGCTGTATCAGAAAATAGATTTGTTTAAACAATGATCGCTCGACATCTCCGACAAGGAAAATGGTATCGGGATCATGTATTACTAACTGGCGTAACCAATCACTTCTAATGGTTTCTCCATCTGTTGGTAAAAAGAAATTATACTTTCCACCCCAATGGCTTGTATTGAACTGATATATTTGCTTTAGTGTTTCTTCGTCTGTATTGCGATTAATAATGTAGCAAAAGCGCATGGGTCTGATTAAAAATTCCGCAGGCTTCTGTATTCGTTTTTCGTCACTATCTAAAATACGGCTTTGCATCATTTAACCTTAAAAATTTAAATTCAGTTGAACTGATTTATCTTTCTATCGCTATTATGAACTGGCACAAAAGAAGATAATTTCATGCACGTTTGCGTGCCAGCTGTTCTTTGCAGAACGGCTTTTTTGTGTCCCTACGGGACACGACCCTCTATCCCTTTGCTTGTGGCGCCCTTTGACCTCTGATAGCGCCGTAGGCGCGTCTCTGAAAAGCCCTAATAGCCGATAAAACTTGACGGGTTAACGGGGATATCGCCGCTGCGGATTTCAAAGTGCAGGTGTGGGCCGCTGCTGTTGCCCGTCGAGCCAATCTGACCGACGCCGCTGCCGCGTGGCACGGTCTGCCCACAGCCAACGTTGACGCCGCTCAAGTGCGCATAGTAGGTTGTGAAACCATTACCGTGGTCTAGCACGACGAGAATACCGTACCCCCAGGATGCATCGACCCAGCCGGAGAAGACCACCACACCGGTATCGGCAGCCATGGCAGGTGTGCCTGTGTTGGCGGCGAAGTCCAACCCGGCGTGCCCAGGGTAGAAACCCTGCGCGAGGTTCGGTGAGCCGACGGGCAGCGTCCAGACGCCCGTGCCGCCACCGCCTTGCGTGCCTACCGCGCACGATCCAGCCATGCCCGGCATAAAGCCCCGGACGACTGTGCCCGTCGCTTCATCCACTACCTCAACCACAGATGGACGGAAGTCCGTGAACTCACCGATGCCGCCAGGCACCACGATCTGCATCCCCCACGGCGGGACGTAGTTACGGTCAAAGGCACTCAACTCATTAAACTCAGAGAAGATGATGGCGTCAAAGTCCGCGGAATATAAATCAGCAATTTGCTCGATGGTCAGCGTTTCATCGGAGCGATGCAGCACGCCATCGACAGGTAAGATCACCAGTTCCATGCCCGCTTGCATCATATGAACATCGCGCAGTTTGTCGGTGTTGGCCCAAAACAGTGAACTAGGGTCTAAACCGAACTGATTGGCGATTGAGAAGAGTGTATCACCCGGTTGTACTGTGTACGTCTCGATGGTGTCCCGCGGGCGGTCAGGGATGGTGGTGTAGGGCTGGGCAACCCGCACAATACTGGCAAACTGCTCGGCCTGCTCATTATTACTCAGTAGGCGTGCAGCCACTGGCCTATTGGCTATGGCGGGGTTGGCGGCTGCGCGCTCTGCTTGACGGCTCAAAAAGCCACGGACTGGCCCTAGCATGAAAGCCGCAATGCCAATCCCTAAGATGATGAGCGCAATCACCGAGAGGTGGTCACGAAGGAAGTCAATGATTTTTTGCGTCGGTGTGCGCTGAAAAGACATTCAGCGAGAACTCCATAGGTTTGTTTACAATCCAAACGCGGCTAATATATGCCGCACCCGGTAATACTATCGTTTGGGTTTTGCAGCGTCAACCAGCGCTTAGCTGACGATCACCCGCGCTGTGACGGTTGCTGTCACAAGGTGGCGATATAGTAGGCAGAGATGCAACACGAGTCAGTTTATGCACAGGTCGTGTTTGTGATACACTGGTAGATACAATTTTATTGGTAATACATCATTCGCTGGCGCAGTAACCAACCGCGCAAAGCAGCAAAAGGAGTAAGTTAGAAGATGTATCAACAGTTAACCATTATAGGTAACCTGGGCCGTGACCCAGAAATGAAGTTCACAACCAACAATAACGCCGTGACGGAGTTCAGTGTGGCTGTAAATGAACGACGCAAGCGCGGCGACGATTGGGTCGATGAGACCACCTGGTTTCGCGTTTCATGCTGGGGCCGTCTTGCAGAGACGACCAACCAATACCTCAGCAAGGGCCGCCAAGTGATGGTGATCGGCACCGTCAAGGTGAACCCATACATTGCCAACGATGGCAGCGCACGTGCGTCACTCGAAGTGACAGCGCGTGAAGTCAAGTTTTTGCAGGGCAGCAGCAGCCCCTCGGGTGACAGTTTCTCCGATGACTCCGGTGCGTACTCCGATGGTGACGACTCGGGTGGGCACCCATCAAAGATGGAAGATATTCCGTTCTAGCAATTTCGTTCTGTGCTCGTGTCGTCAACAAGGGCACCGGCGATCTCTGGCATGGTGTCCTTGTTGCTTCTGATGTAGTCGGTCCTTTAACTAATCCAGAAACTGCGGCAGGTAGAAGCTGAGATAATCAAGCCGATCATCATCGGCGGCGTGCAGTGTAACGCCCTCAACGCTGGGGGTTGCTAAAATCACATCATATTGACCGAGGTCATTCGTGCGCCCATTGACCGCTTTACCCGTACCGTCCGTCACATAGAGGAACAGGTCTTCGCCTGCGCGTGGGGCCTTCAATGTGGCAGAGGCACCCGGCTCAACGTGTGTGGCGGTCAGGCGGCCTTGCATGTGCTGCTGCATCGGGGAGCCTTCGCCGATCAAGGTGTACGTTTTGCTGCCGCCTTCTGTGACGACGGGCAGTTCACTGCGAGAGACCTGCTGGTAGTGCGGGTCAACCCCCATATGGATTGGATCAGCCACATACCAGATTTGGATCACACGGGCAGGCACATCCTGCTGGTTCAATTCTTGGTGCTCAATGTAAGCGCCGGAGAACATCCGCTGTAGCTCTCCCGCTTCGATATCCCCTTTGCCGCCTGTGGTGTCTTCATGTGTCAGCACACCCTCAAGCACCCACGTGTAGATTTCAAGACCACGGTGTGGGTGCCACGTGAAGCCGCTGCGCGGTGTGATGTTGGTCATGTGGGCGGTGAGCATCCCACTGAGGCGCTGTAGCGGGCTCCAGCCGCCGACAGCAAAGTGTGACGTCAACCAATGGATCGGATGGATGGTCGGGAAGGTATCCGCTGGGTAATGCGCGTAGGCCTCAGGTAAAGTGAGTTGTGGATCAATGACAGACTGAAACACGCTGGTACCTCCGGTAATTTACTTTAACATCGAAATAATACATCAGTTTATACTGGTTTCATATAAAATTTTCGTAAATGCTCGTGGGCATAGTTGAAGACTCGTACTGATGTGACTGGCTGGCCGTGGGCTGTGGTTCGCTATAATCAATGATAAAGAAGCCGACACACAAGGATAATCACAATGAAACTCGCAATTGGCGCAGATAGTGCTGGCATCCCCTTGCTGGAAGTTGTGCGTAAGGTGCTCGATGAACGTGGTATTGATTATGAAGACTACGGCGTTACCCCAGACAATGATGATATCTACCCGAACGTCGCTAAGACCGTCTCAGAACGTGTCGCGGCTGGTGACGTTGACCGCGGCGTCCTGATCTGCGGGACAGGGCTGGGCATGTCGATCACGGCAAACAAAGTCCCCGGTGTTCGGGCAGCCTTGGTGCACGACACCTATTCTGCTGAACGGGCTCAATTGAGCAACAACGCCCAAGTGATTACGATGGGGGCACGGGTGATTGGTCCCGTGCTTGCACAGAAGATCGTTGAGACGTGGTTAGATCATCAATATGTGGAGAATGAGCGCTCTGGCTCTAAGGTACGCCGCATGATCGAGATTGATGAGGAGTACCGTGGTGCTCGCGAGGACGAGCGCTAACTTGGAACTTGCAACCACTTACTCAATTGGCACAAGCGCTCTCGTTGACCTCGTCGATTTTTGCAAAGACAGCAAGCTAACGCGCTTCTTTCTGGTTGCTGATGTGAATACCTACCCCGTTTTGGGTGAACGGGTTCAGCACGAGATGGAAGCTAGCGGCATCGATGTCAAGCCGATCATTTTACAGGATCATCATGTCGTTGCGGATGAAGCAACAATTGTCAAAGTGTTGATTGCCGCCGGAGATGGCGATGACCGTTACTTTGCCTCGGTAGGGTCTGGCACGCTGACGGACATCACGCGCTTTGTGAGTCACAGAACGCGCTCGCATTTCATCTCTGTGCCGACAGCACCATCGGTTGATGGGTTTCTCTCACCCGGGTCACCGTTAGTGATTGATAACCTCAAGCAGACAATCACCGGGCATGTGCCGCTGGGTATCTTCGCCGACCTCGAAACGCTGCAACGGGCCCCGCGTGCGATGCTGGCGGCAGGCTATGGCGACATGATCGGCAAGCTGACTTCCTTGGTTGACTGGAAATTGGGTCATTTGCTATGGGGCGAGGGCTATGATCAAGCCATGGCAGATTGGACGTGGGGCGTCGTCCAAGAAACGGCTGCCCAGACGGAGAACATCGCAGCGGGTGGGGCCGAAGGCGTCGCCATGTTGATGGAAACTCTGCTCAAAACCGGACAGGTGATGGTGTCGTTTGGTAATTCCAACCCTGCTTCGGGGACGGAACACCATCTGTCGCATTTTTGGGAAATGAAGCTGCTCACAGAGGAGCGGCCTCCTGTACTGCACGGCGCGAAGGTCGGCGTTGGAACCATCTGGGCGATCAAGCGTTACGAGATGCTGCGCGCCATTGATCGCAACCAACTGCTTGATCTGTTAGAAGCCGCCGACTTACCAAACCGCGCCGCTGAGGTTGCCACAATCGAGGCGAACTATGGGCCAGCTATCGATCAAGTGCTCGCCAAACAGCAGCCTTTCCTCGACATGACAGCACAGGAGTTCGACGCACTCAAGCAGCGCATCCTTGAGAATTGGGATGCGATCCATGCTCTAGCGGATATGCTGCCGTCGGCTGCGCAAGTCGAAGCATGGTTGGCTCAGGTGGGTGGGCCGACTGACATCAAGCAGGTCGGCTTAACGGCTGAAGAAGAACAACAAGCCCTTGACCACGCCCACTTTTTCCGCAACCGTTTCACGGCTAACAAGCTGTTTCACATTCTTGGCCTACGACTAAAGGCAGACATATGATGGAAAGACTGAAGATCGACGCGGTGATATTCGATCAGGATGGCACCGTCTTTCTGGGTGATCAGGCGATCCCTGGCGCACCTGAGACAATCGCATGGCTGCGAGAGCAGGGGAAGAAGGTCATTTTTGTGACCAACAAACCGCTTTATCCGCGAGAGCATTACGCAGCTAAGTTAAATAGCTTAGGCATCCCTGCTGACCCAGAGCACATTGCCACATCGGGCCATGTAACAGCCTATTATCTTAGTCAAAAGCATGCCAATGCCAGCGTCTACGTCGTTGGGGAAGCCAATCTCAAAACCGAAATCGCAGCGTATGGCATCAAGGTTGTGCCTGAATTCAGCGAGCAAGACCCAATGGAGGTCATCGAACCGCACGATGTCGATATCGTTGTGGTGGCCTTTGACCGTACACTGGATTACCGCAAACTCAACACGGCGTATCAGGCCATTATCAATGGGGCACTGTTCTTTGCCACCAACCCAGATAAAACCTGCCCGATGCCGGGCGGTGGCATCCCCGATGCTGGCGGCACCATTGTAGCCTTGGAACATATGACGGGGCGCAGCGTCGATGTGCTGGTGGGTAAACCCTCACCCGTAATGGTTGAAGTGGCAATGGATATGTTAGGGCTACCAGCAAACCGCTGTTTGATGGTCGGCGACCGCTTGGAGACGGATATCAAGATGGGCAAAGAGGCCGGCATGTATGCAGCGTCCGTCCTGACGGGTGCCTCGACCCGCGCAGAAGCCCGCGCTGCCGTCCCTGCCCCAGATCTGATTCTCGACTCAATCGCCGACCTCCCGGATTGGATCATGTAACTTGTGTCGCTTCAATCAGAAAAGAGCAGGTGCGACAGTTCTGCTGTATGTGCTCCTTTTCGCTATTTGTTAGCGTTAACTTTGTTAGCGTTAACTTGCCCAAGAGATACCAGTCAGGTTATGGAGGCGTTCGTTGTGTGGGCGAAAATGTTCTTCTAGGCGGAAAAGAACGTCTTCAGGAATTGTATTTTGGTAACCACCAACATTGTGTGCCCCGAATTCAAGCGTACCCAGAGATGGTGCACCGATGCCGACAAAATCACATGCTTTCAGAAAGTATGTTTGAGGATCAGCAAAGAACTCTTCACTTTTTAAGATAAGAAATTGTGTGCGTGGAAAATATTGAAACCACACTTCTAGTTGATCGGCATAGTAGCCCTTTGCCAAGTATGTATGATCATGGCTTAGTTCATCCCTCACAAGTATTGTCGTTGGCATACTTGTTGGCTGTTCTAATTCTGACCAAATAGCTTCCTTAAAAGTTAAGCTCGTTCGTCTTTTACGATGATTATGTTGGTAGTTGGAGAAAGCTCTATCGATAGGATTACGTAGTAAGGCAATAAACTTTGCGGTTGGCATCAACTGACTAATGCTCTTTACTGCCCCAGGGAGGAACATATATTCAGGGGTTGCTTCCATAGCTATTTTGGGTGAAATGCCCCAGTTAAAATGACTTTTGTACCAGTTTGTCCCTTTCATATAGCGTCTGTCAAAATAATGCACCTCCTTAAAAACGCGTGTATACCTGAGGGTGCTCCGAAAAGTAAGAGAACAAAGAGGTTGTCCCTGCTTTTTGCGCTCCAATAATTAAAAAACTGGGGAGTTTCCTGAGTGGTGCTGTGACTTGGTACCATCGACCTTCTAACTGAAGCCGAGTCGGCAATTTTAACCTTCGTAAATCCATCGATTTAATGCCTGTATCTCTAAGTTATGGCGATCATTGACCCATGCAGTGTGAACAAAATATAACCGTCAGCCCGTGTTGGAAACAAGGTCTCACTTTTTTGATGCCTGAACAACCGCTCGATGACCCAGTCATCGTAAGTGCGCTCTAAAAAATCTCGCTAGCTATCACCCTGAATTATCATGTCGTATTCTGCTCATTAGACGACGTAAAATGATAGACGTGGTTTTTGGTCAACAAGTGGCTTACTGGTAGCCCTTACATAGTTGGTGGCGGTCAAGTATGACTCCGCGTGTGTGCTCTTGTATAATCCGCCTGTTTGATCACCCGGAAACGAACAGGATGGTAAGCTATGTGGGAACCTGCGAATGACCTCGAAGCCCAGCGCTTAGAAAAACTCAATCGAATCAAAGAGGCCGGGGTAGACCCATACCCGCCACGTGCCAAACGGACGCACACCATTCAGCAGGCTGTTGACGTGTACCTAGCGGCAGAGGCCGATCTGCCTGAAGATGATGAAGAAGCGAAGGTGGAAGGACTGCCGGTAACGGTCTGCGGGCGAATTATCGCCAACCGCCCGATGGGACGCGTCGCCTTTGCCAACATCGAAGATGCAACTGGCAAAGTGCAAGTCATGATGCGCCAGAACCAAGTTGGCGAGGTGTTTTTAAAGCTGTACACCGATACCTTCGATCTGTTTGACTTTATTCAGGTCACAGGCACCATGATCCGCACCCGCACGGGTGAAATTACGGTCAACGCGGATCATGTTGACTTGCTGTCAAAGGCGTTGAGCCCACTGCCAGTGATTAAAGAGCGCGAGTTAGAAGACGGCTCCGTCGAGACATATGGTGGCTTCACCGACCCAGATGCGCGTTACCGTGAGCGTTATGCTGACCTTGCCGTAAACCCCGACGTGCGCCAGACGTTCATCGCGCGGGCCAAGACGATCAGTGCCATCCGCCGCTTTCTAGACGACGAGGGCTTCCTCGAAGTTGAGACGCCCATCCTCCAGCCAATCTATGGTGGGGCAGCAGCGCGGCCTTTCGTCACACATCACAACAAGCTGCACCGCGATATGTATCTCCGCATCAGCTTTGAACTTTACCTGAAGCGGCTGCTTGTGGGAATGTATGATGCCGTCTACGAGATCGGGCGTGACTTCCGCAACGAGGGGTTATCTAAAAAGCATAATCCGGAATTCACGCAGATCGAATTCTACAAGGCCTATATCGATTATGAAGGCGTTATGGACTTGACGGAGCGGATGGTCGCGGCGGTAGCGATGCACGTCACAGGCGGCACCACCGTTGAGTACCAAGGGGCAACAATCAATCTCAGTCCTTCGTGGAAGCGCATCACGCTGCGTGATGGAATCAAAGAGGTCGTTGGGATTGATTACATGGATTACCCACAGAATGATCCCAAGCTGCTGGCAAATGCTATGCGAGAGAAGGGTGTACTCAAAGGCGAGGAAAGCAAGAAATGGGGCGAGTTAGTCAATGACTTGCTGGATGAAGTCGAGCCGACTCTCGTACAACCGACCTTCATCATTGACTACCCCAAAGACATCAGCCCGTTTGCCAAGTCTAAGCCAGCAGATGCTGTTCACGTCGAACGCTTTGAATTTTTCATCGCAGGGCTAGAAATGGGCAATGCTTTCACGGAGTTAAATGATCCGCTGGATCAGGAGGCGCGCTTTGTTGAAGCTGGCAAAATGTACGACGCTGAGAGCGATGAATATCACCCAATCGATGAGGATTACTTGCGAGCGATGCGCTACGGTATGCCGCCCAATGGGGGGTTCGGTATGGGTATTGATCGCCTCGTCATGCTGCTGACCGATCAACCCAATATCCGCGAGGTGCTGCTGTTCCCTGCGTTGCGCGAGCAAAAAGACAGTTAAGCAGTCAGCATACAAGAATCAATGAGGCGACCCGGAGGTCGCCTCTGTTGTTGATAACAACGTTTCTCTTAGAGTTGTTCGAGAACTGCAGAGAAGACGTTACCAATTGCTGGGCCAAGCAACGCCAGAATGACGATGACGACGACAGCAACGAGAACGAGGATAAGTGCGTACTCTACGAGACCCTGACCCTCTTCGCGTGGTAGATATAACATCTTGTTACTCCTGTGGGCAATTTGCCCGATAAAAATTATCAACTGTTGGTAGTTTAGTTGGTCTGATTTAAAGAAGCAAGACTTAAGGCATTACAAACGTGTTTCAGCAACATTAAATTTCGTTATAAACCTGATGCAGTTGAAACCGGTCAACTTGGGCGCGGTCATTTAACCTTGAAGTATAGGACTTCATGCGCATCACTTAAAGCACCTTTAACACTCTGTTTACCTGTATCGAGCGTAATAGTAACTTTGTACTATGAGCCTTGTTCCTGCCGCTGAAGTAGTGCTTGCATCGCCAGTTGATAGCCTACCCAACCCAATCCACTGATCTGCCCCCAGCAGGCACCCGCCGTCAGAGAGGTGTGCCGGAAGCTTTCGCGGGCGTGCACATTCGAGAGATGCACTTCGATGGTTGGGATTTCAACTGACGTGATCGCGTCGCGTAGGGCGATACTAGTGTGGGTGTAGCCACCGGGGTTGATCACAATGCCATCCGCCCAGCCGCGGGCCTCATGCAGCGCACTGATCAAGGCCCCCTCAGAGTTACTTTGAAAAGCCCTGATGATGATGTCGTGCTCAGCGGCGAAAGTTTGCAGGCGCTCAATGAGATCGGGCAAAGTCATCGAGCCATACACGGCAGGTTCACGGGTGCCCAGCAGATTCAGGTTCGGGCCATTGACAATTAGAATGTTCATCTTACACCGCCCCTTCTTGTTGAACTGCGTGCAAAACCTCAATGACGGGTTGTTTCTCAACACCTTCGATGGACTCAACCTGCCCGATGGCTCGCGGTAAAACAAAGAATGATACGCCATGGTGCCACTTCTTGTCGTGGTGCATTGCCTGCCAAAGGTCTTCCGGGTCAAAGCCAGAAAAATAGGTTGGCAGGCCAACCGCCGCAACCGTGGCCTTGATGCGCTCGACGAGCACAGCCTCGCACAGGCCCAGCCGTTGTGCCAGCTTAGCGCCAGCGACTAGGCCAATCGCGACGGCTTCGCCATGCCGGAAGCGGTAGCTGCTGACGAGTTCAAGCGCATGGGCGATGGTATGGCCCAAGTTGAGATGTGCTCGGACGCCGCTCTCCAGCCGGTCGCGCTGTACAATGTCAATTTTTACACGCAGTGCGCGCTCAATGATCGGCGCAATTGAGCCTAGTTGTCCAGCTTCAACCATCTCGAACAAGGTTCGATCACCAATAATGCCAGCCTTGATCACCTCTGCCATCCCACATTGAAACTCAACCTCTGGCAGCGTTTGTAAGACGTTCGTATCGGCAAAGACAGCTTCAGGGTCTTTAAAGGCCCCGACGAGGTTCTTCCCTTGCGGTAGATCAACGCCCGTTTTTCCGCCAACTGCCGCATCAACCATAGCGAGTAGGCTGGTAGGCGCTTGTATAAGATCAATGCCACGCATGAAAGATGCCGCTGCAAAGCCAGCTGTATCCGTTACAACGCCGCCGCCAAGCGCAATAACAGCCGAACGGCGGTCAACATTGTTTTCAACGAGGTAGTTGTAGATCGCTGCCAGTGTACCGAGTGTTTTGTGTTCCTCACCGACGGGCATGGTGATCACAAAGCTGTTGTCAATGTATGTGCTCAGTTTGTTGCCATATAACGGGGCAAGGTCTTCATTAGTGATGATTGCAACCTGGGAATAATCGCGTGTGTTAGTAAAGGTCGGCAAGTGATTATAGAGGGTGCCCCCGCCAACGACGATGGGATAGTCGCTTACTCCGATGACCTCTAACTGTGTTGTTGGCATATAGTAATGATCTCCTCGCTGATCTGCTGGGGGGTTCGTCCAGTCGTATCGACTTGATTAGGCAGACTGTCGTAGATTGGCCTGCGTGCTTCGTAGAGCTTCCGAGCTTGCTGCGGATTCTGAAAGAGCGGACGGGCGGCATCATCACAGCCGACTCGCTTGACAAGTTCACCAAAGCTGGCTGTTAGGCAAATCACCGTGCCACGTTCAAGGCAGTAGGCCCGTGTCTCATCATTGATCAGCGTGCCGCCCCCCGTTGAAACCACCCGGTTGGTTCCGTCTACTGCTCGGCGACAAATGTCAGCCTCTAGTTGTCGGAAGGTAACTTCGCCGTCCTCAGTAAAAATCTGGTCAATTGGCTTACCTGCCACCGCTGTGATTTGGTCATCAATACTAATTAGCTCCATATCCAGTCGCTCAGCAATTAGTTCAGCGACGGTGGTCTTCCCGGTACCCATAAATCCAGTAAGAATGATATTAGGCTTAAATTTAGCTGATGGCATACATGTTGCTCTGCGTTAGCGCTCTGCTAAAGTAGAGAATAGCAAGGATCGCTCGCTCAGACGAAATTCTTAGATTGCCCAACGCACGGTTCTTAAGTATTATGGCAGCATGCTTACAGTCATTGCTTTAGTTATTGCTACAGCCATTCCCGTTGTGGTTCTATATGTGATTTTTACGCGCAACCTCTACGCGACAACGGCACCCTACTACATCATTGCTTGTGTGGTTTGGGGGGTTGCCTGCTTCGGCCTTGCCTTTGTGGTCAACACAGAAATGATGCGGAGCGGCATGGTCACAGTTGATCAGTTCCGCCGCTTTTCCGCGCCGGTCATTGAAGAGATACTCAAGGGAGTCATGCTTGTCATCCTGGTTCGTCGGGCACGGTTCCAATACTTTGTCGATGGTGCTATCTATGGGTTTGCGGTGGGCATCGGCTTTGCGGTTGTCGAGAACTATTACTACATCTTCGATAATCTAGGCTTTGCACTCGATGTTGCTGTGGCCCGCGTCATTTCTACCAACCTGATGCATGCGACCGCCAGCGCTTTGATCGGCATAGCCTTGGGGTACGGCAAGGCCAGAAAAGGCTTTGATACCTGGGCGATAGTCGCAACTGGCATTGTATTAGCGATGGCATTACACGTCGGCTTTAACAACCTCGTGACCCGTGTAAGTAGTGGCTTGCTGGTTGCCTATGCAGCGACTGTTGGCATCGGTGGGGCACTGTTCATCTACTATATGATCCGGCGTGGGCTGGCAGACGCTCGTGAGTGGATTCAGGACCACCTTGGTGAAGCGGATCGGGTGACCAGTCGCGAGGCTAAAGTGGTTGATAGCATGTCGAACCTGAGCGAGGTCTTGAAGCCAATCTATGATTTGTTTGGGTCTGAGAAAACTGAACAGGTCGAAGCGTTTCTATTAAAGCAGGCGCAGCTTGGTATCTACCGCAAACAACTCTTGAACCTTGCGGAAGGCAAACAACGCGAACAACAGCTAAAGTTGGTCGAAGAAACTAAGTTAGCGATGGATGCACTCCGGCAGCAGGTAGGGTCATACGTGATGGTAACAGTACGTATGTTGATTCCTGAGGAAGGTATTCCCTCTATGTACTTTGACCTTGACACCCGTATCGCAGAAGTCAAAGCCAACAGCACCGGGTTCAACTTGTTTGACACCTTATCAACCCGCGTCGTAACAGCTTCCGCGGCAAATGACTCTTCCGAGCAGATAGAGACAGACCTCAATGACTAACCTACAGTCTGCCTTAGCAAAAATTAGGTTGTTCGAACCACTTGATGACTCCACGCGCCGGCAACTGGTTAAAAAGATGGAGGCACGAGTCATTGAGGCTGGTGACTTTCTCTTTCATATGGGGGACGAAAGCGATGGGATGTACATCGTCGAAGATGGAGCACTTAACATCTTTTTTGGGAACCCCAATCCGCTCCAGGAAGATATTGTTGTTACGACTGCCACGGCTGGCGATGTGCTCGGTGAAATTTCCCTGTTGGATAAGCAAAACCGAGCGGCCTCGGTTAAGGCCATCGCGAAGTCAACCGTCAGGCATTTGAGTGCTGAAGCTTTTGCTGAGGTAATTGCGTCACAACCCAAAGCGATTATTGACAACATTCGTGAGATATCTGAGCGGATGCGCCTTGATTATATGCTAGTGACACTGCGCCGCTTGGATATTTTCCAAGGGATGCAAGACGAACACCTAGAACACCTGATCGAACACATTCAGCGGCACACCTTACGGAAGGGCGAAGTGCTCTTTGAGAAAGGCGACTCAGGTGATCAGCTTTACATTGTCAACAGCGGCTGGCTGGATATTTACGTCAGCAACCCAGGTGGAGAAGACTTGATTCTGAACCAGTGTGGCCCAGGTGAAGCCATCGGTGAGATCGCCCTTTTAGACGATGCCCCGCGTACTGCTAGTGTCCGAGGTGTTACCGATGCGTATCTTTTCACGCTTGGGCGCGATGCCTACATTGACTTCATCACCAAGTACCCAAAGGCCGCCCTTGAAACAACACGAGCTATTAACGGGCGTCTGCGGCTGGCAACCACCTACCTCGAACAGCTCAGTGAGTGGAGCCGTCAGGTGGCAGAGGGCCACTACGAGCGGGTGCTGAAAGAGATTAAAAGCGAGCAGACACGTGCTGCTGACGATGAAACGCTCGAGTCGCGGGTGACGCGCTTCCTGTCATCGTTCTTCTCATCGATTGAGGCCGTCAAAGAGCGTGAAGAAAAACTCAAGAGTGAAGTGCTGCGCTTACGTATTCAGATTGATGAAACCAAGCGCGAAGAAGATGTCGAGACTATCACCAACACCAACTTTTTCACAGAACTACAGACCAATATCGGCGAGCTGCGCAAACAACTGCGCGATGAGATCGACAACGAAGAGTCATCAGACTCCTAGTATTGTCAAGATAAAGGATTGTAATGAAACACTTACTGATTGCTGCTGCTGTTACTATATTTGCTGGTATAGCTTGTGCGGGTGGTTCAGGCGGCTTTGGCACTCGCACTATTGAAGTTAATAGCGGTGGCACAGATGTCGCTTCGCTCGAAAAAGATTGGTTGGCTGCGCTAACACAACCAGGCGTCCCTTTCATCTTAACATTAACGGAAGATCAAGTAGAAGCGGTGTTGGTGCAGGAATTCGTCGAACAAGCGGCAGACGACTCAATTAGTGACATCAACTTGAATTTTGATGACGGATTGGCCCGGCTGACGTATGATTTTACGTTTGACCTCCCAAATCGGCCCACGGTCGGCGTCATGCTTGATTTTGCGATTAACGTAGTTAACGGTGATTTACAGGTTGAGACACAGCAAGCTGAAATTGCCAATGAGAATATCAGCGTTGCGCTGCCGCAAGAAGTGACAGCTGAAATTGACGCGGAATTGACGCGAGCGTTATCGGCTCAAAGCGTTGATTTTGACGGGACAGTCACTTACACTGCTGTCACAATCGATAACGACGTTGTGACAATTGAGGGCGTCGCTGAAAGATAGCTCTAGAATGATCAACAACCTACTTCAGGAAAGTGCATATTCATGGCTCAGATAGTTTCAATCCACTCCTTCCGAGGCGGAACGGGGAAGTCGAACTCAACAGCAAACCTCGCCAGCCAGATGGCAATTCGTGGTAAGCGTGTTGGCGTCGTCGATACTGATATTCAATCTCCCGGTATCCACGTTCTGTTTGGCCTTGATCCCAGCGAGATGAAGCATTCACTGAATGAGTATCTGCGCGGTGAGTGTACCATCGAAGAGGCGGTCTATTCCGTTGGAGGAGCCGAGCAAATGGTCGAAGGCCGTAAAAAGATTGAGGGCAAAAACCTATGGCTGCTGCCCTCCAGCATGAGCGGCAACGAAATCACCGCGGTAGTGCGTGATGGCTATGATGTTAACAAGTTGATCAAGGGCCTGCGTGACTTCCGCCGTAATTTTGAATTGGATTATCTGTTCATCGATACTCACCCAGGCTTAAACGATGAGACTCTGCTTTCCGTTTCTTTGTCAGACGTGCTGATCTTGTTGATGCGCCCTGACCAACAAGACTTCCAAGGGACAGCGGTCACCGTCGATATCGCTCGTCAGTTGGATGTGCCGCGTATGTATATTGCCGTCAACAAGGCCTTGATGAGGTATGATTTCAATGCGCTGCGCGAGGACATTCAAAACATCTACAACGTACCAGTAGCGGGCATCATGCCGTTTACGGAGGATATCGTCGAGGTGGCTAGTGGCGATATTTTCTCCTTGATTTACCCCGATCACCCTTGGTCACGCGGGATTATTGATGTTGTCAATGCACTATTGGAAAATGAATAATGAATTGTTGGGACTGCGGGGATAAACCCGCCCAAGCTGCCTGTAACTTCTGTGGGCGGTTTACTTGTAAGGACTGTGCGATCCAAATGTCGTCGTTTCTGACGATGTACGTTGGGGCAAACAACACCCCCAAAGGGCTTGCAGTTGGTAAAGCAATTTGGTGCGGTATCTGTGAGCCTCAGCCAGAGCCGATCCCAATGCCAGAGCTATTTTAGGAGCCAGACCATGCCAGGCGTATTTGATCGTTTATCCCAAAGAATGCCGAGTTCGGATGATGATGGGCTCTCACCAGTTGATATTGCACACCTGCCTGCACATCAAAAGAGCATTATGCGGCTGATGATCCGTGAATATGAATTGACAATGAGCGAGTTAAAGAAGGCTGTTGAGCGCTTTCGTGATGATCGCAAGATGTCCGAGGCAGAACTGATACAAGCACTCGATGCCCTTGAGACAGAGCGCTGGTTGCTCAAGGTTGGTGAAGAAACCAACCTTACCTACCGGACTAACATGAAGCGGAAGGCAGGCAGCAAAATGGACCTCTGGGCGGACCTCAATGGGCGCATTAAAGCCAAAAATATGACACCCGACAACGATAAATAATCCGAGGTGCCTGGGCCTGAAGACCCACGCTGCAAAGAAGTAATTGATAGGGGGATTCATTCCCATATAGTGACATGCAAAACTTTTGTGTTTGTTAAATCACAGGCTGCGCAAATTCGGTATACTGACTGTGCTTGAATTGGCTCAGTAATATACCAACAAAGGTTGCCCCCCAATGGAACGTGATATTCCCAAAACAGTCAGTCAATTGATTGACATGTACACCAACACCTACTATTCCTTGCTGCGAAGCTCAACAGAAATCCTCATTGAGACAATCATAGAGGCGCACCAGAACACACAATCACTGCTGCATCATGATGCCGCCGAGAGCACCTTGGACATTGATGCGTTGACTTACACCTATCTGCGCTTGCCAGACTGCTTGAAGGACACCAGCTTAATCTTGCTCGGTCAGCGTACTTCCGTGTTTGAGCGCTTCGGCTACCACGTTGAAGATTGGACGTTGGTCAGTGCGCCTGCCCGCCGCCGCCGCAGTTATTATAACGAGCAGGAGACACTGGCCCTCTACATCGCCAGCCGCTCCGATATTGACGATATCATGCCGGCACTGGCTGCCTATCAACTTGAGTGGAACAAACTTCATAACGCGCTGCGCCGTCAGCAAGACTGGTTTGTCGGTCTCGCTGATGATTATCAGCTTTCTGAATGGGATATCGAAGGCATCCTGAACAGCACAGGGCTTTCTGAAGAAGGTTGGGCGCGCTTGAATTCACTCTGGGGCGACAATCTCTTGGAGATGCTCAAGCTGATCGCTGCGGAACCAAAGCGCTTGCGGCTGCGGCTGTTGGCGGGTTCCATTGCAGACTATCAAAAAGCGATGAGCGCTTGGTGGCGTAACATTGAGAGCACCGTGCCTAATTGCGATCTCTCAACCAAGCGCGTCTATTTTGTTAGCAGCAACGTTCACAGCCTACTCAACTTATGGACGGGCTATTCTCTGCGTAAGCGTGACGAGATTCTGGCGTTTATGAAAGAGCCGGGTAACGAAGCGGTGTTGGCAGAATATGAGAAGCTGACGGATGACGATGCCCCTATCCATCAGGACAATCTATTTTACTATCTAGCGAAGCCTTATTTTGACGCCCACGGCGGCGGAGAGCTCGAAGCGGATTATCGAGAGAAGGAAATCGAATTCATTCTGAACAGTCACGAATTCGAACTTGCTGCACAGGTTATCCCGATTGCGTCACTGAACCCTGGGCATACCGACCCGCGCTTGTTGCAAGATGATATTGAGATGCTCTCAGAGAGTCAGTCGCTCATCCTAAATATTGACTATCCGCTCGGCATGGCGGCTTACAGCGTCATGACGCGCATCATGGAGAACATTGACTGGCTGGCTGGTGTGTATATTATGGGCAAAGCCGCCACATTGAATGGGCGCGTGGGGGATGTGATGATTCCGACGGTCGTCCACGATGAGCATAGTAATAACACCTATCTGTTTGACAACTGCTTCACGGCAGCAGATGTCAGTGAGTACATGACCTTCGGCAACGTGTTGGACAACCAGAAGGCCGTCACCGTCCTGGGGACATTCCTGCAAAATCAGGATTATATGGAGTTCTTCTACAGAGAAGGCTTCACCGACATTGAAATGGAAGCAGGGCCATATCTTTCTGGGATTTACGAACTGCTGCGTCCGAAACGCTATCCCAACAATGAGATCGTGACATTATATGGCTATCCGCTCGACCTTGGGATTATCCATTATGCCTCTGACACACCGTTGACTAAGGGCAGCAACCTTGGGGCGGGCAGTATGTCGTACATGGGCATTGACGGTACATATGCTTCAGCGGTGGCTATTCTCCGCCGCATCATTAAAAATGAAATTTATTATGTCAAGCATGGGGCAGACCGCACAGTAGCTAAGACAAGCGGTTTGCAGACTCGCGGCAGTTGGTAAGCTCGCTAACATGCCGAGATCCTCTCAAACGTGGAGGGTCCCGGCATGTATTGCCTTGGGGCAGCTAACGCATCAGGACTTATGCTCTCTAGAGCGAGCATTTGATAGCCTTGCATTTAGAAAAGGTGCTCTTTCTCCATAGGGCAAACAAGGTAAGTGATCTGATTTGATGTAACTGCCCCCTGTGCGGTAGCTAGGTTGGTGTTGACAAGCATCATAGTTTGCGAAAGAATTTTTATGCTGCCGAAGGGTGGCTCGTTTTGGGTTGCAACACATTCATAGCTACGCCTATAAGACGCCAACTATACACCACATTGGAATCGAAGGAAGAGAGAACCGTGCGAAACCGATACAAGACAGTTCTACTTAGCTTGTTGCTTGTTCTAGCACTCACCCTGGTCGCTTGTGGCGGTGGAGGAGACGAGGAAGAATCCGACATCACGCCGACTGCCACAGAAGACCCCAACATCACGCCGACACTTACTGAGACACCCTCAGCGACGTTCAGACCTGTGTTCACACTGGAACCAACCGCCACCCCGACGCCAACGCCCACACCAACACCAACCGCCACACCAGACCCCAACCTGCTGCGCGAGGATGGTACCATTATCATTGGCACGACAGAAGTTATCGCCAGCCTTGACCCTGCCGATGCCGTTAGCCTGCATGACCTAGAACTGCTGCGTAACGTCAATGAAGGACTGCTGACGTTTGAGGCCGGTACCAGCGTGCTTGTTCCGGCTGTCGCTGAAGACTCCCCTGAGGTCAGTGAAGATGGCCTAACGTATACTTTCACACTGGCTGAAGGGTGGGCTTTCCCGGATGGCACAGCAGTTGTGGCTCAAGACTTTGTCCGGGGTGTCACGCGTTCGTTGACGCTAGGTGGGGCCACTGCCAGCATCGTCACCGATTATGTCGCCTCAGTCGAAGCGCCAGACGATAGCACCGTGGTGTTTACCCTGCTTGAACCAATCGGATATTTCCCCCAGGTGGTGACAGCGTCAGCATACTATCCGGTTCAAGCAGAGCAGTATCCAGATAATGCCCTTGAGCCAGCACCAGAAATAGTCTATGGGGTTGGGCCTTACCAGATCACCCGTTACGAACCGGGGGTTCAGACACTTTTTGAATTGAATCCAAATTATGGCGGCACCCTACCAGAAGGTGCACCAGACGTTATTTCAGTGACGTATTTTGCGGATGCTACCCAGTTGGCGTTGGCAATTGAGAACAACGAGATTGATATTGCCTGGCGTTCATTGGAGTCTTTCGACATTGCGCGCTTGGATGATCTAGACGGGTTGGAGAAATATGACAGCCGCGGCGGTGGCACCCGCTTCCTTGTGATTAACCAAGACGCCGAGCCGTTTGATGAACCAGCAGCGCGGCAGGCCTTGGCGCTGCTGGTTGACCGCGATGAAATCGTCGCACTGACCGGACAAGGGCAGAAGGAAGCCCTCTACTCGCTTGTGCCACCAGGCTTTGCGAGCGCCGTTAAACCCTTCTTGGACATCTACGGTGCTGCGCCAGACGTGGCAGCCGCTGAAGCGTTGTTGACGGACCTCGACTTCACCGTGGAAGAACCATTGACCTTTACCCTCTGGTACCCAGAGGGGGCCTACGATGCGCGCACGGCTCAGACTGTCAGTTTGCTTGAGCAGCAGTTTGAAGCAACGCCATTAGTAGACGTCAGTGTGAGCTCTGCCCCAGCCGAAGAATATTTTGCTGCGGCACTAGACGGCACGTATGAGATTGCTTACCTCGGCTGGTTCTACACCTACCCTGATGCGAGAAGCTACATCGAACCATTTGTCCAATCAGTTGGTGATCTATTGGAAACAGCTGTCGTCCCGACAGACCAAGCCGAACGCGCCAGCTTATATGAAGCCGTACAGGTAAGCCATGCGGAAAACGTGGGCACAATTCCATTGACGTTTGAGATAGAGTTTGCTGTCTTCGGGGCCAACATCGAAGAGATAATCATTGGCCCAACGCTCGACTTCAACTACGAATATATCAGGCTAGCTGAATAACACTCAAGCATGAAACTGTAAGGAGCTTGGTATAAATTGTACCGGCTCCTTTTGCTTTGGGGTTACCTATCTCGCACATTTGTCAGCTGACGCACAGATACTCTCACTGGCAGTCGTTCCAATGGTGTAATCAACGTGACCCTATATAATGTGTGTGTGCAAAATGGATACCAGAGTATGTTTTGATTGCGTCATAACATCGAAAGGTTCGATCTCTGACGATATGCTAGACTGGTAGATGAGTGGTCTGAAAATGTTACGGTGGGGCACATCAACTAAGGGGAATTATGAACAGTATTGATCTAACTGTTGAGAATGGCTACCTAGGAGTCATCACGTTTAATTGTATTGACACCAAGAATATGCTTGATTTGGAAGCGATGGAGCAGTTTGCTGCCATTACGCGCCAAGCACAAGAGATCAATGGTCTGCAGGCGTTGATCGTCACATCGAGCAGCCCAAGTTACTTTATCTCTGGGATTGACACAAATAGTCTGCGACAGGTGAACCCAACCGCAGAAGAAGGCTACCGCGTGTACGACACGATGGTGAACGCGCTTCGCAGCCTGTCTGAGATGCCAATTCCTGTGATAGCAGCAATTGAGGGCATTACCAAAGGCGGTGGCTGCGAAATTGCCTTGGCTTGCGATCTACGCGTTGCTGCGGACGATGCCACCTTTCGTTTCAATCAAATCGATGATGGGCTTACCCCCGGCTGGGGGGGTGCTCGCCGTCTCTTTAGCCTAGTTGGCTATGCTCGTGCCATGGATTTGCTGCTGACAGCGCGCACCTTCAGCGCAATCGAAGGGCTGGCGCTGGGCTTCATCGACCGGAACTGCCGTCCGGGCAATGCGCTGACGAAAAGTAAGCAGCTTGCCGAGGCGATTTGTCAGGCGTCACCAACCGCTGTGCAGGGCATCAAACAGGTGATGCGCGCTTACCTTGAGCACAGCCACGGTGATGCTCTTGCCGTTGACCGGGAAGCGTTTGGGCAGCTCTGGATAGAGCTGTCAAACGAGGTGGTTCAGGAAGCGCAACCTTTACTTGAAGGTGAGTAATGACGCTGTTGAAGCTAGTTATGCTGCGCTCGCAGAGTACTATGACGCTGAACACGCGAACCTAACTGAAGATTTGCCCGCTTACGACCTGCTTGCCGACCGGTTTGCAGGTCGTATTTTAGATATCGGTTGTGGTACAGGCCGGGTGGCTTTACCGCTTGTACAGGCTGGGCATGCTGTCGTCGGGATTGATATCTCCGAAGAGATGCTTGACATTGCACGCAGTCGCTCTACGGACATCGAATGGGTGCATGCTGACGTTCGTACTTGGCACACGGGTCAGCGCTTTATGCTGGCGATTTTCTCCTACAATGGTTTCTCTCACATGTTGACACAATCTGCCCAGTTGTCGGCGTTGCGTGCAATCCGTAAGTTACTGCTGCCGGGGGGCGGCTTGGTGATCGACATGGCAAATCCGTTGTTGTTGGTTCAGCAAGATGAAGATGAACGACTTGAACGCACGTTCCAGCATGCAGGCCAGCAGGTGGTACAACATTCTCATATTATGGTTGATGCTGTTGCACAGATACTATCGGTGCGCTGGGCATATCGTCAGTACGGGGCAGAAACCCAAACCGAAATTCCAATGCAGATGCGTTACGTGTTTGCACCAGAGATGCAGCTTCTGCTACAAATGACGGGCTATGGGCGCATTGAGCAGTACGGTGACTACGACTTCGAGCCATATAAGGCTGAGGCACCGCGTTTGTTCACCGTCGCCTTTGTTGACTAACCTACCTTTTCCCTAGAAAGAATTCTTATGCTGCGGTGGTTTGCTGTTGTGCTGGTTGTTTTGCTTTTGGTTGGCTGTGGGGGTGACCCCACGCCGATACCGCCTTCGGAGTTTGCCATGGAAGAGCCAACGCCACAGACTCCCACGCCCCAGCCAACGCCGCCTACCTTTGACTATACCAGTTACCAGCACCGGTCAGGTGTGGTCTCGTTGTTGTTGCCGAAAGAATGGCGCATCATCGACAACTCGACGCCTCGTGTAATTGACGTTGAGTTTATCCCGCCAGCTGGGTTTGGTAGTCGCATTATCCTCACCGTGACGAATGAAGCTGCTACCTCTGAAGCTGATCTCTTAGCGGCAATGGAACGGACTCTGCAAGCGAATTACGAAAATAACGACGCCTACGAGCAGGTTAGTCGATCAGCGTTTGCGGAGGAACAGCTTGAAGTCGAGTACATCTATGCTGATGCACTAGGCGCACGCGGGCGGGAAACGGTTCTATTTGAGCGACGCGGCACCTACCTTTTGACGCTGCGCACCTTCTTAGCAGAACGTGACTCTGTCGCCCTCCTCACGGCATTAGAGACGGCCCGCAGCAGCCTCACCATTGATACTGCCATTGTTTGGGGCAGCCCGGTTGCCGCTGCCAACCCGGATGACCTCTTTCTCGTCAATACGCTCGTCTGGCAGGCAGATGGACAGACCTATTATACAGGCGAAGTCTACAACACATCTGGTACGGATGTGGATGATGTCGTGCTTCAGGTGGCGTTTTGTAACGCATCGAACGCGGTATTAGTCGAGGTGGAGCAGCCGTTGGGCTACGAGATGGTACCCAGCGGTGGTGCGGTACCATTCCGCATTGTGACGGATGGCGTTGGGCGTGCCAGCGGGTTACAAGTTTGCGTGACGGAAATTCGTGGACGGCCCGCGGTGCTTCCGGACAACTACATCAACGACCTTGTGCTTGATGCCACTGCCAGCGCATCGTTTGACCGCCTGATTATTCGTGGTGACCTCACCAACCCAACCCTCTCCCCTGTGACAGAGATTGAGGTGCTCGTGGCGGCCTACAACGATCAGGATCAGATTGTGGGCCAAGAAATCGTAGCGCTCGATGAGGTTCGGTTGCTACCGGGGGAAACCATCCCGTTCAACCATACCCTGTTTGCTCTCGGTGGCGTACCGAACCGCTTCACCACCTTGACGCAAGCCCGCACTTTTGATCCGCTTGACGCGTCATTAGCTCCCGTTGATGATACAGGTGAGTAGCGCTAGTGCTTTTTCTTCCGACGCCACCACGATTTCTTCGCTTCAGGGTAAAGTTCGCTAAGGGCATCCTCAATGCGATACTGCAACTGACGCTTCTCTGGTGGTAATAGCAGCGTCGCTCTGGCGGCCTTGCGGACAAACTCGCGCATTTCTTCACGGGTAAACTCAAAGAAGTCCATGGCGAGTTTGTATTCATTGGTGAGGGTGGTGCCAAACATGGGCGGATCGTCTGAGTTGATAGTCACGTACACGCCGCGCCGGTGTAGTGCACGCAGCGGATACTGCTCGTAGTCGGGATAAATGCCCAAGCTCACATTACTTGTCGGGTTGACCTCTAAGGGAATTTGCTCAACGACCAACCGGTTGAGCAGGTTTTCATCCTCAATGGCGCGGACACCATGCCCAATCCGCATAGCATGCAATGAGTCAAGTGCCCCACGGATACTTTCAGGGCCAGCCGTCTCCCCGGCATGAATGACAGCGGGGAGGCCTGCGTGCCAAGCCATCTTGAAAGCGGTCGTGAACTTTTCTGGCGGGTGTCCGACTTCATACCCCCCCAGCCCTAGCGCAATAACCCCATCATGATGAGCACCAATGGCCCATTCAGCAACCAATTCCCCATGTTCTGCGTCCAGCATGCGGTTCATATCAATGATCATGTTCATCGTCACGTCAAGCTCTTGCTCCGCCCATTTACGAGCACGGTTGATGGCAGCAAGCTGCTCGCTGAACGATAACCCCTTCTGTAGATAGTGGGTGTAGGGCGTGTAGGTCACTTCGCTATAAATGATATTTTGAGCGGCTTGGCCCTTGAGAAATTCGCGGGCGATCAACTCGATATCGTCAGGGGTCCGGATGCACTCGGACACTTTCAGATAGACATCGATGAAATGCTCGAAGTTGGTGAACTTGTACCATTCTCGTAGCCCCTCGATGTCGGTAGCAGGCAGTTCGATTTTATGACGCTTCGCCAACGCCAGGACAGTCTCTGGTTGGATGGCCCCTTCAAGGTGAACGTGTAATTCTACTTTCGGCAGCTTCTCGACGAATTCTTGTGTGTCCATGATGGTATCTGACCTTATTTGGCACTGACGCCGCTGCTGGCAGGCAGTGGCGCACGTTTCCAGCTTTTGTTATTGACAATCGCAATGCCGACCAAGATGAGCAGCCCTCCAGCGGCTAACTGCCAAGTGAGGGCCTCACCACGCACGACAATACCAAGGATAACCGCCATCACCGGAATTGCATAGGTGACCATTTGGGTTTTCGTCGCGCCTGTTTCTGCGATCAAGTAGAAGAACAACAGGTACGCAATACAAGACCCCAACAAACCTAAAAATACCAACGCAATCCATGTAATCGGCAAGCCGGGCCACACTACTGGGCTGGCGAGGGTAGGCACCAGAGGCCAGACGAGCAAGTCGGCGATAATCACCATGATGCCTGCTTGCACAATTGGCGAGACGTTGCGGAGTGACCCTCGGATAAGCACCGTACTACCGGCGTAAAATGCAGAGGCAACCACAACCGCTAGTTGGCCTGCCACACTGTTACTCGCAGCATTTGGCCCCAACCCCTTACTGAACAACACCAGAATGCCCACAAAGCCGATCACTACACCCACAGAGCGCTGTAAGTTGATGCGTTCATCGGCAAGGAAGAAGTGGGCGATCACTAGGGTGAACAACGGGACGGAAGCATGGAGGACGGACGCGACACCTGAGTCAATGAACTGCTGCCCCCATGAAATCAGTAAAAATGGAATGGCATTATTGATTAAGCCCAGCAGCGCGATGATCAAGTAGATATTGCGCCTCTGTGGTAAGGGCGGGCGCAACACTACATAGGCGACTATCAACCCAATGGCACCAAACAGCAGCCGGAAAGCAACCAGAGTCACAGGGCTGATCTCGTCAAGGGCGATGCGAATCCATAGAAACGACGATCCCCATAATACGACCAGCGTCACAAACGCCAGCCAGTGCTTCAGTTTCATATAAGCCTTTGATTACTCGCTGTCATGTCAGAGGTTGAGTATATCAAAGGCCCACGCGATGCGTTAAGTTTAAACAGAGGCCGCTGTTGATGACAATCGTGGTGGGTAGAAATACCTGAGTGCACCGCATGAATCTAGTGTGTTTCATACAGCTTAGCGCTCGGAACTCTGCCAAACTGCTGCCAACTTAATGTTAAGCGAGTGTTAAATTGACATTAGAACACCTAATAGGACGACCTTTTTACCCAAATGTACGACATACTATTTAGCGGTAAGTTGCACAGATGGTGCCGCTTGCCTTTTATCGGAAAGTTCGTTTGTTGAAAGAGCAGCAACTATGATTAAGCAAATAAATAAGGGAGCACATACCTCAGAAAAGAAGGAAAATCTACTGCGTGGTATTGTTCGGTTAATCCAGAATGAGGAGCATGAAGAGCAAACCGAAACGGTTAAGCCTAAGGGTACGTTTGTCGGTGTGCCACAGCCACCCGAGCATAATCAGTAGCCTATGCTGCGCTAACTGAGAAGACGATCAACGCTGCGGCGCGAGTATGCAGCGTTTTTTATTCTTGTTGCGGATGTTCGCTTGCTAGGTTTAAGTAGTGAGGTATACAATCAAAATATAACTTCTTCGCAACAAATCCCCACTACGTAATCAATTAATTCAGGAGGAGATTCTGAAATGAAACGTCACATACTAAGCGTTATAAGCGTCGTGATGCTGGCTCTGATCGTGACCGCTTGCGGCGGTGAATCCGACAGCGCACAGGTTGATAAATTAAACGTGCTGAACTGGCAGGGCTATGGCTCCGACGAGGCGTGGGCCATCGAGCAGTTTGAGGAAGAACATAGCGTGACGGTCGTTCACGATTACTTCAACTCGCTCGATGAGATGTTAACCAAGCTCCGCACCAGCCCCGGCACCTATGATGTTGTTCAAATGAACATCGCTTATGTGCCACCAGCTGTGGAAGATGGCCTCATCCAACCGTTGGATGTTGAAGAGATCGAAGGGTGGGAGAGCCTCACAACAGATTTCCAAACTCTTGAGGAGATCAATATAGATGGTGAAACCTACGCGGTGCCATGGGCATGGGGTGCAACATCACTGGTCTATAACACTGAAGTGTACCCGGACGGCATTACGTCCTTAGATGAACTATGGAATGAAGAATATGCTGGTCAGGTAGGTATTGGTGACTATTACGAGGATGCTGTCATCTTTGCCGCATTGGCTGAAGGCCTTGATAACCCCGCCAACCCCAATGACGTCGCTGCTGTTCAGGCCCGCCTTGAGGAACTGGCCCCGAACGTCAATGTGTACTGGGCATCGGAAGATGAGTTTAACCGCTTGTTTAGCAGCGGTGAAATCACTGTTGGCACCTACTGGAGCGGATCAGCCTCGCGCGCGCAGACGACCTTTGACCTCCCCATTGCGTTCGTTATCCCAGAAGAGGGTGCCATTGGTTGGGTCGATACATGGACGATCCCGACAGATGCACCGAATGAAGAACTGGCTGATGAGTGGATCGAGTTCATGAACAGCCCAGAGTTCTACCTGCGCTGGGATGAAGAAGTCGGTGCGCCGATCCCGGCGAATACCGCTACCTTCGAGCAGCTCCCAGAAGACTCATTTAATAAGCGCGTTTTTGGTGACCCACCAGATACCAGCAGCTTGGCCTTCATGACTTTCATCGATGCCGATAAGCGCGAGCAACTGCTCGAAATGTGGGAAGAAGTTAAGGCAGACGCTCAGTAATTACTGGCTTGACTAAGCAAATAGCGAAAAATGAGAGGCTCTACGTTCATACGTAGGGCCCTTGCTGATCATGGGGCTAGGGTAATATCCGCTAAATATCGCCGTCGTAAGCGTACTCAGCGAGTTCGACAGCTAGTGGGGCCAGCTTTAACCATTGACGGTTGCGAGCATAGGCCACTGCCAACGTTTCTTTGGTCAGTAGATCATTGGGGTTCTCCTCGACCTTAGCCTCGAGCATCCGAACGACCTTCTCTGGCACAGGCTGGTCGTCGAAGAAAAGGGTCTCGTAGGCTTTCCGCAGTTTTTTGACAAAGCGCTGCATTCGGGCGAAGTCACGCCGCTCGCTGATCAACCAGTGGATCGTATCGGTGAGTTCATCCGGCTTGAGCGGGCGGATGAGATAGTCGCGTGCGCCTGCCCGCATCGCTGTCCGAATTTGAGCCGGGTCCTCACTGCTGGAAATTACGATGATCATTGAGCCGGGGTTTTCCTGAAGGATCGTGCGAGCCGTCGTCAGCCCATCAATACTGGGTAGATCGTAGTCCATCACGACGATGTCCGGCTGGTGGATAGTCGCTAGTGAGGTGCCTTCGCGTGCTGACGCTGTACGCGCTGCGAGATGAAGAGATACGTCATTGTTGATATTTTGGATTGTGCTATCATCATCATTGGCAATGATGAGCACTGTTATCGTTTGTGTTTGACTATCCACATGGGTTCCTTGCTCTGATTGTTCTCTGATTTTAACGGATCGTTTCACAGGTGAAAGTCCCAATCTGACTTCAATGGCAACCAATGGCACTCGCAAGCGCATCTGGCGCGGCATCGGGATAGTTCTGCTAATTCTAGCGTTGAAGATTGGCGCGGGTGTCGCCGTCTGGTTCTATGTGATCCAGCCTTATTTTTTGTAGATTAAAGCGGCACTTCAAGGGTGACGCAGGTGCCCCTGCTGGGAACTGGCGGTGCCCGTCAACCCCCAAGCTGCATAGATTTGCCCGTTTGTCCGGCTGATTGTACGTTTGTCACGGAATCCCATGCGCTCTGCAAGCTGTTGGTTGGTCATGCCGAGGGCAACCATGTGGGCGACGGTTTGCTCGTTCGGTTCGAGTAAATCCATCGGGGCATATTTGTCACGCTGGCGCACTTCTTGAACCCGTTTTTCCGCGTCGGGGTCCACAAAACTGCGCCCATTGACCGCATCTCGCAATAACGGCACGATCATTTTAGGCAGCAAGTAATTTGACTTCTGTACGTAAGCATAATGTGACAGAATACCCGCATTCAGAAAAGAGCGATAATAGGCATCATCATCTTGAATAGAGTAGAACACCACGGGTTGCCGTGGAAATTCCCGCCGTAAAGCGACTGCCGCCTCGATTCCGTTCATTTCCCAGCCAACGCCACATCCATCAAAATGACATCAATCCTGTCGCTGTGAGCAAAGCAGAATTCAATGGCCTCTTCACCACTTGTAATGGCATTAATAACCTCGACCTCACCGATGGCTTCGAAGCCACTTTTGAGGGCAGTTTGCAGCCGCTGATCATCTTCGACGATTAATAGTTTGAGCATAAATAATCCATTCATTTCTGACTGACTGCATCCTAATTTTAATTGCCGACATAGGCAAGCACTTATGTGTTTCATTCTAATACCGATTTAGTATGCACATTGGGTGATCAATAGATTTAAACTACATTTATACCTATAATTAAAGGTAGTTAGAAACACAAACTTTTCAGAGGTTTTCCATATGGCGAACAGTGCCAGCCACACAAGAAAATTATTTACCCGCGGTGATCAGACCGAGGCTGGTTCGGGACATCGCTGGCTTCTTGATGAAGATCGGTTGGCAGTTATTTTTACCGTTATTACGCTCATTGCGATGAGCGCCGCGTGGGTCCTAGAACGGCAAACTGAAGCAGCAACTTTGACCACAGTACTATACGGCGTTGCTTACCTATTTGGCGGCTACTTTGGCGTGAAAGCAGGCTGGGCGGCACTGCGAAGCCTTTCAATTGATGTCGACTTACTGATGGTGTTGGCTGCTATCGGTGCATGGCTTGTCGGTGCGCCCTTTGAAGGTGCGCTGCTGTTGTTTCTATTTTTATTGTCGAACATTTTGCAGACGTATGCCCTTGACCGCACCAAGAAGGCGATCCGCGCTTTGACCAAGCTGCGCCCCTCGGAAGCGCTAATGAAGCGTAATGGGCAGGTAGTGACAGTTCCGGTTGAGTCTTTGGTTGAGGATGATATTGTTATCGTCCGTCCAGGTGAGCGCATTCCAGTTGACGGTGTGATCGTCGAAGGCAGCAGCAACCTAGATCAAGCGGCAATTACGGGCGAGTCTGTGCCAGTTCACAAAGCGGCTGGTGATGACGTACTGGCAGGCACGATCAACCAGAGCGGCGGTCTAGAAGTACAAGTTACACGTAAGGTCGAGGACTCAACCATTGCTCGGATTATTAAACTAGTTGAAGAAGCTAATGATAAGAAAGCTGACACAGAACGCTTTCTTGATACGTTTGAGCAGTACTACGCAGTTTTCGTCATCCTGTTGACAATTGCCGTCATCCTAATCCCGATCTACGGTTTTAACGAGGCGTTTGATACGGTCTTTTACCGCGGCATGACGGTGCTGGTCGCTGCATCCCCCTGTGCATTGATTATCAGTACCCCGGCTGCAATCCTATCGGCAATTGGCAATGGGGCTCGTCGAGGGTTGTTGTTCAAAGGCGGTGTTTACCTAGAGCAAGCGGCAAACATCCAAGTGATAGCGATGGATAAGACCGGCACGCTGACGACTGGAAAGATTCAAGCAACGGATATTATCCCTGCGGCGGGTATTACCGAGCATACTCTGTTGACAAAAGCAGCGGCCGTTGAATCGCGCTCAGAGCATCCGTTGGCACGTGCGATTGTCCGGTTGGCAGAGAGCAGAGGCTTATCTTTCTCTGAGGCAGATAATCTACAAGCGGAAACAGGTAAGGGCGTCAGTGCGCTTGTTGATGGTACAACCATCTATGTTGGCAATGCGCGTTACATTGAGGCCCTTGGTGGGGCACTTGGGTCGCTGCAAAAGACGGCGATAACCTTGGAACACGAGGCGAAAACACCGATCATTGTTGCTGAACAAACCGACGACGGCGTTCAGGTGCTGGGCATCATCGCCTTGGCAGATACGCTTCGCGAGAATGTCGCTTCCATTCTAGACAGCATTCGAGCAGAGGGCGTGGCCCAGATTGTGATGCTAACAGGCGATAACGATACCGTCGCCCAGCAGATTGGGGCACAAGCTGGCGTTGATCAGGTGTACTCAGAACTGCTACCAGAAGATAAGGTACGGATAGTCCAGCAGCTCAAAGCGCAGTATGGCACACTTGCAATGGTTGGGGATGGCGTCAATGACGCGCCCGCGCTGGCAACTGCCGATGTCGGCATTGCGATGGGGGCGGCAGGCACAGACGTCGCCTTAGAGACCGCTGATATTGTGCTCATGTCGGATGATTTGAGCAACATCCCTTATGTGATTGGCCTCAGCAAGCGCACGCGCCAAACATTGATTGTCAACCTCGGCTTTGCCCTCTTGATGATCGCTTTGATGATCGCCGCGATCTTCTTGTTTGATCTACCACTTCCGCTGGCTGTGATCGGGCATGAGGGTGGTACTGTACTCGTATCTCTAAACGGCCTGACATTGCTCGCCTATCGCTACAACAAAGGGATGCGCCGCCAATGACAGTTATCACTAATGATATCATGGCGTTCTTGAGGCAATAAAACTGCAAGCGGGGGTGTCAGTGCAGCTAAGCTGAGCTTGTGGGTAGGAGAGGAGTTGCTCCGTTGCGAGCAACTCTTTTTGGATGCACCGATCTTACAAACTACAACATATATTTATGACATTCCTAACCCAAATCTGTGAGATCTGGCACTTCGAGCCACATTTATCCACAGGTATAATAAGCCTATAATGAAAACGTAAGCTAAAGATTTAATCCTCAAGGAGGTCTGTAATGACTGCAAATCCAATGGAAGCAACTGTTGGGCCAATCGCACGTGGGACGCTGTTTGGTAAAGAAATCACATTTGAATATTCAGAGCGTTGGATCGTCCGTACAATCTTCTTGTTGAGGATTGTGATGGGCTGGGCGTTCTTCCAAGCGGGCATTGTCAAGATACTAGACCCGAACTGGACAGCCGCCGGGTTCTTGACCCATACGCCAGAGGGCAATCCCTTCACGGCGTTCTGGCTGACGCTGGCTGGTAACCCCACCATCGACTTACTCAACGCTTGGGGCTTGACCTTAGTCGGCCTAGCGCTGCTGCTGGGCGTAGGTGTTCGTTTCGCCGCCTTTTGGGGCGCTGTGATGATGATCTTCTACTGGGCTGCGGCCCTGACGGGTGGCCTGTTTGCAGGCCTGCCGCTGGAGCACGGCTGGTTCATCGACGACCACATCGTCTACGCGCTCATCCTGTTCGGTCTGGGGGCATTCGGCGCGGGGCGTATCTTAGGCCTCGATAAATACTTAGAATCCACAGAGATTGTGGAAAAAGTGCCCGCACTGAAGCTCCTACTGGGCTAAGTATCCATAAACAAACAAAAGGGCAGCTTACAATAAGCTGTCCTTTTCAATTCCACTGCCGTGTGACAAACCGTTATTGCAGCGTAAAACGAATGGCGTCATTCAAGCGATCGCCCGTAAAGAAGCGAATCTCGTAGTTGCCTGCGGGCCAGCCCTCTGGTGCATCGAAAAAGTAGTAAGCAGTGCCTTCTTCACCTTGATCCCAAGCCAGTTGATCATCAAGGATTGTGTCCCCATTGATCAACAATACCTGCCGCCATGAGTCACCGTCAGCCATATTATCGTACTCCACCCAATAATAGATGCGTGTCAAACCTGCATCGAACTGCGTGCCCGCACCGGCAGGCAGCAGGTTGTTGGTAATGCCCGTTGAGACTTCATAGATATCGACGGCAGGCGTCGGTTCAGCATCCAGTGTACTGCTGAGCGTCATGGTGGGCGCCACTGTTGCAGTGACTGCCATTGTAGAGGCCGCTGCGGGCTGCGGCGTGATCGTCGGGGGGAGATCGGGGATGGGTGTGCTTGTTGCCGTTGGCCGCGGCTCTGTAATAGGTAAAAATGCCAAGCCTAATTGTTGAGGCACATTCCGTCGAAGCATGAATACCCCACCCGTAACGCCCAGCATCAGGATCATCAGGCCAAATTGGCGCATCGCCTGACGAATCGCATTACGCCGGATGGTGTGATAGGGCGCACTACGTGATTCGCGGAAGTTAACCACTCCCAGCACCAATAGGTAGACTGCTGTAACAAGGCTGGCAATCGCAATGATAAGCAGAACGGTCTTCACGGGTATTCTTGGCATTCATGGCCAACGGAATTCACAAAGTACAGTATAGCACATCGCCAAAGCCCCCTAATGGTTGAAAAAATGAAAACACCCCCGATTATGAGGGTGCTTCATCAATGTTATGTGGCGGATATAATCTAGCGACGACCCCAGATGGCTTCACCAACGGATTGAATGGGTGCTGTCTCAACGGGTGTCGCTGGTGTAATCGCAGGGCCAGCGGGGGCAGGTTGCAGCGGGCCTGAGGCGAAGACGCCACAAACACCGTGCGTTTTACTTTCAAATTCAATATTGAACGCATCTGATGTCACATCGTAGATGTCGCGCCCAGTGATCAAACCCTCGTCACCTGCTTGGCACTTAATTTCGAAAGTGCTGAAGGGCGCACAGGCTGGAACGACGTCGCGTGCAATGATCTTGAACCCCCAGCCTTCAACGTCAAAGACGCCACAGGCAAGGTTACCCTCGTTATCAGCAAATTGTGATGTGCTTAGGTCGAGTATCGTCACAGATGGACTGTACCCACCGCCAATAGGCGTATCGCCACAAGCGAAGTCGCCTTCAAAGTCTGAGATGCGGGTGCCGTCATCATCGAACAACTCGGCCTTCACGCGGAAGCGATCCGTAGCGTTTGCATCTTCTAGACCGGTATCCCAGTCGTCATTGACAGAGTCGCTGTCACCATCATAACGGAAGGTGACGCTGGTACTGTCGCCACTGCTGAGGCTGGTGATCTGCATTTCGAGGTCATAGAGACCATCGGAGGCGCTGGCGCTAAAGACAACTTTTGGGAAGGCATCATCGTCGTCTTCATCTTGAATAATGTCGCAGTTGACACCCGCAACATTGACGAAACCCGTCTGCGCGAATGCCGATGCAACCGTCATTAGGGCTGTTGTAAGGACGACAACGGGAATGATCCAATAAGTACGTTTCATAAAATCTCCTCATTCGGTGTTTACTCGATAAGTGTAACAAAAATTTCAATAGTCAATACATTACAGAAGTCATTCTATGCCAACAATCGAAACTGCGGCATATAGTATTTATAATCTACAGCACTATCTGGTATATATCCTTAGCAATGTTGGAAAGGGCCTGCATGGCTTTCCTCGGACAACTGCATAACCAAGCAGCGACCGCTGTGACGATCTTCACAGGGTTGGTGACGTTGTATTCGCTCTACTTGATCATCACGCGCCGTCCCCTGGATGGTAACTACTGGGGGGCGATTGCCGTCGGCGAAATTTTGATTATTGTGCATATGCTTTTGGGAATAGGTGCATGGATATTTGGTGGTGCGCCTGCCCGTGGCGTACATTTTTTGTATGGTGCTACCGCGGTGATCACATGGCCTGCCGTCTATGCTTACACACAAGGAGAAACGCAGCGCCCGCTCATTTGGCTGTTTGCCAGTGCCTTTCTGTTTGGCGTCACCTTGCGCTCATCACAGACGGGGCGCTTGGCCTTTGATCTTGTCTCGCAATGGCTCGGTGGCTGAGACTTGCTTCCGAATGCAAACAGACTCAAAGACTGTAAATCTAAAACGGAATATCATTATCTTGCTGCGTTGATGCAGCGGCACCACCTAACAGCGCATCAAGCAGCAGCCCTGCATTGACCTTGGTACCCTGATCAACGTCACCGACAGGGCCAACGCAAGCCGGGCAGCCAGTATCACATGGGCAACTCCATAGAACGTCACGCGCATCATTGAGCAGCCGCTCCAGCAGATCATACAGCCGCACGGACATCCCTAGCCCACCTGCCGCCCGATCATAGATTGTGATCGCAGGTGATTTGCTGTAAGCCGAACGCTGCTCTGCTAGCACACCAAGGTCACCCGAGGAGCACATGAGATGGACAGCCGCTAGATTCTTCAACATGCTAGCCAATCCTGTTAACCCGTCTTGACGACGCTGTGCTGTTTCAATGGCACGGTGGCAAGCCTTGCAGACGGTTACGAGATTATCGAGGCGGTTGGCTTCTTTGTAGTTCTGGTTGAAATCTGGAACGTACCCAAATTCACGGAAGGGCGTCAGATGATGCACATCATGTTGATGGTCTGGTGCTTCTGGTTTACCGCAGTGTGTGCAGCGATACTGGTCACGCTTACGGGTTTTGTTGCGCTGCTCATGCCAGTTTGGGCCATAGTTATTCGGAGGCGTTAAGACGCCACTGGCTTCCAGTTCGAGGGCCAAGTCTGGCGTCAGTGAGAGCCAAAAAGCGGTCGTCTCATATGCTTGGGTAGGTAGGTCGATATCCCCGTAGCCAAGTGTCTCGTGGGTGTAATGCCGTACTTGTCGGTAGCTTACCGCCCGCGTCGAGACTAAGACTCGTCCGTGGGCCTTGACCTGATCACCGAAAACTTCGCTTTCGTACACCTCCTGAAGGGTAACGTCAGTGCCAGCGTTGGCCTGCGTATAATATTCGACGTTGGTTTCGGTGGCGGTAGCAACGCCTGCTTGCCAATCTAGCTTATTGATGATGAACTGCCGTCCCTCGTGCGTGTAGACCGCCCCTTCATAGACCATTACCGGGGCGGTTGTACGGTCTACCTCGCCGATTACGGTTGGCTCTCCCTCACTAACCCACTGTACGAGCACCGTATCGCTAGTGCCTGATCTCAGTGAAAATTCACCCGCTGGGTACGCGTCACTGATCCAGCGATAGGTGCCATTGCCAAAGTTGAGGTCACCCTGTTCGGTGAGTTCTTGCAGCAGTTCCTCGGCATCATCGAGTAAACCGAACGGTTCTCCTGACAGAAAGGGCAGTTCGTAAGCCGCGCAGCGGAGATGGTTCAACAGAATGATTGGGTTGTTGGGGTTCAGTAGGGCTTGCTCTGGTGATTTCTCGAAGATGTAAGCTGGGTGCGTCGCAATATATTGATCGAGGGGAGCGGCTGAGGTCACTAAGATGCCGAGAGATGTCCCAGTCCGGCGACCTGCCCGCCCAATCTGCTGCCAAACGCTGGCAATTGTACCTGGGTAGCCAGCCAATACCGCCGCTCCCAATGATCCGATATCGACGCCTAGTTCGAGTGCATTGGTGGCAACCACCCCCCGAACCTCACCATTGCGAAGCGCTTCCTCGATGGCACGCCGCTCCAGCGGCAGGTAACCGCCCCGGTAGCCGCGCACTGCTGCCGGGTTACCGCCTATTTTTTGGTAACCGTCGCGCAGGTAGCCGAGCAGTAGTTCGGTGTTCAAGCGGGTTGCGGCGAATAATATCGTCTGGACATCTTCTTCAAGTAAGCGGCTGGCGAGCTGGCGACTTTCTAAGAGATAGCTGCGTCGCATCCCGCTGGCTGCGTCAACTAATGGCGGGTTGTAGAGGATCACGTGGCGCTCACCTTGCGGCGAGCCATCTTGATCGACGAGAACGACAGCGTCTTCTAGCAGTGAGGCAGCGAGTTCTTGTGGGTTAGAGATCGTCGCGCTAGCGCAGATGAAAACCGGATCACTGCCGTAAAATTGACAAATGCGCCGCAGCCGCCGAATGACATTCGCCATGTGGCTCCCGAATACACCGCGGTAGATGTGCATTTCATCAAGGACGACGTACTGTAGCTTCTGAAAGAATCGGGCCCAGCGGGTATGGTATGGCAAAATCCCCAAGTGCAGCATATCTGGGTTCGAGAGAACAATGCCGCCTTTCTTGCGGATACCTGCCCGGGCACTCTTTGGCGTATCGCCATCATAGATATTGACTTCAATCGGATAATGAGATTCTAGTTCTGCGGCGAGATTATTTAATGTCACCGATTGATCTTGCGCGAGGGCTTTGGTTGGTGCCAAATACAGCGAGGTTGCATGCGGATTATGCAAGGCTGCTTCTAAGAGAGGGACGGCATACCCCAGCGACTTACCCGATGCGGTACCTGTCGCGATCACCACATGGTGACCATCCAGCACCGCTTCGATGGCCTCAACTTGATGCGAGTATAATGGTGACACACCTCGGCGGCGCAGCATCATCATGGTGCGTTCATCAAGTTTTGGCGGCATATCAGCATGGCGTGCGGGGCGTCGTGGCATGCGCTCCCAAGCGACGACATGTTTTAAGAAGTCATCATTGAAACGAAGCTTATTAAGTAGGGTGTCTAGAGTCATTAGAATGTTTTCCGCATGTATGAATGCAATTAGTCTAGGAGCAAGGTGCGACTTTGCGTTGATTTATGCGTATGATATAATAGAACGAACGTTCGGTACAGTACAAGTAAAACTAGTTTGGTGGCAAAAGTAGCCAACACAAGTCGCTTCGCAAGGGGGCGGCTTATGTTGCTTAGAGCAAACCATACATTGCTTTTAGATGGCGATTGCTGTAAACTTACAATCCAAAACTAAGTAAAGCTCGTACTATTTACCAGACTCAACAATTAACTTTAAGCATACAAAACTGAGTCCACCTATAGTAGCGAGGAGCACTGGAATCTAATGGCTGATGATGGACGTCTGGCCTCTTTAGAAAAGACGCTAAAAGACTTAACAAAACGATTTGGTGACGGCGCAATCATGAAGTTGGGTGAATCCCAGACCTTGAACGTCGATTATATCCCAACGGGTGGTTTGTCGATTGATATTGCGCTCGGCATCGGGGGTATTCCTCGGGGCCGCGTCACAGAAATATATGGGCCGGAGTCTTCTGGTAAGACGACTCTTTGCCTGCACATCATTTCCAATGCTCAACGCATGGGTGGCATCTGTGCTTTCATTGACATGGAGCACGCACTTGACCCTATTTACGCTGAAAAGATCGGCGTAAATATTGATGAACTCTACATTAGCCAGCCAGATACAGGTGAGCAAGCCCTTGAAATTGCTGAGGCGCTTGTTCGGTCAGGGGCTGTCGATGTAATCGTCCTAGACTCGGTTGCCGCCCTTGTACCACGGGCGGAAATCGAAGGTGAAATGGGTGACTCGCATGTTGGCCTTCAGGCCCGCCTGATGAGCCAAGCGCTGCGCAAGCTCTCCGGGGCGATCAAGCAGAGTAACACCGCGATGATTTTTACCAACCAACTTCGTGAAAAAATCGGTGTGATGTTTGGCAGCCCTGAGACGACGACCGGTGGTCGTGCCCTCAAGTTCTATGCGTCGATTCGCATTGATATTCGCCGTATTAAGGCGATCAAGAATGGTGGTGAGGTTGTCGGTAATCGCACGCGTGTGCGCATCACGAAGAACAAGTTGGCATCACCGTTTCAGAATGCTGAATTCGACATTATGTATGGCGAGGGCATCAGCTATGTTGGTGACCTGTTAGACATTGCCGTCGAATTAGGGTTCGTCGAGAAGCGAGGTGCTTTCTACCGTTACGACGATGACTTGCTAGCGCAAGGACGTGAGAACACAAAGGATGTCCTACGGGATGATCCAGAATTGTGTGCCATTCTTGACCAAGCTATTCGTGAAGCATACGGCCTAGCCCCGTTGGTTAGTGGCTCCATTGAAGAAGCTGAAGAGTAATTATTTCTGGTAGGGTCTATTGACCTGTTGAGTAAACTGGTAAATCATACGAGCGTGATGACGCAAATCACACGCACGTAGACATAAATGGTGAGGTCAGCCTCACTCGTTAAAACTGTCTTCATCAAACAGCCGTGGTTTGCCGCGGCTGTTTGCGTTAAGGGTATCGAGATGACTAGACAACATCAACCAAGCGAACAACCCCAGAATGATAACCCAGCGGATGAGCACTCTGGCGGTACTATTACACTGATGGTTGTTCAGAAGCGTAATAAAGAGCGCGTCAATATTCACCTCGATGGCGAATTTGCCTTCGGGCTGACAATCAACGAGGCGATGAAGCTGCGCAAAGGGCAAAAGCTCACAGCGGAAGATGTTGTGCGCTTGAAAGCCCTTGATGAGGTTGCGGTCGCTCATGATCGAGCCTTGAACTTTCTTTCATACAGGCCGCGTAGCATCGCAGAGGTTCGTCAGAATCTGCGCGACAAAGACATCAGTGAGGTAGCAGTCGAAGAAGTCATCTCTCGGCTCGTGCGCGTTGGCTTACTGGATGATGTCGCCTTTGCCCGCTACTGGGTAGAAAACCGCGACCGCTTTAAGCCGCGCGGTGAACGGGCTCTGCGCTATGAACTGCGTCGAAAAGGGGTGCCGGACGAGGCGCTTGACCTCGCCGTGGAAGAAATTGACGCAGATGATGCTGCATACCGGGCGGCTGCGAAGCGCGCTCGTCGCTACCGTAAGGCCGATGTGCCGACATTCAAGAAAAAAATGCTTGCGTATCTAACGCGCTTAGGGTTTGACTACGGCACCAGCCGCGATGTGGTCGAACAACTGCTTGAAGAACGCGAACAACAAGAAGACGATGTTATTTCGTCCTGAACATAAATATCAGCCTATAAAAACGAAAACTCATTTGATGAAGGAGCAGGCAAGGTGGCATTTTTCGGAACTATTCCTGGCATACTGATCTTACTGGTTGTTGGGGCCGGGGTTGGCATTGTCATTTGGCAGTTAATCCAGGCTCAGCAAGGGAAATCAATCAAGGCGTTGGCACAGCAGGAAGCGGCGAGTGTTGTTAGCAAAGCCGAAGCCGAAACGCAGGAATTGCTGCTAGATGCTCGCAATGAAGCGGCGCGCTTCAAGCAGCAAGAAGAAGAAGAGTTAGACCGCCGCAGAACGAACTTAAACAAGGAAGATGACCGCCTGCAAAACCGGCGGGAACAACTTGATAAGCAAGCAGAACGCATCGAAGAGAAGGAACAGCGGCTCAACAAGCGTCAGAGCCGCTTGGACAAGCAGCGTAATGAAATCGAAGAGATGAAGGCGCAGCGTCTAGAGAAGCTGGAAGAAGTCGCTGCTATGACTCAAGATGAGGCTCGCCAACACTTAATCGATATGGTCGAAGGTGACACTCGCCAAGACATGGCTCGCAAAATCCGTGAGGTTGAGGACGAGATGAGCGCTGAAGCTGATGCGCGCGGACGTGAATTAATTGCGATGGCTATTCAGCGCGTAGCCTCTGACTACGTCTCCGATGTTACAGTCTCGGTTGTATCGCTGCCCAATGATGAAATGAAAGGACGCATTATCGGGCGCAACGGACGTAACATTCGCTCGTTTGAGCAAGCCACGGGTGTTGACGTTATCGTCGATGATACGCCTGAGGCTGTGACTATCAGTAGCTTTGACCCGATCCGCCGTGAGATCGCCCGCCGTGCGATGGCCCAGTTGGTCGTAGATGGGCGTATCCACCCGGCCCGCATTGAGAAACTGGTCAATGAGGCGACCAAAGAGGTCGAGGTGATCATCAAGGAAGAGGGTGAACGGGCTGCCTACGATGCTGGTGTGGCAGGTCTGCGTAAGGATGTTATTCAAATGTTGGGCCGCTTGAAGTTCCGCACCAGCTACGGACAAGAACAGCTTGCCCATGCTGTTGAGACGGCTCGACTGTCGAGTGTGTTGGCGGCTGAACTTGGCGCTAATATCGAGATTGCTAAGGCTGGCGGCCTGCTTCATGATATCGGCAAGGCGATGGATCATGATACTGAAGGAACCCACGCCCGTATTGGTGCTGAGTTCTTGAGACGCTACAACATCCCAGAGATTGTGGTGAACTGCGTGGAATCACATCACCATGAAGTCCCACAAGAATCTGTGGAAGCCATTCTGGTTGAGGCTGCCGATGCAATCAGTGGGGCGCGGCCCGGTGCCCGCCGCGAAAGCCTTGAGAATTACCTCAAGCGGGTACGCTCATTAGAAAACATTGCCAACTCATTTGATGGTGTCAGCCAGTCGTATGCGCTCCAAGCCGGGCGTGAGGTTCGCATTATCGTTCGCCCTGAGGAGATCGATGATCTCTCAGCCATTCAATTGAGTAAAGACATCGCTAAGCAAGTTGAAGAATCGATGCAGTACCCTGGTCAGATCAAGGTGACGGTTATCCGCGAGACTCGCGCCGTCGATTATGCCAAGTAAGTCACACCTCAAATTGAAAATTGGCGGGGTCGCCATGGCGGCCCTTTTTACCTTTTTCCGAGGTGCAGCCTTATTCTGGTCGAGTACAATTACGTGAACCCAAGCTAGGATGAATTGGAATGGCTATCTCATGGAACAACCAAATAATAAGAGCCGGCGTGCCTTCCTGATTACGGCACTCTCTGCGTTTTTGGCGGGGTGTGCGCGTATCGTTGAATCTCAAATGATCGTAACGCCACCGCCGATCAACGAGATGCCGGCTGAATTGGCACCAACGGTTATGCCAACTTCAACGCCGACGCTGGCAGCAGTGGTTGAGCCTACTCCAACTATGGAGCCAATCCGCATCCAAGAAGCTCCTGCTGATGTTGGTTACTATCTACCGTTGGTAACGCGCCATGTCACTGAGGCAAGTGCCACGCTCTTCTTTGAGCTAGCGGTGCCTGCATCAGGAATATTGCTGCTTGAACCAGTCAATGGCGGGGCGCAGTTATCGCTCCCGCTGGACGCGGCTCAGAAGCGCCATGTGGTCACGGTCGATCGCTTGCAGCCTAACACTCGCTACCGAGCAACCGTCGGCTTGGGTGCGGCAGGCGACTACCGTGTGCCTCAGTTAGATGGTCAGCCTTGGGGCAGTATCACCTTTCGGACGCAAGGGCCAGACCGCCCAATCCGGTTTGTTGCTGTTGCAGACAGCGGCTTCGGTGATGCACGTACCATTCAATTGGCGCAGGAGATGGCGGCGCTTGAGCCTGACTTTTGCCTGCACGCTGGTGACTGCGTCTATTGGGCCTACCAGCAAGAGACCCCACGCGATGCTTGGAAGGTTAAATGGTATGAAGCGCTGGCACCGCTGCATCAATCGATGCCCGTGTATAGCGTCAATGGCAATCATGATTATGATGGCGATGCTGTTCACACAGACGGCCTGCCCTTCTACTGGACGGCCTCGCCGCCCATCACTGACCCGAACTTTATGCCTTCCGCTCGTGAGGGATTTAATCAATACTACGCAGTCGCTTACAGCGATGTGCAGTTTGTCTTCTTGGATAGTCAGGTGTTGTTCGGGCAGCCGGGGCGACAAGAGCAAGAAACATGGCTGGCGGAGCGCCTGGCAGATGATCGTTGGCGTTCAACCATTCCGATCTACCATGTGGCGGCCTACAGCAGCGGTGATCATGGAGACAGCGATAGTTGGGTGCCACGTCGCACATGGGGGCCGTTGTTCAACGACAACCCGCGGGTACATCTGTCGATCTCTGGGCACGATCACAACTACGAACGGCTTGGTGTCAACGGCACGACCTACATTGTCTGTGGGGGGGGGTCTTCGACGCTGTATGCCAAAACGGTCGAACTGCCCGAAAGTCAATTCTTTCAGGCAGTCACGAGCTTTGCGTTGTTTGAGCTATACGACGACCGCATCGACGTTTCGGGTGTGGCCCTCGGCGGCGAGGTGATCGATCGAGTCGAAATACTTATTTAACGCCGGTTCGGGTTGAGAACGTCAACGACCGATGCCTCGTAGATTTCTCAAGTCCCCTTGGGGCTGACACTCATTAGCCTAGCGTATGTGATTGCATCCAGCTAATAGCAACCATTATCCAGTAAACGCTGGCGCTAAAATCGCAACGAGACGGGTGATGCGCTTGTCACGCAGACGGATGACCAGGCGCTCATCTAGATTTTCAAGCTGGTGCGGCGTGGTGATCACGGTCGGTAATTGGGCATTATACCGATAGTTGAACAACTGGTAGAGTTTCTCTCTGGCCCATGGGGTTGCTGACTCTGTGCCAAGATCATCAAGGATTAGAATGTTGGCACTCTTGACCTCATTGAAGCGCTTATCATACGAGGTTGAGCTGTTGGGTGCATACGTCGCACGCAGATGATCGAGTAGGTCAGGTATGGTTACAAACATCACTGCCGCGCCTTTATCAGCGACAGCATTAGCAATAGCTGCGGCAAGGTGGGTCTTCCCTGATCCATAGCCCCCCATAAACACCAACCACCCTGATGGATTTTCTGCAAACCCTAACGCAAAATGATATGCGTTTCCCAGATTGTTACGCTGCTTATCGCTGATGTCTTTGCGCTGCACGAAGGATTGAAATGTCATGTGGCGATAAATACTGAGGCCGCCAAGCTCGTTGTCCCCCATACCGCTCAGGCGATAATCTGGTGCGTTGACCAACACGATTTGGCTAAAGCCCTGATGAGATAACCGCGAGCGAATCCGCGCTTCGATATCCTGTAAATCGTGGTTGGTGGTAATCACGGTCGGCAGTTGGGCATTGTAGCGATAGTTCAACAGTTGGTAGAGCTTCTCGACAGCCCAAGGCGTTGGGCTTTCGATGCCGAGGTCATCGAGGATCAGTACTGGGACGGTACGAATTTGATTGAAGCGGGTGTCACTGCTCTCATCGACGTCGTAGGAAAAGGCCGACCGAATATGATCAAGTAAGTCTGGGGCAGTGACGAATAATACACGATTGCCCGTCTCGATCTGATAGTTAGCAATGGCAGCCGCAAGGTGTGTCTTGCCGCAGCCGTAGCCACCCATCAGCACCAACCAACCGTCTGGAACTTCAGCAAAGCGAGCTGCCGTCTCGTGGGCACGTCGCAAACTGATCGCATGATGCTCTGGCAGGCCTGCTATTTCTAAATTGAATGAGTCAAACGTTTTCTCTGCTAAGTGATGCAAGCCGCCGAGCTTGCGCAAGTATTCTTGGCGCTTAGCCTCAACTTCGCCAGTGCGGCACGCACAGTCAAACAGTTTGCCAAACTGCGGGTGATCATCAGGTACGTTGCGATAGACATAACCCGTTCCGCCACAGATCGGGCAGTCGGGTTGGCCTGCCCCATAGTTCTTGTCCGAGTAGATTTCTGAGTAATCCATTAGATTTCGATCTCATCCGCATACTTGCTGCCTGCCAACCAATTATCATCTGAAGGTGGGTTTTCTGTGGGCTTTCCCTCAGTGAGTCGCCGCTTGATGACGCTCTCGATGTAAGCCATCTTCCGCACATTATTCTGCACGGCAATGCGGATTGCTTCGGCAAGGAGCGCTTCGCCATGGTCTGCGGACAGGTCGCGCAGGTTATCGGCAACCATTGGTGTTAGGGGGCCAATGTTCTGCTCGTAAAGGGTGAAAACGTTGGGCCGTTCTACACGTAGATCGAGCGCGCTCTGGTCGTCACGCTCAGGTACCCACTGGCCTGCTTCAATCGCTTCTGCGACTGCTCTGCCACGAGCTGTATTGATAATATAATAATAAGCCACTTCGCTGTCTGCTTTGCGCGCCACTACCTTGATCAACGTACCGCGTGCTACAGCTAGTTCCAACCCCTTTTGCAGCGCCTTATGCTGAGCATCCGGGCGCGCACCAAGTCCTTGCATCAAGATCGGGTCAGCAAGGAAGTCTTTCTCTTGGAGATAACTTGCATTTTCCCGTTTCTGCATCCACCAGAAAGCGTACAGCGTCACTTTCATCTCTGCCAGTGATTGAATATCCGGCAGAATCTCGCTGAAGAATTCACCGGGGATTTTAGTCATAGTAGAAACTTTGCCAAAGCCGCTAAAGCCGCGCATTACATATCATCCAGGTTGTACTCGGTGGTCGCTGCGTTTTGGAACTGCGTCAGTTCCGGGATGAAGATTAAGTCCACGATGCCTGTTGGCCCGTTACGATGCTTGCTGATGTGGATTTCGGCCTTATTTCCCTCGGGTGAATCCTCGTTGTAGTAGGCGTCACGGTAGATGAACATCACAATATCGGCGTCCTGCTCAATACTACCGGATTCACGCAAGTCAGAGAGCAGGGGACGCTTGTCAGCACGCTGCTCGACGGCTCGCGATAGCTGTGCGGCTGTCACCACTGGCACTTTTAACTCTCGCGCCAGTTCTTTGAGGGCCCGCGAAATAAACGAAATTTCCTGCACACGGTTCTCTGAGCGAAAGGGCGTCGTCATTAACTGCAAATAGTCGATCATGATCAAGTCTAGCCCAAATTCGAGGTGCAGCCGGCGTGACTTACTGCGCAGCTCTTGCGTGCTGAGCGCGGGTGTGTCATCGAAGAAAATGGGGAGACTGCCGATGCTGTGGGTCGCGGCGACGAAGCGCTCCCAGTCAGGTTCTTTTAGACGACCTTCGCGCAGTTTATGCGAAGGAATGTGGGCATCCATGCTGATGATACGTTGGACAAGCTGCTCGTTTGCCATTTCAAGGCTAAAGAAGGCGATGCGCTGCCCCTGCCGGGCGGCATTGAGCAGTACACTGTTCAGTAGACTGGTCTTACCCATACCTGGGCGAGCGGCGATGATAACTAAGTCAGATTTTTGAAAACCGCCTAACTTTTGGTCGAGCATCGTAAAGCCCGTTGGCACCCCCATCACCTCTTCTTGATGGCGGGACATGAAACTAACATAGTCGAAGTATTCATCGACCACGTCTTTGATTGGGCGCAGCTCGCGCGTTAGACGACGCTCTGTGACTTCGAAGATGGCCTGCTCAGAGCGCTCAATGACTTCATCAATATCCGTTTCATCGGAGTGGGCAACACGTGCGATCTTGCCGGCGGCATCCAACAGCCGGCGACGGGTTGCCATCCGCTCCACGATGCGCCCATAGCCGGCTACGTTCAAGGATGTTGGCGTTTTATTGGCAAGGTTGAGGATGTATGCGGTGCCACCGACTTCATCGAGTCGTTTTTGCTGCTCCAACTCGTTGGAGACGACCAGATAGTCGATTGGGTCGCGTCGTTCGTGGATGTTGAGGATGGCCTCCCAAATCCACTGATGACGCACGATGAAGAAATCCTCCATGGCAAGGAATGGCAAAACCTCAAACAGGGCATCTGGGTCTAAAAGCACAGCACCGAGTACTGCCTCTTCGGCCTCAATACTGTGGGGGGCCAGTTGATCTGCGCGTAGGCCACTGGAGTTTGCTGTCTGCTGTGCCATCTCACCTTCAATAGGGAACAATGCGACGGGGCCTGCGAGCAAGCCCCGTCGCTGAACTGTCTGTTTATCGTGCACACCAGCGAACGGTTGATGATGTACTCGGATTTTTACTCAAGAACGGAACATACCGCCAATCAGTTAATTATCGTCGAGGTCATCCAAGTCAAGTGTGTTAAGAAAATCTGCGAAAGCACCAAGATCAGAGTCCTCAACTTCCGGCATACTGCCAGAACGTTCGCCGAGGTCAAGCTCTCCGGTTACTTCGTTTTCTGGCTCGATCCCCGCCCGCTCGATGACCTTCTCCGCCACAAAAATGGGGCACTTTAAGCGTACTGCAAGGGCGAGCGAGTCACTTGGGCGAGCGTCAATCTCGACCGTGCGCCCATTGACATTTACTTTAATTTGTGCGTAGAAGACATCATTACGTAGATCGCTGATGAGGATGTGCTCTACTTTGCCGCCCAACTCAGTGAAGACCGTTTTAAGCAGGTCATGCGTAAGGGGGCGTTGTACCGATACACCTTGAAGTTCTACCCGGATGGCTTCAGCCTCGAACGGGCCAATCCAAATCGGAATATAGCGCTCGGTTTCTTGATCTTTCAGTACGACGACGCGATCCTGTGACATTAAGCTCACACGAATGCTATCGATTTCTACCCTAATCATATATTTCTCTGTCCGCCCAATAGCCTACGCCGAGTATCTGTTACCCGACTCGAACATTCATCTAGTGGATTATAGCACACAGTCATTGACGTGCATACGATATGGCTAAAACGCTTGCTCGATTATTCTAGCCTACGATGGTTGGGTCAAACGGTAGCTCACTCTCTGGGGTGCCAGCAGCCTCAAGCACAGCAACTGAGGCACGCACGGGTATCTTGAGCCGGGCTGCTAATGCAATTGCATCTGTTGGGCGTGCGCGGACGGCCCCCTTAGAACCGTTAATATCAAGCATAATCCGCGCCATGTAGTTGCCATCTTCGGTAATATCATCAATGACGACGAATTCGACCGTGCCACCCATTCGCTGAATGACCTTGTACGAGTTGGCAAGGACGTCATGTACAGTTGGGCGCTCATAGGTGACGTCGTCGTAGCCATCAAGAATAGCAAGCGCCACCCGACGGTCAGTCCAAATCGCAAGGTAGTGATGCTCGGCACCATAGTCGATTGTTTTCATAACGACGGCGCGCTCTTGCGTGTCTTCATCAATGCGAACGCTGTGTAGTTCTAGGTTAAACATTTCTTATCTCCATTGGTAGTGCGCTGCGGCTGTTAATTGTAAAAAATGTCGAAACGTTACACATCAAAGAGTTTAACATGTCGCGCCGAATAAGAGTCAATCAATTATATGAGCTTTGCATTATTGACGCTGCTCTGTAATGATGTTTGGCAGAATGCTCATGGACAATCAATGATAGGACTGTAGTCATGCTACATTTACCCCGCTTTGTTATCGCTGCGCCTCAGAGTGGTAGTGGTAAAACAACAATATCAACAGGGTTGATGTCAGCCTTTTCAAAGACCATGGCGGTCCAGCCTTTCAAAGCCGGGCCCGACTACATTGACCCTACCTATCATTCTGCTGCAACAGGTACGGCTGCTCGCAATATTGATACATGGCTGCTGCCTCATGATGCAGTATTACAATCGGTAGAACGTGGTCAAGCAGGGGCTGACCTGCTGATTATAGAAGGGGTGATGGGGCTTTTTGATGGGTTCGATGCGCTTACCGAACGGGGTAGTACGGCTGAGATTGCAAAGTTGACTCAATCTCCAGTGATCCTAGTGATTGACGTCTCAAAGATGGCGCGCAGTGCTGGTGCTGTGGCTCTTGGCCTGCGTGATTTTGACACAGACTTGAATGTTCAAGGTGTGATCTGTAACAAGGTCGGCAGCGATACACATGCAAAGTGGGTGACACAGGCGATTGAGCAGATTGGTCTTCCCGTAATTGGATGCTTGCCAAGAATCGACGCTTTACAACTACCTGAGCGGCACCTTGGCCTTCATCTCGCTGACGGTTCCCAGGTAAATATTGCATCTTTTCTGAAAGCCGCAGCCGATGCAATGCATGAATACGTAGACTTAGAACAGCTTTTACGAATTGCTGAAGAAGCTCCTTCGGTTGTGACACCGAACGCAATAGAAGCAGACAATCAACCTGTGCAGCAGGTACGCATTGCCGTCGCCAAAGATGCAGCGTTTTGTTTTTATTACCAAGATAACTTTGACTTACTGAAGGCGGCTGGCGCAGAGCTTGTTTGGTTTAGCCCGATACATGATCAAGAACTACCTGAAGGTGTTGATGGTCTCTATTTAGGGGGTGGCTACCCTGAATTATTTGGCGCAGACCTTGCTTATAATGAATCCATGATGCGGTCACTTCAGGATGCAATCAAACAAGGGATGCCAACTTACGCCGAGTGTGGTGGTTTAATTTTTCTTACTGAAGGAATTCAGACACTAGCTGGTGCCATGTACCCTATGTTAGGGTTGCTACCGGGGCACGCCCAGATGCGGCCCAAAGTGCGGCTTGGGTATCGAGAGATAACTGCCCTCCAAGATACTCTGCTGTTGCAGGCTGGGGAAGTTGTCCGTGGGCACGAGTTTCATTATTCGGATTGGCACGTTGAGCTAGACAGTGAGAAGTTGGCATATGCCGTAACCCCAAGGCATGCCAACACCGTGATGAGGGTCGGCTATGCAGAAAATAATCTGCTTGCATCATATGTCCACATCCATTTTGCGGCCTTCCCCGAATTAGCCCAGCGTTTTGTGGCGCGTTGTAGGCATTGGCGTCGCTAAAAGAACTCGCGGCTCTCTGCCCCAACAGTCTACTGCCAAGCACTGGCCTCATCGAGGCGGGCCATATCCTCTTCCGGCAGATAGAACCCTAACGCGCCAAGGCTTTCTTCTAATTGAGCCAGTGTGCGTGCTCCGACAATTGGCGCAGTGATTATGGGCAGCGTCAACTGCCATGCCAGCGCAATCTGGGCCATGGTTCTGTCATGCTTCGCGCTGATCGCTTCGAGTACATCAAGCAGGGCATAATTTTGATCGGAGATGTACTTGCCGACGCTGCCGCTGCGAGTGCTTTCTGGCGTAGAATCTCGCCGGTACTTGCCCGTCAAAAAGCCTGCTGCGAGGGGGCTGTAAGGAATGACATCCAAGCTGTACGTTGCGCAGACAGCCTGTAGTTCTTCCTCGAATTCCTTGCGATAGGCCAGGTTGTAATGCGGTTGAAGGCTTTCATAAAGTGGGAAGCCCTTAGTTTCACTGATGTTTAACGTTTCGATGAGCTTCTCTGCGGTGTGGTTGGAACAGCCAACCGCCTGAATCTTGCCCTGCTGGATCAAGTCGGCAAAGGTGCTGAAGGTCTCTTCAAGGGCGGTATCTTCATCGGGCCAATGCGTTTGGTAGAGGTCAATGGTCTCAACTTGCAACCGCGTGAGGCTCTCTTCGACGGATCGGATAATGTGTGCACGCCCCAATCCTTCACCATCTGCGCCTTCCCACATCCGACCGCGCACTTTGGTGGCGATCACAATGTCTTGGCGCTTGCGACTGGTCAGCCAATCCCCGATGATCTGCTCTGACTCGCCGCCTGCATTGCCTTCGATCCAGGCTGAGTACACATCAGCAGTATCAAAGAAGTTGATTCCTGCGTCTACCGCACGATCCATGATTTGAAATGATGTCTCTGGGTCTGTGCTCCAGCCGAATGTCATCGTGCCGAGGCACATCTCGGAGATGTAAATATCTGTCTTACCGATTGTTTTCATTTTAGCAGGCACAAGCTTACTCCTTTAGTCCTCTAGGTCTAGTTGTTCTTTGAGTGCTTGCAGGGCATCGTAGAGGCGCTTTTGGCTCAGGCTGTTGGTTAGGTCGCCGCGGGTGCGTTCCAGTACAGCGCGAAGAGCATCAACCCGGCGACGGAGCCCGCCTGTGATTGCATCGGGGAAATCAAACCCCATCAGCGCTTCGTAGATATCGTCCATTTGTCCTAACAGGGTCTCGGCCTCAGCACTTTTGCCTTGCCGAATTAAATCAAGGATGGCGCGCCGCATCTCACTGGCGGCCTCTGCGATGCCATTCAAATATGCCGAACCGGGTACATCTAACGCCTCTGGCGAGGGGATTTCTTGCCCTTTACGCATAGCATAGACCGTAAAAGCTTCAACAACTTCCTTTAGAGCATCTTGTGTGTAGCCTGCATGGTAAATATCCGGGTATTCGTCCGCTGCAATATTCATTGCTTTTAGTGTCTCTCGGACAAGCCTAAGGCCTTCATCGGCGCTGCCCCACTCGCCCCGGTGAACTGCTCGGATTGCATTGCTGCACTGCCGAACCAACTTGCGAGAGAGCGCTAGAGTCTTCTCGCGGGCTGCATTTCGGGCCTCAAACTCTGATTGGATTGAGTCAGTAATAGCGTCAAGGTTTTGCATTTGGGGAGCCTTTCCAGGCTGGTGAAGGTGGCTTCAGGTGCTAATTAGTTACTTAAAAAATACTGGGTCTGAACAGTCACCGCCATAATTGTTCGATTATCAAAATGTGATACACTTCAGCTAACATCCAAAAAAGACACATCACAGGAGCGATAGGTTGACCCCAGATATGTCGCACATTACCGTTCGTTGGCCTGATGGTAGCTCAGAGGAACTGAGTCTTGAGAGTACCCCCATCCAGATTGGACGTAGCCCCTCGAATAATCTGGTTGTCCCAGCAGAATGGACCTCGATCTCCGGGGTGCACTGCACAATTCGCTATAAGAATGGCATCTGCACCTTTGAAGATAGCAGCACGAACGGCAGCTTTCTCGATGACCAACGCATTACAGCTACGCTGACTGTGCGGGATGGCCAGACCATTCGCATTGGTAACCGCAGCATGGGCCAAGATGTGTATCTTGACTTTGCTCTGACGAGCGTCGGCCCTGGCACCGAACAGATGAGCGCGGTAACTGATCAACTAGATGTTGGGCAGTCCGCAACGCCAATGAGTATGCCCACGCCGCCTGTTCCTCGGTCGACAGATGTTGCCACTTTGACGGGCCGTTGGCCTGCTGGTGATTCGTTTGAATACCGCTTAACAGAGGCATCGGTGATAATTGGGCGCAGCCCGAACGCCGACCTACGAGTACCCACAGATATTACCTTTGTTTCTGGCGAACACTTTCGGCTAGACCGTGGTTCAGATGGATTGTTTACGATCACTGACCTGAATAGTACCAATGGGACGCGGGTCAATAACAAGTTGATCGCACCCAATGCAACTGAGGTGCTCACCACCGGAACGATTATTCGTATTGGTAGTGAGCAATTCGGTAGTTCAATCGGTTTCACGTTCAATAATCCGGTAGAGGAACAAGCCCCCGCTGCAGGCTTCACGTCGGTGCTGCAAAGTGCCAACCTGATACTGGTCGAGCGTATCACCATCGGGCGTGATCCGACGAATGACTTCGTGTTGACGTCGCCACAAGTGGCCCTCAACCATGCTGTGATTCGGCAGGTATCGGGTGGGTCTGCGTCGATTGAGGTCTATGATGAGCGCATTGGCGTCCTGCTAAACGATCAACCTGTGTCTCAGGCTTCGATCAGCCCTGGCGATGTGATCCAAATTGGCCCGCATATCCTGACGTATGATGGGGAGAAGCTCACCCAGTTCGACAGTCAGGGCTTCCGCATGGATGTGATTGGCGTTGAGAAGGAAGTCAACACCTCACGGGGTAAGCTGCGTATCCTCGATGATATTAGTATGACGATTATGCCGCGCGAGTTTGTAGCCCTAGTCGGTGGTAGTGGTGCGGGCAAGTCCACCTTGTTAGACGCCTTGAATGGCTTTCGTCCGGCAGGGGGTAAAATCCTGCTGAATGGACGTGACTTTTACCGCGACTATGATGCCTTCCGCAATGAACTGGGTTACGTGCCCCAATACGACATCCTGCCTACCACACTCAAGGTGGAGGATGCCCTCAATTTTGCCGCACGGCTGCGGCTGCCACCTGATGTCAAGGCTAAGGAGCGCAAGCAGCGCATCACCGAGGTGTTAGATGTTGTCGGCTTAAACACGCCAGCCGTCCGCAATACACGCATCGTGAACCTATCTGGTGGTCAGCGGAAGCGCGTCAGTATCGCGGCGGAACTGTTGGCTGACCCTAAGGTGTTTTTCCTCGATGAGCCAACCTCAGGCCTAGACCCTGGCCTTGAAAAGAAGATGATGTATACCCTCCGCCAAATGGCAGACGAGGGCCGCACTATCTTGCTGATTACCCATGCCACCGGCAACATCGTGCAGGTTGATCATTGTGCCTTTTTATCCCAAGGGCGCTTGGTCTTCTTTGGGCCGCCGCAGTATGCGGGTGAATACTTTGATGTCGATGACTTTGCCGACATCTATGAAAAGATCGAGCGGCACGGTGAACGTTGGCGCCAAATATTTGTTCAAGAACAGCCTTCACTGTACCGCGAGTTTGTCGTTGGGCGCGTCCAAAACCGCCCGCAGGAGGTCAAGAAGAAACGCCGCCCACCGCGTTTCGGCTTGGGGCAGGCGTTGCGTCAGTTTATTGTCTACACCCAACGCACCTTGAAGATTACGTTGAACGACCCGATCTCACTCGTTATTCTTCTCGGTGTGATGCCGCTGGTTGCCATCATGTTGCTGATGTTGACCGAGGTGAATGTTCTCGTCGGTGACTCGAGCATCGTCAATGATCCAGTTAGCGCAGCAGAAAGACTGATGAGCAACTATTTCCCGGTGCCTAACGCCCAGACAATGTTGTTCAGTATGTCGTTGTTGTCGGTACTAGTTGGAATGTTTGGCACCGCTAATGAGTTGATCAAAGAGCGACCGATCTATCTACGAGAACGCATTGCTAACCTGAAGTTGCTACCCTACCTCGGCAGCAAGTTTGTGGTCTACGGTGGGTTTGCATTGGTGCAGGCTGCATTACTGCTGCTAATTCTCTTACCGGGGACGCGCTTCCCGCTGTTTGGGGCATTTTTGCCGTCACTGGTTGAACTGTACATCACCTTGTTTTTATCAACGATGGCGGCGGTGGCATTGGGTATGTTTATCTCGTCGATCTCACGTACGACGACACAGGCAGTCTATACCATTCTAATTATTGTCTTCGTCCAGTTGATCTTCGCAGGTGTCATTTTCGATGTTGAAGGTAAGGCGACAGAGCCAATCTCTTATACAACTATTACACGGTGGTCGCTACAAGCGATGGGCACAACAGTGGGCCTTAATGAGCTAGCTGAGGCCAGCATTGCCTGCGGGGATGGCCTTGCAGTCGATGAAACCACGGTTGAATTTGATCCAATTACGGCGACGCTCAATACCGATAATATTGAGCTTGTTGAAACAGATGAAACGGTCTGCCGCAACCAACCGGTTCAACCGGAGGATTTGAGCATTCCTTACTATGATAGCTTCGGACGTTTACTGCTGCTTTGGGGTGTGCTGCTAGGGTTCCAATTTGTTTTTGCGCTTGCCACACTGATCTCAGTGAAGTCGCTTGACGGGCGTGAGGTTCGGCTCGCCTAACGTATGGGTGGGTGCTAATCACGTTTCACGCTGACGCAGACAGACTGTTGCGCGAGACAGCAGTAATCACAAGGATGCTCTTAACCTCGTGCCAACTGGGGGCCTGGGCCTGAAGACCCAGGCTTGAAGAAATAATGGACAACACGGGGCTTCATTCCCATGTAGTGAGCGGTAGGCTCATTTCTCTGCGTGTGTTTGCCGTAGAATTAATTCAGTATTGGCTGTAGGCACTGGGTGAAATCATCGATGTTCAAGCCACCCTTTAAGAAATAAACGGGGTATTCCCGCGTGATGGTGGTCAAGTCTTCAAAGTCCGAGGCTGTTACGACCACTACGGGCACATGCTTCAAATCACGCCAGGTTTGCAAGCATCGCAGCACCTCGAAGCCGTCAAGGTTTGGCATCATTAAATCAAGAATGATTAAGCGAGGTGCATTTTGGTTCAAGGCTTTTAGTGCTTCTATGCCATCACTTGCCAGTCGTGTTGGCACATTGAACTTACTTTCAATTACTAGCTTTAAAATGCGGCGTGTATCTGGATCGTCATTGACAATGAGAACATCACTTCCTATTTCCATAAAAGACTTCCCTCATAAATTATTTACGCTACGTTATAGCTTTGCTTTAACCCAACAGTATTATAAGTCATATAGGGGTAATTTGTTGAGCTTGTTCAGGATTGTGAGAGCAATCCTCCTTTTGGAGGATACCGCTATCTGCCGGATCAAAACGAGCGCTTCGAAGCGCTCGCAATGGTGATCTTAAGACTGAACATGTATGTTACTCAACAATAATTTCTATATCCGCCTCGGTAGTAGGCAAAGTAAACGAAAAAGTTGTACCCACGCCCTTCTCACTGCTAACGTCCATCTCACCACCGTGCATCTCGATTATGTTTTTGGCAATTGCCAGCCCAAGGCCAGTGCCTGGCTGTTCTCGCACATGGAGTTGATCCGCACGCCAGAACTTGGTGTACAAGTTGTCGAGCTCTTCTGGCGTCATCCCGATGCCGGTATCCATCACGGCGATGAGCGCATAATCGCCATCGACTTCTGCTGAAATTGTAATCGTACCGCCATCTGGTGTGTATTTATAAGCGTTACTTACGAGGTTGGTGAAGATCTGCTGCAATCTACGTGAGTCAACGCGGACGGTGGACATATCGTCGGGGATATCTATGACGATATTATGTTCGCGGCGGTCGATCTCACCCCTCATGCCTGCGATTGAGTCTTCCAGAGCTTCGCGGATATCGACGGTATCTTCAATTTCTATCTTAAGTCGCCCAGACTCAATTCTTGAAATGTCACTCAAGTCACTGACGAGGACGGACATCCGGTCAACATTATTGCGAACGATCTGTAAGTAGCTGGCGTGCTTTTCATTGACATCGGGCGACAGGAGGACCATATCTGTATACCCTTTGATTGCCGTCATTGGTAGCCGCAGTTCATGGGTCACAATAGAAACGAATTCTGTCTTAGCGTCGTTGGCACGCCGAACAGCATCATAGAGTTGCGCGTTCTCAATGGCAATGGCGGCATGGTCGCCCAGCCGTTGGACGAAGTCCCGAGTAAGTGGGGAAAAGGTGGTGCCATCGTTGCGGTTGGTGATGATGACGCCGATAATACGTCCCTCGCGCTGGATGGCCACAGCTAGATAATCACTTGGCATCTCAGATAGGTCACTGTTGAGCTGGGCAATAATGTCGTCTGGTAAGTCTCCCCGCATCGCGATAACCTGTATCTCGCCGGTTTCAAGATCGCGGACGCCGATAGCGCCATTGTCAGAGTGGGTGGCACGAATGGCCCAGTTGAGCGTGAGGTCCATCACGCGTTCAAAGTCGAGTGTGGCGTTGAGCTGCTTGTCGATCTCCTGCATCACAGAGAGCTCTTCGACGCGAGCCGCCAACGCCTGATCGGTCATAGTGAACAAGCGGGCATTCTCAATGGCTACAGCTGCCTGTGAGGCAAATGTTGACAGCATTTCAAGGTCGGTCTCTTCAAAGACGCCGACATGCACGGTATTATCAACATAAATAACACCGATGATGTTGCCGCGGGCGCGCAGCGGTACGCACTGAATGGAGCGCAGGTTATTGGCAACAACACTAGCTTGCTGGGCGAAGCGTGGATCTTCAGCGGCATTGGTAGTTACAACCTGGTTACCTGTCTCTGCTACCGTCCGGATGACGCTGCGGCTGAAAGCAAAATCTTCTTCAGATAGCGTTTCCTTAGCGACGTTCCGTGCCGCTTTGACTTGCAGTTTGCCGCCCTCAAACAGCATCAAGAAGCCCCGCTCTGCCCGCGTCAATTGAATGATGGCATCCATCACTTCGTTGAGCACTTCGTCAAGATCAAGCGAGGAGCCCAATGCTCGGCTAACTTCATAAAGTGCAGCCAGCCGCTGCTTCTGGTCAGTTTCCAACCGCTCTTGGACGACCTGAGCAAGCAGGTCATTGAGTTCGTCTAGGCGCAGTGCCCAATAATTGCCTTCAAACTCTCCTGCCCGTATTTGGCTCTTCAGCAGCATCAATGACTGGCGAGCCGCTGCTAACTTCGACCCAAGTTCGGGCCTATCCGAGTAGACAGTTTGTGATGATTTGGTTGTATTATCCATAAATAAGTACCCAATGATGACACTCTAAGTGGCAACGCTTATAATGAAGCGTCAAGCCTAGTATGCTTATAACTGTAAGAGATCTATATTAAATAGTCGAGTAGTACTCGTTAGTACGCTGGTGGTGGCGGCGGCCTGCGTCGTGGCTTTCTCTTTAAGCCCACCCATTCCTGAAGCAGATCGTCAACGAACTTGAAATAGAACCACAAGGTAGCCGTTACCCCAATAAGTACAATAAGTATAAACCACATTGCGCGTACATTGCTCTCTTGGAAGGAACTGAGAAAGTCACTGGCAGGGTTCAGCAGAAAATGGTTGAAGATGAAGGCCACCGGGAGAAACATCGCCCCCCATGCCAATGGGTTCCAAACAAAGATAGTTTTTCCATCCGTATTGAGGGCCGGCATCAGGTCAAAGAAGGCACTCTCCAGGGCAATCAGGAAGACCAGAAGTGAGAGATCTTGTAATACTTTTAGAACATTACCGACGGTCAGGGCCACACTCACCTGAAGCGGTGTATCCAAGATCAGCGTAATTACACTGCTGAACGTCCAGAATAAGGCCCCAGCGAGTGCCACAAATAGGATTGAGAAAAATGCCAAGGTTCGCTCGCGTTTTTCTTCAACCTCTGGTGGCATATCGATCTCAGAACTGCCAGGTACACCGAAAGCGATCCCAGGTTGCAGCACAAAGACTCGTGAGATGGCGACGGATACCAGCGCTGTGACCATGCTGACTGGATATAAACGGTAGCTGGAGCGTGTCCCCCAAATGCGACTCAAGAGGCGACGCGCAAGGTCGCCACTAAAGGTAACAATCGCAACGGCAATCGTCATTTGAGCAGCTAATACCAACCCTGACGCGCTAAAAAGCGAGGTTTCAATCTCGAGTAGAGCAAAGATGAAGCCATACCCAACCAAAACCAAGGCGATGAGTGGAATCGATATTAATGACCCACCAATGCCATTTTCGCCTGTACTACTGACTAAATTTCGCATGCCCGCCACTGGCTTTCTCAAGCCAAACACGCCGATCCACGCCTCAATACGAT
>CAYTPI010000015.1:0-37378 GCA_964439625.1 uncultured Anaerolineae bacterium | reverse complement strand
ATTGTCGAGAACGGTGTTGGTCACACCGAAAGCCAATGCCATCACAATAGCCAGAAAAACATTGGTGCCAACCACACTGGGATCTGTAGAGATATCTTTTGGTGATGCCGGTAGCCGGGCCAATAGTGGGCGCTGAGTAAGCTCGCGTGAGAGGATAATGGTCTCGTCGCTATCAAGGTTCTTGAGGGCATCGAGTGAGCCAAACGTTCCTGCACCAGGAATATCTTCAACAGATGGTGGGACGATGTCTTCTCGTTCAGGGATTTCTGGCAGAGCGACGGCAGGGAGATCGTTGAGAATGCCGGAGCTGTAGATCAGGAAGCTGCCAATCGCGCATATAAACGTCAGCAGGACGACAATCAGCCCTACCAGCCGAATAACCAACTTGAATATTTTCATAGTGTTGATGCCTCAGATGGTGGTGCGAATTGAACTGTGGTTGTGGCTAGCTCTAAGTCGCAAAAATTAGCAACAGGGTCGCAAAGGGCAGCGCAATTGCTAGGACTGTCAACACAATAATCACAATACCTTTTGGGCCAACATGCTGCTGCTCGCGAATCAGACTGCTGTACACCTCAAGGAAGCGCTGTCGATCCATAAAATCTAGGATTTTTGCGCCAAGACCATTTTCTTGACGCGCTTTCCGGCGGCGTTCTTTTTCAGCTGCTTCGCGCTGCTGGCGGGCTTTTCGCTTGGTCGCTTCAGCCGCTTTTTGAACAGCTTCAGCCACTTCTTGATCCCGGCGTCCACACCATGGGCAGACAATAGTGCCCTCTGGGTTTGTTTCCCCGCAATATTTGCAGGTCACTGTCATTAGGTACGTTTCCTAGCAAGACTAACTCGCGGAAATAAACTGACTACTGCTCGATGATCTTCTCGTCGATTAACTGCTGCTGTACCATCTGCCCCTTCGGATTAAAACAGAAGTAAGGCGCATTGAGATGGAACTCGATATCGATCATAGCACGCCCAGCGCGATTTTTCTCAATGGTAAACACGACCCATTCACGAAATTGTCGAGCTTGATATGGGTTGAATGCGACATGATCCTTAGACAGAATTTTGAACTTGTTATTCATAATTAAGGCAATATCACACTCATAGTCAAGCGCAGATGATCCCCGTAGATGGAACAAGTGCAAGCGCTTAGATTTCAAGCCTTCGCGGTCAGAGGCGACAACTGCCATCACTGGGATGTTGTAGCTCAGGGCAATGTCCTTTAGGCCTTCGACAATGATAGTAACTTTATCGTTTTCGTCTTGGGCGCGCTCCGGGTAAATTGCCACCTTCTGAAGATAGTCAACAAAGACGACCACTTTGCCATTGGTCGCATCTGTCAACCGACCTACCATATCACGGATGGTACTCAATGTTGTGACGGCGGGGCTGGCCTTGAGCATGATCAATCGGTCGGCATAGTCCGCCATACGGGCAAGGGCGGGTGACGTCCGTTCATTTTCACGTAAGATGCCGCGCAGCGAGCCTGTCCCGGCTTCACGTCCGAGATATTGCTTGGCACGTTTTGAAATGATGATGTCTTGCAGGTCCTTCATGCGAAGCCCCTGACTGGTCGTCATTTCTGGCGGGTTGACGCTCTCCATACAGATCAAGCGGTTCATGAGGTGCGTTTCGGGATGTTCGTAGCAAAGGAAAAAGGCGTACATATCCTTACCGCCGCGCACGATGTTGCGAGCAATCTGCAACGTTGTGATCGTCTTGCCGATCCCTTGGGCACCGCCCAGCAGAATGAGTTCACCACGCTGCAAACCGCCGCTAATAGCAGAGTCGAGTGGGTCGAACCCGGTTGGGATTGGAATATAGCTGGTCAAATCTCCTTTGACGATAGCTTCTGATGCTTCATTAAGAACTTGTGAGAGTGTTCGGGGTATATGAGCACTGCGTGTATCTGAATGACCTGCCGCAGCGGCACGTTGGGCATTGTCCTGCTCGCTGAAATTAACCATGATGGTTTGTCTTCTCTTTATCGACACTGTGGAATGTGCCAGCATCTTGCTGAACAAACTGGCGATATGACTCGACTGTTAACTAATGCTTTGGTGCAGAGCACATTGTGTGGAGAAACTGCCCCGGATAAGTGCAAGTCAAATCCCGACAAATTGCCTCACATTCACCACTCGTTAAGCCTATTGACAACTATAGCAGGGCGCTGCATTTGTAGCAATTGTGACGGTTTCGCATGGGGTTTGCTGCATGCTAAGCCCATGGGTGTAAAAATAGCTAGGTAACAGTTCTTTGTTAGAGTAATAAGCAGCTAGGTTCCGGGCATCATCTTACAGATTTAAAACATAAAACAACGATTTATTAACTGTTACAATCTGTTTCGGAGTCCCATTAGCGCGGACGTACTATGTTTCATGTGATGTGATCTCAGGTATAATGCGTCCGTATGGCAAATATTTTCGTTTGTCAGCCTTAACAACTGTATATGTCCTATACTTTCCGGTCTGTAGGAAAACGGATCGAAGAGTTAGGCCGTTGGCTTTTAGTAATTCTTCGCAGTGCAACCGACTCTTATTTCTTGGTTTGGCGATGAATTAACGGACTTATTTATTTTTTATGGAAGGTCTCTAAACATATGTCACAATTGCAATCATTTAGACCTAACCCCAAAAAGCCCCGGTCAGGTGGAATGGTAGCCCAGACACTTGTTGAGTTCGCACTCACATTACTGGTGTTTCTGCTCACCCTGACCATGATCATTGAAATAGCCCGCATTTTGCAGGCGTTTATCACAGTTCAGCACGCTGCTCGCATGGCAGGGCGCTTTGCTGTGACTGGTCGTTTCTACGACTATTACAATGATATGTCGGGCGCGCTCGATACCACTCAAGAAGATAATGGTAACATCAGTGGGGCCTCCGTCTCACTGGACCCTTTCACAGGTGATGTTACCGGGGTCTCAGGGGGTAACGGGCCAGGGTGGAATGCGACATCTGATGTTGCGCTCCAACGTATTCTTCCTTGTCGTCCTATCATGCATACTACGCAAGATGGTCGGCAAGACCCACTCGTAAACTTCTATCCGTTTGGGGCAACGTGGACGGAAGGTGCTGACTGGGATCATCGCCTCCATACGATGTATCAAGCCCAAGCTACGTACATATCCGCCTACCCTTACTACCAACCGTTCCGCAATGCACGGACGTGTTCTGTCGAAGAAGTTGCCGTCCGGGCGATGACGGGCATTCCCCTAGACCCTAATGCTCCAGGTGAGTTCCACCCCGAGACGGGCCAACGTTATGGCGGATACTATAGTGTTCAAGTGCGCTCGGTACCGACTGACTCCTCACCACAGAACTCCAGCGATGTGTTTGACCGCTCGAACTCACGTGGTGGCAACGCTCAAAATGATGTTGCCGTCAACGCTTACTACGGTGACCCAGCATTTGCCGGTGAGCAGGGTGGTATCTGTTTAGATAATGCAACGAACTCATGGTCTACCATCAGCGGAGTCGACTCGCAGACGGCCCGTGCCAACTGTGAAGCACTAAGTTCCGACCACGAGTACTTTGATACGAACGACGCATTGGTGTCTGGTTTTGCTGGTGCGCCATCTGAACCGGTTGTCATTCAAATTGAATATAATCTACCGATCATTACTCCGTTAATTGCGAACATTGCCCCTGCAATTTTAGTTGAGGGTGCTGTTGTAATGATTAATGAACCGTTTGGTAATACTGGCTTGCAGCAGCAAGCGCAGCTTCCGCCGCCCTTGCCGGATGTTCAGCCACTGAGCAGCGCACCAGAGCTACAGTTGTCGGAGATTGTGCCAGAGGCAACGTGTTACTACGACGACGGTAGTGGACGTGTTCGCATTGGCTATTTCAACCGTAACAGTATCTCTGTTCAAGATGATGGTGACCGGGTCACTGAAACGTCATCGGCCGGATCACTGGTCGCTGAATTTCAGAATGGTCGCGTGTCGAATGTTACTGAGCCAGTCTTAAGCGTCGGTTCCTCATTTACTTGGCAGATCACCATTGACAGTGACGAAGATGGAATTGTGGAGTGGGACGATACGCTGACAGTCCAGCGGACGGGCACCAATACCTTTACGGGTACGTTACTGTCTGATGGGACTGAAAACGCACCAGCGTCAACCGATATATTGACGCTGTTAGATTGCGCCACGGTTGACTCCTTCGGCTCAGGCGTGGGTGGCCCCGTTAGTGGTACGATTTCATTCGAGCCAGGGCAAGCTACGCTGATCCGCCCAGGCAATACTGGTTCGGTTGCAGCTATCGAGACGACCGGCAGCTTCGAATGGACTGAGGTTGCCGATGCAGAGTGGTACTACGTCTGGGTTGGTTACTTCGACTCGTCAGGATACCCCAGTGGTAACTTGATCGAAGAAGGCAACGACTATATGCAAGTCGGTGTTGACATCACTTGTGATGATGACGACGGCGACACTGTGGTCACTTGTCGGGGTGTGCCGAATATCGGCCTTGCAGTCGGACGTGAATATGCCTGGTACGTCCGCCCTTACACCAGCGGAGACCCAGGCTGGCAAGACGCCGCAGGATTAGGCCCATGGTCGTTCCCACGTTTCTTCGAATTGACACAATCACCGTTGGTGCCAGCAGAACTACGCTCACCGATTGATGGTGAGTCAGTGGGAGTGAACCCACCAACCTTCCAATGGATCCAAAAAGATAACGTGACACAAGCATTCATCTACTTAGTGTCACAGAACAGTGGTGTTGTGTACCGAGAGTTATACGATGCTGATGACATTTGCTCCAGCACAGCACCCGCTAATGACGGCTCAGGGAATTCCGTTACGTTGGCTGCAAACGAAGACTGGTGTGAATTAACACCGACATTCAGCGTGCCGCTGCAAACGGGTAACTACGTCTGGTGGGTACGTGTCTCGAACCCGCAAGACCCGAATGGCGTCTGGACTGAAGACCCCGAAAACTTCGAGTTGACAGTAGCACCCCCACTACCGACAGTACCCGCAGCGCCAACCCTGGTTTCACCCGTGAGCCCGACCGTACTGACGACAGAGACTGCGGCACGTCCTGACTTTGTCTTTAATTCAGTGCCGAGTGCGCTTGAATATGCAGTTTACCTTGAAGATAGTACTGGTACTGAACTCTACTTCCAGTGGTTTGAGGCCGCAGATATTTGTTCTGGGGGCGTTTGTACCGTGTCGTATCCTTTCTCCAATGCGTTGGCAAATGACATCTACACGTGGAATGCACGCGCTTGGAATGTTATCGACTTTGGCCCGTGGAGTGCTGCCGGGAACTTCGGTGTGTCTGTGCTGCCGGATGGGGCACCCATTGGCACCACAACGCTGCAATATCCGCTCGGTGGTATCACCATCGATGATGCTGAAGCCATAGCGCAGGGTGCGACTTCCAAAGAACAGCCTGTTTTCCGCTGGTCGAAGTATGCGGCTGCCGGGGCAGAAGAAGCGCCAACTAGTTACCGACTGTACATTCAGGACAAGTTTGACTCAACCGATGTTGAGTTTGACCAAGTGATTCCGCTGGCATCACTGTCAGACCAAGGTAGCTATTGGGAGTATCAACTGCCGACGCCGCTGGATGCGACTAATGGCAACGAATTCCAGTGGTTTGTCCGGCCCATCAACAGTGTCAGTTTTGGTAATTACAGCGGGCCGGGTGAATTTGCTGTGGACGTGCCGAATGCTTGTTTTGCTGGCGTTTCCTATGACTTTAACACAGGCAATGAGGGTTGGACCTATGGCGATAACCCATTCGCCTTTGGTGACAGCCGGGGTAATGGTGGTCCGGCAGCTCAGGCCACCTTTATCGGAAACCCTGCTGTAGACCCAGATGTTGGTGCCGTGGCGGGTAATGCGCTTGGCATCCAGTTGGGCGCCAATGCGTCTAACATGCAGGGTGGTTATGCCGTTACTGTGACCCTCAGCCAGCCTATTGATGGTCGCTTGAGCTTCGACTACCGCGTGGTGATGCACCCAAGCTACGAGGACAACGAGTTCAGTCAAGTTATCCTTGAAGTGGACAATAACTTGATCGGTGCCAACGGTAATGCGGACTTCATCGACGAGGCGGACGGTAATAACGCAAACGACCTGATCGACTGGACGCGAGCCGTTGTGGATGTTGGGCCTTTGAGTGCTGGCAGCCACACAATTGTGCTTGGTCTGTACAACAACAACTCGACAACTGGCTCTGAAGTGGCAAAGGTCTTCTTCGATAATGTTACCTTGGATGACCCCTGTGTGGATGCGACGGCAACACCAACGCCTATTGCGCCATTTACAACGTTGGCCTACAACTTTGACAGTGGTTCAGACCCTGATTTTAGCTATAGCGACAACATCATTGGTAACCGCTCGACCGGATCTGGCGGTAATGCGGGTGCTATCTCGAGCGCAGGTGGTGATGACGGCCTTGGTATCGGTGTTTTGTTGGATGGTGATAATGCACAAGGTGCTTTTGAAGTCGAGTTCACCCTTGCTGAGACACGCGACATGCGAGTCAGGTTCAGGTATCGCTTAGATGTTGATGAACTAGAACCGCCGCCTAACAGCGATAACGAATGGGCAGAAGTGCTAGTCGAGTTTGGTGCAACACTGTTTGTTATCGATGACTCATTGGGTAACGGCAACTACGACTCGGGTTGGCAGGATGGCTCAGCAGATTTGGGCGTCTTATCACCCGGTACATACACCTTGAGATTCGGTGGCTGGCTCAGTGCTACAGACAACGGTAGTGAAGATGCAAGCATCTTCTTCGATACCATCAGGATTGAAGAAAAACCGTAGTAAATGGAACGTACTTGGGGAGTATCGACTGCTCCCCAAGTATCTCAGCCTAACAGGTCTAGCACGAAATCAAGCAATAATTCATCTATCTAACACAAGGTAGACCTGTTAACTGGGAACACGCTGTATAACTTAGGAGTAAACATATGTTTCCAGAAACATTGATTGACTTAGAACATCGTACAACACCGACAAACCAACCGGAGGCCCGAGGGGCCAACAAGCATGCCGCAAAAGGGCAGAGCTTGGTTGAACTGGCACTATCTTTGCCGCTGCTGCTGTTCCTTGTACTTGGCATTGCAGAAGTAGGCAACGTTATCCGTATTCAGGTAGCTCTTGAAGCTGCCGCTCGTGAGGGTGCTCGCGCTGGTGCAGTCGGTGCACCGGACTTCCAAGGTACTCGCACGGTGGCTTCTACGGCTTCTGGTGTTTTGGCAGAAAGTGTTGAGGTTAACGAGCAGAACACCCAAGTATGGATTATGCGACCTATTATCTCAGGTGCAAGCGCAGGCTCATATACGATTGACGCCAGTACAAATAACTGGACTTGTGGCTATGGCGAGGCCAGTAGCCTGACGGGGGTCGGCCCACATGGGTGTACGGTCAATGGTAGTAGCTCGATGCCAGGTGATAGTGGCATATCGGATGCCGATCTTTTAGCGCAGGTCAACGACACTACGCTCGATACAACGCCGGTTAGCTTTGATGACGGCTCAGGAACACGTTTTGTGGTCGTAGTGGTGTTTTACCAAGCCCAAACTCTAACCAATACATCCCTGTTTAATATCCTTAATGCTGAGGTGCCGCTGCGCTCTTACACGGTGCTGCGTCAAGAAGTTTCCCCAGACGCGATTGACCGTTTGGTGAACGAATGCCCAGTCTTCCCAATCACTCTGATTGAGCCAAACTTTATCGCAGCGCAGGTTGGTTCTAATGGGTCAACGGGCACTGGGGAAATTCTGCAAGGGTTTGTGACGCCAACCGATCCGTTGGCAATCGCGGGAACGCCGTCAACGCGGGAGTTTGCTTTCCTTGCTTGGGATACGAGTTTACGCAACGAAGCAAGCCTAACAACATCGCTGACACCACCAGGTAATAGTGTGTCACAATACGTTGACCCAACTGACAGTACCGATCAACTGCTGCAAATTAGTGATACAGTCTACGCTTACAATAACAACGTTGTACCAGCCGGGATAGTCTACGATCAGCTCGAGACGCTCGCAGCGGAAAACCGCCAACTGCGCGTGGTTATCTCCGGCGATACCGGCGGCGGTGGTACATTTGACGTCAGTAGTTTTGGTATTGTGAAAATTGAAAGCGTCACGACGATCTCTGGTATCCGCACGGAAGAAGTCAACTTCGAGTTTTTGCGCTACGAAACAGGTTGTGGCGTTGAAGATACAGGTAGCTAGCAACAAAGCATTATCCTGATTGGGCTGGCTTTGCCGACGGCACAAGTTGGCCCAATTGACAATTTATTGTAGTAAGCATATTTTGCAGCTAAAGGACTTATTCATATGAAGAAACATATCTTGCAAAATGAGCTTCTGAGGCAGGTGCTGTTTGATGAGCAGCCTCAGGAGGAGATGGAGCAGGGGCAACTGCTGCTAATTCTCGCAGCATCCATGATTGCGCTGTTGGTTGGCGCTGGTCTGGCAATTGACGGTGGCGTGCTCTTTGTGCGCCGAGCACAGCTAGCCCGTGCGATTGACTCGGCAGCACTTTCTGGTGTGGTAGAATTGTATGACAACATTCCAGCAACAGACGCTGTTGACAAAGCGAATGCTCGTGCTGAGCAGGTTTTTGCATTGAACAATGTGCCGATCATTCAGGCGAACGGCACTGACGGTAACTCAGATACAACCGACTGCTGGTCAATTGGTGATACGCAATGGGGCACACATGACTTGTGTGGCACCCAGAACCCAGGTTCTGTGCCGGGCGCTATACGCTACAAGGTGCGCGTTCAGTGGGAGAGCAACGTATTTTTTATGCGTTTGCTGGGCTTTGAAGAAGTGCCGCTCTATGCTGATGCTGAAGCAGAGTATTACCCCGTCGTGGATATCTACGCTAGTGGTACGCAGTCCTCGGGTGTAGTGAAATCGTCAAACCAGGCTGTGTTCGGCCCGTTTGCCAATACCAACTTTGGTGATGCTTATTCATCAATCTATACGGACTCTGGTAATGGAAACCAGACACAGGCGCAATGGGAAGAACTGCGTGGGCGTTACACGTATCGGATTCAAATCCCTGCGAGTTATGTCTCCTCATACTCGACACCGCTGGTGCGCGTCGAAATCTATGACCCAGAGACTTATAACTGTCTAAATGCGGACTGCGAAAATACACCAGGCTACACTCGAAATGGGAGTATTGTTAATAATAGTTGTAATAACGAAAGCAACCCCTGCATCTTTGCCACGGGTGAAGATGTCGATGGTGGTAGCCCCTACTGGTTCAACCGGGTTGAAGAATTCCGGAATGGTGAATGGACTGATACAACTTTCCGCCTATACTACTTCCGCGAGAACAGTGATGGTACGCTTGAGCAGGTCGATGTGGCTTACTATGAAGGCAGAGCTGGTGACCCTACGACGGATTTAACGTGGGTATCACCAACCAATGATACGACTCAACTGATGCCTAACCCCGTCTTGATGCTAGAAGAATTAGGTTATACAGTCGGTCTACTTGCTGACGGACCTGGAACATACGACTACTATCAGAATGCGACCAACCCTGAACTGTTGTGCACAGATGATGGCAACGGCAATGGCTTGATTGATGACTTTGATCCAGTTGACGGTGTTTCAGATGACCGGCGCTGTTTCTTTGCTGATACAGACCGAGATGGCACGCTTAACCGCAACGCTTCTGAAGACCGTGAACCACAGGAGGCACCACTAAGCTGCACAGCAACCGCAACCAGTGCCATTTGGGGTGCTTCGGGCGGGGCAGCACTGCAAAACGAAACGTACTATCCGGGTGGTGTGTCAGAGGTTCCGGCTGATAACTGTAACCCGTTAACAAATAACGGTGACTTCATCGTGAATGTCTCAGGCGAGTCAGACAGCGAAACGCCAGATATTTATATCGATCCGGCTTCTGGGGTTCGTTATCTGTACCTTGACGTTATCACAACGACGGGTGGCTCAGAAAACGGATATGAACTATGGGCTGGCCCGCCGGTTAGTGTTTACAAGGCACCACCGAATGTCAATGGTCGCAATATGTGGTCTATCAACCAGATTGAGTTCGCTGGCGTCAACCCAACTATCCTTGACCCACGAGAATCCGGCGGCGTTCAGATTTTCGGTTTGGGGCACCTGCCGATGAACTCCAATGCGACAGCCCGTGTTGAAATTCCACTGACCGATGTTTCTGGTGTGTTCGAGGGTTCTGACGTCACGATTGAAATCTTCGACTCAGACTCGGGTGCATCAGGCCCGTTTTTCATCTATTTCGACAGCATTCCAAAGAATGAATATCTGCTCTGCTGGGGCGACAATGATACCCAATGCGAGAATGAGGCCCAAAGCCTATATGGCCTAACCCCATCTGAAGCAGCTAATCTAACCCGCGTTGGTACGGAAAATATTGGTGGCTTACAAACAATCTGGGGTTCGTTCACCTTTACTGTGCCAACTGATGAACTAGATGGTTTCTACGGTGGTACAATGATTGCAGGCTACGGTGGTGGTAGTAACGATACATTTGGCTGGAAGATTTCCGTTGACAGTCGGCCCTACCTTACACAGTAAGTCGTGCCAGAGTTTAGGCTCGTAACAAATGAGACCCTCACTGTATGTGGGGGTCTTTTGATTCAAGCTCACATTGAACGATAGTGCGAGTAATGGCATCTCAAGCAAACAAAGCATAATATTAGGTTAGCATCAGTTAATAGCATATAGGCGCAGCCTCCGCGTCGAAAATCCCACTGACATGTACGCTGCACTGAATGTGTAGATTATTTTAACCCCTACTGAAGGAGGATTTAGATATGGAGAAGCAAGTAGAGAGAAAGATACAGGGCATTGGTGCTGCCGAGGGCATCGCCATTGGTCCGATCTTTCGGTATGAGCCGCTTGAGCTAGAAATCCCCAAGCGGGCACCAGACGCACCCGAGGCGGAAATTGAACGCTTTCTGGCTGCGCGGGAACAAGCTCAAGGTGAACTCGAAGCGCTGCAACAGCAGCTCGCGGAAACAACGGATGAGGAAACTGCCGCCATCTTTGAGGCCCACGCCATGTTGGCGATGGACCCGAGCTTCAAAAAGCAGGTCGAGGCAATCATCAATGAAGGTAACCTCGCTGAGCAAGCCGTCATGCAGACTGCCGAACAGCTCTCGGCACAGTTCAGTGCGATGGAGGATGAGTACTTCGCCGCCCGCGCTGCCGATATGATTGATGTAGGCCACCGGATTGTGCGTGTTCTGCTGGGCATTGAGGATAGTTCACTGCAAGCATTTGATGAACCATCCATTATTGTCGCCTACGACTTGACTCCATCTGACACAGCCGGGCTGAACCCGGAGTTGACTCTCGGCATCTGCACAGCAGTTGGTGGCTTAACATCACACACAGCGATCCTATCTCGTACGCTGGGCTTACCGGCAATCGTTGGCATCGGCACTTACGAGTTTGAGTCACTGGTAAGCGACGAGCTTGCCGCGATGGACGGTAACACCGGTGAGCTGATTTTGTCTCCAAGTGACGAGACAATCGCAGACTATGAAGCTGTTAAGCAAAAGCGTGCTACATTTTTAGAGAAAGTCGAAGTGTACGCGCACAGCAAAGCGATGACCGCCAATGGGCGCGAAATCGAAGTAGCGGCGAACATCAGCAGCGCTGAGTCTGCGCGGGAAGCCGTTCGCCTAGGGGCTGAGGGCGTCGGCTTGCTGCGGACAGAATTCCTTTATCTAGAAGATAAAAAGCCGCCCAGTGAAGACCATCAAGTTGGCATTTACAAAGAAATCTTTGAGGCAATGGAAGGTCGCCCGGTCATTGTCCGCACGTTGGATATTGGCGGTGACAAGCCACCCAGCTTCATGGAATTTGGCGAAGAGATGAACCCATTTCTCGGCTGGCGCGCTATTCGCATCTGCCTAGAGGACATTGCCTTGTTCAAAACGCAGTTGCGCGCCATTCTGCGAGCGGCGGCTGGGCACGAAGTACTGATTATGTACCCCATGGTGATCAATGTCAGTGAGGTGCGACAGGCTAACCTATTAGTGGAGGAATGTCGCCGCGAATTGGCAGAAGAAGGGCTGGCCTACAACGCGGAGACGCCACTGGGGATTATGGTCGAAACGCCTGCGTCAGCCGTACACGCCGCCGCCCTGGCTGATGAGGTTGACTTCTTCAGTATTGGGGCTAATGACCTGACGCAATATTGCCTCGCGGTTGACCGTACCAACGAGCACGTTGCGCATCTTTACAATCAACTTGACCCCGCCGTCCTCCGTCTAGTCAAAATGACAATCGATGGGGCGCATGCTAAGGGCAAGTGGGTCGGTATGTGTGGTGAGCTGGCTGGTAACAAAATGGCTATCCCGATTTTATTGGGCCTTGGTCTGGATGAATTCAGCATGGTGTCACGCGCAATCGCTGAGGCTAAGTACCTGATGAGCAATATCTCTGACGAGGATGCACAGACCATCGCTGACTATGTGATGAGCCTAGCGACTGTCGAGGAGATCGAAGAGTACATGCGTGAGGTTCTCGCCGACTTAGGCATGTAGCCGTTGTAGTTAGGGCACCCTTTGGCCTCGCGCCTGTAGGCTGGGGTTGGTTGCCTTTGAGTCAAGGGGAACAGGCCATCAGATTCTTGAGAAGTGTGGTGTTTTGTGGAATAGTTGTCATCCAAAAGGCCTGTCGTTACGGCTTTGTGTAGGAACAACGCTTTTAACGAACAGTATTTTCTTTTCAAAAAGTGCCAAAGTGCAGTGAACAGCCATAGTGGTGCTGCACTGCACCCGCTTGCATATAATATGAACACGCGATGATTGAATGAGGAGATACCATGGTAGACAAAGACACACTACCCGAGAAGCTCAAGCAAATTATGGAAGACTTTGAATGGGTGGCGTCCCGCCAGGAACGCACTGACATGCTGATCTATTATGCTGATCAGTTCAAGCCAGTGCCGGAAGAGGTTGCCACTCGCCCCTTCTTGGAGGAGGCCCACGTCACAGCGTGTGAGTCAGATGCGTATGTGTGGGGTTTACCCCAAGATGACGGCACCATGAGGTTTGAATTTGCCGTGGAGAACCCACAGGGGCTTTCTGCAATGGCGATGAGCGCCATCCTAAAGCAGACGCTAGACGGCCTAACGCCGGCAGAGGTCGAAAAAATCCCCACCGATCTGGTCTATGACCTGTTCGGCAAGGACGTATCAATGGGCAAGGGCCGCGGCCTAATGGGCATCATCAACATGGTGAAGAACTACGCCCACACCCAAGCGAAGGAATAACACGTACTGTCCAGAGAGACCTGATGGCGTCAGCATAATCAGGTCTTTCTACATCTGATTCGGATCAAAGAAGTTCAACCCTACCGCACTTGAAACACATCGCGGCTATCTGATGTGCTTAAGCGGACGCCAGTCTCTGGTTGGTAGATACCGACGTTAAACCCATCAACCACAGACGCATCTTCCACCAGCAGCTCATGCACCTGCACAAACAAGTCGCCTTCTCGCCACTGCTGGGCGGGCACACCAAGGATATCACTCTGCGCGCTGATTGCGCCGTCGGCGTCAAGCGCGTGGACGAACAGCCGTAGTTCAACGGGGCTGGCGGTGTGCGTCTCCCAATAAGTGAAGACCGTCAGCGGCTCGCGCCGGTCGATGACCTCAACCACCAGCAGTGAAGCATAGTCTTGCTCGCCCGCATTGAAGGTGGTCAGTGGGGGGTGTTCGAGGAGGTCGTAAATCGGTGAGAGTTGGCTGTGGAAGCCGCCGCAGGCACTGGCCCCCGGCAGACGGTTGCCGAATTGGTCGCGGTAGCCCCAATCCCTGAGGTTGGCCTCCAGCGCGGGGTGCAGGCTGACAAAGTCAGGCAGGACGACGCAAGCGGTACCGGGTGCATGTAGGGGCACCAGCAGCGCTGATTGTGGGTCAAAGTAGCCCGCGGCCAGCGCCAATTGATCACCGGTGAGGTACAATTGCAGCGTCGCGGGGTCAAGCTCAAAAGGGGTCAACCCGCCGATTGCGACCTCTGGCCCAGCGTAGACGCCATCTAATTCCGCGGCGATCTGGCGGTATTCCTTCTGATAGAGAAATTCGACCACCTCGTTTTCGTTCCATGTGTTGAAGTAAGCGCGGTGGGTCTGCCAGACTTGTTCCACTAGAAACAATACAATCAGGATGCCAGCCCCGTTTTTTAAGTGCTGTGATATCTTCAGCGACAACACACCGCCGAGGGCAATTGCTGGGAACATGTAGACGACCCCCAGCAGCCCGATAGTTCGCGACGGGTTGACCGGGTCTTCCGTCACAAGTGTGGGTACTAGCAACCCACCCAACCACAGTAGGCAGAGCGCATAGGCCGACCGATGTTTGGGTGAAAATACCATCCCAGCCAGCGCCCACAACACCCCCACATAGAATAACGACCCCAGCAGCGTCGGGAAGATCGGCTGGTTCTGTACGTTGAACTCCAGCCCAACATCACCTCGTACCGTGAACACACCGAGCACAGGTTCTATGTTTGCCAATATTAAACTGGGGTCGCCTTGCTGAAGCGCCTCCAGCGGCGCGTTGACGGCATCGGCGCGGGCGGTGGCATCTGGGTTGCGCCAGGCACTGATCAGCGGCAGGACGACTAGCAGCAGCACACCGAAGGCAAAGCCGAGCGGCAGCGCTTCTTTGATCGGTCGTTTACGAAACAGGCAGTCAAGCAGCAGCCAAGCGGCTATCACGGCCGGGAAGATCAAAGCGGAGGGGTAGGTGTACAGCGTTAGACCAAGCAGCCCACCCGCCAGCGGATACAACCACAGTGCTGGGTGCGGTCGGTAGTAAACGGCCCGCCGAAAGACATACGCGCTGAGCAAGGCCATGACGGGCATCGAGCCTGTCCGCACAGCCAAGCGAGCAAACATCAGTGCCCAGAACGAGCCCGCAAATCCAAGCGCCGCAATCAATCCAGCAGAGTGCCCAAACAGACGTTTGCCAAACGCATAACTGATCGCTACGCCCAGCATGCCAAACAACAGCGAGGGAAAACGCGCCGCGAGCAGGTTGGTGCCGATCAGCTTGAAGGAGAGCGCTTGGATAAACAGATAGAAAGCCTCGCGCCCGCCCCCGTATGGATACAGCACACGGATATCGCCCGCGTAGATCAACTGAACGTTGAGCCAATTGCGAACTTCATCATGAATAACGCCAGGGGGCGCGGCTTCAAACTGGCTGACGCGCAACCACCACGCCAGCAGCAGAATCAGGACGAGGGGGAAATACGTGCGGTGCTTCACTTAATCAGTTTCTGCGACATCTTCAGCGACAGCCACCCGCCCCAGTACCAGATGGTTTTCTAGGATGCGTCCGTCCTCTGCGAGGATGCGCAGCCGCTCACCGTCATCATTGAACCAACCCACGTGAATATCATAGAGGCCAAGGGGGATATCGTCATCGGTGTTGAGCACGCGCACATCTTTCAAAGTCTCGCCCGGCTGCCAGTCAATTGTCTGTGTCGCCGGGTTGACGGGCGGCCCATCGTTGGAGGCCCAGCGCGCGTCCAACCCTGCAATCAATTGGATGAACACTTTATAAGTCACATCATCCGGTGGGTTGATCGCCTCCCAGTAGAGCGTCACCTCGACTTCGTCGTCGGGTTCAATCACTCGCGGGCTGATCTCATAACCGACCAGCGCAAAGTAACCATTATAGTTGACGTAAGTCGCGTTCGGGTACGGCGCATCCGGGTTTTCCAGCAGACTGAGTTGGCCTAAAGTTAAGGCATCAGCGACGGCATTCGGTTGCTCGATGGGAAGGCGCGTAAAATCATTGACGTTGTACAACCCGATTCGCACGTCGAGGTCATCGGGCAGGTAGGCTGTATCTGGTAGAAAGATGCGGTACGTCTCACGAAAGGTATGGCCCGGTTGCCACCAGTGCGAGGGATAGGTACCCAAGCCAGCGTAGGTATCGCGCTGGGCGACCAGCACCCCCTGTTCATTGATCAGGTGGATGAAAATAGCGTGCGGTTCAGCTGTCGGTGCAATCACTTGCCAAGTTACGGTCACATCGACTTGCTCACCTGGGCGTGCTTGCTCAGTGCTGACGGTGTAGTCAAGGATGCGAACGTTCTCTCCCAGCGTTGCGATGGGTTTACTTGGCTCGACCACAACAGACTGCGGTACAGCATAGGCAGGCTGGATGTAGCCAAACAACGCGATCAGGGCGAAGGCCAGCATCGCTACCCCCATCACCGCAGTTGAAGGCAGCCGCAGCGCGCGCGGCAGCCAGACGCCGACCCCAAAGGCGACCAGCAGCACAAATGCGGACATCCCCGGAAAGAAGAAGCGGCCCATTGCTCCGGCAGGGCTAACCGTGATGTAAGCGTAGAGCACGATGAAGTTCAACAAGACGCTGGCAGCCAGCAGCGCGATCATTTTGTACTGCGCCACACTGACATCACCACGCTTGACGAGCAGGTAGGCGGCGGCGCCAACGATGCCCAGCACAGCCACGATGCCGACCGTCAGATAGAAGGGCTGTGGCAAAGGTATCTGACCATAACCAAAACGCGCCCACAAGCTCGTCCAGGCATAGCCCAGTTCACGCCATGCCAATTGAACGCCTTCATCAGGGTCACGAAAGCCCCAGATCTCCGTCAGACGTAGGAAGCCGGTCGGCTCACCATACAGCAGCGTGTTGCGGACGTACCACCAACCCGCGATCAGCAAAGTGATAACCGCGATAATTGTCCCCGCTTTGAGGATTTCGTTGATGCGGCTCTGCCCTGCAGTGGTTGGGGCCAGCAGCAGCGCCAGCGCGATCACGCCGCCCATCGCCAGCAGGTTGAACTTGGTCAACAAGGCCAGACCGTACAGTACGCCAAGCATGATCAAACGACGGGTTGAGAAGCCATCGCGCACAAGCCATAAACTCACCAGTGTGATCGCCGCGCCCATCAACCCGGCGGGCACGTCGTTATTCGCCGCCGCCCCTAAATACAAAAACATTGGGCAGAAAGCAATCAATAGTCCCGCCATGATCGCGATATCGCGCTGATTTGGGAGTAGAGTCTGCGCGCTGAGTATCGTCAAGGCGACGGCACCCGCCCCCCATAACAACGTTGTCCAGCGCGCTAACCGTGACGCCAGTGCCGCATCTCGGTAGGGGAAGGCCTCATCTGGCCCGTGGACATACAGATTTTTGTTATCCGTGCCAACTTCCCAATTGCGGAAGCTCCAGTGTGGGTTGCCCACAGGCTCGTAGAGCGGATCACTGGTGCGTACCCAGAAGCTGGCTAGCGCGGCGCTGGCGTAGTACAGGGGCGGATGGTGCGCTTGGGCATTGCCCGCCGCTTCTGACTGCACCGGCAGTTGACCCAGATCAGCGATGTAGCGCACATAACGATAATGGCGAATCTCATCGGTCGCCTCGTGGATCGGGTTGACCACACTGTAGAGCACGCCGACAACAAAATAGGCAACTGCTAGCAGGATTGGGAGAGTGTGTTGTTTGACTGTCATAGCGTGCGGATTGTAGCGCGGATCAAATGAGTGGCAAGGATCGAACTGACGAGGATTATCGAATCAAATGTGTTGACCACAACTCCTTAACTTGCCTTGATACGTGAGTTGTATTTGCCAACGGTATTGAACGCACATTTACACAGGTACAAGGTTAAGCGATACAGATGCCCTTAAAGCGCGTTAAATGAAGGACAGTCTCTGAAGGTTAATCTCGCGGGGGGTTGAAACAATAGAGCGGGAGCCACAGAGCAGCAACACTGATAGTGGTGCCGATGTCGCGGACATCAGGAGTGGGCGTTAGCTCGAGTTCAAGCAGAATATTGCTGAATACGTTACCGATCGATGGGCCAAGCAAGATTAAGATCACAATGATGCAGCAGGGTGTAATAACAATCAGGGCGACGATGACAATAAGCGCAATGATCCAAGGTGAAAGCCCTTTTTTCTTCTCAGCAGGTGCTTGTTCTACTATAGTCTATGCTCCTTGATGTAGAGTATTTTGCTACTACGTTAGCAGAAGACAGAGAGTCAGACGAACGACATATTTTGATATGTCTTGCATAGATTATCACCTTCGGATGTGGGTGAAAAGGCCATGTTCTGGCTAACTGCTCAGGGCAATCGTCTTAAAATTATGATAGGTCTCTCGTACTTGGGCTAACAGTAAAAAGCGCCGTGTTAAAACACTACCTATCAGAATGAGCGCATCGGATGCTCAGGAAAACCCTCATGAGACGTCTCAGCAATATGTATGGGTCGGGCGGGGATCGTTGCCAACCCGCTGACTACGGTGCTCGCCGAGCGCACCAGATCAGATACCATACGCATACACCGATCCCCATTCAACGCAGGTTGACATTCAAAATGAATACTGCTACGATAAAACATACCAAGTGCTCGTTTTCTGCTGTACTGGTATCTACTGTCTGGTAGTCTTAAGTGAACCAGATACTTGCTGCGTTAAGCTACTAAAGTAAACAAACACACATGTTTACTAGGTGACTATATTTATTGCCTTATCTATTAGCATACGCAATTAAGAAAACGCTTTCTGATGTGCCAGCTAGGTTACCATACGGTTGACATGCTCTGAACCCAACCTGCAACCATCAAATTTTGATGCTCAATCCGTTGAACATTACTGATTCTATTCACGCACAAGTAGCTTTAAGGGGGAAACCAATTATGAGTGAAGTTAAATTTAACTTACCTAATCAGTATAACGTTAGTGAGGTATTATTCCATAATCTGGAGGCAGGACGCGGCGATAAAGTCGCCGTCTACTGCGAAGAACGGGCAGTCACCTACACCCAGCTAGCCGAAACAGCCTGCCGCGTCGGTAATGGATTGAAAAGCTTCGGCATGGAGCCAGGTTCACGGGTGATGATGCTCCTGCTCGACACGCCTGAGTTTCCAGCCACTTTCTTCGGTGCTATTCGGGCGGGCTATGTTCCGATTCCCACCAATACCATCCTATCAACGGAAGAATATCAATACCTACTTCAAGATAGTGGGGCCAAGGCCGTCGTCGTCAGTGCGCCCCTGTATGAAAAAATCGCTCTGATCATTGACGGGTGCTCGGAACTCGACCACGTCATCGTCGCTGGTGATAATCAACCGGACACAGTTTATTGGGATGAATGGATTGCAGCCGCCTCCCCCGAACTCGACCCAGCGCCCACCCATAAGGATGATCAGGCATTCTGGCTCTATAGCTCAGGCAGCACAGGCTTTCCAAAGGGTGTTGTCCACCTTCAGCACGATATCCCCTACACCATCGAAACATACGCCAAGCAAGTACTTGGCATCATAGAAAATGATATTGCTTTTTCTGCTTCGAAAGCCTTTCATGCCTATGGCTTAGGCAACAACGTGACCTTTCCCTATGCGGTTGGTGCCAGCACAGTGATGCACCCCGGTCGGCCCACGCCAGACGCCGTCTTCAGCTTGATTGATCGCTTTAAGCCGACAATCTTCTATACGGCCCCAACGCTCTACGCGGCGCTGTTAGCAGTGACCGACGCGGAAAAAACCTATGATCTGAGCAGCGTGCGCGTCTGTGTCTCGGCAGGCGAATCCCTGCCAGCAGAACTGTACCGTCGTTGGCAAGAGCGCTTCGGCGTGGATATCCTCGACGGCATTGGGTCTACTGAGATGACACATATCTTTATTTCCAACCGCCTCGGTGACGTGACACCCGGCTCCAGTGGCAAAGAAGTGCCGGGCTATGAAGCTAAAATCATCGACGAATTTGGTAACCCAGTGCCACGCGGTGAAACAGGCGACCTGATGGTCAAGGGAGACAGCGCAACGCCTTACTACTGGAACAAGCCAAAGAAGACTGAGAAGACTGTCCGTGGGGATTGGATTTTCACGGGTGATCGCTACTATCAAGATGAAGACGGCAACTACTACTACAGTGGTCGCTCCGACGATATGTTCAAAGTCAGTGGGCAGTGGGTATCTCCGGTTGAAGTCGAAAACACACTCATTGAACACCCAGCCGTGCTGGAAAGTGGCGTGGTTGCTGTCCTCAATGAGGACAAAATTAAGCGGACGAAAGCATTCGTCGTGCTGCAAGAAGGCTTTGAACCATCAGATGAACTGGTAAAAGAACTCCAAGTCTTTGTGAAATCCCGGATTACACCATATAAGTACCCACGTATGATTGAGTTCGTAGACTCCTTGCCAAAGACAGTGACCGGCAAGATTCAGCGCTTCCGCCTGCGCGACGCCGTAACAGGATAAGCGGCGAACGACAGAAACTGGAAAAATATGAATGAGTAAATTCAATACCCGGCGCCGCCCGGAGCAAGTGCACGAAACCAGTTGGATTGGCCCCGGCGCTATCGTCGTCGGGGATGTCACACTGGAGGCCTACACCAGCGTCTGGTTCAACGCAACCCTCCGCGCTGACGAATCGCCGATCATCATTCGGGCACGTAGTAATGTGCAGGAAGGTTGTATCTTTCACGCTGATATCGGCTACCCTGCCGAGGTCGATGAAGGGACTACCATTGGGCATGGAGCGATTATTCACGGCGCTAAGGTCGGTAAGAACTGCACGATTGGCATGCGGGCTGTACTGCTGAACGGAGCCGTCGTCGGCGACAACTCAATTGTCGGGGCATCGGCCTTACTGACGCAGCGTAAGGTCTTCCCCCCCAACAGCTTGATACTAGGGGCCCCTGCCAAGGTCGTCCGAGCATTGACCGAGGAAGAAATTGAGTTCAACCGCTACTCTGCTCAGACCTACATTGAGCGTTCGCGCGCCTTCATGGCAGAGGCGGATAGGCTAATCAATAGGTGATGGTCTGAACGTTCAAACTTTTATGTGAAAATTCTGAGAGGTGGACGTATGGTTCGCCTCTTGTCGTTGATGCACACAGCTAAGGAGCAGCAACCATGCAATATCATCTGGATGGGTTTCGCCCCGGTGCCCCCAGCATCGCAGAGGCCATGAGCAATTTGGATGCAAAGCCCAACCTAGTGGACGTATTAATCATTGGCAGCGGCCCAGCCGGGCTTACACTCGCCGCACAGCTCTCAGCTTTTCCACAGATTAGCCTCCGACTGATGGAGATGCGCCCCGAGCGGCTCAAAGTAGGTCGCGCCGACGGCATTGCCTGCCGATCGATGGAGATGTTCCAAGCGTTTGGCTTCGCTGAAAAGGTCGCTAAAGAAGCCTATTGGGTCAATGAAACCGTCTTCTGGCGCCCCAACCCCAACGCAGATGGCATTACCCGCGCTGACCGTATTCAAGATGTTGAGGATGACCTGTCTGAGATGCCACACGTCATTCTAAGCCAAGCACGGGTGCATGACTTCTATCTAGACGTCATGCAGAACGCTCCCCGCCGCCTAACACCTGACTACAATCGCCAACTCCTTACCTTAGAACGCACTGACAACCCAGATTATCCTATTAAGGCGACCTTCGCCTGCCTTCAAGATGGCGCTCAAGGTCAGCAAGAAGTGCTACGGGCTAAGTACGTGGTCGGCTGCGATGGCGCACGCAGCACCGTCCGGCAGTTACTGGGGTATGCCTTAGAAGGTGAGGCCGCACGGCAGTTGTGGGGCGTAATGGACATCTTACCCGTCACAGATTACCCGGATATCCGCTTGAAGAGTGCCATTCAATCAGCGACGGAAGGCAGCCTGCTGATCATCCCACGTGAGGGCGGCTATATGGTACGTATGTACATCGAGTTAGATGAACTGCAAGGTGACGAACGCGCTGCTGATCGGAAAGTGACGCCAGAACTGCTGCTAGAGAAGGCCAACCGCATCCTACGCCCCTATACACTGACAATCAAACAGGTAGCCTGGTGCTCCGCATATGAGATTGGTCAGCGTCTTTGCCACAGTTTTGATGACGTACCGCCTGCTGAGCGCAGCAACCGCCTGCCGCGCATCTTCATCGCTGGAGATGCCTGCCACACACACAGCCCCAAAGCAGGCCAAGGGATGAACGTCTCCATGGCAGATACGTTTAACCTCGGCTGGAAGCTCGCTTCTGTACTGACGGGCAAGGCCGCCCCCAAGCTACTGAATACGTATTCACAAGAACGCTACGCCAAAGCCAAAGAACTGATCGACTTCGATCGCGATATGACAAGGTTGTTCAGTCAACGCTCGGATGATGGCACAGTAGCGGCAGAGTTTCAGCGCTATTTTGCGAAACATGCCCGCTACACCGCAGGCGTCGAAACACGCTATGATCCATCCTTAATTACCACCACCGATACGCATCAACACTTGGCAACGGGCTTCATTGTTGGGATGCGCTTCCATTCTGCTCCGGTGATCCGCTTGGCAGATGCCAAACTGATGCAGCTTGGGCACGCCTTCAAGGCAGATGGGCGCTGGCGCTTAGTTTTGTTCGCTCCTGCTGACGATCAAGGACTTTTGAGTGGGGATATCTCAGCGCTGTGCAGCTACCTGCAGAATGACCCACAATCACCTATTTGTAAATACACACCAGTGGGGTCTGATATCGATTCAGCCATTGACCTGCGTGCCGTCTTCCAGCAGTATCATCGTGACTTGGCGCTTGATAAGATGCCCTCGCTGCTGCTGCCCGCCAAAGGGACGTATGGGTTGACGGATTACGAAAAGATATTCTGCCCCGATTTCAAAAATGGGCAAAACATCTTTGATATGCGCGGCATTGATCGTCGAAGCGGCTGTTTGGTGGTCGTCCGCCCCGATCAATATGTGGCAAGCGTCATGCCATTACAGGCTCGTGAAGCGCTTGCCACATTCTTTGATGGGTTTATGCTTGAACCAATTTGACGATCACGCTTTGTAGCCCGTCCAGAAGCCTTCTGGGTCAAACTCGCGCAGGAGCGTCAGTTCATCCGCTGTTGGGGCGGGTGTTTCCTTTAGATCAGGTGAAAGTTTGAGCGCCCAACCCGTATTTTCTAAGATTTGCTCAACCGCAACGCCTGGGTGGTAGCTGGCAAGCTGCATCTCTTTGGTGTCTGGGTCAAAGTTCAGAACACCGAGAGTCGTAATTACTGAACGTGGCCCGCCACGCGGCAGGCCGATTTCTGTACGCCAATCACCGCCTGTGCCGTAGCCAGGTGAGGTGTTGTAATCTACCTTTTCGACGAAGCGCCGCTTCTCGTGCGCCATAATGATAATATGTGCCTTGGCGAGGCTGGCGAGGTCACAGGCCCCACCGCTACCCGGCAAACGGGTAAACTTCCCCTGTCGATCACCCACATAGGTGGTGTTGAGGTTACCGTAGCGGTCTATCTGCGCCCCGCCAATGAAGCTCAAGTCAACGCGGCCTCTGGCTAGCAAGGCCATCAAGTCCATGGTGTCCGTGCATTGGGTGGCCCCATGCAAGTTAGGCAGATCGCCCATCGTCAAAATCGGCTCATTGACGGGTTCATCGCGCAAGACGCCAACTTCATATAGACCAACCGCAGCCGGTGCGTGGGTCGCTTGGGCCAGCCGAAAGCCGAGCAATGGCAGGCGCATCCCGACGAATACCACATCTTCGTCACTAATTTCCCTAGCCGCCGCTGCGACCATCAATTCTCCCTGTGAATAGTCAGTCATAGCTATACTCCAAAGTCTGCGGCTACAGAGGGAGCCGGTTGTTTAATCTGCAATTCAGCGATGCGCTCCGCCCCGAAATGAGCACGATACCCCACCAGGTCCTTAACTCCCGTTACCCACTCCGCCATCCAAGCGTCGAAGCCACCTTCCTTTACCGTGCGGTTGCGGTATTCAAGAAAGGCATCATGATCACGGTTATAGTAGCCGGGCGCAGGAGAAGGATGGCAGCCAAAGGGCGCTTCAACCACGGCGGAAACCAACACACTGGGGATCAATGTCCGGTTAGGGTCACTGGTGATCACCTCCGGCTCGACGATTTCTTCGACCGTCAGAATAACGGTATCAGCTGCTTGAGCAGCCTGTTTGGTTGCGCCGAGGCTACCCCATAGATGGGCATTGCCGCGGGCATCAGCCCGCTGGGCGTGAATAATCGTCACGTCTGGTGTAATGGCTCCGACAGCGGCGAGTTTGTCACCGGTGAAGGGGCAGGTAATCGTACTTAAATTAGGGTTCGTTTCTGGTAGGCTGCTGCCGAGCGTACTGCGCAGCGGCATAAAAGGAACTCCGGTCGCGCCTGCCAGCAAGCCTAAGCTGAGGGCTAAGTTAGAATAGTCATGGACGGTGATTTCGCCGTTTTCTACCGCGTGCCGGAACATGTAACCAGAACCCGTGATGACGTTACCAATCCAAGCGGCTTGTACTTTGCTGACACAGCCAGCCCCAATCATCTGATCGAACAAAATATCAGATATCGGGCCGATTAATGTTAAGTCCTTGATTTGCTGCCGCATGATCTCGTGGCCTGCGGCATAGGGAATGAGCGTCTCCTGTGCGACTCCAAGCGCGACGGATGCCCCATTGGGTATGTAGCGTTCAATCGCGTCGGTTAGGCTCATGCGCTTGTCGATTGGCATAGCGATGTTGCCTCCTATATTAGGATCATCAGAATAATGCTAATAGAGTGCCATCCGAGAATGTGCGGTGTTCTACGCGGATGGGGTTAAGCCAGTATCCAGTAGGCTTCTTTTGAGGTGGTGTAACGTATTAACAGGCTCGTGTCGGTGCTGTCGCTAAAGAGCAATACCCCATTCAATCAATACCTGGCGACCCGCATCACTCAGTTTGGCGACTGTCCATGGTGGGCTCCACACAACATCAATATCGACCTCCTCAACATCATCCTCTTGCAGCAGCCGCGCTTTGATGTCATCAATCACCATTTCCATGCCAGGGCAACCCATAGCAGTGAAGGTGAGGTCAATATCAACTTTGCCGTTGTCGAACGTTAGACCGTAAATCAAGCCCATATCAACAATGCTCATCGGGAATTCGGGGTCTTCAATTTCTTCTAAAGTTTGTAGCAGTTTGGTTTCTCGCGTATTCATCAGGCGCATTCCTTATTAACTATACTTCAAAGCTGGGGAAGTTATCTACCGTTACTAAAAACATAACAATTGCTCGTTTTTTATTACTTCATTATACAGAAGACCTCTGGATAGTTCAAGGGTAAAAACCCTGATCTGTGCGCGTACCCCAATGCCCTGCCTGTACCCGTGCCCGTAAATTCGGTGCTGGGCGGTAACGTTCAGGGCTGTCGAGTTCGGCAAGCGCGCTGAGTACACCATACACTTGATCCAACCCGATTTGGTCGGCCCACTCTAACGGGCCCATGGGGTAATTTGTGCCTAAGCGGGTGCCTTTGTCGATGTCTGCCGCAGAAGCGACACCTTTCAACAAGGCAAAGGCTGCATTGTTGATCAAGCTGCACAGCACACGCGCCGTGACGCCGCCCACGCTATCTTGAATCTCTGCGGGCTGTTTGTCTAAATCTGTAAAGAAGGTTTGGGCTGCCGAGATGGCTTCCGCCGCGCTCGCGGTCCCCGCTGCGATCTCAACCATCTCGCGCTCTGAAGCAGGGGGCACCAAAGCCCAACCCACTACCTGTTTCGTACCGCCTAGCCAATAGCTTGCCTCGGTTGCCGTGCCATTAAGGATACACGTTAGAATCGGGACATCGTCTGGTAAGAGCCTGGCTACCTGTTGCAGCGCCTCACGCTTAATCTGCCTATCCGCGATTACCGCTTCAACGACCATAGTGACCTGGGCATCCACAGTTAGGGTATCGGCGAGGTTGCTGAGTCGATTTTTCTCAGGCCCACGCTCCCCCCACAGATGCGTCATTATCGGCATATTTGCCGCGTTAAGCGCATCTTGTAGACTGTAGGCCAGCGGCCCATCGCCGATGACAAGGGTTGTCATTTGGCCTTCTCCTCATAGCTGTACCATCCCTTCCCTGACTTACGCCCCAGATGGTTGGCTTCAACCAGACGTTGTTGCAGTAGGCTCGGACGCAGACGTGGCTCATGATAATAGGCATCAAACACAGATTTTGAGGAGGCAAAGTTAACGTCCATCCCGATCAAGTCCATCAAACGAAAGGGACCCATCCGAAAGCCAAGGTCAGCAATCAGTGCGTCAGCAGTTTCGTGATCAACCACGCCCATTTCCAGCAGGTGCATCGGTTCCAGGTAAAAGGGCCGGGCCACCAAGTTCACTAGAAAGCCGGGGACATCTTTAGCCCGCACAGGCTCTTTCCCCATCGCTTTGACAACATCAATCACTGTTTGAACAGTCTCTTCTGCGGTAGCAGCCCCGCCGACCACTTCGACCAATGGCATCAATGGTGCTGGGTTGAAGAAGTGCATCCCAACGACTTTATCCGCTCGGCTGGTTGCCGCACCAATCTGCGTGATGCTCAGCGTGCTGGTGTTGGTGGCAAAGATCGTATTGGCTGGGACGACCTGTTCAAGGTCAGTCAGCAACTTGACTTTGAGATCAAGCCGTTCGGGTACAGCTTCAATTACCAGATCGCTGTTGCTCAGCGTATTGATCGCTGTTGTTGTCTCGATGCGTCCGATAGCATTCTCAGCCGCGCCTGCTGCCATCCGCCCTTTTTCGGCAGCTCGCCGCAAAAAGTAGGCGATCTGCTCTTGAGATTTTCGCAGCACATCATCCGCAATATCGTAGAGGGTGACTGTATAGCCGGACGCCGCTGAGACTTGTGCAATTCCTGCGCCCATGGTGCCAGCACCCAACACCCCGATTGTTTTGATGTCTGTCATGCGTATCCTCAATTACTGACCGGTAAAGTTTGCATCGCGCTTTTCAATAAATGCGGCAACGCCCTCTTTACAATCTTTCGTCCGGCCTGCAAGCTCTTGCATATCCGCTTCGTAGTCAAGGGCTTCTTCAAGTGATGCCCTGCGCGCATAGTGTGTTGTCCGCTTGATGTAGCCGATCACTTTAGTTGGCCCCTCAGCCAGGCGTTCTGCGAGTGCGGTTGCAGTCGGCATGAGGTCGTTAGGCGCTGCTAGTTGGTTAACTAGGCCCCAGTCAAGGGCCTCCTTTGCGCTTAGCTCACGACCGGTTAGCATCAGTTCCATAGCTCGCGTTGGCCCGATCAACTCTTGTAGGCGCTTCGATGATCCGGTATCTGGCACCAAGCCGACCCTGACGAAAGCCTGCATAAAATAAGCCTTCTCCGACGCAATGCGAATGTCGCTGGCGAGGGCCAAACTCATTCCTGCGCCCGTTGTAACACCATTGATCGCACAGACGATTGGCTTCGGGTGGGTGTATAAGCGGCGAACAAAGGGATTATAGGCCGTCCGCAGATGTTCGCCGAAGCCCATCTCGGCACGATTGTGAGCCTCGTGTAAGTCTTGGCCTGGGCAAAAGCCGCGCCCCGCTCCGGTCAGCAGAATAGCTCGAACCGAGTCATCGCGCTTTGCAGTCTTGAAGGCCTCTGTCAGTTCGCTGAGCATCCGGTCATTAATCGCATTGAGTTTTTCTGGGCGGTTCAAGGTGACCGTCAACACGCCGCCTGCTTGCTCAAATAATATGGTTTCGTAGCGCATCAGTTACTTACCCTGCCAGTTCGGGTCACGTTTTTCGAGGAAAGCCGCGATGCCCTCTTCTTTGTCCTCGGTCGCAAACGTCGCATAGAATGAGCGCCGTTCCCATGCTAGCCCTTCAGCAAGGGGCAGTTCAAAGGCTTTATCGACAGCCTCTTTCGCCAATCGCACTGATACAGGGGCCTTCCCTGCGATGGTACGTGCAAGCTCTAGCGCTTTGTCCACCGTTAATTCTGGTGGGACGACGGCATTCACCAAGCCGAGAGATCGTGCTTCGTCCGCGCTGAGGAAGCGACCCGCCAGCACCATCTCCATCGCAACGACTTTACCCACAGCTCGCGTCAGGCGTTGGGTGCCACCGCCACCGGGAATCAGAGCGAGGTTAATCTCTGGTTGACCAAACTGAGTATTGTCACCTGCGATCAGCAGATCGCAGCTCATGGCAAGCTCGTTGCCACCGCCAAGACAAAAGCCATTGACGGCGGCAATCAGCGGTTTGGTGTAGCGCTTCAACGCCGCCCATTGCCCTTCACGGACTGCGCCTTCAGCGATGGCCTGTGGCAGGCTGACACCCTGCAATTCGGTGACATCCGCCCCTGCGGCGAAGGCACGCTCGTTGCCCGTGATGATCACAACTCGCACTGTATCATCCACTTCAAAGCTGCTGAGGGCATTGGTTAGTTCAGCAAAGAGAGCGTTGCTGAGGGCGTTAAGCCGCTTAGGTCGGTTCAGTTGAAGCAGCCCAATACCATCCTCAGGTTGACTGACCAGAATGTTCTTGTAGGTCATTGAGGCCTGAATTCCTTAGACGTTATGCTTGACCACAACGGACTTCGTCGCCATATAATGATCAAGCGCTTCCATACCATGTTCTTGACCGATCCCGCTTTGCTTGAAGCCACCAAACGGTAGTTCGTCGTAAATCTTCTGTGGTGAGTTGATCCACGTATAGCCCGATTCAAGACGGGCAGCGGCATAATTGGCGCGATCAATGTTGCGCGTCCAAACAGACGACCCCAGCCCATAGATCGAGGCATTAGCGCGTTCGAGGGCTTCATCCAAGTCAGAGACGTGCCAAATGGGCAGCGCTGGCCCGAATACCTCTTCTCGTGCGACTCGTGCCTCTGGGTCAACGTCAGTCAGCAAGGTTGGCATATAGTAATTACCCTGCGCATAGACACTATCTTCTGGGATGTAGCCACCTTCCAGCACGGTCGCCCCGCGCGAGACAGCATCAGCGACTTGCTCGGCGATCAGGTCACGCTGCATCGTGCTGTGTAGCGGGCCGAGCTGGGTGCCTTCCGCCATGCCGGGGCCAACTTTTAGACGTCGTACCTTGCCCTGTAGCTTTTCGATAAATTCATCAGCAACCGCATCAAATACAAAAATACGCTTAATCGCAAGGCAAGCCTGTCCACAGTTAAAGAAGCGTCCAACAGAAGCGGCACTCACGGCACCGTCGATATTAGCATCATCGCAGATGATCATCGGATCAGAGCCACCCAGCTCAAGCGTCACCCGCTTGACTCCCTCAGATGCGGCAGACATCACTTTTTTGCCTGTTGCCGTTGAGCCAGTGAAGCCGACCTTGCGCACATCCGGATGCGTGATCAGGGCTTGCCCGACCTCTGCACCACCCGTCACAACGTTGAAGCACCCGGCTGGTAAACCAGCCTTCGTCATAATTTCAGCGACGCGCAGTGTGGTAAGTGGCGTAGTGGGGGCTGGCTTAACGACCATCGTATTGCCCGTCACCAAGGCAGGGGCTAATTTATTACCCATCAAAGCGACGGGGAAATTCCAAGGCACAATCGCTGCGCAGACGCCTAGAGGGCGCTTCAGAATGATACCGTGTGTATGGTTATCATCGAGGTTCGGGACGTAGCCACCGCGCAGATTCTTGCTCAACCCAGCATAATGATCGAGTGTATGGATGAAACGGTGAATCTCCAGATGCCCTTCCCGCAGAGGCTTACCCTGCTCGGCAACCAACATCTTCGCCAACTCATCGATGTTCTGTAGTACGGCGTGCCCAGCCTCAAAGATAATCTCACCACGGCGGCTGGCAGGGGTTGCCCACCAATCTTCGAAGGCAGCCGATGCGGCAGCCACAGCTCTATTGACGTCCTCAACACTACCAACGGGTACTTCATCAACGACTTCGTTGGTGGCAGGGTTTACAATGGGCTGTGTTTCGCTGCTTGTCGAGGCGATATATTCGCCACCGATATAAATAGTTGCCATAGGTATGTGTCCCTTTTGTTAAGAAATGTACTATCTAATGAACTGCGATGTTAGTCGCCAGTGTAGGTCGGCTGATCTTTCTCTCGGAAGGCCCGTAGTCCTTCTTTGTGATCGTCTGTTTTGATCAACAAGGACTGTGTTAGGCTTTCTAAAAGAATGGCAGATTGTGTGTCAACATTGGCAGAGGCGTTCAACAAGCGCTTCGCTAGCCCCAGTGATTGTGGTGCGCGCTTTGCCAAGTTGTGGGCAAACTCCAATGTGCTGGGCAGCAGGTCATCTGGTGGAAGCACTCGGTTCAACAGGCCCATTTGGTAAGCTTCTTCTGCCGAGACCAGCTCACCCGTAAAGTAAAGCTGCTTGGCCCGGCTGAGGCCAATCAATTTGACGAGCCGTGCCGTCCCACCATGCCCAGGGATCAAGCTCAGGAAGTGCTCACGATAGCCAACACGAGCCTCTGCCGAGGCAAAGCGCAGATCACAAGCCAGTGCCAGTTGAAGTCCAGCCCCAGTTGCTACGCCGTTGATAGCGGCGATAATCGGTTTTTCTAAATTTTCAAGGTCATCATAGAAACGCGACAGCAAGTGGCTCCCGGCTCGGAATTCAAGGGTGGGCCAATCACGCTCAAAGTGTGACACATCCCCACCCGATGAAAAGGCTCTTCCAGTACCCGTGATAATAATCACTCGTGAGCCGTCTGCCCGCAGTAGTTCGGCGAGGCTGTAAAAATCCTCGCGCATTGCGTGATCGATGGCATTGTATTTCTCTGGGCGGTTCAGCGTGACTGTGGCAATGCCGTCAGCCAACTCGTACTGAATATGTTCGAACATGTCAGCTTTCGCTTACAGATGTATTGGTCTCGGATGTTTCTTCCGTCCAGCGCATTTGCCCGAAGGGGTTACCGCAAGCCCGGCAAAAATACTGTGAGGCCAAATGGAAGGCACCAAATAGGCCAATCATTTCTACTTCGTCAGAGCCACAAAACAGACAAGTGACATTCTTATCTGTTAAGTCGTGTATGTGTGTTCCGTCTGCCATTATTAAGCCTCCGTAAATCGACGTGCGTCAACATCCCATGCATCCCAGCTAATTTCCTCGCTGGACATAGGCTCAAAACCATATTGACCAATCAGACTGTCCACCCGCTCTTCGAAGCGCCTGCGCAGCGTGGGGCCATCCCCATCCAGAATGCCTTCTTCAAATAGTAGTTGGAGTTCGGGGTCATTCTGCGGGCCAAACCAGGCCAATACTTCAGGCCACATTTGCGAGGCACTTTCGACGAGTGCTTCACGAGTAGTATCAGCCTTTGCTAGTTGCGCACTCCAACTCTGTGCATACAGAAAATGATAGTGCTCTTCCTGGATGATCTTTTGGGCGCGGTTGGCGAGCCGTTCAAAAGACGACTCTTTTGCCGCCTCGAAGAACACCGCCAGCATTTGGTCAGCAATGGCATTGGCTGCTACAAATTCGGGCCATGTCTCAAAGTCTTTTTCAAGGCACCTCATATTGAGGAACGTATCACGCATGGTTTCATCTTCATCAAAGATATCTGGTGGTTGGTCTAATTCTTTGACCACCGCATAAATGCTGCGTGAATGGCCCAACTCATCTTGAGTCATAGCAGCAGCAGCGATAGACGCCTCAAGAGTCGGGGCACTGTTGCACCATTCTGCATAGCGCATACCGAGCCGATATTTGTTATCCCCCAGCATGACCAGTATCCGAGCAAGTATCTCATCGGCTTCTGGTGAAATTGTGTCTGGCATGGCGGTCTTATACCTTTTCAAATGCCGACACAATAGCCGTCAATGGAATGACTACCATTTCAAGCCAATTCTCGTCGGGGTAAGTTGCTAGTGCAACGGCTTCAACTCGGTCGGCGCTGTCCACGGAAACCGTGCCAATCTCAGTAAGTGGTTCATCGTAGGCTTTGCGGGCGAAAATCATGTATGTATTATCGTTATCAGACATTAGGGTACCTCAATGACCTGCTGCATATCACGCCGTTTCGCGATGATCAGGTCGTACCATCTTACCTCTTGGTACAGTGAGTAGGCATATGTGCGAGCCAATTCAATATCTGGCGCGACGACCCGCCCCACATGGTGGAACGGATCGTCTTCCAGAAACTTTGCAAAGACTTCGTACACGTCACCCTGTTCTGTTGCGAGGGGGCGTGACTTAGGCGGCATCGCGTTCAACCATCTGCGCGAGTTGCTTGTTACCACGCTGTAATTGCTCAATGAACTCATCATTTTGTGGGCCGCGACCCTTCCAGCGCTTGATGACGTCGTCCCAACTGACTTCCCCTTCTTCAAACAGCCAACGCTTTTCTTCTGCGTCGAAGGCGCTCGGGAATGGGAATTCCAAAACGTACTCACCCTGGCTTTCGTCGTAATGTGCTGGAACTTTCAAGCCCAGACTTTCAGCGAATGGCACCGCGGTGCTCATCCAGTGTTGGCGCAACTGATCGTTTGAGGCACCCTTGAAACCGTATTCAATCTGAATGTTGTGCTTCTTGAGGTTATCCGGCAGGCCGAACCACTCAACCGTCAGCGGGAACATCCAGTCCAGCGCCGCCTGAAGTTCTTCACGGCCTTCAGCACTCTTGCTGATCTTACGCATCCATGTTTCACCATGGCGCAGGTGGAAACCCTCTTCCTTGTCTACCTTAACTAAGGCACGCTTCCAGGGGCCAAACGTCGTGTGCTTAAAAACGTCACTGAGAAGGACGAAGCCAGCCCGATCATAGAAGGCGTTGGCAACAACCAATTCGACCCAACTGTCCAGCGGTACGTCGAAGGCGTATGGGTACTTAAACTCTGCCGGCTTACGGTTGTAGAGTAGGTCTTCAACATCAATGCCGATATCCTGCATGATGCGGTAAGCGATGTGTGCGTGCCCCAACTCATCCTGAATAATGCCCATTGCCGACACAGCCGCATTAATTGATGGGGCATGCTTCATGGCGCGATGGTATGAAGGCGCACTGACCAATTCTGTATCGGCAGATACCGTCATAATGCGCTTGATGCCTGCCATATACTTGTCTGACATGTGGTCGGTGTTTTCGACCATCTCATGACGACCTAAACGTTCGAGCACTTCTTGTTCTGAAATAGCCATCTTTAAACCTCTATATCCTCTTATCTGCTTACGTTTTAGCGACCAACAAACTTAGGTGAGCGTTTTTCTGAGAAAGCAGCCAATCCTTCGGCAGCGTCTTCAGATTCAAATAACTCGCCAACCAACTTCCGCTCGACGGCTAACCCATCTTCAAGCGACATACGTCCGCCTTCATACACGGAACGCTTGATGTGCCCAATAGCATAGGTAGCGCCATTTGCCAGCTTCTGGGCGTAGGCCATAGCTTCATCCCAAACAGTGTCGGAAGGGTAGAGAAAATCAACAATGCCGAGTTCCAGCGCTTCTTGTGGCGTCACTGTTTCGCCGGTTAGCATAAGCTTAAGGGCAGCATTTCTGCCGATCAGGCGGGGTAAACGCTGGGTGCCGCCCATTCCAGGTAGCAAGCCAAGGTTAGCCTCAGGCAGGCCCATTCTGTATTTACCATCACCCGCAATGCGCAGATCACACGCTAGGGTGATCTCAAGGCCACCACCCATTGCATGACCATTAATCACGGCGATAAACACTTTAGGAATGCGCTCCATCGTGCTCAGTACACTGTGAGCATGTGTGATCATCGCCATGTTGTCTTCATTTGAATTTTCTTGAAAGACTTTGATATCTGCGCCGGCACTAAAGAATTTCTCTGATGCGCTCCGCAGTAAGACAATCTTCACGTCATCGTCATCAGCAGCGGCTTGAATGCCAGTCTCTAAATCATTGATGTAACCTATTTCATAGCTGTTAGCTGGTGGGCGGTCGATGGTCAATATGCCAACGTTACCCTCTTTGCTAAAAGTGACTACTGGTTCACCCATCTATGATGTCTCCTTTAGTTGGTTAAGGTTATTCCCAGTCGAGGCCGCCAAAGACGACGCCCTTATTTTCCAGATAGTAGTCAACGGCTTCTGGCCCGTGTTCGTGACCAATACCACTGGCCTTAACGCCACCGAATGGTAATTCGTCGTAGCCATAATGAATCTGGTTGACCCACGTCACACCAGCTTCGATCTCCCGCACGGCCCGGTTGGCCCACGCAAGGTTACTCGTCCAGATTGAAGAGCCAAGCCCCCATTGTGAGGCGTTTGCCATTTGAATGGCATCATCTAGGTCACTGAAGCGCCAAACTGGCAAGACAGGCCCGAAGACTTCTTCAGTGACCAATTTGCTATCCATTGGAACGTTCGTCACAACAGCAGGATTAAAATAGTGTCCGTCAGCAAGTGCCTCACCATCAGGGCGGGTGCCACCGATTAATACTTCCGCCCCACGATCAACGGCATCTGCTAACTGATCTTCGATTTCGTCACGCTGATAGGCTGTGTGCAACGGCCCCATGCGTATCTTAGGTTTGTCAGGCTTTGTTGTGCCATCGCCTGGTTCGTAGCGTGTCACTTTATCGAGAAAGGCTTCCATGAATTCATCATAGATTTCATCGTGGAGATACAAGCGCTTGACGGCAAGGCAAGCCTGCCCAGCATTCCAGAAGCGACCAATCTGCGCCCCACTGACGGCTTTACGCATGTTGGCGTCTGGCATCACAATCATTGGGTCGGAGCCACCTAGTTCCAATGTGATGCGCTTGAACTCAGGCCCAGCGACTTCCATGATGCGCTTGCCTGTCTGGCTACTACCGGTAAGGGCGACACGGCGTACATCAGGGTGGCGTATGAGAGCCTCACCGACGACGCTGCCACGACCTGTAACGCATTGCAAAACCCCAGCAGGTAATCCAGCCTCATTTAATAGACCAATCACCTTGAGTGCTGCCAACGGTGTGGACATTGCTGGCTTAATGATGAGCGGACACCCAGCGATCAAAGCGGGGCCAATTTTGGTGCCCATCAATGTTAGGGGAAAGTTCCATGGCACAATTCCGACTGCAATACCAACCGGCTGCTTGACAACCATACCGTAAGCATTTTTGTTGAGAGCAGGGGGCAGGGGCACCTGTGCCCCACGGATTTTACTCGCTAAGCCCGCGTAGAATTCCATCCCATGGAGAAAGTGGTGCAGTTCACCACCTGCTTCAAATAATGGCTTGCCTTGCTCTAAGGTCAACAGACGGGTGATCTCATCGGCATTCTCTTTGACAAGCGCAATACCATCTCGAATGAGTTGACTGCGCTTGTCAGGTTCAGTATCTGCCCACTCAGAAAAAGCGGCTTTGGCTGCTTCTACCGCACGTTCTGCGTCTGTTTCAGTAGCAAGGGGAACGCTATCAACAGTCTCACCATTTGCGGGGTTAACAATATCCGCAGTCTGTCCATCCGACGAACCAACCCACTCGCCGTTAATGTACATTTCAGCCATACTTATTTTATGCCTTCCAGATGGAACATGAAATTAGTTTGAGAGCAGCTTGCTTGACAAACAGAACCGCTGCAACATTTAATAGTAAAGGTTAACAAGTTCGTTTTTTAGAAACAGAGACCTTTAGCATTAAAAGAAACTGAGTAACTTAAAACTCAAGGGGATCATAAAAAACGAATGATTGTTATGTTTTACGATACCAACATTGTTTTTGATTGTCAAGCCCAAAAAGTATTTCTAACGCAGTCTACGCCGCTAACTGGTGTCAGGCCTTCTAAGTCAAAGAGAGTGAGAATGCAACAGTTTATAGCCTTTGAACCAGACGTTGAAGTGATGGGTACGCCCGTTCTCGCATTTGCCCGCGCAGTAGAGATGCTAGAGAATGACCCAGCAGAAGCGCTACAGCAATTTAGCCTAGCAGAGATTGATGCTGATGATTGGATATCTCAGCAGACTTATCTTGATATGCTTAAGTATTTTATGGAGCAGAATAGTAACATCTTGAGCATGGTCGCCATTGGCATGGCAACGGCAGACCAGATTGATTGGCCCGCAGAACTATCTTCACTAGAGGACGCTTTGATTATATTTGAAAAAATTTACCAACGTGCCCATCGAAACGGTCCCACTGGTAACTATGCAATGTCAGTCATCGCGGACAATCACATGCAGGTCAAAGCTGACACACCTTATCCCAGTGACTTCGACTACGGGCTATTTGTCGGAATTACACGTCGGTTTGCACCCGCCGACGGCAGCCCCGTCGTCACTCGCCAAGAAAACCCTTCACGGATACTTGGCGATGCCTATTGTTTGTTCGACATTGTCTGGTAACAAACTGCGCGAGCCGTCTCCTGCTTGCCGAAGCAAATTATTGCTATGCGCCAGAAAAGTGTCAACTTATAATGATAATAATCGGTAAAAACCCTTCTCAGAGAAATAGTAGCCCCAATGGAAACGATGATGCACGTCAACCAACTTGACCTTTTTGTTAGAAGAGTTGGTAGCGGGCCACCCTTGCTCTTATTACACGGTTTCTTCCATACCGGTGTTCAGTGGAATGCGTACATCCCTGATTTGATTGAAGATTTTGAGCTAATCATCCCAGATCTGCGGGGGCATGGTCGCACCAACAATCCGTCGGATGACTTTTCATACGCTCTCACGGCTAAAGATATGCTGGCTCTACTAGACGCCATGGAGATTAAAACATGTACGGGCATCGGTTATAGCCTCGGTGGCATTGCCCTGCTACATATGGCGATAGAGCAACCCAGCCGAATTTCCGCAATGTCGATTTGGTCATCGTCATATATATTGCAAGAGCAAGCCAGAAACGTGATGCGGGCCTTGACGATGTCAAAAATTGAAAGGGAAATGACTGACTGGCTGTTATGGCTCAGGGAGAACCATGTTAGCGACAAAGCCCAGTTTCAGAGTCTACTAGCGCACTTCCAGCGCATTGCTAACACACCAAATATCCTCAACCTATCAACTGAGCAGTTAGGCCGAGCGACTGCCAAAACCCTGATTATCCATGGAGATAGCGACGCGTATTTCCCCGTTGATATTCCCATCCATCTATACCAGACTATGCCAAATGCGTCACTTATGATCTTGCCGAACACAGGTCATGGCAACATCTTCAAACGACTGAGTGAGATTGCTGTCGTAGGAATGCCATCAACGGGTGGAGGCCATATGCCTTGGGTCATTAAGCAATTTCTGCTTGAGGGGATCAGCTAAGTTCATGAATCTTAATGATAAGCCTTCCGAGCACAAAATATCAGGCTCCATCTATTGATTATGGTTTTTGCGACCAGCAGGATGCTTGACACATAATCTAATTGTTGCTAAGGTGCAGCATACCAATCGTTCGTTTTTTATTTCGCAGACTTTAGAAAACAAACTTATTTGTGTGAGAAAACAAGAATAGTATACAATATACAAAACTTACCAAAAATGCGCCCAAAGCCCCCAGGTTTATCAATGGGGAGGTAGGGCGTAAAGACCGCTAGACATTATATAGCTTTATCTTGTTCAAACCTACGATGCGTGATGTGGTTGTCTTGGAAGACCTGAAAATCAAGAATATGGTGAAAAACCGTCACCTGAGTAAGCGTATTTTGGATGCGGGTTGGGAATACTTCAAACAACGGTTATTCGACAAAGCGACGGATGTTGGTTGGAGAGTAGTGCTTGTAGACCCGGCATACACATCTAAAACT
>CAYTPI010000014.1:40462-98370 GCA_964439625.1 uncultured Anaerolineae bacterium | reverse complement strand
GGCTGCCGCAAGGTTATTGATGGTGAGTGCCCATTCGACGGGCATGGCTTTCTTTGTCAGGACGGTGATCGCCTGCTCATACGCCCTAATCGCTTGCTCGATGTTGTCGGCGCGCTCGCCCCGGATACGGTCTTTGTAGGCATTCGCAAGGTTCATCATGGTGCGTGCCCAGTCGACGGGCATGGCGCTCTGGGTCCTGACGGTCAGCGCCTGCTCATACGCCCTAATCGCTTGCTCGATGTTGTCGGCGCGCTCGCCCAATGGATTCTGTGCTGCTGCATTGCCTAGCATAACCTGAAACCATGTCCACCGTTGCTCGTTGCCCTGTTTCGGCAATAATGCCAATCCACGTTGGCACAGTTCCACGCGGCGGGGCATGTCATGCACATCACGGGGGGGCTGTTCCAGTTCCTCAATGATGGCCTTGATTTCACTGTCTGTATTGGCGTCCATTACGCTTAATCCTCCATCCGTAGGTTTTCGATCATTTCGTAGGTGTCGTCTTTGCCGTCCACACGCTGAATGCTCTGGAGTTCGACCAGGCGCTGAAGGCTGTATTCCAACTGTGTCTCATCGAGTGGCTTCAACCCAACTTTGTGCCGTTCGGCGTTCGTTGCTTCGTGTATGCGGGCTTTCGTCGCCCAGCGCGGCGATTTGTGGGCACAGGCGACCGCGATACCGTAAAACACACTTGCTTCCTGTTCCGTCAGCTTCGCCGTCACTTCGGCGCGTAGTGTCCACAGCGTCAGCAGGATGCTGGCTGTCATCACAATTGGACTCGGCGACCCGACCGCATCCAACCCCATCATGGAAAATTCCGCCCCAAACTTGAGCAGTCCGTCGGCATTGAGGCTGAAGTTCTTAAACTTGACGCTCTTGCCACCGCCCTTGCCGCCTGTGCTGGTTGTAACGGTACGACTGCGCACCTCTTCGAGGTTTTTGGGGATGGTGTCCGGTTCGGCTGTCCAGTTAAACGCAGTGAGGGCGAGTAATGCCATGTGTGCGGCATCTTCAGCCGATAATCCCAAACTTGCCTGTAGCGGATCCACAATTTTCTGGTGGACGGTTGCCTGTAGGTGCATTTCATCGAGCAGGCGCTGGTAGGCGTTGGGGTAAGGCTGGAGCGTCTCTTTAATCCGAAACGCAGGCAACGCCATCGCCTCAGCGTCATCGGCTGTGCGGATTTGTTGCAGCGCGGCATCGAGCGTCGGTTGGTGCTTCCCCCAGTCGTCAGCGAGCAGGGGGGGTAATTCGTCGTAAATGCGAAGCGTCGCTGTGTAGAAGTTGAGCGGTGAAAACAGAATGTCCGACATTTACGATGCTGCCTCTTTGATACACAAACTTACTTTATAATAGCCTGTTATATAATAAATCCCAAAAGGCTTCAGTGAGGTGGCCAACACGAGAGGCTCATTCAGCTTAGAGAGCAAATTCCGACAGGATCACCAAATCGACCTCCTGTCGAAATTTGCTCCGCATCAATTACCTAGTTTGGCGCCTCTATATAAATTGCGGAGGAACTGCTCTACCGGGGGAAGGTCTGAAACGAGCTGATCACAAAACGGGAGCCGGCGGCTCAGGTAGCCGGCTCCCGTTTCAAACATCCCGTTATTCATCTCAATAATTGCATCTATCTTAACCGGGTGATCGTAATAGTAAGCGAGCGCCACATAAACCTGCGCTCAGCTTAACAACACGTCGGCATACCCCGCCAGCAAGTCATCCACTATGACCCCCGCTTTGTAGCTGGGCCACTAGCATCCAGACCGGCAGCCGGGTTCCCTCTATTCGGGCATCTCCACCACCAGATCCCAGGTGTCTTTATATTGCCAATTTCCAGCGCAGTGGACGTTAGCCATTGTCATGGCGGCGGATTTACTTCTCGATTGGCAGCCCGACGCTGTTGCCCCATTCCGTCCAACTACCGTCGTAGTTGCGAACGTTCTCGAAGCCCAACAGATACTTCATCACAAACCATGAATGACTGCTGCGCTCACCAATGCGGCAGTAGGCGACCATCTCTTCGTTGGGGTCAAGCTGGTTCTGTTCAACGTAAATCTCGCGCAGTTTGTCCACAGTCAGAAATTCGCCCGTCTCGGCATCAATGGACATACTCCACGGGATGTTGGCGGCACCCGGAATGTGACCGCCCCGCAGCGCGCCTTCATTGGGGTAGCCTTCGATGTGCAGCCGCTCACCGCTAAATTCAGCGGGGCTGCGGACGTCAACAAGTTGCTTGCCCGCCTTGACGTGCGCCAGCACTTCGTCGCGCAGGACGCGGTTGGTTTTATCATCGCGTGCTTGGGCGGCTGTGTAGTTGGTGGCCTCGTAAGTTGGGACGTCGCGGGTGGTTTCGCGGCCCTCTGCGGCCCACTTCTTGCTGCCACCGTCCATTACTTTGGCGTTGGTGTGCCCATACAACTGAAAGACCCAAAAGGCGTATGAAGCCCACCAGTTGTTCTTATCGCCGTAGAAGACGACGGTCGTCTCAGGCGTAATGCCGATGCGGCTGGCGAGCGCTTCGAAGCCCTCCTTGTCGATGTAGTCCCGGACGAGTTGATCGTTGAGGTCACGAGTCCAATCGACTTCAACGGCCCCAGGGATATGCCCAGCTGTGTAGAGCAGTGGGTCTTCGTTTGATTCGATAATGCGGACGTTCGCGTCATTGAGGCGCTCAGCGACCCACTCGGTTGATACAAGAACATCTGGGTTGGCGTAACCGCGGCTTGCAATATCAGACATGGTTCCTATCCTTTGGTAATTGTGCGGGCATTACGATTGATAAACGTTCAGTATCGTCAGTGACCGACGTTTCGGCGTATACTTAGCAACGAAAAAGAGTGCTTCGCGATGTAACTGCTCACACTGTAGCAGTCAGCGAGACACTCCGTCACTTGTGATTGATGCGACCATTGCCCGATGCGATGCTAACGTGTCAGCGTTGAACTACTGATTTATCACAACAACAGATTGATACGACTTGGCTCATCGAGTTTGCTCGTCACACCTAGTTAGTTAATATTGAGTGTAGCGTCGAGGCTAGGCTGCGTCAACCAATATTGCCAAGCAATCCGCGGGGCAACCGCATTAAAGATGCGCTAGTTGCCTTGCAGGTTGTTCGCGGCTAAAGCTACGGTCTAGCGGAGGGTGCTGCTCGTATCCTTTGCAGACAGCAACGATACTTTCATGGAATGCAGTGGTAAGATACGGGTGATATTTTCCGTCAATATAATGCATGCTGAAAGACTTTGTGAGGAAGATGGACGTGGCGAGTTCAACCAATCCTGGACAACATCGATTTATCGAATTTATAAAAGCGATCTTCTCCGTTGAGAAGGAAGACATCGGCTGTGAAGAATGCTATGCGCATCTTGATGTGTACACGGACATGATCGCTGAGGGTAAAGACCCTAGCATCGTCATGCGAGATGTCAAGGCGCACTTAGCGCAGTGCCCCTGTTGTGAAGAGGAATTCCAAGCGCTGCTGTCGATGATTAAGTCGCTTGGATAGCGATCAAACGCTGTTAGATGTAACAACTGAGTAGCAACGGTGATTTGATGGCATCCTCTTGCAGAATTCATGCAATGATGTGCTATTGTCTTGAAGCCTTGCACCCGTCACAGGCAGCTAATACGAAATACTTAGGAGAGAAAATTCATGCAGAGAGAAAAAGTCGTCATTATCGGCTCTGGCCCAGCAGGGTTTACAGCCGCACTATACACCGCCCGCGCTGAACTGAACCCGTTGGTGCTCACAGGAGATGTCCTTGGCGGTCAAGTCAGTTGGACTCACGAGGTCGAGAATTACCCTGGCTTCGTGGATGGCATCGGTGGGGCCGAGATGGTGCAAGTCTTCAAAGCCCAAGCCGAGAAGTTTGGGGCCCGCGTTGAGATTGACTTCGTCACCGAAGTTGATTTCGAAAACGGGTCGCCATTCACTGTGAAGACCCGCAAGGGTGATGAGTACCTCGCAGATTCTGTTATTTTGGCAGTGGGTGCCTCACCGCGTAAGCTGGGCGTCCCCGGTGAGGAAGAATACGTCGGAGCAGGCGTCAGCTATTGTGCCACTTGTGACGGCTTCTTCTTCCGTGGTAAGGATGTCGTTGTGGTTGGCGGTGGTGACAGCGCGCTGGAAGAAGGGACGTTCCTCACCCGCTATGCCGACCGCGTTCGCATTATCCACCGGCGTAGTGAACTGCGTGCTAGCCCGATTATGCAAGCGCGGGCCTTTAAAAATGAGAAAGTCTCTTTCATCTGGGATACAGTCATTGAGGAAATTATTGGCGGTCCACAGGTCAAGCAGGTTCGGGTTCGCAACGTCAAGACCAATGAGGAAGAATTGCTTGACACAGATGGCGTCTTCGTCTTCATCGGGCATGATCCCAACAACCAATTCCTTCAGGGCAAAGTGGCGATGGACGAGAGTGGGTACGTCCTCACCGATGATAAGATGATGACCAACATACCCGGCGTTTTCGCCGCGGGTGAAATTCAAGACCCAGTGTTCCGACAGGTGGCAACTTCTGTTGGGCAGGGTACTGCCGCAGCTATGGCTGCGAACTGGTGGCTTGAGGAACGTACTGATACACTAGAGCGTCAGACGGCAGAAGCTGCGGCTGACTAACGAACGAACAAATATACCACGGTTCAGTTACTTCAGTAGCTTGAGCCAATGCTTCTGAAATTAAATCCCTTGACCGGTAACGTGTTTGGTGGTCAGGGGATTTTTCACTTTTGAGGCGCGCAAAATAAGGAACTCGCGGTTACGTCGCAGAGCGATTACGTTGTAACGCTTCATGGGCCGGATTTTGAAACGTTAGAAACAGAAGAGGGCGATCACCTGTAAGTCCTACAAAAACACACAAAACAGCGATATTGGAACCTCATTCTGGTTCTCTGCGTATACAGTGTTGAAAAAACATTGTGTACGCTAGGAAGTAACCTATGGAAAACATCCAGCCCAGCCAACCGGCTGCGGAACCCACCAGTATTCAAACATCAACTAGGAATACGCGCAATAGGGTGCTCGGCGTTGCGCTGATTTTACTCGGCGCAGCTTTCATCCTGAGCCGCTTTGTGCCAGGCGTCAACGCGTTGTTGTGGGCGGCAGCCTTCGCCGCTGGTGCATTCAGCGCCTTCAGCTATGGGCGCAAGAAATCATCAAAGGAACTGTTGTTTGCCCTAGCTTATGTGCTGGCTCTTGTGAGCACATCGATTGTGGTCGGTACGTTGCTGCCGGGGCCGTTCCTTGCAGCGACGATCAACTTTGGGATTGCGGCACCGTTTCTGTACGCTTACAGCCGCAATCGGAAGCACTGGGGCTGGCTGCTCCCCGGTGGCTTGTTTGCGGGCGTTGGCGCTCTGATGCTTGCTACTGGGTTGTGGGCTGCTATCCCGATGCTGTTGGTTGTCGGTGGTATTTACCTGCTGGTGAAATCTTCTGAAGATAAGCAAGCATTCGATGCACCGGCTGAATTCCGTCCATTAGATGTGCCTACAGCAGAAACAGGCCCTGACGCGGATAGATAGGCAACCTCATGAGTCAGATACAACCTTCTACTCCTTCACGCTCATCCAAGGGCCCAGTGGTGTTTACGGCTTGGGTGCTTGCTGTGACCTTAATCCTTGGGGCCGTGGCCTTTCTGGTGTTCAGCTTGCAGTTAGTCGCCTATAACGGCCCTCTGACTCCAATCGTTTCGATGGGCGTTGGCTTGTTGTCGCTGCCGTTCTTCGTGCGCTGGTCGATCAAGCGTGATGAGCGCTGGGCGCTGCTCGCATGGTGGGTGTTCTTCTCGCTTGCGGTGCTGCTTGGCATCTTGGCATTGGAACCAGCGTACAGTCAAGTCTTGCTGATGCTCGCCCTGCTCCAAGTGGCGGTGCCGTTTGCGGTGCTCTTTTTTACAGATCGGGCGCGTTGGTGGGCAGCAATTCCGGCTTACAGCCTGGTGGTGATCTCCGGGTTAGTCGCCTTGACGATCTTCAACCTCTCATTAGAAATTATCGGAGCTTTCGCACTGTTGGCTGTGGCACTGCCGCTCTGGCTGCTTTACATGCTGGATCGTTCGAATGTGTGGGCAATCGTGCCAGCGGCGATTATCAGCGGGATTGCGATTGTGTTACTGGTGGCGTTCTCGTTGTTTCAAGCGGCGGCTGCCGAGGCGTATGTCATCGTCAATGCGACGCTGGCGGTGCTGTCAATAGCTTTGTGGTTGACGGTGCGTCGTCTCGACTGGGCTGTGTGGTTAGGCGCGGGCTTCACTGCCTCAGCCGTGATCTCAGTGATTTTGCCTGAGGGTACCTGGGCCATGTTGGCACTGACGACAGGCGCTTACATCATCTATCGCCTCATCCGCATGAACCGCCCAGCTAAGGCACCAGCAACAAGCCGACCTGTGAGCAGCATACCTGCGAACCCACCCGTGCCAGCACCGCCGACGCAGTCAACGGTGCAACAGCCACCTGCGCCAACCACTACCGGCAGTCAACCAGCGAGTATTGCACCTAACCCGGCTCAACAAAACCCACACTGGCGCGCCATTATGGCTGACAAAGCAGCAAGTGAGGCTGCCGCTGATCAACCGGGCGAGAAAAATCCCGTCACTGGTTTCCGCCCGCTTGACCCATTGGCTGATCGCAACCCAGATGACGAGCCAACAAGTAGTGCCGACTAAACTGTGCTTCGGCTCCAGCAATGGGAGGCACCATACAGCACAACAAACGCCAAACCAAGCCCCAACCCCGCCGCCGACATCCTGAAGAACAACGCTGATACGCTCGCTTGATCCGTTGGCTGATCGCAAGCTGACTAACCGCAAACGCACAACCTTCTTATATAATGAGGCAAAGACTCCCAACACTTGCTTACGAGAGGACAACACAATGAAGGATTTTGGAAACGGATACATCACAGATCAGAATGATGTCGATACCCTCAACTTTGACTGGGGGACGATCCATATGTTGGCGGAGGAAGCCGTCACGGGGGGCAAGACGTTCAGCTTTGGGCATGTGCTGCTGGCCCCCGGCAAAGGCCATGTGCGCCATAACCACCCAGAGGCAGATGAAGTGATCTACTGCATCAAGGGCAGCGGCACCCAAATGATCGATGATAAAGACCCTATTGCCTTAAAGCCGGGCGACTGCTGCTGGATACCAATGGGCGTTTACCACTCGACGGTCAACAACAGCAACCGTGATCCGCTGGAACTGGTTGTGGTCTATGCGCCTGCTGGTGCTGAACAAGCCCTGCGTGACCTGCCAGAAGTCGAGATTACGCCTGCCAGTGAGAAGACCGCTGTCAAATAGATGGAAAACTTATTGGGCCACTGCTACTTGTGGCCCAAGTTGGTTAATTCATGATGCGCTTTAGCATCTTGAAGGTGCCCGTCAATTGGGCGTTTTTTGGAAAATACCCTTGCTCCGTCACAGCGTTATACAGACTCAGTAAGAAGAAGATCCACTGGGCCAGAAACTCCTCAGCGGGCAGGTCAATGACGGTTGGCTCGGCCTCCGTTTCGGAGTCGGGGATGTCAAGCATCACGGTGAGCGTTTGCAGCTTCTTGTTGACCTCTGTCACCATCAAGACTGGGGTAGAAGCAAGCCATTCGCCTAGGTAGATGCTTGCCCCTGGCGTCATAGATGCTGTTTCTGACAGAAATGTCCCCAAATCCTGCCAGACGAACATCAGGTCATCCAGTACCATCTCGACCGCGCTCTCTGCCAACGTGATAGTGATGGGGGTTTGCCAGTAGCGCTCTGCTAACTGGTAGAGCGCTTTGTCAATCTCTGATTGGTTTGCCTCCCATTCGAGCAGTTCTGAAGATTTCTTTTCGTCAGCCAGCGGTTGGAAGCCCGGGTCTTTGATCAAGTCACCAAGTTTAATGCTGAACTTACTCATGATGCCCTCCTTGAGGCGTTGGAAAACTAACGATATTAGGCTTCATCGGGGTAGACTATGCCCCACTGTTGACGAAGTGCCTCCATGGTTTGCGCCATCGATAGACTCTCAGCCAGCGGCATCATATCTGACTCGCTATCGCCTGCTGCTAGGTGCTTGCGAACAGCGATGGCCTCGAACTGATAGCCACTGCCGGGGTAATCAAAGCGCTTGATCATTGGTTCTTGCCCCTCCAGCCTGACGTGTACCTCTGAGGGCTGCCACCAGTTGCCCGGTAGCTGAATAACGCCCCCCGTACCGCTGATGGTTGCGCCAATCGTCGAGGCAGTCACCATTGAGGCGTACAACAGAGCGATAGCCCCTGAGCCATAGTTGAACAACGCCGCTGATTGGTGATCAACGCCTGTCTCACCGATGGTGGCCGCACCCGTCACCTGATCCGGTTCGCCTGCAATCGAATAGGCAAATGCGACTGGGTAAATGCCGAGGTCTAGTAAGGCTCCGCCTGCCAAGCCTGGGTTAAATAGACGGTGTTCTGGGTCGAACGGTACTTCTTGATGCGAGAAGTCAGCGTGGATCATGCGGATGGTGCCCATAGCGCCACTGGCAAGAACCTCACGCAGATATTCGTAAGCGGGGAAGAAGCGCGTCCAGAGTGCTTCCATCATAAAGAGCTTCTTTTCACGCGCTTTGGCGATCATCTCACGGACTTCGCCTGCATTCAATGCCAGCGGCTTCTCGACGAGCACAGGCTTACCCGCTTCGAGGCACATCAGCGCGTGTTCTTTGTGAAAGTTGTGCGGTGAGCCGATGTAAATCACGTCAACGTCTGGGTCGGTTGCCAGTGCTTCATAGCTGCCGTAACGCTTCGGGATGTTATACGCCTCGCCGAAGGCCTCCGCTGACTCTTGTTGACGCGCCCCTACTGCTACGACCTCCGCATCGGGGTCGTGGGCGAGGTCTGCTACAAATAGATTGGCGATATATCCGGTCGTTAGGATGCCCCAGTGCAGTTTCTCTGCCATATGTTGCGCTCCTTGTTGTTTCTACTGATCAATGGCTTGTTGATAAATGGTAACGAGTTGTCGTGTGTAAGACTCCCATGACAACTGCTGGGCGCGCTGGCGAGCTGCTTCGCCCATTAAGGCGAGGACATCTGGGCGGCTTAACAGGCCAACGATAGCATCCGTGGTTGCCATCACATCAGATTGTGGCACCAACAAGCCTGTCTTACCATCGGTGATGGCTTCTTGTGCGCCGCAGTCCTTGGTGCCAATCGCTGGCGTGCCAGATGCCCCCGCTTCGAGATAGACCAGCCCCAGCCCCTCGAAGCTGTTTCCCTGATTCACAGGTGTCAGCAGGAAGAGGTCACTATACTGATACCATCCTCGTAGTTCCTTCTGGCTGATCTTGCCGAGGAAGCGCACACTGCGACCTAAACCTAACTCGTCGGCGCGTGCTTTCAACTGAGCGACGTAATCCGGGGCATCGGTCAGGCTGCCTGCGATCACATAAGTTAGTTCTGGGATGACTTTCTGCGCCTCGGCAACTGCTTCTAGCGCAATGTGGTAACCTTTGCGAGCCTTCAATGCGCCGATGCTAAAAATGACTGGTCCTAGGTCAACCCAATCGGGCAGGAGGGCGCGATCAGCGGGCTGTTGGTACTCCTCAGGGTGAACGCCCCCGGCAAGCACACGGCTCTTGACATCTGGCAAAATTGCCTTTAGCCGTTGGCACGTGTAACTGCTGACACATAAAACCAGTTCTGCTGCATTGAACGCACGGGCAAAGACAAATTTGCTGGGAGATTGTTGAAGCGGGCGGATGGCCCATGTGCCATGTGCCGTAATGAACAATGGCCTGTGCCCGTGGGCGAGCGCACCCAACGGGGCATAGGGTTCAGCCAATACATGGACAGCGTCACAGGTGCGAATAATACGCTGTAATTGTGGCGCACGCAGCAGGGTACGCGCCGTGGTTGCCTGTCCTTTGAACAGATCAGGGAGAATATGATGGTGGGGAACATCAACAAAGGTTGACTCGATGTCTGGGTTGGCAGTGATCATTATCGGGTCAACGCCGAACTCACGGACGCCTCGAATCACTTCAACTGAGTGGCGGCCCCAGCCATCGCTGTTGAGGGCCTGAGTTGTCACATAGCAAATACGCACAGGGCCAGTCGCTTCTATCACAATGGTTGAATATTATTATTGTACCGCAGTAATTAGTCTCTAATTGGCTTCTAACGGTTCAATTTGGCTGCGTGCTATAATTTTGAAGAACAAACACTAACTATTGGACGATAAAACTTAAGAGATTATTTATGTCGAAGCGAAAAATTATTCAGCCCGACAACCCGGTGCTGCGCCAAAAGGCGCGCAAAGTCCGTGAGTTCAATACAGACTTGCATAAATTAATTGATAATATGGTCGAGACGATGCACGACGCAGATGGCGTTGGGCTGGCTGCCCCACAGATTGCCGTCAGCCAGCGGGTGATCGTGGTGCGTCTACCCGCTGGCGAAGACGCTGAAGAAAAATTTGGTGAGCAAGCTGGTGTACTGTATGAGGTCGTCAACCCGGAGATCATCAAGACCTCTAACGAAGAGGTTGAGGGCGTCGAGGCTTGCTTATCGATCCCAGGTTACTATGGCACAGTTGATCGCAAAACACAGGTTGTTATCCGCGGTGCTGACCGTGACGGAAAAGAAATCCGTATTAAAGCCTATGATTGGCTCGCACGAGTCTTTCAGCACGAGATCGATCACTTAGATGGCGTGCTCTACATCGACAAGGCCAACCAGGTCTGGCGTGCCGGTGAGGAACCGCCTGAGGGCATTGAAACAGTCAGCGAGGACAAAGCTGACCCGATACAGTAACCATCTGTCAGTTAAAGAGAGCGATCATTTAGAACGACCCACTGTCTGGAGAATCGTCTCCGAGTGATGTTTGTTGACGTAAACAACAGTAAAGGCCACAACATAATGCAAGAGACACAACTAAACATCATCGGTGGGGGGTTGGCAGGCTCCGAGGCCGCATGGCAGGCAGCGGAACGCGGTATCAAGGTGACGCTGTGGGAGATGCGCCCGCACAAGCAGACACCTGCCCACACATCAGAGCATCTCGGTGAACTCGTATGTAGCAACTCATTGGGGTCGGACATGCCAAACCGGGCTGGAGGTACCCTCAAAGCTGAGCTGCGCCGCATGAACTCGTTGATCATGGCGTGCGCGGATGAGACCAAAGTTCCGGCTGGCTCTGCCCTAGCGGTGGGGCGCGAAGCCTTCGCTGCCTTGATTACAGAGCGCATTGAGCACCATCCCAACATCAGCCTTCGCCGCGAGGAAGCTACCACCATTCCTGCTGGGCCGACGATCATTGCCACAGGCCCGTTGACCTCAAGCACTTTAGCTGATGCGATCAGCAAGTTAATCGGTGAGGAATATCTCTATTTCTACGATGCGCTCTCTCCGATTGTGACGCTTGAGTCGATCAATATGGATATTGCGTACCGGCGTTCTCGTTGGGACAAGGGTGACAGTGATGCCGGTGATTACATCAACTGCCCGCTCAACCAGGAACAGTATGAGGCTTTTGTCGCCGAACTACTGAAAGCGGAGCGCATCGAACTACGAAACTTCGAGCAGGAAGACCCGCACTTCTTTGAGTCGTGCTTGCCGATTGAGGTGCTTGCCGCACGCGGGGAAGATGCGTTGGCTTATGGCCCATTGCGCCCAGTCGGGTTGTGGCACCCAGAGACCAATGCTCGTCCGCATGCCGTCGTTCAACTGCGGCAGGATAACGTCGCTGGCACACTCTACAATTTGGTTGGCTTCCAGACTAACATCAAATGGCCCGAACAGCGTCGCATTCTCCGCATGATCCCTGGGCTAGAAGAGGCTCAATTTGTGCGCCTTGGGCAGATGCACCGCAACACTTACCTCAATTCGCCGACGCTGCTGCGCGAAACCATGCAGTACAAGGCGCGCGACGATCTCTTTTTTGCTGGGCAGATTACGGGCATCGAAGGCTATGTGGGTAATGCGGCTTCGGGGCTAATGGCTGGAGTCAATGCAGCCCGCTTGCTCAATGACTTGCCACTGTGGGTGCTGCCTAATGAAACGATGCTCGGTGCGCTAGCGCATTACGTCTGCCATGCTGACCCGGCTGAATTCCAACCGATGAAGGCCAATTTCGGCATTCTGCCGCCACCTGACCCATACATCAAGAGGAAGAAAGAGCGCTATACGTTTTATGGTCAACGCGCATTGGATGCGCTAGAGGCTTACCTAGGCGAGCATGAGATGGTCGGTAAAGCTGTACTCTAAGTGCCCATTGCCAAGTGTCATCAATGACAACAACAGCCTCAGTGGTGAGCAGATTCCAGTTTTTAACCTTACATTCTCTATCTGATACTGTGCTAATATAGCGGCAATGCTAATTCATGGTGGAAACACATGCTCAAAAAAACGCTGCTAACCCTGACCTTCGCCCTGACGATCACGGCGTGCCTGCCACTAGAACCCAGCATCGAACCATTGCCCACCTTGACGCCTAGCCCACCGGGCGTCGAGGCCACATCGGTGGCGGTACAACCAGAGGCAACTGTTGAAGCCCCACAATCCTCAGCCGCGACGCTGGTTCCCACCCCGCAAGCAACGGCGACGCTGGCACTCGGCGCTATCCCCACAGCCGTTGTCGGTGAAGGCATTGGTGAAGCCCCGCCGCCGGTCATTGAATACTTCGTCGCAAACCCACAAGAGGCCGCCCCCGGCGAAGATGTGCAATTATTCTGGTCGGCAGAGTTGGCTTCGGGGGCCTTCATCTACCGCTTAAACTCTGATGGTGAAGCGGGTACCACTTGGGAGGTCGAGACAGAAGGGGAAATCGGAGTTACAGTGCAAGACTCAGGGCGCAGCGAAATATACGTCCTCGCAGTGACCAATGGCAGCGAAGTCGTCGAGCAGGAGATAGCGATTGGGGTCGGCTGTGGCGTCTACGAATGGTTCTTCCAACCTGCTCCTGAAGCGGGTTGTCCCAATGCCAACGGGTTAGAACAGCAGGTGATCACCCAGCCATTTGAGCGCGGTAGGATGTTCCGCTTTGGGCAGACGGCCCAGATTTACGTACTGTTCGATGAACCCCAGGTAATCGAGGAGACGGATAATATCGCCTGGATTGTGGTGGACGATCTCCATTCCGACGTAGAACCTGCCGAAGACCCCGCTATCATTCCGCCAGCAGGCTTTTACCAACCCACCCGCGGACTGGGCAAAGCCTGGCGTGAGGTGCCCAATCTACGAGACAGGCTCGGTTGGGCCACGGCTCCGGAAAACCCCTATACAACGACGTACCAAACCGTCAGTGTAGACGGCACTGAGCAGTTGTACTTCACCGATGATACGCGCCAAGTGATCACCCTGATCCCGAATGGGCAAGGCTGGCTGGTCGCCGGATACTTAGATTGAGCAGCGACTTTACCGGTGGTCGTCAACGGTTCAATTATTGACGGCCTTTGCCCAACCGCTGCCCGTACTCTCGACGAAATAAACACCGCAGGCCGCATCGATCTTTTCGATGGAAAGATGAAACGGCAGTTCCTCAAATTCGCACATCGCCTTAATGATCTTCAGAATATCGCGCGGGTGGCAGGCTTGCAGCTCCCGTCCGCTTTGCCCGTACCACTTCTCTAGCAGGTGGATGAAGGCATCTCTGTTGAACTCGACGCCCATTGCATCACACATGACTTTGAAAATCTGATAGTACATGTTCTTATCCGGCCCATCGACCAACACCTTAATCTGAATGCGGCGCAAGAAAGCTTCGTCGGCTAGGTCAAGTGGATCGAGGTTGGTGCTAAAGACGATCAATTGGCGGAAGGGAATTTCCATCGTTTGCCCCGTGCGCAGTCGCAGATAGTCAACGCCGGTCTCTAACGGGACGATCCAACGGTTGAGTAATTCTTGCGGACGCATCATCTGACGCCCGAAGTCGTCAATCAAAAACATACCGCCGTTGGCTTTCATTTGCAGCGGTGCTTCATAGAACTTAGCCGTGGCGTCATAGCGCAGATCGAGAGAATCCATTGCCAGCTCACCACCGACGGTCACCACGGGGCGCTTGAACAAGCCCCAGCGTTCATCAACCGGTGCTTGGCCTGTCCCACGGCGGCGATAACTGTCTGCGGCCTCATGCGGCTGATGTACCAGATTATCGTACATATTGACAATATACCCGCCGATGGTCAAGGCATACGGCAGCCAGATCGGGTCAGAGCCACCGACCAGTTCTGCGATTGACTCGGCAATCGTCGTTTTACCATTTCCGGGAGGCCCGTAGAGAAAGAGCGATGTGCCTTTATTGACCGCTGGGCCAAGTTGCCTTTCAAAGCCGTGGGGCAGCACCAAATGTTCAAGCGCACGCTGGAATTCGGAAATTGGGATATTCTTGTCGCGTTGGGTTTGCGCCATGATCATCTCGTTGTACTTCTCGATTGTCACCGGCGCTGCGCCAATATAGGCTGAGCGTTCAAACGCTTCTTGCGCCCGTTTCTGTCCGTTATCCGTAAGGCGGTATTGGTAGCTTAAGCGCCCAAGCTGCCCCGCACTAGAAACCTCAACCATATGCTCGTTCTGCATCCGGCTGAGGATATCATCCAACATGCCGGCCTTCAGCTTGATAACATCTGCGAAGCGCTTCAGAGACACAGTACCTTCCTGAAACATCAACCGCATGATCAAGTCGATCACAATATTCTTCTGGATATCAAGGTCGTTAAATGATTGTGGCTCCGGAATCATGTCAGCAGCAGCAGTCGCTAGCTGGCTTGGTGGTTCGAGTGTACGTTCCAATAGTAGCCCCTATTTTGTGGTGGTTTAACAGATTGTGAGTATGGTTATAGGCGCAATTGTAGTGAAACTGAGTCGCAAACCCTATTGATGATAGGGTCTTGTAACAAATATTTAGCACACCCAAAGGACGACTATTATGACAGACACACCCCAAATCTGTGATTATGAAGGCGCAACTTACCGCACAGATTTTTGGGAGCACGGCGAACGCGAATACGAAGACAAAGTAGAGCGCATCGCCATCAAGCGCCTGTTCCCATTGACGGGAGGGCGCTTGCTTGAACTTGGCGCGGGTTTCGGACGGCTGTCAGCGATGTACAGCGGCTACGATCAAGTTGTTCTGCTGGACTATTCACGCTCTCAATTGGAATTTGCACGAGAAAAACTCGGCGACGATGGCTATCTATATGTTGCCGCTGATATTTACTCGCTGCCGTTTGCGCCGCATGTCTTCGACGCCGCCACTATGATCCGCGTGATCCATCATTTAACGGACGCCCCTCGGGCGCTCGCTGATGTTCGTAAGACGCTCAAAGCTGGGTCGGTCTTTTTGTTGGAGTATGCCAACAAGCAGAACATCAAGGCGATTTTGCGCTACGGGCTGAAGCAACAAGACTGGAATCCCTTTTCACCTGAGCCGATTGAGTTTGTCGAACTAAACCTGAACTTCCATCCATCTTATGTTGATGAGCAGTTACGGACCGCTCAATTTGAGCCGGGTCGCATGTTGACGGTCTCACATTATCGTATCAATCTACTCAAGAAGCTCATCCCAACGAGCATGCTGGTAGCCATGGACTCTTTCGCCCAGTTGACTGGCAACCTATGGCAGTTGGCCCCGAGTGTCTTTGTGCGCACAGAGGCAGCAGGCCCTGATCAAAGCGCTGCCCCCGATGGTGCCTTCTGGCGCTGCCCAAGTTGCGGTGGATATGCGCTATCTGAAGCAGGCGATACAATCACATGCGGTGGTTGCAGTCATAGTTATGCTATCGTCAATGGGGTCTACGATTTCAAGGCACCTGTGTAACCCCAGTTTTATTTCAGGAACACACTAAAAGGATTTGAGAAGAAGATGCACAGCAAACGACACTTGACGCTGGCACTTGGGCTGATGGCTGCCGCAGCCATCGCTTGTGGCGGCGCTTCAGAGGAATTCGTGATTGTTACGTCGGATGTCACAACGGCAGAACCACAGCTTGAAGCGACTGTTCCACCTACGGACAGCAGCTCAGGCGAAAGCGACAAAGGCACCGAGCGCGGTGGCCTTGGAGGTGGCTCGGGCGATGTGATACCTACCCCAAACCTTGATCCAAGCAACGTCAACCCAGATGCAGGCCCAAGCACATTGGTTGGCAGCTACACCGTGAGCGGCACAAACCCTGCTGAAAGTACAGGTTATATCGGAACGGCTACTATCAGCGGCGTTGGTGATTTCTTCATTATTTCGTGGCTCATTGATGACGCCGTGACTGAGGGGCAAGGCATCTTCCTGAACAGGACATTCTCCGTTGCCTACCCGCTTTCGGGCTGTTCCGTCAGTGCCTATAACGTCGCTGAAGATGGTTCGCTGGATGGTCTGTGGGTCCTAGAGGGTGAAGGCACCAGCCCCGAACGGGCTGACCCTTTGCCCAATACCCCCGTGGTTGGTCTGCCGTTTGAATATCAAGTTACGGGTACCAACCCCGATGGCACCACCTACGGCGGCAACATGACGCTAACTCCCGGCACCGACGACCGTGCCTATCTGTTTCGGCAGATATTCACCGAGAATAACGAAACTGTCGAGTTTCGCGGCGTGTCTGTCCTGAACGCAGATGTTCTGGCGGCTTCCTACGCCAACAGTGGTGACTGCGGTGTGGTCAACTACACCGTCAATGCCGATGGCACGCTGACTGCTCTGTGGACGGATACCGTCGTTGGGATTAGCTCAGGCTTGGGTACAGAGACTCTCACACCTGGCACCGGCGGCGACGCGTTGAACTAAGATAGATGTACTGGTTTTGATTACCAGCCAAGACTGTTCATGTAGCCTTATGTGACAATGCACTAATCCAAAACATTCGACCATAAAGCTACGTGAACAGTGCTCTGATTGTTAAAGTCTAGAACGTATGGGAGGTTGAGGCCTTGTTGGTCGCTTTGGTTGCTCTGGTTGTATTTGTGGCCCTCGAGCTGGGCTACCAATCAAGCGTGCTTCACTATGAGTAAATTTCTTGTCCATCTCACTAAATAAGCGTCTGCCATCCCTCAGCAGCCAACCAGCCTTTGCTTTATCTTTACCACCTTCCCACGCAACAGCCATGGCAATTTGCTGCTGCATACCTTCGTCACGAAGCGTCTTCTGTGTAGCTGCGTTGATGTAAAATGGTTCGTGTGATGCATTTCGAGTCTCTTGCAGAGACCTGCGCGCCGTCGTTACGGCAGTTTGAAACGCCTCGTTCCCTTCTATGCCAGTTTCAGCCAGAAGCCGTGTGGCGTAACCTGTACAATTCGAGTGCGGTCCTCTAAATTTATGGTACGGAGAATACTGAGGTGGATTCTCCTTATCGCGCTCGACTGCTTTGATCAAGCGATAAGCTTGTTCTTCAGAGATACCTGTTGTGACTGAGCGAAGGTCTTTCGAGCTAGCATAACGACCGACCAGCTCATGGTTTATCTTCCCAGGGACGGGCTCTCCATCAATAAGGGCTTGTTTAACTGTTTGAAGTGTGCCGTCACGGTAGCTGGGCACTAGGCCAGCTCCACCGACGACGACTCCATTGTGCTTAAGGACTAAAAAAGTATGCCCAGCACCAGGAACCCATGGCATAGTACTTTCGGACAGCGTGCTGCCGCCTACTGAGTCTGGCGAATAAGTGCCGCAATAACTTACTTCCCAACCTTTTGGTGTTGGCTCTTGCAAGATTAATCTCCTCTATCAGTCAGATCACTGTTTTGTATTGAGGATCATTGTTATTGCTCTCAGTTTCGTTGCTCTTTAAATCGATCCGCTCAACATCCTTCTGTGGCTTAGTATCTTTGCTGTATAGTTCTTCCGTTGGCTGTTTGAGTACCAATTGCCCAGAGTTTGAGGGACGTGCGGCAGGCTCACTTTCAAGATACGCAAAGGCATCCGCAAGAGAAGACTTGAACTCAACACGCTGATTACTTCGAAATGTCCGTGGTACTATTTCAACCAACGTTGAAATAACGGGTGACACTCCGACGACAACAACTCGGTCGGCACGGTCTGTTCGATTCAGATGAGACGCTTCTTTTATATTATTAAGAAATCCTCGGACGTCAAAATGACCCTTCGCTTTAGTAAAGTCATAAATTATGTCAACATTGTGGGTAATCGTATCTATCATTGAATTACAACGCTTAACTGCATCAATCCACTCCTGCCCAGTCCATTGGTCATCCATTTGGTAGACAATGATATTTTTCGCTTCATTTCCCCAAAATACATCTATAGTCATGACGAGTGCGCCTCCTGCTGCGTCCGTTAGTGTGTTGGATGCTACACGATTGACTTTAAGAAACGATTAATACAGACAGGGTAAAAGTTTTTTTAAGCTGAAGTCAACCATATATTGAGCAAATCACCCGTCTCGTCAGCCGCCGTGATCGGGAAGGTGTGCCCGTGCCCCTCGATGACTTTGTAGCCCGTTTGCGGCACATACGCTTGAAAGCGTGCGGCGGCGGCCTCCATAAATACATCGGTTGTACCACCCCGCATAACCAGCACCGGGAGGTCTGGTGACAGCGCCTCGATCTGCGCCCAAACATCGACAAAAGGCGTGTTAAAGATGCGCGCCTCCCATGCGGGGGGCCATCTAAGTTGATAGCCGCCATCCGTGTCTTGCGTTAATAAACCCTCGGTGTAGCGCTGGAGCATCTCATCCGACCATTGTTCAAAAAAGCGCTGCCCGCGCCAATAGGTGAAAGCCTCCGCTAAGGTCTGGAAGCGCGCCCGACGACGCAGCGCTTGCCGGGCCAACGGGCTGGATTCGCGTGCCGCCATCTGTTGCAGCGCCTCTGGCAGAAACAACACTGGGTCAATCAACGCTAACTTTGTGAAGCGCTCCGGTTCTTTGACGACGGCAAGAAGGCTGACGATGCCACCTAACGAATGCCCGACCAGCGTAACGTCCGTCAGGCCGCGCATATCGAGCGCCCCCAGTAGATCGTCGGCAAAATCCAGCCAGGTTTCCATTGACTCAGGTGCAGGTGGGTTGGGCCACAGTGGACGCGGCAGGGCTGAAATCACGCGGTGCGCCTTAGTGATTGCTGCCAGCATGGGGCCATAAACTTGCGGCGGGAAGCCATTGCCACCATACATATGGACAATTTCGCCCGTACCGCCGTATTCATAGATCGGATAGTGCATGGAAAGGTACGTCACTCTTTCAGAAACTCGGTAATCAGTTCGGTGTAGCGGGTAGGTTGTTCGAGGTGAACGGTATGCCCCGCATCGGAGACGACCTCAAGCCGGGCGTTGGGTAACCGTTCCGCCATCCGCTGGTTGATCGTAACGTATTTGGCGTCCAATTCGCCCGCAATCAACAAGGCATCCGACCCGACTTCGCCAAGCGCATCCCATAGTGACGGTTGACTGCCCGTACCCATGCCGCGTAAGCTGTTCGCCAAGCCAACCCGATTATTCTGCAAGCGCAGCGCCCGGTGGTAAGCTTGTACCCCAGCAGGCAAGCGCTTCTGGCTGGCAAACAGCGGGATGTTTTCCCAAAAATCAACGAAGGCCTCAACCCCGTCGCGCTCGATGCGCTCGGCGAGGTCGGCATCACGACTGCGGCGGGCTGCACGCTCTGCAGCAGTCGCCAACCCCGGTGACGTGCTTTCCAGTATGATCTTGGCGAAGTCGCCTGGGTAGTGGCACGCAAGGTAAAGCGCCATCCGCCCCCCCATCGAATAGCCAAGTAAGTGCACCCGTCCGTACTGGCGTACAATCTGTATGATGCGCTCTGCGGTTGGCTCCATCTGATAGTCCTCAGGTGCGGCTGGCACCTCTGAGCGCCCATGCCCTGGGAAGTCAATTGTTAGGGTTGGCAGCGGCAGCCCAGCGCGAATGTCGTTCCAATTCTCACCCTGCCCGGTGAAGCCATGCAGTAGCAGCAGCGGTAACTTGTCACTTCGGTCATCTAGCCGGTTGAACGCAAAGTGCAGTTTCACATCAGTCATTGAACAACGCCCGTACTTTTGCCCGCTGCACTTTGCCTGATGCGGTCTGGGGGAAAGCATCGACAAAGCGGAATAGGCGCGGCAGTTTTGGCCCAGCCAAGTGATCGCGGGCGTAGCTTTGTAGGTCTGCGGCGGTCACAGCGGCAGATGGAATTACCACAGCCGCGACCTTTTGGCCCCATTCGGGATCAGCCACACCGACCACCACCACATCGGCAACAGCAGGATGCGCTTTCAGCACTGCCTCGACTTCGCTTGGCAGCACGTTCTCGCCGCCGGAAATGATCAAGTCACTGCGGCGCTGGAGGATGAATAAATCACCAGCGGCGTCTAGGTAGCCAATATCACCGGTGCGTAACCACCCTGCGTGCAGCACCTCGGCTGTTGCGTTAGGGTTGTTATAGTAGCCGCGCATCACCGTTGGCCCACTGACCCACACCTCACCGATTTCGCCAACAGGCAGATCGCCCCCAGCTTGATCAACAATGCGCGTCTGCGTAAACAACAGACCGCGCCCGACGCTGCCAGGTTTCTGCCTGACCCCGTCCGGTAGCATCGTCGCCACCTGTGACGCCGCTTCAGTGAGGCCGTAAGTCGTGTGGATCGGGATACCAGCAGCGAAGGCCCGCGCCAGCAGATCGGAGTGAGCGGCGGCCCCACCAAGCAGCACGCAGCGCAGATGGGGCAAGTCCCAATTCGAACGGTGTTCTAATAGACGATACAACATCGTCGGCACCAGCGAGATCATCGTGACAGGTAGTTGGTCTAACACCTCACTGACTTGGGCCACGTCAAAGCGATTGTGCAGCAGCACCCCTGTCCCATACAAGCACGAGCGCAAAAAGACCGCCAAGCCACCGACATGGTACAAGGGTAAGCAGCTTAACCACAGATCATCTGGCTGCAACCCGATCCGATAGGCCGAGGCGTTGGCACTGGCATAGTGGTTGCCATAGGTCAGTGCAACGCCTTTCGGTGAACGGGTCGTCCCTGATGTAAAGATAATCGTTTGCAGTTGGTCGCGGTCAATCGTGCTGCTGATTTGGTCTGTGGTCGCAGGCGCTTGCCCGATAATGGCTATCGTCCGTGAGGCATTGAGCGCCACAGCTCGCTCAGTATTAGCATCGTCGAAGAGCAACCAATTGACATCCGCGTGTTTGACCTGCCACCTGAGTTCAGGCACTGTCAGGCGGGTGTTGAGCGGGATCAAGATGGCGTTGAGGCGCATCAGGCCGAAGATGATGGAGATATAGGCTGGCCCTGCTTCCATCAAAACGGCGACATGCTGCCGCGCTTCAACCCCTTTTGCCCGCAAACTGATCGCCATTGCATTGCTGCGATCATCAAGTTGGGCATACGTCAGACGCATATCATTATGAAGCAGGGCCAACGTGTTCGGCGTGGCAGCGGCCCGCGCAGTCAACCAGTCTTGCATAGCAGTCCTTTGTGACGTTCGTTTCAGTGCGCTGGTTCGATTGTAGCAAGGGGGCGACTTATCGGACATGTTCTGGTATGATGGGAATGTTTTGTCGAAAGGATATACCTTGCTTGAAAAAGAACTCCCAGCAGAAGTCCAGTCGATTTTACTAGATGAAATGACCATCCAGAAGCGTGTCTCTGAGATCGCCGAGCAGATCAACCTTGACTACGCCGACACCCAAGGCTTGCTGATCGTCGGGGTGCTGAAGGGTGCCTTCATGTTTATGTCCGACCTGACGCGCCAGCTCACGGTGCCACATGCCGTTGATTTTGTCGCCCTTTCAAGCTATTCAGCGGGGACGGACAGCAGGGGCGTTGTCCGCATGATCATGGATACGCGCCTCCCGATGACAGGCCGCGATGTGATCATCGTGGAGGACATTCTCGACACCGGCTACACCCTCGACTACTTAATCCGCACCTTCAAAGCCCGCCAACCATGGAGTGTCTCGACCTGCGTCTTACTGCACAAGCCCGAGCGCACGCAAGTAGATAACACCACCGATTATCTCGGTTTTACCATTCCGAACGTGTGGGTCGTCGGCTATGGGCTGGACTACAACGACATGTGCCGGACACTGCCATACATCGGTATCCTAAAACCAGAGGTCTACGAGTGAAGCCAACCCCTGCCACCCTTGCCATTGATCTGGGAACATCCAGCGTCAAGACGGCAGTTGTCAACCGCCGTGGGGAGCCACTGAGCATTGCCAGCGCCGACTACCCAATCTCGTCACCGAGCGTTGGGATTGCGCTGCAACACCCAGCCACATGGTGGCGTTCGGCTGCTAAAGCCACCCGCGATGCGCTGACTCAGGCCTCCGTTGAGATCGAGGCAATCGGCCTGACGGGGCAAATGCACGGCACGGTCTTGTTGGGTGAGGATTTAGCACCCATACAACCTGCCATCATTTGGCCTGATCAGCGAGCAGCGGCCCAAGTGACGGAAATCGTCGCGCAGTTTGGTATGGCACGGTTCACAGCGATAGCGGGTACCGCCCCAGCGGCTGGCTTTATGGGGTCAACCTTACTGTGGCTCAAGCAAAATGAACCAGACATCTTAAATAAGACTCGCCACTGTTTCTTACCCAAGGACTACCTGCGCCTGCGCCTGACGGGCTCCACCGGCACCGACTGGACCGATGCTTCCGGCACGGCCCTGTTTGATGTACGTGAGCGTGTTTGGTCTCAGGAGATCATCGAGGGGTTGGGGCTGCCATTTAGTATCTTCCCGCAGGTCAACAACCCAATTGACGTGGTCGGGCACCTCACACAAGAAGCCGCCAAGACGTTGGGGCTGCCCTCGGGGATACCGGTGGTAGCTGGCTGTGCCGATCAAGTAGGGCAAGCGGTAGCAAACAACCTGTTTGAAGCGGGCCGCGCAGCAATCACGATTGGCAGCGGTGGTCAGATATTTGCGCCCCTCGCTGACTATTTCACTGATCCACAAGGTCGGTTGCATACCTTCTGCCACAGCACCACCCGCGGCTGGTACATGCTCGGTGCCATGCTGAACGCAGGCCTGTCGCTGCGCTGGCTGCGCGACCTACTGAGTATGTCCGCCGATCCCGCTGCGTTTGCGCAGCTTTCCGCCGAAGCCGCAGCAATCGCTGTGGGAAGTGAGGGGTTGTACTTCTTGCCGTACCTTTCGGGCGAACGCTCACCGATTATGGATCCAACCGCCAGCGGTAGTCTGAACGGATTGCGCCTGCGCCATAGTCGTGGGCACGTCGCCCGCGCTGTGATGGAAGGCGTCAGCTTCGGCATCCTACATATCATCGAAACCATGCGCGAGGTCAATGGCAGCGTTGACCAACTGTTGGCATCAGGCAATGGGCTGTCGTCGCCTGTGTGGCGTCAAATTCTAGCCGACGTGCTTGGCGTGCCGCTGCACCGACCCCAAGCCCGTGAACGCACCGCAACCGGAGCCGCGCTTCTGGCGATGATCGGCGCAAAAATCTTGCCGGGCTATCCAGTCATTATGGGTTGGCTGCCGCCAATTGAAGACGTTACTGAGCCAAACATGGAGAACCACGCCCGTTACCGTGAGATTTACCCACAATGGCGTGCATTCTATCCCGCGCTCCGGGCGGCATGGGAGCCAAAAGCGTGAGAAGTACGTTCGCCTTTTCTAAACTCAAGCAGTTGATCGCCACCGCACCTGACCCCATTTTACTGGCCTTCGCTTGTGACCTGACTGAGGGTGTGCTGCCCCTCTATGATCAGTTAAACCCAGCGGACAAGACGCCGCTCCAAGCTGTAGCACTGCTGCAAGCACGTGGGCTGCAAGCGGAGGGCCTCAGTGAGCTTGCCGACCAGCTCATGGCCTACGAGATCATTGAGGGTGAGCACACGCTGCGCCTTGCGGATGACAAGAACCCCGCGTATCAATTGGTATATCACGCCGCAATCAAGTCCCCTAAGGGAGCTGCTTTCGGGGTGGCACTGGCGACCTACGCCTTCAAGCGCCTACATGCTTGGCGCACCGGTGATGGCGAAGCCTACGCCACCTTGCCAGAGCGAGAGCCTAGCGCCCAGTGGCGCTGGATGGAACACTTGCTGACAAAGCCTGACACCTAGCGTTTATTCATGACTTTTTCACGGTGACTCGAGGCGTTTGATGGTATATTTCCAACGCTTGAATATAACACATCTATGACAGCGTGTAACAACTTGTTATTAGGATAGGAAAGTTCCACCATGAAACCAACAGCACTCATTATCGAAGATAACTACGATATTTCCGCAATCTTTGACCTAACACTGCGGTCAGCGGGCTTCCAAACCGAGATCATCAACTACGGGCAACAAGCGATGGAGCGCCTCAAGCGTGACGACCTGCCAGATGTGCTGGTCTGCGACCTGCATCTGCCAGAGCGCAGTGGACGTGACATTCTAGAAGCGCATCAAGATCGGCTGCGGGCGCATGGCACCAAGATTATGCTGGTCACGGCAGATGGACAAGGGATGCAGCTTGAGCATCTTGTCGATATGGTGCTGCTGAAACCAGTGTCACCGCGCCAACTTAGTGATTTTTCGCAGCGCCTGATGAAAATCCACAAGCCATTCAACGCCTTTGCTCAGTAACCGAGCGCCTCGCGTGCGGCGTTGCTCATCACGTCCATCGGGGGCATTAAGCCCGTCCACATTTCAAACGAGAGCGCTCCTTGGCGCACCAACATGCCCAACCCACTGACGTTCAGCAGCCCGTCACGCTGGGCTTGCTGCATCAATAAGGTGATGCGCGGTCGGTAAATTAAATCGTAGACGGCGGCCCCAGTAGGCAGTGCTAGTTCCATGGGCCACGGTGAAGCCTGAATCTCAGGCCACATCCCGACGGGCGTTGTGTTGACAATCAAGCGAAGGCCTTCGAGTGAGCCAAGGTCATCATAGCTGATCATATCTCGGCGAGTGGGGTTGCGGCTGACATACGTGATGCTGGCTGCGTCAAAGCGGTTGAGGGCATAAGCAACCGCTTTTGAACTGCCGCCCGTCCCCAGAATGACGCAGTCACCGCCGCGTACTTTGATGTTATTGGCGAACAGATCATCAGCGAAGCCCTGCCAATCGGTATTTTCGGCCCGCAGCCTGCCATCTTCCCGCCGGATCAAGGTGTTGGCAGCGCCTAGTTTCTCGACATCTTCAGAGACTTCCGCCAGTTCATTGAGGTATAGCACGGTTTCTTTATGGGGAATGGTGACGTTAAAGCCGAGGTAGCCTTCGCTGAGCTTCTCGGCCACGGCAGATTGGAGTTCGTCCGGGTGGGCGGGCACTGCTTCATAGTGCCAGTTCAATTCCAGTGCATCAAAGGCAGCGTTGTGCATCAAGGGGGAAATACTGTGTTCAACGGGCCAACCCAGCAAACCGACCATCTTAGATAGAAGTGTCATCTCATCCTCAGCTATTGTGATTCAATCAGAAGGTTAGGCGCGCAGGCCCTTATGAATGGTCTGGCGCAGTCGGCGGCGCACGCGCCCAGCATGGTGGCGCACAGCAACGTCATTGTGTTGATATTCTACCTGCCACAGCCAATATTCAACATTACTGACGTTACGCAGCGTGCGGCGCTGGGCATAAAAACGATGAATGGTATTGATCACCTCATGGCATAGGGTGCTATCTGTAACGTGTAGCAGGGTTCGCAGCATCAAGACACTGGTTTCCCATGGGGCATACTGGGCATTATGAAAGGCGCGCAATAAAACGTGGACGGCTGGTTCACCCAGTTCGACGATTGATTGCTGCAAGATTGAACTACTAGGGCGGTAGCGATACAGCTTCATTAGTTGGTGAACATCATGCTCATAGCGCTTCAGTATTTTGTTCTCTAACCGCCGGATGCTGGCATCCGCAGCAGAGTCATTTAACTGCCGCGCCAAAGCCGCGCCGGTGCCAGCCTCAAAGCGCGCAATCAAGGCTTCTTCACCAGCTTTACCTAATGAGAGAACCGCCCGAACCACCGCCCAATCCAACCAATCATCTTGGCCCATTACCTTGAGCAAATGCGGGATCATCACGTCATCGGCGATCAATTGAATAGCGCGTACAGCGCCTAACTGTGCCACCCGATTGTTGGCTCGCAGACCGCGAAGCAGTGCGGGCAGCGCACGGTCGTCCATTTCGGCGAAGAGTTCGATAGCCGCTTCTCGCTCGACGGGGTTGTGGCTTTCTAGGGCGGTCAGGAGATCGAGCAAGGCGGCGTCAATCGCCAGCGCTGGCTCGTTACCAGTCGCCTCTGGCGATGATTGCTGCGTCTGACTGATGGATGGCTCAAAACCAGTACTGTTCTCAGGCATGTGCGGTATCTAATATGGTAGCCGTGGTTGCCATGAATCTATTCGAGGTCGGTTAAATCATCAAACTGCCAAGCTGCAAGTGAGTGGCAGAGAATGCTGCCTAGGCTATCGTTCCAGTCAGCTTGGCACAAGTGCGCTACAATTCCCCTTGTTGAAAGCCATTCCTCATACAATAAAATTTCTATGGTTGTTGGTTGTTGTATTGTTGAATTGTATTTACCAGGTGTTCATTCACTGAAAGCGAAACGACGTATCCTCAAGAGCATTATCGCCCGCTTGCACAAAGAGTTTAACGTCTCTTGTGCAGAAGTTGCTCTCAATGACGTGTGGCAATCTGCCACCCTTGGGATTTCCGTCACAAGTAACAGCAGCAAGCATGCTAACAACGTGCTAGAGAAGGCTGTTTACTGGGTAGAGTACAACCGACCCGATATCGATGTGCTGCAACATCGTGTTGAAGTCATCCATGTGAACTAACACAATTGCGCCCAACTCTCTCCATCTGTATGATGGTGATAATCAATTTGAGCCTGACGTGGGCCACCTGGCAAAGGAGTCCGTAGTGAACATTCAAAAAGGTCTGTTTCGCCCAGTAATAAGCGCTTTAAGCGTGCTGCTACTGGCAACCATCGCATGTAACGCACCAGGAGCCGCCAGTACCATCCCCACGCCAACAATCGTACCAACACCGACGATCAGTTTACCCCCAACAGCAACAGAGCAGGCGACAGAAGAACCTGAGCCGGGTGAGGGCATGGCGGAAGAAATGTTCGACGAGACGATGGATGATGTCTCTTCAACAACCGATGGCTTCAACGCCAGCTTCATTGAAGATGTAACCGTCCCAGATGGCACTCAGTTTGAAGGCGGAGCCACTTTTAGCAAAACATGGCGGGTCTCTAACAGCGGTACAATTGCATGGCCTGCGGGCACGCAGTTGGTCTACACACGCGGTGGGCAGTTTGGCGCACCAGCAGCCGTCAGTGTGTTTGCGGCTGCGCCCGGCACCACCACCGATATCACTGTACAGATGACTGCCCCGAAAGAGCCGGGCCTATACCGCAGCTTTTGGCGGATGCAGCTTCCCAGCGGGGAGTTGTTCGGTACAGAGTTCTTTGCGGAAATCGTCGTGGTGGCGTCAGCAACAGCGACGCCACAAGCCACACCAACGGTCGAAGAGACACTTGACCCAGACGACACACGCCCTGATCTATTGATCACCAGCGTGGCGCTTCCAGACAGACAGTATGAAGCAGAGCCCTTCGAAATGCGCATCGTGGTTCTCAACCGTGGCGAAACAATTTCAGGAGCGTCCACTCTGTTTGCCGACATTCAAAATCAGGATGATATCGAGGCTGAAATACCAGCAATCCCACCGCAAGAGACACGCGCCATCACACTAAACCTGAGTTTCACAGACGTTGGCACATTCGACACCGTGTTAACAGTGGACAGTGATACAGTAGTCAACGAAGCAAACGAGGCTAATAACGTCCGCGAAGAAACATTGACGATCAACAAGGCCGACTTGCTGCGCTTCGGCATCTTCGATGTGGGGCCGGGCACCTGTGCCGAACTCGACACAGTCGGTTCAACAACTGATTGCAATTCCGAGACAGATTTCCTCTGGACGGTAACCGAGCCCAACCGCACCCTTGACCCGCAAAATGACGCTACTTTCCGGGTGATGGGGGGGCGCCAACCGGCAATCGAAGAATGCCGTACGGCAGAAAAATCAGACGATAACATTATCAATACAGAGGACGCGGTACAAATGCCAGAAGGCACCTATCTGTGTTACACGTCGTCAGAAGGTAATATCGGCTGGGTCAACGTTCGAGAGTATGACAGTACAATTGAGATTGAATTTCGCACTTGGGATATTAATGAGTAACTAAATATGGGTTATATAATGCAACAGTACAAGTCAAAATATCGCGACCCAAAATATGCTTCTTTGCCGACAGATTATTTAAGATGTGCTTTTGGTTTAGTCAATAGATCATAGGGTCAAAACAAGTTTGAAGATATTGTAAACTTCGCTGAGATATATTGACATATCCCACTACCTGTAGTACAAACTTATTCAATCGTGGTATAGATTTGATCGTTCTTTTTCGGAGCTACTTGGAGGATAACAACCCATGCTCTCATTGTACTTACTCTTGTTACAGGATCCATTCACAGCAATCGAAGACTTCATTACTAACATCTCTGACCTACTTGTTGCTGTCTCAGCGACTTTTGCCGTTATCGGTCTGCTTGGTCTGGGTATTATGTACGTTGGTTCATCTGTTCCACTCATTTCAGAATGGAAGAAGAACAACCCCAAGGCCTTCCGTGATGTGACCTGGGGTTTGATTATTCTTGTTTTCGCCAGCAGCGGCGCAGCCACCACACTGGGTATTGGCGCGTAATCGCTTGACGCAAAACAACTTCACCACTAATGGCTGACTTGAGAGAGTCAGTCATTTCTTACTTTTTAGGGGTTGCCCCCGGAGGATAAAAATGCTCGCACTTTACTTATTCTTGCTACAAGATCCATTCACAGCAATCGAAGATTTCATCAACAACATCTCCGACCTGCTCGTTGCTGTCTCAGCAACCTTTGCCGTTATCGGCCTGCTTGGTTTGGGTATTATGTACGTTGGTTCATCTGTTCCACTCATTTCAGAATGGAAGAAGGACAACCCCAAGGCCTTCCGTGACGTGACCTGGGGGTTGATTATTCTTGTTTTCGCCAGCAGCGGTGCAGCCACCACATTGGGTATTGGCGCGTAATCGCTTAACGCAAAACAACTTCACCACTAATGGCTGGCCTGAAAGGGTCAGTCATTTTATTTTTCCTACTTGCCAAGTGCAACTATAGGAATATTACGGCACGAGAATACATCCTCATGATATCAATTATTTCTTTGTAGCTGGGGGCTTCAGGCCCAGGCACCCAATATTTTCATGGTCGTACTTAGTAGTACTACAATACTAACTTCTAAAAATCAGCGTGACTTTTCTGCCCCACCTTCGACTTAACCATTGTAGTAGACAACAGACTATCAGAAAGCAGTTAACCCACAAATGTGCCTGCACATTAGCCTAATGTTAAGAGATTCGAATGCGCCTAGGCCGCATTCGAGTGGTAATATAACGGCTGTGTGAGTCACTAAAATACAATGTGGGATACGGTATGATTACGAACTTTTCTGCACGCAAATATCGCCTTTTGATCAAGGCCTTAGCTGGTGGCGTCCTCGTTGCCTTTTTTGCGTTACTGACCTCGGCCCCTGGCCCTCTATGGCCTGCCGCTGTTGAGTCTGTGTTTGCTACTTGTGATAATGGCGACAGCAACGAAACCGACACCAACCCCGGCGGTGCTTGCCCCGTCAGTGAGGAAGACGGCAGCGTTACCGGCAACATTGTGCGCCAATACAGCGGTATTGCGTGTGATGTCGCCGATGAAGACGCTGACTGGTACCGCTTCTTTCTAGACGATGACGACAGCATTGTCATCACGCTGAGCAGCAATGACTCGGGTGCCAGCCCAGACTTCCAAATTTACTCGCAAATTGGCCCCGAAATCCTTCTCAGAGAAGTAAGTGGCGGTGGCAACAGTGTAACCACTGCCTTTGACTTTACATCCTCCCGCAATTTTTATGTCCGCGTGACGGACGACGGATGCAGCGGCGACAGTGCTGTCGAGGACAAGTTCGAGTATAGGTTATCTTTCGATTACTACTTCCAAGAGGATGAAGTCCAGGATGATGACGAAGACGACGATACTGACTCCTCAGAGACAGCCGCGCCGACTGTCACACTCGTCCCTACGCCTGACCTCGGTGGACCAGCCGATATCTCCGAGCCTAACAATATTTGGGCGCAAGCTTTCCGGATCACACCAGGCAACCGCGTTGACTTGAACTTCAACTCTGGGACATACGGTGTGGAAGACATCGATTATTTCGTGATGAACGTCTCAGCCGGCACCGAGTATCTCTGCGAGACGGATGACCTTGGGCTGGCAACCGACACCATCCTAGCGATCTATGGCCCAGAGCCGAATGACCTCAGCCAGATTGCCGTCAATGACGATATTGACCCCACCATTGGGCAGTTCAACAGCCGCATCCAGTGGGAGTCAGTTTATGAAGGGCAAGTTTGGATCATCGTCCGGCAGAAAGGCCCTGTTAACTTACCCGGTCGGGCTTCTTACGACCTGAGCTGTGAAGTTGATCTAGGATTGTCGTCATTCGATACCGTACCGTTTTCCGGCCCGAACAACTCCAACGTCATTGTGCCAGATGCCAGTGATATTTCAGGTGGCGGCTCGCGTGAGGCCATCAGCCTGCGCTTGCTGCGCGCGCCAGAAACAGTCTTGCTGGAAGTCGAAGATAACCCAGTAACGACCATCATCGATGTAGTCGTCGGCTACGATGGCAACGCCAATGGCTTCGTTGACCCAACCGAAGGCGTCAGCGGCGTGAGCGTGCGCGTGGTTGACCCAAGAACAAACACGCCCTTAACGCAAGGCTTGACCAACGAACAGGGCAACATCCGCGTGGTACAGTCAACCGACGAGTCGGCAGAGATACAAGTCCTGGTGCCGTACTTGTCACTCGGGCGTGAATTCCGGGCTGGCAACGACGGGGATTGGCAAGTGATTATTCCGAGTGCGGTTTTACCGCCCGTTATTCCATAACATTTAGTGAATCAGCGACTGGGTCTCTTTGAAGGGGCCCAGTCGTGCAGTTCGAAGAGGGAGAGGGCCTACCTCTCATTATAAATCAAGTGTTCGGGCGTGCAGCGCCGGAGCAACGAGAAAATCCGGTTTTATAGTGTACAGGCGACATACTAAGGAGGGATTTATTCCATGCGCCGAAAATTTGCACTCAGTGCCTTAATCATAGGCACCATCCTGCTCTTGATCGGGTGTCGAACATCCGAGAGCATCACAACGGAGCCGGTCTCCGCCCCCCTGCTTGAAGAAGCAGCGGTCGAGGCAGCGGCTGAAAACATTGAATTTACAAGCGTGTACGACGACCCGTTGTACAACCGCTATCTGGAAGCAGCCGAAGCAGCCTATGCTAACCCAAGCTACTTCGCTCGCCCGACAGCAAGCGGTAATTTTGTTGTTGAGAACGAGTCAGCATACATCAGTGCTGAATTCTCCCAACACGACATGACAATCGACGCCATGCTCGGTGAGGCCAGCTTCGACTTGACGGGTTTCGGTCGTGGGGAGCGTGTGCGAGCGGTCCGCAACGTACAGCCCACAGCCAGCGGTCCGCGCGTTGAATACCAATACCGCAATGGTATTGTCGGCTGGTACATCAACAGCACTGAGGGCCTCCAGCAGGGTTGGACGATCCCAGAAGCACCGGCTGGTGCTGAAGGCGACCTCATCCTCGAGCTGGGATATGAAGACGGCCTAACACCACAGCTAAGAGATGAGGGCCATGGGCTGGAGTTCATGCGCGGCAGGTTTGGCCTCGTCCAGTATGAGGGCCTGCTTGCCTTTGACGCTGAGGGCAATAAGCTCCACTCTGTATTTGAAATCAGCGAGCAAGGCAACGTCTTGCTGAAAGTCGATGATCGTGGGGCCACTTACCCAATCACTGTTGACCCATTGTTTACGTCATCTGAGTTTTACACGCTACAGCCAGGTGACTTTGCAGACACGACAGCGACCAACTTTGGGTACTCAGTTGATATCGACTGGCCTTACCTCATTGTTGGTGCTCCACAAGATATTGTTGACGCAGAGACTGTCAATGAGGGTGGTGCTTGGTATGTCTATCGCTTTGATGACGACAGCGACCCGGATACAGGTGGTAACCAAGATTTAGCTACCTGCGACTTACTGATAAACGGCACGAATACAGCCACACCTGATGGCATCTGTGACTGGGATTGGTACACAGAGGATTCAGTAAGTGACCCAACAGCTGCCATTGTCACGATAGATAACGACACAGGTTCTAATGATCGGCCTTTCCAGCTCGGCTATGATGTGGCGATCACTGCAATTGGCTTTACGCCTTCATTGGTTGTTGGTGCCCCGGGGAACTATGTCGGTGAAGCCCTTGTGTATGCACGTAACCAAACCGACGGCAGTTGGGACCTGATCGATAACTCAGCATGGAACGAGTATCGTGGTTACTGCGTCGATATTGACGGGAACTTTGCTGTCTTCTGCGAGACTGACTCCATTTTCACTGCTGAGCGTAACGCGAACACGGGTAACTGGGGCAGTTTCAACACGCAGACGCACAGCCTAGGCAGCAACAACTATGTTGGTGACCTAGCGCTCTGCGGCGATAGCTGCCCAGACGGCGAAGAGTATGTCGCCTTTAGTGGTGGACACTTCTTAAACAACAATGATCTCCTTTTACTTCAAGAACTCGACGGTTCATGGCAGATTAGAACGCCAGCTGCCTCTTTCTTGGACAATGCCAACAATAGCTTGATCGGCAAATCTGTTGATGTCTTCGAGCAAACAGTCATTGTTGGCATCCCCGATGCCCAAACACCAACAGAAAGTTCAGCGGCTCTCTACGCTTACACCGACGCCTCGAACAACCTCTCTTACAATGTCAGTCTTGGTTTGCTAAAGCCATTCAACACTGACTCCAATGCTGGCCAAGCTGTTGCTGTTGGTGCTGGCTTTCTGTATGCGGTCTATGGTGACCGCAACACATCCGGTAACGGCTTCGTTCAAATCTATGACAACACCGTTACCCCAAACACAGCCGACCTTCTGGTGGATAATTTAGCGGGTAGTGCGGATGATGTGCCGTTTTTGGCAGGTAACCCACCAGACGTTGAGACAACCTACTCCAATATCGGCAACGTCGCCATTGATGATGGTGTCGTCCTTGTCGGTGACCATGCTGGTAACAGCAATAGCGGCGAGGTCTATGCCTTCCATGCTGCCAACGACCTCTCAGTTTCCGTCTCCTCGACGGCATCGGATGGTCTGGTATCTGAAGGTGGCGCGATAGATTACACTATCACCGTCATCAACAACGGTGACTTTACCGATCATAACATCGAGATTGACCTCGACTTTTTGGGTGCCCGTTACCCCAACAGCTCGACCACAACCGATAATAGCAGCCTGACGGACTCAAATGGTGACAACACCTTCTTCTTCGCCGAGACAGAGGCCGTCGAAGGTGTCGAGCTAATCACCGGTGGGAAATGGGTGATTAATTCACTAGACCCTGGCAGCCTGCTCACCTTAACTATCTCAACAACCTTGAGCGAGTACGAAACCTGTAACGATAGCTCTCCTCCAGGTGGCACACCGCTCATTCTGTGTAACACAGATAACGATAACCAGTATGCTTCTGGTACAGATGGTACTTATGAAGATGAGTCAGTCCTACAGGCAGAGATCAAAGACCATTACCTGCGTAACGACAACATCGGCAACAATGTTGAGTTTGCTCGGGTCGGGTTGGCAGCACCACAGTTGGACATCGAAATTGGTTACTCCGAGACGGAGCCGACCCTTAACGAAGAAATCACCGTCGTTGTGACGGTTACCAACAACGGTAACCTTGATCTCGGCAGCAACGAAACAGTAACGCTCGAGGTTGACCTCGATACGCTGCTGGGGGCTGGTGTTTTAGCTTTAGCAGAAGATACCGACGACGGCGCGTCCCCAGAGGGTGACCCAATCGTCTACTACAAGGACACCACAGACGAGAACTATGGTACCTTCGTCGCCAGTGGTCAAGACTCCATCTGGACGATCCCTGGCCCACTGCTGATCGACCAATCAGTGACATTGGTGATTAAGACGGTTGTCATCGGTCAAGGCGTTTCCTTCATCCAGATCGAGAACGAAAACCGAACTGGTACTGGTTACGTCGATGAGACGAATACTCCCTTCCCGTTCCCGAGTACGGCTGGCGACTCAGGTGACAGTTCGGCTTTGGATGCCAACCAAGTCTGTGACCAGGCAGAACGCATCGCCACCAGCGCAGGTGACGATTCTTTCGGTGAATGCGACGACCTCGTAGTGAATGAAATCACGGTCAACTTAGTTGACGTCACCGTTGACGTGGAGGATGATGTTGACCCCATTGGCTTTGCCATTGAGAACATCCCTGGCCCATTTGTTACTTACACCGTCACCGTTGGCAACCGCTCAGCCAACTTCGACGCGGACGAGTTGGTGCTCAGCGGTGTCGTTGCAAATGGTCAAGTCACAGACTTTGCCTATGCGAGCACAGGTTCAAATGACCTAGACGACCCACCCGATGGCTTGATTGACGAAGCGCCTAACCCATTTGATGGCAAATGCAATGAGTCGGGGGGGCAATTCACCTGTCGCTTGATCGAAGGTGAGCTTATCCCAGCGGGCCAAGCTTACGAAATCTATATCACTGTGCAGCCGACAACGACGACTGAACAGGGATCATCCACGATCTCTTTCACAGCAACCGCTACCCTCGAAGCCGCTATCGACGAGGTTGAGTCCAACAACAGCGAGACCGAGATAACCGCAGTCGGTAACTCCGTCGGTGAGGACCTGTTCGAGCAGAACGACAGCTTCGACACCCTGGGTACTGTCGGTATCATCACCGAAGAACTGGACGACGAGCTTGACCTGACGCACTTCCCCAACTGGAATGTGTTGGAACAGGGTCTCGGTGCCGAAAGTGACACCTTCTACTTTGCCGAACGTGACGTCTTCCGGGCGGAGGGTTCAGGCCTGTTTACGTTCGACTTTGAACCGCTGACCGCACAGAATTACCATGTGTTCGTCGCGCTTGAGCCGGACGTTTCAACTAACGTTACTCGCAACGAATGCGGTGATGACGACGCAGTTGGTGGCACTGGTGCCAATGCTGACACAGACTACGATGGTGACGGTGTGGTCGAATGTGGTAGTACAGTCATCGAGTACGGCGTTCCGACGACCAGCTTTGAGACATCAACCTCCGGCACAGTATCAACCGTTGAGTTCTTCGGCAACACCCGCCAAACGGCAACCGTTGACCTTGGCACGCAAGTCACCGACTTCTACGTGGTGGTTGAGCCCTGTGTTGGCCTCCAACCGACCACCGCCACGGACTACCCCGATGCGACGGGTGGCTTCTACATCTTTGTGGCAGGCCGTAACAGCGGTAGTGCCGCGGATTGCGGCGGGGCCGGCTACAAGACCAACGAACCGGGTTCTTACAACCTGAAGGTCTCTAGTGCAAACACAGCAACCAACAGCCTCGTGGGTGATGCCTTCGAAGAAAACGACGTCGTCAACGCCGTCACGGATGAAGCGAAGGATATTTCCAACTCCGTCAATGCAAACACACCAACGACCATCCAAAACCTGACCATCCTACCGGCTAACGACCCGGATTGGTTCTTCTTCCAAGGTGAGAAGGAAGCGGAGTTCGAGGCACTGGTCACCTCACTTGGTACCAGCGGCACGGATATCACGATCTACGATCCCTCGGTTGAACTGCAAGGCATTGTAGCGACCACGCGACGCTGCCTCGTGTATGATGACAGTGAAACCGCTAATGACCTCTGCTTACCGTCAACCAACACAGACAATTTATACGAGTGTGAATCTGTTGACGACACCGCATACTACGCTGCATCAGGCAGCACTGCCCCGGCAGACAACAGCGATGACGGCGTCTGTAAGCTGATCAACAACAGCAGTGACCTCGAAGGGCCCGGCACATTGATAGGCAGCGGCAGCGGCGGTGTGGCCTCCACGTTGACCGGCACGCTTGAGCGTGATGCCATCTTCTATGTGGAAGTCGTGCCGCTAATCCTGACGGAACTGTTCGGCTACGAACTACTGATCACGACCAACAACAGCGTCTCCCGCGACCCATATGAGGACAACGACTCACAGGCCATCTCGACTGCCTTTGATGACCGCATCGCACTGGACACGCTCATCACGGATGCAACCATCGCCCCAACCGACGATGTTGACTGGTTCAACTACGTCAACCTCAATGGCATTCCGTTTGAACTGCAACTCCAGGCAATCGGGAACATCACGGGGCTAAACGTCAATATGTACAATAGTTCGGGTACTAAGGTAGCAGCGACAGTCACTAATAACGGGAGTAAGAACCCAGTGCTGTCGTATACACCAACCGAAGCCGACGTGTTCTTCTTCGAGGTGATTGCCACTGACGAACTGTACACCTGTACTGACAGTGCGCCTGACCCAGATGTGGTGACCTACGAAAAGACAGACATAACCAGTGGCTCGATCACATGTGTTGCGCCTGCGGAAAACAGTGAGCGCTTCCAGTACACCTTGAAGATGGTCACCGAGTTCGACGAGAACACCGGGGCTTCCGACAATCCGGATGAGTACGAAGAGAACGACACAATCGCTCAAGCGACGAACCTGTCTTCACGTGGGTTGCTCAATACCCAGTTGACAGACGTCACACAGAACCCTGAAGCTGACGATGACTACTGGTACTTCATCACGGATGAGCTGATCTCTGTCGAGGTCACGTCACTGGGCAGCGGCCTCGACTTAGGTCTGTTTACTGGTTCTGGTGGCACAACCTCCATCGTCCCAACTACCGCAGCCGATGGCGACATCTGTAAAGTTGTTAACGATACAACACAAGCGACGACTTACGTTGTCGATACAGGCGGTAGTTGTACACCCGTGGCAGGCTCGACAGTCACTGATGTGGGCGGCCTGACCAATCAAGGGGTTGGTTTGAACACCACGACATTGACGTTCAGCCCAGAGAACATCTCTCAGCAGTTCTGGCTGCAAGTCACGCCAGATTCTGTGGACTCAACGGATGGGCTTGACGATGTCTTCCCGTACTACCTGACTGTCAACTTGGGCGCAGCGGCAACATCGAGTTCTGGCGTCGCAGGTGACAGTTTCGAGGACAACGATACGGCAGCGCAAGCGGCTGACATCGCGAATTCGCTCAACAAGACGTTCGATGCATCTATCTTCCCGGCTGGCGATGCGGACTACTACACTTTCACATCTGAGTCGGACGATATGGAACTCAACATCGTCAACTTCGGCCCAGAGGACGTGATCGTAACGGTCTTCACGCCAAACCCATCCGGTGGATTTGAGGAAGGTACCTTCTGTGATGGCGCCTCACGGGCCAGCCTGACGGACGCAACGGGTGACAGCAGTAACGCTGGCGCAGACTGTTCAATCCGCACGAACAGCGATACAACGATGCTCGCCACACCATCCGGTGCGGGCACCTACATCGTCGAGGTGCTGCCTGTTGGCAATGCCGTCACCTACAACTACAAGTTGCAGGTCATCGATGACCGCGAAGCTGTTGTCGTTAGCCAAAGCGACCTCGAAGACCCATTCGAAAACAACGACACAGCCGCCCAAGCACGCAGCAACAGTGCCGCCAACGTAACTGGTGAGTTCGGCTCAACCATCACGACGGCAAACATCGAACCCGTCAATGATGAAGACTGGTACCTTATTCGGTTCGAAGGCTCCCTGGTGACTTCGGCTAATGCGCTGGATGACAACTACTTGGCTTTGGAACTGTACGAGACTGATGGCAGTACCTTTGCTTACGGCAGCCATGGCGGTACGTCAGCACTGACACCGGCAGACCAGCAAACGACAAATGCAGCCTGCGAGTCTAGTGGTAACTATAGTAAGAACCCGTCACTGACGTCACCAACAGATGATCTGTTCCCACTGGGTAACTACTATCTGAGGGTGATCCCATGTAAGGCAAACGCGACCACTGACTACTTCCTGACGCTCAACTTCGACGCTGATGGGGACGGTAGTGTGGATGGCTCCGGCGGTAGCTCTTCGTCAGGGATCATCACGGACGACGAGTATGAGGATAACGAAGGCTTCAACGATATCGATGGCGGCATCCTTGGCGCCAACGACTTGAACGTCGAGAACCGTGTCACGCTCTACGAGAGCAACCCGAACGGCTTGAGCGACCCACCAGACGATATCGACATCTATCCGTTCTTTGGTGAGGGTGATATCAGCGCAACTGTTGACTCACTGAGCAGTCAGCAGCTAACGGCTGGTTTGTATGACTCGTCCGGGAGCTTGATCAGCAGCACAGTCGTCACAGGTGGTGCTGGGCCTAACACAGGCCAAGCCACTGGGACGAACCTGACGCTGGCACTCTCCGGCGCGGCTGAGTCGCTGTACTTCTTACGTGTTGAGTGTGGTGAGAGTGACTGCCCCGATAGCGGCTTCTTCTATGACTTCTTCATTGATGATGGTGGATTGTCTGTCGTTGAGACACCAGAAACACCGACCTCGACAACTGAAGATGATGAGACGACTGATGAAGATGATGAAGATGATGAGACGACTGATGAAGATGATGAAGAAACCACAACAGAAGAGGATCCGGATGACCCCAGCACCCTCGACACGGATGGTGACGGCATTCCTGACTCCGAAGAGTTGGAAGATGAAGTCAGTGGTGCTACCTGCGACCAAAATGTGGACCTTGCCGAGCGCAATAACCGCTTCGACCAAGCCTTCCGTATCGCAGCCGGTAATACAATCGACTTGAACTTCGACCCGGGCTGCTTGGATGGGCCGGACATCGACTACTTCGCGATGACGATCAAGACGGACATTGTTTATACCTGCGAGACCAGTAACCTCGGTACGGGTGTGGATACAAACATGGTTCTGTACGGTCCTTCGGCGGATACCAGCAACCAGATTGTCTCTAACGACGACATCAATACGCAGAACGGCGAGATCAACAGCCGGGTGACCTTCACCGCAGGCTACTCCGGTACAGCCTACATTCTGGTTCAACAGAATGGCGTCCTGTCTTCGGTCGAAGACTCCGACTACACACTGTCCTGCTTCACTGGTACTGCATCTGGTACGGATACAACCGGCACTGGCAGTACTGACAGCACAGGTACGGGCACTGACGCAGACGGTGAAGGTGGCATCGACGACATCATCGTTCAACTGCTGCGCGTCCCGACGGCTGTTCCTGAGCTGAGCACCGAAGAAACAGGCGTTGTGGACGTCAGTGTTCTGGTCGGTGTTGATAACAACGTCAACGACCTGATCGACTTAACCGAAGGTGTGAACCTAGTCAGTGTTCGCGCACTAAACCCGACCAACAACACGCTGGTTGCCTCTGGTGTCACAGACCCACAAGGTAACGTCCGCATGTTGGCGACAGTTGAAGAAGACGGTGAAGTTCTGATCGTCATTCCGCTGCTGTCTGTCGGTAGAGCGTTCCGCCCAGATGATGAGCAGCAAGACTACGTCCTAACGCTGGTCGCCGGTACCACACCGGGCATCATCCCGTAACGCATTGTTAGACTACAAATCGGGGTAAGCAAATCCTTGCCCCGATCAGTATCTTAGTAGTACTGTAGGGTAGCTGAATAGCTACCCTACAAGTTATTCTTCATACAATGGATGGTTGCCCAGTTAAACCGAGCGTCTGACCGAAATAGCGCCCTCTTTGTGCACCCGGTTAGACACATGATTCAGCGGAAAATGGCGTTTTGTAAGTAAATATGGCTGAACACGAGTTAGGAGGACTTATACTGAGATGAGGTTGATTTATCATAAAAAAGGCAAGGGCAAGAAGGGCGAATTTGGCGCTGCTATCCTGTTGTTCCTGTTCTTTGTTGGCTCTTACGCGGTTGGAGCCAGCTTCACGGAGGAGGAGATCAGCGATGGCGAGTATGCCAGTACCACAGGTCGGCCTGTTACTAATGGTGAAACGGGTGAAACGGAATCTTTCTCCGATAGCAACACATCCTCAGAAGAAGAGGAAGAGGAGGAAGAGACTGCCAACTGTAGTTCTGCTGGCAGTGGCACAACAGTTTATGATCCGGCGGAGTGTGCACCGGGCAACCCGGTGTGGCAGTGTGAAGCGGCTGGTAGTGACGGTAATTTTGCCTCAACAGGTGACAATGTTTACACGGATTATGATGAAGACTTTCCATTCGATCGCAAGATTGAAGTAGCTGATGGTACAAGTGGCGACGTCACACTGAACGTCACCATTAGTTCGCCGACGTATATCGACACTATCGGTACAGTCCGGCCTAAAACGCTGATTGCCTATGATGAGGTTGAGTACGAGGACAGCAACGAGGATGGTATCCCCGAAGTCGAGTACCAGTATAAGGTAGATAACGGTAATCGTACCTTGGTCAACACGGTCACGTATGACAGCGAGGGTAACCCTGAAAACGCCGATGACATCCAGCTAGAAAATTGGAATGAAGCGTGGGGGGCAGCTGAAATCGTCTATTGGAGGGTCACTTACGAAAACACCGACCCGACCAACTACTATCGGGCGAACCCGTATGATACTTCCTACATCTCACAGATTTCAACGGCTCCTTCTGAAGTCAACTTGCCAGTCAGTATGGATGCCATGGTTGAACTATATTCACGTAATATAGGCGATGCATACGCAGATATTGGTGGGTTGTGGTTTGCGGAACTGGCGTTGACGCTAGAAGCATCAGCCGATGACTTCGATGAAAATGAGGAAGTCGAATATGATCCCGATGCCGTTCCAGAGGTTGACCCAACGACAGCTAGCATTATCCAAACGGCGATTGCTGGATTCAACGGTGGTACAGCCTTGTACAACACCTATCGCAGCAACGAAGACTTCCTGAGGCAATTTGAGGGTGATGTGGCCGAACTGATGTATATTGTTCCACCAGGTGAGTCGCGTTCGTACCTTTTGGCGACGTATATACCGATCTCCGGGACGCAAGACGTCCGTGGGATTGGCGTCGAACTAGACAACACCTTAAACCGCGAAGATATCTTCGTGGACGGCAAAAGCACCAACCCAGTGGTTGCGACCTCAACGTATAACCCCAATGCGCTGGGGTGCAACCCAGTTGATAACATACCGTATGCAGGCCTTTCAAGCGGGCCTGCATACGCAGCAGCCCTCCGTAGCAGCTACGGAGGGTTACAACTGGCAAGGGCTCCTTTACAGGGGCCCTTAATCGTTGTGCGAGGGTTCGGTTGCTCATCTGTATTCACAGGCATTCGCAGTGTCAATTGCGGTGGCGATACGCCTTGGTTTCACAACGGCATTGACCTTGTCGCGCCTTTGGGCACCGACTACTATGATGCGCTTCCGAATGGCGGTGAAGTAATCTACGCGGGACGTTGGCGTTCGCCGTATCCCAATTGCAGCATTTTAATTAGTTCCGCCTTCCCGCACGAGGGGCTTGGCTATTACGTCAAGCATTGGGGCGTGATCAATGGTATCCCAGTAACAGTGTGGGGTGGTCATCTGAGCGGCTTTAATGTTCAAACGGCCCAAGATGTTTACCCTGGTCAAGTACTGGGCGAAACGGGTACCAGTGGTTGCTCGAGCGGCCCGCATTTGCATTTTGCTGTTGAAGTGAATGGCCTTTTTATAGACCCAGCGTTCTTACTACCCAGCTAATTGCCTGTAAGTGTGTATATTTCAAGACAACCGGGATGTTGCCATGAAATATGTATATTTCCAACCCTTTTTTGACACACTCAACGACAATACCAAGTAACCAACAAGTCTTTCGCAAGAACAAAGGCAGGGTTGTGCACTGCTCGAAGCCCACAGTCTGTTATAGCGGCAGAATAATTATTTTGCTGACACTTACGCTGGCTATCCTAATAATGTCGGCCCATTCGGCTTTTGCGCAAGTGCCGGTTCCGCCAATGGCTGATCGTCAGGTTGAAATCATCTTACGGGATACGAGTGGCTTAGCACTAGAAGGCGCAACGATTGACCTTGTTCGCTCGGACGGAGGATTTACTCAAACGTATCAAACGGATGCAGATGGTAAAATTATGACATTTGTGCGCCCAGGCAGCTACTTAGTACAATTTACGGGTAGTTGGAACGGTCAGGTATTTGTCCCAATTGAGCAGCAAAATGCGGGTGCAGTACCACAAAATTATGATGAAGCAGGCGGGCTGGGGGTTTTCATTGAACCCAGTGCTGAGATCGCTCGCTTACGCTTTGTCATAGCGAAAAGTGAGGATAATCAACTTGTTCCATTGTATGATTTAGCAGTTACTGAGCAAGAAACACCACAACCCTACTTATTTGATGGCTCTTCTGTGCCAGCAATCGGGATTTTACCGACGCGCCAGAGGGCAGAGATTATTTTGGAACCGGTAGCGGTTGAAGCAACATTCTCAGCCGCGGCAGCGGCAGCGAACGAGCGAACCAATACGCTAGACAATTCATCAATAGAGGCACGCCTGAACCGGCCTGCAAGCGTATTTAGTTTACAACTCGATATTGATTGGTTTGAATTAATTATTAGTGTGCTCATCCTCTTAATTTTTGGTGTGCTTATAGCCACAATTGTCGTTATACTGTTGGCACGTCAGCTGAGCGTCTCGTCGAAGGAGGCTGTAGAGAAATCATGATCGGCTCAATTATCCGCGGCATTGTCAATGCAATTATCTCGCCATTGGTCAATGCACTTTTTAATATCATTGTTGTTCCCATCCTCGAATTCGTTATTAGTTGTTTTCTTCCTTTATTCCTATCTGTGTTCCTGATTATTGCTTCGCTTTGGCTCTGGTATTTCGGCATGATAGCAGCCATCCAAGCGTGGCAGATTGTCAAGTTAGAGATCATTCTAGCCTTTACGATTGGCCTCGTTAACGAGTTAATCGCTGAAGAACTCATTATTCCGCAAATTGAAATCTTAGCCGAAGGTTTCAAGCCAGTTTTGCCGCTCATGTTCAACGTTGCGTTGACCGTACTCGGCATTACATACGTTTTGGCAGCTTTTTGGGTCAAGCAGTTGAATTTGGTTGACTGGAAACGTGCTATTGCATGGTTGTTGGCGGGTATTTTCTTTTACACATATACAGCCGAGCTCTTTACCAGCTTCGAAGTTTTCCGCCGAGGGGCTGGTAACTTCGTTTATCAGATCGTCCTCCAACTAGAATACGACCCAGACACAAGCGAGAACCCACCCAACTGGGCCGGTATAACCTACAACTGTATTGAGGTGGAGTCAGGGTTGACGGACGCAGTCAATGTGTTTGAGCGCTTCGCTGGTGAGGATGCCACTGGTACTGATGAATGGGGCTGCCTGACTGACTGGTTTGGTGGTACAACAGCCGGCTCGAATAATGACCCTGATGATGTGGGTACGGAGCTAGCGTTGCTAAAGTATGATCAGGGTATTGACGCCGTCGATGTGACGTTTGCCTTTGTCTTGGCTGATCCAACGGACTTACTGCTCCCCTTGCCGCTCGACTACTTTACCTACTTCTTCATTGATAACTTCATCACCAACTTCTTGGACTACGCTTTTGGTATTGGCGACCCAGATTCAAATGGTGTTTTCATCGACCTATTCACCAACCTCGACTTAGGTAGCCTTGGTGGTGACGTTAATATTGACTTGGAAGGCTCCATTGATATTGGTGTGATCGGATCAGTCATCACAGCATGGGGGCGTATGTTTGCGGCTCAGTTCTTAGGGCTGATCGCTATTCTGGAGCAGATAGTCTACGTTATTTTCACGACGGGATATGGTCTCGTTTTCTGGGCGTTGATGTTCTTCCTACCGCTGGCCTTCTTCGTTTCCACTGAGAAGTTTGCGATGGCGGCTGTGAAGCAGTTCATCGAGATGTTCTGGAGCTTCTTATTCTCCCAATTTATGATTGCGCTCGGTGTCGGCATCATGATCGCTGGCGCAGGCCTGTACTATCCGCCTGCTATTCAAGCCTTCGCTTACATCGCTGCTTGCCCCGCCGTCGTTGCGGTTTTGACGGCGAGTAACGCTTTCATGGGCATGATCAAAGGCATCACCAGCGTCATCAGTGCAGCAGCAGCCCAAGGCGTTGAGCAAGGCTTCCAACTGACGAAGCAAGTGGCGATCGCTAAGGCAGGTGCTGTAGGTAATAACCTCGGTATCGCAGGTGCAGACAAAGCTATTGGCCCCGGTGCTGGTTCAAGCAACCTCGGTAGCTCATCAAAAAGTATGAGTCAAAAGTTGTTCGGTGACACATCTAAGGATATGGAAAGTACCACTTTAGGCAAATCCTTGGCCACTGGCTTTGTTCCGGGTGCTCAGCTTTTCAGCCAAGCAGGCCGTAGACGTATGATGGACAGCTTCAGCGGCACAGGCACAGCGAATAGCTGGAAGGGCCTTGGTAAACTGGGTACAGAATCCGCGACAGGATACGCGAAAACCTGGCGCGGCCTCGTAAAGACTGGCATCGGTGGCATCATGGATGTAGGCGAAGCGGCTTTCAAACGTCGTAAGCCTCGAGGAAAATGGACATCTGCGGCGTTAGCAAACAAAGACTTCGACAGTGCGCGGAGTGCTTGGTCTGCGACAAAAGCAGGTGCAACCCGAGCCGGTGCATTTGCCGCAGCCGTGCCTGGCAAAATTGCAGACGGGGCTCGCTATGTCCGTAGTGGCCAGGCTAGGAAGGATGCCGTGCAGGGAATCCAAGCAGGTGGTATTGCAGCCAAAGAACGCATGAAGGCATGGGTCAGAGGGGACAGCGTGGAGTCGCGTGACCGCAGTTCTGCAGTGACTGAAGCACCAAAGGAAGATGCGTCTAAATCAACTTCCAGCACAGGCGATGAGTTTGGCAACAAAGCCGCAGGCGGGGGTCAAACAGACCCACAGGTTTTGGCAGTTCTCTCCCGCTTGGCTTCCGCTGCCGAGGCCTTGGCAGGCGGGGGTGGTCGCCCACAGGCTGCTACACCGCAGGGTATGCTGATGGACAACATGAGCATGAAGTTCCAAGATTTGTCAGCTTCAAACGAAGCGCGTGCTTCCTTGCTCGCACAAGATATGGCGACACTGGGCAGTATGGACGCAGAGCGAATCCAAGAGGTTCTGCGTGTCGCAAGGGATTCTGAAGGCCGCACGCTATCTATTGACCTCAAAACCAACGAGGCCCGCGAGATCTTGAAGAAGGTGGCAGAACAACAAACAACTGTTGTACAGAAGACAGACGCCGGTGGCGGTGGCAAACCAGACGCTGGACGCCCAGCAACAAAGCCGCCCGCAAACCCAACGTAGTTAAGCTTCCTAGTGTAATAGTACGAGGCTAGTAATGTAAACTTCAAAACCAATCCGCAGAGAAATTGACCTCTCTGCGGATTGGATGTAAGACCAACTGCCAATGCAGTTTATGTGATAGGGACATCACAACATGGAAGTTTTTGTCGAAATACTCACGGATTTCATCTTAACGTTTTTTATCTTGCTCATGTTGGTTCTTTCCGCATTGGTCATCAACTACTTCTATATCACTTTCTTGACGATGACCTTGGTCGCTTTTCGCTTATTCTTGGTGGGTGCCAACCTAGCGTTGGTGATTGCAATTGTCGCTGAACTTATCATTGATACATTCTTAATCGCGCAGATTGACTATCTTGCGGAGGGTCTTACTAACTCCTTAGTTCTGGCATTCAACGTTGCCGTAGCCGTCCTTGGTATTACTTATGTTTTGTCTGCCTTTTGGGTTAAGAAATTCAAGCCTAATCTTGTAGATTGGAAGCGGGCAGTTGCCTGGTTGTTAGGCGGCCTGCTCTTTTACAATTCTGCCGGTTATATCCTCACTGAACTTGAAGATATCCGGCGCGGCGCCGGGACAGTCATTTATCAAATCTTCATTCAAATTGACTCATACGAGGATGATGAGGGTGCCCTCTTCGACTACGATCCAAATGTTGAATGCCGCACCATTCAATCTAGCCTTGAAGACACCATGGATGTCTTCAGCCTCTTTGTGCCGACTAGTTCGGAAGATCGCTATGACGCTTGGGGGTGCCTGACTAACCGTTGGGAAGACTACCTGACTTATGACACTGGGATAGATTCTATTGACATTGCGTATGCCGTAATCAGTGCGGGGGTAGATGAAGCCAACCAAGGGTTAGAGTCATTCTTACCGATTACCTTTTTTGATACGCATTTCGGCTCAACAGCAGTGCTAGAGATGCTAAACTATCTGACTGAAATTGTGTCGATCATAGGCCAAATCTGGGGTGAAAGTACAAGTGTTTCGCAGGCATTCCAATATTTGTTTGAGGCCTTTTTCCGACCGCTCCAACCCCTGATTACCGGTGTCTCTAAGATGTACCTCGCTGTATACCTCTCAGGTATATCCATCATTGAGCAAACAACCTACTTTGTCTACACCATTGCCTACGCTGGTGTCTTCTGGTCGTTTATTTTGATGATTCCATTGGCGCTCTTCAAGCCACTTGAAAAGTACGCACTGGGCCTGCTGAAGGAAATTGTCAGCTTATCGTGGAGCTTCCTATTTTCTCAATTCATGTTGGCTCTTGGGGTTTCCATCTTGCTGGTTGGTGCAGGAACACAACTGTGGTTTGTCATTAACGTGTTTGCCCTTTGCGCATTATGGCCTATATCCACAGCCTTGTTAACTGCAACCAACTCACTGACGAACGCCATCAAAACGTCAAGCGCAATCGGTGGTAAGGCAGCGCAAGCCGCTGTCCAACAGGGAATGAGTCTGGCGCAACAGACTGCGGTAGCCAAGGCAGGTGCAATTGGTAACAACCTTGGTATTTCGGGTGCAGACAAGGATGTTCAAGGAGGCGGGCCACGCCCCACCAGCGGATTGGGTAAGCTTGCAGGTGTTCTCGGCAATGATTTGAAATCATTTAGTGGTGGCGGCTTCGACAATTTCAAAAAAGAAAATCGGCGTAGTCTCTATAATTTTAAGGGGCCGGACCTCTCGAATGAGAGTAAGATTCTGACAACAGGTAACATAGCAAAAAGGCTTGCCTCCAGCGGCAACAGTGACAAAGATGGTGTCTTTAACATTGCGGGTCGTAAGACAAAAGCTGCGTGGGAGAAAAGATCAGAATGGGGGCAAATGGCAGAGGCCCAATACATTAAGCGTAAAGATCAGTTCAAAGATTGGGTTCGAGGTGGGCCACCATCAACATCACAGCTCTCGGCTGCTGGTCAAGCGCTCGACTCGACGACGAAAGAACCCAAGGCTGATGAAGGGCAAAGCAACGAAGGCGGAGGGAGCGAAACCGAAGCCAGCAAGGAGAAGAAAAACACAGCCGCAAACCGCCGCACCAATATGCCAGGCTTCAAGAGTATGTTTGAAGCTTTTGGTCTAAACCCTGAAGGTAATCGTAGCCCGGGTGCTATGTTTGGTGCTCAAGAATTGATGCTGTTAGGCGTCATTGCGACAACGCTCGAGCTAGTTGCTGAGAAGCAGAAGCTAGAGAAAGAGTTAGACGGCTTCAAAGGCGGTTTGGGCGGTACCTAAATCAGAGTAAACTCGAGGTATATCATCAGGTTTGGCGGGCACCTCGATGCATTTTTTATCAGTTTTCACTTTATTAAGTACTTATTAATAAACACATAGTATAGTTACGCTAATCCTTGAGAAGAAAAAAAGCTGAAAGATTTCCCAATGTTTTCTGAGTTTGAGGGTGACGAAAATATAATAGAGGGGGAGGACGCTCCGAAGCCTGAACTCGAAGATCGCTATTATTCGATGAACGAGTTGATGGCGATGAGCGATGCCGAACTCAACGAACTCTGGGAGAGTGTGCCAACAGAGCGTCAAGCTTTCTATGAGCGTGCGTATGACGAGGCAATGTCCTCACTAGGTCAGGGTGATATTCCTGACGAAGCTGCCGTGTCACTGACAGAGCAGATGATTAACTACTACAATTCTGGTCAAGTGCCGATTGTTACTGGTAACCGCTGGGTTCAAGTCCCAGGGTGGATTCGAGAAGCCGTCGAAGCTGGCAAAGACTTTGATGAAGCAACCGCTAAGCCAGGCGGTGCTGCCGATGATGAGGAAGGCCTGCCGATGCCAGTGCGCATCGGCGCAGGAGTCGGTATTGTTGCCCTCATCTGTTTAATCGCATTTTTGGTCTTCCGCTCAATTTCTGGAGACGATGGTGTTGTCATTGCTGATGACGGCGAGGCTATTCCACCACGGCGCGCCACCCAGACTGCGGATGCAGTTCTTGAATTGACTGCCCTTGTTGCCCAAACACCGACCGTCACTGAGACACCTTTGGCGTTGGAAAACATCGGTAGTATTGTCGGTGCGGGCGACTTTGAGGACTACTATCCGATTTTGCTCGAAGTCCAGCCACAGGGTATCTCGTCACGCGTTTATGTCGTGCAGCAAAAGCCAATCGATGTGGCAGAGTGGAGTTACGACGAGCGCAACCCTGATGTCGCCTCATGGATTTCTGGGTTGCTGATTAAGCCTGTGTTGGGCATCCCGTATACACCGGACAATCAATCGTTGATGGAAAAAGTAGCCCCCGGCGATGAACTGCTGCTCCATATGAGCACGGGCAACATTCTGACCTTTGTGGTTGAAAGTATTGACCGTGTCATCCAACAAGATACGACTATCTTCCAGCAGTCAGAGCCAGGTATTGCGATTGTGCTTCTCGGTGAAACGGGTGCTAATGATCGCTTAGTTATCTCTGGGAACTATCCAATTGACCAAGAACTGCTGGATCAAGCATCTGGCTTACCTGGAGCAGTCAGTATTTCGCAGATCGGCGATGAAGAAACACTTCCCGGTGATGTTGGCACAATCACTGTGTTAGATAGCTACACCTCGCTCGGTGACGACGAAGGGGCACAGCTTCCCGATGACCTGGCCTACTTGCTGGTTGATGTCGAAATCACGGCACCAGACGACGCGCCGATAGATCTGCGCAACGTGACGTTTAGCCTGCTAGATACAATCGGTCAGCGCTATTCAACGGTGACACTCAATGCTGTCTTCACCAACTATATTCCAATTAGTGGGCAGTTGATCCAGCCGGGCGACACTCTGACTGGCACTGTGGCGTACCTTGTGCCGCGTACCATTAGTTCTTCAGCCACACTCAACATCTCAACAAGTCAAAACCTCCCGCCGCTGGTGTACATTCTTGAGTATGTTCGCCCGGTTGACTTGGTCGCGCCTTCTGTTGAAATATTGGTTGAAAATGTCCAGCTCGTTTCAATCGAAGATGGGCCAGACCAACTGCGCGTTACATATAATGTATTCAACCCAAGCGAGCGTGTTCCTGCCTTCCTGAACCAAGATGATGTGTTTGTGGTGTATGCTGACGAAGTGCCACCAGATGAGACTTTCCCCACAGGCCCGAAGATCACGCCGATCACATCAGAGACAGACATCATCGTTGTGCCGACGGCAACACCGCAGGCAACGCCAACTGTTACCGGTGATGATGCCGATGAGGAAGCAACCGCAGTCGCAACACCGTTCGTGCCGGATACCATCGAAGATGGCATTCCACCCGGTGAAGCAATTGATGTTGTCTCAGCGTTCAACTGGGATGGCAGCCGCTTTGTGGGCATCAGTATTGCGGGGTACCAGTACTTTGCACAGTTACAATAATGTGTGCAGCGCTTTCCATAATGTGCCCGGTCAGAGAGAGACTCCAAGGCTGTGCATGTCTGTGTTATGATTAAAATCGTCAACCAGTGAGACTGATTGAGACTTGTCCATTTTATCTGCTCGTGCTTTATATGTTAGTTAGGATTAAATCAGAGGTAAAATTATGGTTGCAAGAATGCGCACGAATGTTCTGAAGCGTGAAGAGAAGGGGATTGGCCCGATCTCATTTCCACGTTTACTAATGGCTGGCTTCGCGTCTGGCCTGATTGTTTATGTTTCAGCACAGGCTTTCGGTTTTGTGCTGGCATGCTTAATTGGTATCGTCGCATTTGCAGCAGGTATTGCAGCAACGCAGCCTGTACACGGTACCCCCTTAGCCATGTTTATTGCGAAATCACTGCATGGCATGGTAGCCACCCGCCATATGCAGGGTGGTGGGCCGGTCATTGGCGCGCTGGCTCAAGCAATGCAAATTGAAGATGACAGCGCTGCCTTGCTTTGCGAGGAGGTATTTAACTTACCGGATGAACAGACCGAACAGGATGAGATCGGCGAGCTGGTGTTCTTTCGCGACATCCGTGACCTTGACTCTGGTGGTCTTCAAGTTGTCAATAATCCGTTCGAGCAGTTAACAGAAGAAGCACCGTAACAACTCAGTTGCCACAACGAGAATGTTAGCAAAGAAAAAACGCCCGCCGTTATCGAAGGAAAAATAAAGTGGCTGCCAGTATTTCACCAACAGCCGGCGAGAAAAAAACACTCCGGCCTTACTCATTCTTAATTGAACCATTCGACATCATGCTTCATGCTGAAGATGAGGCGTTATACACGTTACAGAACAAGTTTTCATCATGGCTGCAAGCGCAGCAAGAACCAGTCCGCATCGCGACGTGGCATGTCCCTACAAGTCTGCAAGAGCTCATCGATTGGACTGTAGAAACAGCGTCTGAAGTCGATCATCCTTTCCGTCGTGCTCGCTTGATGGAATATCGTCGTTTTTATGAAGGTCTCGACGCGGCTGGGTCATACCAACGCGCTATTTGCGGTCTGGCGATGTGGTCAGAGGAAAACGTGATCGACAGTTCTGTTGCCATGGCTGCTGCGAGTGCCTTTGAAACCAGTGTTTACCCCTCTGAATGGCCACCGCTGGCGGTTGGTCGCTATGAGGTTCGGCAGACGCCATACTTCTGGCACCTGGCTCCGGTTGGTCGCCCCGGTGGTCGCCCCTATCTATGCTTTATGACCAGTTATATGTTCCGCCCAGTAGACTGGACGTTCTTCCGCCCGCTGGCGACCTTGTTCAGCATGGGTATTCCAATCGCAATGGCAGTCGATATTCCGAAGTCTTGGGAACCATCAGCCGCGGTATCACGCCTTGAGGGTGTGGTTAACGCGTACTACACACACTTGTCTACCTCATCAGGTAAAGACAGTCAGGGTGAAAAGCGCATCTATGATGCAGAAGCAACGCTGGCAGACTTGAACGCAGGCCAGTCTCTGCATGATGTTCAAGTTGTGATTGCGCTAGCAGCCCGTGAAATGACAACCCTCAAAGAACGCCGCGACGAAATCCTGAACCGCATGAAGCCCTTCATTGGCTTCCGCCATGAGGTCGGTGTTGACCAACGCCATGCCGCGCAGTTCTTTTCGCTAACACCATCGAAACAAATTGGCATTCAGTCAACTTGGCCGATGACATCTGAGCAAACCGCTTTGACCCTTGGTTTCTTAGGTATTCGTAAGCTAGACAACCTGCGTGGTATTCTGCGCGGAGAGTCCGTTGGTGGTGGGTACCCACTTTTACATGACTCATGGAAAGATAAGCGTGCCACACACGAGCTATGGGTCGGGCTGACCGGTGTCGGTAAGACATTCGGCCTGAACGTGTACCTAACGCGTGAATACGCTCATAACGGTATTTCGTTCGACCTACTGGAGCCAATGGGTCATGGTAAACTGCTCGCAAACGGGTTCGGCTTCGAGCCATTTGTGATGTCAGCACAGCACACCTGCCTTAACCCGCAAGACGTGATGTACCTGCGCCTCACAGAACAGATTAACCACACCATCCGCCTTTATGAGACAGTGATGCAGCGCCCCCTCGGTGGTGACCAACGTGGTAACATTGAGCGTTCACTTTTGGGGCAATCACTTGAGTATTTCTATTCACTGTTTGACAGTCTTGAGGAGATCACCCCGGACAAGACTCCGCTCACAGAAGACATCTGCAACTACCTCACCACACTCGGTGAGAAAGACCATATCCGGATGGTTGCTCGTGACCTCGCTGACGAAATCGGCGGTTTGTGCACAGGCAACGGCCCATGGGCGTCCTTCTTGAACGGTCACACCTCGGTTGACTTTAGTCTGCGTAACTCACGCGAGCCGCGTGTCTTCAGTTACCACAAGCTGGAAGAAGACCCGATCATGGTCGCATTGGCTTACACACAGACAATCGCAGCATTGATGCGTGATGCAATGAAAGACGATACACCCCGCATCATCGCAGTAGACGAGGTCTACCGTATGATGCGCCATAAGTCACTGCTTAAATTCTTGATTACCGCGGTTAAGACGCTGCGTACCCGTCGTAAGAAGGTCATTGTCATCGACCAGCAAATGAGTATCTTTATGGAAGGTGAGGCGCGTCTCATCTTTGAGAACTGCCCAATCCGCGTCATCTTCAACCAACGCGGTGCAAATGACTTCGTTACCGACCCAGCCTTTGACCACTACACCGAACAGCATCGTAAGATCATCAAGTCACTGCCTCGTTTCCACATGGTTCTCGACATCATGGATGAGGGCATTTGGTATCTGTACAACCGAGCATCACCCGCGGAATTTGCGCGCTTCGGTGGCTCTTAATTGTTAACTTCGCAGCCCCTCATCTCTCTACAGATGGTGGGCTGCTGATTAATCGTTTTTCGAATAACAGAGGGTGAAAGCACATGGCAAAAAAAGACAAGAGCACCTTTACAGACCTTGAACTTGACGCATATAACTCTTGGCAAGAATGGCCTATTCTGCTTGTTAAGGAGCTAAAGCGTCTCCAAAATATCCAGAATAGGTTGGATGGCATCGACCCGGCAGCCGCTGGGGCTGAAACTGCCCCTGCTCTAGAGGCACCTGATAATAATGCGGCTGTAACCCAACAAGTGGCAGCGGTTCAGCCAGCAGCCGTGGCAGCAGCAACTGGTGCCGCCGCAGCAGGCGCTGCGACGCCCCCACCAGCAGAAGTTGAGGAGTACATTGACTTGGACTATGATGATGACATCTGGTTCGACGATCCGGTGCTCCCAGAGACAACTAATACTGAAACAGTCGGGGCAACAGCTGTGCCGCCATCACTCAACCTTGGCTTTGAAGGCCCGCCGCCCAGTGCTTCCGCTGGCTTAGCGGCAACCGGTGAAGGTAATACCGGCGAAGAAACCTCAGATGAGGACGATTTCGAGTACTTTGAATACGAATATTAATATGTAGGAAACCGTGGATGTTCCCTAGGTAATGAAAGGGTAGTGCTCATGCTCTACTGGTTATTTATAAACGGTCAAGACATCATTCGCACCAGCATCTGGGCGGTGATCCCCATTACAGTTATTGTTTGGTATGGCATTGGTTGGTGGATGGGCACCAGCGGACGCCGCGGCCTGAGTCAAGGCTTTTTTGGTAAGGCGGCTCAGGGCATCCTAATTGCGTCGCTGTTCACCTTTGTCAGCCTAGCTCACATCGGTATCCTTGTTTCTGGCGAGTTCTTCGTTCGCCGGGGGCTCTCAACTGGGCAGGGCATCAGTGGGCTCATTATCGGCCCAGCGGGCTGGGATGGTGCTCGCTTTGGTTTGGGTGGTGTCATGTTAGCAGTCATGTTTGTGCTAGGGTTGGCGATCACATGGTTCGTCCTACGTGACGGTGGCCCAGTGCGCGAGCATGTCAACTACATCCGCGACCCTATGCGTGTGCGCGGCGACTCTGGTTCGGCGCACTTCTGCCGCTGGCGTGAATTCGGTCGCTTCCGGAAGCCTGACCCACAAGGGATGACCTTACTCGGTGCCTTCTGGGGGGCTAAACCCGGCAAAGGCGACAGTCGAAAGTATATGCGCCTTGATATGGGCATGGGGCGCATGAACCTCTCTGGTGAAGACATCGCTCGTGGCATCATGACAATTGGTGCCCCTGGTTCTGGTAAATCACAGAGTATCATTCTCCCGGCAATCGCTGACCACATGGAGAACGCACACTCGGTGATCGTCGTTGACCCGCAGGGTGAACTAACGCCCAAGGTGATGAGGTTCGCCGCGGTGACCGGCCACCAAGTGATCGTGCATGACCCAACCTCAAAGATATTCCCGCGCTTCAACCTCGGTGAAGGCATCCAGACGATCTCTGATGCCCGCTCGATTGCGGACGTGTTGGTGCCACCGGGTAACGGCGACAACAAATTCTGGACGGACTCAGCCTCGATGCTGCTCTCGGCCTGTTTGCTGCGCTTCAGCAGCCTTGGCGAAATCTACGAGGCGCTCTCTGACGTTGACTTCATCGGTAAACGTCTTGAAGAAAAGGAAGACGACGCCTACCGGCTGGCGAACAGCTTTATCGCCTCACTGGCCGCCGACGGACGCCTCGCGTCGAACGTCGTCGCGACCCTCTCCACATCACTGACGGGTTGGGCAGATACCACCGCTCGTGATGCGACCAGCCGCTCTGACTTCGCCGCAGAAGTGCTGACCGAGCAGCCCTGTGCTGTTGTGCTCTCGTGCCCAGGCCGGATGCGCTCCGTTTACGCCCCCTACCTAGGTGGTGTGCTGCGTAAATTAATGCTCGACCTTGACACAATCGGTGAGAAGAACCGCGGCCCGCTGCCGATCCCAGTTGGGGTAATTCTCGATGAATTCCCGACGCTGGGCAAGCTCGACAGCCTCGTGCAGGACGTCAACCTGGTGCGTAAGCGCCGCATCAGCATCCTGATCGCCGCCCAGACCAAGGGACAGTTCCACATGATCTACGGGAACGACGCCACCAACGCCCTCTTTGCCGGTATGGCAACCCAGGTGATCTTCGGTGGCTGTGACCAAGAAACAGCCGAGTTCTACTCCAAAGCCAGCGGGCAGACGACCGTCGGTGGCGAGGACAACAGCAGTTTCTCGTTTGGCCTGCCCAGCGGCGTCGGCGAAGATAAGCCTGGCTCTAGTGGCAGCAGCATGCCGCGCCAGCGCCAACTGCTGACTGCCGACGAAATCCAGACGCCGGGCCGCGGCAATGCCATCATCTTCAGCCGCTTTGTGACTGAAAGCTACGCCACGCAGGTGATCATCTTCGCCAAGCTGACGCGTATGTACCAGCGCGAAGACTGGAATAAGCGCTTGGCTGGCCTGACGGAAAACGACGCCATGATTATGAAGCGCCCAATGTCCTTCGAGGTGCCGCAGAGCATCAAGGATCAGCGCGCGGCTGAAGCGGAGGCCGCCAAAGGCCCAGCCAAGATCGGTGGCGGGCGCTAGTTTGCAGTAACAGTCTTGCCCCTTGCTGCCGCCTACCCGCGACAGCAAAGAAATTGACGCTAACGCTGTGCGCTGCCTTGAGCACCACCCAAAGCCAGCGCACGCTTTGTTAAATTTATTTGAAAACCCAATTTTTGGGGGCATATCCCCAAAAAAGTAAGCTTACATGTGCTATCATTATGTAAAGATAAGCCATCAGGATAACTACGTATGGATCAACCAGAAAAGCCACGCCGCCGGGTCACGTTTGGCGACGGTGAAGTTCGCCAATTTGACCCTGGTAAGCCGCCTAGCGCCGTCGGCCGAACGCAATCTCTACAAGGAGGAAAAAAATAATGGAACAGCAGCAGCAGGGAGTGCCGCCGGCGCCGCCGCCGCCGCAGCAGCAGCAACAACCAAAAAAACCACCCAGTCAAATTATAGTGATTGACAGTAATGCCATCTCTCAAAAAAAGGGTTGGTTTAGTCGCAGTCGCGGTGGTGGCACAGCACATAGCGACAATTTTTTGAACCCATTTGGTGACACACAAGGTGACCACCAGCATAAACAAGTCAAAGAGATGATCAAAGGCTTGCGGAAAGAAGATCCTTCGATTGTGGTTATCGATCTAGCCGAAAATAAGGATATTGACGGTAAGGATGGTCGCTCAAGATTCCGCCGTGACTCTGCAGAAGGCAAGCGCCAGGCTATGCTGGATGCTGAAAGTCAACTGGCAGGTTCTGGTCTTAGGGAGGGCTCAAAAGAATGGAAACAGCGCCGCGAAGAAATTTACCAGAAGATCAAAGCCCAAGGGCGCATGCGTAATGCCCTCAACCAATACAAAGATACTGACTTAAGCAACACGCAGCTCAGCATTATTCACCCTGATAAAGATTTGGAACGGGCCGCCAAAGAACACACAAAACACTGGGGGAAGACGGGCTTCAAACAGGAAAATATTAAGCACAAAGACAACGCTGGCGTCCGCGACATGATGGATAAATCAGGCGTAGTCAGCCCAGACTTTAAATTCGCTTATAGGACGGAACCGAAGCCTAGGTTTCGTGATTATCGCATTCCACAGGATAAGGCAGCACCGAAGCCAGCAGCCCCAGGCGAAACAGGCCCCGGCAAGGGTAAGGAGGCTTCGCGCATCAAAGAGGGACCCCAAGACTCCATGCGTACCCTGCAAGAGCTGGCTGGCGGCAGGCCTTTGGAGCAAGCAGGGCAGCAGCAAGCAGGCAACCTGCTGCTGCAGTTGGTTCAGTTCCTTGCCAAGATGATGGGCGCGGATATTGGCGGGCAGCAGCGCATGCAGCAGCAGCCTTTCAACCAGCAGCAGTTTATGGGGCAGATGCTACAAGCGATGGGTATGGCCTTACAACAGCAGGGCCTGCAGCAGCAGCAGAGCGGCATCGGTGGTCAGTTTGCTGCCAGCAACCCGAGCTTGCCAACATCTGAACTCGGTCAGGCTATGCAAGGGTTAACGCAAACCGTCGGGAATTTACGCCAAGAGATGACCCAGTTGCAGCAAGAGATCGCCAAGCTGCGCGGACCAAATCCGGGGCAGGCTCGCACAACAATGGAAGCGCCCGGGCAATCTGTGACAGCTCAGCCAGGGGCAGAGCAACGACGGATGGCGGAAAAGTTAGGACTCGACAGAAATAATCCCGAAAACCAGCAGACTATTGAGGAGGCGCTTGTTCAAGAGCGCGAAGCAGCGATACAGAGAGACGAGAAGTATGCAACGGGGCGTGAGAAACCGCAAAAGGGCAACAAAGCAGTTGGGCGCTCATTAGATCCCAAGCCCCTTGAGCATATACGAGCAGACAATGAAACTCCCGAGACGGACAAGTTTCTCGAGAGACGGCGCCAAGAGCGTGCCAAAGAACTAGGCAAGATCCAGCGTGCGGCTGGTGGGGATAAATTCAAAGCTCTGCGCGCTCAGTGGAACGGTGAAGGGGAAGGGCCACGTGGGAGGTCGCATGTAGCGGCTGATAAGCCTCAGCCGTCGGTTGGTAAGCTCCCGAAGCCGGATCCCGGCAAAAATATTCAAGAACAAATACAGCAAATGGCGCAGCAGCGGCAGCAGCAGCAGCAGCGGCAGCAGCAGCAACTGTAAATGTAATAGTTAATAAAGGTACCTGTAACAACCACACCATGGAGATAAAACAACATGCCAACCAATGACGGAATACGACTGCAAGTCGCCCGGATGGTCAAGGGGGTAACCTCTGACGAACTGGCGACAGCCTTAGATGTCGATACAGCGGCCCTCGTCCAATATGAGTCAGGCGACGACGAAGTGCCACCGGAAATTTTGTGGGATGCCAGCCAAATTTTAGGGGTGGAACTGAGCTATTTCCTGCGGCAGCTGCCCCTGACCAGCGTCAATGCCGTCTCCGATACATTCAGCCGCTTTGACCAAGCCGAGCAGAACGTCATTGTGGCGCAGACAGTCTTCTGGCTGGAGCACTACCTGGACCTCGAGTCCTTCTTGCCCGTCGAAGAGGTGCCGGTCGGCGAGTACCCGGCTGGCTTCCCGATGACGGTCAACACGCCGAAGGAAGCCTCAGACGCGGCGGCCCAACTGCGGCAGGCCTGGGACCTTGGCGTCGCCACGCCGCTGGCGGACTTATCGGCGACGCTGAGCCGCTTGGGGTTCAAGATCGGCGCGATCAGTGGTGTGGGCCAGTTTGACGCAGCGGCCTTTCTTTCTACGGGCGACTTCCCGCTGCCGATCATTGTGATGCGGGCGGGCCTTGCCGGTGACCTTCAGCGCTTCGGGATGGCGCGTGAGTTGGCCTACTTCATGTTGGACAACCCCAGCCGCCAGAT
>CAYTPI010000014.1:0-40452 GCA_964439625.1 uncultured Anaerolineae bacterium | reverse complement strand
GCTTGCTGATGCCCGCCGAGGTACTGCGCGAGGAGATCGGCACCAACCGCACGGAGATCGAACTGGCGGAACTGTTCATGCTCAAGACGCGCTACGGCATGAGCATGCGCTTCTTGCTGACGCGCCTCGCCAGCCTCAAGCTGATCCCTAAGGAAACCTACGACTTCTGGATGCAGCGCTTCCGCGACGGCGGGTGGACGCTCAGTGAGCCGGGCGGGGAATACACACCAGAAGGTCCTACCTTCATGTTGCAGATGGCGATGCGCCTGATGGCTGAAGGCGAGATCACGCAAGAACGCGCCGCAGAGATGCTCGAGTTCGATCAACGCACATGGGATATCATCCTATCACTGGGTGCTCAACTGCTTGACCCGTCTCTGGAAGAAGCACCTGAAGAATTCGTGGGGGTAGAGTAACCCCTACCATAGTATGATCTGTTCAATGAGGGAGCAGCCAACACGGCAGGGGTTGTCACAGGCACTTCTCAGAGCTATACAGTTGGCTGATTCTATTTGATAACACGTTAAATAAATGCATTTGGTATTTCCAGATAGCCTTGCAGACGACGACGCAAGGGGACCGTTGGAAAGGATGAACTATGACACCCAACCCCCAAGATCGTAAACTGCCCACGGGCGGTACCACGGCCGCCATAACGGGCGGTATGAAGAGTCAAGAAGAACTGGCTGGAACCATGCCCCCAGAAGTAAAGGCAGGTTATGACCAAGTTGCAGAATGGATGCTGGGCTTGGCCCAGCTTCAAGCCAGCGACAGCGGCCCGGATACAAGTGGTTTGGGCAGCGCCATGGGTCGGAGCGGCGGCGGTGGCAACCTGTTGTTAGCTGGCATCCTGCGCCAAGCCCAGATGAACGGCTCCGGCGGCGGTGAAGGCGGTGCTGCGGGCGGTATACCAGGGAACCAATACCAGATGAACCCGGGTGAGCTCACGCCTGAGGTCATCGGCCTGCCCATACCGAGCAAGCCCTGGCCCCCCAAAGATTTTGACTACGATAAAGCCTCGCCCGAAGAGCGGGCCAAATACATGTCTCCACTTGAGCAAAATACGTACAAGATGCAGTTAAAGAATGTACGAGACTGGTTCAAGAAAGATGCCAACCCCAAGACCTACGAGAAAACGTGGAAGTTCAGCAATAAAAAGCGGCTGCTGGACGGCGTTGCAAAGTCGAAGGCGGGGATTTTCAGCTTCCTCGCGGAACTCTACATCAGCTTCATGGATACAAAGACTCGTGCCTATGACGCTTTCTACATGATCTACTACAAAGACCGCGTGCTCAAGCCGATGTATGCACCGCACAAAGTCGCCGGTGATATGTGGAAGAAGATGGAAGAGGCCCAAAAAGCAGCCAAAGGCCAAGACGGCACCCGTGGTGACCGCACCTTTGAACTGGCGGGTTTGCTCGGTATGAATTTCGGCGGTGGCGTTGATCAACAAAATCTCGGCCTATTGATGGGGGCTATGCAAGGGATGGCAGCCGACCAAGAGTTTGGTAAATTCATGGGCGCTTTCCTCAATGGTCAGCATCAGGCAGGCCAAGGCAAAGTAGACCCCAGCAGAACAATTGGCCCAACGGTTCAAGGCAACTTAAGCCCAGACATGCAGCAGAGAAAAGGACAAGGCTTAACAGGTGTTGTGTCTTCTCTTCGAGGCCCAGCCGATCCCTCTTTAACTCAGTTGATGACAAATAGTAGGAACACACTTCAATCACATCTCCCAGCGAATGTGCTGCCGGGTAGCTCAGTGCCAGGTAAAAGGCCACCGACTTTGAGCGATATCAATGAGCAAATTGCCCGAGCTCAACTGGATGTTCTGGCGATGCAGGTGTCAGTCAAAGGGATGAGAGAAGACATTCGTGGCCTCGGCGGGCGAGGTGGGCGATAGGTGCTAAACCAAGTAAATGGGCTGCATTCTAGTAGATGTGACCAAAACTCACGGGAGTTACTGTAGATGGCAACAAACCAGGGTATCCGGCTGAAGGTTGCTCGTTTGGTTCAACTGGTTTCACCAGAGGAACTGGGGGAGATGCTTGGGGTTGACCCCGACACAATTCTGGCATACGAAAATGAAGAGGACATCGAGATTCCGACAGAGTTCCTGTGGAATGCGGCTGAATATTTAGATGTTGAGCTCAGCTTCTTCTTACGCAACATTCCACTGGTTAACCTACAATTGCTATCGCATGCACTCGACCGAATGCCGGACACCGAACGCGACATCATTATTGCCCAAGCGATCTTCTGGCTGGAAAACTATCTTGATTTAGAAGCCTTAGTCCCATTGGAAGAACTGCCAATCGGGCAGTTCCCCGAGGGCTTCCCGATGGAAGTGACGACCGCCAAGGAAGCCGTTGAAGCTGCCAATGCACTCCGTCATGCGTGGGACTTGGGGATGACGACCCCCCTCCAGGATTTATCTGGGCTGCTGGCTAAGCATGGCATCAAAGTTGGGATGATCACCGGGTTTGGTCAACTTGACTCGGTTGCGATGCTCTCCATGGGGGACTTCCCCATGCCAGTTATTCTGACGCGTGCAACCCTCCCCGGTGACTACCAACGCTTTACAATGGTACGCGAATTAGCGTACTTCATGCTGAAAAACCCAAGCTGGCAGATAGCATCGCATTTTGCTGGCAGCCTGTTAATGCCAGCGCGCGTGCTTCGGCGGGAGATAGGCAGAAACCGTACACAAATTGAAATGAGTGAGCTTCACCAGCTCAAGATACGTTACGGTATTAGTATGCGCTTTTTGTTGACGCGCATCGCCAGCCATCAGCTTATCCCGCATGAGACTTATGATTACTGGATGCGACGCTTCCGGACAGACGCATGGATTTTGGCTGAGCCTGGTGGCCCCTACGCCCCTGAAGTACCCACATATGCGATTCAGAAAGCAGCCCGCTTTGTTGCAGAAGGTGAGATTTCAAAAGAGCGTGCAGCAGAACTACTGCAATTAGATGATAATACATGGGAGACGATGCTTTCCCTCGGTGAAACGCTCTCTGAAGATGAAATCGACGCGTACTTCGACTCCATCGAAGACGACCTAATCGTAACATCAGACACTGCAGAAACCGCCGTTTAACGAACACTAAAGGGTGAATGAATATGAGCAGACCAATACTACAGGGTGGAAACCTCAATACGCAGTTTCTATTTGCGCCGGATTCCGCTGAAGAGCTAGAAGACTTAATGCCATCAGACTACAAGGATATTCTTGTCGATCTCTTCGACGATGATGTCGGCTTCATCCCCGACTTCGTCGATGACGAAACCAAAGGTGATAAAGAAACGAAAGGACGTGTTCGCCCGGATGGGCCCACACATGGCAGCCAATGGCACGAAGGTGAAGCTCACATTATCGAGGAGTTCTTTGGTTCACGGTCTCGCCAGATGGAGTTCATGAACCTCAAGCGGGAGCTGCGCGGCTACCCGAAAGACTTACAGATAATTGTTGCCATGGCCCTGCTGCCGGGGTCGGAAGGGCAATCAAATACAGTTGTAACCAATGACGACCGCCTGATCGATATTTTTCAATCGCGCGGGATTGACTTTATGAAGCCAGTCGATTTTGCCAACACCATGGAAGACAGCGGCCTGTTAAATAGAAACGGGCTTGACCTCGTCTTCAAAAGCGGTGTTGTGTTGACCGATAATGACATTAACTTATTGAATGATCCATCGCTTGATGCTTACGTGCGTGCCATTCAAGACGACGAACGCCGCTCGCACTTTATGCGCGGGCTTGTCTCTACAGTCATTGGGGCGCACAAAGCAGCTAAGCTTACAGAGCAAGACCTGACAAAAATCAGTGATGATGTCATCCTTATAGATTCGGTCGGTGCAAACGAGCGCGGGGGCAGCCCCGAGGTAAGGCCGCTTGGATTACCAAGCCAACCATCACAGGAGCAAACAACGACGTCAACTACCTCGGGTGACGATGATGATATGGGAACAAGCGGCGGCGCTGAAGGCCACGCCCAGAACTTAGATGTTCAGCATGAACAACCACATGATATCGATGAAGAGATCGACGTTGACGACGAGGAAGAGAATTTGATGGAAGAAGCCGAAAAACAAACCCGAGACATAGGTGGTATGGGCTTCTAACACGGGCTTCCTGCATCATTTTATGATACAGAGCGTGTTTTTTTGGTGTTGGTAGCTACGGAGCACGGTACAATGCACAGGTAAAGTTAACCGGGTGCCTGGGGATTTTAATGGCATACGCAAACTACTATCGAATTTTAGACGTCTCACCAGACGCTACGCAGGAAGAAATTAAAAAGGCGTACCGCAAACGGGCCCTCAAGATTCACCCAGACGTTAACGATAGCCCCAACGCTGATGCGCAGTTCAAAATGTTGAACGAAGCCCGCGATGTCCTCAGTGATCCATCACGGCGGGCCAGCTATGATCGCATTTACTACAGCAAGGTGCTTGGCATTCGCAGCACCAGCAGCGGCTTATACGGTCAGACGAGCGGAGGCTATGGTGGCCCCAGCCTTGGTAACTGGTGGGAATACGACATTCCGACCAATGGCAAATCAGGTTATACCAAATATCGCTCAGACGAAACTTCGGAACAGTATACGACCTCTAGCAAATCAAAGAAGCGCGACAATGTTGATGAGGAGGTCACCGAGGCGGAATTCAGTAAGTACTTGTTGATGTTTGCTATTGGTGCCGCCTTGCTTGGTGCCGTCGGTAGCCCACAGTTCTTTATTGTGTCGGTTGGTTGTTTGGCCTTCTGGGGCCTAATTCAAATGACTTCTTCCACTCGGAACTTTAAACAGTTCGATGATTTTCTGCGCGACGGCAAAAATATCGGGCGACTGTTTGCTGGCCTGATGGTCATTCTGCTGGGTATTGGTGGTCTTGTGTTTGACTTCTTCAGCTTCGCTACCAGCAGCTTCTCGGTGACTACGATCATGGTCGTCTTCATTGTGATGGCGATTGTGTTCGCCCAAGTCCGGCGGGCCGCTGGCTGATACTGACATATGAAAATATAAACGGCCTAGGTTATCCACACCTTTTATTAATTACTGGAGATTGCCAGCTTAAGCATCATCTTCTAGGATCCCTAACAACGCTCTCAAATGTGCCTGTTCGTACCCTTGTTGTTGCAAAATAGTGATCATCTGGTTGAAGCGTGACATCACTTCAGGCTGCACTTGTTCACCCGGCTCGAACGCCTCCCAATTTGCATCTTCATACGCAAGCAACGCCTTGAGATAATCCTGGCTGAGAATGCCCAACTGGAACAGATACGGCCCCAATATTCGCATGCTTAAGCCAAACTGATGCTTCAAACCGTAGAGGTCTTCAGTGGCCACCGAGTCTTTTTGATCACCAACGACTGCCCGCACCGCTTTAGGTGGTGCTAGAAACGTCAGGGCGAAGAAAGCCGTTTGGTTGGCTGCGCATTTGCGCAGCAGGGCCGTACCCAGTTCACGGGCTATGCCAAAGCGCTGACTATCACCCGGTAGGCTGCCGTTGATGACAATCACGATGACCGCTGAGTCCTCCGCATAGAAAAGGCAGGCATCAAACGCCATTGGCATGCCCACCACAGACAGTACGCGAATACCGTTTGAATCGAGCAGATCGGTTACATGCGGAATAGGGGCCAGTGCATCTACTCCCCAACTTTGACGCAGTGTGGCGGCGGCTTTTGCAACATCACCGAGGGTTTCTACATCAACTGGGAAGCCTGCTGGGTAGTTCCCCTGTGGCAAGTAGGCCGGGTCAATCAACCGCTCGATGTTCAGCAGTTCATCAAGCGCCATCTGCCCAGAACGATGTACGATCATTTTAAGATCATTATCCAAATCTAAAAAGTGATATGACAGCGGCTTTAAGTCCGGCAGGGGGTCTTTGCGAACAAAGTAATAAGGATGAAGAGAAAGAACGTCAGCAAGGGCTGCCAATTCTTGGTCATCCGGTACTTTGCCGTCACTTTCCCACGCATTAACAAATCGACTGGCAACCTCCAGCGCATCGGCTAACTCTTTGACGCTTGCCCCCCGAGCTTGGCGCGCAACTGATATCCGTTCACCCAGAGACATTAGTAGTTTTCACCTGAGTTCGCGTTGGGGTTGAATGTGGGTGGCTTAATATCCGGCATGATGTCAAGGTCGCGCTTGGGTCCAAGCAAGTTCAGTGCGCGCGAGTTTTTATTCTTGAGCGTCGGGTTTAACTCTTTGACGTGGTCAACTTCTTGCTCCGAAATGTTCAAACTAAAACCAGCTAAGAGTGGGTGTGGGTGCTCTAGCATCTCAAGTTTTTTCTGTACGCGGGAGGCCTCTAACATTTTCTGCATCCGTTCAATCCGCTGACGGTCACGCCGCTTGAGTTTGTTCAATTTAATTGGCATCTCTTTCGTCCTTTCAACAGCTACTGAGTGTGCCCTCTAGTCCTTATTGTCAGCTACGTTATATTATCAATTATAGTCGCACATTATCAGCACTTTGGGTTCAATAAGTGCAGTACAGCGTCAAGGGTGGGCAACGATGGTTGAGCACCAAACGCCGCTGCAGCAAGTGCCCCTGCCGCATTACCAAAGCGTGCGGCCTGTTGTGGCGTCCGTCCCTCCGCTAAGGCAACAGCAAACGCTGCACTGAAGGCGTCACCCGCGGCTGTTGTGTCAACTACGTCAATAGAAAAAGCTGGCACATGTGTCACCAGGTCACCAGCCGCCACAGTGACGCCAGCTGCACCTTGCGTCAAAGCGAGTGTCTCAACCCCCAAGCGCTGAAGCATCATCAAGGTCATGCGGATATCCTGCTCGCTGGCGACGGGTTGCAAGGTCAGCAAGGCAGCCTCGGTCTCATTGAGTACCAGCACATCCACATTATTGAGTAAATTACCTGGCAGGGGCAAGGCAGGCGCTGGATTCAACATCACGCGTACATCAGCCTCAGCAGCAACCTTAGCAGCAAAGGCGACTGTGTCTAGGGGAATCTCTAGCTGCAATAGGAGCACATTACTGTTACGAATGACATCAGCGTGCCGCTCAATGTCCTCAACTGATGTCAGACCGTTGGCACCCGGCGAAACCACAATACTATTCTGTCCGTTAGCATCTACAATAATCATGGCGGCACCAGTTGCTACCGCTTCGGTGACGGTCACAGGCTGAGTATCAACGTTAGCCTCCTGCAAGCTCGCAAGCAGCTGCCGCCCGAAATCATCTGCACCGACGCGCCCGATCATGGCAACCTCTGCGCCAAGCCGGGCAGCCGCCACTGCCTGATTGGCCCCTTTGCCGCCTGGTACCGTCATTAAATTTTGTGCACCGAGGATCGTTTCGCCCGGTGTGGGGAGGCGCGGGGCCTGCAAAATAAGGTCAATGTTGAGGCTACCAACGACAGTAATTTTCTGTGACATTGCGGGAACTACCACCTAGTATGAATTGGATCAATTAGACCATCAGCGTATTCTAGCTGACACCACTTACTTCTGTAGCAGGGTACAGGGAGACGTTATAATAATAACCTATAACAAAGGGAACAGTGAGAGCATGCGTAAGAACCTTGACGAGGCCATGTCATCTATCCAGATTCAAATCCTAGAGATGGCAAGATTAGTCGATGAGGCGCTTGTAAATAACTTTCAAGCAATGGAAGATAATGACTACCCGCGAGCCCATACTGCCAAACAACTCGATAGTCGTATTGACGCGATCCATAATCAGGTGGAAGAAGAGGCGCTCAAGACGCTGGCTTTGCAAAAGCCAACTGAACGTAATCTGCGAGCCGTGATGTCTAGCCTGCTCATTTCCAGTGAATTGGAGCGCATGGGCGACTACGCCGAGGGCATCGCCAAGCGTATGCTGCGTGATGAGGTCGGCCCGGTGCATCCGGTTCCTGATGAACTACGCCATATGCTCAAAACAGTGCGCAAAATGCACCGCCGTGTGATGAAGGCTTATGCGTCACAAAACCAAGCAAAGACCATCAAGCATGCTCGTAAATCTATCCGACAAGATGCACGCGTAGACGATGATTACGCGCATTTATTCTTCCATATTATTAATGCGATGCAGCAACAGCAGATGCCTGTATCAACCGGCACATATTTATTGTGGGTTGGTCACTGTTTAGAGCGCATCGGTGACCGCGTTGGTAACATCTCGGAGCGCATCGCTTATATCGAAACAGGTACTACTGAGAGCTTAGTAGATTGACCTAACCAGCACAATCGCACTAAACACCACTACCTAGATCGGAGCAATCCTGATGGACCCTGAGTTCGGCAAACTTCTTGAAATAATTGAACCTACGGAAGAACGCGGGCCGCTACAAATCGGCGGTCACTACATCAAGATTTTTACCTACGGCGCATCAGCACTGATCGGTATCGGCGCTGTCATATTGATGCTGCTCGTGCAGGTGTTCACAAGCATCTTCAACCCTGGGGGCGGGCGCTCATTTGACGCCTTCATTCGCTTCTGGCTGCCGATTACAGGTGTTGTTGCCTTATGGTGTGTCTATGCTTACTTTAAACTCAAAAATCTAGTCGGCCCAGAAGAACCAGAGGTGATGCAAACGCTCGATATCTATCAAGATGGGCTGGTTCTGCGTACAAAAGACGACGAACGCCGTATAGCTGGCATCGCCATTGATCAGATTCAGATACTGTTTGACATCGATGATAACGGCGCTCTGGTCTTCGACCGGATGGCTATTAAGATGTTTAACGATATCGTGGTCTACAAAACCACTGAGAGCAAAGTACAATACGCTTTTGATGCCATCCGGCAGGTAGCTGCCCGAGCGCATCTACCTGCTGTCATGGAGCGGTTTCAAGAAGAGACAGAAATTGTCTTTGAGGATTTTCAACTAATGCCAGAGGGCATCGGTGTGCTAAGCTACAATCCATTGAAGCCACGCACTATTGACAACCTATTTGTTGCCTACCGCGACTTTGAAGCCCTTCGCTGGAACTGGCCTAGCTCTGTGTTCATTATGGGGAAAAATGGCCAGAAATTAGGGCGTCTAATGACGGTGCGTCGCTTCCCAGAGGATGAACCCAAAAAGACTTCTGCTGCTATCAACCCGGACTTGTTCTACCTTGACCTTGCCATCATGATTGGGCGTAAGCACATTGTTGCCTCACAGCTCGAAGAAGGCGGCCCGGTTGAACAACTGCCTGGTTAACGCTGTTTTGGGGAAGTCTCTTGTAATTATTGAGGTGAGGGCTCATGTTTAGACACAGCATTGCAGCAGTCTGTTTGATTGTATGTACCAGTGTGGTGGTCAGTGCGTGTGGTGCAGCCGAGCCGGAACCCGCCCCCACACCACGACCGACTGCCACACCACGTTTAGAGCCGACCAACACCCCCGCCCCCGAAACGATCACGTTGTTGAGCTACGGCGAGCCACAAGTCGCACAGTCGCTGCGTGACCATGCGGCAACATTTGAACAAGAGACCGGCATCCGCGTTACGATTGAGGCCAGCCAGCTACGCGGTCTCTACGAACAGATCACGCAGGACAACCTCGGCAGCTCGACGGCTTACGCCGGGTACATCTTTCCGGGCCAGTGGCTGCCGGACTTCGCCGAAGCAGGCTATCTAGAACCAATCACAGAGCAAGTGACAGCCAATCAAGCCTTGGCCTGGAATGATATCCTCCCGGCTTACCGGGATTACGCCAGCAGCTATGGCGACGAAGTCTATGCTATTCCGCTTGATGGTGATGTGCTGCTGCTCTACTATCGGCAAGACATCCTCGACTTGTTTGGGCGGCAAGCACCGCGCACGTGGGACGAATATCTGGCGACGGCACGCGCCATCAACCGGATCGACATGAACGGCGACGGCTTGGCGGATTATGGTTCTTGTATGGCGAAGGGCGCCGACGAGCAAAGTTACTGGTGGCTGTATGCCATCGCTGGGCCGTACCTTCAAACGGAAGGGCCGGGGCAGGGCCTTTTCTTTGACCGCCAAACCTTTGAACCACGTACCCTCAACCCAGCCTTTGAACGGGCGCTGGGCATCTACCAGGAATCAGCTCGCTATGGCCCACCCGATGAACTCAATATCGGCGTGCGTGATACCCGCTCTTTGTTTCTGTCTGGGCGCTGCGCTCTTACCATTGACTGGCCCGAACTTGGCCTGTTAGCCGCTAACCCAGAGACATCAGTCGTCAGTGAGGGGTTCGGCACAGCCCCTATGCCCGGCTCAACACAAGTACTGAACACCGAAGCAAATTTCCTTGCCTCGTGCCAAGGTAGCGAACTGTGCCCCTTAGCCAGCGACAACATCAATGATGCACCCTATCTGGCATTTGGTGGCTGGATGGGGGCCATCAGTAGGGGCGCAGACGCAGCGAACCGCCAGCATGCCTTTGACTTTCTGGCATATGCCAGCGCGCTTGAACAATCTCAGCAAGCGGTTGCCGACCCTTTGAGCGGCTTTAACCCGTATCGCCAAAGCCACCTTGACGCGCCGCGTGTTTGGCGTGCGGCTGGGTTCACCGACGACGCATATACTGACGCCATCCTGACCAGCCTCAGTAGTGACAACATCGTGCTCGATCTACGCATTCCACAGCAGCAGCAGTACCAACAGGCCGAACTCGACCCGATCCTGATGGAATTCCTGACCTCACCGCGGGTCACAGCGCCCGTTGCTGCTGAAAACCTCTTTGATGCGTGGGAAGCGCTAAACGACGATCTCGGCAGGGGGGCCCAGTTTGAGGTCTACCTCAATTCGCTGCCAAACGATTAGCGCAATCAAAACGGGGCCAGCAGCTTACTCTCTGCTGACCCCGTTGCTGCTTGGTAGATTAGCCTGCGTTTAGTTCGAACGCCTCTAATGTGTCCACCTTATAGCTCAAGCCAGAACGATTGACAGAGCCGACAAAGCGCACGGCGCTCTCATTGACAAAGGCTTCCTCGGCAAAGTCATACTGACCAGCATCCACATCGATGCGTAATTGGTCAGGCGGGTCGTCGTCCCCTTCAAATTCGATGATATTCGCTAAGTTGACTTGCACATAGTCGCCGCCTTCCAAATCACGAACAAAACGTGTGATCAAGCCGACAAATACCAGCCGCAGCGGAATCTCATCAATCTCATCCATAATTTCCTTGAGGGCCTTATCGACAGCGCGATCCATCACGATGGGGCGCGTTGCGATGTCCTCTTGACGAGAGCGTGGCGACCAACGGACATCCACCGTGATGCGCCCACCCTTGGCACACGTCCGCGACAGGCGGCGCAGTGCATTGACGAACTTGCGCGACACCCCCGCTAAAGCATCCTCCTCTGAGGCGGTTGAGTTCGGGCTGGCAAACTCGACCAAGCCTTGTATCGTGCGGATTAACCCGATCAGAAAGTCGCGGTCGAGGTCTTCATCATAATCTGTTTCTTGCACGGGGATCACAAAGATGTAGCTGCCCGGCTCCGTCCGTGCCATCTGGAATAGCTGCAATATCTGGCTTTTTCCGATGCCCTCGAATTTGTCTTCGGCGTAGGCATAAACCATCCCCTTGACGCTGCTCAGGATTTGCAGGCCGTCGTTCAAACTGACGTGATGTTCAAACGCGGGTTCCGGTTCTTCAACAATAATCCGGATCAGGTCAAGGTCAATGTCTTGGATGTCGGTGAAGACAGCCAGTTCAGGTCGCCCTTCGATCTCTGCCAAGGTGGTAATCAGGCCGTCGATCTTGTCGTTATCATCTGTGGCTGGCGTCTTGAACAATGGGGCATCTGCGTACTGGCTGTTTTCCCAAAAACCACTGCCTGATTCCGTCCACCCTTGCAGCGTCAAATAATCAACGATTTTGTCTGCCGTAATCGCTGGCGGACGCCCCGCTTCAATCGGATCCTCCATGGGTTAGTTTCCTCCGTAAGTCGCTTTGATTGAGTCAATCACACCATCGATGTGCGCTTTATCAGCACCGAGGCGCTCATCGTCTACCGCTTCGCGGTCATCTACCCAGTAAGGTGCCCAGTCATGGGTCATTTCGATGAAGCGCTCTGTAAAGTCGCCAAGTTCTGCCTGTGCCAGGTGCTCCATTTGCAGGCACCCCAAGAGGCAGATATCTACGTAAGAGTATAACAGCGGATAGGCTTGGCTGGGTACCTGTTTGCAAACTTCTGGCTGGACGACATACGTCCACAGCGTCACAGCTTCTGGGAGTGCATCACCCGTGCGCAGGCAGGTGACATCTTCTGCCGTAAACTTGACGCGGTCGTACCCTTGTTCACGTTTATCGAGGGCTGCCAGCGTCTCATCATTGACTTCAAACAGGACGCCATTACAAACATCGCTAAGATTATCCGTCTTTACCACAGATAAATAAGTGATCGGTCGCTTGCGCCGGGTGCTGTTGAGCCACCAACCTCGTGCCATACGGCTAACATTGACTGGGATGATCTCGTGAGCATCCGGCACCGTCCGCAAGCGCGAGGCTGTGTTAATCAGTGAGCCATATCCAAATACGTAGTCAGTCATGAAGTGTCTCGCTTTAGTGATTGTTAAGAGTTTCAGTGGTTTCTAACGCACACTCTCGCTTAACGCTACACGTCCCACGCTCAACCTGTCCCCCTACACCCCGTGCGGAGGTGCGTGCGCGAGGTCAGGGAGTAGTGCCATTCTTACATTTTTTCGGACTGCTTCGCGGCACGCCTTCACTGCGTTCAGGTTGTCAGAAAAACAGAAAGCAGGCGATCAGGATCAATAAGAGCGAGCAATACGAAATCCGTCGCAATCGCTCAGCCTATCAGGAGGGATGTCACTACCCCGATACGCCAAACGGATATAATCCGTCGAATTGCCCCAACAGCCGCCCCGCAGCACGCGGTATTTCGCATTTGCGGTAATGTCTTCAGCACCGCTGACATAATCCGTCCTGCACCACTCCCACACATTGCCCGTCATATTATACAGTCTATAGGGGCTGTGGCGGGCTTGTTTCTCGTAGCTGTCTACCGCTGTGGTTTGCCCCTTATTTTGCTTCCAGTAGTTTGCCAGTTTTTCGGTGGGGTCTTCGTTTCCCCAGGCATACGTGCGCCCGTCGTCGCCTTGTCCGGCGCGCTGCCACTGCTGCTCGGTTGGCAGCATAATTTGCTGCCCGCTCTGCTCACTGAGCCATAGGCAGAAGGCAACGGCATCATACCAGCTTACCCGTACTCTTGGGTGGTCAGGTTCTCCAGCAAATGCCTTTTTGTCTGGCTTTGGCTTGTTTTTGTGCCACTGCCAGGCATCATCGCTGTAGCGCCACCACTGCGCATCGTTGTAGCCGTGTTTGGTGAAGGCGTCAAACTGAGCGTTTGTAATGGCATACTTCGCTATCTGGAAGGCCTCAACCTGATATGTGCCCATATTGTTTTCTAGAGTTACCTCACCTGCAGGGATATGCACCCAGTCAAACGGCTTGCCAATGATGTTGCGTACTCTCTGTATCGGAGTTTGAGTCTGTTGTTGGGTACTGATATTATTGCCTTCAACATGCTCAGAAATGACGGCGTTCCCCCGACTATCAGTATCGGTCTCGTGAGCCGGGGCTTCATGCTGAAACTTATTTTTCAGGGTGTCAATTAGGTGCTCTAAGTTTTCTTTTCGGTTTGCTTCTTTGCGCATGTCTGTGTACTGTATGTCTTCTAGATGAAGCGGTATAATATCACTAACGTTACCCGATAACAGAATCGGATAGATGGGTTTTTCGAATTGCTGCGCTCGCCGAGTCTCCTTCGTGCACCACTTTGACTTCTTGGCTGTTGGGCTGAGGAAGGCCAACACGCCATCAGCGCGTTTGAGCGCCTCGTCCATGGCCTCCGTCGATTCGGGCGTCCCCGGTTTCAGATCATACCTGTCTATCCAAAGATCGAACCTTAGGCGATCTTCTAGTTGCTCAACAATCGGATCAACAGTAGCTGCATCGTCTCGACTATAGCTGACAAATAACATGGTCATTGGAACTTCCTAGGGTCTGCTTGGGCATCATGAGAGGTCAATCTAGACGTTTTGTTCTTATTACGTTTACAGAGCAAATAATGCAATGAGATGCACCTTATTGTAATACAAGTGAGGCCGGTGCTTCAACCGAAAAAACAGGGTCAGGCGCATGCGTTTGACCCTCAATGTAACTTAGCTGCTGCCTTAAGGTGACGCCTATTGATGAATTAATTCAACGACACTTGCTTCACCCTGCCCAACGCCGACACACAGCGTTGCAAGACCATAACGCATTTCTTCTCCGATACTTGCGCGGCGCTGCATTTCATGTAGCAGAGTGGTAAGGATGCGCGCCCCGGAGCACCCCAACGGATGGCCTAAGGCTATAGCTCCGCCGTTGACGTTGGTTATCTCCTCGCTGATGCCCAATTCACGCAGAACGGCAATCGATTGCACCGCAAAGGCCTCGTTCAGTTCTACCAGATCAAGATCGTCGATGGATAAACCCGTGCGCTTCAAAGCCTTGCGCGTCGCATTGACGGGGCCAAGGCCCATCACCCGTGGGTCAACACCCGTGGCGGCAGAGCCCATCCAACGGGCCATTGGCTTAATGCCCAGTTCGTTGGCTTTCTCTGCTGACATCAACACCAGAGCAGCCGCACCATCATTAATGCCGCTGGCATTCCCGGCGGTCACGGTTCCGCCCTCGCGAAAAACGGCCCGCAGCTTGCCGAGCTTTTCCATGCTGGTGGCGACTTCATACCCCGTCTCCGTTTTGCGATAAAACGGATGCTCGTCCGTATTAACCACAAGCGGGTCGCCTTTACGCTGTGGAATGGTGACGGGCACAATTTCGTTCTCAAAATAGCCTGCGTTAATGGCATGGATGGCGCGTTTTTGGCTTTGCAGAGCGAAGCGGTCTTGCTCCTCCCGGCTGATGTCACCACCGGCTATTTCACCCGCGCAGCTTAACTCATAGATGTTTTCAGCCGTCTCCCCCATGGCCTCTAAGGGGAACATGGCCTCCATTTTAGGGTTGGGGAAACGCCAGCCAAAGGTCGTGTCGTACCCGGTGATGTTGCCTGAAGGGCCAAACGGAATAGAATTTTTGGGAAACGCGTAAGGTGCCCGGGTCATGCTTTCCACGCCACCAGCAACGAACACATCACCCTCGCCAACCTTGATCGCCCGGGCGGCCTGGTTCACAGCGTTGAGACCACTGGCGCACAGTCGGTTGATGGTGACGCCGCCAATTTCCTGCGGGAGCCCCGCCAGTAACAACGCCATGCGCGCAACATTGCGGTTATCCTCCCCGGCCTGATTGGTGCAACCCATATAAACTTCTTCGATCGCCGTCGGGTCTACGCCGGCTTGTTCAACAGCGGCCTTCACAACGATGGCTGCCATATCATCAGGGCGCACCTGAGACAGGACGCCACGTAACTTCCCAACAGGTGTGCGGACGGCACTGACGATTACAACATCGGTCATAGTAGCTTCTCCTATTCAAGATACGGTTTTATGAAATCAAGATGAAAGGCGCTCAATAAAATGAGCGGTTGTCGTTTTCCGGATATCGTCCAGCGCTGCGCCGGGCATGAGTTCGGTTAATATTAGTTGACCATCATCATACACGAAGACGGCTTTATCTGTAATGACCATATCGACGACGCTCTGTGCCGTCAGAGGCAGTGTACATGCCGGGACGATTTTAGGATCACCCCGGCGGCTTAAATGCGTCATGGTAATGATCAGCTTGCGCGCACCCGATGCCAAATCCATAGCACCGCCAACCCCAAGCAACGGCTTGCCTGGTACGGCCCAGTTGGCAAGGTTTGCAGCTTCATCGACTTGCAGCGCGCCCATAATGGCAACATCCACATGCCCGCCGCGGATCATGGCAAATGAGTCGCTACTGTCAAAGTAGCTGCTGCCGGGCAGCGCTGTCACTGGCACTTTGCCCGCATTCACTGGGTAGTCGAGCGCGCCGCCTGCGTCGGGGGCCGGGCCGACGCCCAACATGCCATTTTCTGTATGCAAAATGATGCCGTGAGCTGGTGTGATCAGGTCGGCGATTAAGGTTGGAATGCCGACGCCGAGGTTAACGACATCACCCTGATTCAGTTCCGCCAGCGCTCGACGTGCGATATTCATCCGGGCGGCATCAACCTTCTTGCGGCTGCTGCTAATGTCGGCAGATGAACCGAGGTCTGCCAGCGTGGTATGGGCTTGCACCAGATAATCAACATAGTTGCCCGGCGTGTGAATACCATTAGGGTCTATCGTACCAACTGGGACAATCTCTTCGGCCTCTACGATCACGAGGTCAGCAGCCGTTGCCATCGCTTTATTGAAGTTCTGTTCTGTCATACGGTAGACAAGGTTACCAGCCGTATCGGCTTGCCACGCTCGGATAAATGCGACGTTCGCACGTAACGCAGGCACAAAGACGAACGATTTGCCGTCGATTGTGCAAACTTCTTTGCCGTCAGCAAGGACGGTCGCATATGAGGTTGGTGTATAGAAACCACCAAGCCCGGCCCCGCCCGCCCGGATCGCCTCTGCCAGTGACCCCTGCGGCACCAGTTCTACCTCTATTTCGCCCGTTTGCGCAGCAGAGACCGCTTCTGGGTTGCTGGTGAAAAATGAGCCAATGGCCTTCCTTATCTGACCGTTGCGCAGCAGCCTGCCACCACCGAGACCGGGTTCTCCGACATTATTACCGATATACGTCAGGCCTTTGGTGGGCAGTTCAGCTAAAGCATGGACAAGATGCACTGGATTACCGGTCATACCGAACCCACCAACCATCAGAACATCACCATCTTTGACTTTAGCCGCAGCTTTGGCTGCTGTAATTTGCGGAACGCGTTTCATGTATCCTCTTTGCGTTGATGGTTGTTCAATACGCGGTCAATCATCGCATCTGAACGCCCAAGGTAAGTTAATTCGTCCTTAAGCGCTGCCCAATCGATGTCTACATCGAGCTTGGCGCGCAGTTTATCAATCAGGTGACCACCATCGTTTACCGTTTGTAAGGCCGCTTCCCGGACAACAGCTTTGGCTTCATCCCTGCCAATGAACTGGGTCAGCGCTAGGCTGGCGGCTTCAGCCATCAATAGCCCGTTAGACGCATCGACATTCTGTTTCATCCGGTTGGCATTGACGATCAGGTTGCTGCTCAAGAAGACGGTGCGCTCAAGTGCTCGCAGCGTTAGCGAGATCATCTGTGGTAGCGTCAGCCATTCCATTTGCCAGCTATGCGTAGCACGCTCGTGCTCCTGAATCAGTGCGTGGTGCATGTTCGCCAGCAGCGAGGCGTTTGTACGCGCCGCCGCAATGATCATCTCGCTGACCATCGGGTTGCGCTTCTGTGGCAGCGTGCTTGACCCTCCACGCGATGGATCATCTGACTCGAGCACCTCGCCAATTTCAGTTTGAGCCATCAGGATGATATCCTGTGCCATTTTCGCCATACAGCCCGTCAATAAAGAGAGCCAACTGGCAAACTCGGCGAGGTTATCTCGGCTGGTGTGCCAAGCAACCGAGGGCACGCCAAGGTCAAGTTCAGCCGCCAAAGCCGCTTGAACCCGCAGTCCATCATTGCCCAATGACGCCAGTGTCCCAGCGGCCCCTGCTAATTGAACCACCAATAACCGTGGTTTCAGTTCGGCGAGGCGCGTTTGTTGACGAAGCAGTGGGGCCAGCCACCCCGCAGCTTTTAACCCGAATGTTGTTGGCAGGGCCTGTTGTGAATGTGTGCGAGCTGCCATCAATGTGCGGCGATGTGTGTCAGCAAGGTCGGCTAGATTGACCGTCAGTTGAAGAAGTGCCCCCTCAAGTTGGTTGATCATATCCTTCAATTGAAGAATCAAAACGGTATCCATGATGTCTTGCGAGGTCGCTCCCCAATGGATATAAGCAGCAGACTCTGGTGCAACCTGTTCGCGAAGCTGACTAATCACTTCAATGGTAGGAATACCTGCCTTCTCTTGGCTGGCATGTACCTTGGATAAATCCGTCTGCAGGGCTGATGCAGCCGCGGCAATATGCTCTGCGACTGAGGGTGGAATAACCCCCAACTCGGATTGCACCCTTGCCAGCGCTACTTCGACTACCAGCATATAACTGACAAACTGCGCATCACTAAATGTGTGAACGGCTGCCGGGTCATCAAATAGGCCAGACGTCAAAGACATTGCGCTAGTTGAAAACGTCGAAGAAGACGGTTTCGTCGTCGCCATCAAATTTCACGTCGATGTGGTAGACAGGTAGATTGCTATCTTCGGTGCCCGCCCGCATGATGACGGTATCGCGACGAGCTGCTGGAATAGCTTGAAACACAGGGTCGTCAGCATGAGCGTCATTCGGAAAGAAGAACCGCGTGCGTGCATGCAGCAGCATCCCGCGACCGAACACATGCACAGCAATGTGTGGTGCCAACGTCGAGCCATCTGCGTTTTGAACTGGCCCAGGCTTGATTGTGTGGAAGATAAAACGCCCGTCTTCGTCGCATTCAGCTCGCCCCCAGCCCTTAAATGTCTTATCTGCGTGTGTATGGTTAGGGTCTGCTGGGTGATTGAAATAGCCATTGGCATCTGCCTGCCAAATTTCGAGGCAGCCATCTTTGAACGCCTCGCGGTCGGCATCAAGCAGTCGCCCAGTGATGATGATCCGCTGGCCCTTGGTCTCCGGGGTTAACAAGTTATTGAGCGAGCCATCAATCAAACCGATGGCATAGTAGGGGCCAACGGTTTGGCTTGGCGTTTGAGGTATAAATTCAGACATGCTTAGGCCTCCTTTGTTTCAAACGGTGTTTCACGGCTGCCAGCCAGCACGATGTTAAAGCGGTAGCCCAACGCCCAGTTTGGCTCAGTCACGTCATGGGCATATTCAGAGACCAACCGCTGACGCCCGTTATCATCTGGGATGCTGGTATACATCGGGTCATACTTGAGCAGTGGATCGTTGGGGAAGTACATCTGTGTTACTAAGCGCGATGTAAATGCTGTTCCGAAGACTGAAAAGTGAATATGGGCAGGACGCCATGCGTTGTCATGGTTGCCCCAAGGGTAGGCTCCTGGCTTGATGGTTACAAAGCGATATTCGCCGTTTGCATTGGTGAGGAGGCGAGCAGCACCACTGAAGTTCGGGTCTAGCGGTGCTGGGTGTTGATCGACAAGATGCAGGTAGCGTCCAGCAGCGTTGGCCTGCCACACTTCCAACAGGGCATTGCGAACAGGTCGATTGCGATCATCCAGTACGCACCCAACGACGATGATGCGCTCACCGAGTGGCTCACCGTTGACGACGGCGTTCTTCGTCATGTCATTGTCGAACGGGTTGATATCATCATGCCCATAGACGGGGCCAGTCAGATCGGTCAGCGACTCAGGGACTGGCACCAGCGGTTTTTGCGGGGAGCGCTTAGGCGTCGATTTATAGGGTGGATACAAATAGGGTGGATGGGCACTTGGGTCCATCGCCGTTTGAGTCTTTTGCATATTATCAGTCATTGCGAGGCCTACTCCTGCTCAATCTTGTTTGGTGTTTCAGCAAAGACTTGCTTGGCAATGCTAATGGCTGTGTTGGCGGCCGGAACCCCCGCATAGATAGCGACTTGATGTAGTACCTCTTTGATTTCATCTTGCGTCACGCCCGTATTCTGCGTCGCTCGGATGTGCATGGCAAGCTCGTGCTCTTTGCCCAAGGCTGCCAGAATCGCAATCGTGACCAGATGGCGCGTCTGGCGAGGTATGGCGTCACCCGTCCAGACGGTTCCCCAAGCCATTTCTGTGATGAAGCGTTGAAAATCAGCATCGAAGTCTGTTTTGTTGGCTTCTGCCTGGTCAACGTGGGCATCACCGAGCACCTCGCGCCGAATTTTCATGCCGCGCTCAAACTTACCGTCAGACATATTGCTGCGCTTTCAGGAAGTCAAGGATTAAGATAGCAGTCGTTTCTGGTTGCTCGACGCAGGGTAGATGGCCTGCATTTTCAATCGCATGGAAGTGGACGGTCGGTATGATGGATGTCGCTTCTTGGACGAAATCCGACGGTGTGGAGGCGTCATCTGCACCGCACAATACCAACACATTTTTATCGATTGATTTGGCCTCTTGAGTCAGATCAGCATCACGGATGGCTTCACAGACCCCAGCGTAACCCTCGGCTGGTAAGCGGTTGAGCATATTAAGGAAGCCATGATAAGCGGCTGGGTGCGACTGACCAAAAGCCGGAGTGAACCAGCGCTTCAGGATATCATCGCCAATATGCGCGATGCCGTGTTTACGAACTGTGTTAATACGTTTGTTCCAGCTGTCGTCACTACCGATCTGAGGGGCTGTGTCTGAGAGAATGAGCGCTGCGACCCGTTCTGCAAAGTTAGAAGCGGCGTCAATTGCAACCATGCCCCCAACTGATAGGCCCACAATGGCGGCTTGCTCAATGGATAGTGCATCCATCAGGCCCAGAATATCGTTCGTTAAAGCACGGATGGTGTAAGGAGCAGGTGGGCAGTCCGAGAGGCCATGTCCGCGCTTGTCGTAGCGTATCACTTGGTAATGTTCAACAAAATGTGGCACCACATCATCCCAAATGCGCAAATCTGTACCCAAAGAATTGATGAAAATCACTGAGTTGGCATCCGGCTTGCCTTCAATCTTGTAATGCAGGGTGATATCATCGATCTGAATAAAACGATTTTGAAGCATGGGTTTCTCTATGACTTTTCTGCTATAACGTTACTTGGCACTGCCGAGTGTGGGGCTGGCTTCATAAGCGACCGAGTAACCCCAGTCTTTATGGAAGGTGCTTCGGAAACGTCCATCGGTCAGCCTCCTATTTCAAGGTCAGTGGTAGTTTGGAGAAGCCTCTGAAGTTAGGCGTCAGAACGCGCTCAGCATTATCAAGATCAATTTCCCATTGTTCGCTGACGGCAAGAATTTCCCTAAAGAGCGTATAAGACATCTCACGCCCAAGCGGGGCGCCGACACAAAAGTGTATCCCCTGCCCCAGCCCCAGATGACGCGTCATCTCGCGATGAATATCAAACGTATCTGGGTCGGCAAACTGACGCTCGTCACGGTTTGCCGACCCAATATGCAGCATGACTTCCGCGTTTTCTGGGATGAGTTTCCCATGCATCTCGACGTCATGGTTGGGGCTACGAACAAAGCCCTGCGCAGCGGAGTCCCAGCGCATGCCTTCTTCTACGAACTGTGGCATCAGGTCTGGGTCATTTTTGACTTCATCATAGATGTGCGGGTGTTGTGCCAACGCATGTGTTAAGTTGGTAAACAGGTTGTTGGTTGACTCAAACCCAGCGACAAGGAAGGTCATGGTTGTGACGACGACTTGCTCGCGCTCAAGCTTTTTACCGTCTTCTTCCGCCAGCAGCATCGCCGTCATGAGGTCATCCTCACCAGAAGCGAGGTGTGCATCCGCTAATTTGCTGATGTAATCCGTCAGGTGACGCATAGCGACAACTTGTACAGGTTCTTCACCCGGTGCGGGTTCATCCCGCATGAAGAAGTCATCGAGCCAATGCCGTATCTGGATGAAGTCTTCATCGGGCACCCCGAACATCGCCCCTAGCAGTGATGCATTATAGGGCGCTGATATTTCGCCAACATACTCGACTGTTCCTTTATCCCTGGCTTTTTCAGCAAGCTCACGGGCTAATCCTTCGATCTTCGGCTTGAGGTTGGCGACCGTCCGCGGCGTAAAAGCCTTATTCACGAGGCTGCGGGCAAAGCGGTGGGCGGGCGGGTCAGTCGTGCCAAGCGTTTTGCCGATGCGTTCTGGAATATCGTGCACAAGGTTGCCACGCCGCTGTGAAGACCACGTCTGCCAATCCTTGAAGGCGTTCGAGACATCTTCAAAACGCGTCAAGATCCACATATCCTCTTCTTCGACGTAGTGTGCTGGGTCGTTGTCTCTCAGCCATTTGTATTTGGGGTATGGGTCTTTATCTGCGATGGTATGAAGTGTGTACTTAACTGCTTCCATGGGTATTTTGGTCTCCTCATATGAACACAGATGGTAAGTACTGTGCTGATGCTCCCGCATTAATAAGTTGCTGTAATATCAATTTGGGCATGATGTGTCGCTAAGGTACAGGAACTGAGAGCGATACCTTGCCTGCAAAAATATTTGAAAACCTTTTCCTTATGAATAATATTGATACGATGTTTGGCTAAGTATTTAGGTTTGAGATTTTTAACAGGGTCAAGTGTATGCAACATGCTCATATTGTATACAATATACACACTCTGTATGTTTGCGTCAACCATCAAATGAAATGAGTAACATTCAATAGCGGTATAGGCCGCTGTTGGACTGAAAGCCTACGTGCAGCTAGCTTGAGAATTTTCTAAGAAAGCATATAATTGCATATTATATACAGTCTTTCCTTAGCGTGGTTGGTAACCGAAAGGTGCCTCAAAAATAATGACTACTCTCCACTTTAACATTAACCCGCAGACCCTGAAACCACGTGGCGAACTTATTGCCGACGCTATTCGTTCATCAATACTGCGCGGACATTTTTCTCCCGGAGAAAAACTTGATCAGCAAGACATTGCCAATGAGCTAGCCGTCAGCCGGATACCCGTTCGAGAAGCACTCCGCACCTTGGACGCCGAAGGGCTCGTCACTCTGATCCCAAATCGCGGTGCTATTGTCACTGAACGGACTGCGACAGAATTATCTGAATTATATTTCATTCGAGGCCTACTTGAGGGCATTGCCGCCGAGCGTGCTGCGGTCGATATAGATGATGCCAGGGTCGAGAAAATGGGGGCAATTATTGCAGAGGCCGATGTCACCGAGGGACTTGAGGACCTATTGGCCTTAAACAATGATTTCCATATGACTCTTTATTCAGCATACCCGCAGCCAAAAACAATTGAACTCATTCAGCAACTCCGCAATACCGTGGCTCCGTACAACCGCATTTATCTTGATTTAGCTGGCAGCAACAAGGCTGCCGCCTGGGAAGACCATCAGCGTATTTATGAAGCCTGCCTCGCTCGGGATGCCCAATTGGCAAATAGTGAAACGAAACGCCACCTAGATAGTGTCCTTCAGGCTATTATCGTGGCGATGACGAGTTCCTGATTAACCTTGTGGGTAAGTTTAAAGAGTAACAAACTCATCACGCCTAATCTAGGGGACGAGGAGATGCGCAGTGCCGCAGGCGCGCAGGCGGTGCCATGCTTCGAGCAATAAATAGTAGTAAGCAGTAGCTTGCTCGGAGAAGGGTGCGTTCAGGTTGTAGTAGGGTGAAGCTGTATCCCAGCTTGGCGAAAAACGTCTTATGTTCGCTGTAACTGGATTTCAGTCTGCCGCAGGCACTTCCCGACCCACACCCTCCGCCGGATCATAGAGTTTGGCCCATACAAATCGATGCGAGTTATTAGCCGCTGGGATGTGACGCCCGTCAACAGAGGTTATCGCATACATCTGGTTGAACTGCACGACTCGGCTGAGGGGGATGCTCTGCAAAATCAAGGCACTGATTGCCAGTGTATAGCCCGCCGCTGCCAGGGCTGCGAGCAGTACATCTCGCGTCTCGACCCATTGAATACTGGCGTAGACGCCTAACGCCGACAACATCAGCGCGTTGATAATGCCAAAGATTAACTGGGTGCGCCCACGGGCGACAGACCCCCGCAGCGAGCCATCGACGCCACCCGTGTGCCCATTGACAAAAATCACTTGAGGGCGTCCGTCATCATCGAGGTAATACGAACTGTAGAGGGGCACCAGCAGCAGCGTCCAATTGTGGTTGGTGAAGGATGGCGTCCATTGGTAGCCGCGAATCTTATCCGCCTTGAGCGCTTTGACTGCATCATCCATTGCGAGCTTGCGGGCGGCAAAGGGTGCATCCTGCCACGCCTCGCTGTTACTGCGGTCTGGCAGCATAACGAGGGCATCATCAATAGCGTCAGGGGTGTAAGCAGCGGCGGCCTGCTCATCATAATTACCGATGCGCTGTTCTAATTGATGGTAGGCGTGCAGAGCGGCGGTATGGATATTGTCGTAGCGGCGCTTGAGGCTGCCTGTGCGGGGTTTCCAGCGGGTGCGCGTTTTTTCAACGTCAGTTGACACCCACTTACCATCGATTTGCTGCTCCTCTTTGACTGTCACCGTTTCGTCGAAGCCTGCATCAGCCCTCCAAGATGCTTCAACGTCGATATCGACCAGCCAAACAGGTAAGTAGGCTTTTTGCATCCGACGCTTGAGGCGATCCGGGTTTAAGTCCTTGGGGGGCAGTGTGATGGGCTCCCCAAAGCGCAGCATGGTGTCGAGTGCGCGCTCCGGGTTGATCGCAAATGGCAGTACCAATTCAGGTGACTGGGCCGCATCGGGGGCCGCAACTGTGTCGTCTGCCGCCATCAGTTGACCGCGATAACAGTTCGGGCACCGCGACGCGTTGACTGCTTCCGGGCGCAGATAATGCGCGTCACACACGTTGCAGAACATCTGCGTTAGTGCAGCCCTCCATTGCTCGGCCCAGTCAACCTCGGTCGGGGTAAATTCTGTATCGTTTGCGTCAATCGTTGTTTCTACCATTATTCCAACTCCCAGGGAACCATGCCTTCAAAATATTGCTCAATGTCTGATTTCTGACGATCATCCGGGTTGACAATGCGCCGCGCGATTGTGTGGGTACGCAGCGCGACAAATGCACAAATTGCGGCCACACCTACTGGAATCAAGCAGATTCCTGCATCGATCTCATCCGCTACTGAAACTAGTCCCGTAATCGCGCAGCAGACCAACAACGCTGGGATAAACGCTGCTACCATCACCGTATAGACGACGAACCAGTTCACCGGGCGCGACCCACTAACCGAACCAATCTGCCCGTTGACCACCACTTGATAGGTCTTATCTCTAAAGGTATATGCCGATAAGTAGACTGGCAACAGAATGTAACGCCACCCTTCATTTTCGTAGTTCGTTCCGAATTGAAAGTTACGCATATACGTCTTGTGAGATTGCTGAGCGCGCCGCCGCACGTCGTCCTGAAGCTCGAAGCGTATTTGCTCACGGGCTTCTTGATGGGCTTCCTCTAATGTTGATTCATACGCTTGCGCTTGCCAGCCCACGAGGTAACTAGGGTTGTAAGGCTGGAGAAGGGTCAGATTGTAGTCGGCGATGTTATCCAAAAGGCCGGACGTCACATGTTTGGTGCCCGTCACAATGAAGTTGGCAAAGCGCTCCGAGAAACTGCCACTTTTCCACTCCCATTTAGTAGGCACACCACTGTCCACTTTCACGGCAAACTCTGCTTTCCACTTCCCTTTGACATCGGCATCGATGATCCAAAAGGGGAGGTAAATACCTACGAAGCGCTTCATCGCAGCGCTACGCCGGAGTTCATTGGGAAGCATCCAACTGTTGCCCAACCAGTTCGATACGCTTGGCGTGATGTCTTCAATGGTCTTCGTGAACGGGATCACCGAGAGCGGGCGCAGTTCATCATGCGAGGCCTTATGATGCACCACCTTCTGCGAGGCACAAAACGGGCAGCGCGTCGTGAGTTGGCCTTCATCTAATGAGATTTTGGCATAGCAATTCTGACATTCAATCTCATCACGCACGCCACCCCAACCGTGGGCTGCCTGTTGGTAGAACGCCATATCAAACGGAAACTTTTTGAGTTGGTCGGGGTCAGTGGTTTCTGTGTCAAGCGGCTCGAAGTAACCACAACTGGTGCAGGTTAACCCACGATCCTTGGCAGAGTAAGCCGTCTTGGTGAGGCAGTTTGGGCACGAGAAGGCAACCGTTTCTGACTGCTGTTCGACGGTCTCTTCTTTCGGAACAAAAACGTCAACGCCATCGACGCCTGATTCCGCCTGAACAAACTCATACGGAGGAAGTGTGGGTTCGGGTTGTTGCTGGTCAGTCATAGTGAAACGTACTTTCTGGTGACTACTTTTATCCACGTATTAAAGATACTCTGCCAACTATTGTGGGCAGTTCAGTGCCATCAGGTAGGGTCGCCCCTGCAAGGCTGCTGGCGGCCTGCAACTGCGCAACCGTCAGCTTTTGCGCGCCGCGCATGTCCGCCCCTGTGAAATCGGCGTCAACCAAGTTGGCACTCAAGCAGATGGCCCCTGCCATATCCGCTGAGTTAGCATTCGCCTTGTGGAGATTGGCCTCTGTGAAGCGTACACCACGCAAGTTAGCGTTGCCAAACTTTGTCCACTCGAGGTTGGCCTTGCCAAAGTGCACCTCTTTGAGTTCCGCCTCCCAAAAGTTGACGCCCTGTAAATTTGCGCCTTGGAGGTTTGCACCATGCACTGAACCATCTTGCAGCCAGCCAACCAACGTGCATCAAGCTGCCGTACTGCTTCGACGGCAAAAGCCTTGTCTGGGCTGCCCACTTGTAGAATGAGACGCTCCTTCTCGCGCTGTGCGACCTCATAGGCGCGGCGGTTATCTAGCAGGACTTCGATCAATATGAAGGTGATGACCGCGCCAAACATCTCTGTGCCGAAGTTCTGGAAGAAGCTGTTGAACCAGCGGAACAGTTGGGTCGAAAAGCCTTCGGTACGCAGATTGCCGATGAGCAGAAACAGCAGCGATCCACTGAAGGCAAACATGAACAGCAGCGCAAGGTCGGAGTCGTAGGCGGTAGCGAACGTCTGACGCCATTTGTCGAAACGTCGTTCTACACGCGGAAAGTTGGGTCGGGTTTGAGGCTGGTCTAACATAAGTTGCTCCTTAGTTTCTGACACTATCATACAGCATGATGGTCAAGGCGGTGGCACCGCTTCTGGTAGAGCGGCATGTGTGCTGCGAACATCAAGGCGCGTTCGAGCGGTCAAAGGCAAACACAAAATCATCCGCCGCCTCACCTGACACGCGGATCACCTGAACGACGTCATCGGCGAAGGGTTCTTGGTCTGGCGTGAATGTGCCATAGTCTTCGCATAATTGCTCGACCCAAAAGCACTTGTACACGTCGTAGCCGCCATCTGTCAGCGGGTTGGTACGTTTGTTTAAATGATAGAGACGGTTATCCACTTCAATGGTGTCCACGTGTTGACGCAAAACAGCCGCACTGTAGGTTGCCGCAGCAACTGTCACCAGCGTGACAGCACTTAGTGCTATCCACAGCAGCCATGTGCCGAGGCCCGGCTCGCGCCGAATCGCCACAACCAACAGTTGGATGCCGTAGTAGGTCGCCACCAGTACAAAAGAAACGGTAATGTAGACAGGGTACGCCTTATGAATCCAGTAGAGCGTTACCGGCGCGTTCAGCAAAATGGGCAAACTGATCGTCAGCCCTAGCACGATAAAAAAGAGGGCACCGTAGTTCCAATATTTTGTATCGATTTCAAAGGGCATTAGATTATTGTCGCTACATACATAGTTTCTGAGATAGATCGTCGCCCCGTATGATACGCGCCTGCCACTGACCGGTCAAGCAAGTGAATAAGACGAGCGACCAACCAGCATATGCACCCGACCTCAAGTTCGACTATGCTCAAGACATCTTAGCCACAGCAATGCAAGGAGCGCATTATGAACCGCATCGAACACCCTTACCTCGCCAAGTGGAACTTGCTCGTTCCACAACGCTGGGTACCGACGATGCTCCTTATGTTTCCTATTGTCATCGTTCTCATATTGATTTACCTTCAGCAGACCCTTCCAATGTTTCAGGATTTTGGCAACGGGTTTGGCTTTTTGCTGATCGGCGCTTTGCTGGTCTTAATCGGCTTGATAGTCATCGTCACCTGCGAGTCATTGGTGCTGACAGCCAGCTACGTTAGTACGGACGACGAACTGGAGGTCATCTTGTTCGACAACGTCCGGGTGATGCTCCCATGGGACATGCTGCGCGTGGAGCGCGTCGTCGAGTTGGAACGCTACAGCATCGCCGGGTTCTTCTTTATTCCCGCCGCTGTTTGTCATCCATGTGTACGCCCCGCTGCCGCTGCCGCACCGCATCGCAACGACACGCCTTTTAACGGCGACTGGTTCTAGTGTGCCCTTGCTGTTCGTGACGGGGCAACATGCCAACTATCAACCGCTCATGAACCGCATCGGTCAAGCAGCAGGGTTGCTCTAGGCTACTCAGCAAGCGGGGCTAAGCGGAACTGATCGTCCGGGCCGAACTGGGGCACAATGATGACGCGCACGTCATCGTTGTAAATCTCCGGCCCGGCCCACGTTTCTTGCCGACATAGCATACCGAGCGGCTCACAACGCCATAATTCATAGGTGGGTTCAGCCGTGCCGATTCTGTCACGCCGTGCGAGATAATAAAACGAGCGCCCAGTCGGTGCGATGTCCAACGTGTTGTAGTCAAGAAAAATAGAAATCCCAGTGCCAACCATACTGGTCAACATCGATAAACCCAGAGCCACCGCTAATACAGCACTATCGCGTATCATGGATTGGCGATCCACTTTGACCTGCATGACAAAACCGACGAGGGCAATGAGGCATACGCCCGTCAACAGGAAAACGCTGAAAGCTGCATAAGCAGCGTTTTCCCGATGCAGCACATAAATCTGCCAGACAGGGTTAAAAACAATCGGAACAGAGACGATGATGGTTGCAAGCAAGGCCAACAGCGACAGTCCGTTAATTGTGCGGATGCGAAACTGCTTTCGCCGTTCTCGCTTTTCACTCTCGTTTACATAGTCCTGTAAGACATCAACATCACGTCTGGGCATAGCCCCTGTCCCCTTCACGGTGCGCAGATAGCAGTATAAGTATCCTAATTTCTTCCGTGTTGCTCAAGAGCAATTCAGCCTGAGTTGTTCAATTCTCGGGCGAGTTGGGTAAATCGTTCGCATCTACGAGCTTTGATGATTTCGAGACCTTTCTGGATGAGACGCTGTTTCAAACGAATCTCATGCAGAAGTGCACATCATAAGTCACCTAATCTATTTATTCATAAATAAGGTTACTACAGAAGCGTTGCCTTTTTGCCAGGGCGTGGGTCGTAGTTGCTGGCAAACTGCTCAAGGGTGGATGCATCGATTAACCAAGTGTTGGCAAACTTGCGGGCAGGTAACTTACCTTGGCGTATCAACCGGCGCACCGACTCAGGGTGAATGTTGAGCCGTTTGGCGGCATCTGAAACCGTTACAAAATCATCTAGCCCGTTTGAATGTTGGCTGGTCACAAATACTCTTCTCGTTCGCTAATTGTTGTTTAATACAACAATTAGTATAGAGTATCCCTCAGAAAAAGAAAAGTGACATATTTAGGATAACAAGGCAATCGCCTTAAAATGATGATAGGTCTCTCGTACTTGGGCCGTCTAGCCCGTGGTTGAAACCACGGGCTAGCAGTAAGAAAAACGCCCCGTCAGAACGAGCGCGTCGGATGCTCAGGCTTCGCTCATCAACTTGGCGAGGGTCTCCTCATAGGGCGGGTAAATAACGCCTTTCTCAGTGATGATCGCCGTGATGTACTTAGCGGGTGTTACGTCAAAGGCAGGGTTCGCTACTTCGACTCCCTCCGGCGTAATCTGTGACTCACCGACATGTGTGACTTCACGGGCGGCACGTTCCTCAATTTCGATCTCATCACCATGCTTGGTTGCCATATCGATTGTGGTGGTTGGTGCGGCTACGTAGAAAGGTACACCGTTCTCGTGGGCGACCACAGCAAGGTTGTACGTACCGATTTTGTTGGCCGTATCACCGTTTGCTGCCACCCGATCCGCGCCGACAACGCATAAGTCAACGCCCGTGCGCCGCATATGGTGTCCAGAAGCGCCGTCTACAATCACTTTGAAGGGGACGCCCTGTTCTTTCAGTTCATAGGCCGAGAGCCGTCCCCCTTGTAGGCGCGGGCGCGTCTCATCGAGTAACGCCAGCACCTGTTTGCCTTGTTCGTGCGCCATCCGAATGATTCCTAGGGCCGTGCCATAGTCAACGGTGGCAAGGCTGCCGGTGTTACAATGATGAATAATAGTCGCTTCATCGGGGATCAGTGGCAGGGCATTGGTGCCAATCGCCTTGTTGATTGCGACATCTTCCGCAGCGATGGCATGGGCTTCTGCCAGTACAGCCGCCTTAAGTGCATTGACGCTCTCAAGCGCACCATCATTGATGCGCTCCATCATCCGATCCAACGCCCAGAAGAGGTTGACCGCTGTCGGGCGTGAGGTACGTAGCGTGGCGTCCGCTTTAGTCAATTCTGCCCGCAGATCATCGGTACTTTCGGCGTTGGTATGGCATGCGGTCAAGGCCATAGCATAGGCTGCAGCGGCGCCAATCGCCGGCGCGCCACGGATCACCATGCTGCGGATAGCATCCGTCACAGCTTGGTAATTACGATAGTCAATGTAAACAGTTTTAGCAGGTATCTTACGCTGATCGAGCAGGCGCAGCGTGCCGTCGTCTAGCCATTCAATACTACGAAAAGCCATTTTTACCTCTTTACCATAGCAATCAGATTATCAATTGAAAGAATACTCTCGCGTTCTAACAGCCAGTCGTGGGCCACGCGCAGCGCGATGCGCTCAGCGGCAGCCCGCCCTTCTTGATCGGGGATATCAGTGAAATCATCTACATGGGCCAACCCAATGGTACGCCGGAACAGCTCGGCCCCAGCGAAGCCGGCTGCATCACGCAGTAGGTGGCGCAGATAGTGATCGCGGAAGCGGGCGGAACCCCATTCAACTGGGTCGGCCTCGGCTTCCCATAATCGCCGGAACTCAGCCTCGAAGGTCGTCCAGGTGTCGCGTACAGCAGAGAGTATCCATTGACGGTAACTGGCCCGTGTGGCATCGTCCTTGGCATGGTACTCCTGCGCGGCGTACCCAATGATCAGGTTGCCCAACAGTGATCCGATATCAAATGCAATCGGCCCGTAGAAGGCGAACTCAGGATCAATGACGCGAGTCTCCTGTGGGTTCAACATAATCGACCCCGTGTGAAAGTCACCATGGACGAGCGCTTGCGCCTGCGTCATGAACTTCTCTTTCATGAGTAGCATGGTGGCAAATAGCATGTCATTAGCGTGAATTTCCTCCACCAGTGAGTCCAGCCCCGGCGTCCAGCGGTTGTTAGGGTTATCGACGACGGGCTCGGTAAAGAACAAGTCTTCCGTCACCTTGCACAACACAGGGTTGATAAACCTTGGCACAGCCTCTTTCTTCTCCGCAGAAGAGAGATACAAATCAGAGGTATAGAACAACGTCCGCGCAAGGAACATGCCCATATCTTCGGCAAACTTCGGATACTCGATCTGCTGCATCATGCCTTTCCGCATAATGAGATGGTCGTTCAGGTCTTCCATCAGGTTGACGTACATCTCAGCGTCATAGTAGTAGACCTTCGGGGCGATGCCGGGGATGCGCTCATTTTCAATTGCGAGCACGTCATTCTCAATGCGAGCCCGCTCCAACGGCATCTTGAAATCAGGGTAGCGGCGGGCGTGTGGTAGGGCCTGCTTTACCAGCACCGAGCGCGCTTTGGGCGCTTCCTCAGCATGGACGCGGAAGATCAAGTTGACGTTGCCGCCATCCGCCAGATCATCCACCAGCAGTGTATCGTCTTCGTTGAAAATCTCGCTCATCACGGGCGAGTTACGCACATAATCAACAACAGTCTTTTCAGTTAAGGGGGTATACATAAGTAAGTACCTTCCAGTTATAGTTTCACAGCTTCGAGCGCTTTTGCCTGAACGCCCCTTAGGGCTGCCTCAGGGCTGGCCTCACCGATAAACGCCTGATGCACCGCGCCGTATAGATCACCAAGAAATACGCCTAACTCTGGCTTGGCGGGCAGCAGGTGGGCATTGTCCAACATATTTTTCTGAGCGGCAAGCCAGTGATACTGATGGATGGCATCCGCTGTGTAGCTGCTCTGACGGACGGGACTGCCCGCCGCTTCGATCAAGGCGAGGTCAGCAGCCGGAGTAAACAGCGACAGCATAATTTCAACGGCTACCACTTGTTCCGCGCGGTCTAGGTTCGCCGGAACAGCCACGCCCCAGGTCGCGTTCCATGGGTTGGGGAAGGCCGCTGCTTTGTAGACCTTGCGCCATGTATTGCCCTCATCTGTAAAGATCGGGCCACTCTGTCCACCCCATGTTGCGACGAGAGCAGCGTCACCCTTGCGTAAGCTGTCAGTGATTTCGCTGTTGCCGTAGGTGTGGGTTCCTGGTGGGCAGAGCTCGCGTAGGCTGCAATACAGTTCAAGCGCCGCCACGTTGATTGCGCTATCAAGCACCGGCTGACCATTCGCATCGAAGATCGCACCGCCCGCTTCCCAGAGGTACGGCAGAAAATCCGTGAAGATTTCGCTGGCATTTGCCTTGAGTGCCAGCCCATAGACTTCTGGCGGGTTGTGTACCGAGCGGGCCAGGGCGGCGATCTCCTTGGTCGAAACAAGGGGGACACCGTTTGCGTCGTCGAGCTTGAGCAAGTCAGAGCGGTAGTAAAGGATATGCCCATCCGAGAAGAAGGGCAGCAGATACTGTTGATCAGCGTACATGCCTTCAGTCGCTACGCCCGGAATGATGTCGTCGAAATTGTAGGCTGCCTTGACGTCGTCATCTACTTCAGCGAATAGCTCAGTTAAAGAGGCGACGAGCCTGCCTGCTGCTAACTCAGGCAGCCAGATGTGCCCGGGCACAAACACCACCTGATCAGGGGCAGACTCTGCATTGAGCGTTGCCATCAGCCGCTCACGATAGTCAGGCCATGGGATGATCTCCAGCACAGCGTCACCGTCCGTTTGCTGCTGGATTGCGGCCTGAAGCACGTCGAGTGCTGGGTCGTTTGGGCCAATTATGCGAATGGTCATCGTGTGCAGTTCCTTTGGCTTGCTGCGGAGTTAGTCAACTTTGATCTTGCCTGCTTCTTCTTGAACAATCTCGACCAGGTCACCAATCGATTTGACATCCGCGTGGCCCATCACCCAGCGGGTGCCGATGTGGATAGCGGCGCGCTCGGAGCGTGAGCGCTTCTCATCATCCTCGATGCTGCTGATATCCCATACAGTGACGATGCCCATCATGCGCCGCAGAAACTTGGTGCCGCCGTGTAATGTCGTTTGCGTCAGTAAGCGGGCGATGTAGCGCTGGCGGTACTGCGCGAAGGCGTTGGCGCCACCAGGGAAGTCCCAGTAGGCGTCGGGGACGGCTTCGCCTTTGTTATTTACCGCCCAGAGCGTGTCGAACTTATCGGCGAACTTGTTCCAGATGTCGGCGATCATATCGAGTAAATAAGCCTGATAGCTGTCGCGCTCAGCCTTATCTGGTGTGTGCGCAAAGTGCGACAAGTAGTTAAGGACAAGGTTTTGCAGCACGGCTCCGATGTCGTATCCCATTGGGCCAAAGAAGGCGAACTCAGGGTCAATAACGCGGGTGTCTTCCTCATTCAGCATGATTGATCCAGTGTGTAGGTCAGCGTGGATCAGGGCCTCGGCATGGGTGGTATAAGCGCGCTTGGCCTCAGCGATCATCATCTTGAGTTCGGCATTAGCGCGCACGGCCTGCACGTCATCGTCAATCAGCGGGTTCCAGTTGTTCTCCTCGGACTCCATATACGGGTTAGTATAGACAAAATTCTCTTGCAGCTTACGCAGCTTCTCGTTGACGAACGTTGCTGCCATCTGCTTCTTTTCTTCACCCGTCAGGTATAGGTCAGAGGAGTAAAAGAGAGTCTGCGACAAGAATGTGCTGATGTGCTCTGCAAAATCCGGGAAACGCTTGCGGGCCACCAACGGCTTGCGCATAATGTCGTGACGACGTAGGTGCTCCATCGCCAACGTGGACATTTCATCTTCATAATCATAGACTTCTGGGGCAAGGCCCGGCGCCACTTGATTGTAGTGCAGCAGCGCTTGAGTCTCATAGCGGACGCGCTCCCGTGTGAGGGGCCAAGACTCACCGACGACACGCAGATAGGGGAGTGCCTGCTTGAGCACGATTGAATGGGTCGGGTCGTTGACATCTTCGATGAAAAAGACCAAGTTCAAGTTACCATCCCCGACTTCTTTAGCAACCAGTTCGGCACTTTTGGGGAACTTCTCTTTAAGTTTTGGGCGACTCTTGACGTAGTCAACCGCTGTGGTCGTATTTAGAATTTCATATGTCATGGAGTCTCTCCTAACTTATTTTTCTCAGGGTACAGCGCTAGGACACCCTCTTCCGATGCAGTGCAAACACCACGCTCGGTGATCAAGCCTGTCACTAAGCGTGCCGGGGTGACGTCAAAGCCGTAGTTCACCGCCGGGCTGCCGGCAGGTGTCAGCAACACCTTCTTGATCTCGCCAGCGTGCAGGCCCTGTATAAGGCGGACTTCTTCGCCACTGCGCTCTTCGATGGGTGTCTCTTTGACTCCGTCGCGCATCGTCCAGTCAATCGATGAGGAGGGAACCGCTGCGTAGAATGGGACGCCGTTATCGTGTGCCGCCAACGCTTTGAGATAGGTACCAATCTTGTTACCCACGTCACCAGTGTAAGTAGTACGGTCTGTCCCGGTGATCACAATATCTACCATGCCGTGCTGCATCAAGTGACCACCCACATTATCGGCGATCACCGTGTGAGGTACGCCGTGTTGGCCCAGTTCCCACGCGGTGATCCGTGCCCCTTGGTTGCGCGGACGCGTCTCATCTACCCAAACGTGGATGTCAAGGCCCTCGTCATGAGCAGCATACATCGGGGCGGTAGCGGAGCCATAATCGACAAAGGCCATCCAGCCAGCGTTGCAGTGCGTCAAAATGTTGACTGGCTCGCCGTTCTTATTGGCGACAATTTCACGGATCAGTTCGACACCGTGCTCACCGATGCTTTTGCAGAACTCGGCATCCTCATCGGCGATATCCTGAGCGGTATCGCGGGCCATCTGGACTTTGTCTTCGATGTCACCTTCGGTCGCTTGGATGGCCCCAAGCTGACGGTCAACGGCCCAGGCCAAGTTCACAGCCGTCGGGCGTGTGGCTTTGAGCTTTTCGCCGTCGGAAACGAGTGTTTCAAAGAATCTGTCTCGTGGGGCGTGCAATGCCGAGATAAACATGCCAAAGCCAGCGGTTGCACCGATTAAGCCAGCGCCGCGGATGTGCATATCCCGGATGGCAGTCGCGACTTCATCGACGGTAGTGAGTTCTTCAATCACGAATTGATGCGGAAGATAACGCTGATCGATGATCTGAATCGTGTGTGGTTTATCCTCATCAACCCAGATCGTGCGGTAGTGTTTTCCATTCACGTTCATGGCGTGTTTTCCTTACACAGATGGATGACTGATAAATAATCTAGTTGCATGCAGAAACAGCATCAGCTTGCAATCACAGTGGAAAGCTTATGCGTCTATGCTATGAGTAAATGTAAGGCTGTGCTCCCTGAAGCGCGTTCAGAGGGCACAGCAAAATTTACTTAGTAGGAGCCGCGACAGGTTGCTGCGCTTCGGCGGCGGCATTTGCCGCGGCGGCTTTCTTACGGCGTGGGCGGACGATCTGGAAGTAGGTTAATGCCAGGGCAATTGCCAATACGCCACCCTTGACGATGTTCAATGAGTAGTACGGCACCGACATCATAATCAGGCCGTTTTCCAGCACACCTACGAGAACAGCACCAAACAGCGTTCCGATAGCGTTTGGCTTCTTGACACCCGCCACAGAGAAGCCAATGAACGCAGCAGCCACAGCCGGCATGAGGAAGCCCTGACCTGCGTTTACCTGTGCCGAGCCGATCCGGGCAGCGAGCATAATACCCCCGATTGCAGCCAACAGCGTGGACATGAAGTAGGCCAGCGCCCGATAGCGATCAACCGGAATGCCAGACAGGCGGGCTGCCTCACGGTTACCTCCGACCACATACATATAGCGCCCATGCTTTGTGTAGTTCAGGAAGATATGCACAACGACAACCACCACCAACATAATGATGATGATGTAGGGAGCTTGCCCAATCTCACGGAAAACGGGCGGAATAACGCCATCAGTAGGCGTCCCGTCGATGCGTGGCATCCCCGAACTAATAGACCCACCGCCAGTATATGTTAGCGCAACGCCTTCAATGATAAATAGCGTTGCCAACGTTGCCAGCAAGTCAGAAATTTTGAAGTAAATAATCAGAAGCACGTTCAAGGCGGCAACAGAGAGCGCTATCAGCAAGGCAAAGAGGATCGCTGGTACCGTCCCCATGCTGTACCAGACAAACATCGATGTCACCAACGACACAGTAAAGGTCGCTGCTGATCCAATTGATAGGTCAAAACCGTCAACCGTTAACGAGACGGTAAGCCCTACGGCAATCACAGTTACAATCGAGATGCTGCGTAGAATAGTGACGATGTTTGCTGTTGAACGGAAGGGGGGCATTGCAATCGAAAAGAACGCAATCAACACAACAATCGTGATGAGTGTGCCCCACTTACTAATAAAGTCAAAGATAGCGCGTCCGTTAATCCCACCAGATGCGGTGGCTTCTTGGTTCAAAGGTTTGGCTGCTTGTGCCATCGGTTATTGCCCTCCAGCCGAATAGAAAAGTATCTCTTCTTCAGTTGTTGCTTCGATGTTCAGGAACTCTTTTACAATCGTTTGGTCGTACATAACATACGTTCTGTCCGCAATACCAAGTATCTCAGGGATTTCGCTAGACACGTAAATAATGCCTTTGCCGCGTTCCGCCAACCCGCCGATCAATTGGAAGATGTCGTACTTGGCACCGACATCGACGCCCTTGGTTGGTTCATCGAAAATGTAAACTTCGGCGTCAGCGATCAGCCATTTACCAACAGCGATCTTTTGTTGGTTACCACCCGAAAGCAGGGCAACTTTTTGGTTTTCACTAGGAGTTACGATGCCCAAATCAGCGATTATGGTGCGGGATTTTTTGCGCTCACTGCGTGAATTGACAAAGCCGGATATGCTAAAGTTGCTCAGGCTAGCGGCTGTCAGGTTGACGTAGACTGGTTCCTCGACTAAGACGCCTTCCTTGCGGCGCTCCTCAGGGACGAGGGCAATCCCCTGGCTGACTGCTGAGTAAGGGGTGGTAATCCTAAGTTTCTTACCATTCAGAATAATTTCACCTGAATCAATTCTGAAGGCACCGAATAATGTTTTGCATAGCTCCGTTTTACCGGCCCCAACCAGACCCGTGACACCGACGATTTCACCAGCTCGAACCGTCATATTAATGTTCTTAACGGCTCCAGTCGCCTCGTTAAGGTTACGCACCTCGAATAAAACATCGGTGATCTCCGCCTCGACCTTAGGAAAGTATTCCTCGAACTTGCGACCGAGCATATGCTCGACAACTTGATGCTGGTTAAGCTTATCGAGCGATTGACGCGTAATCACTTCACCGTTACGCAAAATAGTGATCATCTCACAGATTTCAAAGACTTCTGGTAAGCGGTGGGAAATAAATACAATGCCGACATTCTGATTCTGAGAGAGTTCACGCATCAAGCGAAAGAGGTCTTCCGTCTCGACTTGGCTCAACGGGGCAGTGGGTTCATCAAGCACGAGGAAGCGACAGTTGGCAGCCAGTGCTCGCGCTACTAATACCATCTGCTTTTCAGCCAATGACAAGTTCTGCACGAGAGTCTGGACGTTGAGTTCAACTCCGACGCGTTTTAATACGTCACGTGCTTGGCGGCGCATCTTACCCCAGTTGACGAACTGCCTGCGGCCCGAGTCTTTGACCATCACATCCAGTAGAATGTTCTCTGCAACGGATAGATAAGGCACCAAGGCCGTATCGACTTCCTGATGTACGACCTCAATACCGAGTGCTTTCGCATCAATTGGGGAACGAATGTCAACGGGTTCGCCGTTAAAACGAATCAGGCCGGTGTAATGGTCGTGCACACCCGCTAAGATTTTCATCAGCGTAGATTTGCCAGCACCATTGGCACCGATCAATGCGTGAATCGTGCCACTTTCGATCTCAAAGTCAACGTTTGAAAGCGCCTTAACGCCCGGAAATTCAATGGAGATATCTTCCATTGTAAAAACATGTTTTTGGGCCATTGCGGTTGGCCCCTCCTTCAATCCGACTACCAACGAAACTGAATAAGTGCTTGCTATAAGTTGCTTGCTATGAATGATAAATGAGGGAGGGCACGCTCAGACGAGCATGCCACCCCCTTGCTAAGTGTTCAAGCGAAACAACTACTGGTTCATTGCGCGCAGTTCGTCCATCCATGGCTGGTTGAACGCATCTGACTCGCCCCAACCCTCGACGACGTCACCCAGGTTTTCCATGTTGGTTTCTGGGAGGAGGTCACTTTGGCGAACTAGGCGGGCCTCCAAGTCATAGTTATCAGGGGTTTCCTCATCGGCAAACTGCATCGCCAGCAAGCGCATGTCAACGATACCGATCAGGCGAGGGTCAACAGCAGCGGTGCTGTACCAGAAACTGCCTTCTTCACGCATGAGGTTCATATCTTGGTTGGAGATGTCGATTGAGATCAGTGCGACATCGTCACGACCAGCTTCCTTCAGCGCAGTGTAGGCACCTTTCGCCATCTCGTCCCATGAACCCCAAACGGCGTCCACTTCTCCTGGGGGATACTTGGCAAGCACCGCGCCGACCTTGGAAGCGATGTCACCTTGTACGTCTTGGAAGTTCGTCGGGCCGATGACTTCGAGGGTCTCAATCAGGCCTTCTTCCTCATATTGAACATAAACAGTTTCGCGGCGATCTAGTGGTGGAACACCAGGGCCAAACCATAGTTTGATCACCTTTACCGGTTCGCCATCTTCAGATAGAGCAGCAACTTCAGCCAGTGACAGTTCTGCCAACTGGAAGTCGTCTTGGAAGGTTGTTGTGATTTCCGGCAGAGTCTCGCCATCCTTCTCGATAACCGTATCAAATGTAACGACCTCGATGCCGGCATCAACAGCTGGTTTCAGCATGTCGTAGGAGTAGTCTGCCTTACCATGTGAGATGACAAGGCCGTCATACTCATTGGTGATGGCCTGTGCGACCAACTCTTGGAAGCGGGCATCGTCGTTGTCAGCGATGAAGGTATCGACCTCAAAGCCAAATGACTCGCCCTCGGTACGAGCACCATCCAAGAACTGTACCGTGTGGTCATCAGATGGCAGGTTGCGAATAACCGCTACACGGATTGGCTCTTCGCGCTCAGTGAAGACGGCTGGGATGCTGGATTCAGAGGCTTCTTCCTCCATCTCCTCTTCCTCCATCTCCTCTTCCATTTCTTCTTCTTCGGCTTCTGGCTCTTCGGCCTCGGCCTCTTCGGCTGGTGCTTCTTCCTCAGCGGGTTCTTCCGCGGCAGGCTGCTGCGTATTGCAAGCTGCCAGTACCAAAATCAGCGCGAGGCTGAGGCTCAATACCAGATACTTTTTGAATGAACGGAACATATTTTCTCCTCAATAGAGTTTGGTTCAATAGTGCTCTACACCCTGTTGCGGATGCAGAGGTAGTTTGATGTGTGCCAACCGTGGCACAATACAATACGTTACTAATGGTAAACGTTTTCTCACTGATTTCTTCGGATACACATCCTCCCATCTTGCTTCATAACTTACTATTTTCCACTAGGGGGAGCCGTCGAATAAATGATGAGGCTCAGGGATTAAAGCGTCTTTTGCATAATAGCTTTATGAATTTTATCTTCGTTTTTTGTCGCGGTTTCCAACATATGCAGCGACACAATGATGTAAAGTGTATCTACTAAGCTCATCTGGGCGATTCGGGAGGCAATTGCCTCCGCTCGTGTTTCCTGTGACACAGCTAGAAATGTGACGTCGGCAAACTTCGTAAGTTGGGACTCGGCGTTTCCTGTGATGACGATTGTCTTAGCGCCGTTTTTTTTAGCGGCCTCTAAGGTATACACCGGGTCTTTGGACATCCCGGAGTGTGAGATTGCAATCACCAAGGTGTCCGCATCGACAATCGCCGCCTCCATTAACTGTAGGTACGAGTCCGTCTGGGCATGTACATTCAACCCAAGGCGGAAGAATTTGTTGTAGGCCTCCTGCACAATCGGGATGGATGTGCCGACACCGATTACCAGGATGCGCCGCGCGCCCGCAATCAACTTGACGGCATCGCTGAGGGCATCTTCTTCGATTATCTCAAGCGTGTCGTAGAGTGCTTGTACATGCGACAAAAACACTTTCTGAGCGATTATAGCGGCGTCGTCATTTTCGTCAATATCATCATGTACGATTTGCGTAGGGCTGGCGAGGTCGCGGGCAATGGACAATTTCAAATCCATATACCCTTGGAAACCCGCAGCCCGGCAGAAGCGCAGCACGCTTGTATCACTGACACCGCACTGTTCACCGACAAACGCCATCGACGAATGGATCACTTCCTCGGCATTCTGTAGTATCCATTCAGCGACGGTTCTCTCTGCGACAGCCAAATTCGGTAAGCGGCTGCGGATGCGAGCCAATGAATTTATATTGTCTGTGACGCTCCCCATGCCTAAAAGTGGGGGCTTCTGAGCCACGCTTGCGGCAACCCGCTACGTTCTGGCTCACGGACACGTCCTGCCCGTTTTAATACATTCAATGCTGCGTTGTGGTCTCGGTCTAAACTGAGACCACAT
>CAYTPI010000013.1:117007-124307 GCA_964439625.1 uncultured Anaerolineae bacterium | reverse complement strand
TGGGCTATCTGTTTGGCGTGAGCGACTCGACAGTCAGTCGGATCATTCAGCGTGTGTTGCCCATCCTAGAGCAATCCGGACGCGATACGATGTGGATGCCTGATCCGGGACGCAAACGGCGGCGCAAACTGGATCAGTTGCGGCAAGACACGCCTAGATTGGCGGCGGTAATCGACAGCTTTGAGCAGAAGGTTCAGCGTCCCCAAGACCCGAATGATCGGGATAGGTGCGCGAACACAATTGACTTGAAGCAAACAGCCCCAACAACCGCCAAGGATGGCATTATCAACGACAAGCCCACAAGATGAGCATGGATTGATGGGACGATAAACTGCTTTGACAAGACGATGCACCCCTGAAACAAGGCACGCAGCCCTGCCAACGCCATCAACGGTAATACACAGCAATACAGTAATTGAAGAATAGTCACATAAGGTTATTTTACTTGCTTGTCATGTACGCTTGACTACAGCGTGTTATCAGCCAATCTGATTATGGTGACGCGTCACAAGCACCCGTTTCATCAAAATACCAAGCCCCAATATGCCACGTCACGGGGTCAAATGGGTTAGGTGTAATACCACACACGTATGCCTGACTGACCACGAATTCAGGGCGAGCATACAACGGAATGACCGGGCGCTCCTCTGCGAAAATTTGCTGCTGCTGAGCATAGGCCACAGCACGCTGATCAAAGTTGAGGGCACGATTGGCTTCTGTGACGGCAAGGTTGGCAGCTTCATTACACCAACCTGAAAAGTTCTGACCGGAGAAATCGTTGGCAAAACTGGGAATGTTATTGATTGCCGCGATCTCGGCGAGTTGTAGCGTCTCAATATAACGATCTTCAAGTTCCCAACGGTGAACAAGTGCGCCATCTGGTGGGTTGACAAACACTTCTGAGCCGACCCAAAGCGCAATACCATCTGGGTCAGGTCGGTTGACGCCCGCCAAGAGCGCCAGGTCAAATTGGCGCTGTGCCAAAGGTCCAGCCTGATCAAACATATCGGCAGGGTCAACGGGGCGAGCCACAACCTCAATACCGATATCAGCGAGTTGTGACACAATCGTTTCTGCTACTGTTTGACGAGCTACGTCACCGCTAGGGTAGATCAGCGAGACGCTAAACGACGTATCTTCTTCAACCAACCAACGACCGCGTTGACAGTTGTACTCACCGCCGACACCGCCATATTGAAGCACGCCATCCCCGTCTGTATCCGACCAACCCGCTTCAGCGAGCAGGGCCTGTGCTTGATCAGGTGCATAAGTCGGCGCGGCTTGCGGTGCGGCGGCCCAATGCTCCGGCACAATCCATGTGGTAAGTGGGCTAAAATTTGTCCGCGCAGCAGCAATTGCTTCAATGTCAATCGCAAACGCGACAGCTTGTCGGACGCGGACATCGGCGAAATAGGGTACGCGCCCCGTCACTGAGGGTGTGTGAGTGTTCAAGAAAAGCTGTTCACGTACAGGCGAGTTATAAGCGACAGAACTTAGCGCCGGGTTAGACTGTAAGGGCGTATACTGTTCCAGAGTAAGGTAGCCGTCAATAGCTGCATCACAGTTGGTACTGGCAACCTCGTTTGCCAGTGTCGTGGAGTCACTGACGGTGCGAACTATTACCGAAGGTAGGCCAACGACACCGGTAAAAATAGGGTTTTGGGTTAGGCTAATGCTGTCCGCCTCCAGTTGAGCCGTGTACAACCCCAGCGATGGAGTCAAGCTCGTAGCAAAGGCCGAATTAAGGATTGTCTCCGGGTATGCTTCAGGGCCAAAAACGTGCTCCGGGGCGGGCACATGGAAGGGAACATAAGGGTATTCTGCCCCGGGGGCCGCGACAACTTGCAGCGTAAATTGATCCACCTGAGTAACTGATACAGTCTCAAAGGTTGGCTTGTCAGGTGGAGGCGGGAGGATGAACCCTAGTGCCGCATCGGCAGCATCAAAGATTTCACCATCAGACCAGACTAAATCCGAACGATAACGGAGCGTTACAACAGTTTGACCAAAATCGTTGCGGCGCAGTGTGTCGTCACCAACAGAGGGCAGTGCAACGAGATACGTGTATTGATCGTCAACTTCAGCAACGTAGTCTTCACCGAAGATCACCGGCTGGAGCATTGTCATGCTGCGCACTGCGTCTGCCGTCGGACCACGATCTGTCAAAAGCACATCAGGGGGATTAAGACCGCAGAGCGCCAAAGTCTCCTTAAACGGCACTTCGGTTGGTTCCACCGTGGGTTGGACAACCGCTTCTTCTTGTAACTGCTGCTCGTCTAAATTTTGTTGCGATGCGCTATCTGGCTCAGAACCACACCCAACAAGTGCAAGCACTATGACGATATAGGCTACCATACCCCAGTGATTTACTACTTTACGGCGGATCATTCGCTGCTCTTTAGCCGATCACCATATTGACGCTGATAGTATTCAAGGTACTCGCCAGTCTTAATTTTGCGCCACCAATTCTCATGCTCAACATACCAACGAACTGTGTGCTCAAGGGCTTTGTCGAAGTCATAGCTGTGTTCCCAGCCAAGGTCGTACAGTTTGCTGTTATCCAACGCGTAGCGCAAATCGTGCCCTTGGCGGTCTTCAACAAACTGTATTAGTGATTCGGGCTTACCAAGGATCGACAGCATCTGCTTAATCACATCGATGTTATGCATCTCATTTTCGCCACCGAGGTTATAGGCTTCCCCATTGACGCCGTCACGCAACACCATATCAATGCCACTGCAATGGTCTTCGACAAATAACCAGTCACGAACTTGCATGCCGTCCCCGTACATTGGCAATGGTTGGTCATCGATTGCGTTGGTAACAAACAGGGGCAAAAGTTTTTCAGGATATTGGTTGGGGCCAAAGGTATTACTGCCGCGGGTGACTACCGTGTTCATTCCATAAGTGACGTGGTAAGCACGTACCATTAGTTCGCCACCTGCCTTGCTAGCGGCATAGGGTGAGTTAGGCTCAAAGGAATCGCCTTCCTTGAAAAACCCCTCTGAAATTGACCCGTAGACTTCATCCGTACTGACCTGCAAAAAACGCTCGACATCATGGTTTTTGCTTTCATCAAGCAACGTGTAAACACCAACCACATCAGTTTGGATGAAAGCGTCTGGTTCGAGGATGCTGCGGTCAACGTGTGACTCGGCAGCGAAGTTGATGACAGTATCAATATCATGCTGTTGAAGCGCCCTACGGACGGACTCTCTGTCAGCAATGTCACCTTGAACAAATGCATAGCGCCTGTTGTCATCAACAGGCGTTAAGTTATCTAGGTTGCCTGCGTAGGTCAATTTATCAAAAACGGTGATGTTTAGGTCACTATAGCGATTGAGTATGTAGCGAACAAAATTACTGCCGATAAAGCCAGCGCCACCGGTCACAAGAAGATTACGCATGGTCAAGCACTTTCTGAAAGGGTTATGAATTGCGAGCGTTTATTGTAGCAGCAGGTGCATAGCTTGCCATAACTCGATTACAATCAGTGGCGATATGTTAGATAAAACAAGGCATATAGCATGGCATTCCTCAAGAACCTATTTAGTGGTAGCGAGAAAAAACCGACTGATGACGGCATCTACCTGTATGTTCAATTAGACGGCAGTGGCGAAGTCGTCTCGTTAAGGCTAGACCCACAGCATGAGCTTAACAACGACCCAAATGGGCACGGCTACTTTTCGAAGAAGTATATTGTCGGGCCGATTAGTTATAAACGTGCTGAGGCCATCTTTTACTTTGACGGCAACAAATCGTTGATTGATGCCAGCATCGACGGCGGCAGCCTCAGCACGAAAAAAGCCTATGATGCACAGTTCGAGCCGACAGACGGTTAACCCCCTGCACCTTCGTAAACCAATGTCTGAGGAAAGAAGGCATACCAGCCAAACCAATAAGCGAGGTGCCCACTGACCCGGACCAGTTCCTGCCCATCTGGCCCAACCAGCGCCTCTTCGGTCACCTGCCAGATGGCATCATTTTCATCAACAACGGTCGAGACGGTCTCACCCGGAGAAAATATCTGCCCGCCGCGTTCATAGGCTCTGATCTCGCCACCGGGTGAGTAGTCTACCTCCCCGACACGGCGGCTTTCCCCGAAGACTTGCAGCAGCGGTTCTGCCCCAGCGATCACGACGACCCCTGCCCCATTGATGTCGTCATTGACGACTTGTTCGTCTGCGACAATCTCGACAGGGTAAGCCACTGGCACATCATTCAGGCGCAGTGCGTAAATGTAAGATTTATCGTCGAAGCCTTCCGACTGCTGCCAAACGGGGAACATGGTCTCCTCACTGGCAAAGTAATCACCATAAGCCGAGCCGAGATTGTAAGGTCGGCTGAAGCCTGTCTCCACTGATAGTACCTGGGTATCTGGGTGCTGCTGCTGCCACTCCTGCCAAGTCGTCAGAACAGTTGGGAAATAGTCCAGTGTGACGTCTGTACCAGCCAATTCGCCCAGCACAGGTTCGCCTGTCAACTGGTTCCACAAAGTAAAGGTGTTGCGGTCGTACATCAGTTTGTTGCTGCGATACAAAAACCCGGATGAACCAAAGGTATAGGTTTCACCATCTGAGGCACGCCCATCGTAGGCGATTGCCGCACCACAGAGCGTACAATACGCGAGTGATATGGGCACACCGCCAACCACATCGTTAGCCATCTCATGCCAATCTAGGATGCGCAGCGGGTAGGCACGGGCATCTCGGTTGATGTACAAGCCAAAAACAGGGTCATCCGGGGGGAGATAGCCCGCCTGATCAGCCAGGATCATGTCAGCGTTATCGAGGGCTGGAATGCCATCGAGGGCCACGCCACCCCAAACAATCTCTTCGACCCGAACGTTCTGCTGGGGGTGTTCATCTTGGAGAAGCATCTCGAAGGCCGGGTCAATGCGGGCGAGTAACGTCCCCTTCCATGAGGTGAAACCGGGCGGCGGCTTGATATCCGTTGCACCATACCATTCAACCCAAGCATGCCAATCCGGGCCGAAAGCTTGCCCAGCCAATTGATCGAGGGTATCGGTACTTTCTGTGACAGACGGCGCGAAGACAATGCCAATCTGGGCGGCACGCAGCAGCTCAATATAAACGGGAATAAAGCGCTCATCGCCTGCTGCAAGCACTTCTTCGGTTATGCTTTGGGCGGCAGCGCTGCCATTCAGTAACTGGTACATCGCATCGGTCGCAGCCTCACCTGCTAACGGAATGGGGTCTGTGCCGATCGCACCCGGCCCAGCTTCGGCACCGTCAACTGCATTACTATCTGATGTTAGCTCAGCCGGGGTTGGTTCAGGGGTGGTACAAGCTACCAACGCCGAGCAAATTAGAGCATGTGCCAAAAACGTCCAAACTAATTTCAAACGCATACCATTTGCCTCTCTACCCAAAAGATACAAGAACTCGTATAATGAGGTCATGCATACTGTATGTAAGCCGTGTCTGTTTAACGGCGTGCAATCCTAACCACCCTTCAAACACTTGTGGGAGGCACCTATGATGTCATGGCTTAGCCAGCCATCGCGCTCTCGACCAATACCTGTGCAATTCCTTAAACGTGCTTCGCTGATTGCCTTATTCATACTGATTTTGTTTGGCAGCGTCCGATCTGTTTTAGCCCAAAATCAAGTGTATATTGTTCGGCAAGGGGACAGTCTGTACGGCATTGCAATTGAATTTGGCGTCACCGTGGATGAAATCGCCTTTGCGAATGGCATCACGAATGTCAGCCGGATCGAAGTTGGGCAGCGTCTCACTATTCCCAGCGGCGGTCAACCGTCACAGAGCGGTTTGTCTGGTGATGTATACACCGTCCGTGCCGGAGATACGCTCTACAGCATTGCCCGACAGTTCGGTGTAACCGTTGACGCAATCCAAGCAGCTAACGCTATCAGCAACATCAGCCAGATATCTGTTGGGCGGCAAATCCGCCTACCGGTTACAACTGGTGATGCATCTAGCAGTGGCGGCAGCACGCCGTCTGCAGGAGTCTATACTGTCCAAGCGGGTGACACGCTTTACAGCATCGCCCAACGGTTTGATACAACGGTACAACAAATCAGCATTTTGAATGACAATATTAACCCAGCGCTACTGAGTATTGGGCAGCAGATCAGCGTACCGGGCAGTTCCAATGGGGCCGCTGGCAGCGACGGCACCTACATTGTGCAGCGCGGTGACACGTTATTTGAGATCGGGCGACGTTTCGGTACAGATGTGCTTGTACTGCAATCTCTAAATGACCTTGACGACATTGACGCTATCAGTGTTGGACAGGTGCTGCGCATGCCCGGTTCCAGTGACAGCGACGGCGACGGCGTGCCTGATTTCCGTGACCGCTGCCCAACCCAAGGTGGAACAAGTTCACTTGAAGCGACTGCTGAAACAACAGAGGGTGAAGCGACCCCTGGGGCAGAAACTGAGACAGCACCAGCCACTTCTGGCAGGGTCGATGAAGATGGTTGCCCTGAAGGTGCCACACCGGAGCCAACCGCAGAGCCGTCGGCTGAAGCCACTGACAGAGACAACGATGGCATAGCTGACGAAAGCGATCAGTGTCCGAACCTGTGGTCAACGGGAGGCGGCACAGACGGGACCGGTTGCCCCAACGGCCCAGACAACGATACCGATGGAGATGGTCAAAACGACAGCACGGACCAATGTCCAACGTTGGCAGCAGCAGATGGCGGCGTGGATGGCACTGGGTGCCCTAGCGGCCCAGACAACGACACCGATGGAGATAGCGTCCGGGATGCAATTGACCAGTGCCCAAACGAAGCTGGTGCTGCTCTCGGTTTTGATGGGCGGCCCGGTTGCATCGCGGAGAACCCAGATCGGGACAGTGACGGCATCGACAATGAGACAGATGTCTGTCCGGACGAATTTGCTGAAAACGGTGGCCCCAATGGTAACGGCTGCCCCGGCGTCAGTGATCGGGACGACGACGGCGTTGTAGATGATGTTGACGCCTGCCCAGATGCATTCGCTGAGGGTGGTGGCCCCAACGGTGACGGCTGCCCACCACCACCCGCTCCACAGACAGACAAGGACAATGACGGCACCGTAGACGAAGCAGATCAGTGTCCATACATTTTTGCAGCCAACGGTGGTTTGGACGGTACAGGTTGCCCGAACGGTCCTGAAAATGACACGGACGAAGACGGCGCGTCGGATAGTACGGACCGCTGCCCGAACATCGCAGCGGCAGCGGGTGGTAGTGACGGTTGCCCCGAAGGCCCGAATAACGATACTGACGGCGACGGTTGGCGCGACGACGTAGACCAATGCCCAGAAGCAGC
>CAYTPI010000013.1:73111-116997 GCA_964439625.1 uncultured Anaerolineae bacterium | reverse complement strand
TGGCTGCCCACCAGAAGGATAAAAACAGACGATGAAGACTAACACTCGACTTTACATCCTGCTGGCATTGATCTTCGTTGCGGTCACAGCCAGTGGATGCAATCTACGACGCGCAGCGACTGATCGCGATGGCGATACTGTGCTTGACCGCGATGACGACTGTCCCGCGCTGTGGGCAGCGGGGGGTGGGCAAGAAGGGAGTGGCTGCCCCAGTGGCCCTGAGGGCGACACAGACGGCGATAGCGTCAATGATAGCACCGACCTATGCCCAGCCTTTGCGTCTGGCCCCAGCGGCGTAGAAGGCTGCCCGAATGGGCCAGACGCCGACGCGGACGATGACGGCGTCCGCGATGATGTTGACCAATGCCCAAATGATGTTGGCGTTATCAGCACACAGCGACAACCGGGATGTCCTGGGTAGTCTAGACAACAGTGGGGTACTCAGTGAGTGCCCCGTTTTTCTTCATGTTCAATTATCTGGCACATACTAGGGTGGTCAATCCGCCGGCGCTGGTATCTATCTGGGCCATATGACCCTTGACATATCCATACTATTTAAGACTAAGACCAATTCGCCCACGATCAATATCAACCTCAAGCACGGTCACATCAACAATATCGCCGACATCAAGAATATCATACGGAGATTGAACGTACTGATCGGACATCTCTGAGATGTGGATCAAACCATCTTGCTTGACCCCGATATCGACAAAAGCCCCAAAGTCAACTACGTTGCGAACGGTACCTTTGAGCTTCATCCCCTCGCGAAGGTCTTCCATTTTGAGGACATCCTCTCGCAGGATTGGGGCTGGCACATCATCACGGGGGTCACGTCCGGGTTTTTGTAGCTCACGGATAATGTCCGTCAGGGTTGGGACACCAATTTCCAATGTCTGGGCAAGCTGCTTGAGGCCCTTTTGCTGTGCTTGGGCCAATTTTTCAGCGAGATTAGGGTCGTCAAGTTTGGCCTTCAAGAGGCCCAATAAGCGGTCAACCGCTACATAACTTTCTGGGTGAATACCGGTATTATCAAGCGGGTTTTTCCCAGCGGAGATACGGAGAAAGCCCGCCGCTTGTTCGAATGACTTCGGCCCCATACCGCTGACTTTGAGTATCTTCTTACGGGTAGCGAATTCACCTTTCTTATCACGGTGGGCAACGATGTTGCCGGCTAGTTTCGGTCCAAGCCCTGCGACGTATTGCAGCAGTGCAGGGGATGCCGTATTGATGTCAACCCCGACATTGTTAACCACCGACTCGATCACGTAGTCTAGAGACTGTTGTAGTGCTTTCTGATCGACATCGTGCTGGTACATGCCGACCCCGATGCTCTTAGGGTCAATCTTGACCAACTCCGCCAGCGGGTCTTGTACTCTGCGCGCGATACTGACGGCACCCCGAAGGCTGACATCTAAGTCCGGGAGTTCCGCGCGCGCCAATTCACTGGCAGAATACACAGACGCCCCTGCTTCGCTAACAACGATGTACTTCACACGCACACCATCCGCGATAAGCGCAGCGACCAGTTCTTCCGTCTCACGGCTGGCAGTACCGTTACCAATAGCGATTAGGTCAATGTTGTAGCGAGTAATCATATCACTGAGCAGATCAAGCGACTTACGCGTCATGCGGCGGGGTTGGTGCGGGTAAATCACGCCGACATCCAGCACCTTGCCAGTCGGGTCTACCACCGCTAGCTTACACCCCGTGCGGAAACCAGGATCAATGCCGAGGACGGTCGAACCCTTGAGCGGAGGGGTTAGCAGCAGGTTCTTCAGATTCGTCGCAAAGACGTTGATGCCATGCTTATCCGCCCATTGCTTGAGGTCAGAACGCACCTCACGCTCGATTGACGGCGCTATCAGTCGCTTGTAGGCATCTTTTACTGCTTGCTCTAGATCAGGGCGAAGCGGTGATATTGGGTTAGCAGGATAGTACTCAGTTATGGCGTCAATCATGACGTTATCAAACGTACTAACTTTTATCCGCAGCACATCGTCTTGCTCACCACGGTTGATCGCTAGGACTTGGTGTGGCTTCAAGTTGCGGAGCCAACCGGCAAATTCATAGTACAGTTCGTATTTAGATTTATCGTCAAGGTCTCTATTTGTGACTGTGGTTTGAAGCTCACCATTGTCCCATGTTAACCGACGGACAGCGTCACGCACGCGGACATCTTCAGAGATAATTTCGGCGACGATATCGCGAGCGCCCTGCCATACATCTTCAAAGGTGGGGACTTCTTCGCTCACGTAAGCATAGACGGCCTGCTCACGAGACATGTCAAAGTTAAGCTGGTCCAGTATCCAGCCAGCGACTGGCTCAAGCCCACGCTCACGGGCCTTCTGGGCGCGAGTTTGGCGCTTAGGTTTATACGGGAGATAGAGGTCTTCAACTTGTTGAAGCGTTTCGGCTTCCTCAATGGCATCTTCAAGCTCAGGCGTGAGGACACCCTGCTCTTTGATTGTCTCCATAACCGTCTGTTGGCGGCTCTCTAGTTTTCGTAGTGCGTTGAGTTCATCTCGAAAGCGGGCAAGGACGGCTTCATCAAGGTTGCCTGTGTATTCTTTACGGTAGCGAGCAACGAAGGGAAGCGTGTTGCCTTCGTCAAATAGCTCAACTGTGCGCTCGGTTTGCTCGCGCCGAAGCCCCAATCGCTGCGACAATCGTCCGATTAAGTCTCTCATGGGGAATGCGCCTTCGCCTACGTGGATGTCAATGTCAACCTGTTAACACAGCGGACTATACATAACCACACAGATGCGGGCAAACTACATACATAGTTGGTTAGATGCTATGGTAGCAACAGACGACCGTGGTCGCCGAGGTTCATGCGGATTGAGCGCGGGTGCCGAGTCTCCTGCCGGACGACACACTTGCGACCAATCAGGCTATCTTCGATGCGCCCTTGGACGTCTTGAATGTGGGCCTCTTCGAGGACGATGCAACGCTCTAATTCGGCATTCTCGATGTGCACATCCCGATAGACACTTGTGAACGGACCGACATACGCATTTTTGATGACCGTGTTTTCACCGATAATTGCCGGACCCCGCACGGTTGAGTTGATAATCTGTGCGCCTTTTTCTATGGAGACACGCCCATCAACTATGGATTCCATATCAATCGAGCCTAAAACACGCGGCTCAAGCTCTTCGAGTACATAGGAGTTGGCTTCAAGCATGTCGAGCGGTTTGCCTGTATCAATCCACCAGCCGCTATGCACATAAGGGTGAACAGTCAAGTCATTATCTAGCAGCCATTGAATGGCGTCAGTAATCTCTAACTCGCCGCGAGCAGACGGTTTAATTGCATGGACGGCGTCAAAAATATTTTCATCGAACATGTAAATACCAACGAGCGCGAGATCAGACGGCGGGTTCTGTGGTTTTTCAATCAACATCTTAATCGAGCCATCTTCGTTAAGTTCGGCGACGCCAAAATGCTGTGGCTCTGAGACGCGTTTGAGGACGATTTGGCTGTTCCAGTCGCTGCTGGCAAATTCTTTGATCAGCGTACCAATCCCACCTTGGATGACGTTGTCGCCGAGGAACATGACAAAGCGATCCTTTTTGAGGAAGTCCTGCGAAATCTTGACGGCATGCGCTAACCCATCAGGTGACTGTTGGTGAATATACGTGATTTGGACGTCGAATTGGCTGCCGTCGCCAACGGCCTCCATGACTTCTGCCGCAGTGGAGCCAACAACAATCCCAATTTCGGTAATGCCTGCTGACTTAATAGTTTCGATAACTCGGAATAGCACGGGCTTATTCGCCACGGGGATTAGCTGTTTGGCGCGTGTGTAAGTGAGCGGGTACAGGCGTGTGCCCTTCCCCCCCGACAAGATCAAGCCTTTCATAGTTTCTCCTGTGGTGTGGCTGAGTTCTGGTGCCTCAACATCGCTGTATGGATAGCCGGTGGCTCCCCAATCGGGTTGACTCCAGCAGTAGATAGTAGCACAGACCGCCGCGATCTCTCAATCGATGAAACTTAGACAATTTCTAAGCGCTATTATTCGCCCTCTTTTGAGGCTTTTTCACCTTCGAGGCTTTCTGTCGAATCACTGGGTTTAGTCTCCTCCGAGCTGCGCCCTTGCTGGGTACGCATTTCTGCGAGGTCTTCTTTGCTAAAACGCACTGCCGGACTCTGGTCGATGTGCACCTTATCTGGCGGCGGCGCTTGTAAATCCTCAGGCGCAGGGCCACTATCATCAAATACCGGATGACGAGGCAGTTCAGAAATATCCACACCATCTAAGGCTTTGCGGATTACGGAGCCAGTGCGTACACCACGCCATCGGAGTACAGCGGCACCAATTTCAGCGTCTGCACGCGAGGGGCCTGCGCCAATATAGCCTGGCCAGTTCGCATCCGTGTAGACTTGGCGCCATTCAATTGTACGCAGGTTAACAAATGACTCATCGACCAACTCTGGGCGTAGATGCAACATCAGCGATGTTTCAAACATGGATGCATGGACGCTGTTCCGAATACTGACTTCCTCAATCGGAGAGAGTGGGCGCCCCAACAAGGTAGATATACCGGGTTGAACATCCAGTTCAGCGCCACCCAAGACATAACCGACGGGTTCAAATAATAGACGATCAGGGTGTTTGGCACGGAATTCTAAACACACTTCTTCAAGCACCACCGATTGCTCTGGGCCGCCATGGAAGCCGACCGGTGCAATTGTTTTGAAACCATAACCGATTACGTGTTGGAGCACGTCGCTGATGAGTGCCTTGAAGGTGCCGCGCTGGAGCCAGATGCTACCAGAGCGCTTAAACATATCCGGACGGCGCGAGTCGAGCGGATCAATACCGTAGGGAATCGTTGGCAGCAACAGTATTTCAAGTTTGGGGTCGTTTTCGAGCAGCCAAGCAGCGGCAGAAAGAGTCAAGGCATCAACGGCGAAAGTATCAGTACCCAATGGCAGATGCTGTCCATGAATTTCGAGCATGCCAACTGGCAGCATCACAACGGTTTTTTCTCTGTCGAGCACCTCAAACTGTTTGAGGTTGAGCTCATCGAGCCGATGTAAGCGTACTTGAATTCTGCGAGACATATTGACTCCATTCACATAGTGCATTGCAATGATTGGGTTTGATACTGTCTGCCGATTGCCCAACATTCAGTCAAAAAACGCCAGCCCCATTGCGATTGTACCGCAAGCGGGGTTGTGACGTGTGACATTAACAATATATTTTGCCACCATATGCATGAAGCACAGCAGCAAAATGGGCTAATAGTAGGCGTTAGAGGAGCGGCCCTCACTGCGCGCGTTCATCAACAAGGCACCCAGAATTCGAGCATTTACACGCTCAAGCTGCTCTTTAGCGCGTTCAGCATGGTCGCGGCGCGTTTGACCCGCTTTGAGCACCAATAATGTGCCATCCAGCTTTAAGGCCAACAAGGCCGCATCAGTAACGGCATTCACTGGTGGTGCGTCAAACAGAACAAAATCTGCCTGCGCTGCTAATTTTTCGATCACATCATCGAGTTTACCAGACCCAATCAGGTCGGCGGGGTAAGTTGGCAAGGGGCCACTGGTCAAAACGCTCAGGTTATCGATATCAACAGTCTGAAGCGACAAGCTGTTACCGTCATCCAACATCATGGATGTTAAGCCTGGCTCCTGCTCAAGCCCCCAGACTATGTGTTGGCTGGGACGGCGCAAGTCACAATCAACGAGAATAGTGCGTTTACCGCTCTGGGCGAGAGTCACCGCTAGGTTAGCGGCAGCACTGCTCTTTCCAGCACCGGGTGCAGGGCTGGTAATAACAACAGTTTTTAATGCAGCATCAATACCGGAAAACATCAGGTTGGTGCGCAACGTGCGATAAGCTTCACTGGCCTTTGAGCGTGGCTCCGTCAAAGTTACGAGATTTGGTTGCGTCATTACGTTCCTCTACTTGTCAGCTTCTAGCTGCTTGACCATCACCATGGTGCGGCTGGCATAATGATAGCCGCGCTTAGTATAAAAAATGTCGCCGGGGCCTCCGCGCAGGGTCAGCAAAAAGATACGATGAACACCTTGCTGGCGCAACACTTCCTCAAGCAAATTACAAAGACTGGTACCGATACCCCGTCCTTGGTAATCCAAATCGACACAGACATCCTGTAGGTCAAAGGAAAGACCGTTATACCATTGACGAGTGTATCCCATAATGAGGCCGACTGGCCTACTATCTTCAATATGTGTATAGCCAACGAATCCAGGGGTTCCAGTTAATTCTAGAATGCGTTTGCGAGCCGTTTGTTCTGTCCAACTATCGAGGTATGGTTCAGCGTTAAATACCGACATATATAGACGGGCACAGGCATCAACCGAGACATCTTGAAGCGGAACAATGTTCTCTGGCATTTCTATATCAACAGCCATCACTTACCCTTCCGTAGGTGGAATACTTCCCAGAACTTGCATCGTGAGATATTTGTCAATGTCTTGCGACGAGCGAATAACCCCGGACTCTAAGAATTCAAGCACAAATACAATCGCAACTCCGACCAATGCGCCAAGGATAAAACCGGCAATTGTATTGATATCTGTATCGGGACTATCAAGGCTAAAGCGCGGATCATCAATAAGTACGGCATCAATCCGGTCTTCACGGCGGACATCATTGTTTTCTTGATTGCGGTACTCAATAAACAGGTTCGCCCACTCAAGTGCAATTTGGTTCGCCAATTCACCATTGCTGTTTTCAACATCAATCTGAATGACCAAGCGTGAGTCGTCACTGGCAATCGTGACATCACCTAATAATTGTTCGGGCACCATATCTAACTCAAGGCGATCAATAACGGCCTGCGCTCGGTAATTTGACTGCATCCATGCGACATAAGAACGCAGTAGTTGCCGCGCAGCTTGCGCTTGACCAAAGTCAGGGCGGTTGGGCTGGATGAGTAAGCTGATGGTCGATTTATAGACTGGGTTGCGTTGTTCTTGGATACGGCTGAAGCCATAAGCTGAACCCGCAGTCAAGACGGCGGCAAGGACAACAATCCACCCGCGCCGGATAATAATCTGCAAATATTGTTGGATTTGTTGCATATCGTACTAATTTCCTCCGGGAGGGATTTCAGACAGAACAGGTAGTTCTAATGCCTCAACCTCTCGCCGATCACGAATTGTCGGGTCAAGATATTCGACAAGAAATGCTAGCCCAATGCCTGCCACAAATCCAAGACCAGCCCGAATTAAGGGGTCAAAGCGAGTGGAGAGCGAGGGCGGCACAGGCACAATTACGGGGCTGTCAAGCGCAGTAACAGTGATACCCACTGTACCAATCTGTGGGAAGTAATCATCTGCTTTCTCTTGTAAAACGCTTGTAGCCGCAGCAGCGATCTTTTCAAGTTGGGCGGCATCATCCCAAGACAAAATCAAGACCATCACACTGCGATCAAAGTTAGCAGCAATACCAGGGCGCAGCGCAGCCGCCGCAATATCTACGTCATTTCGAGCTAGTTCCGCACTGACTTCATCCGCAAATGATGTCGTGCGAACCCAGTCAGACAGCGCACCAGATACATACTCAGATGACGTCCAGGGTGCAAGCGCCGCATCCTCGAAGCTATCCGGGGTAACTGCATCACCGGGCACGGCGGCAGTATAGCGCACACTCGTCGTGAAACCACCAGCGACAGGTGTGGTCAGATAGCCGTAGGCCGCGTATGCGACGGCTGCCATGGCTGGAATGAGTACCAGCCACCAACGACGTATTAATATTCGAATGAGCTGTCGAAGTTCCATAATTACCTTTGCATCTGGCTCAGGTGAGCATCGTACCGTGCTTCAACGAACGATGTCAACTGCTCGTCGAATGTCTCTTTGCTGAAGCGAGCCGCATTTGTAACGCAGGATGCCGAGTTGAATGTTTGTTGGTTAAAGCGCACAACAGCCTGCTTGAGGCTTTCAGCAGATTGCTCGTCAAAGAATACGCCGGTTTCACCGTCAATAACCGTATCCAAAGCGCCTCCGCCGCGGAAGGCGACTACCGGACGGCCTGCTGCCTGCGCCTCGACTGGTGCAATACCAAAATCCTCAAGGCCGGGAAAAATAAACCCTTTGCAGCGAGCATATAGAGCGGGCAAGGCCTCATCTGGCACACGCCCAAGAAACTCAACGGTGCTACCCGCCAGCGACTCAAGCCGCTTACGATCACGCCCACTGCCCGCAACTTTAAGAGGGATGCCTAGTTCGCTACAAGCTTTGACAGCGAGATCAATCCGTTTGTAGGGAATGAGACGCGAGACAACGAGGAAGTAATCGTCATGGTCAGCAGACGACATAAAACGAGATGTTTCCACGGGTGGGAAAATAATCGTTGAGTCTCGGTCGTAGAATTGACTGATTCGCTGTTGAATATCAGTTGAAATTGCTACAAAATGATCGACACGCTGCGCAGCAGTATAGTCCCACTTCCTAAGCATAGCGATAGCGGCTTTGATCATTACATGGCTAATTTCAGGGAAGCGCTCACGCTGCATATACTGCTCAAACTGCCACACATAGCGCGTCGGCGCAAGGCAGTAGCATACATGGAGCGCCGGTCCGATGCCGACTCCATGGCAAAAACCACTCTTGTTGGTTATGACCACATCATAGGTGGATAAATCAAGCGCTTGAAAGGCCGTATGATAGAGCATCAGATAGGGTTGATGATGGTTATGAATACCCGGCAGCGTATTCATCCACGTTGTTCGAATATCCCACTGGCGGTAACTGGGAGGCATCTTGTCGGGGGCATAAATCGATGTGTATACTGGCGCCTCTGGGTACAGAGCAACCAGTGCTTCCAGCACATTTTCCGCTCCACCTTGTTGGTTCAGCCAATCATGAACAAGCGCGACGTTCAAGTCACAGCCTTGGTATTATCAAACAGTTGGGTACGGACTGGCGCAAATGACTTACGGTGTATCGGTGACGGCCCGCAGTCCGCGATTGCCTGCCGATGGGCACGAGTACCATACCCTTTGTTCTGGGCTAAGCCATACGCACTATATTGTTGATCGAGCTCTATCATCAGACGGTCGCGCTCTACCTTGGCAATAATGCTGGCGGCAGCGATTGAAACAGAGTGCTGTTCACCCTTTTTAATACTTACTTGCGGCAGATTGACGGCTTTAAGGCGTACCCAATCAATGACGAGCGCTTGAGGCGCTGGCGTCAAGGCCTCAACTGCACGCTTCATCGCGAGGCGGGTTGCTGACGAAATCCCCATCAGGTCAATTTCTGTCGCGCTAGCTAAACCACAGGCGTAACAAACAGCATGCTCGGTCACTAGTTCATACAGTTCATCACGCTGGTTGGGTGTGCACAGCTTTGAGTCTCGCACGTCCGACAGAAGTTCCAATTGGGCGGATTTACTCAATGGCAAGATCACAGCGCCTGCAGCTACAGGCCCAGCTAATGATCCGCGTCCAGCTTCATCTATTCCAGCTACGAATTCAAGCCCTTGTGAGAGAAACCCTAATTCGTAGCGCAGGCGTTCAACTTGTGGTGGGTTTTTCATAAGCGGTGGGTTCTACCTCTGGTTCATATCGTCTCTTGTTATAGACGCCGCGCCGACCATTCAAACGCACGCGCAGCACCTCGTTGAACATATTAATTGTGTCCCGAATGGGGTTAACTTTACTGCCTGGGATATGATACCATGTAATTGGTACCTCTTTGACAGTGTAACCCTGTTTTAGTGCGATGTATAGGATTTCGACATCAAAGCCAAAGCCATCAATTGTCTGGCGGGAGAATACGTCGTGTGCGGCTTCTCTCGTAAATGATTTAAATCCGCATTGTGTATCCTGAATATTTGGAACAGCTAACACACGGACAATAAAGTTAAATACACGTCCCATTAGGTGGCGGTATTCAGGCTCATCAATGCGCCGAGAACCGGGTCCTTCACGACTGCCAATAGCGACATCATAATTTTCAAGCTGAGGCGGAAGAAACTTGTTGACCTCTTCGATTGGCATTGACAAGTCAGCATCGCAGATGAAGAGATAGTCTCCTATGGCTGCTAACATACCCAGGCGCACGGCGGCCCCCTTACCTTGAACGGGTTGTACCATCACGCGTGTATAGTTGTGCTCATGTGCAAACTGTTCGGCAATCTGCTGTGTAGCATCGCGGCTGTTATTGTTGACGATGATTAATTCGATACCATAGGGTTGTTCAGCAACAAAAGTCGCTACCTTCTCAAGGCTGGCAGGTAGGCGTTCTTGCTCGTTGTAAGCAGGTATGATAATTGATAGAAGAGGCTGTTCTTGCGGATTAGCCATACCACTCCTCAGATTGGTTTACCCGGGTTGAGGATTGTACCATGATGATTAAGCCTCGTCAGTCCTTGTGAGAATCGAATCAATGTAGCTACTGGATACTGAGCGCATTGCTTGAACCTGTTTCCTTTTACGCAGTACAAGCGGCAGCATCAGCACACCTTGCAGCATGCCCCGCATTGTAGCGCGAGCCGCAACTCCTCTCCATGATTTCAATGCCTGCCAAAACCGCCCCACTTGACCACCAAGAATCTGCCAGAAATATTTCCGAAGAAGTTTGGGCGGCATATTTTTAACAATCACCCAGATGGTGTTGCGTCCATCATAATAGCTGGCAGTGGCTCCGCCACCAGTTGCCTTCAGGTGATGGTAAACTATAGCCCTTGGGGCATAAATACATTGGTAGCCGGTTAGCTGAGCGCGCCAGCCAAGGTCAACGTCTTCACAACTAAAGAAGAAGTCATTATCGAGCAAGCCAATTGCATCTAACATGTCTTTACGGTAAGCCGATGAACCACCGCACGCACTAAATACCGGTTCTTCGATATTGTATCGCGGGCCATCTTTTTGCCAGACGCCGCGGTTACCAAATAGACCATTTATCTTGACGTAATCACCCGCCGTATGAAGCGTATCTCGTTGCGTAGCGAGCAGCATTTTACTGGCGACAAGCCCAGCTTCAGGATGGCGGTCGAACGCTGCAACAACTTCCGCTGCCCAATTTGGGTCAACTTCGGTGTCGTTGTTCAACAGAATGACAATGTCTCCACGGGCAGCTTCCATACCAGCGTTGCACGCCCCAGTAAAGCCAGAATTGTAGTCTAGCTCGATGAGTTGTACATCCGGAAAATGCTCTTTGAGATAGGCTTGTGAACCATCCTCAGAGTTATTATCCACAACAATAATGTCAAGCGCAGGATAGGTCTGTGATCGGAGCGCTTCCAAACATGGTGGCAAGAATTTTAGGCCGTTCCAATTAGGAATAACAATTGAAACTTGTGGTTGAGCATCGGGTGTTGGCTGCATAGGGGCTGAGTGAATCCAGTTTCGAGTTTATTTTGTGAGTAAACCCTCCGTCTGTGCGAAGGCAACCAGCGCATCATACCATGGTCTGAGTTGAACCCCCAACGCTGCCCCAAACACATTTTGTAGCGGGGCATAAGGTGGCGGTGTAGATGCACGTTCAAACGCATCTGAGGTGATCGGCTCAATCTCAACTGCACCAAGACCTACTAATTCTAACATAGCTTCTGCCAACTGATAGCGCGAGCAAGCCCCTTCATTCGTCATATGATAGATGCCGGGCTGCTCAACTTTGATCAACTGAATGAGGGCATCGGCAAGATCATCAACGTATGTTGGACTCCCGACTTCATCTGTGACGACACGTAGCGGCTGCCCGTTACGTGCTCGCTCTGTGATTTTGTGCAGGAAGTTAACGCCACCAGAGGCATACAACCATGCTGTACGGACGATCATATAGTCACCTGCAAAGCGCTCAGTGACTTGCTCGCCAACAAATTTTGAATAGCCGTAGGGATTAATCGGGTTGCGCTGATCGTACTCCTGATAAAATTCGCCTGCAGTCAACGTGCCGTCAAAGACCTCATTCGAACTAATTGCGATCATCATTGCGCCCGCGTCTCTTGCGGCAAGCGCCACATTCTGGGTGCCAAAGCCGTTGCTGGTAACGGCCTCAACTGGGTTTTCTGCACAATAATCGACCTTTGTCAATGCAGCCGCATGGATAATCACATCCGGTTTGACATCGGTAATAGCATTACGCACCTGCTGTGGGTCGGTCATATCCCATTCAGGGAGGTCTGCACCTACAATATCAAGGTGATCGCCATAGCGTGCAAGCAAAGCCTGACCCAATTGGCCCTTGCTGCCCGTCAAGAATAGCTTCATGCTTATCTCCTAGAGGTTACGTGATTGGTACGACGGATTTTATTATGAAGACGACAGTCGCCGAAGTGTGAGGAATCTTAATACGGTTGATAAAATGAGTTGCCCAGCCGTATGAATTGGGATCAAAACGACAATAGCAACCATGACATACAATGCTTGTGTGTAAGGCGATAGATTACGCCAATCAAACAGTTGGCGGAATACATCTGCTATCGGCGTGCCAGATGGTTGGTTCAATTGCAGAGTCGGTTCAATGAAAAGCACAAACACACTACCAAAGATTGGCAGCCCCCAAATGAATGCTAAAGCGACCAACAAGCCAGATAATACGCGAGCAGTCGCAGCCAGTGAGGCTTGCTCATGGCGAAACTGCGTGTTTGTGGCAGCAAAAGCACCTAGATGAAGCGAATACCACAGCCGGAGCCAAGGACCGACAAAAGCATGTACGATGCCAAATAAAAGCAGCAACATAATGAGCAAAGGGGCACTCCGTGCTACAGCTCGGTACAAGAGATAGTCTCCTAATATCCAATAACCTACGGGAAGCCGAGCGCTAATTGTGGCGATCACTAGGGTGCTGAACAACCCTAAAATGATTAGTCGTGCGCTTATTACAGAGAGCAGTGGTATACGCATTCGCTGCCACATGACGGCAATGCGAGGTTTGAAAGAAGCTGTGCCACCGGCAACCGTTTGGCTACCATAGTGAGCAGCCTGAAGGCCCAACACCCAAACTGCGCCGATTTGAATTGCAACAACGAAGACTATAGAGCCAGACAGAAAACTTTCGACAATATCGCGGAGCGCTGGTGGCGCATAGATGCTCGTTCTATTTCCAACTGCCAGCAGCAACGCCAGCAGTATGCCAATTATCGACGCAATAAGCACCTCAGGTAAGCAGCCGATGCGTGCCCAGCGTTGAAAACGTATTCGGCGAGAGGGCATCTGTTTAAGATCGGGCTTCACTTCTGCCGCCTCAGGGATTTGAATAACGTCAGATGCGGTGTCAATATCCAAAGCTTACATCACCAGACGCTTAGCCCGCTGAACAGCATACCCTAGCGAAAAGGACAGTAAGCCTAGTTGAGACAACAATATAGTTAGCGCGTAGAGAGCAATTGACCCAGTGACAACCCACCAAACCAGCCCATCTGATGGTTCTGGGATACCTCGCAGGAATTCTATCGACGCATAACGTGGTTCAGCCCAACTGCTTACCAACATAATAAACCCAACGATGACTGCCCCATTAAGAGTGATAGCGATAATCCATGTACCAAAGCGCAGCGCCATCCCCATTGCAATGGAGTGGGCGCTAGCAGGTGTTAAAGCCGAGGCAACGAGGCCGAGTGCATCACTGATGAAGAATTGAAGAACAGGCTGCACGACATAATAGAGAGCAACCGTCAACCCGGCAATCGTGGCAGGTATCCAAATTTGCTGCCCAAAGATCAGTGCCCAGTCAGTTTCTGTCCAATAGCTCGTCGTTTCTGACAGTAAAGCATATGCCAGAAACAATAGGGCGGTAATCAAACTAATTACCCGTAGGATGACCAGCCCCAGGAGCGGCATACGCAGGAGCATCAGCGTTGCGGCCCACTTCCCTAAAATAATCTCGCGGATAGACAGCGCTGTCGAGCGCAGTATCGTCCAACTTTGCTGCTCTCGCTCGCCACTGATACTAGGTGCAGCAAAAGCAATTGTCGCAATGTTGAGCGCCACACCAGCCGTCAGTTGTAAGACTAGCATCGCAAGTAACGAAAACCCAATGATAGACGTAAATAACATTTCCAAAGAATACCAATAGGACGACACAGTGATCACTGTGATGGTCAGAATGAGAAAGCCAGTCACGCCGAGTAAAAGTGGCAGGCACCCTAATTGAAGCTGGCGCAGGCGTGGGTTGATAACACTACGCGTTGACTCAACCCAATAAACCGGGTTGGACGGCTGAGACCACTCAGGTAGAGGTAGGTTAATGCGTGTCATAGCATTATCTTAGCAGATTTCAAGTCAAGTGCCATGCGCTTTAGGACACAAGCGCACGCACCTGAGTGACAAGTGACGGAAGAATAGCACCCGATGGACCCTGCAAAAACACATCCGTGTGGCGTGTGATTAAACTTTCACTAGGGTTGACTTCTATAACATAGGCTCCGCTGCGCTTTGCCTGTACGGGTAGTGAAGCCGCTGGTTGTACGATTCCAGACGTGCCAACCACGAGCATTACATCACATGCAGAAGCAATATCAAAGGCGCGCTCGAGTGCTGTTTTCGGCAGCACTTCACCGAACCAAACTACCGCTGGACGAACTAACCCAAAGCCGCACTTTGGGCAAACAGGTGGTTCATCTGCAGAGCGTTCTTCAGACGTTATCTCTACGAACGTCGGCCCACCGAGACAGTTATCAAAACATTTAAATTTTTTGATGTTACCGTGTAGCTCTACGACATCTGTGCTGCCGGCTTCAGTATGAAGACCATCAACATTTTGAGTGAGGACGACAACTTGGTTCAATAGTGACTCGAGCTCGGCAATTGCATAGTGACCGCGGTTTGGTTCAACAGCGTTAACTAAATCGTAGCGATACATATACCACTCCCATACAAGCGCAGGGTTCCGTTGGAAAGCCTGTGGCGAAGCCAATTCAACAGCATCGTAACGTTTCCAGAGTCCATCTTGAGCATCCCGAAAGGTAGGGACGCCGCTCTCCTTCGAGACCCCCGCCCCACTGGAGACCGCCACAAGGCCAGCTTCTGCTAACCGACCAGCAACTTGTTTCAACGTATGGTTATCGACCATATGTTGTCTCTTTCAATAAAAAACCTCTCTGATGAGAGGTCAATTCTTACTCGCAGAGTGACGCGTCAGCGACTATCTATCCGGGTTAACGTACGAACTCGCATTTTAAATAAACCAAATTCTATACGATCGCCCGCATTTAATGGATAACGCCGCTCAGGTTCAACAAAGTGACCGTTTAGCCATGTGCCATTGCGACTATTCATATCGACTAGATACAGTGCTTCCTGCGTAGGGATTAAAACGGCATGTTGGCGAGAAACGCCGCTTTTAAAGGCACTAAATTTGGCGAGGTCTAGGCCGGGTAGTTCATCATCTTCTGAGGATGAGCGACCAATGGTGGTAGGGTCGCGGACATCCACGCCAATAGTGGTCGCTTTCGCTTCAAGCGACTGAAAGATAATGCGCCACGTCGGCGGGTTGGGCAACTGCGGCAGACGGCGCACCTGTCCTGTCTCTTCGAAAACTGGCGGCGAAGTGTCGCGATCTCGTGCGTCTCGCAGAACCGTTGCCGGTGGGTTTTTTTGATCATCTTCTGATTTCAAAGAAGAGTCTCCATTGCTTTTGTGTGCGGCGCATCAACTGTATGTTTCTAATTAAAACATCTTGAGTGTCAGATCGTCAAGAATAATGGTATATGTTTAGGACTTCGCTACATCAGAGAGGTAGCAAGACTCTCTGCGGCAATTAGTCCAACTAAGCCAGCCAAGTTGGATGTCATATGGCCCACAACCGCTGCCTTCACGGAACCTGTGGTGGCTCGAAGTAACCCGAGAAAAGCGGATAAGATCAACAACAAAATATACGATCCAGTCTCTTGAAAGCCTGCCCCAGCATGGATTAGGACGAAGGTCAGGGTCGTCATGATGTACGCCGGTAAATGGCGCACCCACGTCGGTAGCCCCTCGCGTTCTTTGAGCAGCAGCGCATTATAGAGCGCACCTCGAAACACTAATTCCTCTCCAACTGGTGCCAAAATCCCAGCAACTGGAATAGCGATTAACTGCAATAGTCTGGTCTGAACAAGCAGCGTCTGTGCATCAACGCCTGTGGGGCCAATCAACTGGTTGACCCCTTGTGACGATGCCGCTACGAGCAGGAGAGTCAACGGTGGAACAGCCCACAGCTTGATGCCCTGCAATTGATACCACGCAAGCCACTCTTTAGTCGAAACACGCGGGCGATCTGTGAGCTTCGCCCAAAACTGACCCCACGTGTACGCCGTACCAATCACAACGAGAACGGCGCCTGTAAAAGCGAGCAGTTGGAGCAGGCTACCTGTCTCCGAGAACAGTAGATCTTCACCCATAGCTGCTAAGTCGTCAAATGTTAAGCCATTGAGCCCTGCATATACGCTAAATATCGCTGTGGCAAAAACAAGTTGAAGTATAGTCAGGGCACTCATGAGCGTGAGCGCAAATATCCATCTTGCAGCGCGGGGCAAAGGCTCAGGTGCACTGATAGTGGGGGAGGCAACAGCGTCTGTCACTACTTTCTACAACTCCAAATCTTCTCTAAGTGTTCGTAACTTAAAAATAGCTATCTCTAACAGACCAACATTCGATGGATTATTTAGCCACCGGGATGTGCCAGACGGATGGGGTAGTGGCAGAATATGTCGCCCAGCTACATCGGTCATGCTTGTACCGATAATTTCGTTGAGCTTAGACTTGGGCGGATAGAACTGCTTTGCTGCCCAAGTGCCTAGCGTGATTACAAGCTCTGGATCAACGAATGCCAGTTCACCTTCAAGCCAAGGCAGACAAAGCTTACGTTCAGCGGCTTTCGGCATGCGGTCTCCTTTGCCATTTTCTTTCTTGCCGGGGAAGCACTTGGTGACACTGGTGATGTAACAGACACGGCGAAAATCTTCCTCTTGCCAGCCTGCACGGTGCAGCCACTCAAACAGACGACGGCCCCCTGTGCCAACACTAAACGGAATATGCCCAATACGACGCGCATTTTCCGACGGCGCTTGACCGATCAGCATGACACGCATAGATGCTCGGCCCGCAAACAATGGCGCAGACTCAATTTGATATCCCGCTTCTAAACAAAGCCGACAGCGAGACAAATTATCTTGTAATTCTTGCAATGACGAATATTTTTGCATTATCGACTGACAAATAACTTAGCGAACGGTGTCGAACTTTAACATATTGACATCTGTAAGTGTAAAGATGCTTATACAGTTCTCACGAATGAAGTAGTCAGGAGACCTTCTCATGGACGTTCTTAATGTTAGACCCGTATAATAGAAGCGTATAGATACACTTGAAGGGACATAAACGTGACAAACAAACTTAAGCAGTTAGCTGAGCTAGGCCAGAGTATGTGGTATGATAATATTTCACGCGAGTTGCTGAATTCAGGCGAGATTCAGCGCTTGGTGGATGGCGGCATCCTTGGCATGACCTCGAACCCTGCAATCTTCCAGAAAGCAATTACGAGCGGTAGCGCCTATGATGCCCAACTGCTGGAATTAGCACGTGAGGGCCTTGATGCTGAAGCAATCTACGAAGCGATGGCCATTCAAGACATTCAGCGTGCAGCAGATATCCTGAAGCCAGTCTTTCAGAGAACCAAGGGTCTTGATGGTTACATCAGTCTTGAAGTTTCCCCCAACCTAGCCAATGATACCAAGGGGACGATCAATGAAACGAATCAATTGGTCGAGCGCGTTAATCGCCCCAACCTCATGGTCAAAATTCCTGCAACCGAGGCTAGCATCCCAGCGATCGAGGAAGGGATCGCCGCTGGGCACAACATCAATGTCACGCTTATCTTCAGCCTTGAGGCCTATAAACAAGTAATGGGCGCATACGTCAAGGGGCTTGAGCGGCGTACAAAAGCGGGACAATCGGTTAAGGGAATTGCATCTGTCGCCTCTTTCTTCGTCAGTCGTGTTGAATCATTGGTCGATGCCATGGTTGACGAAAAAGGCCTCTCTGCTGATTTGAAAGGCAAGGCAGCCGTCGGTAATGCGAAGATGGCTTATCAATTATTCAAAGATGTTTTTGAGTCAGAGCGCTTCAAGACACTGGCTGAAAAAGGTGCCGCAGTACAACGCCCATTGTGGGCAAGTACCAGCACAAAAGACCCAGCCTACTCTGACACCAAGTATGTGGATAATTTGATTGGACCTATGACTGTTAACACAGCACCCCCGAAGACAATAGAGGCATTTATTGATCATGGAACGGTCGCGTTAACGGTCGAAGATGATGTTGAGCAAGTAAAGGCTGATATAGCCGCGCTAGAAGCAGCCGGTATCAGCATGACAACCGTTACTGACCAACTGATCGAGGAAGGTGTTGATAAATTTATCAAGCCGTATGGTCAATTAATTGCTTCAATTGAGGAAAAACGAGCGGCCTTACTAGAAGCATCTGCCGGAGACTAACCTATACAATCAACACGAATAATCTAAAGAGCCCTTATCTTAAACAGGTAGGGCTCTTTTCCTTTCGCACGCGTTATGCTGTGGGCAGTTCGCCTTGCTTATATAAGTCGCTGGCGTATTTAATCCGTTCACGGGCGATATCAGCAGGTTGCCAGCCGAGTGGTTCAACTCGGATGCCCTCGAGGTCTTTATAAACCGAGAAAAAATGTTGAATTTCGTCCAAATAGTGTGCTGCAATATGGTCTATTTCCGTTACGTCTCGGTAGTGTGGGTCACCAGCAGGCACAGCAAGGATCTTGTCATCCGCCTCATCTTTATCCAGCATGCTGAATATCCCAATTGGTAAAACCGGAATAACACAGCCAGCAAAGGTCGGCTCAGTCGTAAGGACTAAAATATCCAACGGATCACCATCATCATACATGGTTTGAGGAATAAAGCCGTAGTCTCCCGGGTAAATAATCGGTGAATAAATGACACGGCTTAAGGTAAATACACCCATGTGATGATCATATTCGTATTTATTGCGACTGTAGCGTGGAATTTCAATAATGGCGTGAATCGTCCCCTTAGCCTCATCAGACTGAATGGGGATATCTCGCCATAGATTTGTAGCTTGCATCATTGGTCTCAACTTAAAACTACGTTAGCGATAAAAGGACAATACGTAGTGTTGAGTCATGTGTCCAGATATGATGCAAAATTCCTCCTGGAAGCAGCAACATATCACCGGACTTGATCTCGGCAATGCCGCCACCAGAGCGCACTTTGCCCTCACCAGACACAACCGTCATCAGAATATCTTGCGGTGATTCACGTTTACCCGTATCGCCTTTGCGCCCAAGGTCTACAATCATAGCGTTTGTGTGTTCAGAGTAACGCAGCGCAACAAAAGTGGCGTTTTCCCCATCTTGGAGCGGCTGCGCCTGAGACTCATCAAAGCGAATAAATTCCATATGGTAACCCCATTTTGTAACATTCGAATATTCTTTGTGGTGTATATACTCAGCCACCTGCTAAAGTTACGCCGACAATAATAATAAACAATAAGATATGCAGCCCCAGGAAGATAGCATTAAAACGCAGGCCCACCTTCAGACGAGTCTGACCCTCCTTGTCTAGCCTTACAGATTTTGTTTCATTACGCGCCATAAACGCCATCATAAGACCAAGACCACAGCCAACAAAAGAAATAATGATGATACTCAGACAAAATTGTGGCACGTTGAGAAACGACAATATAAAGATGATCACTAAAATTACGGCTGTAACAATACTAAGATAGTACGTACCGTTGATCAACACTTGTGGATCGCGATTCATAACATCCAGACCTTATTCGTTTCGTTTGGCTAAGTAAGTTTGCTGCGCTTTGAGGGCATCTTCTTCCATTATTGGGCTTTCAATGAGAATGGCCCCACCGACTTGAAAGTCCACGCAGGCTTGCAAGAAATCTTCCCAACGGAGTTTTGTCTCAGCAAGCGGAATATGATTTTTTTCTCCCCGATCACCATACTCAATACCGGAAAGGTGAAAATGCAGATCGGCTAGAGAACCTGCTCCTAATTCTTGTTGGATGTGCTTAAACATATCAGCAAACTCTTCATATGTGTTGAAGTCACCGGTTGTGGTACGGGCAAACAAATGAGCAACATCGATGCAGGGCGCAACACCTTCAATGGCTTTACTCAATGCGACAACTTCTTCCAGCGTGCCAAACATAGCTGGCTTACCCATTGTCTCTGGGCAAAGAATTACGTCAACATTCTTTTCTTTCAGAATACCCGTAATTTCTTCAAGCTTTTGCTTTGCACGCTCAAACACTTGCTCGGGCGGCTGCTCATGATAAGAGCCAGGGTGGAAGATTATTTTCCTTGCTCCAGAGATATACCCCTTGCGAGCAGCAGCAAGAAGCCGTTCATCACTGGCAAGCATTTTCTCTTCAGTTTGGCTATTAAGATTGATGTAATAAGGTGCGTGTACACTAAGTGTGACGTCATTTGCCATAGCCGCTTGTTTGATCTTCTGAGCTGTCTTTTCGCCAGTTCTTACGCTGCGCACCCAGCCCAGTTCTAACGCGCCCAGCCCAATTTCCCGACTGAATGCGACAGCAGCAGGCGAACCAGACTTTGGCGTTTTAATTGGTGACCCAACAGTGCCGAAGCGAATTGTCACAAGAGTGCCTTTCAAATAATTAGTAGCCTGACAAAGGCCAACAATTTCATAATAGCATAGGCAGCGGGTGATAACACGTGAGAAAAGTACAATTGCGTTTCAATCCGATAGCTGAGAGTTGTGCAATAACACAGGTAGGGTCGGACGCGAGAACGTCCGACCCTACCTGAAAGCCACTGAATTGTTCATGTGTTAAGCCAATTCGGATGGAAGCGAAGTCAGTAAGTGGTTATCACTCTGCAGAATGACTAGCTATCGCTATCGATACTGTCTAGTGAAACAGTAGCACCTTTCTTGAAACGATAGGTGATACGCCCTTTTTCGAGATCATATGGGCTTAGTTCGACACGGACGCGATCACCCAAGAGAATGCGAATATAATTGCGCCGCATCTTACCGGATAAGTACGCTAAAATCTCAGGGCCGTCGTCTAGCTCGACTTTGAACATCATTCCCGGTAGTGCATCAACTATTGTTCCGAGAACTTCTATTTTCTCTTCTTTTTTTGCCATAAAAAACTTTGCTTACCTTTCTTAGTAAGGACGTTTCTTGGCAATACGCCGGCGAATGCGACGCTCCGCCTTTTTCTCTTGGATGCGACGAAGTTCGCTTTTGCTAACGTGCCAGCGCTTACGACGCACCGTACTGAGCACCCCACTTTTAGTAACTTCTTTGCGGAAACGCTTCAGAAGGGCCTCCTGTGACTCACCTTGCTTTAGTGAAACGTGAACCAAAATTTTTTCTCCTTTGTTACTCTGCTTAAAACATTAATTTGTATTTATGCCGAACACAACTATGCTGCGCCATGGCGCAGCATAGTTAATAATATATCATTCTGAAGTGTTTTTAAAACACAACCGCTTATTTCTACTTAGACCTATTGTGTTTCTAACACATTTAGCGGTTGCAATGCTATTGCGCGACTGGTTCGGCTTCTTCAGCATCGACGAATGGTTGGGCAACTTCCAATAAGCTTAACCCAATACGCTGGCGGTCTGGCTCAAGACTAACAATCCGAGCACGAATTCGTTCACCAGGGAGAACAAATTCTTCTGGCTGCTCAGGCTGCGGACTACTCATCTGTGAGACATGGAGCAGCGCTTCGATGCCATCTTCGATTTCGATGAAAGCACCAAAAGATACGACGCGGGTCACATGACCAACAATTTCTTGCCCTACGGCGTAGTTTTCGCTGATTTCATCCCACGGGTTGTCTTTCAAGCGCTTCAGGCTGAGGCCAATGCGCTTACCGTCTTGGTCGAGCTGAAGGATGTAGACATCCAGTTCCTGACCGATCTTCACAACCTCACTAGGGTTATTGATGCGGCGCCAGGCCAATTCAGAAATATGGATCAGACCATCGGCACCGCCGAGGTCGATGAAAGCACCGAAATCGCGAATGCTTGATACTTTACCCCGGATAACGTCGCCTTCCGAAAGGTCCGTCAGTAAGTCTTCCTTGATCTGCTCACGTAGCTCGCGCTGAGCCTGACGTTCAGAGAAGACTAGGCGGCGGCGCTGCGGGTTGACCTCGATTATCTTGACGGTCAGGTTACCACCAACATACTTCGAGAGATGCTCTACCCGTTCTTCGTCAGTTAGGCCACGGGGCATCGCGACCACGTGCGATGCGGGCACAAATCCGCGGAGTTCACCATAAGGAATAATAAGGCCACCTCGGTTTGCAGCAAGAACATAACCATCATATGCCTCATCTGCCTCCATATGCGCTTGTGCTTTATCCCAATCAACCTGTGCTTGCGCCTGCTTGATTGAAACAACCAGTTGACCATCGCGATCTTCGGTGTCAGTTACCATAACGGTAATCTGGTCGCCAATACGGAAGTCATCTTCATCCATGTCCTGGAATTCAGCATGCTTGAGCACTGCATCACGCTTCAAGCCAACATCAATAATGATGCCGATGTTATCCTTTGCAAGGATAATACCATCGAGGACGTCGCCCCGGTTTACTACTTCGAGAGATTCGAACGACTGCTCAAGCAGTGCTTCAAAGTCAAATGCCTCGTCTAGTACTTCCGTTTCTGTTGTAGGGGAACTCATGTGACGTTACAAAGCCTCCAAAATATCTACACGTTTTTACCATGGGTAGTAACCCCACAGCCTCGCATTAGGAACGGAACTGCTCCTAAGGTTTAACCAATCCTTCACAAAAGATACCGTCAGAGGAACGTTTGTAAAGTGTAGGAAAAACACAAAACCGGGGTCATTGTACAGTTTGGCCTATAGATTGTCAACGTAATTTAGTGAGGAACAGCCTTTAATTCCGTGTATATGTATATTTTGGCAAAGTTTTACATGGTCATAACAATTTCTCGACGCGAGTTTGCCAGTTAGGCCGGAGTGAGCTTCCACAGATGCTTGCCACCTGCGTTATGATGAATGCGATACTTCTTATTAACAGATTGGATAGATGCTTGTGAAAACCTCGACTGTGCTGGACCATAAGGATGCTATGATTATTATTGAGGCTATCAGGCAGAAAGCAGAAGATGAAGGTAAAGGGCTAGCCGTCTCCGTCGTAGACGCACACGGTGAATTGATCGCATTTTTGAGGACAGATGGCTGCCCACTGCCCTCCATCCTCATCTCGCAGAACAAAGCATACACCGCTGCGCGTGAGGGTAGCGAAACAGCCGACTTAGGCGCTCGGTCAATCAAAGAGAATTTCCCTATGACAAACTTCGGCGAACTGAAGTACGTCAGTTGGGGGGGTGGTGTGCCTATTGCCTACCAAAGTATTGTAATTGGCGCTGTAGGTGTCAGTGGAATGCCAAGCGAAGTAGACATTGCATTTGCCAAGCACGGCATTGCCGCGCTCGACTTAGAGTAAAATTTGATGGGAGGCTTGCGTTGAGCCTCCCATCCCCCGTTTTGCCGAGACTCATCAGCCAATTGACGGCAAGCCAGCTAGAGCCATGGCTATTTCTTCTTCTGGATATTCATAATCCTTTAATAGGCCTGCATGGTAGTCCATGTAGGCTTGCATATCGAAGTGCCCATGACCACATAAGTTAAAGACAATCACCCGTTCTTCACCAGCTTCTTTAGCGTAGTTCGCCTCACGGATAGCGCCAGCCACCGCATGATTAGCCTCTGGCGCAGGGATAATGCCTTCAGAGCGGGCGAACGTAATGCCAGCAGCAAAGTTCTCCAATTGTTCAATCGCAACTGCTTCAAACGCATCCAGCTCATACAGGTGGCTAACCAATGGTGCCATGCCATGGTAGCGCAAGCCGCCACTGTGAATACCCGGCGGCACAAAGGTATTGCCAAGCGTATACATCTTGACGAGTGGCGTCATGTGGGCGGTATCACCGAAATCGTATGTGTATTGGCCCTTAGTCATCGTTGGGCAGGCGGCAGGCTCAACCGCCACCACACGGATGCCACTTTCGCCACGGAGATTGGCCCCGATAAATGGAAAGGCGAAGCCTCCAAAGTTTGAACCACCCCCAGTACAGCCAACCAGAATATCTGGGACATCGTCTGCCATCTTAAGCTGTTTGATCGTCTCAAGGCCGATCACGGTTTGATGCAGCAGCACATGATTTAACACGCTGCCGAGCGCATAGTTTGTCTTAGGGTCTTTGGCGGCGACTTCAACCGCTTCACTGATGGCAATGCCGAGAGAACCCAGTGAGTCTGGTGTATCAGCTAAGATATTCTTACCAGCATCAGTTTCCGTGCTTGGGCTAGCTGTAACAGATGCCCCGTAAGCCTCCATCAGCGCCCGACGATATGGTTTTTGCTCATAGCTGACCTTGACCATGAATACCTTACACTCCAGCCCGAAGAAGGCAGAGGCCATCGATAAAGCAGAGCCCCACTGCCCCGCGCCTGTTTCGGTGGAAAGGCGTTCGATACCGGCTTGCTTGTTGTAATAGGCTTGAGCTAGTGCTGTGTTCGGTTTGTGTGACCCAGCCGGGCTGACACCCTCGTATTTGTAATAAATGCGTGCTGGGGTATCAAGTGCTTTCTCGAGACCGCGCGCACGAAACAGAGGCGACGGGCGATACAGTCGGTACGCATCACGAACGGGCTCAGGAATACTTATCTCCCGCTCCTGGCTGACTTCCTGCATAATCAGTTCCATTGGGAAAAGCGGTGCAAGGTCTTCCGGGCCGATGGGCTCATGGGTGCCGGGGTGCAAGGGCGGGGGCAGTGGTTCGGGCAAGTCAGAAGCAATGTTGTACCAAGTCTCTGGTAGCTTCGATTCGTCCAGCAAATACTTGCGCGTCTTTGCGTCAGGCATAGAAAACTCCTATTGGATATAAAGTATGTGGTTGTAAGTTGACGTTTAACGTGTATCGATGTTAGGCGGCATCAACAACGTCCCCATAACATCACAAATTTAGGGGATTGTCAAGACCACTGCTTGTGCATAATCAGCATATTCACCTTTGGTCACTCGGAGGCGCTGGCCTGACGCCGGTACATAGAGGCCAACCCGCATTTGATACTCCCCGGCAGGCAGCGGCTCAGGGAGTTGGATGGCAAAACGATCAGCGATGGGAAATTCGGTATTCCAAGAGGTCGTGGGGAATAAACCGTTACCTGGAACAGCATCTCGCTGGGCTACTAATTCACCCGCCTCGTTGAGAACATGGACAAAAATCACAAACGAATCGTCGATTGGCTGAGACGTACTCCAGATCAAATAACCGACCAGAACGACTTCCTCCCGGGCCCATGCTACCTGCTCAAGAGTAATGGCTTCCTCAAACACTATACCGAGGGCCTGGACGATCAGGTCATTTGCTCCAGTAGAATAGCGCGTCAGTTGAAATAAGCCGATTTGGCGACGATCCAGTTGATACAGGGACTCGTCAAGAGCCAGTTGCAATTGACGATCCATATCTGTCAGGGCGGGGTCAACCTGAACAACATCTATTTGAGTAAATGGGGGCTGTGTCTCAAGAGCATCGATGGCAGCTTGTGCATCCGTCCGGTTGGCTGGCCAAGTAGGCAGCTCGATGGTTGCCGTTGGCCTATCTACTCCGTTCGAAAGCAATTCTTCATAATGACTGGGATGAATCCAAATCGAACCTTCCCTTTGAGATAGTGCGGCGAGCAGTTCAGCCTCGTCTTCTGGCAGTTGACCAGGTTGTGGCGAAACAAACTGATACAAAGCTGATGCTTCCTGGTCAGAGACCCCAACACCCGTCACTTGATAAAGATTCAATTGACCAAGCGGCATTGGCGCTTCTCGAATTAGCTCGAGTTTGACACCTAATTGATGCTCTGGTAGGACAAAAAAGGCGGTATTTTCAACGAGGTAGACTGTTTCACCGGCTGATACCCATGCCCGCAACTGATTTGATAGTGTTCGGTCATCAAGCGTGAGTGTTGTATAGTCGGCCCAGCGTGGGCCCATGTACGGTTGGCAGCAGTCGAACGGCCCAACGACCTGAAGCGGCGTCCCTAATGTTTCGCGCTGCATTATTGTCATGGAAACTTGGCGCTTGGCTTCTAATGCTGCATCGCGATAAGCTTGCTGGTCTTCAGGGCGCAGGGGTGCTGAAAGCGTATCGACGATTAGCGCATGGTTCAGTGAAAGATACGGTATCAACAAGGCAAGCAGCACACCAACAGCAAGATAGCCCTGCATACGCCGTGCAAATTGACCGATGGCTAGTGTGACTGCAAGCGCCGTTAAGACCACCAGAGGGGCAACCGTTGGGGTCAGGTAGCGCACCTCCACCCGGTTAGAAAGGCTGGGCGAATCTGCCAAAGAGGTTGCCAACCCAAGCGCAATTGACGGAATTAGCATAAAGAGAATTGCACCGACTTTCTGCCGACGAACCAGCCAGACGAAAGCACTCAATGCCAGAAAAATAAACAGCCAGCCTGTGTAGGTAACAAGGATATCGACATAAGGAGCCAGCCGTGAGGTTATGTAACTAAATTCCAACAGGCGAGACAAATCTCCCAGAGCAGCACTAGTGACGTTATGTGTGTCAAGCACACCTTCAAATGCTACTTCCTGCCGTAAGGCAATTTCCCAGATAATCGATTTAGTAACATAAGCGAGCGCGACTGCCACGATAACGATGCCCCCACTTCTGATCGCATGCGAGCGAGACTGAGACAACAACAGCACCCCGAAAACTGGCATGATTAAAAAAGGAAAACCAGTACCTTTCGTCAGGTAGGCAGCCGTCAAGAGAAAAGCCAAAAACACACCCCACCACACGCGCGGCTTGCGCACCAGATACACTGTCACCAACAGGCTCAGCGTGCTAAACGCCGCCAATGTGCCATCGACCAAGGCCTGCCGCTCGATGAAGATTGCCATCGGGATAAAAGCGTAAATGATCCCAGCCAGCACCCCAGCAAAGCGGTTCAGCAGAGCTGTTGCTAAGGCAACACATGTGGCGATGGTTATCGCGCTAAATAGAACCGTCAGGTAGCGGGCGATGAATGGCCCTTCAGGGCCGAGGGGGCGAAACAACCCACCCAGCATGATGGTATAAAGCCACTTATCATGCTCAAGCCCGGCGAACAAAGTACCCTGAGCAATGGCGTGTGCTCGGTTTAGGTGGAAAATTTCATCGATAAACAACGGTAGCCCCATCAGATTAGCACTGCGAAGATAGACTCCCACTAAAAGAATCAACATACCTGCGGACAGCATAAATGGGCGACTCAATGCAATGGGGTGGCTGGTTCGATTATTTTGCAAGGGGTTTTCTCAAAGAGTGAAAATAAGTGGGTACCTGCGTGAAGCACCCACCGATTTATTACTTGTGGTAGAGGTTGGCGACGTGATCGACGATTAAGCTAGTAAGGCCCATCGCTTCACGCGCCTGGATAACCGTTTCCTGCGCGATAGGACGAGCACGTTTGGCCCCTTCCCGCAAAATATCGATTAGGTCGTCTGGGCGTTCTTCGAGAAAACGACGACGTGCGCGCATAGGGTCAAGGAAAGCATTCAGCTTTTCGGCAAGTACTCGCTTACACTCAACGTCACCAATTTGACCTTTGCGATACCGATCCTTAAATTCTTCAACTTGTTCTGTATCTGGGTTAAAAAGATCGTGATAGATAAATAAAGGATTGCCCTCAACCGTACCGGGGTCTGTTTTATGTATGCGATTAGGGTCTGTATACATACTCATCACCTTTTTGGTGACATCCTCCGGCGTATCACTGAGCATGATCGCGTTGCCCAGGCTTTTACTCATTTTGGCTTTACCATCAGTGCCAACAAGAGTCGGTATATCATCGCGGATCAGGGGTTCAGGTTCTGGGAAAACCTCCGCACCAAAGCGGTCATTGAAACGACGTGCAATCTCACGAGTTACTTCAATGTGTGAGGCTTGGTCTTTGCCAACCGGGACAAGTTCCCCTTTGACAATCAAAATGTCAGCAGCTTGGAGCACAGGATAATTCAACAAACCAGCAGAAGGTTGCTCAATACTCAGCCCCTGCATGACTTCTTTCAACGTTGGGACACGCTGCAGACGCGGCACAGTCGTCAGCATAGAAAATAGTAGGGTTAGTTCAGCCGTCTCAGGCACATCGGACTGGACGTACCACGTCACTTTCTCTGGGTCGATACCAGCGGCATAGCCATCCATCACCACGTTGAGCGCGTTTTCACGTGTGCGCTCCACATCAGATTTCTCAGGGTGTGTTGTCAGGGAATGGTAGTCTGCCACTAATAGGAATACATCATACTCGTCTTGTAGACGAATACGATTTTGCAGCGTCCCTACATAATGACCGAGGTGCAGCTTGCCTGTTGGTCGGTCACCGGTTAGGATGCGGCCCTTTTTATCAGATATCATCGTCTCGTTGAACTTTCCAGCTTATAGGAGATACGACGATGCAAGTATAACGAAGAATAGCGTGCTTCCAACAAGTGACGAGTCAGTTCGCTGGTGGGTTATACTCAGCCGCATCAAATGGCCAGCGTTCAAGTAATGACTCCGTGATGTGTGCCAGCGTGTCAAAGAAGGAATCTGAGATGCCAACTTTAAACAACATCTCAGCAGCACCGTTGAGCCATTGCTCTATTGACTCAACAGCGAAGATCCAATCATCTTCACTCTCTGCTCTGGTTAGGCGGGCAGCCCAGTGCGCAGCAATACTTAGGTACTTCAATGGCACCCAAACATCCATCCGGGCCAGGATCATATCTGCCTCCGCAAGTGGATAGCCTTGTAATAATTGATACCGTTCGTCAACATCATCAATGTAGTATGCGAAGAACATACCCAGATCGGCGACGGGATTACTCAAGGCCAAGCCTTCAAAGTCAATCAAGCGAAGGGCACCCTGGCGGTTCACCTTGAAGTTACCAAAATTAGGATCATTATGTGCGGGTACGACGATCTGCAGCGCGTCACGCTCACTGCGGAGTGTTGCCAGAATATTAAAGAGGCCACCGACCAATTCTGACAGTTCACTGATTTCTGTGAGGCCAATCGACAACCAGCGTTCTACAACGGCCTCGAACCAGCGTTCACGGGTTTCAGCGAAGAGTGTTTGCATGGGTCGAAGCCCCTCGACATCAGCATCCGTCAGATCACGAGAGAGTGCCGAATGCAGAGGAATGGTGCTATGCAAACGTGCAAAAAGGGCAATCACTTCGTCAGCTCGGTCAATTAACGCCTCTCGTGAGATATCCTCCAGAGACGCCTCAACCATCACAGCACGGCCCTCTAGTTCATTGCTTTCAGGTGAATAACCCAGAATGCGCGGGCCGACATGTGCTTGGTGTAAATCGACCCCGAGGCGCATATGACGCCACCGTTCGGGGAACTGCTCGCCTGACCCCAACAAATAGCGGATATACGCCCACGGTTGACCAGAGACATCGATGCGCCAGACATGCTTTGCCGCCCACTCGCTGACCAATACAAATTCAACCGGGCCTGGAGGAGATATAGCCAATTCAGCAAGCATTGCCTCTAGTTTGTCGTCGGCAGCAGGCTCTCGTAGTGAGCGATTCGGGCGCATCGGTGTTCGCTCGGACATGGCATTAAGCTCCAGCAACAGGGCGCTGCATGTGTAGCATGACCCAATCGCCAGTATACCGGGCCTCAGTTAACACCAAGCCTTGCTGCTTCAGTTCAGCGATGACATTATCAGCCTGCACATCAATAATGCCGGAGAATACGAAAGACCCATTCGGCTTGAGAACACTGGCAAAGTCCGACGGTAAAATGCTGTGGATGATTTTGGCGGTCAAGTTGGCGAGTGCCAAGTCGAAGGTTTGCCTAGTTTGGATGACTTCAGCAAGTGATCCTTTATGGATGCTAACATGCGGCCCTGCTACGTCATTACGTTCCGCATTTTCTCCCGTTGCTTGAACCGCCAACTCATCGACATCACAGGCATACAATGTCGCCGCGCCGAACTTGAGCGCCGCAATACCGAGAATACCAGACCCCGACCCAAGATCGAGCACATCAAACCCAGACCGTGTGAGTTCTTCGCAGGCTTGCAAGCACATCTGGGTGGTTGGATGAGTACCTGTGCCAAATGCCATACCGGGGTCCAGTTCAATGACAACATCATCCGGTACAGGCTCAATATCTACCCATGCGGGTTTGATCACAATCCGCTGCCCGATGCGCACTGGCTGATAATGTGCCTTCCAAGCGGTGGCCCAGTTTTCATCTTCGACGGTGGTGAATGTCGGCTCGGGAATTGAAGCATCAATGCGGGAGAGATAGTAAAGACCTTGCTCGACCTGCCGGCGCGTTGATTCTGTCTGTGAGTCAACTGGAATATAAGCACGAACTAGTAACATTTCATTAGGTAAAGGGGTGACATCCTCAGGCCAAATATCACCAGAAAAGGCACGTTCAATCGAAATACCTTGGTGCACATAACGCCGCAACACATCTGCTACCGCTTCAGCACCTTCCGGGGTAACAGTTAGTGAAATTTCCAGCCACTGTCCCAATGTTCTATTACCCACCCAGCCAGCCGATAACCTTGTCGAAGAAGCCGCGCTCATTAGCAGGTGGAATAATCGGCTCACCCAGTGTTTCACCAAGGCGTTCAAACAGATCGCGCTGTTCATCAGTAAGGGCATAAGGGACGGCGACTTCGATCATAACTTCAAGGTTTCCTGCGCCATCATGCGTCCCGTCGCGTCGTAGACGAGGAACCCCTCTGCCTTTTATAGTGAAAATTTCACCAGTTTGGGTGCCGCTAGGAATATCTAGTAGCTCGGTACGCTCACCCTCTTCTGTGAGCACGGGGACATCAACACGATGGCCTAAGGCCGCCTGCGCAACGTTGAGCTGCACTTTAATGAGCAGATCATTCTGGTTACGCCGGAAAAATTCGTGATCACGAACCGTTACCGCAATCAACAAACTACCTGGCTGACCGTTGTTTGCACCGATTTCACCTTCACCAGAGATACGAATTTGGGTACCCGTATCAACACCTGCCGGAATATTGACAGTCAGTTCACGCGTATGGCGCACTTGGCCTTTGGCATTACATTCCGGGCATGGGGTTGGTACCAGCTTGCCAGTACCGCGACAGGTTGAGCACGTCGTAATGTTCACCATTTGCCCAAGGAACGTATTGCGAACAACGCGCTCTTCACCGCTGCCATTACAGGTTGTACAGGTGATGGTTTCGGTACCGGAGGCAGCCCGTCGCCCCTCACACGTAGGGCAGATAATCGTCTGCTGGTAAGAAATATCTTTCTGGGCACCGAAGATCGCTTCTTCGAAATCAATGGTTAGACGGTAGACTAAGTCTTGACCACGACGCGGTGCTTGGCGTCCCCCTCCACGTTGTCTGAAACCCCCACCAAAGATTTCAGCGAAAATATCACCAAGGTCGGCCATCCCTGCAAACGGATCCACCCCGCCAGAACCCTGAAATGCTTGGTGCCCGAAGCGATCATAGGCTGCCCGCTTTTCTTGATCACTCAGCACAGCATAGGCTTCGTTGATTTCTTTGAACCGCTCAGCGGCGTTTGGATGTTCACTCACATCAGGGTGGTATTCTCGAGCAAGGCGGCGAAAGGCCTTCTTTATCTCTGCTTCTGAAGCACTTTTTTGTATACCAAGCACTTCATAGTAGTCACGCTTTGCTGCCATAGGTGCGTCGTTATCCCTTCTTCAACTGGAAGCTTGTTGCTGGAGCATTTGACACGTCAAACAGGGGCAGCACAACCGTGCCACCCCTTAGCCATCTAAACCTACAGGTTATTGTGTTGACCGCACATGATTAGTCAACAACTTCCCCTTCGACGACATCTTCTTCAGTACCATCATCACCGTCAGTGTCGGATTCTTGGTCAAAGCCGGGGCCTGGTGCAGCAGTTTCTCCTGCGGGCTGAGCTTGCGCATACATGCGCTCCCCGATACTCATCATCACTTGGGTGATTTGGTCAGTAGCGGCTTTAACAGCGTCGATATCCTCACTCTCTACGACTTGGCGCACATTGGCAATTTCAGCCTCGATGCGTTCCACGTCTTCTTCAGTCAGCAGTTCTTCCTGATCGCGAAGCATCTTCTCTGCTGACCAGATTGCCGTATCAGCTTGGTTGAACACCTCTTGGCGAGCCTTACGAGCTTGGTCTTCGGCTTCGTGTGCCTTTGCATCTTCAATCATCTGCTGAATCTCGTTTTCAGCAAGACCACCGGAGGGCTGAATTGTAATCTGCTGTTGACGACCTGTTGCTTTATCCTGTGCAGTTACGTTTAGGATACCGTTGGCATCAATATCAAAGGTTACTTCAATTTGCGGCATGTTCCGTGGTGCCGGTGGAATACCATCTAGAATGAAACGTCCCAATGACTTATTATCGGCGGCCATTGAACGTTCGCCCTGGACAACATGAATTTCGACCTTCGTCTGGTTGTCAGCCGCCGTGCTAAAAATCTGACTAGCAGACTTTGGAATAGTCGTATTCCGCTCAATCAGGGGCGTTGCGACACCGCCGAGTGTTTCCACGCTTAAAGTTAGAGGCGTAACGTCTAACAACAGAATGTCTTTAACATCACCTGCAAGAACGCCAGCTTGGATGGCAGCACCCAGCGCGACCACCTCATCAGGGTTCACAGACCGGTTTGGCTCTTTACCAAAGTATTTCTTAACAGCTTCTTGAACCTGCGGCATTCGCGTACTACCACCAACAAGAACCACTTCATCGATATCAGATGGTTGCATATTGGCATCCGCCAGTGCCTTCTTCATTGGCTCAATGCTGCGTTCAACCAGATCGTTGGTGAGCTGCTCGAACTTGGAGCGAGTTAGGTCCATATCGAGGAACTTCGGGCCGCTGGCGTCGGCTGTAATGTAAGGAAGGTTGATGTTCGTTGTCTGCTTACTAGAGAGTTCCTTCTTGGCATTCTCGGCAGCTTCCTTGAGACGCTGCAGGGCGGCTTTGTCGCCCCGCAAATCGATGCCGTTTTCACGCTTGAACTCATCAGCAATCCAGTCAATGATGCGCTGGTCGAAGTCATCACCACCTAACAGTGTATCGCCGTTTGTGGCTTTGACTTCAAAGACACCATCGCCGACTTCTAGAACACTAATGTCAAAGGTACCACCACCGAGGTCATAAACGGCAATTGTTTGATCTTGTTTCTTATCTAAGCCATACGCCAATGATGAAGCCGTTGGCTCATTAATGATGCGTTTGACTTCTAAGCCCGCAATCCGCCCCGCATCCTTGGTCGCCTGTCTTTGACTATCGTTAAAGTATGCTGGGACGGTAATTACAGCCTCAATGACTGGCTCACCTAGGTAAGCCTCCGCATCGCGCTTGATTTTCTGTAAAATCATGGCGCTAATCTCTGGCGGTGAATGCTCCTTGCCACCCATCACAACACGGATGTCACCATTTTTGGCCTTCTTAACCTCGTATGGTACGAGATCAAGTGTCTTCTTCACGTCTGTATCGTCGAATTTACGACCCATGAAGCGCTTCACGGAGAAAACTGTATTATCACTGTTGACAACCGCTTGACGGCGAGCCACTTGACCGACCAGCAACTGATCATTTTTGTCAATTGCGACGACCGAAGGGAACAGCCGTCCGCCTTCCTCGGATGGAATAATGGTTGGCTCTCCACCTTCCATTACGGCTACAACGGAGTTTGTCGTACCAAGGTCAATTCCAATGATTTTTCCCATAATTATTTCTACTCCTGTATTTGGTAGATCTTAAATATGCTATGTTATTCGATTTAAGCAGGATAAACTTGTAACCTAATAGTTTTGTTACTCAGCTACTTTGACCAATGCAGGCCGAATGACACGACCGTCAACCGCATAGCCTTTGCGCAAAACCTCAATGATTGTTCCAGCTTCATAGTCTTCACTTTGCGCACGCATCACAGCTTCGTGAATAGTGGGGTCAAACGCTTCACCTTCCCCAGGCACCTCGGCAATATCAAGCTGCTCAAGCTGTTGCTGAAATTTCTTATGTACTTTGTGGATACCGGTGACCCAGTCTTCCTGTTCAAGCTTTTCAGGCAAATTCTGCATTGCTAAGTCAAAGTCATCGAAGGCGAGCAGCACCTTGTTGAAAACCTCCCCAAGGATTTCTGCACGCCAGTTTTCTTTGTCTCGCAGAACACGCTTCTTATAATTTTCGAGTTCCGCACGAGAACGCTGCCAACCATCCAAATATTCGGCAACTTTTGCCTCAGCCGCCAGCAACTTTGCTTCAGCAGACTCAGGGTCGAGCGTAGTCATGGCCTCATCATCGGTGACGTCTGTGTTCGATACATCAGCCTCAGCTTGCAGATCTTCTGCCTCGGCCTCTATCTGGTTGGTGTCATCTTGTTTCAAATCTTCTTCTCCTTCATAGCGAATGTGCACTCAGAGCTTGAATCAAATTCTTAAATTTCGGTTTGTTTGACGACCAGCATTTACACACTCTGATAGTGACAGAACAAACCACCGCTTTGGTGCGGATAGAGAGTACCCAGCACCCATAAGAAGCGTGTAAGATAACGACAGCCCTTAACGATTTTTGACAGATTTTTTATGCCATATTTCTCGTTTGATCATCGTTGGACGGATTACCCGTTCCGTAAATTTCCACCATAAGTTCACTCATTAAGCCAGCCACGTAACGCACCGTCGATATGGCGCGCCCGTAACGCAGACGTACCGGGCCCAATACACCAACTGCACCAGTCGCCAGGCCAGAAACACCGTAGCGTGACAGCACAAGGCTGGTTTGGTTAAGCTCTGCCCAGCGCCCTTCCCCTGCAATCATAACGTGGACACTGTCAACCTCTGGCGAGAGCACTTCTGAGACAATTTCTTCCAACAGGCTATGTTCTTCTAGCAGATGCAATGCCTGACGTGCACCTTGACTATCAACCTCGTCAAGCACTTTGATAACTTCATCAACCTCAAGATGGCTGGGCAACATCATCTGCTCAGCCATAATTTGCGGATCGAGAATATTGACCAAGCCATCGTGAATGACAAGTCTGCTACGCGACCCAGCTCGCAGCAGCAGATCGACAATGAGCTCGACAACTTCGTTTTCAGCAGCCTTTTGCATCCGTCCCCACGCTTCAATTTCATCCGCGTTTTTTCCGCTGCACTGCTGGTTAATATCCGCAGCCATGCGCGTGAGAATTTCCTGAGAAATTGGCTCGCTAAAAGTCAGCATTTGCTGCCGAACTGTGCCACCTTCGATAACCAGGACCATCAGCACGGCGCGCCCATGTGTTTGAATGAGTTCAATATGCTTCAGTAAGGCCTGGCCTAGCACAGGAGATGTCACTAAGGAAGCAGACCGGACGGTGCTAGCTAGCACGGAAGCTGCCAGCCGCAACAGCTTTTCAACATCAAGGTTGGCCTGATGAAACTGATGCTGAATGGTACGCTGCTCAGTATGGGACAGGTTTGTATCGCGAATGATGCGTTGAACAAAATACCGATAACCCGATTCAGTTGGCACTCTTCCCGCTGACGTATGCGGCGACTTGATGAGCCCAAGTTCTTCGAGGATAGCCATATCATTGCGAACCGTTGCCGAGGAGACATTGACTTCATATGAATTAACAAGCTGCTTGGAACTGACCGGTACCGGCACACTTACATATTCATGAACGATCAGTCCCAGTAGCATCTCCTGCCGTTTTGTTAGTTGGTTATCGAAGACCATAGTCCTTTATCTGCACCTCGTCAGGCTGCATTTTCTCCAGAAAAATCACAGATTAGCACTCTGCTGCATAGAGTGCTAACAAGACTTTTTTGTGATCTTAGCGCGCTTAATTTTGGCCTGTCAAGGAAACGTACAAGAATCTTTGGCTTCTAATGATCTTCCTTCAAACGAACTATTAACTTCACCTGTCGTTAAGATAGGTAAAATGGGTACACTAAAGAGGAATCGAGCGTGCTACAATACACGATATAGGTCAGATTGTAGCCGGATATAAGGATTGTTATGAGCGCCATTGCCTCACCAGCACAAAAATCTCTGCGGCAAAAAGTGCGACGTCGCCAACTGAGTGATCAAATAGGACGAATATTTCTAGCATTTCTGCTCATCATGACCACAGTGACACTGATCGCGGTACTTTTCCGAGGTGTTGTCTGGCTGCAAACGCCATTTATCGGTGCTTTTATTGAGCCGCCTGGCATTATTATGGCGGAGAACCGGTCGCTCTTCGGCAACGAGTGGCCGCTGTTAGAAGCTGGTGTAGAGACCGGTGACCGAGTAACAGCAGTCAATGGGCAAGCAACCGGCAACACCCAAGAACTGTATAGGGTGTTGGCTAACGATTACCCCGTTGGTGATGAGGTAACACTCACACTCGTCAGTGCTGATGGTGCGATTCGAGACGTCACCATTGAACTTATCCGCCTGCCAGCCCTCGACGTTATCACGAATTTCATTATCCCTTATCTAATAGGCTTGGTATATCTTGGCTTAGGGCTTTGGGTTTACCGCAACCGACGCGAACGCTTAATGGGACGGCTCTTCCTGACCACAACTTGCTTCATTGCGATCATCAGCGTGACAACATTTGACCTATGGACAACACACACCTTCACCCGGTTATGGTCAGGTAGTTACACATTCGTCGGCTGGTCACTCGCGGCGCTCGGATTATTCTACCCGAATGACACGAAGCTGGTCGCGGATCATCCTGAAAGACGTTGGTGGTTGCTTGTGCCCGTACTGACCATCCTGATCATTGGGCAAATTGCGATTACGTCCTCAGCCAGAGAGTCAATCGTCTTTGGATGGCGTCTGATGCGTATTCCAGCCATCGCAGGCATTGTTATTTTTATTGCATCGATGCTTGTACGAGCGGTGTTTGCTCCGTCACCAAGTATTAAAGAGCAAAGCCGGATGGTGCTAGTGGCGGCGGCAGCCTCAGCTATACCGTTTTTCTTGTCAAATTTCGGCCTCGTTACCATCCCAACTCAATGGAATCTGATTGCATTACTCGTCTTCCCAGTTGTGATGGCATACACCATTCTGCAATACAATGTGCTCGATACAGGTCGGTTGGTGAGCTTTGCTGCAACATACGGGATCATGGGGACAACTGTGATTATAGGCTACGCTTTATTTGTCGTGGGGGTCAACCAAATTCTGTTGGCACTCTCACTCAATGCGATGTCAGCAACCAACCCTATCGCTGTCGGTCTTCTAACCTTCTTATTAGTCGTCATCTTTGACCCAATCCGGCGGCGTTTACAAAACACAATTGATGCCCTATTTTTCCAATCGCGCTCTGAGTATAACAATCGTCTGACGACATTTCGTAATGCGCTAACTGACTCTAGTGGGCTCGGAGAGATTGTACGCTTGTTGAAGCAACAACTGCGTGAAGTGTTAGTACCCACACACACTTACGTTTTTCTTCGCGATGCTCTAACGGGAGACTTTATTGCTGCAGGTGAAGGCACGCGGCCAGAGACAGACATCCGTTTCGAACAAGAAAGTGGTCTGGTGAATGCCCTCAGCAAAGCCCGTGATGTTATTTTCCTTGAGTTCAACAAACCCCTACCCGCAGAAATGGTGGAAGACCATTCACGGTTGGCAGTTCTCCGAACGCCGGTTATGGCCCCGCTACAAGGTCAAGAAGGGTTGGCAGGCTGGGTTGCCGTTGGATACAAACGCTCAGGGAATGCCTTTGGTATTGAAGAATTGCGCTTCATCCAAGCCTTAGCCGATCAAGCGTCGCTAGCCGTTGAGCGTGCGCAGGTCATCAGTGACTTACAACGTCGTGTGCGTGAGTTGGACGTTTTGAGCCAAGTATCCCAAGCCGTTAACTTCACGACTGGGCCAGACGTTCTGCTGGAGCTGATCTATACGCAGACCAGCAAACTAGTAGATGCAACCAACTTCTACATCGTCATGTATAACGACACAACGGAAATGCTGGAATATGCCTTCTTCTTGGAAGGTGATGAGCGTTACCCCGAACGAGAAGGCCTTGGGTGGCCTGCCAACCAAGGTTTAGCCGGTGAAGTCATCCGGACAGGTCGTCCTATTCGAACCAACGACTACGTTCGTGAGACGAGCCAACGTAACATCAACCCGCTTGAGAATAAGCACTATGCCTGGATGGGTGTACCGCTGAATGCGGGAAATCGAGTGCTGGGTGCGATGGTTGTCGCCAGTTCCACCCAAGGAGTGATCTTCACAGATGAGCAGTTGAAGGTCTTTTGGCGCATTGCAGACCAAGCAGCCACAGCTCTTGACAAGGCGCGCCTCTTCCGCGAGACAGAAGAGCGTGCGCGCCAATTGGCCTCGCTGAACTTGGTAAGCCAAGAAATGTCTTCTACTCTGGACTTAGAAAACCTACTGCTACGTATTTTACGCAGCGCCGTGAATATTTTGAACGCTGAAGCGGGGACACTTTTCCTCGTGGATGAAAGCACTGGCGAGCTGGTGTTTAAGGTAGTTGAAGGGGGTGGTGCTGAAGACCTGGTAGGCACTCGCCTGCCCCCCAGTACGGGGATCGTTGGGCGAGCCGCCGATGAGCAGCGTCCGGTTATCAGTAATAACGCTTCAACAGATAACCGAGTATTTCGTGACATCGAAGAGTCGACAATGTTCAAGACAGAGAGCTTGCTAGCCGTGCCAATGGTTATTCAGGATAAGAGCATCGGCGTGCTAGAAGTTCTCAATAGAAAAGATGGTTTACAGTACACCGACGAAGATGCTGCTCTTTTGACAACATTTGCTTCTCAGGCTGCGGTTGCAATCGAAAATGCAAGGTTATACGAAGCAACCGATGCTGCCCTTACAGCCCGTGTTGATGAACTACAAAACTTGCAGCGTATTGATCGTGAACTCAACCGCACCCTGAACTTCGAGCGTGTCATCAACATCACGCTGGACTGGGCCTTACGCACAACCGGCTGTACTGTTGGCGCAATCAACATGTTGACCCCAGAAGGTGATGCAGTAGAGACAATTGCTTTCCAAGGTTACACGGAGACTTATCTGCAAACTTATCCACAGAATATCATCCCACTTGATGATGCAGGTATTACGGGTCGGGTTCTTTTGAATGGCAAAGCTGAGTTTGTCACAGAGATAGCAACTGATTCCGATTATGTGCAGGTTTCTAATAATAAAAGCGTCGCGCAGATTACCGTGCCTATTCTGCGCGTTAACAGGCCAATTGGTGTACTAAGCGTCGAAACACACATCCCCGATCTGCTTCAACAATCTGACTTTGATTTTATTCAGCGCTTGGCAGAGCACGCCGCAGTCGCTATTGAAAACGCTCGCTTAGTAGATGAAATCGAAATGGCGAACCGATCTAAGACGGAGTTCATTTCGATTGTTACGCACGAGCTCAAGACTCCAATGACGTCCATCAAAGGCTATACCGATCTACTCAAGGGCGGAAACGCTGGTGATATCAGTGATCTACAAGCCCAATTTCTCGGCACAATCCGTAATAACGTTGACCGAATGGCTCGCCTTGTATCCGACTTGGCTGATACGGCACGCATCGAAACGGGTGATTTGAGAATAGACTATAGCTCAGTCAATGTTAAAAATGTTTATAATGAAGTGGTGCGGGGTCTCGACAGCCAAATCGAAGAGAAACAGCAAACGCTTGAAATAGACATCGTAGATGAATTGCCGACTATTTATGCAGACCCAACGCGAATGGTACAGGTTGCCACGAACCTCATTAGTAATGCACACAAGTATACCCCAGAAGGCGGTATTATTAAGATTACAGCCCGCGCTGAAGTAGAGGTTGACCCAAAAACTGGTGACAAACGGCGCGTCATTCATCATTCCGTAGCCGATACAGGGATTGGCATGAGCGAGCAAGAACTTGATCAATTATTCACTAAGTTCTTCCGAACATCGAGGGCCAAGGACATGGCGCAAGGCACGGGCTTAGGGCTGAACATTACCAAGAGTTTAATTCAGGCTCACGGAGGCGCTATTTGGGTTGAGAGTGAAGTTGGGAAGGGTACCACTTTCCACTACACCATTCCTGTATATTCGGAGACCGCTGAAGCGGGAGAACGAGAGAACTAATGAATGACTCTATCCATATCATTTACGTCGAAGATGAGCCAGCAATTGCTGAGCTGCTACGGAGCGGATTAGATCTTTTCGGAATACATGTTGACCCAATATACGACAGTGCAGAGGAAGCCTACGACAAGATCATCAATAATGTTGAACCAATGGCTTCAGCGGATGTTTTGGTGTTTGATATTCGCCTACCGGGCATGACGGGCTTAGAACTCGCTGGTCGCCTGCGTGACGATGGCGAGCAACGCCCCATCTTAATTGTCTCTGCCTACCAGCCACCGCCTGAATCCCAATTGGACGAGTTAGATGCACATTTTATGCCCAAGCCATTTGACTTTGCCGGTATTCATCGCACGATCATTGATTTGCTTGGACGCTAACGATTAAGCTTGTGATATGAGACGTTTTTTTGAAACGTTAATCACAGATGGAAGCCTTGCACGTATTTTCGTCGCAGGGCTGTCTTTTATGCTGTTGGGCGCACATGCTCTGCCGCAGGCATTGTCCGGGTTATTTATCCGACAACAGGCAGACAACATCACGCTAATTGCATATAAACAAGCGGTAGAATATGCTCCATATGCCGACCGGATTATACTGGCACTTGCCCGCGACTATGCCCGAGGCGGTGAGACTGGGGGGGCAATAGACCTGTATCGGAAGGTAGCAGCTCGTGCTCCCTTACCCTGGGAAGCTTGGCTGCAACTCGGCACACTCTACGCGAGCCGGGGTGAAACTGACGCGGCAATCAACGCCTGGGAGAATGCTCGTCAGCAGGTACTGAAAGACAGTACAGTAGACCCTGCTATTATCTTTGAACCATTGACAGATGCTTATATCAAGCAAGGTGATTGGTCAAGTGTTCAATCAGTGCTATCGACGCTTAACATGTATAATCCGCTTCACGTAGATTATCGTTATGAGCTCGCACTGGTCGAAGTTCTGAATGCTTCTCCTGAAGCAGAAAATACACTGGCTGAAACAGTTGCGCTTGATCCAAGTTATGCGCGCATCCTGTCGCCAATTCAAGCGTTTGTTCAACAACGTGACGCTTATGAACCAGATATCGGTTACCAACAATTAGGGACACTTTACTTAGCTTTGAACGAACCAGAACTTGCACGCGCCGCTTTCAACCGCGCTGTCTTGATCAACCCAAGATATAGTCAAGCATTAGCCTACCGCGCATTGACAGATTTTCAATTGGGCAACCCCGACCTTGCAGGCGTGCAGCAAGCAGTGGCGCTCTCCCCCGACTCGCCGGAAGTGCTGGTGATCGCTGGCTTAGCATGGCGTGAAATGGGTGAACCTTTAGGCGCTCGGGCGCTATTTCGACAGGCTTATGACCTTGACCCAACCAACCCGGCAATCGTTAGTGAAATTGCGACCACCTATAGCGCTGAGGGCAACTTCACCGTGGCAGAAGCATGGGCACGAGAATCAGTGAGACTGGCCCCAGAAGACCCCAGATTTCAGATCTTACTAGCACAATTTTATTTGGATGAGAATTTTCAAGTAGCAACCGTTGGGGTGCCACTTGCACGCGACCTAGCCACAACTTACCCTGATAATGCGGAAGCGCAAGCTACTTTGGGGCAGGCCTTATTTCTGGTTGGTGACTACCCTGACGCCATTGAACAGCTAGAGCTAGCAATCATGCTGGATTTTCGTTCGCTGCGGGCACAGTTTTATCTCGGTCAAGCCCATCAAGCCCAGGGAAACATAGAAGAAGCAGCACGTCGTTATACTAACGTCATTGAAACAGCACCTGGAAGCGGCTTTGCCGCGGCAGCAGAGCGGGCCATAGAGCGTTTATCAGATGGATAACAGTCGGCAAGACAACAAGCTGTTCGGCATTATAACGGGATTGATGCCAGTGATGATGCTGATTCTTAAACCGTTCAACAACCACAAAACGCCGCGGGATTATCTGGTTGGCCCATTTAATAATGAGTTTGTTATCATCAACCTCTATTTTCGATGGCTGGCTCAAGTAATGCTCAACAAGAATTAGGAATTATCTGCATGCCTACACTTAATGATGCCATTATTCTAGCGACAACTGTTCACGCAGAGCAGACCGACCGAGCAGGCTTACCCTATATTCTGCACGCGCTGACCGTGATGATGCAGCAAACAGATAACGAACATCGGATCGCGGCAGTGCTGCACGATGTGGTTGAAGACAGTGACCTAACCATCGACGATCTAAAAGATAAGGGCTATACGAACCGCGTCGTTGAAATGGTCGATGCAATGACCCGCAGAGACGGCGAAGATTGGCAAACTTATATCGAGCGGATAGCAGCCAACGGTGACGCAATACCGATCAAACTAGCAGACCTAACGCATAATTCAGATGTGCGTCGGCTCAAGTCCGTTAGGGAAGAAGATATCGAGCGTTTTCAACGGTATATCTATGCTTGGCAGCGCTTGAACAGGGAAACAGTCGATTAGATCAAAGGCATTACGCGTTATATTACAATGCTACCAGCCCAGCGCCAAGCGATTGGTCGGCACCATAACTTGACACATAATACAGCGGAGATTGAGTAGGCTTTTGCTGTGATCGAGCGCACAGCGCCGCTTGGCGGAAATATTCCGTCCTACCCGCTACCCTCAAGTGTAAACGATCATGTATTTCTTTAGTGAGGATAGCTCATGACAGTAGCTATTTGGTGGGTACGTCGTGATTTCCGTTTGCGTGACAATCAATCTTTAACAGCAGCTCTTAGGCACGGTGAGCAGATTATTCCGCTCTTCATACTTGACCCAAATCTATGGGACTCAACTTGGGTCGGCGAAAAGCGCATCGCATTTATGCTGGACGGTTTACGGGCACTCGACGAGTCGTTACAGAACATTGGCAGCCGACTAATTGTGCGGAGAGGCGATCCCGTTTCAGTATTACAGAACCTGATTGCAGAGTCAGGGGCGAATGCAATTTACGCAGCAGATGAATACACACCTTACGCGCGCACACGCGACGAGCGTGTTCGCAAACAACTGCCTCTTTACTTGATGGAAGGCACATTGGTTCATGCACCGGGCACTATCCGCAAGAGCGATGGCGACCCCTATGTAGTCTATTCTTACTTCAAGAAAAAATGGAAGAAGCTCAAGCAGACCAGCACAGATGAACTGCTTCCAGCCCCAACAGAGCTCAATACGCCCGCAACGATTGCCTCACTTGACCTGCCCGCAGACCCATCTTTACCCAACACTGTGCCTTTTGTGGCCTCTGAGGTAGAAGCACAGAATAGATTGAGTGCCTTCACCAAAGGCAACAAACCAAAAATATACTCGTATAATGATCTGCGAGATCGCCCCGATTTAGACGGCACATCGCAGTTGTCGCCATATTTTCGCTTTGGGATGATCTCACCCAGACAAGTCGCTGCCGCTGCTTACACAGCGATCCGTGAGACGAGCAGTAAAGCGTATAGAGAGAATGCTGAAGTCTGGCTAGAAGAAATCATCTGGCGCGATTTTTACGCGCACATTCTTTATTTTTTCCCAGAAGCGCGACAGAGCAACTACAATAATGCTTATGACTCCCTAGAATGGAATCAAGATGATACCCTGCTAGCAGCATGGAAAGCAGGTAAGACGGGCTACCCAATTGTTGATGCAGCCATGCGCCAGATGATAACACTGGGTTGGATGCACAACCGCTGCCGGATGGTCGTTGCCTCTTTCTTGACTAAAGACTTATTGATCAATTGGCAGGCGGGTGAACAGTTTTTTATGCAGCATTTAATAGACGGCGATGCGGCTTCCAATAACGGCGGCTGGCAGTGGGCC
>CAYTPI010000013.1:64585-73101 GCA_964439625.1 uncultured Anaerolineae bacterium | reverse complement strand
GCGACACGCTGGCGCGGGTGCACGCGGCGACCGACCGGCTGCGCCTGCCCGCCGCCTGCCGGCTCTACCTGCTGGGCTGCTACCAGGGCCGGACCGCTATCAGGGCTCAGTGGGCCGCTGGAACGGGCACCGATGCCCAACCTTACTTTCGGATCTTTAACCCGATCTCACAGGGAAAAAAGCACGACCCAGACGGCACTTACATTCGGAAATGGGTGCCCGAACTCAAGCATGTACCAGACAAATATATTCACGAACCCAGCAATATGCCTGAGGACGTTCAACAAGAAGTTAGGTGTGTTATCGGAGAAGATTACCCGGCTCCAATTGTTGATCATAAGCAGGCACGAGAGGCAACCTTAGAAGCCTACAAAGCAGCACGAGACGCATGACGGAATTCAAATTTACGTTAACAAGTTCTGAATTTAAGGAGGGTGACAGCCTGCCCCAAAAGTATACCTGCGATGGGCGTGACATCTCTCCACCCCTCGACTGGTTCCACCCACCGGAGGGGACGGCGGCATTTACACTGACGTGTGAAGACATCGACGTGCCAAGTGGAACATTCGACCATTGGGTGATGTGGAATATTCCCTTAGAAAGCAGCGGTATTCTCGAGGATGTCCCCCCTGCTGACCACCTTCCTCATGACACCAAACAGGGTCAAAATAGCTTTGGCAAGCTTGGATACAACGGCCCTTGTCCAGCCGGTGACGAACATCGTTACGTATTTACAGTATATGCTCTTGACAACATGCTTCAGATTGCACCGGGCAGCATTAAGCGACAGGTGATCAAAGCAATGGACGGACACATTCTGGCGCGTGCGACTCTGACTGTCACCTACCGACCAGCGTAACGAGCAACCAGCTTATCGCGGAGGACGATCTCTTCGTCGTCCGTCGTGACTTGACCATCCAAGCGAGCGGTACGCAGCCCCTGCAAAATCTCGCGGAAATGTGGCCCCGGCTCCAAGCCAAGTGATTTAAGCGTCTCACCTGTTGTATTTGGCTGAATATGTCGCAGAGTTTTGGCAAACGCTTCAATTTGACTGCGCACTGTTTGGTCAATTGTAGCGGCCCATCCGATCAATAGTGAGGTATCGGATAGGTCGTTTAAAACAACGACTGTCTCTGAGGCAACACCTTTCAATAACGTGTCGGCTTCGGTGCGGACGACTTGTGCCTGGAGCACGTTATTGGTGTGCCGCCGCCCGAGATTTAAGCGGTCACAGACAGCTTCAGCCACATCGGGTGACAACCGGTAGACCAAAATTCCGTAATACACATAGTCCAACTTAACATCAGCTAATTCATCCCAGCGGACAGCCTCATGGGCAAGGCGAGCCGCTTTGAAGGCGGCTTCTGTCCAATCATCGACATCAAACGCATGATGAACGGCATCAAGAATGCCGAGCGAAGCAAGACGACGCAGGTGCTTTTCCGGGTCTTTTTCATTGAACATTAAATCCAATTCATGGCGAATACGATCACCCGTCAACCGTTTGACTTCATCTGCTTCTAGGCGTAAGAGAGAAAGCGTGCGCGGCTCAATACGGAAGTTCAGCCGTTGAGCAAAGCGCACCGCACGAAACATGCGCGTGGGATCATCGATGAAACTTAGGGGGTGCAGCACCCGAATGGACTGCTCACTTAAGTCTTTGATACCCTCGTAGGGATCGTATAGTTCACCGAAATGCTGCGGATTAAGGCGAATGGTCATCGTGTTGATGGTGAAGTCGCGGCGGTGCAAGTCTAGCTTAATGCTGCTCTGTTCAACTTCAGGCAAGGCGCTCGGTTCCGCATAATACTCGGTGCGGGCGGTAGCGAAATCAACATGCAGTGGCAGCATTTCCTCAGCAACGATCTTTGACCCGAGCACTTCAGCGATACGAGACCACACGTCGTGGTGTGTATGCCACTTAAACGTGCCGAAACGCTCGTGAACCTCAGTATAGCCCCCAAACTTGTTGCTAAAATCTTCTGCCAGCAAGGTTGCATCACCCTCAACGATGAAGTCAAGGTCAAGGTTAGGTACACCTAGCATCAGGTCGCGCACGAAACCACCGACGAGAAAGACGTTGAAGTTATGCTGGTCGGTAGTACGCCCAACCTCACGCATGAGATCAATGACAACTGGTGGTAGCGCCTCTTCTAGCTGACTGATGACGTTCTGCACCTCATTTGCAGGGTGCGCTTCCCGCCCGATATGGCGTATCAGGTCAGTACGCGTGACGATGCCGATCAGTTTGTTGCTTTCATCTAGAACTGGGATTTGCCCCCAGCCACTGTCCACCATCAGGGTTTGGAGTTGGTTTAATGTACTTTCAGGCGTAACACTGACGCTGCCCGCACGCATCAACTGCTCGACGAAAACACCATGCAGCCGGTGACCAATGGCCCGATCCACCTCACGGCGCGTGATGAGGCCAACGACGGCGCCCTCGTTCACGACAGGGTAACCCTCATAGCCGTGCCTACTCATATAATCAGCGGCTTGATCGGCGCGAATATCAGGCGGGAAGGTACGAACACCATGGCTCATCAGGTCAGCAACGGTCAAAGCCGGCGTGATGTGCTCTTGTGTCGCAGCGAGCACCTGATCATACGCTTGGTTGAGATCATAGCCAGTGAGACGTGCAGCCGCTGCGCGAGGGTGTCCCCCACCGCCGAAGTCCTCGCAGATAGTATCGACATTCACGGCGTCCACAGTGCTACGGGCCACCAACTGCACATGACCGGAAAACTGTACCAAAATTATGACGGCTGCCGGATCATATAATTCACTCAAGCGCTGGGCGAGGCGGGCCATCTCAATACCATCTTCTTGTGCAACAGCCTCAGAGAAAAGGATGTTATAGCCACCAACCACCACAATCCCAGCAGCATGCTGCAATTGATCGTAGAGATGCCGCTGATTCTCATCAAAGGGGGTATTAAGGTAGTTGCGGACAACGTCAAGCAGAGCACCCTGTTCCAGCAACCAACCAGCAGCGTAAACGTCACGAGGCGTCGTGCTGCCATATTGAAGCGAGCCGGTATCCGTGTAAATACCGAGCAACATCAACGTGGCCTCAACCGATGTAATCTTCACATCAGCCTCGCGCAGCATCTCAACAATCCACGAGACGTTGGCTCCAATTTTTTCTATGGAAACGTCCCAATGCGCTGGGTTATCTGGCTCAAGTTCGTGATGATCATAGATGGTGACAGGTGTGTTTTTCTTGATCCCCTTGACACGGCTAAACGTTTGAGTATCTACGACAATCACCTGAGCAATGGGGCCGCGAATATCTTTATGCTGCAAAAAGGGGAGCTGCCCACCGTAGAGTGTCAGAAATTGTTGAACATCTTGGCGAATGCGCCCTGGGAGCACAGGCTTGGCCTGCGGGTCGAGCTTATACATCGCCAAGACAGATGCTGCGGCGTCAAAGTCGGTTCGTTCATGGGTTAGTATCACTGTAGTCATAGCCATATTTTAACGAACAGACGCTCAAGAAGCATGACTTCTACGGACAGGTTACTGACCCTGCCCGTCTCATAATTTAGCTGATTTGGTTTATTCAAAGCGAATGGCGTTAGCTGTCACCATTTTACTGACGCGCCAAGCCGGATAGATGCCAGCAAGCAGCGCCGCAATGATCGCAACCAGCAGTGCTTGGATGAAGGGTTCCGGCAAGAAGTTCAGTTGGAGCGTCCAGCCGAATGAGCGCCGATTGATGATGTAAATCAAGATCAGCGAGAGGACGAAGCCAGTCGGCAGCGCCATAATGCCAGCGACAAGGCCCATCAGCCCTGTTTCAAGCAAGACGAGGCCCCATAACTGACGCACAGTCAGGCCGATGGAACGTAGAATGCCCAATTGCTGCCGCTTTTCTAACTGAAGCGAGAGCAAAGATGACAGAACACCAATGAAAGCGACAATCGTCGCGAGGATGTTCAGCGCCCCCGTGATGGCAAAGGTACGGTCGAACACGACCAGAACTTCTTGACGGAGGGCGAGGTTGGGCCTAATGAGTAAATCTTGGACGCCAGCCAGTTCCTCTTGTAAACCTTGGGCAACATCGTCTGGGCTGACACCGGTTTCAAGGAAAAGGGCCAGTGCTGTCAAACGATCATCATCCCACAAGCGTTGATATTCCTCCAGCGCCATGCCGACGGTACCCGCAGACTGACCGTAGTCGTAATAGACAGCCACGATCTCAAACGTCTGCGACCCGGCATTGTCCGTCTCAAGGGTGATCGTGTCGCCATCCCACTTGTCGAAGCGGCGGGCAAATGGCTCCGAAACAGCGACAGCTCCGTCACGCGTGGCTTCAAAGACCTGCGATTCGGGAACTGTGGTCGAGTAATAGATGCGCCCTTCCTCGTAGCTCTGATTAGAGACAGCGACGAGATTAATCGGGCCAACTTCTGAGTCTACCGTGACGCTGCGCGATGCCGTGACAACGTCAACGCCGGGCCAAGCGGTGACGGTATCAATCACTTCGGGGTCAACCGCAGTGCTGGGCCGAGTAGCGGTACCGCCTGCTACAGACATGTAGACATCGCCTTCGAGTGTTTGTTCCAGCCAGACGATTACCGTACGGCGGAAGCTGCCAACCATTAAACTGATGCCAATGGTCACAGAGACTGCGACCATCAAAGCGGCAACAGCTACCGATGTTCTACTGAGCGAGCCTTCGATCTCACGCGGGGCCATCCGGCCTAAGATTCCTAGTAATGCGGTCGTCAATGGCTTGAAAGCCCGCATCAAGCCGACGAGGACAATCGGGGTGAGTAAGGCAAAACCAATGATTACCATAAAAGTCGCAGCGAAACTTAAGGGCAAACTGCGTGATGGTATGAGCAATAAACCGAGGCCAGCCGCATTGAGTAGCACCCCACCAGCAAACGTCCATTTGACAGCGGCACCTGCACGGCTTTCGAGTGTTGAGCGGGTCAGGGCGGCACGCGGTGGCACCAAGGCAGCTTCAATGGCAGGGATGGCAGCAGATGCCATCGTTGCCAGGATGCCTAACAGTGAACCAACCAGCAGCGTCCGCGGCGGAATTTGAACTCCCCGAACAGTCACGACGAAGAACAAATCGTTGATCGTCTGAGTGACCAAGCGCACGGCCCCTTGCCCCAACAAAATGCCTAACGCGATGCCAAGTAATGATCCAACAACACCAACCAACAAAGCCTCACCGACGACCATCAAGAAGATTTCTCGCCGAGTCACACCGATGGAGCGCAGCGTACCGAACAGGCGGCGGCGCTGGACAACTGAGAACGTCATCGTGTTATAGATAAGAAACATACCAACGACTAAGGCCAACAGACTCAGTGCTAACAAGTTGACGCGGAAAGCTGCCGTCATCTCTTCGACACTACCCGTGCGAGCTTCTGCCGGGGAGAGACGGACACTTTCAGGGAGAGCCGCCTCAATCTCTGGGACAACATCTGCGCGCTGCTCTTCGGGAATAATCAAGTCAACACGTTCAATGGTGCCGAAGGTATTGGTGATCTCTTGCGCAGTGGCAATATCCGCCAGAATAACACCATTTAGTGTGCGGGCACTGAGGCTGTCAGAGGGTTGGAGCAGTCCAGCAATGGTCGCTGCATACTCACGACCACTGATCTCCAACGTGATGGTATCGCCGATTTCCAAGTTATTATCGGCGGCAATGTCCGTTGAAATCAATACTGCGCCGGGGTCTGTTAGGAAAGCGGTCAACTGCTCAATCGGCAAACCGACGTTGTCTTCACCGAGGTAATTGCGGAACGGCGGTTCGGCAAAAGGGTCAATACCGAGCAATTGCAGCGGACGACCGCCATCGATCTCAGGCGAGTTGACATAATCTGTGATGACCGGGGCAACAGCATCAACGTATTGCGCGTTGACAATCTCAGGGTATAGATCTTCATCAACCCCGCCCGGCCCTGCCACAATCTGGTGAGTGGTTCTGCCTGTAATTGAGTCAACGCTGAGGTCAAAGGCACGCGAGGCACTGGCATTAGCAAGGTCAATAGCAATGAAGACAGCGACACCCAGCATAATGCCGATGATCATCAGCCCGGTTTGGATCGGATGCCTCAGTAGGTACTTATAACCAACGTTGAGCAAGGTTCCTGGAAAGTATGGGGGATTTTGTTCGCTTGCCATGTGCCTACCCTACCAACTTGCCATCTTGCAATTGGATGACGCGATCCGCCAGATCGGCAATGTCCGGGTTGTGTGTCACCATGACAAGGTTCTTACCCGCTTTGCGGGTGAGTTTGTCGAGCAGAGTTAGGACAAGGTCACCTGTGACTTCATCCAGATTGCCTGTTGGTTCATCCGCTAATAGCAAAATTGGATCGTGGATCAGGGCACGAGCCAGCGAGACCCGCTGCTGTTCGCCACCGGATAAGCGATCCGGATACGTGTCATGACGATCTCCCAATTCGATGGTCTGTAGTAATTCTGTTGCGCGGGCACGACCCGCTTCATCGAGTGCGCCACCGAGTTCAAGCGGCAGCACGATATTCTCCCATACGGTGAGCGTTGGGATCAGATTGAAAAACTGAAATACAAATCCCAGCTTCTGGCGGCGCACAAGTGTGCGCTCGCGCTCACTGAGTGCGGTTAGCTCAATATCACCCAGCCAAATTTTACCGGCATCAACTTCATCAATACCGCTGATAAGGTTAAGCATCGTGCTTTTACCAGACCCACTTTTACCAAAAATTGCGGTGAATTCACCCTTGGCGAAGGTCGTCGATGCATCATTGAGTACAATGCGGTCTTTATCACCTTCTCGAAAGCTCTTCGAAAGCCCTTCAAGACGAATGAAGTCTTTCTTCTGTTTATCGTCAGTCGATGTTGTATCAGACGTCGCAGGTGCAATAGTCTGTTCAGATAGCATGTTAGTCTGCTTAGTTCACTAAAGGATTACGTTATACATCCGGAGTATATGGGGTTCAGTACAGCATTTCACTAACGACGGCGGTTCGAGAGGATTCGTCAGCGATTGACAAGAAATTGGTCGTTGTTCATTGATGAACCCCAACAGACATGATAGAATGCCCATCGCTGTATTCTCACCAGTAGCGATCCATTCTTACTATGCCCGAAAATCAAAAAACTGTAGCAACATCCAACAAGCGTCGAAGCTGGGTTTATGCTGTGGTAGGGGTACCAGTGGCCCTGATTCTCGCGGGGGCTCTCTGGTTTTTTGCACCTGATATCCAACAAGCATTTACACCTGGTCCGACGCCCTTACCTGGTGCCGTCGCTGAAGGGGGAATCTTATACCAAACGACGTTTGAGGAAGATGCCGTCAACGATTGGACGATTATCAATGACGGCACACTACGTACGTTCATCGCCGATGGGCAGCTTGTAGTCGATGTCAATTCGTTTGGTGATCGCTCTGGCTTCTCGGATTTGAACCTACTGTTTGAAGATTTTATTTTACAGGTAGACACCCAGAAAATCGCCGGGCCAGACGATAATGGCATCTTCGTCGTATTCAGATTACAGGACACGGGCAACTACAATCGCTTTGATATTTCATCAGACGGCTTCTATGCGCTAACGACCAGCCGTAACGGCATACTGGAAACAGTCAGTGAGTTTCGTGTCGAGCCGTCGATCATGGCGGAGGGCGTCAATACCATTCGCGTATCAGCTATTGGTGAGCAGTTTCAATTCTACGTTAATGACACGCTGGTATCGCTGTGCATCAACCCAGACCCGACTGTGTTTCCTCTCTGGGAAAATGCTCTAGACCCAGACTCCCCTTGCCTTGGCGGGGAAATCACCCAGACTTGGGTCAACAACGACTTTTCATCAGGGCGCATCGGGCTGGGTGCTCAGGGTTTTGCTGGGTTTGACGGCGAACAAGAAACACCCGCACTTGCCACGATTGGCTTTGACAATTTGATTATCTCTGAGCCGTAACAAGGAGGCCAATATGCCCGAAGACACAATCTTCCACAAAATCCTAAAAGGTGATATTCCATCCGACAAGGTATTTGAAAACGAACATGTGTACGCATTCAACGACATTAACCCGGTTGCACCAACCCATATTCTGTTGATCCATAAGACTCACTTTATAGAAAACATCTCCGATATGACGAAAGACAGCATTGAGGCAGTCGGTCAGTTGATGTATGCCGCAAAGCTGATTGCCGAGGAACAGAGCATTACGGATTATCGGTTGGTAACGAATAACGGTGAAGGCATTGGTCAAACCGTATTTTATTTGCATTTTCACCTGCTGGCTGGGCGTGAGATGGGCTGGCCTCCGGGCTAGCGATACGATCATATGCGTGTCGATCTGTGATGTCGTGTGTTAGTGCACATGGTTAATTTGAATCAAAGTAATCCGTCAGCATATTGGCGGCTGACATAACTAACTAATCCTTAAGCAAGGGGGAAACATGACATTTTTAACAACAAATGCCGTCTGGCTCGCACTGGGAGCCAGTATTATCGGCATCATTTTCGCTTGGATTCAACGCAGTTGGGTATTAAAGCAAGACGAA
>CAYTPI010000013.1:51689-64575 GCA_964439625.1 uncultured Anaerolineae bacterium | reverse complement strand
TGATCAAATGAAGGAAATCGCTGCGGCTATTCAAGAAGGTGCGCAGGCGTTTCTCTCAAGAGAGTATCGATACGTTAGTATTCTAGTAGCTGTCGTGACGGTGCTGCTGGTCATTCTCAGCCTGATTCCGAATTCTGGAATGAGCCCATGGACAGCTCTGGCTTTTGTAGTCGGTGCCTTGGCGTCAGGTTTCGCAGGGTACGTTGGCATGTACATCGCTGTGCGGGCCAATGTGCGGACAACCGCCGCTGCTTCAGAGAGTTTGAATCGTGGCCTACGCGTTGCGTTTGCCAGCGGTACCGTGATGGGTACGATGGTCGTTTCACTAGCACTACTAGGAATTAGTCTGTTGTTTGTGCTTCTGAATACCTTAATCACAGACCCAAGTCTGGTCGTCAGTGCACTGGCAGGCTTTGGCTTTGGCGGCACGTCCATTGCTATTTTCGCCCGCGTCGGGGGTGGTATTTATACCAAGGCGGCTGATGTCGGTGCTGATTTAGTTGGCAAGACCGAAGCCGGCATTCCAGAAGACGACCCGCGTAATCCCGCCACAATCGCGGACAATGTCGGTGACAACGTTGGTGACGTTGCTGGTATGGGGTCTGACCTATTTGAGAGCTATGCTAGTTCAATTATCGCAGCCATGACGCTTGCCGTTCTGGCTGGTGGAGCCATCGGTGATGAACCGCTGGGTGTTGCAGGGCAGGCTTTCCCACTGTTGGTGGCGGCGGCTGGTGTCATCATTGGGATTGGCAGCACCTACCTTGTCCGCACTAAAGAAGGTGCTTCTCAGGAAGACCTACTCGGCAGCTTAAGACTGGGCACTTATTCAGCCAGTGGCATTGTCGCTCTCGCTATAATTGCCTTTGGGTTGGGACTTGGTTTGGGCTGGGGCCCGATCATTGCTACGCTCTCCGGTCTTATTGGTGGTGTGGCGATTGGCTATTTCACTGAGTTCTATACATCAGACTCCTACAAGCCGACCCAGAATCTATCGGATAGTGCAGAAGGTGGCCCTGGTATCATCATTATTCGCGGGTTAGCTGTCGGCATGCAATCGACGATGCCCCCTGCACTGATTGTGATCGTGGTTACGCTGATCGCAGTGGCGGCAACTGGTTTATACGGCGTAGCAATTGCAGCTGTCGGTATGCTGTCAACACTGGGTATTACACTAGCGACTGACGCCTATGGCCCCGTAGCTGACAACGCAGGTGGTATCGCCGAGATGAGTGACCTACCTGATGAAGTCCGCGATCGAACTGACGCGCTGGACAGCCTTGGCAACACGACTGCCGCAACCGGTAAAGGTTTTGCTATTGGGAGTGCCGTTATGACTGCTTTGGCGCTTATCTCTGCGTTCATTACAGCCACGGGTACTGAGAACCTCAGTGTGTTGGATGCCCGTTTTACCACAGGGCTGCTGCTGGGCGCCATGCTCCCTTTCGTCTTCAGTGCTATTACCATGCTAGCCGTCAGTGAAGCAGCACAAGACATGGTTGAAGAAGTGCGCCGCCAATTCCGCGAGATGCCTGGGATCATGGACGGTACTCAGAAACCTGACTACCAACGTTGTGTCGCTATCAGTACAGACGGCGCGATCCGCGAAATGGTACTACCTGGCGTGCTGGCTGTGGCTGTTCCAATCATAATTGCCGTTCTAGCGCGTGTTGGGAACGATACGGTGCTGGAACAGTTTATAGGGGCAGAGACCTTAGTTGGTGTCTTGCTCGGTTCTTTGATTACAGCATTTATGCTGGCTCTGATGATGGCGAATGCAGGTGGAGCTTGGGACAATGCGAAGAAGTATATAGAGCGTGGGTACCTTGGCGGTAAAGGGTCAGAGGCACACAAAGCGGCAGTGGTCGGAGATACAGTTGGTGATCCATTCAAGGATACGAGCGGCCCATCATTAAATATTCTGCTGAAGCTGTTGGCTATCGTGTCCCTCGTCATTGCACCTTTTATTGTATCTGGACTGTGATTGACGAAGATAATCAATTGAACGGAAAAAGACCGCTGTTAAGGCGGTTTTTTTCTTGGAATTTAGTTTGGGCGCCTATTTATTGGTTTTGCGCTGCTTGTCACGCATCTCCTGTTCGAGCCGAATGGCTTCACGACGACTGTCGCGCGCGGACTTGGCAGCCGCTTGTCTAGCGGTTAGCGACTTGAGCTGCTCTTTTGCAACGATAGACCCTTGTTCAGCCACCGCTTTGAGCTTTTCTTTCTGTACTTGTTGCGCTGTCTTTTCGGCCTTCTGCTCGACCTCTTCTAGCAGTTCTTCATCTATGTACTGGATGCGCTTTGAGCCTGAAGCAGGCTTTGCGCGTGACACCTCTTCACTAACCTGCTGATGCGCTTCCTGCTGCAACTCCGCAGATTTCGCTGCCGCCATCTCTTGGATTTTAATCACGTCATCACGGGTTATTTTATGTAGTTTTCCTCGACCATCGGCACCATCAAGGATTTCGCTGAACTCAACAAAGCCTTTACCGCGAGCAACCAGTGGCACCTTTGACTTCGGCAGCAGGCCGTCGAATATTTCGGAGCCGTAGGTACCATGTGAGTTGATCATAATTTGGGGGACCTGAGACATCATTGTGCGATAGTAGAACATACGCGCTTTACGCCGTGCACGGTAGCCCATCTCCGTCCCAATGGTGTAAGCATCATGCCCAGACGTGCGGCGCAAAAAGCGCACCGGGTAAAAAGTGATTTTGTCTTTGTGGGCGAACAAAATATGCGTTCCCCAAATATCTTCGTACATCTGGCAGACCGGGACTTCTGTCCATTTAGCATCTTCAAGGGCAAATCCAAATAACTTATTTCGGTAATAGATCATTCGACGCGTGGTTAAGATAAGCGCATCTGGCAGGAAGTTAATAATTGGCCGCCGTTGTTCGCAGATGTACAGGATGCGCTCTTTATCAATTAACAAGGGGCGAATCTGGATGAAGATGTCCTGAATGCGCTTTTGATTCTCTTCCCCATACAGCGCGTTTCCGAAGATCTTCTGCGCAAACTTTGGAATAAAACGCACATTACCAGCGCTAAACTCCTCTTGCGTCGGCAGATTAAACTCGGCAATACTGGCTAGTGTGGGGCCATTCCCATTTTGCTGTTGCTTTTCTTCATAAGCCTCGAACTCCGCTTCGAATGCCTGCATCTCCTCGTCGGTCAAGTTTTCTTCAAACTGTTCTTGAGCGAGCAGGGCTTCTTCATCCGTTTGGAAGAGTGTAGATTCTTCGGGTTGCTGCTGCATAGCGGTTCACAACTCCTTCAGCGCTGTACGTTTACTGTCAAGTATAGTGAACAGGCCAGCAATTGCTGGCCTGTGCGTGATATCGTCAGATGGAGAATAACTAGAGCGTACTAAGCACGTCTGCCTTACGCTTCTCGTATTCTTCATCGGTAATTTTGCCAGCCTTTAATTGATCCTTGAGCTTCTTCAACTCTGCGAGTGGATCACGCTTGGGCTTCGCCGGGGTCGGTGGCACGGCTTGCTCAGCCTTTTGGGATACGGTGGTACCACCATTTGCTGTCGCAACGCGGTCACGCCCTTCAGCACGAATTTGTGCAATACGCTCTTGTTGACGCTGGTTAAGCTGCTTGGCAGAAGGCGTTGCAACATACATCGACGCGCCATGATCTGTCCTTATTGGTCGTTGATCTGAAGTCTGCTGCTTCTCTATATCTTCTCCACGATTGGGAAGCGCGAATTTGGGTGGCGCAATTTCTTGAAGATCATCGGTGTTGAAATCTGATTGCGCTTGCGTTTGAGCATGCGCCTTTGGGGCAGCAGCCTTTTGTTTGCCGAGGCGAATTTCTGCATCGAGTTGGCGAATTGTGTCTTCGTCAATATCTGGCACAACAGAGCGACCACCACGACCATCAATTGCTTCACTCAATTCCACAAAACCCATCCCACGGGCGACGGCTGGCACCTTATCCGGAGGAATAAGACCCTCGAAGATGTCATGGGACATACCACCAGATGAGTTAATCATGATATGTGGCACCTTAGAGATATTCTCTTGGTAAGTACGCATACGCTGCTTACGGCGACCACGATATGTCATTTCACGGGTAACTGCATAAAGCTCCTGCGCTTGTTTCTTTGGTAAGTATTTACAGTCCCAATGCATATACCCTGGTTGGCCTGGCTTCTTACCGCTGATGACTTGTACGCGGCTTCCCCAGAGACCTTCTTCAAGGGTAACTTCAACAATTTTACGCCACTTATCTTCAATCAGGTTAAACCCAAACAGTGTACGCTGATACTGAATGCAGCGACGCGTCGTAATAATTAGCGCGTCAGGCAGCCAGTTGATGAAAGGCTTTTTCTCCACACAAATATAGAGAATTTTTTCTTTTTCGATCAGCATTGAGTTGATAGAGATAAGTACTTTTCGGACAGCTTCAGGGTCCTGTTCTTCATTCAAAAACTTTTTGAATTCGAATTCGAGCCACTTAACAAACTTATCCCACAAATTATCCGCGTCGATTAATGTCACGGCACTGCTCCTCGAACTTTACATTCGCAACTTTGACAAAAACTACATTGCAACGACTTCAGTTTTTACAATTGTACTACAAGTTAAGCCATTTACACATTGGACTAGCCGAATTTTAGCAAAAATTTCATGTCGCTCGTGTCAGAAGCTGCCTTCAAGAAAGAGATTTCATTCAATGGCAGATTGCCTTACAATATGAATGTAAAACTAATGTCACAGGTACGAACATATGCGAGACAGCGACTTCGAATTTCCCGATATCGACGATCTTGATGACGACGATTTCTTCGACGAAGACTTTTTAGATTCAGAAGAACTCGCCACACTTCCCAATGAAGCAGGAGCAACCACGCCACCTACCGTTGAGGATGTAGATGAAGACGCGGCAGCCCCTCATTTCGATGAGGCGCCACCCTTGCCCCCTTCCCCAACGCCACGCGCTACGCGTCAAGGCGACGATGACATCTTTGAAGAACCAGATCTGATCTTTGATGAGTCGGAGATGGAGCGTCCCGATGATGAGGACTTGGCAGCAGCGGTTGGGCGTTTTCAGCGATCACTCGGCGAATACGCCGAAGCAAGCGATGAAAAACCGGGCGGCGTTCTTGCTTACCTTAGCAGCGTTCTTCGATCTTCTGAAGAAGTTGAAGGGTTCGAGCAAGGGTGGATCAACTTCTCCGACGAAGAGTTTGAAGCCAAGATTAACGGCTTCGAATCAGCGATAACAGAACTTACCAGCAGGCTTGACCCTGAAGCCATGCAAGGCATAGATGGGTTTGATGAGATTGACCAAGACCCAGAAATAAGCTTTGCAGAGGCTCTCCTCAACTTCCAGTTCCCTGAAGATAGTACGGAGGAAGTAGACGAGCAAGAACTTGAGGAACAGGCGCTAGACGAGCAAGAGCTCGAGGAACAAGCGCTTGAAGAACAGGCACTCGAAGACGAAGAGCGCGACCTCTCCGAAGATGGCGACGAAGAGGACGACTACGATGAAGACCTGATTGGCGATGGCCTCGACTTGGATGATGACGAACCAGAAGGGTTCTATAATTCACTGCTAAGCGAATTAGAGGGCAACCTCGACGAGGACAGTGAACTTAACGGGTTGATGGCTGAATTACATGCGCGTATTGATTGGGAAGAGATTCCAGAAGCCGGCAGCCTAGTTGACCATGGGTTGACAATCACTTACTACTCCAACGGGTTGGAGTCGGTACAAGGCGAAGGATTCATCGAACTTCCGAAGGACATTTTTGAAGACGGTGTAACACGCGTCACCAATTCAATGACGACACCCGGCGGGGATCAAGACATACAGTTTCTTCAGTACGAAACCGCTGTTGGTGAAAGCAAGACAATGTCGATCTGGATGGATCGCGAAGATCAGCGTACAGGCGAACGCCTGATGATGTACGCCGTTGACGGTGATATGCGCAGTTACAGCACTAACCTTGGTCGGTCACCGCTGCGCCCAATGGAAGACCGTGAACAGCAATTCTCGACCACCACTGTCGACTTCGAAACATATGATGTGGAAAGAACAAGCCCCACTCCAGAGCAAGAATTCCAAACGCAAACCTCTGAACGCGCGGATGACCGTTCAAGTGAAGAGCAAGACAAGCCCACGCGGGACTTTGAACAAGCTTCTGAGCGCGCACAGGCGAAGAGCCTGATACCGGAACAACAAGCCGCCATGGATAAGGCTCGGGCTGCGGATGAATTACGGATGCGGCAGCGGGGTCGAGAGCAGCAACTAGATGCAACGACCTTCAGACAGTTTAACGATGTTGCCGAGCGCAGCAGTAATGCCGTGTTTAAGTCACAGCTTGCCAACCCTGATCAAAGTAGAAGCATCGGGCGCCAGAGGGACGCTAGTAGCACTGATAATCAATCCACAAGTGGTAGCGACAGCACAAGCGCCTCCACAAGTAACACCACAACCAATAATACTGCGGCTAATACTGCTGTGAATGCCTCAAGCAATGCAGCAGCTACTACGACAAACAATAGTAGTGCAAACACGTCTAACAACACGAACACATCTTCAAACGCAAAAGCAGGAACTACCAACGCATCTGGTAAGTCAGGGAACGATAATAACAACGCTACTGCCGCCAATGCAGACAACCAAAGCCAAGGTGGATCTGGTGACAATGCAACCGGAGAAAATGCGGAAAAAGGGCAGCAGAAAGAACTGAAGTTCAGCGGGCAGCGCGACACACGCTCACGTGATCCGTTGACAAAAGCGGAAATAGAAAAGGTTGACCGCGAAACTCGAACACGACGAGTAGCAGAGGAAACTCGTGTTGATGGACGGGTAAAACTAGAAGATGATCTACAAGCGAAGGTCGAGATAGACGACATTAAGCTAGATACGCGAGACGAGGGACCTAGCATTAAAGGCCCTAGTTTCTCTAGTAGCCCAACCCCGACACCCACTAACAGTGGTCAGATAGCCGGCAGTCAAGCACAATCAGGCCAAGCAATACAGGGTCAAGCGACTCCGAGTGGAAGCACAGCCTCTGGGCCAAAGGGGCAAGTTGGCCCGCAGGAACAATCTGCGCAAGCAGCACAGGGACAACCTCAGAAAGATGCTGCTGCCGGCAAGGGCACGCCGACACAGGGCTCTCAAGCTAAAGGTGAGCAGGCTAGGAGTGAACGCAACGTCCAACCAGAGCAAGAGCAGCAGACACAAGAAACACAACAATTAAAAGCCCGAGCCGAACAGCAGCAAGCCCAAACAGAGCGCAGCGCCCAGCCGCAAGCCAAGGTTGCACAGGAACAAACCGTCGAGGCTCAGCAGCAAACCGAGGAACAGTCGAAGAGCCAAACAGAGCAACAACAGCCTCAGAGAGAGCAGGCACAACCTACTCAGGATAAAGCTCAAGCAAAGATCGAAGAGCTTAAAAACAAGGGGCCACAAGGCCTGCAAGGCGGTCAACAGCAAGACCAAAGTGCACAGGAGCAGCAGCTTTCACAAGCTGCACAGAGTAAAACGGCCCTCAACGCACAAGAGAAGACAGAACAGACCGTTCAAGCTGATCAACGCAGCGAGCAAGCGCAGGCGCGGGATGACAAAACGGTACAAGCGCAGGAAAAAGAACAGTTACAGACGCAGGCTAAGCAAGATAAGCAGCTTGAACAGCAGCGTGCGGAGCAAGACAAGCTTCAGCAAGAGCAAGACAAGGCCGCTGAACAGCAAAACCCGCAGGCAAAAGTTGAACAGCAGAATGCGGAACAACAAAAAGTTGAGCAGCAACAGACTGAGCAGCAACAAGTTAAACAACAACGCGCCGAACGACAGCCTGAAGAACAGACGCCAACCCTTAGTGATATTGAGAAGGCAATCCAACAAACACAGAAAGCGGCTGAGGCTGATCAGGCTCGCGAACAACGCATGCAAGATGCCCAAGGCCGAGCGGAAGACATAGAAACACAGAACCCTAAACTTGAGCAGCAAGAGAGAGAAGAGCACCAAAGTAGCAAGGGTCGCGGAGAACAAACACTAGCGCAAGAACCACTTGAGCAGCTTCAATCAAACGGCGTGCGGAACGACGGTCAAGTTGAACGTGATCGACAGCAACAGCCAGGCCAATCGTTGAATGAACAGTCAGAAGGAGAAGGCCAGAAAAACGGTTTAGAACAATCCGCCGGAGGTAAAGAGAAGACGGACGGTCTGTTCAAGTCAGTCAACGAGAAGGAACTTCAAGCTACTCGTGGTGATAGACTCAGCGACATCAACTCTGCTAAGACTGCCACCACAAAGCCTGAAAGTATTGAAAAGCAAATTGCTCGTGAAGAAGAGGCCACAGAGCAGAGGCAAAAAGAAAAAGAAATTGAGCAAGATGATATAGAACGTTCTCGTAAGCCGAAACGCTGGCAGGGAGACCTCGGTATCTAAAATCATCACAAACAGGAACCGTCAGATGGTTCCCGTTTTCTGTGATATTGACAATACTGCGCAATTATACTAACCGAAATAGCTTCCCTGCCCACCTCCGATGAGTTCACCAGGGACATCGATATCACTGGCTGCAAGAATGGCAAATAACTCCGTGCCCGTTACACCGCTATCAATGAGGATGCGAGCTTTATTAAAATAGTGGAAAAAGTATGAAAAGTAAATATCACCGCTAGCATGTACGTTGACACCGTCAGTTGATGCAAGCGTCAGCGTTTGCTTCGTACAATGGTGACCCAACTCATACGCGATGAATGTGTTGGCTACCTCAAGGTCATTTGTATTGGGAAATTCGCTCCCTGCCATAGTAGCTCCTTTGTACTAATAAGACAGTTTAATCGCTTTCGATTAGTGTAGAGTGTTCCCTACAGTGATGTCAAGGAGACCTAAAATTTGAAGGCCTCCTTGTTGATTCTTCTATTGGACGGTTTGCAATAGAGTCGCGCAGGATGGGCAAGTCCCATCAGGACGGTAGATTGAGTAGCCACCCTGCGGATCAGCGCCATAAACGCGGAAATCCACATTGAATACGATGAACATCCGGACACGTTCCGAAGCGCGGGCCAGTTGAGCGGCTTCACCCAACCACTGGGCTTGCTGCCCCAGGCTGGTTGCACCAGCCCAGGCAAACAGGGGTGGCAGATCACCAAAGCCATCACCTGTGAGGTATCCGATTTCTGTGTAGCACAGAGGCCGATCAGGGAAGGCATTAGCGTACACGTCAAACATGGGTTGATAGTACCAAGAATAGTGACCACCGTTAGGTGCTGCTGGGTGTCCGGTTACCTGAGTAGGTGATGTCGCGCCTGCGTTGTAGTGAATACCAACGCAGTCCAGCGGGTAAGAGAGACCGTTAACTACGCGCTGATCGATAGCTGCGCGCATGCCATTCATGTAGAGGTCATCGGCCCAAATAGTTGAAACAGTGTGAACGCCGGTTGGTGCTGGTGCCCCAGAAATCACAAGTGTGTTGGGGTTATTAGCCTTGATAGCGCCGTATGCGGGTGCCAGCATATCATTGACGTAACTGGTCGGGTTAATCTGCCCGGCAGGCCATTCACGGTCGAGGTTTTGTTCGTTCCAAACTTCGATTGCGTCCACCCCAAGTGCCGCGACGCCTCCCACAAACTGAGTATAGGAGGCAAAGTCAATGCTGGTTGGGTAAAGCTGACCTGGAATACTGTAGAGAACCTTAAACCCTTGCGCCTGTGCATTCTGAATGGCACCAGCGAGATCATTTGGATCGTCCCCAGGACCCCATTTGTGCTGAAACTTCACCCACGTCATACCGGCAGAGCGCATTACATCAGGGTTGCCGAGACCTTGAGTCTGCCCGCCGAGTTCAAAAGCAGATGAGCCTGTCGGCGCTGGCAGCTGCCCGGCTGGTGCGGCTGATGGCGCGGTAGTTGGTGGTTCAATTGCATCGACAACAGGGACAGAGAAAAGGTCACCGCGAATCGACGTGAGGAAGGCGGCTATCCACCCTTCTTGGGACGCCGCAAACTGTACAAGCACCCATGCGTTATCTGAAGTACGCGCAACAACAGGTAACTCAACGCCGCTTTGAACCGTACCAATGGATGCAAAATCCACGCCCGGGCCACTGCGAACATTTAAAGTATTGTTGGGGAAAACAGACACATCTGACACGACGGATGTTGGTATATCAACAGTAGGCTCCATAGTTGGAGATACCTCTTCGACCGTCTCAGTTGCTTGTGGCGCTATGTCTGGTTGTTGTACTTCGGTAGGTACAATGTTGTCACCGTAACAGACGTCGAGCACCCAGCCAACGTTGATCTGATTGTCCCAAAGATTATAGTATGTTTCTTGATTCTCTTCCTGTAGTTGCCAGATTTGCAAATTAAACTGGCTGGCAACACCAGCAACAGAGTCCCCTGCTTGCACAACATAGGTACAGGCGTGATCTTCTTGTGCGGTCACCAGAGCCGCCGGCGACAGCATCGCCAGAGTCAGCACAAGCAGACCCACACGCGCAGCTAATTTCATAATTACAAGGCTCCTTTTATGAACCAATTACTGTTTTAGGGTGTCTTATAGTGTACGGTAGAAAGTCGCTCACAATTATAGTCAGCGGTGCTATTTCGCCAAGTCTGCCTGGAAGTTTCAAAAAGGGGTGTGGTCGAATCACATTCTCCTTTACAGCCAAATTAATTGGCTAGAAGAATACTTTCGCAACTCTTAGAATACCCTGCTTCCATGGGACGCGGTGTGAAACACCACTTTGATTCTCAAATGTGTCTAGGTTATCCAAATACCATTTGTAGTTACGGATTAGGGCATCCTGATTAGAATATTTTGGCTTGTACCCCAGCACCTTTTCGGCCTTCTCAATTGAAACAAAAGAGTCTTCAACCACGGTTTCGTAGACCCATTTATATAGCGGAGACAAGCCCATTCTTTCGAGGATACGCAAGGCGAGAATCGCTGGTTTTGCGGGAATTGGGACAATACGGCGGTTAAACCCGGCGTGGTCTAAGACGGCTTGAAAATCTTCTTTGGTCGTGCCGAACTCTTTTGCACCAATGTTGAACACATCGTTGACAGTCTCACAAGGGAGCGTGCAACAGAGATAAATCGCAGCGCAGAGGTCTTCAACGTCAAGGTACTGGTATAGGTTATTGCCACTTCCCAAGACAGGAAAATTTTTACCATCCTTGGCCCAATCATAGAAGAGAGCAAATACGCCTAAGCGTTCTGGCCCGATGAAAGACTTGGGCCGGATGATCGGCACACACATGCCTTTGTCTTGAAATTCGAAGCAGATGTCCTCTGCCTGCACTTTGGCTTCACCGTAAGGGCCTACCCCAACCCGTTGATCATCTTCATAAAGTGGATGATGATCTGGAATGCCATAAACGGCCGTCGAAGAAATATGAATCACCCGCTCTACACCATGTGCTTGGGCGGCCTCGAGTACATTTCGGGTACCATCAATGTCGGTCGTATAAATGTCTTCAGGCGCGTATAGGGGCAGAGCCGCAGCGGTGTGAACAACGATATCTGCGCCTTTAGTCACTTTATCAACTACTTCTCGATCTCGAATATCACCAATGTGTGCCGCGACTTGATCTTTGCAATCTGCATAGTCGAAAGGAAGCAGATCAAGGACTGAGACCTGATGCCCGCGTTCTAAAAGATAGCGGACGAGGTTAATCCCCAGAAAGCCGGCACCGCCGGTAATCATATAATGTCGTGATTCAGACATGTAAAGCATCCTCCAGTTGAGGCCCATTACTGAGCCGAATGAGCGTAGTTGTGCAATGAGTGCCTATAGCAAAATGACCAGCGAGATTCTAACGGGGAGATGAGACATGTCAAACCGAGGTCGCATTACAGTTCGCCAACAATCGTTCGATGCGTAAGATACAAAATACAAAGAGCCACTCTTGTGTGAGCGGCTCTTTATAAACTAGCCCTGATTATATGTCTAGAGATGTGGTTGAATCGCGTTTGTCAAGCGATCCTTTGAAGTCATACCAACAATTCGCTCAACATCCTCACCATTCTTGAAGAGGATTAAAGTCGGGATACCCATGATGCCGTAGGCCTGCATCGCATTTGGGTTTTCGTCAACGTCGAGCTTTGCAACTTTGAGCTTACCCTCAAATTCCTGAGCAAGTTCATCGACAATTGGGGCGATCATCTTGCATGGACCACACCACTCTGCCCAAAAGTCCACCAATACGGGTGTTTCCGACTCAAGGACGTCTGTTTCAAAAGCAGCATCTGTAACTGGGACTGGCTTAGACATTTTGCGTGTTACCTTTCAACTCACTTGTAGAGCAGGGTCACATGACCCTATCATTTAATACTGACGCATTTACGCAGCGTATTATTACCAATATAGATAATGTTAGCATGCCAACGTGTGCAGGGTAAACCGTTTGCTGTTGGAATTACAACAGAAACTGAAAGCAAAGGGGCATTTTGTTGATAAAGTTGGTCTTTAGGATGCGCCAAACTTAGCTGTAACGTACTATCGGGTGCAGTAGGAGCAGATTAGTCAGGGTAGATCGCGGAGGGTTGCACGCGCCTGTTCAGCGTTTGGCCCGTAGGGTTCAACGTTTAGGTAGCGTTCGAAGGCATCACGAGCCTGTTCGACCTGTCTTGTTTCGACATAAGCGACACCAAGATAGTAGAGCGCTGGCATATAACCGGAGTCTACGAGATCGAAAAGGCGAAATATCGCTAGATTATATTGCTGCAGCAGCAGATCAATGCGCGCGTATGCTAGGATATAGGGGTCGATACTGCCGACCTCAAAGACTTGCTCACCTAGGTCATCGTAGGCCTGTTCAACGTCAAACTGGGCAACTGCGACAACCTCTTCGCCAACAGCTAGATATTGGTATACCTCCATTGGCCCACCCTGCTGTGCCGCTGCTCG
>CAYTPI010000013.1:42179-51679 GCA_964439625.1 uncultured Anaerolineae bacterium | reverse complement strand
GCTCGCCCGGCAGTCTCAAATTGAACAGCAGCTTCTTGGAATTTACCGGCAGCCGCCAACGCTCGCCCAAACCACAACACCGTAAGCGGATCATCGAAGTCGATAGCAGCGGCCTGCCGAAAATCCGCAATGGCTTCATCATTCTTTTGCGTGCTTAGGTAGGCCAAGCCACGGGCGACTATTAAGCCTTCGGTGTTTGATGATGCGGTCAGAGCGTTTGAAGTTATCTCGATGACGTCAGGATAGCCACCAAGCGCATATGCTGCAGCCGAAGCCTGCAGAGCAGCAACAGTGCTGCCTTCCTCAGGGTTGACGATGGGTCGATTTTCGGCGTAGAAGTCAACAAGCGTGAGATAAGCAAGAGAACTTCCTGGGTCAGCGGTGAGAGCGTCCAGTAGTCGCTGCTCTTGGATAGCCGGTTGCTTGTTCGCAGCCGCAATATCTGCCTCGATTAGAAATGGTAAGGCGCTCTCCGGGTAACGCTCTCTGATAGCATCGAGCTGTGACGATATGGTATCGGCATTGCCTTGTTCAAAATCGGCCCGAGGTGTAGCTAGCAGATCAGTGAGGCTGGGTCCTGGTGTTGGGCGCGGTGTATTAGTTGGTTCAAGGGTTGGTGTTGCAGTAAATTTATGAGTCGGGGTAAGTGCTACAGTTGGACGCGTTTCAACGGTGTTACGCGTCGGAATAACAGGTGTCTGAGATGGCACGGATGAGCAACCGACACAAGCCACGGCAAGACCCACAAAATAGATTCGTTTAATCAAGCAAAGGCCTTAGGTATTCAATGGCAACCGTAGGGGTCGGCACAATTGTCACAATATCAAGGGTCGGCTGCGTAATGAACTGCCCGTCTTGCTTGGTCACGTTGTACCACGACTGCCACCAGTCACCGACGAGGATCAGCGGCTTGGGTGCGACCTCACCTGTTTGAATAAATGACCAGAGCAGCGTCACCTCACTAACGGTGCCAATGCCACCATCTAAAGCAATGGCACCGTTGCACTCGGATACCAAATACAGCAATCGTTCTTGTAATGAAGGACAGGCGACTAGTTCATGCAAATAGTCGTTGGGTTTACTGCGAAAACCACGCGCTTCCCAGTTGGCAACAGTGACACCAATCGTGTGACCACCAGCCTCGTAGGCCCCTTTGCTGACGGCTTCCATAACGCCATAATAGCCACCAGTCATGACTGCGTAACCTGACTGTCCAAGCAATTGTCCGATATATTCCCCACGTTTATAGAGTGGGTCATCCGGTTGAGGCTTGGATGACCCATAGACACTGATGATTGTTTGTGGCAAGCTAGGCTACTTTTTCTTCATCTCAGCATCAACAGTGATGCGGCTAAGTTCTTCAATCGCGGCGGTAATTGCTGCGCTTATGCCCTGCTTTGAGGCGATTAACAGCTCATTAAGACCCGTGTTACTTGTCAGGTGAAGTTTGGCATAGCGCAGTTCAGGCAGTTTGACGTTATCAGCATAGCGTTGATCTGGCGTGCCATCCTTGTTGATAGCCTTATACTGCTCTCCGACGACTTCAGCGTCGGGCGCAATAGGCCCATCTTCAAGCACCGTGAAGGCATATTCATTTAGGCGCACATCCGTGTAAGGAATAGCGCCAACGCTCTTGCCATCATAAATCAAAATACGATCCGGGAAGAAGTAAATCGTCTGGCGACCAACAGGCAGTGCTGGGACAGCAATATTTGTCTCGATAAAAGGCGGTGACTTCATCGCTGGGCGGATTGGTGTACGGAGTAATTCGGCACTAGCAACAGGTTGTTCCTTCTCACCTTCCTCAGCGACGACATCGCCGACAGCATGCACATGCCAGATTTGGTTACTGGACGATAGTTCGCCAAAGCCTTGATAGAGCTTATTGTATGCGGCTTCAGCGGCTTCATCGAGATCGTAGAAGAGCACAACCGACTTCTCTACTTGGTCGCGCTGATAGGCAATAAATGTCACGGCAGCCGCTACTAACAGACCAACTGGGCAGACAATCAACGCGATGGGGATCAGAAGTATGCTGGCAGCAATGACGGCGATCAAGGAGAAGCCAGCAACATACGGCCAGCGCGTCACTTTGTTGTTTTGTTGACGGAGTTCCTCAAGTAGTTTCGCAGAAGACGAGTCTTGCATGAACTGCACATCGGTACTCTCATAAACTGTCATATCGTCCGGTACATTAGATTCTGGTGCTGCTTCCGCTTCACCCTCATCTGCGTCGCTTGCTTTATTTGGCATCAAAACATCTTTAAAGCCAGGCAGAGACTTGCGATAGTAGATGCCGTCACGACCCATGTGGATGTAACTGCCGCGCGGCCCCGTGCCAAGTCGGAAGCCACGCATACCCACAGAAACACCGATGCCAGACTTTGATAAGTTGATTCGAAAAGGGCCAATGGTGATGGCCCGTCTAATATAGAAACCCATCGCTGCATTCTCCTTGATAATACGAACTATGCTGCTAGAAATAATAGTAGCGGTTAGATTATGCCGCTAATGAGTATACGTATAAATCACAAATCGTGTGGCAGATGATCAATGATAGCAAGCAATTTCATAAGATGAACCAGTGTCTGTTCTTCTGAGTCAAGCGCGGGGTCATAGTAAGTGATGCCAACTATCGGTATATCTATCACTCGGACGATTTGCTCCAAGTCTAACGACACATGCTCCAGATCGAGGCCAGCGGGCACCTGATATGGCGTACCAGGTACCAGTTCTGGGGCAAAGACATCAAGGTCAATATGCACATAGGCTTGTTCAGCTAAGTCTACGAGTTGTTCAAGCTCTGTTTGAAGTGACCGCGGTTTAGCCTGCACGTCGATCACGGAAATGTGATTCTCAGCAATGACCGCCGCTTCTCCAGGGTCAATATCACGGGCACTAACAAGCAGAAGCTTATCGGGGCGAAGAGCTGGCGCGCCGACTCCAACGGCTAATTCCGGCAGACCGATCTGTAATGCTGCCGCCAATGGCTTACCATCAAGGTAACCTGTTTGTGACGTATCTCGTGTGTTGAGATCAGGGTGAGCATCAAACCAGATAACAGCGGTGTCCGCATTATTCAGTGCACAGAGGGTGCCAAGCACAGCGTTACAATTACCACTTACGACAACAATTCGCTTATTGGTGTCGGACAGTTCTCGTCTAAGCACCAAAGCCTGTTCTCTGTTTACTGCAATGATATCTGCTATCTGACTACCCGTGACGTCTGTTCGCACAGGGATCGTTTCACAGACCTTTTCAACCACCAATGGCCCAGCACCGATGCCATCTCCAAAAACCCCGAGATGATATGGTACCGTTACGAGCGTCAGATTATCATACATTTTTGGGTAAACCTTTCGTCAACGCGGGTCATATACAGCATTCACAGAACAAGCCTGCACGTTATTTGGTGGTGTCACGATGCGCGGTTGGCCCCAGCCCGCCCAATCACCCGTGAAGTCGTTATTTGGCCCAGGACCTGTTGAGAGTACCAATCGGATATTTTGACCCGACCATGCTGAGAGGTCGACAATCTCACTGAACCAACCTTGATCTTCTGGTGCGTTGGAAATGTAGCGCTCAAAGACGCGGATGGGGGTTTGACCACCAGCTTCTACATCAACCGCAAAGCTGGCACCATCTACGCCCCACTCCCAACTGTCGGGGAACATTGTGGCATCAAAGCGTAGACAATTGATACCGTCACTTAATTCGAGATTATAGGCTAGTGCACCACCACTGTGCATCAAGATCGTATCGTAAGCAGGTTCAGGAAAAACAGTGAACGGTTCAATGCGAATATTAGGCTCAACTTGGTTGAGCACGTCAGCGTCTGGGAATTGTGCGACTAAGTCCGTCTGTGTGACGGCATCCAGAAGGCGCGCATCAAGTTGGCGGCTGTAGTACGGTGATAGACGGTAAACCTTGAAACGTCCAATAGTGAGTTCACGAATATAATAACGATCTGTGAAGTCTCGGTAAGCCTCAATCTCTGACCAACTGACATCGGGATTCTGAAAGTCAAAAAAAGTGCGGTCAAAGGTTGTTAATAAGATGTACTCAGGCGGGCTCTCATAGATTGCTTCTAGCGCCTCAGAGCGCCATTGCTCACGGTATGGGTGCCCGCCACGAATCCGCATTAGCAAAGGTTCATTGTAAATGAAGCGCGTAGGCGGGTAGCGCTCTGCAAGATGGTAGATCGGCGTATGGTGCCCCCACACCCAGAGGCCATCGCCTGGCTCGGTGTGATCAGTAATGTACTGTGCTACTTGTATCTGGTCCCATGTGCCCTGCCTCAAATGGAATTCTTGTTCTGTTTGTTGACCAGTTAAACGGGGGCCCACAATCAACCATTGGTCTACGTAAAAGAACCAGGCAGCATTTGTCAACACAGCAACAATAGCAACTGCTGGCAGTACACGTTTTGACTGTGGCGGCAGCGGTTGGGCGACACTTTCTCGTAGGAAGAGCCCCACAGCAATAGCAATTGCAGGTAGTGCAGCTATCCAATGATATGGCGTAAAGCGCTGTTGAATCCAGACGAGAGCAATCGCTGACAGTAGATAGAGACCAACAAAGAGCACGTACCAGCGCTTTTGCAATATAGCCCACACGAGCCCGGCAGCACCTACGGCATATAACAATGGCACACGACCAAAATATTGCAACGTCTGTCGGACTGGCTGTGAGCGAAGTTCGAACTCGACCGGATTCAACTGGGCGTTTGGAAAATAGCGAAACAAGAAATAGACATGAGTGACTGCGACGTCAAGCGCGCCAGAGGCGACTAGGAGCAATACGCCGATCAATAAAACTAATGTAGACGTTACAAATACGATGCCGAATGCTCTCATCCGAGCGAAAGCGGGCTGCTTTTCTTTGATCGGAACGGTCACCAAGAGCACCAACGCGGCAGCACCAAACGGCAGAATCAGCGCATACTTAAACAACACAGCACATGCCAATAACACCCCAGCGGCGATGAAAAAACAATTACTCGCTGGACGGCGCATAGCGATGATCAATGACAGCAGACCAGCTACAGCAAATAGATTAGCAAACCCCTCAGGTTGGGCGTTCATATCATAGCGAACTGCAACGACCATCAACCCATAAATTAAGCCGACACTATAGGCCACCCAAAGGGACGATGTCTGCTGTAAGTCCAGCCAAGTCGGAAGATGACGGTCAAACAAGAGGCGTGTGGTTAATGCAGCAAGCACAATCGTAGTGGCAGCAATGACGAGCGTATTCAAGACGTAGGGGCTGCGCCCTGCCGGGCCGAAGATCGCAAAAGCAAACAGGTAAGCATAATGCAGCAGCGGCCCTTTTGTATCCCAACAACTGACAAATGGTACGCCCCCTTGGCTTAGCAAATCAGCGCAGGTGGCATAGACACCCTGATCGCGGTTGAGCGGCACATTCCAAAAGGGTGCTGCGACGATAACGACAATGCCAGCAAGCACCATGGCAGGCCACCAATTAAGAAGAGCCTGATGTAAACGGCGCAAAAGTTTGCCTACCTGTAGTTTCGTAGATAACTGAGGGCGCGAGTTTAGCAGGAACGTTATTTGTGTTCAATTTATTTCTCGTTTGTACGAGCCCTTTAGTTTTCAAGACTACCCACGCATTCGGAAGCGCGTCTGCACTCACTCTGAGCGTCTTTTGGTAATTGTTGGAACGTGCCCCCCCACAAACACCACCGAAAGGGTGGGCATGCCGTTCATCATTGCGGTCATTGGAAGCGTTATCGTGTTGCTCGTCGGTGCGACTGGTACAACTCGAAGATAAGCGCATAGAAAAGCCAAACAGACATCTCCCCACAGAATAAATCTCACGTAACATGATATACAAAGTGACCGGACTCTACGGACCAGTCACTTTACTTTCCGCGCTGGTTTTTGGCGCCTGCTCCACCAAAATGACCAGATACAGTTGCTAACGGCAGACTGTTGAACTTATACTACGAGGGAAACTAAGCTTAAACAGAAAGTGCTTGATTGTGGCAGTGCTCGATCAATTAAATGCAGATTTAAAACAAGCCATGCGGGATAAAGATGTTGCCAAGCGAAAGGTGCTGCGCAGCGTAATCTCAAGTGTGCGTGAGAGCGAACAGTCCAACAAAGAAGACCTGATCAAGCAGGCGTTAAAAAAACATGCCGTTCAGAAGCCATCTAATCAACAAGATGAAAAAGCGATGACGGCGTATAATTCAGCGGTTGACGCAGCACTTGACGCGGAAAACGTTGAAGAGGCGGCAAAACTGGCTGACTCAGAGATTTATAAGGTCATTCAGAAAATGATCAAGATGCGGCAAGACTCGGTCGAAGAAGCCAAGGGGGCTGGACGCGACGATATCGTTGAAGAAGAAACGGCAGAAATTGTTATTCTACAGGAATATTTGCCTAAGCAACTGACCCGCGAAGAGATCGAGGAAAAAGCCCGCGCACAGATAGAAGCAGTAGGCGCAAAAAGCATGCGTGACATGGGTAGGGTGATAGGCCCGTTGACCCAAAAACTACAAGGGCAGGCAGACGGCAAGGTAATCAGTGAGGTCGTCAAGAGCCTTCTTAACAACTAGCCAGACGTTAGTAATCTGAGGGGGCACCATGGCTGAGATCAGCTTAAGAGAGCGGCTACAACAAGTGTGGATTAACTTCCGTTTAATCGCATTTGGCTTGTTCTTCATCGCCGGCTTGACGTTCATTCAACTGCTGCCATCGTTAAACGCACGCCAAAACCGCGACCTAGAACTCGATGACATCATCACGGAAGATATTGTTGCGTCACGCCAGATCTCTTACATTAGTCAGATCCTCACAGAGCGAGCCGAGGCGCAGGCACTTGAACAGGTCGAGGACATCTATGATAACCCCGATGCTCGAATTGGCCGTCAGCAAGTGCGGCGGGCTGGGCAAATTATTACGTTTTTAACCGACGTACGCGCCGACCCCTTTGCCTCAACAGAACTCAAGCAGCGTTATATCAATGGTATTATTGGGTTGACGATACCTGAAGAAACAATGGTGACGATCCTGAATTCGCCTGATGCGCAGTTTGGCCTGATTGCACAAGAAGTGCCGCGCTTAGTCGAAGAAGCCATGGGTGAACCAATCCAAGAAGGGCAAGAGACAGAGGCCGTTGGGGCTTTACCCCTGCAGGTCAGCGCCGCCTTACCTGATGAGTTGATCGGCCCAGTACTCGCCATCAGCGGGGATTTGATCGTTGCAAACAGCACCCTCAACGTTGAGGCGACGGAAGAAGCGCGACAGTCGGCACTCAACGCTGTCCCAGAGCAAACTCGGACTTTCCTCCCAGGGGAAACTGTGATCGATGCCCGTGATCCAATCACAGCGTTGGACTTGGAAGCACTCGGTGCACTTGGGCTTAGTAATTCAGCAATTACTTGGCAGCGAACCGTCAGCATCCTATTAAGCAGTACAATTGGCGCTCTGTTGTTTGGCCTATTTCTGGTTGCTTACAAATCTGAGTGGCTGCAGCGGCCTAATCTATTGTTTCTGTTTGAGGTATTGTTTCTGTTATTTGTGTTGGCAGCCCTGCCCATGGTACGCAATGATGGCGGCGAGATAGCTTACCTGTTCCCAGCAGCAACTCTGGCTTTGGTGTTGGCCTCAACGATGGGCCTGCGGATGGCTGCATTGTCAGCCATTGTCTTGGCAGGCTTTGTCGGGCTTAATGCAGATCGCTCTTTAGAGATGGCGACTTACGTCGCAGCAATGGGGCTTTTTGCCGCTGGCAGCCTGCGCCAAGGCCAACGCTTGAACCAATACTTTTTGTCTGGCATTTTTGCTTCATTAATAGGTGTAGTGGTGCTGCTCATCTTCAGACTACCACTTGACCTCGATCTGACTGAATTTGCCCGTCCGCTGGTGTTTAGCGTTGTCAATGGGTTTGTGTCTGTCGGGCTGGCACTGGTGCTTCTGTTCATCATTGGGAACATCTCTCCGCTCACAACCAGTATTCAGTTGATGGACCTCACGCGGCCTGATCATGTTTTACAGAAGCGGTTGCAGCATGAAGCAATCGGCACGTATCATCACACGCTAGCGGTGGCTAATCTGGCAGAAGCAGCCTGTCAGGCGATAGGGGCTAACGCTCTACTGGCCCGGGCCGGTACAATGTATCATGATATTGGAAAGCTGCATAACCCCGGCTTTTTCATTGAAAACCGAATTGACAACAAACGGGCTACGGATACCAATCTCTCGGCTGAGGCCAGCGCTAAAATCATTATTGATCACGTGAACGAAGGCGTGCGGATGGCGCAAGAACGCCGGTTGCCTGAAGTCATCGTTGACTTTATTCGGGAGCACCATGGGACGCGCCCAGTGGCATTCTTCCTGATGCAGGCAAAGAAGCGTGTTGCCGAGACCAGTGACCTGTTAGACGAGAGCCAATTCTATTACCCAGGACCAAAGCCCCAAAGCCGCGAGACAGCTATTCTGATGCTGTCAGATAGTTGTGAGTCAGCAACGCGTGCCAACCGACCTGATAGCAAAGAAGAGATCGAGCAGATTGTTAGCAATATTATCAAAGATAATCTTGACAAAGGTCAGTTAGATGACTCTGGTCTAACGCTCAGTGAAATCCAAGAGATTAGAAAAACACTGGTTTATACTCTGCAAGGAATGTACCATCCGCGCATCAAATACCCGGCTGGTGAGACCACAGATGCAGAGGACAACGTCGCCGAACTGCCTGAGGCGACCGAGACTTCGTCGGAAGAACCCAGCAGCACACCCCAAATGCCCTAAGACATGATCTAGGGCAGCATCTATCACGCAGGCGAGCCGTTTAATGACCGTTAGCGACCATCTTATCTTTGTGAGCATTGGCAAGACGTATGTCGTTGATGTTCTTGCTATTCAAAAAGCTGCTACTACAGCGCTTGATGCTGCTCAATATGATGAAGCCGCATCATTAACGGTGATTGTGACAACCGAGGAACACGTTCAGCAACTTAACCGCGACTTTGCCAACCTCAACAAAGCAACTGATGTCCTGACATTTGCAGCGGAAGACCAATTGTATGAGACTGAAGAAGATGAACCACCCTACCTCGGTGATATTGTGATTGCCTACCGAATTGCAGAAGTTCAGGCCCACCAACGGCAGCAGTCAGTTTCATCCGAATTGCAGCGGCTCACCGTACATGGCGTGATGCATCTGCTTGGATTCGACCATGGCACGCCAGATGAGCAAGCGGAGATGTGGGCGCTTGAGTCGATTGCTCTCAACGTCTTAAAATCAGGTTTGTAATGACGACTCCAGAGACAACCGACAGGCCTCGCAACCTTAGCCGTATTGATAGCTTCCGCTATGCCTTTGAAGGCGTATTCTTCGTCATAAAAACGCAGGAAAATGCTTGGATTCACGCGAGCATCACAACTGCCATCGTGATGCTCGGGCTGCTGCTACGGATCAGCTTGTTAGAATGGACTATCCTGGTATTGGCTATGATGGGGGTATGGGTTAGT
>CAYTPI010000013.1:0-42169 GCA_964439625.1 uncultured Anaerolineae bacterium | reverse complement strand
GGGTTAGTGAGGCCATTAACACATCAATTGAAGCGATTGTTGACCTTGCCAGCCCTGAAATCCACCCATTGGCGAAAGTCAGCAAAGATGCAGCGGCGGGAGCCGTGCTGCTAGCCGCGATCTTCGCTGCGATAGTCGGCTTACTTATTTTAGGGCCACCGCTTTTTGAAGTACTTTGGTCGTTAGTGATCCGTTTATAGCGTTTCAATCGAGGCGATTATCTGGTTATATGTCGTTAGGAGGTCGGGCCAATTATCGGGCTCGGCGCCATGGCCTATCACGAGCAGCCAGCGTTGTTCAAAGGCCAGTACAGCTACCAGCACTTCGGTTGTAAATAAATCATCTACACCCTCAACTGCTGCAGCATTCCCGGAACGTGTGCCAATAGATATTGGCTCGCCGTATGTGCCATCTTGCTGTAGGGCCTCAAGCAATTGCTGTAGTACAATCTCAGCCTCAGTCGATGGTTGAAATGTTAGGCTCCATTCATCCGCATTACTGGCATTAACCTCATTGATTTCCAACCAAGCATCATTATTTTTCTGACTGATATCCAGCTTAGATGCGTTAATTGGCTGCGCCTCCCACCCCTTTGGTACAGCAACTGTCAATGACAGTGCATCACTTTGGAATACTGTCCAGTCAGGTGGGATTTCTATCAATACAGCCGCAGTCGCTAGCTCATCGGCGGGCGCAAGAGGTGTTGGCTGTTCGGCAATGGGCTCAGTTGTTTCAGCAGCAGTTGCCGACGGCACAATAATTGTAACGGCAGGCTCCTCATCAGCTTGTTGTCCTGCTGCTGGCAGGTTGCAGGCAATGGCAGCGCAGGCTAGCAGAGCAAATGATAGTTGTGAGATAGATTTCATGGCGAGAAAAGTATAGCGGTGATTAATAGCATGTATCACTTAGTAACTGAGTTCCGGGCTACCTTGCCAGTCAAAATCAAAGTCGATGATACGTTTGTTATAAACATTGAGAATACGGGTCTCGTTATACCAAGATTCAGTAATCGTATCATTACGATAGATATGAACATGCCCATGGAGCATCAGCTTTGGGCGAAACCTATCCATAAACCAAAGAAAATTCTGAAAGCCCGTATGCGGCAAATCATCCTGATCATGGATACTAAACGGAGGCGAGTGCGTCACAAAAATATCCAGATAACGCCCATACACCGTTCGGTTATAAATTAGATGTGGCACCATCCGAATGATGCGCCGGCGCATTTCAAATTCAGAATACTGGTTTGACCCATTGGGGTTATAGCGCATGGAGCCACCCAGCCCAGCAATCAGTAACCCCCCCATATTCACGATCCGATCCTCAAGCAAGACGCATCCATAAGCACGGTCAACAATAGAACCATCAGGTTTGTAGCGTAGATCATCGTGATTGCCGTTAACGTATACAACATCTGCACGCAGCATGGTGGTGATAAATTCAAGGTACGCAAATGGCAAATCACCACACCCAATAACGAGATCAACATTGTTATAGTCATCTCGGATGCGATTAGAGTGGATACGAGAGTCGACTTTGTCACTAACAGCGAGGATTTTCATCGTAGCGTTGACAGACTTTTACAACGGTCGGTTATAGGTAACTCAGACAAAATAGCCCGACACTTATTGTAAGGCCGGGCTATGTATTATAAAAGCAACTATTAGTATAACGTCACGTCCTGTCGCTTGAGCTTGCCACGCAGTTCGACAATATCACCTAAATGATGATCAATAACGCGGATCACTTCAGACTTGGTATCATCAGAAAGTGTTCCATTAGCCGGAACGACCGAAGCCGCCGCAACCAGTGGGTAGTCCAACGGTTTGCCAATCTGGCTCAGAATGTAGATTTGCAAGTCTGCCACATTATCAACCTGATCGATGACGTCTTTGGCAGCCTCAAGCGCCAGTATATTGTAGAGTTTGCCAACATGGCTGATTGGGTTCTTGCCTGCGGCAGCTTCTAGTGATGCTGCACGGAACGGTGCGATAATCCCAGTAACGCGGTTCCCACGCCCCACTGCCCCATCGTCGCCCATCTCTGCGCTGGTTCCGGTCAGCGTTAGGTAAACATTGGATGTCCCATCTTCATCTGCGGTATTAACATCAACGCGGGCGACACGCTCATCAATACCCTTTGCAAACGCTTCGACAGCCGCATGAACATTCTTCTTAATACGCGTGTATTCTTCTGGCGTCGCGATCTGCGGGGCAATAAATGGAATGGCGCAAGTCAAAACGATTTCGCCCCCAAAGCGCGCACCCATCACTTTCACATCTTCACCGATTGGGAACTCGTCCAACAGTTCGTAATTGATATATTGACATGTTTCATAAACTGATTTTTCCAAGCCAGACATCGGCCAGTGAGCACAGCCAAAGCTGGTATCATTAGCCGTAATCTGGTGGACAGCGTGCATAAGTTCACTTGAGCCATGGCCAGCAAAGCTATCAATGACACAGTGGATATCGGGGTCGAGATACTTCATCGTATCACGGATGTGTGCCTTGGCGGCATCAATCGCAATAGCATCCATAGGTACTTTGCGACCATCTGAGGTGACGGAGGTTCCGCGCCCTGCGATTTGAATACGGATTGGCTTCAGCAGTTCAGCCGAGCCATAGGCGATATCGACATCACCAGCAACAAGCTGCACTTTATCAAAGTTATGGTGGAGCGGTGCGCCTAAGTTTTTCTCACACCATTTGGTGTATTCAACCGAAACACGTTCAGCAATACCATCACAGATGCTGTCTGGGTGCCCGATACCTTTTCTTTCAACAATCTCCACGGGCTTTTTCTCAATAGCAATATCTGTGGCTTCGGTTACGATGATATTTCTATCAGACATGTCAATTATCCTTCGCTTTTTGATAGACGGTTGTGAATTCAAAACTCAAAGGGGACCGCAGGAGTTGGCTACAAACAGAACGAACGCGCTCGTGGTTCTGAGGCGTCCGCAAAAGATGAACAACTCTCATCTCTCAGAGCTTGATCTCTGCCGGAGTTGGCACCGTTGTAGGCTGCGGGTCTCAAACGAGCAGTCACTACCGGTTGCCGAGGCTTCACAGGGCCGTTCCCTCCACCTCTCACGATAAGAACCTTCAAGTTTTTTTATTTTCGGCCACGGAGTGTAACATTGAGCCTTAGTGATGTCAATAACGCGCAGTGTTTCATGTCAACTGACACATAGTAGATGACTCTAAGTTTAGTTTCTTCATACTGAATTGATAAAAATATGGTAGTGTTAGCATTGATATTTATGAAAGACGACTCATCAAAAGTCGAGGAGGACACCCATGAAACGTTCCAGATTATTGTATCCAGTGATAGGCACGATCATCTTTTTGTTTCTGACGGCCGCCGGTTGCGGTGCCAATGAGGCGCCGGACGCACCTGCGGTCGAAGAGGAAGCAGCAGAACCGGAAGATGCTAACTTAGGTGAAACGGACGAAGAGGCTGTAAGTAGTGATCAAGAAGAAGCTATGGAGGCGCTGATCGAAGCGGCGGTGGCAGCTACCGTTGAGGCAGAAGTTCCGTTAGCCGTTGAAGCCACTTTGACTGCCATTGCGGAGGAGGTCGCACAAGCCGAGCGGGATGAGGTTACCTCTAAGACGGTGGAAGAAGTGATCGCTGAGTCAGGTCGGGAGACGACGGTAAATGTAACACAGGTCACAGAAGAGGAGTTGTCTAACGAGCTATCGACCGCAGTTGCACTTGCTTTGCTACAGAGTGCCGCAGTTGACCAAGCCACAACCGCAGCAATCGCGGATGGTGTTATTGATGCGATTGAGGCAGCGGAACTCGAAGCGCAAATTGAAGCGGCTGAAGAAGCACGCGAAGAGGCGCAAGACTTAGTTAACGCTTATTATACTTATGCTGAAGTGTATGCGGATTACGCAGAGGACATCGCTGACAGCCTAGATGGTATCGAAGAAGAGTTAGAAGAACTCAACGAAAATTACGATGAGTTGGTCGAGGTTGCCGAGGATTACGAAGAACTAGCTGAAGCTGGCATCGAACAGGCTGAAGAGCTTGTTAACGAGCTTAGAGAGATCAACGCGGATTACGCTGAGGCTGCCAGTCAAGCTGCGGCAATTTCAGCGGAGATTGATACCGTGCAGGCAACGTTGCCAGACGGTGGACTGTTAGAGAATGAAGGCATCGGCTTAGACCCTGAATTTGATCCTGATGCGGCACCCGACGTAGGCCGTGATCTTGACGGCGGTGTAGGTGACGGCATCGGTAGCGGTGGTAATCCCCCTAGCGGTGATGGCGTGGGCAGCCCCGGTGGTAATCCCCCTAGCGGTGGTGGTAGCACAGCGCCAGGAGGGCCTACTGGGCCGTAATCACATACAAAGGCGTGTCTTCACAAAAGGGCTGCCGGACGGCGGCCCTTTCACTTTGTAGTAGCCTTTGACACAAACAGTCACCGACCCTATAATGCGAACATCTTAGCGATATACGAGGAGTGGATATGCAGAACCCTCAAGGTCCCATTCGGCGCGAACTACTCACTTGGGACGATGTTGACGAACTAATGGTCGTCCTCCTTGACCAATTAAAGTTGGAACAAACTTTCGATTCTGTTTTGATTATAACACGCGGCGGCATCATTCCTGGTGGGATGCTCTGCGAAGCGCTTGACATTAAAAATGTGCTGACAGCAGCAGTTGATTTTCCAGATATTGGGTTAGGGGATGAAAAGCTAGCAGCTTGGCCTGAATTTTTGCAATTTCCCGAGCATGATCTGCTAAAAAATAAGCGCACACTGATTATTGACGATGTTTGGGGCAGTGGGCGAACCAGCACCGCTGTGCGCAGTCGTGTCGAATCAGCGGGAGGGAAAGCATTCACAGCCGTGATGCACTTCAATCCGTACCGTTCTCTATTCAATAAAGCGCATCCAGATTTCTACGCCGCCATTACCGACGCTTGGATCATCTACCCATGGGAAATTGACCGCGGCACTGACCGGGTGCGGCCTATGTCATCAGTAAATTAGCAACAACGCAATGAGCCATCCATTCGCCATTGTCACTGGGCTCATACTGGCAGCCGGCACTATGATTGTTGGTTTTATTCTCAGTGGAGAGGCGCTGCTAATATTTCGCAGCATTGTTCGTAAAGCAAGCGATGCTAAACAGACTGAAGTTCAAGGAATAGGGCAAGCCCAAAAGATGCGCGATGAAAATGATACCAACCCGATTGGACCGCGCCGCGATGATGTTAGCAACCTGCGACGACAAGATACCGTCAAGCGTATGATCGACTTCTTTGAAAAATAAAACAGGCGCTTTCAAAAGCGCCTGTTCCAAATCTTTGTATGCGGTTTAATCAGCCGCAGCCTCTGACTCTTGCTTCATCGGGTTTGTAATGCCCATATCTTTCTGTGTGAAGCCAATACGCTTGCGCTCCGGCTCGATCATTGTGACTGTCATTCGGACACAATCTCCACGCTTCACATATGAATGTGGCTCTTCTAGGGTGCCATCTGCCATTTCAGTGATGTGCAGAAGACCTTCAATGCCATCGTCAAGTACAACAAATGCACCAAAGTCCACAACGTTACTAACGTTACCTTCAACAACCTGCCCCGTCTCGTAGTTTTCGAGAACGACATCCCACGGATCTTTCTTTGTATGGCGCAAACTAAGTGCGATACGACGCTTTTCATGATCGAGTTCAAGAATATACACTTCAATCTCTTGACCAAGACTGACAACATCCGATGGGTGGGGCACTCGGTGCCAGGCCAATTCTGAAACATGGATTAGGCCATCAGCGCCACCAATATCTACAAAAACACCGAAATCTCGGATACCTGTAATACGACCAGTTACAATATCTCCAACGGAGAGGCCTTCGAGTAAGCGTGTCTTTTGCTTTTCACGCCATTCGCGCATGGCCTCTCGTTGTGAGAATATTAGGCGACGGCGTTTCTGGTTGACTTCAACCACCTTAAGGTCAATTTCTTCACCGAGCAATTTATCAAGCTCGGCATCGCGTTCGGCATCTGGTAAGCCTTGAGGCACCGTCAGTAGATGCGAAATCGGTATAAAACCTTCAATGCGGTTGAATTGTACAAGCAGGCCGCCCTTGTTGTAACCCGTAGCAGTACATTGAACGGTTTCTTGCGTTTCGAGCAGTTCGTGAGCTCGATCCCAGTCCGCACCTTGAAGCCCCAGATTGAGCGATACGATGAGATTACCATCACGGTCGCTAGGGTTTAGGACATACGCCATCATCGTGTCGCCACGCTTGATGTTCTTGAGCATCTTTGGGTTTAGACGCTCAATGTCGGCGGCAGGCACGATACCATCGCGCTTGACACCGAGGTCAACCACAATTTCGTGTGGTGTCACTTGAATGATTTGTGCTTCGCGAATATCGCCGCGCTCTAATTCCTCAAAGTCATAGTAGTCTTCCAATAAATCTGCGAAGTTAGGAACTTCACTACTTTGCTCTGAATAAGCCATAGCCATCTTGTCACCTTGCTTTCTGTCTATCACAATAAAAAATGCTTGCTGATCAATTAGTTGAACGCGTACTTTTCAACTTTGCGCCAATAACGCGAAAAGCGTTTCAGGTCAATGTGACCGTCATAGTTGATAAACGCTTCTTCTTCATAGATTTCGACTTCAAAACCGCGCTGCTCCAGCGCACGACAATACTGCTTAAAGAGTGGGCTCGGGCTCGGTGTTGTTGCGATGTGATGAGACTCATTTTCTTCTGAAAAACGAACCAGCTCACTAATGACATCACCACGCCGAATGTGTACGGGCATTTCGATAAGACATTCATACATAAAGGCAATACGCTTCAAGCTAATGTTGTAAGCCTGCAAGAGTGCCGTATCCCATACATACAGTGCTGGTGCTCCGGTGTTGGCTTCAAGTGCCGGGTTTGACACCCTGAGGCAGTCCCCATGAACCCACACAATCCTGTTTGTTGTCATCTATCCCCCTCTTTCCTATTCTTTATTCGGGAATAACTTGGCGCTGATGGCATCGTAGCTGCCTTCAAAATCACAGCGGCCGTACAATGAGCAGTCACGACAGTGTGTTCCACCTGTGTACTTCTCCAAGTTTTCCCGGTTAAAAACATATGGTTTGTGGCTAAACGTACTGGCTACCCATTGCCAAGACAAATTGTTACTAGCTGGGTCACCATCGAGCAGGTGCTCCAAGAACCAGCGGGCTCCGGCTTGCCACTTAACCCTGCACCAGTGAACGATGTAGGCTGCAAAATACATCCGTATATGGTTATGTAGGTACCCTGTTTCGCGAAGTTCGGTGCTCCAGTCATCGATGCACTTCATGCCAGTCTGCGCTTTACGGATATCTTGTGGAAGCTCATCAACGTAAGCGCCAGCGTCGTAACCAGTTTTCCAGTTTTCCCTGTCTTCCCAGATTTTGTCACCAAGAGTTTCGTACACTCGTTGGTAATAGTCATGCCACCCAAGTTCGTTAATAAACTTCTTTGCCTGGTTATCAGCATTGACGACTTGCAAGGCATGATCACGGACTTCGGCGACGCTTAATACGCCATGCCGAATGTAAGGTGACAGCCGCGTAACATCACCATCAACGTAGTTGCGCGTTTTGGCATACTGCTTAGGCTTAATAGCCTCAAGTTGTTTCTCAGCTGCGCGCCGCCCGCCGCGTATTTCAGCGATGTTGTCATCACGCTCAGCAGCCTGTGGAAATTCTTGCCGAAGGTATTCAATTAGATCATCGCGATCTACAAACTCGGTACGCATCTCAGTCATCAGTTACTTTGTCCCACAAACATCGCTTTATATTCAGTATTATTTTTGTTACGGCGACAGCGCTGGCTGCAATACTTAACGCTATCCCAGTCTTTGGCCCATTTTTTGCGCCATGTAAATGGTCTACCACACACAACACAATCCTTTTCGGGAAGATGAGGCTTGCGGTAACTCTGCGTCTGCTCCGTCATACTGTTATCTCAGTCTCATAGTATGCAAGGTTATCCAAGTAAGCTGCTGCCTGAGCCTGTACCGCAACACGTTCATCTTCATCGAGATGACGCAGACCAAGCACGTTGCGGCCTAAGCGCGGGTTTTCCCTGAGCGTTTCCTCATGGGCAATCAGGAAATTCCAGTAAAGGAAATTAAATGGGCAAGCATCTTCACCCGTCCGCGCTTTACGATTGAGCGCACAACTTCCACAGTAATCACTCATCTTATTGATGTAGTTGGCTGATGAAATATATGGCTTTGTGGCGACAATGCCACCATCTGCATTAAGCCCCATACCAACGACATTTGGCTGCATCACCCAATCATACGCATCGATGAAATATGCCTTGAACCAATCAACGACGGCTTGGGGATCAATGCCTGCCAACGTACAGTAATTGGTCACAATCATCAAGCGCTCGATGTGGTGTGCGTAGCCAAGTTTGTCCGCGTGCTCGTACACCTGTTGGATGCAGTGCATGTTAGTGTCGCCACTCCAGAACATGTCGGGCATAGGCCGGTTGGCTTGCCATTGGTTTTTTTCAATCATTTGAGGCATCTGACGCCAGTACTGCCAGTACATAAACTCACGCCACCCAAGTACTTGCCGAATGAAGCCTTCAACGGAGTTAATCGGCGCTCGATTTTCATAATAGGCCTTTTCGACAGCCTTCACTGCAGCGAGCGGTTCGAGTAAACCGATGTTAAGGTAGGGTGATAACACCGAGTGAAACAGTGTCGCATCACGCTCAGCCATTGCATCTTCATAGGGGCCGAAGTTCTCTAACCGCTCTTCGATGAATAGGTCAAGCGCTTGTTGTGCTTGCTCGTGCGTCACTGCTAGGTTGAACTTTTCCAGTGACCCCACGCCATACCCATGCGTCGCCACCTCGTCAATCACCATTTGGGTAATATCATCAATTTCAAACATGGGCTGTGCTGGAATGTTGACATCTTTGGGAAGGCGCTCTCGGTTAAGCTTGTCGAAGTTCCACTCGCCTCCCTCCGGCTCATCTTCTGGGGTCATTAAAATGTCGAAGTGCTTACGCATGTCTCGGTAGAAATATTCCATCACATAGCGCTTGTCCTGCTCTGGTTCCGGGATGGGGTTAAATTGCTCAACTAGAAACTGTTTATTCTCTACGACTTGAACCCCAAGCTCAAAGTGTGTGTGAAGTGACTGCTGGAACTGACGGACTTTGTAGTCCGCGGATGCCATCGTCAAAAGACGGCTGGGGTTGTGAACGCTTATGTGCTTCTGGAGTCCTGACAGGAAACTTGGCGCGTTAATATAATCAACCTCGAATCCTCTGCTCTCCAAAAGCCTTTGATAATGGCGCATAGCACTCAACAAGAGCACTAGCTTACGTTTATGGTAAGGCCGATGTTTGAGACTGTAAGTGCTCTGTATTAAGGCAACTCGGCAATGTTGTATGCCAACTTCCGACGCAGCTGCTTCAAGCGCCGAGTGATTAGCCAAAAGTTGATCGCCTAAAATCCAGATAGAGTAAATCTCGTTACTAGCCATTTAACTTCCATTTTATTCATAACTTTCAATAATTATTGAAAGTTTAATACGCACAAAAGCTTATGCTGGTATGATACAGTGTATCGACTGGAGAAACAAGCCCTTCTAAAAACCTTGGCAAATATTTATGCTGTTTTAACTTTAGAACCCAAAATGCCAACAGTATTCGACATAAAAAGTGCACATATTTATACCGAACCATACAACAATGTAACCTAACAAAGTGATGTCACTGTTGATAAGTGATCCTGCTATTGTCTACAACTTCGGTTACCATCGTCAGAATGAATAGGTAGTATCTATAAGGAACCTCATGGTAACGATTTACCATAGTAGACATTTTACACTGAGCTTCAACGCAGAGCGGACAAAATGAGCAAACTCATTCCAATAAAACGCAACGAAGTAGGACGCTTCACTCTCTTAGCTGCACTGTTTTTTATCAACACACTTGTACTTGAATCAAATGAAGTTGTTGCCACAAGCGGCTTCGTCCGCGAGGCTGGAGTAAGCCGACTGCTAATTGTTTGGACAGTGGTTATGGCGAGTGTCTTGCTAAGCTCAAGTGCTTATTCACTGGTTGTTGATCGAATCGACCGAGAACGTTTTTCAATTGTACTTTTTTTTATTCTCGGCTTGCTGTATCTTGGCTTCTACTTTCTCTTCTCTACGAATGTTCCGCAACAAATCAGTTTTGGTCTACTAGCAGTACTCACTGAGCAACATTGGATAACGATGCCCTTACTGCTCTATGCTGTAGCAAACGACATTTTTGATGTAACTGAAGCAAAGCGTATTTTTCCGGTTCTGACGATACCAACCATTCTAGGGAGCATTACGGGTAACTCAGTAGCTGCGGCAATTGGTCAGTTTTTCGGCGATGCAACCTATCAACTGTTATTAGTCAACTCGATGTTGATTCTAATCGGTGGTCTCATCCTGATCTTGACGTTACCCAACCTTGAGTTATACGAGCATAGTAAGAGCAACAATGCGGATCGTCTACGAGATATCTGGCAAGAAGGCGTTGGCTTTATTCGCGATGTCCCATCTTTTCGCTATCTGACGATTGCTATGTTGCTGCTAGGCATTTGTCTAAATACCATCGAGTTTCGCTTCTTAGCTGACGTCGCAATGCTTGCAAATGAACCAGGACAGCTTGCAACATTCTACGGAGTTTTCAAGATCGTCACCGCGGTCGGCCTGTTGATTCTTGCCCAATCTGGGTTAGTTTCAACCCTGTTAAATAAGCTTGGTTTTAAGAATATCTTTATGGTCTTACCCGGTTCAATGACGCTGGGGCTAATGCTCAGTTTAGTATGGATATTTCCACTCTCTGGCACCATCCTAATTACTGGTTCGATTATGGCTGCTTTTACAACCCGCCTAACGCTAACCGGTGTTGATGAACCCTCAAGACGAGCGTTTCAAGGCCTTGTACCTGACCAACGCCGGGGACGCGTCAGTGCTTTTATGGACGGCTACCTGTACCCACTAGGCTCCATTTTGGGCTGTGCAGTACTTGGCGTCATTGAGATTCTCGCATTTCTGGATGTGATCACACGTCCAACCAGCCGATGGGTTTCACTTATCATCGCACTCGTCTGTGCGGTTTCAGCGCTGTGGGCGATCTTTAAGTATCGTGAAAATTACGATAAGAGTATGCTCAATTGGCGGCTCAAACGGCGATCTCGTGGGCGGAGCATCCTGAACGAGTTAGAGTTCTAGGACTTTCTGACTTTGAAACAATTGACCTTTCAAGAACGAACAAAACTGTTTTCAGCGTACCTGTTTCGTTACCCATACGTGAAGCACTTTCCCTTTCAAAGTAAGGAGCACATCAACCGCTTTCAATTTGGGCGCATCAAGCAGTTGCTCCACATAGCTTATAATCATTGTCCCTACTACAATGCAAAATACAGTGCGGTGGGCCTGCACCCTGAAGATATTACAACATGGGAGCACTTCTACCAGATACCACCGCTCACCAAGGATGAGGTCATAGAGCACGGTCGTGACATCGTCGACAGCCGGATTGACCTAGAGTCATTATTTCTCTCGCGCAGTTCGGGTTCCTCGGGTAGGTTTGTCAATGTGTGGCTTGACTCAAATAACTTCATCGAGCAGGAACTACACGTTATCAGGATGCTATCAGATTTTTACCCGCCTTATGGACCGCTAGACCACGAGATTTTAGTCTACACCTCAGAGATGCCATTCACCTCTGTCGCAGGTATGTATAAAACGCACTTTATCCACAACATGCTGCCTGCTGCTGAGATCATGCAGTTAATCGAGGAGATTGACGCCGTTATCGTCGCTATCTATCCATCTATTCTCCGTGAACTTGTTAATCGCTTTCCAGATAGAGTGCAGAAGCGCGGCTGGAAGGCAATTGTGACGAATTCCGAGCAGTCATCACAGCGAGAGCGTGACTACTTCGAAACAGTAACCGGCTGCCCAGTTTTTGATGAATTTTCATCCGAAGAAGTTCCTGGTATTGCACATCAATGCCAGACAAAAAATTACCATGTCACCCAAGACTCCTGTGTCATAGAGATTATGCAGCCGGGTACCAATCAACACGTTCCAAACAATACACTAGGCGAGATTATTGGCACGAACCTCGTCAATTTCGCCATGCCTTTCATCCGTTATCGGCAAGGTGATTTCGCCTCTCTGACCGACACAACGTGTACATGCGGCAGTAATTTCCCGGTAATTAGCAACCTTCTGGGGCGGCTTAATGCATCGTTTACGTCTCCCGAGAGTGAATCCATTCCATCTGGGCGCGTGCTGGACTGGACATACGATCTATTGCTAAAGCACAATCTTGACATCAAAGAGTTCCAAGTGACGCAGCACACCATCAATCGGGTCGAAGTTGCCATTGTTCCAGGCCAGAACTATACATCCACTGACAACGATGTGCTCATTCAAAAAAGCTTTGTTGAGACCTTCGGCGCAGCGTTTCAGGTAGATGTAAGTATGCAAAAGGCTATCGAAAAAGGCTCTACTGGCAAGCATATTCCAATCCGTTCTTTTGTCGGTTAAACCTGCCAGACTCACTAACTATGTTATAATTCAAAATTGAACAAATTAGTCGCATATTTGAGAGACAACAGCCACTATGAAACCAAGATCTCATGTAAAAGCCACTTGGAAATTTGGAGGACGTGAATTTCTTTATTCTCTGCTTGGCATCATCATTTATGCAGCGACATCATGGGCAACTAATTTTGCCCAGTTAAATGCGCTCGAAGTAAGTGGCGTACTTCGCCCGGGTATTGGAGTGCCAATCTTCTTTGGGTTTGTCTTCGGGCCAATTGTCGGCTTTTTGGTGGGCGCCATTGGTAACTTACTGGTAGATTTCACCATTGGCTTTGCAGCTATTCCTGCCGCAGGAAGTACTTTTCCAGAGGTACTCGCATCACTTTCGGCTAATTGGCAGGTTGGTAATGGGTTAATTGGGCTGGTACCTGGCATTGCTGCCACGATCTATCGCCGTTATTTCTCTTTCAATGATATTATCCGCGCCCTTGTGATTACGGCTGTCGCAATCGTCATAGGCATCGGATTTGCTGCCGCACTCGACCCACTCGTGTTCTCACCAGCAATCACTGGCAGTGATTATTACAGCGGCGTATATAGTGCTGACCTTCAACTTGCAGTGAGAGACTCATTCATCCCCATTGTAACGACTAACATTGTCAATGCTTTTCTAGTATTACCACTGTTACTTTTTAACTATGAACGCTTAGACCTCAGTTCACAGAACAATTTGTTCTCATCAGGGCTAATGCGCCGACTATTGCTGACAATCACGGTTTCTTCAGCCGTGCCAATTATCATTCTGGCGCTGTTCCTTATTCAATCCCAACTTAGCCGCGGCGAGAGTGGTATCACATTGGTGATTCAACTAGTGTTCACAATCATTATTACGACGGTGTTCATTATCACCAATGCAGCCTTAATGGCCCAAAGCATTACCACACCCCTACTCCGGCTCACATCAGCAGCACAAGCCATGGAACAAGGCGAACTAACTGAAGAAGAAGCAACCGAGCTTGAAAAAACAACTGGGTCAGACGAAATTGCTAACCTGAGCCATATCTTCGGGCAGATGGCAAAAGAAGTGATCAACCGAGTTCAAAAACTACGCGACCGAGTTGCTGAATTACAGATTATCGTAGATGAAGGCAAACGAGAAGAGTCCGTCAAGGAAATTGTGGAGACGGAATTCTTTCAAGATTTGCGTGACAAAGCTAAGAATATGCGCCAGCGGCGCAAGAAGCTTGAGAGCGGTCTCAGCACAGCTGAGGAGAGCTTTTCTGATTAGTTTACCACCCATCCCCGCCGTTGATGTAAGCGCTTCTGAAAGAGCGCGTCAACGACAACAAAAACTCACAAAGCCCTCAGGTGCGCTTGGACAACTCGAAGCGTTGTCGGTGCGCCTTATTGGTATGACGGGGTCATTCACTTGGCGCGCTGACCACGTTCAAGTTGTGGTTTGTGCGGCTGATCATGGGATTGTCGCTCAAGGCGTCAGTGCCTACCCGCAGCAGGTTTCACAGCAGATGGTCAATAACATGCTGAATGGCGGTGCAGCGATCAATGTATTGGCGCGTCAATTCAACTGTAGGCTTGCGGTTGTTAACTCAGGCTTAGCAACTTCGATTGAAATTCCTACTGAGACAGCAGCCACCTTTTTCGATAGACCAGTAGCACAAGGCACCTTTGATTTCAGCATAGGGCCAGCTATGACCCAAGTACAGGCTGAAGTTTGTATCAATACAGGGTTTGCGCTCGCTGCAGACTTGATGCCTTATGACGTTCTGATCCCTGGAGAGATGGGCATTGGAAACACCACTAGCGCCAGCGCGATAATCGCGGCAATTATTGGCTGTCAGGCATCAGACGTGACGGGCACGGGAACAGGGATTGATAGCCAAAGATTAAAACACAAATCCAGCTTGATTGATCAAGCATTGGCACGACATGCACCCGCAGGCGAAGATACCCTGATCAAAGTGGGCGGTTTTGAAATCGGCATGATGGCTGGGTTGATGCTCGGAGCGGCATCACAACGAAAGCCGATTCTTTTAGATGGACTAATTGCAACCGCCGCTGCCTTAATCGCACGTCAGTATGCACCAACCGTCACTGATTACTTAATTGCGGGACATCTTAGTCAGGAGCCGGGTCATACATATGCCCTCGATACCCTTGGACTGCGCCCCCTACTCGACCTCAAACTGCGTTTGGGTGAGGGCAGCGGTGCTGTGTTGGCTCTGCCGCTGGTGCGAGCAGCCATGGCGACCCTAACTGAGATGGCTACTTTTGATGATGCCAGTGTGAGCCAGGCCCACCCATGCTCCGAGACATAGGTGCCGCATTTACTTTTCTCAGTGTGCTGCCACTGAACATCCATCCAAAAGAGAAGCCAGGCCGCATCTTCGCCTATTTTCCGCTGGTTGGGCTTGTTTTAGGATTGATGCTATGGGCATGCTTTCAACTGCCCACAGCGTCAGAAATACGGGCGTTTGGAGTATTATTACTGTGGGTAGCATTCAGCGGTGGGCTACACCTCGATGGTTTCGCTGATTCATGTGACGGTTTACTCGCCACCACGGACCCTGAGCGACGACTATCTATTATGAAAGACCCGCAAATAGGGACATGGGGCGCAGCGGGTTTAATTTTGCTGTTACTTGGTAAGTTCGTGATGCTAAGTGCGCTACGAATTCCCAGTGTTATTATCGTCATTCCTGTTATAGCTCGGTCAACAATGACGGTAACAGCCTTCTGCTACCCATACGCACGCCCTGAGGGTATCGGTGGGTTTTTCCGAGAGGGGCTCGGTCAAGCGCAAGTATTTGCCGCCCTAAGCCTGACAGTACTGGTTATCGTCGTTGTTTCAATCCTAACGAACCATTTTTACTTGTTGGGCACTGTAGCGGTTACCGCTTTGGTTATTCTGATTGCCGGGCGATGGGCGTCTGCGAAATTGGGGGGTGGGCTGACGGGTGATGTATATGGCGCAATCTGTGAGATTACAGAGCTATCGCTGCTGTTGTATCTAGTGGTCATTTAATTGATCACCGCGACGTTGTCACCAATATGAATAAGGCCCTCACCGCGATGCACTATATTCTGACCAAACAGCACCTTACCGCCAAAATTCCGAAAGAGTGCAAGCGCTTTGAGTGGTTCCTGACCCGCAACACCTGTCGCTTGGTCGATAGTGGTGATCTTACAACGAGCACATGGTTTAACGACGTCAAACAGAATATTACCGATACGAATTTGGCTCCAGTTGTCCTCTGTAAACGCCCCCGCCCCGGAGATAACAATGTTGGGCCGGAAACGATTCATCAAAATGGGAAAGTCTAGACGATCATTCAGCGCTTGCAATGACTCTTCTGCGGTTAGTAGAAATGGATAGCCATCAGCAAAGGCTGTCTCGTCAGCTTCATCGCGGACGTAGCGCTGATCACACTGGCGAATACTGTCAGGGACCTTACGCACCAGCCGAACATCACGTTGAAGGAAGGCCGAGAACCAATTAGCTGCGAGGTCACCCATGTCGATAGCCTCGACCACATCTCGCCAGATTGTAACGGCATAGCGTTCACCTTCCGCCGAAGTTATCAGGTCAATTGGCCCCATACTGGGCGCAGAAAGGGTCATCTTGTCACCGTTAAGCACTGGGGTAACCAAGGCAAGCCGCGGAAACTCACGCTGGGTCAGGAAGTTTCCGTCCGTATCTACCAACATATATTCACGATCATGCAGGAAACCTGTCCGAACGATACGGCGAGCAGCAACGGTGTGCCCCCCCAGTGATTTGACGGGATAATAGTGTAGACTGGTAACCGTGATAGGCATCAGAGAGGCCTTTCAAATTAGACGGCGGGAATGAGATCGAGTTCAATGGCAAAGCAGTTAACATTTATACTAGGTGGTGCGCGCAGCGGCAAAAGCCGGTATGCAGAGTCACTAGCCAAAGCAGAAGGCAAGCGGGTACTCTACGTTGCGACGGCGCAGGCTTTTGACGCTGAGATGCGTGCACGCATTCAGCAACACCGCGATGAGAGACCAGCAGCATGGCAGACCCTCGAAGCTCCGTTAGAGACAACGAAAGCATTGAAGAACGTCCCATATACTTATGATACAGTTCTACTAGACTGTGTAACCTTGCTGGCCTCTAACATCCTACTAAGCCTACCTGATACAGCAGTCCAAGCTGAGGTGGATCAGGCCATTCTCCAAGAGATTGATGCCTTACTGGCCTTTATCAACGAATCACAAGCGCGCTGGATAATTGTCAGTAATGAAGTCGGCATGGGAGTGGTTCCAGCAACCAATCTCGGGCGAACCTATCGAGACGCGCTAGGCAGAGCCAATCAGCGACTGGCACAGCGCGCAGACCAGACTGTGCTGATGGTTGCTGGTTTACCGTTTGACATCCCACCTAAGGGTTCGGGGAAGCCGCCATTTTAATGACTAACTGATTGACGAAAGCTGTTCTTGTGGTACCTGTGGCACATGCTGGCCCTTTTCAGTTGTTAACGCATATTTGTAATCCGGAATTAGCGCAGATTTACGAACCCATGGCGGACGTCGTCGCGATGTAACGACATTGACGATTGTTGCCTCAAGGCCATTGTAGTAAACCTTCTCACCAAGTCTAAATTTTGGTGTCATACAATCTCTCTTCTGTGTTGATTAGTAAGCATTGCGCTCGGTAGGTGATTTTACCCATGCTTGGAATACAGTGCGTACAATAATTTTGATATCCAACCAAACAGACCAGTTTTCAATGTACCAAATATCATATTTAGTGCGCTCAATAATTGACGTATCTCCGCGCAGCCCGTTGACTTGTGCCCAGCCTGTCATGCCAGATTTCTCACGGTGACGCTCCATGTAGCGTGGAATTGAGGCTCGAAACTTCTCAACATAGACAGGGCGTTCTGGGCGCGGTCCTACCAGACTCATATCGCCCAATAATACATTGATCAATTGTGGCAGTTCATCGATATCTTTAGAGCGTAGAAAAGCGCCAAGCTTCGTCCGGCGCGGGTCATCAGCAGTTGTCCAACCGGGCCCCTTATCTTCGGCATCTGGCACCATGGAACGGAACTTGATGATATTGAACTTTTTGCCATCCAGCCCCATGCGCTCTTGGCAATAAAAAATCGGCCCGGGCGACTCTAAGCGAATCAATAAAGCCATCAGCATCATAAAGGGTGACAACAGCACAAGCCCAACTGATGCCCCAATAATGTCTAGCCCGCGCTTGAGACTTAGCTGATACCCTCTTAGCTGCACGTCACGCACATTAAGCAGTGGCAAGCCGCCTAAATCATCGATTGAAATATCTGTGGTAATAAACTCAAAAACATCTGGGAAAATTTTGATTGAGACACTGCCGCGCTGACATTTTGTCACGATTTTGACTAGCTCGTGCCGGTCTACGCTTTCGGGCAGCGCAATGATGACCTCTTCAATTTCGAGTTCGTCAATCAGGCGATCAAGATCAGCAATGGAACCGAGAACAGGCACACCAGCTACATCTTGTTTGCCATCGTCGCCATTGACAACTCCGACAAGATCATAGCCAAGGTAGGATGACCATTGAATCTTCTGGATGATAACACGAGCCGCCTCCCCAGAGCCGATTACAAGGACACGGTCACGCCCGACCCCACGCATGCGCAGAATATGCCAGGCCCGCCGGTGACCTTCGCGTCCAAGTGTAATAAAGACAATACCAAGCACCCAAGCATAAAGTACCATAGCACGCGGATAGTCTAGTTCAAAAATACTGTTCTTGAACGTCAATGAGGAGATGGCAACCGCAATCATAGTACCTACACTGACAGCGGCAAAAATCGCATAGATTTCATCAATGCGCGATTGGCTACGGGTGACATGATATAACTTATTAAAGTAGAAGACGGTCAAGACGCTGAAAACTTGGACAATCATCATCGGCAAGTAGAGGAGAAAACCGCCCACATTCACTGAAGGACGCGGAAGGGGGACATAAACACGAAGATAGTATGCAAGCACAAACGCTAGGCCAATCAACCAGGTGTCGAGAAGCAGCTTTGATACGATATTGGCTGTTTTGACCTGTGTACGTGTCATAACGTTGCTCTGCGCGTTCAGTTCTTAACGAAGACTACTGTTAGTTTGTGCCGAGAGGAAAATCAAGCAGGCGCTTCAGCGACCGCTGTTTCTTCATAGTCGGCAACCACTTCAGGCCAGATCTTTGGCCCGCCCCATAGTGCAATCCCAGTGAGAACAGCCAAACGCTGCCACCATGGCGTTTGAAGACGATAATGCTTGTTGAAAAAGATTAAGAAAGCACGCACAAATTCAAACTTGGCACGTTTACTCTGGCGGCTGGCGGCACGTTTCACATGGAGCACCGTCACCTCTGGATAGTAAACAACACGCCAACCTGCTTCGCCGATGCGCTTACAAAGATCAATGTCTTCACCATACATAAAGAAAGTTTCATCAAGAAGGCCAACTTGCTCCAATGCTTCTTTACGCATCAGCATATAAGCTCCGACGACAGACCCTACGTCAGCGGTTTCATCTTCGTCGAGAAAAGTCAAGTTATAGCGGCCAAAAACTTTGCTTTGGGGGAAGAGCTTAGAGAACCCAATCATACGCCAAAAGGCGACATCAACAGTAGGCAGACTGCGACGGCATGCCATATCCAGCGAGCCGTCTAGCAGCACGAGCTTTGGCCCAAGCACACCAATATCTGAGTTGTCATCCATGTATTGGACTGTCTTAGCCAACGCATCCGGCGGAAGTTCCGTATCCGGGTTGAGCAGCAAAGCGTACCGAGGTGCCTCAGATGTTACATGATCATCATGATAGCCTAACAGGCGCAACCCCAGATTATTGCCTTTTGGATACCCGATATTGCCATGACCGACCATTAAGTCAACCTGTGGGAATTCATCGGCGACCATCTGAGCGCTGTCGTCTTTTGAACCATTATCAACGACAACCACACGGTATGTAACATCGCCGCAGCTTGCATAGACGGTCTCCAAGCAGCGGCGCAATAGGTCACGCGTATTCCAATTTACAATTACGATAGCTATATCTAACATCGACGAAATAATAACACGCAGCCTATTTTAATAGCAACACATGGGAAATTCGTCCCGTGTATCAAGCTGTAATCTTGCAGCCTGATGAAGTAGACTAATATATAGGTTAGATTCTAATCATTCAATGTTGATAGCCAATATATTCCAAAGTTACATTAAAACAAAGCATAGGGAGAGAAGTTATGCAAAAAAAAACCTACTTCGGATTGCTCGTAGTCATCTTGTTATCGTTGATGATGGTAGCTTGTGGTGGTGCGCCAACCGCAGGTGAAGCAGCTCAACCAGAACAACCAACCGTCGCACCAGAAGCTTTAGATGATGAAGGCCAAGTGCTACCAACACCACTGCCAACTATTGAGATTGGTGATGTATCGGTCAGTGCTGCGAAGGCTACCCCTGAAGACACGTGGGTGAGCTATTTACCAGACTCAATCGCTGAGCAGGTCAAGACTCGCCGCCAAATCATCGATCTGTATGAGCGCTACGAAAACCCAGATGTAACCGCACAACGACTTGAATCACTTGTGACCAACATCACGCTAGTTGAAGATCGAACGGTCTGGAACACGAATACGTCTGCAGGCCAGTCAAATGCCTTCGTCGAGTATGATGTTCAAATAACATATGCTAACGGCGACACCGAGACGCTCACATGTCAGTACAATGTAGCGCAAGAATTTGATCAAGGAGATGGCGTTTGGTACGTCGTTAATCCGGGTGAGCTGCAAGTCTTTGCAAATTGCACCTAAGCAGTATCCGGAACAAATATTAGCATCTATCAATGGTCTGCAAGTGCAGGCCATTGATGTTTCTGAGTCGGTTTACTGGCCCCACTTTCGTACCAATTTTGTTTCAATGAAAACCTTTTCTTTAGTTATGCGTTTACACTAATCGTAGACACATTATTGAAGCAATTGGGCCTGGTTATGGTGGCGAGGAGGCAGCCTAATGGAGAGCAGAGAACCTCTCAACAGCGTATCTGAACAGGGATTGATTACGGGCATTGCACTGGCGTTATTCGTTGTGCTTAGCCTAGCTGCTGTTTTAACAATTATTTTGTAAGCAGCGTAGCGCATCATTATCTTATTCTATTACGCAAACGCAAATCACCGCTGTCAAGACAGCGGTGATTTGCGTTTTATTTATACGTTTACGCTTTGTGGTTCGCTTAGTTGAGTTGTGCTCGCATTGCAGCTAATTGTGAGCTAAAGCTGTTATCAACTTCTTGACCCCCTGAGCGCACCACAACGCCACCTAAGATAGATGGGTCAACTTGGTAGGCAATGGTCTCTGTACCCAATTCCTTGGAGTACTTGGTTTTTTCCTTATCTGTCAGAGGAACAGCCGTTACGACGGTTACCTCTTCACCCATGCCTTTTGCTTCTGAGGGCAGATTGGTGAAGAAATCCTCAACGACACTCTTCTGCTGCTTCTCATCCAGACCGGAATCTACTAGACGATTGGCGGCTGCCATGCTCAGCGACACGATTTGGTCGCGCATGTTAGCCAGTGCCAAACTGCGTTCTGATTCGGCATCCTTACGAGCCTGCTCTAGAATGCGCTTGGCTTCTTCTTGCGCCTCTGATTTGATTTGGTCTTCCACCGTTTGTGCTCGTGAGCGCGCTTCTGTAACAATCTTCTGGGCTTCAGCGCGAGCGTCATCAAGAATGCTCTGCTTCTGCTCTTCAGCACCAGCCAGAGCTTCTTCAGCGCGGCGGGCATTATTAACGCCCTCTGCAATGCGCTCGCGACGCTTTTTGAGCATATTTGTGATTGGCTTGTACGCAACTGCGCCAAGTATAGCAATCATCAACGTTAGATTGATGATGTTTGCGATTAAATAACCAAAGTTGATCCCAAGGTTATCAAGTGCTTCCATGGTTTATCTCCTCTCCGCTTTGTTCTTCCTAACGCTAGCTACGCGACACCAACAAATACGAGAACAAGCGCGACGACGAGGATATAAATACCAATAGCCTCTGTCAGAGCGATTGCGAGAATCATGTTCGTCTGGATGAACGGTGTGGCTTCAGGGTTACGACCGATGGCCTGCATGGCACCAAAGGCCAAGAGGCCAATTCCGATACCCGGGCCGAGCATACCAAACATCGCGATGCCCGCTGCGAGTGCTGTTGCTGCTTCTACTGACATAGTTCCTCCTTAAGGATGGGTTGGGTTGTGAATTCAGAGTAAAAATGTTTTCTACAAGTTTGCACTGCCCAGCATCATAATTATTTGATGCCGAGCAAGTCTATTAGTTAGTCTCCTGCGGCAGGTACCGGGGCAGCTTCGTGACCATGATCATCTGCATGACCATGGTCATCATCATGGTCACCGTGACCAATCTGAGCGACGGCAATGAACACCATAGTCAGCATGGCAAACACGAGCGCCTGCAAGAAGCCAATGAAGACCTCAAACAGGAAGAATGGCAGCGGCAACAGAACTGGAGCCAAGTAAGCCATAACGAAAAGCAAGATAGTCCCTGCGAAAATGTTGCCTAAGAGACGTAAAGCAAACGACAGAATTTTTAGGACTTCGGAGATGGCTTCAAGCAGGCCAACGATAAATTCAATTGCCCCAAGTGGTCCATGGCTAAGCGCCGGTATATTGACGAATTTCGTGAAGTAACCGAGGCCTAATTCTGCGACGCCAAAGTATTGAACCGCGATCATTGCAACGATAGCAAATGCAATCGTTAGATTGATGTCAGTGGTAGCTGTACGAACGAAAGGCGTAATAACCCAATTGATTGGCTCAACGTCTTCGCCTTCGATAATGCCTAGTCCATTCTCATCGATGTCTTTAGAGGCTGCGAGAGCTGCAATGGCGTCCTCATCACCCTCTTCGGCTTTCTTCTCTAGTTCTTTCTTGGCTTCTTTGTACGCGTCACAGTCGCCGCCCTCTTCGGCAGCAGGGAACAACTGACCTGGGTCAGAAGCAAGATAGTAGGCTCCTGAGTCACCAATTTCGACGATCTCATGTCCGCCATGCTTAGCACAGTGGATGAGGCCGACAGCATCAGTAATTGGCACAAAGTGGAGCCAGTTAGCGACAATCAAAAACAGAAAGATCGTACCAACCACAGGGAAGACCCGATCTGCCCATTTACTACCGACAATTGTCTCATTGAGGTCATAAATAGCCTCAACGACCGCTTCAAAGGTGTTTTGCCACCCCTTCGGCACCATATGGTCATCACCTTCTTCATCAACGCTGTTGGGGTCAGCTTCGTAGGCATTCATGCGCTTACGGGCGGCATTACCAGCCGTTAGCGCAATAATGATTACGACAATATCAGCGATAATGAGTGACGGCAGCGTGTTGTTGAAATAAAGTTCCTGACCAAGGAACACCCACGAAGGGCCTTCAAAGAATGGATATGGTAGGGGTTCGAGCCAGATACGTTCGGCGGGAAGTTCAACAACGGGGAATATTACTGGAACACCCAGATTTACAAGAATGGCATATGGCCCCACACATAGGAGCGCACCGCCCACGATGTAAATCAATGGTAACAAGCGCTTCACTTAAACATCCTCCTCGGATTGGCCCCCTGCTTGCAGGTGGGCGGCAGCTTGGCGTTTCTTTTCAATGTAGACATCATGCGCTCGGCGTGCGTCTACGAATGATTTACTGGTTAATAGAATAAGAGGTGCAAAAATGGCAATCAGAACAATCAGTAAGACTATTCCACCAGAGCACCCGAGCACATTTTTACCGATGACTGCGCCGACAACAGCGAATATAGGCGCGACAATAACCAGACCATATACACCACTATCACCTGCAAGCGCATCCCTAGCGGAGGCTACCTGAGATACAAAGCCGACTTGAGACTTTGACTTATCAGTTTGTTGGTCTGGCATGTCAGTATATGCGACCCTTTTTAACTGGTACGTTAGAACATGACTAACGTTTGTGTAGTTTATCACAAAACAAATTGCCCTTCAATCGATCCTTGAACCGATTTTCAAGCAATGTTGCCGTCAAACATATTTAGGGCATACTCGCCACGATGGTTGTGGCTGCGTCTAAAGCCCAACTCCAGAGTGGGCCAGCAAAGATACCCAGCCCGACAATGCCAACTACAGTGATGACGAGCACAACCCCATAGGCTGGGCCAACGGGCAGCAGACGATCATCCATTGCCTCATCGACGTACATCACTTTGACAACGGTCAAATAATAGTAAAGAGCAACAATAGCATTTAACACGCCCACAATAGCGAGCCATGTGAACTCAGCTCGGACAGCGGCTGAGAACAAAAAGAATTTACCAAAGAATCCTGCCAATGGCGGCACACCTGCCAATGAAAGCAGCGCAAGCACCAGCGCCAGCGTCAGTAGTGGGGCACGACGGTTAAGCCCAGCAAAGTCAGAGATTTCCGAGCGTCCAGTTTGATTAGAAACAACAAGCACTACTGTGAAGGCTGCAATATTCGTCAGCGTATACATAAACATATAGAAAGCCACCGACGCAACGCCCAGCTCGGTCTCTGTGAGCGCGACAACACCGATCAAGGCGTAGCCTGCTTGGGCAATCGATGAATAGGCTAGCATACGCTTCAGATTGGTCTGCACTAAAGCCAACACGTTGCCGAATGTCATTGTCACCGCAGTCACGGCTGCTAACAGACCGACCCAGAGAACTTGTGCCTCCACAGGAAAAATCGCCAAGAAAACGCGCATCAGCAATGCAAAGCTGGCTGCTTTGCTAGCAGTGCTCACGAAGGCCGTTACCGGGGTCGGTGACCCTTGGTAGACATCAGGCGTCCAGAAATGAAACGGTACGGCTGAAATCTTAAAGCCGAAAGCCACAAGCAAGAAAAGCAATGCAACGACAAGCGCGAAGGCACCTGTTGGGCCCCCTGCTAGTAGTTCACCCAAGGGGCCAGCCAGTTCATACAAATTGGTGGTACCAGCAAAACCATAGAACAAGCTCAGTGCGTACAATAAAAAGCCAGTCGTAAAGGCACCAAACATGAAGTACTTGACGCCCGCCTCGGAACTTTCTTTAGAATTACGCACAAACCCTGCCAACACATACAAGCTGATCGACGTGGTCTCCAAGGCCAGAAAGACCATGATTAAGTCGGCTGCCGCAGCCATTAGGCTCATACCAAGCACCGCACTAATCACAATGACGTAGAACTCACCCTGACGGCCCAAGTCTGGAACATCGAGTGCTATCAGACACGTAAGTGCGCCTGCAAGAATGACGATAATCCGAAAAACCAACGACATGGTATCGTAAACGATCATACCGCCAAGAACTGGCTGATCGAAGAGCGGGTTACCAAGGAACAGAACAGCGGCAACAGCATCAACGATGACAATCAGAAATAGACCGACTGCTGCGAAGACACCGACGCCACGCTGCTGTGACGGGCCAGCAAATAAGTCAGCCGTTAAAACTGCTAAAACCAGTATCAGCAGGAGGATTTCCGCCAGCAGCGGGACAACAAACTCTAGTAGAGTTGGAACTTCACTAAACACGTTAAGCACCTCCGAGCAAGGTGGCAATTGGCAGCATTCCGCCTTCAACCATCGGCTGCATTACCACAGGGAACAGCCCGAGGACAAGCAGGTTGGCGGCGAGAATACCGAGAGCAACTTTATCTAAGATGGTGACATCATGAATGTGATCGCCCCACTTCTCTTCGTCAAACTCTCCGAAGAAGACGCGACCAGTCACGCGGAGTACGTAAGCACCCGTCAAAATAATACCGAGCACTGCAATTACAGCAATGATGCCATAGTATGGCGCAATCTCGTTGGCGGCACGGAACATACCCATGAAGATTGGGAATTCTGCGATGAAACCACTAAAGCCCGGCATCCCCATAGATACCAAACCGCCTATCGTAAAGGCAAGGGCCACCAAAGGCATCTTCTGCCAAAACCCACCAAGTGATGGAATATCCCGCGTGTGAGCTTGATGGTAGACCATCCCGACGCAGGAGAAGAACAAGGCCGTCATCGCACCGTGCGAGAACATCTGCAAACCGGCCCCAGTAAAGCCGAGAATGTTCATAGAAGCAATACCCATTACGACGAGACCCATATGCGACACTGACGAAAAACCGATGACGTATTTGAAATCGCGTTGCACCATAGCAATTGACGCACCGTAAACCACATTGATCAGGGTGAGGACGACAATCCAAGGGAGGTGAACCTGCGCCCCTTCTGGTAATAAGAACACCGCGACGCGCAGTGCCGAGTAAGCACCGATCTTCATCAAAACGCCAGCATGCACCATTGAGACGGCCGTGGGCGCAGCAACGTGACCATCGGGGCTCCAGTTATGGAATGGGAAAGTCCCCGCCAGAATAACAAAGCCAATAAAAATAAAAGGGAACCAGATCTTGGCGAATGTCACTGGTTCAGCTAAGCCTTCGCTCAAACCAAACGGCAGCGTTACGGGTTGGTCAAAAACGCCCATGTCACGCGCGGCGATCATGTCGTAGATGTCAAATGATGCCGGGACACCCGCATCGACCATTAGGAAGTACATGGCAATCACACCAACTAACGATACCACCGACCCAACCAAAATATAGAGGGTCAGCTTCATGGCGGCATATTCACGTAGCTGCTTCCAACCCCAGGCAGCGATCAACAAGTACATGGGAAAGATTGCTAATTCGTAGAAGAAGAACAGCAAAAATAAATCGAGCGCGACGAAGACGCCATAAACGCCCGCAGCCAACAATAGGAACCAAGCAAAGAACTCGCGCGGGCGATCGGTGACATCCCAAGAAATTAGAACGCCACAGAACGTCGCTAAGCCTGTTAGGTAAACCATCGGTGCGCTAATGCCATCAACACCAACGTGATAGCCGATTGCCAGCGAGCCAGCGGTAATCCCCTGAACCCAGCGCAGCGGCCCTTCTTCAAGGAAGAAAACAGCCTCGGTTGCACTACCAAGGCCAATGCCGTAAGCATTGTTGACATGTAGATACACAATTGCGGACATAACAAGGCTGATTAACGTGAAGATGGCAGCCAATACCTTCACCGTCAGGTTGAGGCGTTTGATGCGCTCGCCTTCAACATCTGGGTCCATCTTACTAGTCGCAGGAGTCGCTAGAATAATCAACGCACCGACGACCGGCACCAGCCAAATCGCTGTCAGAATGGGAAATCCAAATTCCATACGTTCGTAATCCTCTTTTTACGGTGATGCGAAGCAAATAATCGCGCCGCTCAGCCGGTCAACATCATAGTAACGCTGCTGTTGATCACGGCTAGCAACCAAGCTGGGTACACGCCCAGCAGCAGCATCAGGATAAGCAGGGGAGCCACTGCAATGGTTTCCCGCGGGTTAATCTCAAGTGACTGACCATGTGCCAAGGCAACAGCGTCTTTGTTCAGTGGGCCGTAGAGCACATATTTAACGCCCTTAAGCACATAGGCACCAGTAAATAGCAAGCCAACCATACTGATAATGGTCATTAGGGCAAAGATGGTGACTGTCCCTGACCCCATGGGGAAGACGCCCCGGATCACCATAAACTCACTCACAAAGCCATTTAAGCCTGGTAGACCAAGCGAGGCAAGTGACGTAAAGAGCATAATGCCGCCGTAGACTGGGGCCACTGCCCACAGTCCACCATATTTGGTTAAATCACGGGTATGCAGACGATGGTACATCATACCGACAAGGGCAAACATCGCAGCGGAACTAATACCATGGTTGAACATCTGAAGAACCGCTCCGTTCATCGCAATGATACCGTTGATGCGGTTTGGCCCTTCCCCACCGATGAACTGACTGTCGACTCCAATCCAAGCAACGGCAGCAATGGCCAGCATCACCCAACCCATGTGGTTAACAGATGAGTAGGCAACCAATCGCTTGAAGTCTAGTTGGGAGAAGGACGCGTAAGCCCCAAGCACAATTGCCAACATCGCCAAGACAGCAATTGCTGGGGCGAAAAAGTGACTTTCTTGCGGGAAAAGCGGCAGAATTATTCTGATAAAGCCATAGGCACCTAACTTGAGCAGTACGCCAGCCAACATCATTGAACCAGCGGTTGGGGCTTCAGTGTGAGCATCAGGCAGCCAGGTATGGAAAGGCCAGAGCGGCACCTTGAGCGCAAACCCCACGAAGAACGCTAAAAATGCTAGTATCCGCAGTGCATCAATGGTGAACCCTGCGAACACCCCCGTAGCGGGGTCAAATGCAGGCCAAAGCACCATCAGTTCGGGCAAGCTGAAGGTACCAGCAGATAGGCCAACAATCTGGATAGCAAGCAGCATACCTAGTGAGGCCGCGATGGTATAAATCATAAACTTGAAGCTGGCATAACCGCGGTTCGGCCCACCCCAGAAGTAAATCAGGAAGTACATCGGCACAAGGCCAAACTCGTAGAAGGCGAACCAGAGTAGCAAGTCTAATGAAGCAAAAACACCAAACATACCCATCTGGAGCGTCAAGAAAAGGCCCATATACAGCCGAACGCGCTCTTCGATTTCAAATGAAATCAAGATTGCTAGCGGAGTCAGCGTGGCAGTCAGCAACATCATCGCGAGGCTGATGCCATCAATACCTAGGTGGAAGCTGGCATTGATTAGTTCAAACCAGGTGTACTTGACCTCGAAACAGGCGTTCGCCTGAATATCATGACAGGGGCTTTGAAAAAACCAATGCCACATCGCAATGGTCAAGCCTAATGGAATGAAGCTCCACACTAACGCGAACACGCGTATCAACTGCTTCTGCGTCGCTGGCAGCAGCATAATGATGCCGCCCCCCAAGAAAGGCAGAAAGGTAATTAATATCAGGATATTTTCTTGAATAAACTGGTCAAAGGTCATATCAGATTGAACCCTTTGTTTTTATTTTCTACCGCTACACGAACGGTAAATAGTTTCAATAACAGGGCGCTCCGATGGAGCGCCCCGGCAAGATCATAGTCGGGAAGGCTCAGCCGATCAGGAAAGCCAACACAAAGACGCCAGCAAGTAACAACACACCGGATGCTACAACGATCATATATTGCTGGACGCGCCCAGACTGGACGTACTTAAAGGCATCACCGAGGTTACTAACACCTTGCGCCAAGCGGTCACCAGCATCATTAATAACGTGAGTGTCGAAATCCTTGTTGCGGAAGCCGATCCATTCAACAGCGCGGGCAACGAAGTGGATAACACCGTCAATAATAGTGCGGTCAATCAGTTCGTACACAAGGTGGGCGAACCACTGTGCTGGCCTCACAAAGATAATTTCGTACAATTCGTCCATGTAGTACTTATTCTCAAGCAGCATATAGACAGGGCCAAGGAATTTCTTCAGTGGGTCTGTTTGCCCGGCTTCAAGCGGCTTGCGCCCGTAAATCAACCAACCGACCAACAAACCACCAACAGCCACGGCTATCGAGAACAGCGCTGGAACAATCGTAAAGTGTGGCAGTTCAGGTGCCTCTAGCAGGGCTTTACCGACGAATAACTTGAACGGCGCACCTTGCGAGTCTGGGCTGAACAACGCACCAAACACAGGGAATTCTGGGTGAACACCAATCCAGCCGATGATGATGGCTGGGATGGCTAGCACAATCAACGGTAGATTCATGCGCCAGTCATCTTGAATAGCTTCTTCTGCGGCAGCCGTGCGCGGCTTACCAAAGAACGTTAAGCTGATTTGGCGCATGGTGTAGAATGCGGTCAGGAAGGCGGCGACGACAAGAACGGCGAAAACTACTGGTGCGTGAAGCCATGCATCGAGCAGGATTTCGTCTTTCGACCAGAAGCCCGCCGTAATGAACGGGAACCCAGCCAGTGAGAAGCCACCTATTAAAAACGTCCAATATGTGACGGGTATCTTTTTACTAAGGCCGCCCATGTTGAACATATTTTGGGCGTCGAAGTCAATTGGGAATTCATGCCCGTGGTGGTGAGCGTGTTCCTCACCGTGTTCCACAGCGTGGATGACTGAACCACTGCCCATAAACAACAGTGCTTTGAAGATAGCGTGCGTCAGCAAGTGGAAGGCCGCGGCAATATAAGCGCCAATCCCGACGGCGGCGACCATAAACCCAAGCTGTGAAATTGTCGAGTAAGCCAGAACTTTCTTGACGTCTGGTTGTGCCACCGCAATTGTGGCTGCGAACAAGGCCGTCACTGAGCCAATGAAGGCCAAGAAGTGCATCGACGGCGTCAAGCCGTGACCGTCATACCCAAGAGAGATCAGTGGGTAGAAGCGCAGCAACAAGTAAATACCGCCGGAGACCATCGTCGCAGCGTGGATCATCGCGCTTACGGGTGTTGGCCCCTCCATCGCATCCGGTAGCCACGTATGCAGCGGGAACTGAGCACTCTTACCGATCACACCGATAGTTATCAGAATAGAGACAATACCTGCCACAGATAAACCTGCCAGCAGCGGAAAATTAGGCAGAGCGGCGGCAGTCAGCGAAGATAGCACTTCCTCGTTATACATGATTTCGCGATAGTTGAGCGTCCCAGTGTAGGCATACAGCCACACAATACCGATGAACAGGAACATATCGGCGACACGTGTCGTCATAAACGCTTTGATGCCCGCTTTGATCGGGGTGGTACGTTCTGGTTCGTTAGGGTAAACACGATTATGCCAGAAGCTGATCAGCATATAGCTGCAAGCACCCATGATCTCCCAACCAACGAACAAGAGCAGTAAGTTATCCGAAACAGTCAGCAGGAGCATAGCTCCAGCAAACAAACTGATGAAGGCCATAAAGCGGGCCTTCCACTTGGTCGCGTCGAAATGTGTTAGTTCGCGCCCGACACTATCCATCATGGTCTCATGGGGACCATGGTCATCAGCGTAGTCGTCATGATTATCGTGACTATCATCGTCATGACCGTGATCATCATCTTTGCCGAGCACTTGGGTCCAGTAGTGACCAGACGCCATGTAACCCGTGCTGTAGATGAAGATCATCGTAGCGCACAACGGCACAAAGAACAGTAAGACAGTATTGAGTGGGTCAATAAAGGCACCCATCACGAAGTCGGCACCTTCGTTGATGCCAATCGGCAGCCAGACAAACCCAGCTTCGATAGGCTTCTTCCCAAGTTCTGAGCCACCAATTTGCAGCACATCGACCAGCACAATCAGTGAGATTGCCCAAGTCGCCAAAATGCCAGCAATCGACACGATATCACTGGCGAGCTTACTGGTGCGAGTGAATAGTAATATTATGAAGAACGCCAGTAGTGGCGGTAGTGGAATAAACCACACGAGTTGATCAGGGGTCATCGTTTTAGCCTTACCACCTAAACATATTGATGTCTTCAGCAACGACTGTCTGGCGGTTGCGGTAGATCGAGATGACCAGCGCAAGACCGACCGCAGCTTCTGCCGCTGCTACAGCGAAGACGAACATAGCAAATACAAAGCCGCTAAGCGTATCAGCGCCTTGATAGCGCCAAAATGCGATCAGGTTGATGTTGACCGCGTTGAGCATCAATTCAATGCTCATCAAAATTGCGACGGCATTACGGCGTGCAAGTACGCCGTAAATCCCTGTGGAAAACAGGGCCGCAGCCACCAGCAAAAACCAACTTAACGGGATATCCATTGAGAACTCCTCTTATTCGCGCGCGACGACGATTGAGCCGATCATTGCTGCCAGCAACAGCAACGATGCCACCTCAAACGGCAGTAAGTAACCTTGATGGCTGACGAGGGACTCACCGAGCGTCGTTATAAAATCATCGGGGACGGCGGTTGTGGGGGTAGCCACATCACCGAACTGTGTTATTATAAGGAAAGTCAGCATGGCTAGAAGGACAAGCCCTACCCCAGCGGCGGCGGGCCACTGACTATTCACGCTCTCGTTTATGCCCATGATTCGTCGCGTGACCATGATGGTAATCGTAATCAGAACGGCGATAGCACCCAAGTACACCAAGACTTGGATAGCAGCCAAGAATGGCGCCTCGAGCAAGACATAAAAGCCAGCAATGCCAAAGAGCGACAAGATCAGGTACAGTGCGGCGTGAAACAGATTACGGCTGGTTACCGCACCAAGACCGCCACCAAGAGTGATGACTGTCATAATGCCAAAAGTCACAATGGCAGGGGTTATCGTCATAACGTTCGATCTCCTCGTTGAAGTTCAGCCACAATCAGTGGTAGGTAGCAGTAGCAATGTGACCGAACGAAATATGCTTGTTTGGTCAGCTTAGTCAGCACCACTAGCATTAAAGGATGCAACCGGCACACCAGTCAACGCGTCAGATTGAATTTCTGCCATGTTATTAAGAGACTCCAGACGCTCACGTTCACGACGGCTGTTGTTGGCAATCAATACAAAGGCAACAAGCCCGACAATCACATTAACCGTCAGCAGGACGAAGCTGCGCGGCAGCATCACAATGATGTTATCGGTCAGGTAGTAGGCACCTTCTTGCAATACACCAAAATCAACCAGTAACACAGCAGCCAACTTATCCACAAAGACTGTCAGAATAAGCAGCAGTAAGCCAATCGGCGTCAGGAACTTCCAACAGAACGCCATTGCTTGGTCGATGCGTAAACGTGGCACCGTATAGCGCACCCACATGCTCAGGAAATAAACGGCAAAAGTTTTCGCAAAAAAGAAGAATATGCCCAAAGTCGGAACGGCTTCTGCACCAAACAAACGCCAGCCACCTAAGAAAAGTGTGGTTACGAGCGCCCCAAACGTGAAAGCGTGCAGAAATTCGGCGAGATAGAACATCGCAAAGGGCATCCCACTGTACTCAGTGTTGTAACCTGAGACCAATTCTGATTCGGCTTCAAGAAAGTCAAAGGGTGAGCGACCGATTTCAGCTGTCATACCAATCATGAAGATGATCAGGGCGACTGGCATGGAGATTCCAAACCAGATTGGTTGGGCGGCGACAATATCACCGATGCGCATACTGCCCGCCAGCAGCACCGGCACCAGTAGCATCAAGATGACAGGCACTTCGTAACTAACCAACATCGCGACGGCGCGGAAAGCACCAAGTAGCGCATACTTATTGTTGCTGCTCCAGCCCGCCATCAGCACGGCCATCACACCAAAGGAGCCGACCGCAACAATGTACAATACGCCAATGCTGATATCGGTACCAATCGCAGAAAGGGTGAAAGGCATTACCGCCCAGATCAGGAAAACACTGACGGCGGAAATAATCGGTGCCAACATAAAGGGGACGATATCAATCCCACGCGGGAAAATAATCTCCTTAGTGATCATCTTGATGCCATCGGGCAACCCTTGCAAAATACCCCAAGGGCCGACACGATTTGGGCCAAAGCGATCTTGAACGCGGCTGACGATCTTGCGCTCCATCCAAATAATAAGCAGGGCATTGGTCAGCAAGAAGCCGAGAACAACAGAAACACCCAGAAGATTGACAATGAAGTCGATCAACATAGGCCCTACCCCAATGCTTTCGAGGCCAAACTCGATCATCAGACGCAGATTGAGAAAAATGTCTTGTAGAAAACCTAACGGGTTAAATTCCATAGAATTGCCTCACACCAAAAAGCCGACTTCGCGTCGGCTCTAATTTGATCATTGGTTGTAACTGCTTAAATCCACTCCAGCGCGCCCTTGCGCCATGCGTACAGCAGAGCCTCACCAAGCGTGATAATAAATACGATACCCATGACAACACCAAAAAGAGTCAGTTGATTGTAGGCCACTGCCCATGGGTAGAGAAAGACGACTTCAATATCGAAGACAAGGAATACCAAGGCAAAGATATAGTACTGCACCTTAAACTGCACCCAAGCATCCCCCTTGGTTTCAACACCGCATTCATAAGTGTCATTTTTGATGTCGCTCGGCTTGTGGGGAGCGACAAGACGGTTTAGGATAATAGGTGCTGCTGTCAAGAAGACACCAAGTACGAGCAGGAGCGCTACGAATGTCCATTCTGACATAGGAGTTAAGCCTTTTAGCTGAGTAAGTACACTGCGGAACTGCAGCGACTGTGTTATGGAAAACAAACGGTTAACCACCGTTTGTGAAATTCTTCGCCTAGTATAGCATAGAAGTGGCATTGTTCAAGTGAATTGAGATGTGCGGCTAGGCAACCTGATCAGATTGCTTGGCAACCTCGACATGGAGGGTCTAATCAAAGGTAAACACCAGCGACATAAGGCCCTGAAGCATTTATTTCTTACAGATAGTTACCTAGGAGAAAAATCAAGTGCTTAAGCGAGCATTTAATATTGGTACAGTCACCATTGTGACATTGGCATTAGCCGCTTGCGGGACGTTGGGAGGAGCAGATGCAACAGCGACTGCCCAAGCTGAGGCCACAGGTACAGCAGCGTTTGATGCAACAGCAGAAGCCGTCGCACAGCAAACTCAGGATGCTGTGATCGCACAGACAGCCCAAGCGATTCAGGTGTTGAGCGTTACAGCAACGGCATATGCGCCCGTCTTTGATCAACTAGCAGCATTTGGCTTTACGCCGGAAGATGGCGTGCCCGGCTGGATCCACCAGCCTATTGACCTCAGTATTGAAGGGTTTCAGCAGACATCCTTTGCCAACGACTTCGGCGGACTCCCTCTCACTGATTTTGTGATTTCATCGGATATTACAATGATAACGGACTTCGGGCTGACCGGCTGCGGCTTCATTTTACGGTCTGATGGTGACGAAGAAGAACCTAGTCAATACGTCAGCTTAATTACACGAGGAGGCAACGGTAGTATTGCCTACGTTCGTCAAATCAATGGTGAGTTTGAGTTTGTCGAGATTCCCACAATCGCCGGTACCGACCTGAACTTCGATGCTCAGAATGGCGCAACCAATGAATTAACTATCGTTGCCGAAGGTGGCATAATCACATATTACACAAATGGGACACAGGTCGGCACATTTAGCGGCGCTGAGTTGGCAACAGGTGGTGTTGCGATGGTTGCAGTTAGCGAGAGCGGACGCACACAGTGCCAATTTAACGACACGTGGATGTACATCATCGGAGAGGCCCCTGAAATCCCTGAAGGCTTTGAAGGCGGAAATGCCCCGACACAAGGACAGGGATCTCTGGGAGACGGGGGTGCACAGGGTCAACTGCCAGAAGCCCCCCCACTGGACTTCCCAACGCCAACGCCACGTTCAGAGTAAGCTGTAGGAGACACACAGACCCCGGTTGATAGCTGGGGTCTGTTGCGCTTAGAGTGCTCACCGGCGTCGTTTACGTTTGCCGCGCTTCTTACCATCTCGAACACCTAGCTGACGACCAGGCAAGACGATCTCAAGGATAATCAAAACGACCACGGCACCAACCGTCGCATTGATAATACCATTGACCCAAGCTATCCGTGTCACACCGCCTTGGGCCAGAACGCTCATCAAAGCGCCGCCGACGAAGGCCCCAATGACTCCGATGACAACATTGAGTAAGCACCCGTTTCTCTCTGCACGCAGCAATATACTAGCTACTGACCCAGCAATACCGCCGACAATTACCCAAGACAAAATACTAAAGAATGTTTCTACTGACATATTTTTCTCTGAAGCGTCATTCCAATAATTCCTGAGTATTTTAACGAACGCAGCCCTTGACAACCATCCTGATTAATAAAAGGCAAACAGACACATTCAGCGGAATGTACCTGCCATTATTATAGATTTATGTCAGCTTGAAGCCTTAGTTGCGATTTCCGCCACGACCACCACCGCCACCTCGGTTGCCGCCACGACGGCCGCCACCGCCAGACTTGCGTCCACCGTCGTTAGCTTGGGCCTCTTCTAGCGTCCAGCCTTCGAGTACCGCCTGACGGCTCAAGCGAATTTTACCGTTGCTCTCATCGGTGACCATCACCATGATTTCATCACCAACGTTTACGATATCTTCCACGCTTTTGACACGATACGTATCAAGCTGGCTGATATGGACTAAGCCATCTGTGCCTGGGAGGATTTCAACAAACGCACCGTAGTTTTCAACACGTGTTACCTTACCCGTATAGATTGCACCGAGTTCAGCGCCCAAGGTCAATCCCTCGATGGTGTCAATTGCCTCGCGCATACCCGCGCCATCTGCGGTTGCAATGTAAACCGTACCATCCTCTTCGATGTCGATCCTAGCACCCGTCTTCTCTTGGATGCCACGAATAGTCTCGCCACCCTTACCGATGATTGCGCCGATCTTTTCTGGGTCAATCTTGATTTTTTCGATGCGTGGGGCATAGTTACTCAACTCACCTGGCTCGGAGATAGCACTTTCCATTACCTCGAGAATTTGGAGGCGAGCATCTAAGGCTTGCTGAAGCGCTTGCGCCATAACCTGATCAGATAGACCCTTAATTTTGATATCCATCTGCAAAGCCGTAATACCTGCACGGGTACCAGCGACCTTAAAGTCCATGTCACCGAGGTGATCTTCTAGACCCTGAATATCCGTCAAGACAGCATGTCGCTCGCCATCCGTAATAAGGCCCATCGCAATGCCAGCAACGGATGCCTTCAACGGCACACCGCCATCGAGCATCGCTAAGGTGCTGCCACAAACAGACGCCATCGATGTGGAGCCATTTGATGACATCACTTCGCTGACAACGCGAAGTGTATAGGGGAAATCAATGCTATCGGGCAGGACCGGACGCAGCGCATTTTCCGCTAGCATACCGTGGCCAATTTCACGGCGTTTGGGGCCACGCATGAACCATGTTTCACCTGTTGAGTAAGGTGGAAAGTTATAGTGATGTAAATAACGCTTGGTCGTGTCGATTGGGTCAATACCATCGAGTTCTTGAGCGTCACGCGGGGTACCAAGCGTCAAAATACTTAACACCTGTGTTTGACCACGCTTGAACACACCGGAGCCATGGGCACGCGGCGTAAACCCAACGCTTGCCGAAAGCTCTCGGATATCCGTCAAGCCGCGCCCGTCAGGACGAAGGTTATCATTTAAGATTTGTTCGCGTACCTGCGATTTGATGACATCAGCGAAAGCCTTGCGAATTTGCTTATAGTCCACGACTTCATCAGCTTCATCCTCTTCACTGGGCTCGTATTCAGCGATGACAGCTTCCCGCAGATCATCTAGCGCAGCATTGCGCTCATCGCGATCGTACTTTGTACGCACAATCTCCGCGATTGGCTCCATGACTCGCGTAGAGACCTGGTTACTCAAGTCATCATCTGCTTCTGGCATTTCAACGACGAGTTTTTCCTTACCAACCTCTGCGCGCATCTGCTCTTGCAGCGCGATGAACGGTTGCATGCCTTCATGCCCGAAGCGCAGAGCGTCAATCATCGTTGCTTCATCTACTTCATTGGCGGCGCACTCAACCATCAAAATCGCATCAGCAGTAGCTGCCATGCGTAGGTCAAGCTTGGTATCTGCCATTTGCAGATAGGTTGGGTTGAGCACAAACTCACCGTCGATCAAACCAACCCGAACAGCACCAATCGGCCCTTCCCAAGGAATGTTGCTAATATGCAATGCAGCGCTGGCACCACACACTGCCAAAATATCTGGCTGATGAATGTCATCTACTGATAGCGGCATTTCGATAATCTGGACTTCGTTGCGCAGGGTTTTTGGGAACAAAGGGCGCAGCGGGCGATCTGTCAGGCGTGCGATCAAAATAGCAGAGACTGGCGGTCGACCTTCACGGCGAAAGAAACTGCCGGGAATGCGGCCGACGGCGTAGAGGCGCTCTTCAAAGTCAACACTGAGGGGAAGAAAGTCAACATCGCGAGGCGTTGATGACATCGTTGCGGTTACGAAGACGTGCGTATCGCCTTCTCGAATAGTGATTGCACCGCCCGCCTGTTCAGCGAGGTGCCCTGTTTCAACGATGATCTCACGACCACCCATTGTACAGGTATATATTTTTTTGTCCATGTGATTAAGTTACCTCCATTGGACTCTATGCAATTTGCGTGTGAGCATCCTGGAGGGTCAGGCATTGGAAACTACCGCTAATAAAGCCTAATTGTGGGCGGTTATCAGCAACACTTTCCAATTCCTGCACCCCTGTCGTTTTGGATACTCTGAAATGTCCCCAACAGAGAGAAAGCGAGCAGGGTTACTGCTCGCCTGACTGAAACTACCGGCGTAGTCCCAGACGCTTGATGAGCTGCGTATACTCTTCGGGCTCAGTTTCTCTGAGGTACTTGAGCAAACGACGACGGCGACCTACCAATTTCAGCAACCCTGTACGGGAATGCTGATCATTGTAGTGCATCTTCATATGCTCGATGAGGCCATTGATCCGGTCTGTTAACAGGGCAATTTGCACCTGTGCTGAACCAGTGTCACCTTCGTGCGTAGCATATTGCTCAATAATCTCAGTTTTGCGCTCTTTTGCGAGAGACATTATGTCTACCTCCGTCTATACAGACACCGAGCGGGCAGAGGCGGCCCGCTGGTCAGTGAGTATCTAACAGAAATAGTATAACGAGGCCCTATGAGGCACGCAACAGATCGCAGCAACATAGCGGATGTACCGCCAAGCGGTGGGGGTGCAGTTTTCCGTCTGCGCTGAGGCCGGTCTGTCATCAATTAACGGTAAAGAAAATCCTGAAGATATGCCTCTTGCCATTTTTCCGAGTAGAGGTAACGTTTCATACCTGCTTGTCTCCTGCGTCGGGTGGTCTCGCCCATTACCAAGGCAGCAGATACTGACAAGTTCAAGCTCTGCACAAAGCCGCGCATCGGAATCTGTACAACGTAATCTGCAGCTTCTATCGCTCCTGTTGATAACCCGACACGTTCGTTACCGAAGAGAAATGCGGTTTTTGGGTCTGTCAGGGGTAAGTCGTACAAAGGAATAGCATCTCGTGTAAGTGCTGTAGCAACTAATGTATACGCACGGTCTTTCAATGATGTTACACAATCAGCGGTGGTGTGGTACGTTTCATAATCGAGCCACTTGTTTGCCGAAGCGGACGAACGATAGCCAATAGCCTCCGGATCCATTGGCGCTTGGCTTTCATAGATTAGCGCCACATGCTGGAAGCCAAAGGCGTCACAAGTGCGAAAAACCGCCTGTGCATTATGTGGGTCAGAGATGTTTTCAAGCACGATCATGCCAGTTTGACGCTGCTTGACGACTCGCTCTATCCGCTCTATTCGCTGTTCAGTACCCATAAGCCATCTTTTTTTATCTTTCTCTCACGGGTATACTGGGATTAATAGGAGTATGTCAAGTATAAATCGTCGTATTAAGCAAAAGTCGACTTCGTAGCGAGAAACTATGTTTGACTAGATAGGATTTTAGAACAACTATGGGACAAGACAACAGCGAGCAAACGGACACAAACAAGACGCACGTTATTCCGACAGCGTCGTTCAACCCGCTACAGCAAATTTTTGAGCGCTTCATGTCGCAGCATAACAAGTTTGGATTCCAAACGACTGATGAGGATTTGGTGTTCCACCCATTACCATACGCACCCAGCAAAGACGACACATTTCTACTAGGGGCTCCTTGGCGCCTCAAGCTCGAATTATATACCCACGAAAATGAGCGCATGCTGCTTGGCGTTGACCTATATGGTGACATTGTTCTTGGTCGAGGCGACAGCCGTCCTGGGCGTATTATTCTCGACCTCGACCCATTTGGGGCATCAAATATGGGCGTTTCACGCGAGCACGCTATGTTGCGCCCGACGGCAACAAAACTCTATGTCATTGACCAAGGTAGCACCAACGGCACCACAATCAACGGGTCAATATCAGGCCGGGGGGTGGCATCAGCCATCCAAGATGACGACATCGTTAACCTAGCGAAGATGATGGTTATGATCAAAGTGATTGCCGAGCCAGATATCTAGCACAAAGCAGAGCGACGTTATCAATTTGTATTGTGTTCGCCAGTGAAGCGTTCAAGCTCCTCAGCGAGATCGGTGGAAAGCAAACGAAAGACTTTCTTCTCAGCCTGTAGCCGAGCTGTGTGGTCTATCACTGTTTCACCCCCTACTTGTGCGAATAATATTTCCATTGCATAGAGGGCTTCGCTCCGGAGCCAACCAAGCCCATCAAGATGGGTCAACGCTTCTTGACAACTCGCCACAGCCTGCCGTGAATTCCCCATCTGACGCAGCACCATGCCCATCTGGCCAAGCGCATGGCCCACATTAGATTGGTTAACTGTCTTCGTAGCTGATGCTATTGTGGTTTCGAGCGTTTCCAGCGCTTTATCATACTGGTGTTGCCCAGCTTGAGCTTCAGCAAGCGTCAATTGCACGTTACCATGCTCCGCGAGCATCCCAAGTTCTGCAAAGCCAGCAGTCGCTAACTCTAGCTGCACTGCTGCTTCGCCATAGCGAGCCTGCCAGAGCAAGCTTTCGCCCCGTAAACTGATAAGATATGGCTCAGGCCAGTCAAGCATATTAAGCTGGGCATTGACAAGGTCAGCAGCAGCCTCACCCTGCCCTAGTGTCGCGAGCGCCCGCGCTCGGATAAGCGCGAAGCGTGCCCGTGCATCCAGCCCAACGGTATGCAGCGCTGGGTCTTTTAATGATTGCAAGACCTGCGGCGCATAACCGGGCCCATCGGTTGCCAACCAAATATCCATGACAAGTTCAAGAGCGTACTGCGTTGGAATATCTGATGTTTTGTTGAACACAAGTAAGGCAGATGTGATGTGATCAAGAGCAGCGGCTAAGTTACCACGCCAGTATAACTCAGCCGCTGCTTCAAAATAGTCGATGATTGCAATCCACTTGGGTTGCTTCAATAATGAGGCTGTCTGCCGAAGCACGCTGAACTCAGTGAGTGCCTTATGGTATTCGGCAGCAAAAAAATCTTTGCGAAAGCCCTCAAACTGCTCAACAAAACCTGGTTGCCCTTGCCGAAGCAGTCGCTCGTATTCAAGTTGAAGCCAATCGTACAGCGTTGACATCAGCCTATTTTCAGCCCTCCAGCGGATTCTCGAATTTCAATCCTAACCAGTCATGGTCAACTTCAATCACATCAGAGGGGGTCAACCCGGTATCGAGCCCCGCACCCCGAACCATACCTTCTGTGAGATTGGTATTAATAGTCGCACCTGACTTAGGCCAAGACAACCACAGCACCCCACCGGGCTTTAATTGACGCTTTAGGTGGGGGAGCGACGCAAACAAGTCAATTTGCGAACGCGTAAAGGCATGGATGAGGTCATAAGGGCCGGGAGCATCTGTCACCGTGCCGGACGACAGATTAGCTAACAACGCCGTGTAATGAAGCGGTGGATTTAAAAAATGAATGTTAAACCCTGGCTGCAAACCCAGTTTCTTCAATAGTGGTGAGGGGGTGTCATTCATTAGCCGGTTAGTAGGCCCTTGCGAACCACGCCTTACCAATGGCTGGCTCACCTGAGACGGGGCTGAGAGTGCCCTCTGCAACGTCTCCGCCTTCCAACGGGAAGCAGCGTGACGTCGCTTTGGTCTCTTCCTTGATAAGACTTTCCATTTCGGCTGAACCATCATGAGGCAACAGCGCCCAGTCACCCTCTTTAACGATCTGCTTGAGATCATCATAGGATTCGGCTTCGCGCATGTGTTCATCGCGAAACTCTGTTGCTTGCTGCAACAACCCAGCCTGAATGTCTGTCAAAAGTTGCAGCACAGTCGGCACTAACGCGCTCTGGTCAACGAACTGCTTACCATCACGACCGGGCACGTCTCGGCGGGCAAGAACAACCGACTCCTTCTTAAGGTCTTTTGGGCCCAATTCCAAGCGTACCGGAACGCCACGCATTTCCCAGTCATTGAACTTGAAACCTGGGTTGAGGTCATCACGATCATCGAGATGAACACGGACACCAGCGTCGGTAAGTACGGCGGCGATTTTTTGTATTGCATCCATCACAGCAGATTTCTGTTCATCATTCTTGAAGATCGGCACGCACACAACTTGAATAGGGGCCAATCGCGGCGGCATCCGCAAGCCCTGATCATCGCCATGTGTCATAATAATGGCACCAATCATCCGAGTACTAACACCCCATGATGTCGTCCAACAATACTGAAGTTCGTTATCAGCATCGAGGTACTTGATATCGAACGCTTTCGAGAAGTTTTGACCAAGATTATGGGATGTGCCCGCTTGCAGGGCCCAACGATTACGCATCATCGCTTCAATCGTATAAGAGGCATCGGCACCAGCAAACTGCTCAGCTTTACTCTTCTTACCGCGGATTACGGGAATAGCTGCTTCGTTGACAGCGAAATCTGTGTAGACATTCAACATCTGGATAGTCTCAGCTTGTGCTTCCTCTGCGGTAGCATGGGCCGTATGGCCCTCCTGCCAGAGAAATTCGCTGGTGCGTAGAAATAATCGGGTGCGCATTTCCCAACGCACGACATTGGCCCATTGATTGATCAGCAGTGGTAAATCTCTATAGGATTGAATCCATTGAGCAAAGGAGTGACCGATCACAGTTTCGGATGTGGGGCGCACCACCAACGGTTCTGCCAGCTTCTCACCACCGCCATGGGTGACGATGGCTAGTTCAGGCGCAAACCCTTCAACGTGCTCTGCTTCTTTGTTGATGAAGCTCTGTGGAATGAAAAGCGGGAAGTAAG
>CAYTPI010000012.1:58890-131581 GCA_964439625.1 uncultured Anaerolineae bacterium | reverse complement strand
GGCAAAAACAACAGGTTGGCCTGTATAATCAATACAATTGATATACAACAAATCTGTGAGTAAGACTTATGAAGCGCGACCAAATAATTATTCTAGCGGCTGCCCTGACTCTCGGTGTTGGCGCGGCACTCGGCCTACTACAGCTTGCCGACACAGATGGTGTTGTCCCCAACGGAGAAGAGCTTGACGTACAACCGCTTGCTGTCGTCACAGAATCCGAAGCTGTCGCCTTAGACATCACAGATACCACGGCCCGTGTCAACTTCGTCGGCACCGAACCGCTGGCCTGTTACCTAGTCTATGGTACGGATGAAACCTATGGCAACGTCACCAACGATCCGCAAATGGCCCAAGCTGCCATCGTCGAACATAACCCAATCATGACGAATTTAGAGCCAGATACAGAGTACTTCTACCGGATGCAGGGCGTCGGGGAAGATGGCGTGGTCTACATCAGTGAGGTTTACAGCTTCCGCACGCTGCCGGCCCAAGCTGGCGACACGGACAATCTGCTCAGCCCAGACAACGGCGCAAGCATCGACGAGTTCAGTAGTATTTTTGGGGATGGCCCTGTTGACGGACGCTGGGGTGTGCTCAATGCAGTCGATGGCAACACCGCCACCGAATGGAGCAGTAACGGCGACGGCGACGATGCGTACTTTATAGTGATATTGCCGCAAGAAAGCCAAATCAACGAGATCGTCTACCAGACACGCTCCATGAGTGACGGCACCGCCATCACCGAGTCGTTTAGCGTGACCAACGACGCTGGCGAGACTTTCGGCCCGTTCAACGTTGACACCACCGAGCGCTCCATCACGTTTGAGGTGGACATCACAGCCAGCACACTGCGCTTCGATGTTGAGGCCAGCACCGGTGGCAACACGGGTATTGTCAATATCGCCGCTTACGGGAATCGCTTACAATAAAGGCATGACTAGAGACATTCACCTCGGCGGTAGTGCATCCACAGGTAAACAAACCAATGACGTCATGCTCTCTACCGAGGTGGCCCGCTACCGTAAACTCAAGCGTCAAGAATACCAACAGCTTTACGAAGGGGGTGACCTCGAAGCGCTGCTATTCGCGTTGGATGATCAGCAACGTTTGCTGTTCGCCGGCGACTGCTTGCAGCACCTGATGGCCAATCTCAAAGAGGTAGCACATCCGCTGTACATGCCCGCTATCACACTGATGCTGACCTACGTCGCATTCGTCCATGGTGAAGTAGACCGGCTCGAATTGGAAAAAGCCAGCGTCAGCTACAGCCGATCAGAAGCAGGGCATATCAGCACCGTCGTCCCCATTGAACTGGTTGACGACTATCAAATCTACTGGACGCTCTCAAATGTTGTGGAGTGGACGCTCAAGGGGCAGACTGAATGGGCGGCCTACTGGGCATCTGCTAACCAACCTTATCACGACTATCACCTAGAGCGTGCGCTGCACTATCTAGTTGAACAGGACTTAAGCAACGATTAACTACCCCCATGCTCACTCGGGTTGATGCACGAGGTAAAGGTAAATGCATACAGCGCTAGCCCGTTAGCGTGGAATGTCAACGTCAATTCATGCTTTTCAAAGCTAAGGTTGTTGACTAAGGCATACATCCGAGCCTGATCCACTTCAACATAGCTCAAACCGCCATCATCATATTGAATGTCGGCACCGGCGTTCTCTGGCGTCAGGTAGTAGCCGTCCTGTTTGACTTCCACCATAGGGAAGGCTTCAGCAGGGCGCAGGTTGAGTATCACTTCGACCAGATCAGCAGAGGGGCTGAGGACAGCGTTGACCTCAACTGCCCGATACGGCAACTTTATTTCGCCACCAGATTGCCCCGCGAACGCTAGGGTCTCTTCCGTGGCCCGCCAAATCCCAGCGAGGTAGAAAGCGCGTTCCGTCCGCTCTAAGGGCATCTGGTAAACGGTAGGCACGTTCAGCCCGCCGTAGCCTGAGGTGTTACCCAAGTTACCTGTCATATGACCAGCATACAACTCTGGGGTTGCCGGGAAACAGACCGCACCTTCGGCGTCTTCCTCACGCAGCAGTGGCATGGGGTCAGGGAAGCGCACACCGGGGTTAATTTCGCGCAGTGCTTCTTGAATAGCCTCCTCAAACTGCGGGTAGGCTCCCTCACCTTGTTTTCGATAACGAATGTAACCATCGGCATCGATTAGGTATTTGGTGGGCCATGCTTTATTCGCAAAGCGATCCCACGTCTGGTAGTGGTTGTCCAACAGAATTGGGTAGGGCAGTTCGAAGCGCTCAGCCGCCTCAACGATCTGCTTTGTCGAGCGGGCAAAGGAAAACTCTGGGGCATGCACACCAATGATCACCAAGCCGTGTTGCGCATAACGGGTGTGCCACGCTTGAAGGTACGGCAGCGTCCGAATGCAATTGATGCAGGTATAATCCCAGAAGTCAATCAACACGACGCGTCCACGCAAAGTGCTTTGGTCAAGCGGATGTGGCGTGTTGAGCCACTCCCCCGTGCCAAGGGCTGGCATACGAACGATTTTAGGGTCAAGGCGCTTCATGTTTGGGATTTTAAAATGCTTAGCGAAGTGTGCCAAAAAATTGATTACCCAGTCTGACGACCCATTTCGCCTGCAATGTACGTCTCAGCAAGTGAAAGCGGTAAACAAATAATCATGTGTCTTAATTTAAGGAGTGGGTACCTACTGTGGATCATACAGATAGGATCAAATTTACGTTCGTTGTTAGCCGTCCAATGACAGAAGTTCTCTCGGAACTGCCACGCCTCGCCAATGACAAACAGTGGGGCATATTTGATGGCGCTTATGCCTTCGAGGTCGTAGAGGATGGCACCAAAGTCACTGTGTATGGGCTAAGTTACCTGCGGAGAAACCAACCCGATCGTACGACCGTCATTGATGCCATCGACTTTGTTGAACGCCTCCGCCAGCGGCTGGAAAACGTCAGCATCGCCTAAGGCTGTTACTGTATTGGTAGCGCATTATTGGTATTCAATAAGCCCCCGTGTTTACACACGGGGGCTATCTATTTTAGAACAAGTTTGGGGCAACGCGCCGGGCAAAGTCTACCAACGGCACTTGGGTATTGCCGTTTTGCGACGCAAAGTAGCCCATCTCGACGTAGTAGCTTCCTTGATAAAAGTTCAGCGACCCACCTGCTTCAGCAAAGTAACCGAACGGAGCGGCAGCAAAAAATGCTTCTTCGCCGATGTTTGCAACAGGCACAATATCTGATTCGACGATATAATCAGTGACTACTTCAGCGAAGAAGGTCTGGTTCAGCGCTGGTGACTCAAATAAGCGGACAAGCACTTCTGTGCGGCTGCCGTCTTCATATTCGGTCAGGCAAACTGTCACTGAACCAAAGTCTTCAATTTGCGACGCACTGCGGGCTGTCACTGGTAACCCAAAAGACACAGTATAATCTTCATTCGTCGCAAGCCCATCACAGAACGTATCGGGGTTATCAATAACTATTGATGGCTCACTCACAACGATTGCATCCTCGTTCGTTTCAGGCAAAGTATCTAAGATGGCTTGTCCGAGTTCCTCCAGCAACAATCGAGGTTCAGCCGGTGTTTGCGCGTAGCTCAATATGATGAAGTATGGCCCGCGATAACTGTATACTCGCTGATCTTGCGTGTTGAAGAAACTTTCAGTGCCAATATCATCGATGCGCTCAAACGTTCCGTTATTGAGAGCGTCCTCACTCGGTTGGCTGAAACGAGCAGAGGCTTCTAAAGCAGAAGCATAGACTTGAACCTCAGCGGTGAGCCGACTTCTGTCAGTAAACTCCACGCCACACGAGAACGTTTCTGCACCAATGTTAACATTGCCTGACCGGCGCTCGACAATGTCTTGGTCAAAAATATCTTCTAGCAGGTCGTTGGGGACTATCTCTTCACAGAAAGATATGGCCTCCGGATCAGGGCCGCTGCCGAACGACAATGGTGTTGGTCGCTCCTCGACGAACGGTGTCGGCAAGCCTTCGACAGCGGCAAAGTCTAGCACAACGTCAAACACAGCCACACCCATCGCATTCGTACCAGCATACAGGCGCAGCCCATCCGGCGAGAAAGCCACTCCGTGCCCGCCGCGCTCATCATCCGTGTCAAAGATCAGTTCGCCACTGGCAACATCATAGACCTGCACCGGGCATGACGGTGCGACAATCGCTAAGAAGCGACCATCCGGGCTAAAAGCGGCGTTACCCTCTTGGTCACAGACTTCAAAATCAGGCGGTATGTTCGCACTAAACGCTGTCACATCTTCAGCAATATAAATCGCACCCGGCGCGTAGAGTGCGATGACACCCGTAGCAGGTGCCACCCGGATTTCAACTGCGGGTAGGTCAATTGTCCGAAGATTATCCCAATCGGGGGAGAGCGTATTGACTGTGATCTCACCGTTAGCATTAAGCCCAGCCGTGATAACCCCACCATCTGGCAATAAGCTGATGCTGCGACCACCACCCTCAGCATAAATCTGCGTCTCGCGGATCAAGTCACCGGAGGGCATCTCAAGCTCAACCAGTGCACCTTGAGATGTTAGGCCAATAATAGAATCGCCAGTGAGCGCGAAGACAAAACGTGTGATCTCCGCGCCATCAGGCAGGCTGATATCATCATCTTGCAGTCTCTCAGTCGTTTCAACATCGATTAATATCAGTCCACCGGCAACATCTCGCGTAGCAACATAGGTATCATCAGGGCTAAAGGTGATCACGTTATCCAGCCCTAACTGTTCACCAACCACCGGGGAGAGCCGTGCTGGGCCGCGCACCGTATCAAAGAAGACAAGCCCAGTGTCACCACCAAACCCGGCAACTGCTAAAGTCCCACCATCCGCACTGAGGGCTAAGCCATCAACTGCTTGCGAGTCAACCCCCGTGACGCGCAGGCTGTTCGTTTCGATGAAGTCTGCGGGAATTGGCGTCAGAGATAGTTCAGCGACGCGCACCTGTGTCGCAGCAATCTCAGTCTGAAATTCTTCCATCAGCGTATCTGGCCTGCCGCTGAATGATAAGCACGCTAGACTGCTCAGCAAAGCACACACCGCAATGATCGGTTTTCTACCCTTCACATGAACTCCTTCGAGGTCGCTCTATGAATTGAATACTCAACGGGGAGCATACCATATCTGTTGCATATCAATAAGGAATACTTTTAGCTACACTAGCAGCATGGATGACTCAATTCGCAAACGGTACCTCGAGCAAGGCGTCGAGGGGTATTATCGACAGCATGGGGCCAACTATCGCAACCCGCATGAAGCAGCGCTGCGGACGGCGCTCAGTATCTTTGTACCCCAGCAGCCCTTCGATCTATCTCATGTGCTGGACTTAGCCTGTGGCAGCGGCGAAGTCACATTGTGGCTGCGAACAATAGGCGTCCACAATGTCACGGGAATTGACCCATATACCCATCAAGCCTACTATGAGCGCACTAGGCTGACGGCCAGCCGCTTAACATTTGAACAAATTGCCACCGGTGCCATCAGTACAAAGACCTACAGCCTGATCATTTGCAGCTATGCGCTGCACTTGGTGGCACAGTCACGGCTGCCAACAGTGTGCTATCAACTGGCACGGAGCGCCGACCATCTGCTGCTGTTGATGCCCCACAAACGCCCTAACATTCGTGCTGACTGGGGTTGGCGCCTACGCAACGAACAGGTCATCGAGCGGGTACGCTGCCGAGCCTATCAATCAACGCTCAGGGAAACCATATAGATCATCCGCTATCTGGTTGATTTCGGCTTCTACCGGAGCTGGGTCTTCAGCCAGAAGGCGCAGACCGTAGAGCGCACTCAGTCGTCGGATACGTGCATCAAAGGCAGAAACATCTGGAATGGGCAAGTCAGATAGTTCGCGCTTACCAAAGCGTAGATAGCCACCACCCAATGACAGGCCACCATACAACAAGCCATACAACCACGCGACACGATCACTATTAAGCAGTGCACACATAGCTTCAAGCGACCAATACGCTTCTGTTATGATGACCGTTGACACACTCGCCAGCGCATTACCAGCATTTAAGAGAACACGCGGACGTTTACCCAGCCCAGCAATGATCAGCTTTTGGGCTTGGGCTTGCCGCTGCCGTCTTTGTGATAAGGCAGCTACGGGAAGTAGTGGGTACTGGTACGTTTGTTTCAGATAGCGCACGGGGTCAGTATGCCAGGTTGTTTGATAGCGATGGATAACCCCGCTGGTCAAAAGCATGACAACAGCGCCAGTGTTATTTATGCCCTTATTCTGAACATAGGGCTTAAGATCGTAAGCCTCGCTGACTGTTAACCCAGCACTGATCGACGCTCTAGTCCCCAGGGCCACCGTCGAGGTGAGGCACCGCCTTACCTGCCCCCAGCCAGAGTCAAAGAGGCCGCTCCAACGCACCCCCGGCAGCAGCGCAAGATCATCATGCGAGACATTGACTGTCTGCTTACCTCGCTGAACGGTGACGACATCATTCGACTGTGACGAACGCTTTTCCCAAACAACCATAATTGGGTAGACATTGGCATCGAAGCCCGCCTCTACTTCAGCCAGATGGCGCAGGGTAGCGTGCTCAAGCAGCCAATGGCGCAAGGGTTCAGCATAACTCGCTGACAAGAGTTTATTCGGCAGCACAAACCCAATGCGCCCTCCCAAGCGGCACACACGGAGGCTTGCTTCAATAAAAGGTACGGTGAGGTCAAAGCTGCCTTTGGCTGTGACATACTGAGCTTTCAAGCGCTTGCGGTAATCTGTTTGTTGCGTCGCGTGGCGCGTAAACACACTGACATACGGCGGATTACCCACAAGGGCATCGAACAGCACGTCGTCAAATGGGTACTCGGTTAAAAAATCAGCGCAGATGAGTTGTGCCCCCACATCATGATGTGTCGTTTCTGGCTCCTCAGCCCACAGCCAGAGGGTCAAAGCAGCCAGTTCAACAGCAACTGGGTCAGCGTCTACCCCATACAAACATGTCAGTGCTTCGGAACGTGTGAGGCCGGTTTGTGTTAATTGAATTGCCGCTGCAATTAAGAACGCACCAGCGCCAACGGCTGGATCAAGAATTTTTGGCCTACGAACAGAACGCGGTGAATCAAAAAGTGTTTGCTGCACCACTTGCTCCGCTAATATTTCGGGCGTGTAATAGCTGCCCCGCTGGTGCCGACCAGCAATCAGGCCCATATACAACGGACCGAGCCATAAAGGTGAGGTATTTGTGGGCAAGGCTAATGGCAACGTGCTATGTTCTTGAAGCACATTAGTCGGCAAATTTTTTCGTAAAGCCAGTTGATATGCGACCGTGCGCAGCAACATTAGGGGTGAGGTGTTTTCGATTTGCCGTAGAGTTTTAAGCAAGTCAGTTAACATTATTCAAGTGTACATCACCCCATTTACCTGCGATAGATAACAACTATGCAAGTAAACTCAACAAAAATAAATGAGGATTATCACTTTTTTCTGACGAATATCTGGTTAAATATGATACCGTTCTTAATGACATGTGTTACAACACAACAAACAGCGAAGATTACTTACAACAGACGTTATTAAAAATAGGATGTGTAAATGACTTTACCGAAAATCATCCAAGGTGGTATGGGTGTTGCTATTTCCAATTGGACATTGGCAAAAGCCGTCGCTGAGACCGGCAATGTCGGCGTTGTCTCTGGCACAGGCATCTCCCTGATCGTCATCGGGCGCTTGATGGATGGCGACCCAGGCGGGCACGTTCGCCGGGCGTTGGCCCACTTCCCCTACCCGGAAGTCGCCGAAGCCATGATCGACAAATACTATTTATCAGCAGGTCGCAAGCCTGGTCAACCCTACAAGCGGCTACCTATGTGGACAGCCGAGCCAAGCCTATGGCTCGACCAAGTCACCGTTGCCACAAACTTCGTCGAAGTATGGCTGGCAAAAGAAGGTCATGATGGTATTGTCGGTGTGAACCTGCTTGAGAAGGTGCAGATGCCGATTATCTCATCATTGTATGGCTGCATGCTGGCAGATGTTGACTTGGTTATTATCGGTGCAGGTATTCCACGGCAGGTACCTGCCATCCTTGATTTACTCGCTGAACACCAACCAGCCAGCTACGCTTTGGACGTCAAGCAGGCTGAAAGCGACGATGATTTTCGCATTCATTTCGACCCCGAACAAATTTTCCCAGGCCTAGCAGAAAAGCTGGGGCCAATCAAACGACCAGACTTCTACCCGATTGTTTCATCAACTGTGCTGGCTAAGGCCTTAGCGCGTAAAGGTGGTATTCAGGGCATCGTGGTGGAACTGCCGATTGCAGGCGGACACAACGCACCACCACGTGACAACACTGTCTTTAATGACAAGGGGGAACCCGTCTATGGCAAGAAGGACATCGTCAACCTAGAGAAGGTTGCAGACCTCGGGCTGCCCTTCTATATGGCGGGTGGCTACGACACACCAGAGAAGCTGAACCATGCACTTGAGGCAGGTGCAGCGGGCGTCCAGATTGGGACGGCGTTCGCCTACTGCAATGAGTCAGGGATGAAGCCGGAAATCCGCCAGACGGTGATTAACGGCGTGGTGAAAGGCGAAGTACAGGTGCGCACAGACCCTGTCGCCTCGCCAACGGGGTTCCCGTTCAAGGTGGTTCAGCTAGATGGCACCGTGGCCCAGCAAGACATTTATGATCAACGTCCACGCGTGTGCGACATTGGCTACTTGCGGCATATCGTCAAGGGGCAAAACGGTGACCTCATCTACCGCTGCCCAGCCGAACCAGTCGAGGCATACGTCAAGAAAGGTGGCACCGTCGAGGAGACCGCCTGCCGTAGTTGCTTATGTAACAATCTGTTTGCGACTGCGGGCCAGCCACAAATTCGCCGGAGTGGCTTCATTGAACCACCGATTGTCACCTCGGGTGATGAAGTTGTGAACATCGACCGTTTCGTCACAGAAGCACGCACCAACTACTCCGCCCGCAATGTGATCGCCTACATGCTGGAAGAAACTCCCGCCCCTGTGTAAAAGCAAAAGTAGCTACATCTAACCCTCGCTGATGCGGGGGTTTTTTGTTCCCAAAAACAATGAATGCTAGGCGCTTGCCTGTCGGTGACCGTCTCACTGTGCCAATAGTGCTATAGTGTATGCGTAACGTTTGCTAAGTGACTGTCCCTCCGCAGCATGAATAATGTTGACTCGCGCTCAACTGATTTCTTAATTGAGCATCGAGCACCACCTGTCGTTGTCAACTTCTGGACGGTGCTGCGGCAGATCGTCATTGCCGCCGTCGATCTTTACCTTGCGGTCTCATTACTGTACCTTGCAGCACGTCTCGCTGGTGTTGATGCTGCTGCTGGCCTTGTCGCCTTGATGACTGAGTTTTTGCATCTCTTCTTGCTGACCAGCCTGCCTGTGATCATTATCACGCTTGTGGCACGCTCGTACCGCCGAGCGGCGATCTTATCATTACATGGCATTGCATTCATATGGTTATTTGGCGTCCTATTCCTACCACAGCCTACGCCAGCTTGCCTGAATGACTGTCAACCAATCGATGTGCTGACTTTTAATATCGTGGCAGGTCGCATGCCAGATGCTGATTTGCGCGCCACTTTGCTGGCATCTGGCGCAGAGGTAATCGCCCTGCAAGAGGTCGGCATGGGGCAGCAGGCATTCTTGGAGGCATACCTAGCGGAGGCCTATCCACACCAATCACACCGCACCAATGATATCGGCAGCGAAATCAGGCTCGCTGTGCTTAGCATCTACCCAATCGTTGATACAGCACTCTACGCCGACCCAGCAACTGGCCTACCTTCAGTGATGACGGCTAACCTCAATGTTAATGGACGCGTCCTGCGTGTCATTAATGTGCATGCTGCGCCAAGCCAGATCAACACCGATGGTTACACCTTTCGTGCTCACAGCGCCTTACAATTGGCGGCAGAAATCGCAGCAGCCACGCCCGATATTCCTATCGTGCTGCTTGGTGATTTCAACACGACTGATCAGAGTAGTGCCTACGGCTACCTGATCGATGCGGGCCTCAGTGATGCCTTCCGGGCAGCAGGCAGTGGCTTCAGCCCGACCTACCCAGCCCCCGGTTTTGACGCACCCAGGTGGTTGCACGCCTCTGAAGACACTGGATATAAAACAGGTGAGGTAACGATTCCGCCTGTCGTACGGATTGATCATGTTTTGCATTCTGAGCATTTCGAAGCGGTCAATGCAATGCGCGGAACCGAAACCTCATCTGACCATTATCCAGTACAGGTGAGTTTACATTGGTACTCAAATCGATAATCAATACAGTTCGCAGCCGTTCGACTACGACAGATGACGGTATTTCGACACATTCACGCACGGCGCCTGCTCTTAGAAACATCTCACTAACCCCAGCCTTGGCTTACCTCCTTCTGACGGCTGGCTGGTTACTGCTTACCCTTGTTGACTGGAGTCCGCTGCGACTGCATGAGACCTTCAAGGCGTTCGTCCATTGGTGGCTGCTGCTCTCACTGCCATTGGTTATTAGCACCTTGATGCTGCGTGCATGGAAGCTCTCAGCGCTGATGATGGTACCCGGACTGTTGTTCTGGGCCTGGTATGGTGCGCTCTTTCTGCCCCAACCAACCGTCACTTGCGATGCTGACTGTAGCTCGTTCACCGTAATGACAACGAATACATCCCCTGTGGCTGCTGCCGAAGACGTGGTCGCAGGCATCCGCGCCTCCGAGGCCGATATTGTCGTCATTCAGGAACTGATGGTGTGGCAGGCTGAGGCAATCGAAGCAGAGTTAAGCCAGCTATATCCGCATCAGGCCATGTACCCGTCAGCCTCGCTCGCTGGCATCGGCATTATCAGCAAGTACCCAGTGAGCAATGCTGAGTCGTTCGGCTTAGCCTTCCCGAATTTCCCATATATCATGGCAGATGTTGAGATCGACGGGCGCATAGTCACAGTGATTGGGGCCCACCCATACCCGCCAGGGTCTATCCCCTACGTCTCGCGCTTAGAACCCGACATCGAAGCGCTACAAGCGCTCATCGCTGAGAAAGGCGACGTTGTACTTGCAGGTGACTTTAACACGACCGACCGCCATTCGGATTATCATAGGTTACGCAGCGAAGGCCTCAATGATGCCTGGCGTGCGGCTGGCAGCGGCTTTGGATCATCGTTTCCGAATGCGGGTCGCTTTGTGGGCCTGCCTGTTCCAGCACTCATTCGCATTGACCATGTGTTCTATACAGACGCTTTTAGCACGATGAAAGCAGAGCATGGCCCGGACACCGGCGGTGATCACAAGACAATCCTGGCAACCATCGCATGGCCTGAGTAACGAGGCGAGATCACAAATAGAACGCTAGCATGGGGATTACTCCCCGCGAATTCTGTGAGAACAGACGAGCTACGCTACATCCTATGATGGCAAACGGCAAGCAATTCTAAAGCCGATAGCATTAGATTGTTCTACCTGATCCACTTTGAGAATACTGGTCAGTCGCAGGTCACTGGGTTTTGAGTCCCATGCGCCGCCGCATACAAAGGCTTTGCCTTGTTGAAGCATCTTTGTTTTGTTTGCCCTAGAAATATACATGTCATGGTTCGTCCACTCCCAGACATTACCGGACATATTATAGAGCCCGAATAGACTCAGGCGGGCCTGCTCAAAGTAGCTGTCAACAGAGCTGGGGCCGTCTTCATTGCTGTTCCAATTAGCGAGGCGCTTTGTCGGGGCGACGCGCCCCCAAGCATAAGGATTATTTAATGGGCCTTGGGCCGCCCACTGCCATTCCGCCAAGCCCGGCAAACTGATTTGTAGCCCGGTTTCCTCCGAAAGCCAGGCACAGAAAGCGACGGTCTCGTACCAGTTCACGTGAGTACGCGGGTCTGTTGGGTGTTTGTAAAAGTTACCGCGTGGCGGCTGTTGCGGGGGATGGTGTAATCGCCAATAGGCTGGGTTATCGTAACCGCCAGCGTGAACAAGCCAATTAAATTGAGCATTGCTGATGCAGTACTTTGCCAGTAAGAACGGCTCGATACGAACTCGCTTGCCTGAATCACCTACTACCTGCCCCGCTGGGATGACTGCCCACTCAAAAGGTGCACTGATTACTTGGCGCACACGATAGCTCAAATCGTCGATGTTAAGTTCGGGTTCCTCGCCACAATTAGCGCTGAGGTACTGGTAGTCTTCAAAATCAGGGTCAAGCTCGAAGACCTCGCGCACGCCATCGCAGATATCCTCGCCATATTCCGCCATAATCAATAGTTGCTCGTATAACTGCTCTGCCATCGTCTTTCGTTGACGCATCAGTGCAGCGTCAGCCAGTTTGGCTTGCAGCTCAGCCTGACGGGTGTCAATCTCAAACCGAGCAGGCAGTGCACCGGGCACATTCCGCAAGCGCTCCAGCCAGACCAGCGCCAGTTCGTAATCTTCCTCATTGACCGCCTCATAGTAGCTGCGGAGTATCTTTTGCTGGCTCATTAATGGGGCATCAGCAACTACATCAGCCATGGTCGGCGGTACGTAAACGGTCTCAGCACCAGTGACCGGTGCTGCTCCTTCTGATGAGGTGGCATTCGTCACATCCATTGGCCCGCGCACCACGTTTTCCATATCTTGCAAAACGCTTTGAATAGTCTGTTCAAAATACTTATCTTGGCTGTCAATACTAGGAGCCAACGTCCTGAAAATTGGATGAAGGTCTTCTGGTACATCATCGAGAGCGGGCATCTGGGCCCCTTTGATTAATACTGGAGCGATCACAATGCCCTCCGCCATCGCCGCCCGCAGTTCTGCCAAAACAAGGTCATCGTCGCCATCCTTAGCCTTAGCACGCAGCAGATCAAGCCAATGCGGGCCAATCACGCAGAGCACAACATCGTGCTCGCGGACTTTCTGTGCGAAGAACGCCGTGATGTCCACAAAGTTGGCAGCAGTAAAGTCCATAAATACGTTGTCTTTGCCATAGCGTTGAGTCAGGTGTGCGTATAGCAGCAGCACAAAGTCACGGTTATCGGCTTGACGGTAATTGATAAATACTTTGAGTGGTCGGTTAAGCAGGCGCATCGGGGGCGTTCCACAGGGTAAGCGGGTGCATTACGCTTATTGTAGAAAAGACCTGCTGAAATTCAAATAGCGAGGGTGGGCACCTCATCCTTAGCGTGCGCGCACTGATGCCAGCTGAGGAGCAACCAGCCGCTTAAGGCACCGATGGCGTTCACCGCCAAGTCGTAGAGCGCCGCAGTAACCACAAAGATGTTCAGGGGATGGGCCCCACTGATAACCTGACTGCCTTCGATCAACAATGTCCCGCCGAGCAAGACAGCGACGATTAACCAAATGTTACGCTCGCGCCACAGGCCAACCGCCAGCGTCACCAGCATGAAGATCAGAATGTGCATCACAAGGTGAAACAGCTCGTATTCAGCGAGCCAGCGTAAGGCCGAGAGCACGAGGGGATCATTAGGTCGGACGTTGTTCAATAAGGTTGCCATCACCCCGACAAAGACGAGGACTCCACCAGCCACCCACCCGAGCAATTTCCGATCAAGTCGCATTTTGATTAGCCCCTGGCCTAAAACGCAGCACAACAAATACAAACACCAGCGTAAATACCAGCATCACCATAAAGATGACGAACATCCAATAGTTAACGCCTTCAAACTCTGACTCTGGCTCCTCAAATACAGGTTCCAGTGGGAAGCCTTCATCGAGGGTAAAATACAATTCAGTACGGAGGCCCTCGCCTGGTTGAATGTTCTCACCCTCAATGCTGATCGTCTGCCCATCGATTGTCAAAAAAGGCTCACCCGCATAGCCATAAGCAGCAGGCGGCTGCCGGTCGGTATCGAGCGTCGTATCGTCTGGCAAGGTGATCGTCACGCTGGCATCTGTGACTGGGTACAGATGATTGGTCGGGATGGCGTCCCACACCAGCCGAATATCGATATTTTCTTCCAGCACTAGCGGGCCGAACACATCGTACTCAATAATGAACGTCCGTGAGGCCTCAGAGACAGGTTCAAAAAACCACAAAATGCGGAACGAGTTACCAACTAGATCAAGGCGATAGGTACCCACTTCACCGGGGGCATCAGGGTCCTCCAACGCGGTCAAGGCGTAGGGCGTGCCATCTACTTCTGTCACCGTCACATTGAGGATACCATCAACCGTTAAACCCGATATGGAACGGGCACCTGTTCCAACGCTGTCCGAACCAAAGGTCAATGTTTGCACCTCACGCACCGTGAAGGTGCTGTCGGGGTTGATTGAGATATCCACGTCCCAGCGGTCAATGATGACAACAACGCCGCCAGGATCAGATTGTGCCTGGGTCGGTTTCGTGAAGGGGAAAATGATCATCAACAATATGAGTACCGTTGCTATACGAAATTTCAAGCGCGCTTAGCTTTCTTCATGCCAAAGAGTGATCGTCACGTTGGAGTCTATCAGGTGACGGCCCAGAGGCCACACACAAGCGGATTACTCCGCCCTGGCTTCTTCCGGCTCGTACCTTCGTAGCTGGCTTCCAAGTTCTGACGATACTCGGATTTGACAGCACGCTGCTTGACCAGGCGCACCTGTGACGCTTCAACGGTTACAACATCCAATGTGTGACCATCCAGCGCGAAATGAATGACCCGGCAAAGTAGCACGTTTAGTGCGCACAGCAGTTGGGCATTCTAAGGCAAGTCTGACTACTCATCTAGATGCCTCCAACATTTCTTTATTGTATTATTGAGTAAATAAGCAAATAAAGTACTTGTTTTCAATAATTTCTATTTATTTCCGGAAGTGATTTTATGAATTCCAACAAACATCAGGCTCAACGCGGGCATGGTCACCTTGCTGAGGCTGGCTCACCTGTCTCGGGCGAGGCCGTCTTTGATTACTTTGGCACCGACGAGATCTTCAAACGCGTTGTTGCCAGTGCCACTGAAGAATTTTCCTTACCCATTCGTTTACTGTTTCTTAGCGGTCTAGCCGCTGGTTTATCAATCGGATTATCGTTTATTGCTCGGACGACGATAACTGCTGCTGTCCCCGGTGATACATCTGGCTTAGTCGGCAATATTCTCTACCCGATTGGGTTCCTGCTAATCGTGCTGGGGCGTTACCAATTATTTACAGAGAATACGCTAACACCTGTTACTTTGGTCATGACCCGTCTCGCTAGTATTCCCGCTTTACTGCGCAACTGGGGTGTCGTGCTGACAGCTAACGTGTTGGGGGCTGCTATTATTGCGTTTGTGTTGGCGACAACCAATCTATTTAATGCGGAGGCGGCAGAAGTCGCCCGAGGTTTCGCCGAGCATGGCTTGGAAACACGTTGGTTGACGCTCTTCACTAAGGCCATCATCGCTGGTTGGCTGGTTGCCAGTATGGTCTGGTTGGTACATGCCGCACGCGATACCCTCAGCCGGTTCTTCATCGTGTTCACCCTAATGTTTATGGTGCCCTCCGCAGACCTATACCACTGCATTATTGGGGCCTGTGAGGTACTATATTTGGTTTTTCAGGGTGGCGCGACGATCTTCAATGCAGGCTTCAACTTCTTCTTGCCTGTTGTGTTGGGTAACACCGTCGGCGGTGTGCTGCTAGTTGCTATCTTGAACTACGCCCAAACACGTGACGCTCGTTTCCCAGAGCGCGATATGGGCCGCTTAGAACTCAATCTAAAAGAATGGTTGTTTGAGCTGCACACGGGCCATGCAGAACCTGAAGATTCAGAATCACTGGCTCGTCAGAATGGATTATTTCGCACGCCAAGTTTGTCAGAAATAAATAACCCCTATGACTGTGTCATTGGTCCAAGCGATGCGTCTGTGACCTTGGTTCAATACGGTGACTATGAATCAGATATTAGCCAGCAGATATATGAACTCGTACGCGACTTAAACAGTTTCCACGACGATGCCGTCTCTTATATATACCGTCACCTGCCGCTGAGCCAACGGCACCCACATGCCGAACATGCAGCACGAGCCGCTCTCGCCGCGCAGTTCCAAGGGCGCTTTTATGACATGCACGACAAGTTATTCCGCAACCAAGAAGCTTTAGAGGACATCGACCTTAAGACCTACGCAGCCAATCTCAAGTTGAGCATGGAACGCTTCGAGCAAGATTGGTTCTCCGAGGAGGTTGATGACATACTGGCCCATACGCATGATACGGCAATCGCAAGTGGTGTACGTGAAGCCTCTAATTTGTTCATTAACGGAGTACGGTATGATGGCCCGCTCGACCTCGAAAGCCTGCGAGAAGCAATCAACCTCGCTAAGACATGGGTCTACCAACCTGCATAAGCGGATTATTGGAACGTTGGTGTGCGACCTATTGATTGGCTGCGCACCAGCTCCAGAACCGCCCCCACGCCCCACACCCTTTCAAACAGACATTCCATTAGTCGAAGCGCAGGCTTTGCCAATCGCCCAACTACCCGCCGCCCAGAGCGTCCGCACCTTGTTGGCCCAACAGCTACAAACCGACCCCTTAGCCGTTGAGATCATCCGTGCGGAAGAAACGGTATGGCGTGATACCTGCCTCGGCCTGCCTGCCGAAAACCGCCCCTGCACCGAATCGGAAACACCCGGCTATTTGATCACGGCGGCGGTAAGCGGTGACAGCTTCGTCTACCGCACGGATGCGGTTGGCGCTCAGGTGCGGCTGGTCGAAGCACCAGACGTCAACGAGCAAGCAGTCGCTGTCGAATGGCAGGCGCAGACGCAGCGTGGCTGTTGGCATGCCAGCATCAGCATTGGTACCGTCGCATTCGGGGCTTGCGGCGCGGATATTATGCCGGCCAGTTACGCTGATCCGACTCGCGTTGACGAGCTACAAGCGTTTGTCGCAGCCTACCCATCGTTTAATGCCGAAACCGCTGCTGGTACGGTTCGTTTCGTGGGCATAGGCACCCAAACCGCAACAGACATTGAACAGCGCATGATCGCCGAATGGGCGCAAGCCGTGGCGCGGGAAGCCGAGTCTGGGCAAGCACAGCCGGGGGTTGGTGCAGCGCTGGTCTATGCGCGAGTTAATGCCGATGAGGACATGGAAAGCCTGCAAATCTACCGCTCTGGTGAAGCATTAGCGACCGTCTGTGAGGATGACGGCGATGACTGCCGCGAACCCGTCCGGGCACGTCTAACCCCTGGCGACCTATTGATCCTCTACGACCTAGTTGACACTTACCAAAGCTTCGATGTGGGCCTGAATGCGTCATTACCACCCTATTGGATGGTGTTTACCGGAGACGGTTTAGAAACTGCACCACCAACCGAACAACGCTTGATCCAAGCCTACGCCCAAGAGATATTCGATACAGTCTACCAAGGCGAGAATTAATACACCGTTGTTTGATCATCCACCAGCAGCCAGTATACTTGGGCGACTCTGACTTATACTCTGTCATCAGCGCCTATGCCCACTGCCCCATTGCAGGTCGCCTTCTGGATTATTACCGCCGCTGCCTCAATTGGCCTAATCGTCGTATTCCACCGCGAAGCACCCAGTTGGCTGCGTACCGGGTTGGTTCTGCTGGGGGCAGCCTGCCTCCTCTGGATCATCGCTAGGCAACCACTGCTGCTGGCGATCATCCCAGCTTACACCGCTCTGACATGGGCCTCTTGGCGGGCCGCGGCAACACGCCTATGGGCTTGGTGGATTGTGGTGTTGGTGGCCCTTTTGGTGGTTAGCAAGTTATCGCTGTTCCCAGCGGGGGGCAATGCCGAAGGGCTGGCGGTTGATCGCGGTATTTGGCTGGGCTTCTCCTATTTAGCCTTCCGCCTGATCCACCTGACCTTCGAGGCGCACAAAGGTAAGCACAGCGAGGCCACCTTTAGTGAGACCCTGATCTTCGCCATCCACCCCGCCAGCTTGATCGCCGGGCCAATTGACCGCATCAAAGGGTCTGTCAAAGCACAGCGCAACACAGACACACTGCCGGACGATCTGCGAATTGGATTGTGGCGCATCATCGTTGGGCTGTTCACCAAGTTTGTCATCGCCAATAGCATCTTCAACCTGATCAGTTTCTATGACATGCGCACCAACCCCGACCGTCCGCTTGGCATTGCCTGGTTGTGGCTGCTAGGCTATTCAATCTATTTACTGGCAGACTTTGCCGCTTATTCGCATATTGCAATTGGGGTGGGTCGCTTGGTGGGTCTCCGCCTACCAGAAAACTTCGAGCGCCCTTACCAGTCGGTCAGTCTGGTGGTCTTCTGGCAGCGCTGGCATATTTCCTTGTCGTTCTGGCTGCGAGACTATGTCTTCTTCCCGATAGCTCGTGGGCTGCGTAAGCGCTACCCAGACGACCGCTACAAGACGCCAATTCAATTCGTAGCCCATCTATCAACGATGGTAACCGTCGGCCTGTGGCACGGTCTAACGCCTGCATTCTTGGTCTGGGGTTTTTGGCACGGCTTGGGGATGTTCTTCGTCAGCCAGTTTTACAGTTACCGCCCACCCAAACCGGATCAGCGCCAAGCATGGGATCGCGTTAAGATTGCGCTTAGCACCATCGGGACAGTTTTCTTTGTGATGCTGGGCTGGGTGTGGTTTGCGACTGACTTTCAGACAGCCGTTATAATTTACCAGCGGCTACTGGGGCTATGAGCTAGGAAACCGTTCAGAGACGTAATCTTGTAGATCGCGGACGCCAAGCGGTTTAAGAAAGACTCGTTCAACGTTAGGAAAGTCAGTCAGATCGTCCTGGGAGCGAAACTGATCATGAGCGGTTAAGACAACAACGGGAATATTCGCTAGGGATGGGTCTTGCTGGGCCCTTTCAAGATAATCCAACCCGGACTCAATTGGCATGAGAATATCCAATACAATCAGGTCGATGGCTTCTTGGGCCAATTTTTCAAAGCCGACTGCAACTGATTCAGCAAAGAGGGCGCGATGACCAAGGGCAGTTAGGGTATGTCCAACCAACTGACGGGCATCAAGGTCATCTTCGATAATAAGAATGGTTGCCATGCTCTACTAGCTCCTTGACCTAAAGTGGTACGTAAAAGACGAAGGCATACAAGCTACTTAAATGTATGATCAATCTGCCGCATCACCACAATTAAGAATTATATTGCAACACTTTGTAAAGACGACAGATAACCCTAATGTTTAACGCTCCCCCATTCGACACAACGACCAGTATGCTGCGCGTTCTTGCAAAGGGCGTCGCCTTAGCTCTGCTGTTCAACATTGGGCTGTTGGCAGCTGGGATTGACCCAGCACGCCAGCTTGTCCAACTGAACCCATGGCCCTTATTTGGCGGGCGTGAGCGGTTGATCTACCCCAGTGACCTTGCCAACGGACAGTTACACGCGGAAGCTCAACTTGCCACGCATCGCTTCAGCGTTGAACCAGCCTCTGACGATCAGTTCAGGGTGGCCCTCCTTGGCGAATCGGGGATTGCGGGCTGGGGTCTGACCGATGCCGAAACGCTCAGCACTCAGTTGAGCGAGCGCGAAATCAGCATCAATGGGCGACAAGTCGAGGCGTACAACCTAGCCTACCCCCAGCCCAGCGTTGCCCGCGATGTCGTTCTGATGGATGCGCTGCTCGACCTGCCCAATCAACCTGACCTGATCATCTGGTTTGTGACGGCGGCCTCGCTCGATGACAGCGATGCGTTGCTCGGAGCCAACCGGGTGTTCTTTAACATCAATGAAGATCGACTACGTGCGCTTGTCGATAGCTACCCGGCCCTCGACCCTTGGTTCGAGCAGAAGGCACCCGCTCTATTGGACCAGCCCAGCGAACTGGAGCAGGCCTTTGCTGTCCAGCATCAGGATTTGCTGCCGGTGTGGGTCAACACACTGCTCTATCCCTTTGTTGAACCCAGCTACGCTCAGACCGATGTGCGGATTGGCCTGACGGATGTCCCCGAAGCACCCCGCTATACCAGCGAGCACCCTGGCTTTCGTGAAATGCCCAACGAAACGTGGGCCTTTTTGACGGTTGGTTGCCAACTGGCATTGAGCGAAGATGTTGATCTGCTGCTGGTCAACCGACCGATCATGGTTGGAGAGCGCGGTGCGTTCAGTTCAACAAACTACAACAGCCTCTACAGTCGCGCGCTTTATGATGACTACCGGCAAACGCTGACAACCTACACAGCAGACAACGATATCGCCTTTGCTGACACATGGAACAGCATCCCAGTAGACAACTACACTGATACCCCGTTACATGCAGATCGATCGGGGTATGGTATACTCGCCGCCGAACTGGAAACGATTCTGGTTGAGGAAGGTAGTTGGCAATCTCAATGCGCGGACTAATCTCGTGGGTCAGTCTTGCATTTCTACTCCTGGCGGCTTGCCGTTCGGCGGAAGGCCGCAGCGAGACGCCAGCCGCCACCCCAGAACCAACCGCCACCGCAACAGCAGCAATCACGGCGACACCCTTTCCAATCGCCGAAGTCGAAACGATTGAGGCAGCAACACCACTGCCAGAAGACCAGCGCAACTACAACCTATGCGTCAATATTGCCAGTGATAGCAACGGCTTTGGGCATGTGACCATGCAGCGTCCGGATACCGAGCAAATCGCCATTACCTACATCACCCCGCTGCGTGAACCACTGCGCGTACACCTAGACAACAACGGGCTTGATTACCTCGACATCCGCGATCATAGTGTGAGTGCAGCCGGTGTCACGATTGCCTCATCCAATTACCTTGAAAGCGGCGCCCTGACTGACTTAATGGGGGATCGTTGTAAATTTACAATTGTCACCCCTTTTTACCCTGATGTAGCCGTAAACCTGTCGCGCCCAGCTGATTACGTCGAGAACCTAGAATTTTTGCTGAATGACATCGCCCGTTCATCACCAGCAGGGCGCATTTTAGTGCTGAACTTCTACGACACAGATCGGGCTGCCTTCACGGCGGATAATAATGGTCGTGGGTTATACCAAGAGCGGTTGGATGCCTTCAATGCCGCGCTGGCTGAGGCGTGTGCAGATCGCTATACCGCTATCGAACAGGTGCACTGCATCGATATCCGAGGCTTCTTCGACGATATGCCGTCACCGTATGTATTAGATACTTTGACCCTCGAAGACTTTCAGGCGGCACAGTATCAATCAACGCAATTCACACCGATCTTAGAAGATTACTTTGAGCAAAACCCGGATGGCACCCTTATTGGGGATGGCATTCACCTCAGCCTTGCCGGTCGTGACCGGCTCTCCGAGCGCCTTGCTGAAGTCATTGCCACCATGAACAGTGAATTCTAGCGCGGCTGCATGTACACTTAACATTTGTGCGTGCAGCCAGTCATAGGCCGAGACGCACAATCATTCAGTAGTTAGTAAAGGCAAAAAACGTGAAGAAATTTGCATGGCTCGTCATTGTAGCAGGGCTGGCCTTGGTCGCCTGTGGCAGCGCAGCACCCGAGGAAACCAGTGAGGACATCCCAGCATCCGAAGATAGTGATACAACAATCACAGACTCCGGGTTGCAATATACCGAGTTGGTTGCAGGCGACGGCCCCATGGCAGAACCAGGCGATGTCGTTCAGGTGCATTACACGGGCACCCTCGAAGACGGTCTAGTATTCGATAGTTCCTACAATCGCGGCACACCCTTTGAATTTGTGCTCGGTCAGGGGCAAGTGATTCAAGGCTGGGATGAGGGCATCGCCCTGATGCGCGAGGGCGGCGAGGCCATTCTGACCATCCCGCCGGAACTTGGCTATGGTGATCAAGGCGCAGGCGAAGACATTCCCCCTGGCGCTACTCTGATTTTTCGGGTGGAGTTGGTCAATGTCCAGTCTGTCGAAGAAGCAAACCAACAACAAGAGGAGATTGAAATCGTGAATGATGAAAATACAACCGTAACCGACTCAGGGTTAGGTTATACACAAATTGAGGCCGGTAACGGCGAAATGCCAGCATCTGGTGACATCGTATCTGTCCATTACACAGGCACACTAACCGACGGTACCGTCTTCGACAGTTCATATGATCGCGGTGAGCCATTCCAGTTTACGCTCGGTCAAGGGCAAGTGATCCAAGGTTGGGACGAAGGCATCGCGCTAATGTCTGTCGGCGAGAAAGCCACCCTGACCATTCCGCCGGAACTTGGCTATGGTGACCGTGGCGCGGGTAATGTCATTCCGCCCGGTGCTACCCTAATCTTTGACGTGGAACTTGTCGCAATCAACCCCTAATGAAACAAAAGGCAAAAGGCCCGGTTGTGCCGGGCCTCACTTACTGTTTAACACCACTGAATCTGGCTTAAGCCAAATCTGTAAAGCGCCCAGCGCGGGCGTCATTCCAAGCATCAATGTTTTGCGGCTCAAAGCGAACGGTCTCGATGGAGCGCATCATAATTTCACGCGAGTAGCCATTACATTCTTCATCGCTCAGCATTGCCATTTGAACGGCTGCATTGCCCCACAACGCCGCAGATACCGGCCCAACCACTACCGGCAAACCAGCAGCGTCTGCGATGAACTGCCCAAGAATCTCAAACTGAGCCGCTTCACCAACTAAGTGAAGCACTTCTACGGGTTTCTTCGATGTTTTTTGCGCCAGTGCTACCGCATCAGCAAGCGACAGTGCCAGGCTTTCTAACAACGAGCGCAGGACTTCACCATCTGTTACAGGTGTTGGTTGCCCCGCATTTGAATAGGCCGCTTCAACTGCCGCAAACCCAACCTCCCCATACTCGCTGAAAGCCGCTGGCGGCACCAATCGCTGAAGCAGGACGACTGCTTCGGCTTGCTCTAATAGATCATCCATGTTTGTCTCGTCATTTAAGATGCCCGCATCGGTTAATACTTTGTAGATAAAGTGCAAACCATCAACCTGTTTGCTCAGGAGCAAGCGACCATCCGTCGCTATCTGATGGTTGAAGCCACTGCTATTCCGGGCGCGCGTGGCTGCCAATTCATCCATAAGGACACCAACCACTGTGTAGTTACCTGCTACCAGATACGCAAAGTCATCTGTCTCATTAGGGATAGCCGCGACCGAAGCGGCAACTTCGCTGGAGGCCGTCGCAAGTATCTTCATACCACGGTAGCGTCCTAGTAGTGTGCCAGGCTGTACAATCGAGGGCAGTATATGCTCCGGGATACCCTGCCGGGCCACCAACTCGCGTGCCCAATCTTGCGTCACCATATCATAGAGAAAAGTATTGCTTGCCCCAGTCACTTCGGCTACAGTATTGCCGCTTAGCCAGTATAGGTATAAATCTGGCAAACTGATCAACGTTTCAGCGACCTCAAGGCGCGGGTCAGCTGCAACCTTCATTTCGATAAGCTGCTCGTATAGATTAGGTGCTTTCGTATTGAAGCCGGCTAAGCGGCTTCGGTATGTATCCGGATAAGTGTGCCTAATATAGGTTAGGGTTGTATGCCGATCTGGATCATAACAGGCTGGTAAGCCAAGCACATGACCTTTTGTATCGACCAGCACGAGCGTATCACCGATATGTCCTGATACAGCGATGCTGTCAGGAGGTGCTCCGTCGTCAGCCGATAAGATATTCGTAATCGCCTCTTGAATTTCTGAGTAACTCCGTAACGCATTCCAGAAGGTACGACGATAAGCTTCAACCGTATAGACGTTAATTTGTTGTTGGTGACTAATGCGCACTTGATCGTCTGAAAAAGTAACCAAGGCGACGTCACCTGAAGTTGCGCCGATGTTAACGGCTACAACTGAACACTCCTGACTCATTAAATGTTTACTCCGTAGTGATATTCTATTTTGCTCACCGAGTAGCTGGAAGACAACTACATTAGCCTAAACTCATACTGTAATTAAACCACATATTTCATCAATAGTAATACTTTGTAAGACTATGAAAGAAACATACGTACTCAAGCTAAAACCTAAGCATACTCACAGATAAGTTAGCAGGAGAGCAGTTACAGCAATCTATTAGTACAAGTATTAAAATTTTATATTGTATAGTGTACAACGCGCCTGACATTAAATTCAACCTGAAGATACCGCTAATATTTTCATAAGAAAACAGCGCAAAGTTTGAACAGCGCGTTGAGCTTTGGGTAGAGTAGAAAGAAAAGAACAAGCTCAAAAGAACTTATTTTGTGCTGATGACTGTTTACGTAATCTCATACAGACTGAAGCTTATACTTAATAACAGCGTACCCTCAAATTAACGTTAGGAATACATATTCTAAACTTGATCAATTCACCATTGTGAAAATATTGATTATTGGTCAATAATCAGTCAAAAGGTGGATGCAAATCAAAAATATATTTGGTAAAAGACGCCGTCTTCTGCCAAATTGTGGTCAAACTCAAGTCTGTCTAATTTCGCGGAACAAACTGTGTTCGTCGTGCTTCAGGCGCATTGAACATATTTTGCGCGTTTTCTACATAGCTCAATGATTGATGCCTGAAGTACGTATTGTACAGTTCACTGTACGTTTGGTTGAGCTTAAGCAGCTGATCATGGGAACCTTCTTCAATGATCGTCCCACTGGAGAGAACAACAATCCGGTCGGCGGACTGAACCGTTGACAAACGATGCGCAATTAGGATCGAGGTGCTGTGCTTCAGGATGAGTTCAAGCGCATGTTGAATCTGAACTTCGGTAAAGGGATCAACGCTAGCGGTGGCTTCATCCAGAATAAAGATGGCTGGTTTTTGCAGCAGCACGCGCATCAATGAAACCAACTGGCGCTGCCCCATCGAGAGTGACGAGCCGCGCTCACCGACGTCTGTCTGTAAGCCATCGGGCAAGGTGTCGAGCCATTCGCCATCACCCACACTGTATGCCAACTCATTGATCACATCCAATGAAGCATTTGGAGCACTGTAACGGATATTTTCAGAGACCGTACCGCTAAACAAAAAGGGCCGCTGGGGAATGTAGCCAAGCCGGCTGCGGTAGCTTTGCAAGTCAAAGCTGCGAATATCATGCCCATCGACCGTCAACGTACCAGCTTGAAATTCATAGAAGCGCATAATGAGCCGGACAATGCTGCTCTTACCAGCCCCAGTATGGCCTACAAACGCGATACTCTCACCTTCCTCGATCCGCAAATTGAAATCATCGAGGACTTTTTCCCCATCTTCTTCGTAAGCAAATGACACATTCTTAAACTCGATCAGCCCGTTGACGTTTTCTGCTTGAACGTTCCCCGTCTGCTGAATGGTGTTCTCTGCATCAATTAAGCTAAACAAACGCTCAGAAGCTGCCATCGCTTGTTGAAACTGTGACCAAAACGCGGAAATCTGAATAAACGGGAACCAGAAGGCATCGACACTTTGAATGAACAGGTACCAGTCACCTAGCCGGATCACATCGTTCAAGACGAATGTCGCGCCGATGTACAACACAGTCGCTGAAACACAGCCAGCTATAAAATTGAGAGTCGGGAATACCATTGATACAACCGCCCCGCGCCGCAGGTTCACCCGATAAGACTGGTTGTTCACTTCAGAAAACTCGTTATAGATGCTGGCTTCCTGACGGAAGTTCTTTGCCACACTAATGCCAGATACCGTTTCTTGAATATTGTCGTTGACATCCCCCAGAACATGGGCGGCTTGACGCATCACGCGGCGAGCTAGTGTCCGGAAACCAAAGGTTGCAGCGATCAACAAAGGCATGGATGCCAGGACAATCACAGAAAGTAACACGTTCCGTGAGAACAGCACTCCAATCAGGATGAATACTTGCACCAACTGCACAACGATATCGGTTCCAAGCAGCATGGCGTTGGCGAAATCTTCGGTGTCGTTCGTAATCCTCGATAGAATTTTGCCGCTCTTATTGAGGTCGTAGAAGGCCATGTCGCGCTCGAGCGCCGCCTGCTGCCCATCCTGACGGAGTTCCGCAACAGCCGTGCCGATCAGGCGAACCGTCCACCGACGGCGTGCCCAGTTGATGCCATAGCGCACAACACCTGTCAGCAAGACCGCACCGGCTAGCAGATACAGTGTTTGCAAGCTGCGTGATGTTTCCAGCTCATCGACAACTTCAGCGGTTAGCACAGGCACAATCGCCAGGGCAATAGAAACAAACAGCCCACCGCCCAGAATACCCCAAATCAGTTGGCGATTCTTCGAGAAATAGCTCCAAATGCGTTTATATAAGTACGCATCGCTATATTGACGGTCGTACTTATCTTGGTTCATCAAGTTGCCAAGTATCACTACATTAGCCTCATTCTATATTGGCAAGAAATAATTGCGGACGGGGTCGGATTGTTTCGATGACAAGCGCATCAGCCCTAGTAAAACTATAAACAACGCGCACATCACCGCTACCTGCTTGGTAAAACTGAGGCCAATCCGGGTGAAAGGGTTGGTGGTCAACAAAGTGCGCATAGGCAGCGATATAAGCGACTTTCTGCCGCAGCTTAAAAGCTACATCATGCGGCAGTGATTGCAGATCGGCCTCTGCCGTAGGGGTTAACTGTAACGTGTGCCCTTTAGCAGGTTCGTCAGCTTTGATGGCACCCTCACCGCGCCGCGTGAGAGCTAACCGCAGCAATACAGCGATATCCGGGTTTAGGCGCAGCTTGGCGGCGTTAACTGCGGGCGTCTGCTGCTCTTTGACGATTTCAACCATCAGTTCGCGCACAAGCGCTTTTAACTCGGCTCGGCTCACGGTGATCTTGTCATCTGCCATCGTCACTTAGCCGCGGCATCGGCTGGTTCGTCGTAGCGCGCAAAAATTCGGCGGTAAGCTGGCGCAGTCTTCAGCAGATCGGCATGCGTGCCTTGCGCTTCGATGCGCCCCAGCTTGAGCACAATAATATGGTCGGCCCAGCGGATCTGCGATAAGCGATGGGTGATCAGCAGTGTGGTTCTATCCTGCGCTGCCTCCCAAATCGCCCGTTGAATCTTGTCCTCCGTAGCACTATCAATGGCGCTGGTGCTGTCATCTAACACGAGGATCGCCGGGTTCGTCAGGAAGGCGCGCGCAATGGCTAACCGTTGGCGTTGCCCACCGCTAAGCGTCACGCCACGCTGACCGATGATTGTGTCATACTCATCTGGCATCGACATAATAAATTCATGCGCTTGTGCCCGCTTGGCTGCCACAACGATATCATCCATCTCAGCCTCTGGGGCACCAAAACAAATATTAGCTGCGATGGAGCGGCTAAACAGAAATATCTCTTGCTCAATAATGCTAATCTGCGACCGGAGTGCGTCAAGCTGCCAATCTTTGACGTTGACACCATCCACACTGACGCTTCCCTTATCCACGTCATAAGTTCGGTTAATTAATTTTGTGATCGTGCTCTTGCCTGATCCCGTCTGCCCGACGATGGCGACCGTCTGCCCTGGCTCCACCTGAAATGTCAGGTTATGTAAAACAGGCTCCTCAAGGTAGCCAAAATCAACAGCTTCAAAGGAGATCCGGCCTTCAAGTTTTCCACTGTAGCCGCCTTCGTTGCGGTCAAGGTCTGTCTCATCGGTAATCACTTTTAAGATGCGCTCGGCCCCGGCATACCCCAGTGCAATCCGCGCTAACGAGGTCTGCGAAGTAAACACTGGAAAGCCATATAAGGCAGTCTGTCCGACGAACTGCACCACCTGCCCCGTATTGATCTGCCCATTGATCTCAAGAAAGATGGCATGCGCCAGCGCTGCAAATACCGTCACGCCAAATAGCAGGATAGCAATGTAGCGGGCTTCAATATCGCCCTGCTGGACGAAGAACGCTTTAACTTCTGCAACATACGCATCAAATTCGCGCTTCTCGCGGTCTTCTTGTGCGGCCCCTTTAACAACTTCGATGCCGTCAAGTGTCTCCGCCAGATGCGCGTTCATCCGCCCGAAGGCCGCCCGCACTTCCCGTGCGACGCGGTGCAGCTTATTGACGTAGCCAATCTGCACGATGGTGTATATCACTGTAAATAATGCTGGTACCAACACCAACGACGGGTAGATGATGTAAGCCGCGATCATTGGGAGCAGCACAAACATGCTGGAACCAATCAGCAGGTTGAAGCCGGGAAAGAACATCAAATAGAGTTCGCGCACATCATTGGTGACGCGGGCCATCGTCTCACCGACGGGGCGCGAGTCGTGGTAGGTCATGCTTTTGCCGAGCAGGCTGCTATACAGCTCGTCACGCACATCACGCTCAATACGTTGCCCAAACGTCTCCGCGGAAAAGTTACGGCTAAACTGCACGAACCCACGCGCAAACTGCGAGGCAATCAATAAACCGGCGAGCGTTAGTACGCCACGCAATACTTCTTGATCCGGCCAGCCAGCATCATTCTGCACCGTGTTAAGCGCCTCACCCGCAATGTACGGTACCACTGAGGCCAACGCCGCATTGAAGAACGCCCCGAAGATCATCAAAAAGCCGTAAAATGGATGGTGGCGCACATGGCTCCACACGAAATGCCCCGGCGATCTATGGTCTGTGTCATATGTATTCGCGACAAATTCAGCAGACATGGTTTGCGCGCGGCTCCTTTAGTCAACAATAAAACGCCCACCGAGCGTCAACGGAGGGCAATTTTAGCTCAAACTTTCACTTCAGTTTAGCGGGGTGCCGTATGTTTCACAAAGGTTGTCAACGGAATCTTAAAAACTGTGACATTTTTATCACAGCCCTACACCAGTGTGCTGCCGCACGCTATATTACACATGCTGTAAGCTAAATTAGGACTTGCAAGTTAGTATCTACGCCATTTATTAGTAATAGGTGACGCTCAAATTTTCTCTGAGGATAAACATGATTGATAAAGACCAACCCCTGGACGAGACGTACGTGCTGGAGCGCCTCATGGATCAAGATCGGTTAGCCGCCCTACGCGAGAGCGGCCTGCTCGATTCCCCAGCGGAAGAAGCACTCGACAAGTACACCAAACTGGCGTCCACGATTCTTGGGGTGCCGGTCTCATTGATTTCGCTTGTCGATATCGACCGTCAGTTTTTCAAGAGTCAGCTTGGCTTACCCACACCTTGGGCCGAAAAACGACAAACCCCCTTATCCCATTCATTCTGCCAATATGTGGTCGCTACAGGCAAACCACTCGTCATTGAGGATGCACGCACCAGTGCCCTCGTTAAAGACAACCTTGCCATCCCTGACCTGAACGTGATCGCCTATGCGGGTGTGCCGATTCGTACAGGCGATGGGCAAGCATTAGGGTCATTCTGCGCGATTCATGGCCAAGTGCATGAGTGGAGCGACGAAGAGTTTGAAATACTAAAAGCCCTCGCTGAAGCCGTGAGTGCTGAGATCGAAATGCGGCGGCAGGTGCAGCGGGCTGTCGCCTCGGAAGTGCGGCTGGCCCAGCTGCTTGAAACAGCCCCAGCAATTGTCTACCAGATCGATGCCGATGGCGTCTTCACCCTGTCAAAAGGTAGCGGCTTGAAAGCACTGAACTTAAGCAGTAATCAGGTAGTGGGCACATCCGTTTTTGAATTCTACAAGGGCTACCCTGACGTCATTCAGGCAGTTAAACAGGCCCTTGCAGGCGAATCGGTGACATTCGTCGCTGAGGTCGAGGATGCCGTCTTTGACAATAGACTGGTACCAAACATCGGTGATGATGGCAAAGTAGTAAGCGTCAATGGAGCGGGCTTCGACATCACAGAACAGCGGCAGGCACAAGCCAAGCTGCAAAGGCAGTCAGAAGCCTTACTGATCTCCAACCGAGAACTCGCTGTTGCCCGGAAGCAAGCAGAAGAAGCCAACCGCCTCAAGAGCGAGTTCCTAGCGACGATGTCGCACGAGCTGCGCACCCCAATGAACGCTGTGATTGGCTATGGTGACATTTTGCTCAAGGGCATGCTCGGCCCCCTCTCTGAGAAGCAGCACAACACAATCGAGCGGATGCTGATCAATGCCGAGCACCTATTAAGCCTAATCAATGACATCCTCGACCTCTCAAAGATCGAGGCGGGGCGTTTGGAAATCGTCAAAGAGATGGTCACCCCAGCACAGTTGAACGAGCTTCTACTTGCCCAGATGGGCAGTTTGGCGAAACAGAAAAACCTCGATCTGCGCGTCAAAATCGACGACAAACTCCCAAAGACTTTCGTCGGTGACCGCGAGCGTTTGATGCAAATCCTGATCAACTTGGTCGGCAATGCCATCAAGTTTACGGAGGAAGGCTACGTCGAGGTGCGGATGCGTTCGATCTTACCCGACAATTGGGCGCTTGAGATCGAAGACACTGGGCCGGGGATTGCATCCCACGCGCTGGAGTACATTTTCGACGAATTCAGGCAGGTTGATGGTGGCTCTGAGCGCAAACACAATGGTACCGGGCTGGGCTTATCCATTGTTCGCAACTTAGCGATGATGATGAGCGGTAATGTACGCGTCCTGAGCACAGTCGGCAAAGGCAGCACTTTTATCGTAACTTTGCCACTGGTCGAGGCACTGACGGAAAACCCAAGCTTACCCTATGCGGTGATGACAAGATGATCGATATGACAGGTTGGACAGTTCTAATTGTTGATGACGAACCAGACAACGTCGGCGTTGCGAAAATGGTGCTTGAATTCCACGGTGCGAAAACTCTCATCGCTGAGAATGGGCAGCAAGGGCTTGATCTACTTGAGCGAGAAACGCCAGCACTGGTGCTGCTTGATCTCTCAATGCCGGTCTTAAATGGATGGGAACTGGTTAAACAAATTCGAGCGATGCCTCGCTTGAAAGACCTTACAGTGATTGCTGTGACGGCCCATGCTATGAAAGGTGATCGCGAGAAGGTGCTTGAGGCAGGCTTTGATAGTTACATTGCTAAGCCGTTCCGCGTTGACTCATTTCTTGATGAGATCGCAAAATGCTTGACTGAAACAGGCAAGCTAAATTCATTGACATCAACTGAACATCCCTCCAACTGACAAGGTCTGTGTAGCAATGCCTGATGAACTTAACGTGTTAATTGTCGAGGATGAACAAGACAGCGCCAGTGTACTTTCAACCATATTAATTTACAATGGCATTGCTGTCACGGTTGTCGGCGATGGGCAACAGTGCATGAACACCATCGCGGATTTGCTGCCGGATGTCGTAATGATGGATTTGAACCTACCGGGCTTGGATGGCTGGTCAACGCTGGTTGAGATGCGGTCGTTAACCGCAACAGCCCACATCCCAGTGATTGCGATCACCGCCTACCACTCCGCCAACGTCGCCCAAGATGCGATGAAGGCTGGATTTGACGCGTACTTTGCCAAGCCGGTCAACGCTCAGGCGTTAGTCAACCAGATTCACGCTTTGACGACCACCGGCTAGAAGCCGCCATACACAAACTGAGGCTGGCCCTCAATCGTCGCACAGGTGATCGTCGCAAGGATCATAAAGGCCAGGACAAACGCCCATAGATTCTCACGGTTCCAAATCGTGCGATGCAGCCGTCTTAAGATAGAATAATCACGATGATTCTCTTCCATATAGAAAGCCATTCTATGAGAAAAACCTTCCTACTTGCAACAATTACCGTGCTGGCTGCCCTTACACTGACGGCCTGCGGTGGCGGTTCGGCAGCACAAACCCCGGAAGAGGCCGCCCTGGCATTCGCTGCGGAAGACGGCCTCGAAGGGGCAACCATCACAGATACCGCCGAGGGTGACCCAATCACAGTAGGCGCAGACGCCGTCTACTGCATCGCCACCGACGCCACCGACGCGGTCAGTGGCCTGCCGTATCTAGTCGTGGTTGCCCAAACAGGTGACGATCTCACTGCCAGCCAAATGACCGAAGGCTTCTACGAGTGGGACTTGTACGGTTGCCCGCGTTAGCCTGCCTGGCTGAAGCGGCGTGCGACCGCATGCCACAATAACCCCAACGCCAACAGACCTAGCCCGATCAGCCAAATATCGACTTCGACCCAAAAGGCGAGAAAAACACAGGCCGCCAACCCGGCGACGGACACCCAACGCGGAAAGAGGCGCTCGTCGTCGGAGAGTTGCAGCGCTGCTAAGTTAGTCAACGAGTAGTAGATCAAAACGTTGAAGGCACTAAATGACCAAGTCGTCCGCACATCGCCGATTAACACCAACCCCGCGATGAGCAACCCCATTACAATCACCGCGACGTAAGGGGTCGTCCCTGTTTGGTTGAGGTTAGCCGTCGCTTTGGGCATGTCCAAGCGCCGCCCCATCGCCAGCAGCACCCGCGATAACCCAAGGATTAAGTTCAGCAGCACGCCGAGCATTGCGGTGACTGCACCGACGGCGATTACCGCTGGCAGAAACGGGATGCCAAAATCGCGGGCGGCAACCTCTAAAGGGGCAGCCGACCCACCCACCGCCTGACTGAGCACAGCCACCCCTGCCGCACTGACCGCAACAAAACCAACCAATCCGTACAGCAGCATGGTAAAGACCAGTGTTATGATAATGGCCCGTGGAATAGTACGGCGTGGCGCACGGACTTCTTCGCCCAGCGTCGCGATCCGTCCATAGCCGGTGTACGCCACGAACATCAAAGCACTGGCATACAGAAATGACGGAATGGGGCCACGGGTGCTATCTGGCCCGCTGGTAAAAAACGCTGCCAAGTTGATGGGCGCGTTCTGCAAGGCATTCGGAAACCCAAACACAATGAACAGTGCCAAAGCCACAAGCGTAATTGAGACAATCACTATATTAGTGACGTTCGAGCGGCGAATGCCCGTTAGTACGATGATGGTTAACAACAGCACCGCACCGAGGGCTAGCGGCACGATCAACGCTTGGTTATTGCTTCCCAAGGCCACCAGCAGATAACCAGCGAACCCCAAGGCAGCCGTCGCCGCACTGGCACTTTTCGCCAGCAGGAACATCCAGCCAGCGGTGAAGCCGGCCCAATGGTTGAGATAACGGTAGCCATATTCGTATGTCCCCCCGCTGACGGGATGGTTCGCTGCCAATTGCGCCGATGACAGCCCGTTGAACGTTGCGACCATGGCACCAACCGCAACCGCCAAAATGACCGCTGGGCCAGCCACACCTGCTGCCACCCCGATGCTGACAAATACGCCTGTGCCGACAATCGAGCCTAGGCCCATCAGGACAGCACCAACAACCCCCAGTTCGCGCTTAAGCATGGCTGGGGGTTGGGAATTCTCTGCTGACATACTACTCTGCTTTCAGTCTGTGGTTTACGTTACAGAAGGCTAGCAGATCACTGTTATCAGTTGGTTAAGCAAATCACTAACGGGGGCTACCCATACTGCCAGGGCCGTCGCGATCAATTCTGCGTGTCTGTGCCGGCTTATTCGGCTTGGCGTTCTGCTGCTGCTCTCCGCCGCTGCCACCCCCAACAAAACGCTGATACAAGCCCGAAGCAAAGCCCTTAAAGCCGCTTCGATTCTGCCTAGCAGCATCGACCTGCTGCGCTTTGGCTGCGGCTGCTTCGAAAGGGTCACCGTCAGGGTCTCCGTAGCGGTCTACTTCATTGAACCCCGCCGACTGAAACTTATCAGGCCTACGGGCCACTTTATCCAAGTCTCGTTGCGTAGTACCTATTTGGCGCATTGCCCGCTGAACGCGCTGTTCTTCGCGCAGTTGGGCCTGGCGTGCCTGATCGAAAAGATAGCGCTGCTCAGAACGCGCCATATCTTGCTTGAAATCCGCTACACTCAGACGACCCCCTAATACTTGTCGAGTCTTATCAGGGTTATCCCGCAAGAAATTCCCTTTGCCGGGTGTATCGCCCTGAATGTCTGGGTACTTCTGTTGCAGCACGTCTAACATCACCAGTTCTAGCGTATTAGAGAGATTCTGATCTGTGCTGCCAAACTCAGGCGTCTGTACGACTTTCTTACCCAGCCCAAAGCGCGCTTTGAACTGAGGGCGCAGTTGATGATCAACCGCGACACTGGTAATACTGGGCACATCGACGAGTTGCCGGTCATCAGCCAGTGACCCACCCAGCTCACGCATCAGACGGGCTTTATCTTCCTGATCACGGGCAATGTGAATATTGCCATAGCGGGCCATGCCTTCACTGAACTGATAGTCACCCGCAACACGAATAAACGTTGCCTCATCAATAACGAGGTCTTGCTTATCGATTGGTATACTCTCTGAGCCTTCCATAATGGCCTCCACGTATTAAAAATTTCACAGAGCATAGCAGCCAAGTAAAGTAGCGAGCAAAGGGACTTCAAGGGGGGCGTTACATATGTTACATGTGTAAAAAAGAGGAGACTTATACCGTCGGGGTGAAGCTCGCCGACTCTTCAGCACGCATCGATGGTTTTAGGCTGCGGTGGCGCCAAGCGATATCCCAGACGCGTAAGGCGGACTCAATCTTGACGGGCACGTCCATCTTACTCTGCCCAATGCGTCGGTCTTCAAAGTGTATTGGTATTTCCAAAATACGATAGCCCAGCTTCTCGGTGACGTAGGTCATCTCTACTTGAAAGTCGTAACCGTTTGAACGGATACGATCTAAGTCGATGCCTTCCAAGGTGCTGGCGCGCCATGCCTTGAAGCCAGCAGTAGTGTCGCGCTGCTTGGTATGCAGAATCAAACGAGTATAGACGGAGTTGGCCCACCAACTCAGCAAATAGCGCCCGAATTCCCAATCTTCGTCTACGCTGCCGCCCTCCACATAGCGTGAACCGACCACAACGTCATAGTCGGCGAGCTTATCGAGCATGCCGGGGATGTAACTAGGGGAATGAGAAAAGTCTGCGTCCATCTGTACAATGCGGTCAGCGCCCATCGTCAGCGCCTTCTCGAAGCCATCTTTATAGGCCTTGCCCAAGCCCATCTTGCCGGGGTGGTGGAGTAAGTGAATCTTGCCCGAGTGGATTTCACTTAGTTGTTCAACAATCTGCGAGGTGCCATCTGGCGAGTTGTCATCAACCACCAACAGCGAAAGCCCTGGCACATCGAGGGTCATTAGCGCTTCAAACATCTGCGGAATGTTGTCAGCTTCATTGTACGTTGGGATAACAACAATGGTTTTCATAGGGTCTTCAAATTTTTCTGACATAGTACTGATTCTAATTGGCAGTGTATCTAAGGGTGGTTTTGAGCCGCAAGCAAAAGCACTAAAGATCACGTTACGGTTTTGCAACTGCACTCTTACCTGCGCGAATTACGCTGATATGGGTCAGGCTTGCGCTCAAGGTCTGGCATGGTATACAACCACCAGTAAACGTCTTCTGGGTAGGCGGGCTCTAGGCCTGCATCCCACACAAATGGGTTTTCCACAGTGAGGCCGCGCAGACGGCGGTCAGCATGGCCCATCAACCGGTAGAGTCCGCTGCCGTGCGCGGCCTTACCCGCATACGTGATCAGAAAGCTGAGGATCGTCCGGTTGCGCACTTGAGTCGGGTATTCAGCATAGTAACCCTTTGGGTTCGCGTCGATCTCCTCTAAGTAGGCCAACCACGCCGTAATGCGAGCCTTAGCTTCACGCACAACCTTTTGCTCAGTTTGCACAATCCACCTGTCAAGCTGCATCTCCGCATTGGCTTGAGCCGTCCGCAGGCGGTAGACTTGGTCTGCTGACAAGGTCTCTTCAAGCATGCGCAACTGGTGGGTACGCAGCAGCATATCGCCAATGGTGCCCTTCGGCAGCATGTAACTCCCACGCCGCCCAACTTCCGATAATGACCAGTACAACGTATTACTTAACACATACCGCTTGATCTGCATGGACATCGACTCGACGATCCGCAAATCACGCTCAAGGTTGATCATAGTGACCTGTTCTCATGTGTGAACATCTAAGGAGTCGCTGAACGTTGCTTGATGCGTGGCAGATACCAACGGCTAACAACCCCTGAACCTTGTTCAGGGGCGTAGCAGTGACTGAATTGAACAGCGTATTTACAATCAATTGATCAGGCTAGTTTAGGCGCTGTAGCTGTGAGTAGCGGGCCACGCCTTGAATTTTACCCCAACGTTCTTGACCACCTGCGAGGTGCCATTCATAGCCGCGCTTGCCATCAGCCTCAACATAAGTGACAGTCGGTGCCATCATCAAGACACGCTCGGCAATCAGCCCGATAATCTTTTCGAGCCGATCACTTTCTGGCGCGGTGATCGCCAACCATTTGCCGGCTTCCCATTCCAGCTTGATCGCGTCGCCGCTGGGTAGAATGCCCTCGGCAACGTAAGGGGCCGTGTCCTTCGAGCACGTCCAGTAGACTTCGTAGACCCGCGCCTGCCAAAACGTCCCGTTCAGCCGTTCTGAAATGAGGTATGCTTGTCCCTCTGGTTCATTGTAAAACCATGATCCAGCATTTGCACTCATGGAACATCCTTCAAATGTCTTTGTGAATGGTTGCATAATAATACCGTTACTACCCCAAGTTGCTCAAACTAAGCTCATCTGCAAGCAGGGGCTCAGCAAATAGAACACCTGCACTGATGTGCCCGAACTATTGAGCCAGCCGGTCGCGGGCGGTTTCCAAGCGCTCCAGCACATCTGCGCTGTCTTGGGCAAAAGGCAAAATACCAAGATAACGCTCGTAGTTGGCAATCGCCTGATTATACTGCCCCAGTCCGAAGTGGGCATGACCAATATCCCGGTTAATCTGGTCATAGACCAGCCCTTCGCTCAAAGCCTGCTCGAAAAAGTCAAGGGCTTCAGTGTAACGTTCAAGCTCAAGGTAAACAGCCCCCAGCGTATGGAGGATGTTAGGGTCTGTTGGGGCGAGATCAACCGCTTCTTCGGCGTAGCGCAAAGCAGGCTCAGGGTAACCCCGCAGATACAATTCCCACGCGAGGCTGTTGAACCCAATAGCCCGATCATAAGAGAAGTTCGTGATGTTCTGCTCCCAAAAATACCGAGCGGCAGCCTGATCGCCGCTCTCCCAGAGCACAATTCCCTTACCGCTGATCAGCCAAATGTCCGATGGGTTGTCTTTCAAACGCTGATCGTATTCCACAAGCGCTGTTTCATAGTCTTCCATCTCGATTAGGATGTCTGCTTGAGCGGGCAAAATATCAGAATCATACAGATAAGCCTGACCGTTTCTTTCGGTCAGGTCGCTGGCTTGGTCATAGAAATCTAGGGCTTGCTCAAGCTGACCTTGTACCCGAGCTATCTCAGCGAGTGCCAACAGCGGCTCGACACTGTTTGGCTGTAAGTCGCGCTGCGTTTCATAGTCACTGATGGCGGCATTATAATCTTCGAGAGCACGAAACGCCTCGGCACGTGTTCTAAGAATTAAGGGGTTGTCGGGGTCGTTTTCAAGGGCTTTACTCAGATCATCGAGGGCAGCGTTTGTCTCTCCCTCTAGCAGATAAATATCTGCGCGCAGTTGGTAAGCCCCATTGATTGAGTCATCACGCGCCAGCACTTGGTCGGTGCGTTCAAGCGCCTCGTCGAAGCGCGCTTGGTTCCGCAGTAGAATGGCTTGCTCCAACAGCAGCAGGGGGGCATCGCCATATGCTTCAAGGGCGTCAGCAATAATGCGCCGGGCGGCGACCTCATTGCTGCTGATGCGCTCGGCCTCCGCCTGATAAAACGCGACAATCACCGGGTCTAATCGCAAGCTGGAGTCTGTTGGCATACGGTTGGACCACTCCGTCACACTGATATACTCACTGTAAGCAGCTTGGGCATTGCGCAGTTCAAGCTGCGTCATGATCAGCATGACGAGCTGCTCGAAGGCTTCGCTGTCGGCATCCTCTATCAGAAAGGACACTTGCTCAGGTTCAATAAGAGCTACGGGAAAACCCAGCGTCAGGTTCACACGAACATCTCGCCCGGTGACATCACCCCAAACCACAACGCGGGCGTTATACTCATCCGCTAGCGCTGACGCCTCCGTATGGGAGGTCGGCATTTCTAAGAGACGTCCGACCCGCAGCCCCGTACTGTAATAGGGAATGTCGGTCAATGCGTCTGCGAACTGCTCATCAAGCGCCTCGGCGGCGTCAGTGCCTTCGCCCTGAAAAGACGTGATCAGCACTAAGGCTTCATCAAACCGAGCAGGTGCAATCGGTTGGTAGCCACGCGGCAGCAATTGGCTCAGCAGCGGTATGCTCAGATAGCTGAAGACGATAATCACGATGGAGACGGGCAGGAGCAGTAACAAAATGCCCCCAACAATCATGCGGTTGGCGAACTGACCGTCGCGATCTGTGTGGTGGGGTGCCGTTTCAGTGCCCATACAATAAGTGTACCGTGTCCCTTCAATTGTCACAGGCACCTAAGTGGTTGATTATCGGAGAACGAATAGCTAACCGGGAGGAGCTAAAGCTCCTCTCCTACGCTACAGCCTTAAGAAAGACTAGCCGCCGGCCTCAAGCTCTTGATCGATGATCTGCTGGAAAGCAGCGTAAGGCTGCGCACCGACCAAGCGCATTCCATTGATGAAAAAGGTTGGTGTACCCGTAACACCATATTCGCGACCGTCCGCGAGGTCATTGGCGACTTCTTCCGAGCGGCCTTCTTCGAGGCAGTTGGCGAATGCCTCGGTATCTGCACCGATCTCTTCCGCAACACCAATGAATTCAGCATCACTCTGCCCAATCGATGCGGAAAATAGGGCATCGTGGAACTCCCAGAAAATATCCTGCTCGTAGGCACAGGTGCCTGCTTCAGCAGAAGCCTGCCCGCCGACCACTGGAAAATCCCGGTAAACAAAATAGATTTGGTCGCCGTAATCCTCGATGATTTGCGCGTAAGTTTCTTCGTGGAAACGACGACAGAAGCCACAACGGAAGTCGCTGAATTCAACGATGGTCACCGGCGCATTAGGAGAGCCAAAGCCGGGGTCATCGTCAACAGAGACGTTCTCCAGGCGTGCTGGCGCCGGAGTCGGTTGGGCGGCCTGTTGCTGTTGGGGCTGCGGCTGAATAACGACCGGCTCAGGTTCAGGGGCGAGGAAGTTCGCACCGATAAACGCACCACCCGCAGCACCGAGCACCAAACAGACAAGACCGACCAATACATTGGTCACCAGCACCCGACTGATCACCAGCATATCGCCGTCGGAGTAGACCAAGCGGCTGTCTGGCTGTGGCTCCTCGACCACCCCTTGTGCATCGGCTTCGGGCAAGTTCGGGTCTTTCTTTGATGTCCCTTCAGACATTGCTTTTGTCCCTATATAATTTCATCATTGCTTTATGCACGGTCAGCCAAAATAGACCATGCCGATAGAGTAACCTCATCAGCTAAGTGAGGCAAGCAAAAGTGTATACGAGTTAAGGTAGTGTCAAGTAGACAAACTCCTCATTGATGAAGTCTGCTTCGTAGCGCAGTACCAGATCGTCCGCGTCAACATCAACGATGAAGAACAACGCGCCCTCTTTGACCGTCCCACTGACCCACGTACCGGTCTCGATAGCGCCAGGCACACCAATCAACAAAAACTTCGCCTCATAAGCGTTGCCGCGCTGGTCAACCAGCGCAAAATCATCCTCTAACCCGATGCGGCAGAGCGTATCGAAGGGGCTAGCACACGAGAGGGAGACCACGACGCGCACATATTCCTGATCGGCTTCGGGGCGCACATTAAACAGGCTGGCTTCCACGACCTGATCAGTAGCAGGACGTAAGACACTATTGACTGAAATTGTGATGTCATCCGCCGCGACTGAGCCCACCGCCGGGTTGCGCCGAGTTGACCCCGGTGGTGTACAGCCAACGATCAACAGCACACCCGCAAAACCAATCAACCACCCTAGTTTAGCTGGCAGGCGCTGCAACGGTTCCATCATCCTGTTTGAAAAGGGCCCCGCCGATGGCACCGCCGGCTGCGCCAAAGGCCGCCACAAGTGCCAGGCCAATCACCAAACCGATCAAGCCGCCAAATACCAAAAACGGCACAATCCCTTCAAGGCTGGGTATGCCAGCTAAAGCCAGTTCACGTTCGAGCAGGAAGACGAGATCGTTCCAAATCAGGGCGAAGTTGACGATACTCAGGCAGATCGAAACGACCCAGATGCCAAACGCGGTAACAACGCCACCAATCACTAACTGCCCTGTGGAAACAGATGCCTCACCTTGGCGGGCAAAGGCCGCATATAATATACCACCTGCCATGTAGACCAAGATCAACACGCAGCTTGAGACACACGAAAACAACTGATACCAGCCCGATGTCGGCCCTGTCGGCAGCGTCCCCAGCGGAATACCTGCCGGAACCTGAGCCAAAAGTGTGCAAGCAAATATCAGGATGTAAAGACCAATACCGACACCAGTCGCTTTTAGAACAGCAGGTAACTGCAACCCCATTTTCGAACCCTCTCTCACTTGATCAATGTATGTATTACTCAGTCGCTTCAGTTATGTCTGGTTTGGTAAACTCTCGCAGTAATCGCCGCTCCGGTTGCGCCCAGTGCCCCACAGACTGCCGTTACCAGCGTCAAGCCGACTGGCAAAATGCAGGCCAGCGTCAGTAGAAACTGACCATCCAAAACAGTGGATGGATCAACCCCGGCTGCGATGAATGCCTGTTGAAATTGCCCCAGATACGCTTGTGCCGAAAACGCCAAATATGTACCACCGATCAACAGCATGCACACATAAACCAAAGCTGCCGTCATGGCCCCACCCATCGTCAAAAAGCTTGATGAGGCTTCTGGATCATTGGCACGGGCGCTGTATGCATACAGTGCCCCGTAACCCGCCATCATTAGATAGGTTGAGCAGGTGTAGACGCTGGTATAGGTTCGGAGCCAAGCCGGGTACGTCGAAATATTAGGCGCGCTGCCCGGTGGGTACCCAGCCACAGCCTGCGCCAAAATCGACGATAGGAATAAAGCCAGGTAAATGAGCACGCTAAGGCCAACGGATCGCAACAACGATCGTCGATCAAATCGAATCGTCATGCGGTGTGGCCTACGCTTTTTGCTTGTCGTCGTCGCTAGCAAGCTGCCCCGCGATAACGATCAGTACGCCAATACTGGCAACCACCCAAGTCACCCAGTAATCGAGCGGACCACTGAATGGCCCCGGCTGCGTTACCGTATGTTGACGGCGCGCCAGTTCGCTGGCAAAAGCCAGCGCTGCATCCGGGTTATCGACTTCATCCCAATGAAAGTTTAACGGGGCAAGGCGCAGCCCACCGACGCGCACCCATGTCCGCACGTTCAAGGTGCCGCCATCCGAGGCCACAACGACCACATCGGTAATACTAAAAGGCTTGGCCCCCTGCTGTGCCAAGCGAATCGCCGCCGGTTTGACCCAAGACGGTATCACCAACGGCGACGAACTGCTGCCGTTGGCTTTGGCTGCTGCGGCTTGCGACCGGGCCTGCACCGCCCGTTCGATGTTCTCAAAGGTGCCGCCAACGTCAATAGTCATGCGCTCTTGGTAGAGCGTAAAGGTCGCCATATGGGATGGGTCATCCGCACTGCGAGCCGTGTAAGTGTAGGTCATTGCCATCTATTACTTCTCCTAGAGGATCAATTTCTAACATGACGTTACACTAGATAGCGCCAAGACACAATCACTCGATACGATATCTTCGCGTTCGGCGTATCCTCCTCGGCCTGCTGGTCAAAGATGATCAGGTTGCCCTTAAGCGCCTTGAACCGAACCCCCACCATCACAGACCGAGAAAGTGCCTAAACCCATTCTGCGCTCCTAATCATTGGCTACAGTTAAGTTGCCAAGCTGATTTGCTCTTTAGTATGATGAAGTGCTTTCACTATCCTAGCAGAAACGGCAATTTGACACATGGCACTCGATGCACAAAAACTCAAAGAAATGCTGCGGACTTACTTCATTGAAGACATCATCGAAGATGACAGTTACGAGCTGGAACTGGACGAACCTTTGATCTCCAGCGGCCTGGTAGATTCATTCAGTTTGGTCGAGCTGGCAACCTTCATCGAGGGTGAGTTCGACATCGAGGTGGACAACAGTGACCTAAACGCAAACCTGTTCGACACAATCGATATGATCGCGGCGTACATCATGGAGCGTGCTCAGTAACGATGTTTCCACAGGCCGAGACCCTCCCCAGCCAACTGAAGCACATCGCTGAGGCCCAACCCAAGCGCGAACTGCTGCGGGTGATCGCGCCCAAACAACCCGACATCGTCTTGACGCGCCAGCAGTTCTACGATGCGGCGCGGACCGTCGGTGAGCAGCTTCAAGCGGGAGGCGTGCAGCCCGGTGACTTTGTCGTGATGGTGCAGCAGCATCTCGTTAGTTTGACAGCGTCGTTCTTCGGGGCGATGTTGATCGGCGCAGTGCCGTCGATTTTGCCGTTTGCCACCGAAAAGCTCGACCCGAAACGCTATGCCGAGTCGATGCAAGTGCTGCTTGATCTCACACAGCCGCGCTTGCTGCTGGCGGATAGTCGCACCGTTGACGACCTCAAAGCGGTGATGCCCGACGAGCCTGGCTTGATCAGCACAGTAGCGGCAGCCACCTTGCTTAGAACAGCCCCATCACTGACGCCGCTGGAAGTCATGCCGGATGGCGTCGCCCTGTTGCAACATTCATCAGGGACGACGGGCTTACAGAAGGGCGTTGCCCTAAGCCATCAGGCCATTCTGGCGCAGGTGGCATCTTACCGAAAAGCCCTTGACTATCGCGAGGATGATGTCGTGGTCAGTTGGCTGCCGCTCTACCATGACATGGGCTTGATCGCGGCCTTCCTGATGACGATCCTCAGTGGAGCGCGCTTGGTGTTGATGTCTCCGTTTGACTGGGTACGCGACCCCGTCATGCTGTTGCGGGCCATCACCGAGCACAACGGGACGCTCTGTTGGCTGCCAAACTTTGCCTATAACTTTATGGCGCAAAAAATCCGTGATAAGCACTTAGACGGGCTGAACCTCAGCAGCATGCGGGCCTACATCAACTGCTCGGAACCCGTCTACCCACAAAGCCACGAGCAGTTCGCCGAGCGTTTCGCGGATTTTGGGACGACGCTCCAACAATTGACAACCTGCTACGGTCTCGCCGAAGCCGTCTACGCCGCGACGCAAAGCCCGGTCAATGATGCCGCACGCATCGATATTGTGGATCGCAAAGCGCTGCGCCAAGCCGGGCAGGCGGAAATCACCGAACCCGGCGCTCACGCTGAACGGCTGCTGTCATCTGGGCGAGCCATTGATGGGATGCGTATTCGCATCGTGGACGATCAATTCGTGGCTGTCCCAGAGCGCACCGTCGGCAATATCATCCTCCAAGGGGATTTTTTGTTCACGGGCTATCACTTGCGCCCAGATAAGACCGAAGAAGCTTTCCAGGATGGTTGGTACCTGACGGGTGATACGGGCTACTTAGCAGATGGTGAACTCTACGTGTTGGGTCGCACCAAAGACCTGATCATCGTCGGGGGCAAGAACATCTTCCCGCGTGATCTGGAAGAACTTGCCAGCAACGTCGAGGGTGTGCATGCCGGACGAGTAGCGGCATTCGGAATCTTCAATGAAACGACGGGCACCGAAGACGTAGTGATCGTCGCAGAGGTGAATAGCGACCATAAAGACGAACACAAACGAATTATGGGCGACATCCGCCGGACGATTGCGGGTGGCAGCGATGTATCCGTCAGGACGATTAAGCTGGTGGAACGCGGCTGGTTGATCAAAACGAGCAGCGGCAAAGTAGCGCGGGCAGCCAACCGCGACAAGCTGCTGGCGGAGCGCTAAGGCGCGGGCGCTCCGATGGCTTCAGCGGGTACCCCCGGAATACCGTGCTTGACCGCGATGCTCTGATAGAGAACCGCGTAAGCGGCACTAATCCAGAGGACAGAAATAAACACGCCGACAAAGAACACCAACACCCCCAACAGGATCATCACAAAGGCGATCAACCCCATCAAAAAGATCGTCCAGAAGTGGCCACGCGTCATGTTCCAACTGGCTGTAATGGCATCGATTGCCGTCATTCGGTGGTCAACAACTAAATAAGAGACGAAAGACAGCCGGACGCCAATGATGATCCCTGGGATAATCAACAGGAGCGTGCCAATCAATAAAACGATGCCAACCAGAAAGTTTGCCAGCAGCAGTTGATCATAGTTACGCTGAAAGATGGTGAACAAATCAAAGATGCTGTACTGGTTCTGGCGCACGGCCTTGAGGAATATCCATGAACCAGCGACGGCAATCGGCGTCGAGAGGACAAAGCCATAGATGCTAACAGCCAGCGATATCGCTGGTACTGGGTTTTGCGGGTCTTGGAGGGCGTTCACCAAGTTGGCAGGGGCTTGGATCAAACCGACCAGTAGAATAACGCTGAGTAGCCGCCAAAAGGCCGAACTAAAAACAAGATCGCGGCCTTTCGTGAAATTATCAAGAGCCTTGGTGTTTGATATATACGGATTGCTAGATGCTGCGTGCATTCCTATCTTATTTTCTGTCAGTATGGATGATACCCTAAGTCTACCATGTTGGGCTTAGTCAGGCCTTGTAAAACACCCAATTGACTACGTAACGCCCAAGCTGTTATCTGCTGCGTGATCAGCATATACACAGACGCACAGGGAGAAACGGAAATACATCTCGCTCTCAAAAAAACAGGGCATAGGGGCCGATCTTGTATTGGTTTATTGTAGGCAAGTAACGGTATGTTGGCGAACTAACGGGTGTAAGTTCCTATGGGACTTGGTTATTATCGCTGAGGTCTTCATTGCTCAGCAGTGAAGGCCGTTAACGCCTATCTCAAAGCGAATGTATACAAATAAAGGAAGTAGCAAGCAATGACACAAGAAAAAATCGGCTTTATTGGGCTGGGGATAATGGGTCGTGGCATGGTGCAAAACCTACTAAAAGCCGGGTTCAACGTTACCGTGTGGAACCGGACACAATCGACCCTCGATGACTATGTTGACGCAAACAAGAATTTGGGTGCACTCACCAAGGGCGAGTCGCCCAAGGCTGTCGCTGAGGTCACTGACATCATCATCACCTGCGTCAGCGATACGCCGGATGTAGCAGCGGTTCTATTCGGTGACAATGGAGCGGCCCTTGGTGCCAGTACCGGCAACTTAGTAATCGACCATAGCACGATCAGCCCGCAGGCAACAAAAGACTATGCCAACCGCCTTGCTGAACAGAGCATCTACATGCTGGACGCACCGATCAGTGGTGGCAGTGAAGGGGCCGCCAACGGGACTTTGTCGATTATGGTCGGCGGTGACCCAGCCCAGTTTGCGCGAGCCACGCCAGCCTTAGAAGCCATGGGCAAGACGATCACCCATGTTGGTGAAAATAATGGTGATGGGCAAACGGTGAAGTTAGTCAACCAGATTCTGGTCGTGTTGACCATGCTTGGCATCAGTGAGGCCATGACCTTTGCCCAAGCCGCTGGCGTCGATCTAGGTAAGGCGCTTGCTGCTGTAACCGGCGGGGCTGCAGATAGCTGGATGCTCTCGAACCGTGGGCCGCAGGTTGCCGTCAGAGATTGGGAGCCGGGCTTCACGATTGATCTGCAACAGAAAGACATCCGTTTGGTGTTAGAAGCCGCCGACCAGATGGGCGTCCCACTGCTGGGCACATCGACCGTGTTCCACATGTATCGGACGCTGCAACAGCGCAGCCTTGGTGGTGACGGCAACCACGCGTTGATCAAGGCCATTGAGCACATGAGTGGTATCATAGTAGGCACGGAAACGAACGACTAGATCGATATAGGGGCCTCTTGTGCGACGTCTGACCCTCTACTTGACCATCCTTTTATTGACGGCTTGCGCCGCACCAGAGCCCACTCTGGTGCCGTTCCCAACCTTGGTACCAACGGACATTCCACCGACCGTACCGCCCATAGCGACGGCTGCATTGATTGAAGTCGATACCAGTGCCATCAGCGAAGTAGTTGAAGAGGATGCCCCTACACCCACGACTGAACCAGTGGCAGCCAATGATGGGGCCAACATCACAGTAGAACAAGTTGCTGCACTGCCCCTACCAGATGGGCGCACAATCGCCTGCCGAGATAACAGCGCTCAGCTGCAGCTTGTGCTGCCGGACGGCACCCCCGTTTTGGTCATCAGCCGCATCCATGCCCACGGTGAACGCATCTTGATGCTGATCGATGGGGGATTATATGGCCTTGAACGCAGCCTTGTTGACTCTGCACCGAGTACGCCCCTAACAGTTATTCCGTTGGTCAAACCTGGTGACTTCATTGGTGGACGGCCCGTACAAGAACTCTCTGACTTGGCCTACGATCCGGATAATGGCGTGGCCTATCTGCTTGATAAAGTCGGGCATGTCTTCTGGCATGAGGTTGCCACCGGGCAAAGCACGTTGGTTTACCGGGCACTCTCAAACTCGAACCAAGGAAATGACCCGCAGATCGCCGCAATCGAACTTGATGAGACTGGGCTGCTGCTGTTGGATACCGCCAACGGAGTCGTTTGGCGGACTGCACAATTAGAGACACTTCGGACATATAGTGCTTCTTTCGATCTACAAACTGGTGTTGACCTAGCCTTTGTGGGCGAGCAGCTCTACGCCATCAACCAGCGCGGCAAGCTGATGCGAGTACTCGCCAATAATGGTGGCACGCGCACAATTGAAGGGTCAGAAGCGCGAGATTTAGCGCTATCGATCAAATCTGTAGACGACACAACCCTGCAAATTGTTGACGCACTCAAGCGCGAAGTGGTCCTCGTTAGCCTGAATGGAGTCACAGAGGTTGATCGCTTCCAGTTTGCCATCCCGGAATTAGGGTTAGTGCGCGATGCAACCTTCGAGGCGGATCGCCTCTATGCCATCACTGATGGCAGCTTGTTGGTGTTCCCGGTTGCTAATGCAGACTGCCGCCCACCCTCGTCAAATTTTGCATATGTCCAGCCATTTTTATACGGTAATAACATCATTGCCCAATTGAACAGTTTCGTATTCCCCGTTCTAGGGGATGAGCTGCCCCCTTGGCCCCGGATGTACCCCGGAGCACGACGCTTATACCGGATGGGCATTCACCGGGGGATTGATCTATATGGGTATGGTGTAAATACGGTATTTGGCATCGGGCACCCTGTTGAAGCGATTGCCGCCGGTGAAATCCTACGGGCTACGGAAGACTATCAACGCATGGCGCAAGATGAGTGGTTGGCGCTTGCCGAGCAGTCTAAAGTAGGCGGCTTCACCACCGACCAAGCCTTGGTACGTTTCTCTGGCAGGCAAGTGGTGATCGACCACAGTGGGGGCGTTCGTTCGGTCTATTCGCACCTTGACCTAATCAATGAAGACATTCGCGCTGGGGAAAGCGTCGAGCGGGGTCAACGAATCGGCGCAGTGGGCGTAACCGGCACCTTGGGCGAATCACTGCCGGGAGCAGCTGGCCCGCATCTGCACTTTGAAATTTGGATTAATGATCGTTACTTGGGTTACGGGCTGACTGTCCGCGAGACGATGTGGTGGATCAGAACGGGGCTTGAAGGCGGCGAATAGGTTGTCAGTTTGCGCCTTGTACGCCATCGTCAACCCATCTTTGATGGGCGCGCAGCAGACGCCTGCCAAACCAGCGTGCGCCGATGTATAAGCAAACCCATGCCACTGGGGCAGCGAAGATCATCAAAGAGACGGTGAAACTTAGGGCCCCAAACACCAGCCCCAACAGCGCTAAAAACGTCATCAGTGTGCCGACACCCACAACGATGGCGACGGTGGGTAAGCCTGTTCGATACAGACTACGATCATCTAGGTGAATCATGCCACGGCGCAACCCCCATCTGAGCAACCACCCGGTGACAGCTCCCACCACAACACCCGTCACTAAGCCACTGAACAACCCCAACGGTGCGCCGAACAACCCACCGATGAGATAATCATCGATGTCGTTCCATTCGAAGCGCGTCGTAATGATTGTAACTATAGCCGGGAACAGCGCGCCGAGAACGGTTCCGGCAACCGTTCCGGTCACACTATAGAACCACAGTGCCATTTTGTAGACGTTTTGCATGCGCGCCCTTTAAAGGACATCTCGTACCATTGCATAGTATCTCGCGGGCGAGCGTAATTCCGCTACGATTCAGGCTAATCATCGCTTGCTCCTCTGCCGGAGCACCGACACAAGATCAGTAGGGCGCTAGGCCCGTATCTTCAGCTCTTTATTCGATAACGTCTTTCCAGGCCGCACGCAGTATTGTCAAACATCTTGATCAAGTTTATCGTCTTCGCCCCAGCCTTCTTCATCCCAGTCTTCTTCAAAATCCCATGCTTCGTATGCAAAGAGTTCATAGTTAAAGGCAAACGTATCCCACGTTGGCTCAGTGAAAATGAAGGTTGCCGCCAGAAAAGCCACCCCCGCACTGATCGCATGTACAGACGGAATATGCCTTAAAAATCCACGGCCTGCTTCTGTGCGTGGGTAAACTTGTGTTCGCAAATACTGACGTAACTTAACTGCCCCAAATATGATACTCATGTAGTACACACCTGCGACAGTCGCCATCAAGCGGGACAGGTCTTCAGCTTCAAAATCGCCGATGCCCGGAATGTTGTACAAGAAAGAAATCGCGACGAGGTGCATCGTAAAGGTAAAGAGAGAGGCCTGCCCCAGTGGTAACATCAACCAGCCAAGCCAGCGGTTGAGCGGCACCCACAACTGCGTGATCGTAATAAAGAAGGTGCGAACGTAAATCAGGACAATGGCAAACGCCCATAGGGGCATCACAAATTCACGGAGGGCGAGGCTATTGCCTTACAGCACCGTTCTAACGAACTCCGGGTAGAATTCGTAGCCTGTTGCGTAGCCGATCAGCATTAAGAGAGCTAGGGTGACGATGATACCGTCAACAATTCGGGATAGGCTCCAGCGATCCCAGAACTGCTTGATCGCGTCTCGGTGAAAACCCAACACAATCGCCCCGAAGAACAACAAGTTGTTAGCCCCAAGGTGACGGAACGAGTCAAATGGCAGCGCGCCAAACCCCAACCCGATGCCAATGGTCGCCAAACATCCGGCGCATTGCCGGGCCAACCTCACACCCTACAGAGATAAAGCCAATCGTATAGCCTGAGATGAAGAAAAACATCTCTGCTGCGCTGATCAAGAACGAAGCGCTGCCTGTGATGATATGAATGTACGACTCCGGCAGCGCATGGTTGATCGACATGGCGAACAAGGCGTAGCCTCGTAACCAGTCTAAGCGAAGGTCTCGCTTACTTTCTTGTCGATATCTAAGCTGCATCTAACTATCTCTAGTAAGTACCAATCAATTCTTTCAATTGAGTTTAACTTCCGAAAATAGCGGTGTTGCGACAATCATGTGACGATCTAGTCACATGATCACACGAGACGTGTGACATCTCACTAGGTGATTCATGCTACATATCATGAACCCTTGAGGCACTTACATTCGATAATAGTAACAGCACGTTTTTTAACGCAGAAATGAGTCGACCAGAATGAATGATCATAAAATACTGATGGCATACGCCACACAATACGGAACGACTCGCGAAGTAGCAGACCTTATTGCTGAAACAATGACCGAGATTGGTCTTCCGACAGATGCTCTGCCTGCCGCCACGGTGGAAGCCCCTGAGCAGTACTATGCGTACATTTTAGGTGCACCGCTGTACATCGGGCAGCTGCATGGAGATATGCGTCGCTTCATCGCGAGGAATAAATTCCTGATTCAGCAGCGCCCGACAGCCTTGTTTTCGCTTGGGCCAATTACAACCGAACCTGATGAAATGCGGGGGGCCGTCAAGCAGTTTGAAGGGCAGCTTAAAAAGTTTGGCTGGTTCCAGCCAGTTGCCACGAAAGTCTTCATCGGCGCTTACAACCCTAGCGAATTAGAAGGCATGCATAAACTGTTTACCAGCATGGCAGCCAGCCCACTGTATGGCTTGCCAGCTACAGACAACCGCGACTGGAACGCAATCCGTACTTGGGTCGAGCAGCTTGTGGAACTGCTGGCACCGACGCTGGTCAGTTAGTTTCTCGGCAAACCCTGATGCTCAACCAGATGTGAGCTGCGTGTTATTTAAGTAATATCTGGATCATAAAAGACGCTGTTAGACGACAGCGTCTTTACATCAGCGTTGAAATTAGGCAGAGGCAGTTAAGTTTTGGAACATCTTTAGGAATGTTTTAACTTTGGATTCGTAAGCGAAAATTTCATCAGTGCTTGCCTCACCAACCATAAAATCTGACAGACCTTGAACACGGCCATCCTCGGTGATTGCGACATCGGCGAAGCCCATTTCCCAATTACCAAATTCGCGCCCAGCAGTATGGTTCTCTATCGTGACCGATACATTGGTGTGCCGCTCGTCCTGCTTGATGCGCTCGAATGTATCACGCACGGCACGTTCTGGACCCTCTAACACTTGGGCAAACTGACCATTTTGGTACAGTAACAATCCTGTTACATCAATTTTAGGATTATTTCGGCGTGATGCCCCTAAGATGTCAAATAAATCTTGCTTAGACATTTTTTTGTAGCATCACTAACGTAAACCAATTGGAACATCTCGATCTCTTTATCTCAACTATTTAGTCAGTTGCCATAAGTATGGAGCATTATGCCGTAAGATATCCACAAGATAGCCCGTATAGTTTGATAGTTTTTAGATGTTTTTAACAGATGTAGTATTACACCTTGCTTATCCTTCGTTGCATTTCTGATCATCGCTAAGTGCTAATGACCCTTCTCTATCCGGTTCTATGTCATGATTTTTGAATGAGCGACCTAACTACAGCCCATACACATCACTGAACTTGGTTTCGAGGTAGTTCATATATGGCTCCCATTGCAGCGGCTGTCCCGTCACACGCTCGGCGACTTCAGGGAAGGTGAACTTCGAGCCATGCACCAGAATCTTCTCGACCATCCACGCATTGATTGCGTTGAGGTCACCTTGGGCAACGTGCTCATACGCATCAGGAAGATCTTGCTGCATTGCTTCCCAAATCTGCACTGAGAAGATGCTGCCCAGTAGATAATCAGGGAAGTAGCCGAAAGCACCCATCGACCAGTGAATATCTTGCAGAACGCCTTCTGTATCAGTGCTGGGGGTTAAGCCAAGGTATGCTTCAACCTTCGCATTCCAAACATCGGGCAGGTCAGCTACTTGGATGCGATCGTTGATCAGGTCATTCTCGATCTCGAAGCGCAGCATAATGTGCAGGCCATAAGTTAGCTCATCGGCCTCTACCCGAATCAATGATGGCTCTGACTTGTTTAGCGCCTTATAGAAGGCTTCTCGTTCGACAGACCCAAGCTGCGCAGGGAAGACGGCTTGCAACTGCGGGTACCAATGCTGCCAAAAAGCCCGGCTGCGCCCAATGACGTTCTCGTAGAAGCGCGATTGAGATTCATGCAAGCTCATCGACGTGCCCGTGTCGAGGCCCGTGCGCCGCAAATTTGTACTGATGTTCTGCTCGTACATGGCATGGCCCGTCTCATGGAGGACGCCCATCAGACAGGTCGGCATAAATGCCTCATAGACGCGCGTCGTGATGCGCACATCACCCGTGTCGAAGCTGGTCGAGAAGGGGTGCGCGGATAAATCCAAACGACCCCGGTTGAGGTCATACCCGACGCCCTCCGCTACCCGCAGGCTGAAATCCAACTGCTTTTGTGTATCATACTTGCGCCTCAGCATGGAGTCATCGACCTGTTCCGCCGCACTGACTTGCTCGACAAGCGCAACCAAGCTCGGCTTGAGCGCACTGAACACGCCATCGATGTATTCTTGCGTCAGGCCAGGGTCGTAGTCAGCAACTAGCGCATCGTAGATGTTATCTGTCAGAGAACCAAGTGCCTCGGCGTACTGCTTACGCAGATCAACCACCTTCTCCAGATGCGGTTGGAAGTGCGCGAAGTCGTTAGTCTCACGCGCCTTCTGCCAGGCATGCTGCGACAGCGCCGTCGCCTTGGCAATTGCCATCACAAGCTGCTGCGGCACCTTCACCGATTTCAGGTATTCGCGGCGCTGCACCCGCACGATGCTGGCGAGGTCACTTTCGTAATCGTCGTTGAGGTCACTGTTGAGGTCATCGAGTAAGCTACCGACTTGCTCATCGACGAAAATTTGATGCGCCAACCCACTGAGGGTGCTCAACTGCTCGGCGCGGGCGGCAGCACCGCCATCGGGCATATACGTTTCTTGATCCCAGCTAAGAAGGGCAGCAGAGCGTTGCAAATCAACGACACGCCCCAAGCGCGTCTTGAGTTGTTCAAATTTTTCAGACATAGTGAGTCGTTTTCTTTCTGATCAGCTAAATGTTGACGGTCAGTAATTGTAACTGAAGGCCTAGCGAATGGTACGGGGTGACGTCGTTGGGGATACATCATAGCCTTTTTCCTCAGCGATGATCCAAATGATGATGTACGCTGGTACAGCTAACCCAGGAATAATACTGAAGACAATAAACAACACACGCACGAGCCACACAGGCATTTCAAAATAATCAGCGATGCCACCGGCCACACCCGCAATGATGCGATCATAGCTTCTGCGGCGCAGCACTTTGCCAGCATCTTTTTTCTTGTCCTTATTTGCCATCGTGTTGTCCTTCTATGTTCGCAGGTGATCTCTTATTTCTGAGTGTATCTCATGAGGCTTGTTCCTCAACTTCATCTGTGTAGCGCGTGCGGAAACCTTCCGCACTATAGCCATGCTCACGTAGCCAACGCACGACCACATCCACCTGACCATGCGTTACGCCGATATGTTCAGCGCCCGTCGCATCGATTGTGTGCAGCAAGGCGGGCCAATCGACATGGTCAGAGAGGACAAAGCCGCGATCAATGGCCCAACGGCGTCGCTTACCGCGCATGGTCATCCAACCGGAGGCGTATCCATCCGACTGATTGCCGAAGCGCCGCAGCCAGCGCGTCCCCCGCACCGATGGCGGCGCCACGATCAAGGCAGCCGCATAGGCTGATTTGGGCACCTCATCACTGACGTAGGTTGTCGGCGGCAGGTCAATGCCGCTTTGACGGTACGCTTGCGTCAAACGCTCGACGGCCCCATGGGTGAAGATCGGTCCAATAGACGGGTCAACGCCAGCCAACAGCCGCTGAGACTTTCCCAAGGCATAGCCATACAATACCGATGCTTTGCCTTCGGCTTTGTTGGCCCGCCACCAATCATTGATTTGCGCGAAGGCCGCCACTTGTGCGGGCCATTTGTAGATCGGTAGCCCAAAGGTCGCTTCGGTGATAAATACATCGCACGGCACCACCTCGAACGGGGCACACGTTGGGTCAGGCTCGGTCTTGTAATCCCCACTGACGACCCAGACCTCCCCGCGATGCTCAACGCGCACCTGCGCCGAGCCGATGATGTGCCCGGCAGGGTGCAGCGACACTTTGACGCCATTAATGTCCCGCACGACACCGTAGTCAATCTTCTCGATCAACGCGTCAAGGCCCAGCCGCTCGCGGAAGACATAACGCCCCGCTTCTGCTACAAGGTATGCGCCACAACCATGGGCGTAATGATCAGCGTGGGCATGCGTCACAACCGCCCGCCCCACGGGCTGCCATGGGTCGATGTAAAAGTCACCAGCCTCACAATAGAAGCCGCGGTCCGTTAGCCTCAATAATGGCTGCTTCATGTAGGGCCCCATTGCACATGGTATTTCATTTCATCATCCGAATTAATGTGGTCTAAGTTGTCGTAACGAATAGTTACCGAGACCTGCTGGTTGATGAAACGCTGCATAAGCCCCCACAGGTAGCCATAGATCCAGTCATCTGGGTAGGGGGTGGCATTGACGACAACTGCATAGCGCGGCCCCACGCTAAAAGCGGCAATATGCTCCATAGGGCTGATATCACGATGGTTCATCGAATGGATGGTGTCAAGCTCTTCGAGGGCGCGCTCGATGGTGTTGACGTTCGGCATATAAGCATGCCGGTTGATCTCAGCCCCGATTGAGATCAGCAGTCGGGAGTCTTTAATCTCAACTGTTAGCGCTTTAAGAGCATCGAGCACAGCTTGGTAAGGGTACCACTGAGCAGCGTGTGCCGCATGCAGATCATAACGCTGCAACACAGGCAGATAGTTTTCTACAGCGGCGGTGTGGTAGAAAGCCTGTAATATTTGACCACTGATGGTTGCATGGTGGCTGGAAGCAATAAATTTTCTCATCTCTTTCTACATTTCATTGGTAAATACCATTGCTTAGAGAATGATACCATGATAACTTACGATACTTTTAATGTAATCCGTATTGTTATACTAGCAGCGCGAGGTGCTTAAGCTATTGATCGCTTGAATGAAGGTGCCCGTAGACAGCCAAGTAGCAAAAAGACAACCAGACCCTGGGGTACAGGGTCTGGTCAGCCTAAGGAGGTTGTTGTGCTGACCATTTAGCAACTGCCAAGGGGGGACACGCTGCTCGGACAGCACATTATTGAATTGTTATTAACGGACATGCTCTCCTTTGCGCACCCAACTTGTATCGGGTTTGCCTACTAGATTTGCCGTTAAGGTCCTATCGCAAACACACATGTCGCGTATTTTCGATTTACCTCTCAGATGGGCGATGGCCTCACTGCCACTCGTGTTTAGTCTTTGGCTCACTGAAGTAGATTTTGCCATATATAACTTATGTTTGTGGGCTGTGGTCTCTGCCTCATCTGTATTTGTCTATACTATACAGGGTGGACAACGCTTTCCACAGTGAGCATCCTCACAAGTTTTCTATGACATTGCCAGCAGCTATGACATCGTCATTTGTGAGCCCGCAGTGACACCCTTCAAGCAGCGCCACTGACAACCCTAACAGCCTCGTCACCGACACCGCAGGGATCAATAAAGTAGGGCAGCTCGCGGCGTTTTTCTTGATGAAAGATGCAAGGCGCCCCTTTCGTCCGGTACACTTATACGGAGAAGTAATCAGTCAATAAACCCTGAAGGATATGCAATGTCAACAGACTCTGAGATGATAATAGCCTTGGGCAAAGTCATGATCGCGGCGGCTTGGGCAGATGGTCAAGTAACGTATGAGGAAGTCAACAGCCTGAAAGACATACTCTTCCGGCTGCCGGGCTTGAATGCCACGGATTGGGCCGAGTTGGATATTTACATCGAGTCGCCTGTAGGCGAAGCTGAACGCGACCGACTCATCGATGATCTCAAGGTCAAGCTGAGAAACGCCGGCGACAAGCGCCTTGCCCTCGACGCACTTGACCAGTTGATCGATGCAGACGACATCATCACCGATGACGAGCGAGCAGTCGTAGAGCAGATCAAGCAAGAGATTGAAGGGGCGACGGTTGGCGTCATCGCTGGGCTGGGGCGGCTGCTGCGTGGCAGCGCCCAGCGGCGCAGCGCGCAAGTCAGTGGGGCACCCAACCGCGAGCAGTACCTCGACGATTTCGTCAAGAACAAAGTCTACTACAATCTTAAGACGCAGTTGGAAGCCGACGGGGAGTCATTCGATCTCAGCGACGAGGACTTACGTAAACTGGGGCTAGCAGGCGGCCTGATGGGTCAAGTTGCATGGGTCGATGATGAGGTCGAAGAGGGTGAATTTGACGCCATTGTCCGGGCCTTTATGACGCACTGGAACCTGAGCGAAGCCGAAGCGAAGCTGGTCGCCGAGATTGCTGTCTCCGAGATTTCTGCCAAAGTTGACCGCTACCGCACCGCCCGCGAATTCTATACGGTATCCGACCGAGAGGAACGCATGCAGATGCTGGACATCATGTTTGATGTTGCCGCATCCGATGGACAAGCCAGCCACCTTGAGATCGAGACCATCCGCGCCATCTCAATGACGCTCAAGATTTCTCACCCAGAATTCATCGAGGCCAAGCTCAAAGTTCCCAAAGAGAAGCGCGAGCTGTAATCAGAAGGGTAAGAATGTAGCAGCACAGGAAATTAAATGGCTAGTGAGTTGGTCTTGCCTCTAAACCAAATCATCCATGGTGATTGTGTTGACGTCCTCAAGACAATGCCTGACGAAAGCATTGACCTCATCTTTGCTGACCCACCTTATTATCTACAGCTTGAAAACGAACTTATAAGACCCAACCAGACCGTTGTTGATGCAGTCGATGATGATTGGGATCAGTTCGATGGTTTTCAGAATTATGATAACTTCACAGTTAATTGGCTGGCAGAGAGCCAGCGCATTCTGAAACCAAAAGGGTCGATATGGGTCATTGGGTCATACCATAACATCTTTAGAGTTGGGACAGCCATGATGAACCTCGGCTTTTGGATACTGAACGATGTTATTTGGCACAAGACAAACCCGATGCCCAACTTTCACGGCACCCGTTTTACCAATGCAACTGAAACGCTGATCTGGGCAAAGAAGGACAAGGACAGTAGTTATAAATTTAATTACCATTCTATGAAAAATATGAACGGCGAAAAGCAGATGCAAAACGTCTGGCGTATTCCTCTCTGTCGCGGAGAGGAAAGAATAATGATTGACGGCGAAAAGGCTCATTCCACTCAGAAGCCGGAAGCGCTCTTGTACCGCGTCATTCTATCAGCTAGCGAGCCGAACGATGTTATCCTCGACCCATTTTTCGGCAGCGGCACCACGGGCGCAGTCGCCAAGAAACTGAAGAGAAATTTTATCGGTGTTGAGCAGTCTGAGAAATACATTGATGTTGCACGAGATAGAGTCAATAGCATCCCTGAACCACGGTTTTCCGATGAACTACTCATAACACACTCTAAGCGTTCACTTCCTCGCGTTTCCTTTTCTTCGCTCATCGAGGATGGTTATCTAGAAATCGGTCAAAGTCTATACTCATCAAAGCGCAAACATAAAGCCACTATTCGAGCCGACTCACACTTACAAGTAAATGATTTTTCTGGCTCAATCCATAAAGCAGGTGCCAAGGTTCAGGGTAAATCTGCCTGTAATGGGTGGGATTTTTGGTTCTATGAGGATGCTGAAAAAAATTTAGTATCGATCGATGAGCTCCGTAAAAGATATCGCACCGACAACAATTTGGGGTAACCTATCCATGGCTATGCGCCAATAATCGCTTAACATAGGTGACCATAGGTGACCAATGATCTTCGGTAACCCCCAATATGACATCCGCCACTGTACTAACTCCACGACGGAACGTATACTAGAGGTACGAATGATTAATTGGCTATTTGTGTGACTTTTCCAGAAAGGCCACGATGTATGTATAACAAGATACTGGTTCCCCTCGACGGGTCAGAGCGTGCGGAAGCCATCTTGCCCCACGTCGTCCAGATTGCGAAAGCCTCAGAAGCACAGGTGATCTTGCTCTCTGTGCTTGATCCAAGCGTCCTGAACGTGGAACTTGTTAGCCCAATGGCAACAGTGACGTTCAACCGCTTCCATGACGGCTTAGCACAACTTTGGGATGATACGAAGGCGTACCTGCACGATGTCCAAACGAAACTTTGGGCCGACAAGCTCGACGCCGAGCAGCGCATGGAGTATGGCCCCGTCGTCGATACCATCGCTAAAGTCGCTGAGGAGGAAGACGTTGACCTCGTCGCGATTGCCAGCCATGGTCGGTCTGGCTTAGGTCACCTCCTATATGGAAGCGTCGCATCCGGCGTATTGAATCGCCTCGACCAACCGCTGTTAGTCATCAAATCGCGGACGATCCGCCCATCGAAGAAAGACGACGAGGCCGCCGAACCGGCTGAAGCAACATAGGCAGCAGGGGCAAGTCAATTTGTACTTGCCCCTCCACATAAAACTACAGCAAGCTATCTAGATAGTTTTTTAAGTTGGCAGCACCGCTGTGATTCGGGTTCAGCGCCAATAATTTTTCCAGTGCCTGCTGAGCCTGTCCGTGCTCATCCAGCAGCATCGCACAGATCACCAAGCCAAAATAGACCTCTTCAGTTGCAAGCCCCTCCTGGATTGCCTGCGAAAAATGCCCACGCGCCGCTTCGATTTGCCCAAGTTCAAAATAGATCACCGCTAGGCTGTACGCTAGATTGTCGATAGCACCGATTGCGTAATTCATCGCCTCGACGCGCCGCATGGTCTCAATCAATTGGGGTGCGAAGGTATGCTGTTCGGTTTGGAGCAGCGCAGCCAGACGCGGCGCAGCCAACCGGAACAATCGCGGCATATAGCGGCTGTACCTAATGACCGCGATGATCTGTTCAACACTCATCCGCTCAAGGTCTTGCTCGAACAGTAAATGCATCTCGAAGATGTCGTCGGGGCCGTTCGCCTGGAAATAGCGTTCGAAGGCCCTAGCTGTCGCGCTGAACTGCTGCGACCGGTCGCAGGCGATCAAGCCCACGGCGTTGAGGTCACGGTAACAGTGATCAACCGTCAATGGGAGCGCTCCCTGCTGCTGAAACACCGCCAAGATCGCATGGTAATTTACCTTGACGTAAGCTGTATCCGCATAGCGTACCAGCGGCGGCATCGGCTGTCCGTTGAGGTCCGGCGCGTGGGTGTCACCAACATCGATTGATAAGAAGAAAAATCCTTGGCTGGTTAAGGCCGCCAACCGTTCCATACTGCCAAGGCCAACCACAGGGAAGGTCACCAGTGTATCCATGAAGCCGTCACGATAACCATCAAGAACGGCATTCCATTCGGCTGTTTCATAGGCTGCATAGGCTGGGTTATGCTGCCCCTTGTACTGCGGCGGGCCGAGGTCAATGCGGAGCGACTCGTCTACGATGCGCTCGGTCGGCTCACCAAAGAAGTACACATCATGCAACGCCCCAGCGCTGACGTAGAAAAGATCGCGTCGTAGAGCGCAAAAAAAATAATTGGCGACAAGCACCAGGGGCGTACCAAGATCACCGGGTTTGATGACCCGCCCGCTGCGGCGTAAGGTCAGCACAGTAGACATTTCGGCATCAAACACGGCGAAATCCAGCACGCCTCGCTGACTGTAAGGCTGCATCGCCGGGTGCTGTTGGCAAAAGTCAAGGGTGGCCTCGGCGATATCGGTCATCACGTAGCGATACGACGGTAGGTCAAGCTGTGATTTTTCATACAGGTCAGTGAAAGCCTTCAGAAAATTAAAGGCGAAGCGTCCAACCCCCGCCCCCATATCGATGATGTAAATTGGTTCTTGTGTTTGAAGGTGTAAGTTGGCCCAGTCTTTGAAGAAGGCCACGACAACCTGTGCGTAATGGTAGGCAGTTAAGGGGTTGGTGGTTGCCATATCGGGGATTGGGCGGACGGTGCGCCAAGAGTCAGCGCCCTGCTGCTGAAAGGTGTCCTTTTGCTCGTCCCACAAACTGGCATCATACAATCGATAGCGTGTCATCAGTCTAGTGCTTGAACCAATTCTTTGAAGTGTCTTCCCCTTAGCGCGAAGTTCTTGTAGGCGTCATAACTGGTGCCCCCCGGTGAGAGCAGCACCACATCACCCGGTTGGGCTAGTTGAACCGCAGCCTCAACAGCGGCCTCAACAGACTCGGTTAATTCCAGCGGCAGGGGCCGCCCGGTTTCTGAGCGCACACGGCTTGCCATCTCATAGATCATCGGGCCTGCATCGCCAAAGGCAATCAGCACACGGGCCTGCCCCACCGCCTGCTGGATCAGGTCTTTCCATGGCAAGTCTTTATCTTTACCGCCCAGCAGCAGCACCAAAGGCTCATCAAAAGCCTTGAGGCCAGCCAACACCCGTTCGGGGGCAGTCGCAATTGAGTCATTGATAAACGTGACTCCACGCCACTGACGCACAACCTCCAAACGGTGTTCAACCGGCGTGAAGTCAAGGATCGCCTGCCGCATCGCTGCATGGTCAGCGCCCGCCACGCCGCTGATGGCGCAAGCCGCCAGCACATTCAACACGTTATGCGCACCGCGCAGCGGGATTTCAGCGATTGTGCAAACGGCTTCCGCCTTGTCGAGGAAGTTCGGACGGCAGGTGACGGTGTCCCCAACCAGCCACGCACCGACATCCACAGAGGATTTGGCGCTGAAGTACGACACCTCATAACGAGCGCGGTTACGCAGCGCTGCGGCATTGCGGTCATCTTTGCCGAGGATCGCGATATCACCCGTTTGTTGGTTCTCGATGATGCGGGCCTTGGCATTGATATAATTTTCCATAGTGCCATGCCGATCTAAATGATTCGGCGTAATGTTCAGAACAGCGGCAATATGTGGGCTGTTGCTCATCAATTCTAACTGAAAACTAGAGAGTTCCATCACGGCGATATCGGATGACTGAATGAAGGGCAGATCGCTGATCAAGGGGTTGCCGATGTTACCCCCAACCCACGGCAGCATGCCAGCCGCTTCCAGGATTTTACCGACCAAAGTTGTCGTCGTGGTTTTGCCCGCCGACCCCGTAATGCCAACCACATGGCACGGGCAGCGCTCTAGGAATAACTGGGCATCGTTGCTCAATGGAATACCGCGCTTGTGCGCCGCTTTGATAATCGGAATATCCAGTGGCACCCCACCGGAGACGCACAGCAGCGCCGCCCCATCGAGCAAATCCGTTGAGTGCCCGCCCAGTTCGAGGTCAACATCAATATCTTCCAGAAGTTCGATCTCGTCCTCAAAGTTTTCTTCAGGGTTTATGTCACTGATAACGGGTTTCGCCCCGATGCTGTCAAGCCAACGTGTCAAAGCAATTCCTTGGCGAGCAAACCCAAGAATGACGACCTTTTTACCGGTCAGTTGATCTTTCTCTGCCATAACGTACTATCTAACTGCTGGTTGTTGTGAGTTAATAATTGTAGCCTGAGTTTCAGCCTGCGGCATATTCAGCCAGTTTGCAAACAAATATTCCTAAACCTATTGTAAACCGACCCACAAACGCTAAGATAGTTGTGGTCTTAACATTCGGTTCATATAATACTGATGAGAGCAAATAAATGAATAATCTGCTTTGGGTCGACGAAAAGTTAAGGAATGCTATGGCGACAATTTTGGTCGTTGAGGATGAAGAAACAGTCAAGGAGACGCTTGCTTATAACCTCGAGCAAGAGGGCTACCAAGTCTTGACGGCAGAAAACGGCGAAGAGGCTTTATCGATCATGCGCCGCTACCGTCCAGATCTCGTTTTGTTGGATATCATGCTGCCCAAACTCGACGGTTTGACGATCTGCCGGATCGTGCGCAAAGATAATGATATTTCGCACACACCGATCATTATGTTGACGGCCCGCGGAACCCAAGGCGACAAGATGGTTGGGCTAGACAGTGGCGCTGATGACTACATCACCAAGCCCTTTGATCTCGGTGAGATGCTGGCCCGCGTTCGCGCTGTGATGCGCCGGGCACCTAGCCCGGCGGCGGTGCCCCAATCGATCACCGTGTCGAACATCAAGATCGACTTATCAGCACGACGCGCTTACCGTGACGGTGACGAAATGCAGTTGAGCCACAAAGAATTCGACTTGTTGGTGGAATTGATGCGTAACGAGGGGGCTGTCCTCTCGCGTGATCTGATCCTGTCACGGGTATGGGGCTACGATTACTATGGCGACAGCCGCACCGTCGATGTGCACATCCGTTGGTTGCGGCAAAAGATCGAAGAAGATTCCAGTTCACCTAAGCACATTATCACTGTCCGTGGGATCGGCTATCGCTTCGAGGCGTAGCTTACCGATCAAGTAGCTTATGTTTCCATAAGATGTTGGCAGCACCCCTTTAGCAGGGGTGTTTGGCTGTTGATCAGCTGATTTGGTCTACAAAAGGTTCAGAACACACGATGGATACTTTCTCAGTCTTAGCAGGCCTTAGTGTTATCTTGCTGATTGTTACATTTGCATGGCAGGCAATGTGGCGACGCATCCAAACGTTAGAGCAGGAAAACGCAGTACTCCAACACGCGTTGAATGAGCAGCACACCAACCTCCGACAGTTGAGCGCCCTCAAAACCCTAACAGAAGCTGCCTATAACGCGCTGCTCATTGCTGATGATGAACACCATGTGTTGTACCTTAATTCGACGGCACAAGATTTGTTCAGTACGCGCAACGTCCAATTTGACGACCCAAGCCAGAGTGTAATGGTTGTCACACGGCACCACGAGCTTGATGAATTGATCACCCAGACACTACGAGACAACGAAGAACTACTGGCCCAAGTGCAGATTAATGGCTGTGCTTACCGAGTAAAAGCCCATATTGCCGACGGCAACGGTCAGCGAATTGTGGCGCTTGCGCTGGAAGATATCAGTGAGTTGCAGCGCTTAGGTAGAGCGCGTCGAGATATGGTCGCCAACATCTCACACGAACTGCGCACACCCATTACATCGATCAAATTACTGACCGATACCTTGCTCCGCGCACAAGAACTAAACAGCCGTGATCACGGTATGTTGATGAAGATGGCGGCTGAGATCGAAGTTCTTCAGCAAATTGCGCAAGAATTATTAGACCTCTCCATGATTGAGTCTGGGCGGCTGGAGATGGTGCTCAAGAATGTGACCATGCTCAGCATCTACGACAAAGTATCGATCTTCTCAACTGAGCGGGCTCGGCAGAAGGACATCACCATCACAGCGGATATCGCGGAAGACCTTGCCGTATTGGTCGATCAAGAGCAAATCGGGCGCGTTCTACGGAATTTATTGCATAATTCGATTAAATTTACCCCTGAGGGTGGTACAATTATCGTCACAGCTTGGTCGCAAGATGTTGACTGGGTGCGGGTGCGCGTCATTGATACCGGGATGGGCATTCCAATCGATGAGCGCGACCGTATTTTTGAGCGCTTTTACCGTGGTGACCGCGCTCGACACACTGAAGGAACTGGCCTGGGGTTAGCGATTACCAAGCACATCATTAGTGCTCATGGTGGCTCAATCTGGGTGGAAGACCCACCGAACATTGTGGATGGGGCCTCAGTTACATTTACTGTACCGGCTGCTGAGGCTGCCACAGCAGCCGGTAAATCAACGCGGGCATTGCAAGCATCAACTGTTACGACGACTGGAGATAGGAACTGAGCACCTTATTATGAATCAAGATATCCAACTGGGGGGCGACCCGCGCATCGGGCAAACGCAAGATATCATGATGGCTGACGAATTAGAAAAGTATCGCGGTTCAAAACTCTATGCCTACCAAAAAGCCTATCGGAAACAAGATATTGCCGCGCTGCTCTCCTATATGAACGAAATGCAGCAAATGACGTGGACCCAATGGTATATAAAGATTAAGCCTACCACACCACGCAAGCGTGTGTTCTTTAGCTATGGGAACAAGCCAGATGGCCCTCCTGGTGGTGTTGATTTTGGTTCACATGCGCTGCAACGCGCCCTGCTGCGTGGCGCATATGTCATCTTGACCAGCCCCGCCTTCTTCCACCTGCGTGCGCACGAACTACCCATTGCACCCTAGCTGTCTATTATCGATTTCACAGTGGAGGTAGCGGAAGTTTCTTAGCACTGAAGCATCTTAAAATACCATTCTCACCTTTGGCAAAACGGTAGTCTGCGCTAACATAATACTATGAGCGATGATACCTCCGATAAGAGAAGCCCATTTGGCTCGCGGGATGGCAGTGCCCAGCAGCCGTTCGGTTCGAAAGGTGCTTACAGACGACGCCAGAACCGCTTTCTGCGCAGCACGCCGCCGCCTTCTCAACAATCACCGACTGACCCACCCCCTCAGCTAGCGCCGCTACCTGAGCCAGAAGCAGATGACCTCGACGACACTGTCAACGAAGCACCGCTGCCTGCTGAAGACATCGAGCCAGAGGAGGATTTACTCTTCTACGATGGTGACATTACAGACACCTTCGACGTTGATCTGCTGGAAGAGGCGATCAAAGCTGACCAAGAGCGGCTGGCTCAACAAGAAGCCACTGCGGACGTGGAACTCGGTGCATTACAAGAGACAGTCGAGGAAGAAGAGACGTATGCCGCGTTACGGCGCAGTTACGAACCTGAGCCAGAAGATCAGGAAGTTGCTCTAAATCCAATAGTTTTGTTCCGGTCAGCAGGCCTTATGGCGTTTGGGGCAGCCGTCGTCGCAACGATGTTCACCTGGTGGTCTCCCAATGCTTTTCTATCAGATAATTCCATCGAGCAGCTATCACTGGCCTTAGCGACACAATCCTCACAGGTTGATAGCAACCAACCAGCAGTCGAAGCACCGCCCCCCAGCACGTTAATCCCGGCAACACCGACCCTTGTGCCTATCGCAGAAGTCACGCCGAAGATCGGCATTGTCAGTGGGCATTTAGGCTTAAACCCTAGCAGCGGCCTCCCTGACCCTGGAGCCGTCTGCCCGGACGGTTTAACAGAGCGCGATGTTAATTATGAGGTAGCAACACGTGTTGTTGAATTATTAGAAGCCGAAAACTTAGAAGTCGAATTGCTAGAAGAATTTGACGACCGTCTGCAAGGGTACCAAGCCCAGGCAGTCGTTTCAATTCACGCGGACTCGTGTGAATTTTACAATGAGTTTGCCACAGGCTATAAAGTCGCCAGCTTCCTCGAGAGTCAAACCCCCGATCAAGATGAAAAGCTGGTACAGTGCTTATCGAATAATTACGCATCGACGACCGGTCTAGGCTTCCACCCGTCGATTACCTACGACATGACTCAATATCACAACTTCCGCGAAGTTGCACCGCAAACCCCCGGCGCCATCATTGAGCTGGGCTTTTTATATCTCGACCGGGACTTCTTGACGGGCCAACCAGAGGTTGCTGCTGAAGGCATCTATAAGGGCATTCTGTGCTATCTCAGCGAGAACGAAAAAGACGATCAGCCAGCAGCAACCCCTGAAGATCAGGCTTCAGCAACTGAGGATAACAGCAATGACAGCTAAGACTCTTGTAGTGTACGGGCGCACGTCTTTCTGCCCCTATCAACGAATCGCCCAACGTGTTTTTGACGAACACAACCTCAGCGTGCACAGCATCATGATCGATCAAAGTGATGAGGCTCGCGACCTTGTACTCCAATGGACAGGTTTTCGCGCTGTGCCAACCTTGGTGGTCGCCAACCCTGGCGAAACCCTTCCCTATAAAGAACCAGCCCCCCTGACGGTCGAAAGCCCCCGTGGGGTCAACCGGGGCAGCATCATTACCGAGCCGACTAAAGAGCAACTGCTGGAATGGCTCAAGCAACATCACTTTATTGATTAATCTTTTGAAAAGAACTAAAAAATACTTTTAGAACTGTTATGTCTTTGTCTGCTGATATAACAATTTGTGATGTGATTCTATGATAAGGTGCTGGTGTAAATACGCCAACCTGAGGATACCTCATGATCGCAGATACTCTTGTTCAATCCATTTCTCATTATACAAACTTGCCACAGGGTGAGGTAAGCCGTTTACTGGCACTAAGCCCAGACGCAATTCTTGAAGATGCCGACTACCTTGACTATCTCAATGCGCTCGACGCAGAGTTACTGGAAGCTGATCTTCCAGCAGCACGCGACGCATTCAACCATGGGCTTCAAGAGATTGCCGACGCGATGCAGGCAGAGTACGCACTCGACCACAACCCGATGTCAAGCTATACCTTGGGCAACTGGTTGGTTGGTTTTGCCGAAAAGCCTGAGCAACTAGCCATGTTCCAAAACCTGCACAGCCACCTGCCCAAGGATATGATGGTCAAATATTTGAACCCGATTGTGACTTTACTCGATGATATGCAAGAAGGCCGAGAGCAGTGGCAGCATGCACTTGCTCTGTTCACTATCACCTTGATCGCAGGCCGGTAACCCATATCTAGATAGGTGATAAAGCGGGGTGCTTAATGGTACGCCGCTTTTTGTTCCACCTCATTCGACTCTGATCTCCAGCAAAGCCTTTTCGCCAAGCAGTAGGAGCCTAGGCTACACTTCAAAGCGGTGCAGTTAAAGCACAAGTAGACAACTCACAAAAGCATAGTCATTGAAACTGACCCTCTTCAAAAAGCATCCCATTCTGGCGTTGTATCTAGCAGCGGTTGCCCTGCGGGTTTTGCTGGCCTTAAATGGTGGGCAGTTATTCCTGCGGGACGAGGTGCGCTATTGGCGGCTACCCTATTTGGCCTACGGATTAGTGGCCCTGAACCCAAGCGAGACACTCGATATATTCTGGGCGACCGCCACCCCACACTTTGGCTACCATATTATCAATGCACCCGTCAGTTTGACCTACGGCTTTGCTGCCTATCTAGCGGATGTTCCGATGGATTTCTTCTGGCCCCCAGCCTTGACCATCGCACTCGCTCCCCTGACGGCGTCACATGTGCTCTTGGTGTATGCGCTGGCAGTCACAGCGGGGGCAGGCAAGCAGGAGGCATTGACAGCCGCTTTCTTCACTTTCTGTGCGACCAGTCTGTTTTACTTCTCACGACATCTGGTACCGTATGACCCCGCTATGGCGCTGATTCTGTTCGGGCTGTGGGCTGGGATGCAAGCGCCACAAGCACGGAGGACACGCCTTTGGCGGCATGCGTTTGCCACTGGGTTAATCGTTGGCCTCGGCTTTTTGACCTACTTCGGTTATTGGCTAATAGCGGGCCTAGCCTTAGTGATGCACGTCCTCTGGAAACAATCAGATATCCGCGGCATGATGCAGCGAGCGGTATTCAGCGGGTTGGGGTTTATTGCCTGGCCCCTCGCATTGACTGGTATGACGGTCGTCCTCGGTGATCAACCGTTTGTACTGGGCATGCGCGGCTTTAGTGGCTCGATCACCCAAGGGCAGTTCGCTGAGGGCTGGCGCTTCATCTGGGAATTCCTCTGGCATACCGAGCATTGGCTGCTTGTGCTCGTCGTGGCTTTGGTCGCTGTGTCTTTTGTGCTGAAGCCTAATCGACGGCTGTTGCTTTGGGGCGGGGTCACCGTTGGATTGTACGCAATCCTCGCGTTGGTCTCAACAGGGTTAGAGTTATTTGTGATGTACGGCAGATTAGCCCGCCAACTAACCCCCTTCTTAATGCTGGCAGCCGCAGCGGCAAGCACAACTATTCTACGCAGTAAACGCATGCGGCATGCCTTACTGATGACAGCAGCACTCGCGGGCTTCGCCAACTTGATGCAACCCTTTATGATTACGTATCCGTATCAATTCGCTCAACGCGCATTAACCGTCAGTGAAACGTTTCAACGTGCTGATACCGTCACCCGGCTTGACTGGGAATATACTTTTCCTGATACTATTAATGCCGACGCGGGGTACGTGCTGGTCAATGTCAGCTTTTTCTACCCGATTACCGGTATTGGGCCGCTCCCCTCAGGGCGCATCATTGATGAAGCCGCCCATCCGCTGGAGTACATCCCGTATCAGTATAACGGGCATGAGCGCAGCAGCCGTCAGTTGCTACGTGAGCAGGGTCTGAAGATGTATCTGATTGTGGTTGACGATTAATAAGCGTAAGTCTTGACAATCGTCAATAGTGTACCACATAGCAGGCGGCTATACTGCCAAAGACTAGGGTGACCTATAAAAATATTATTGGGTGCATTTAGGGGCAACTATAAAAACCACGCATTCCGATCTTGCTCTTGCCATTAGCCTGTGGTCAGACATCAGCGACCGTCAACCAAGCCCCACCAACCCGTGAGACTGCTGGACCAGATAGAGTCCAAGCCGAAGTGTTGGTGGAACGTCTCTAAGAAAGACGTGTTTTTTTCGCAAAAAAAGATTACCTTTCAGTACCCTAAAAGCACAAATATAGTACATCAGCGACTAAAGGTTCGCCTAGCTGTGTCTCTTGGCCTTAGTGCAACACTCTTCTTCTTCATCCTGATCACTGCCATAGTGTTATATTTTCTACGCTTGGTACAACGACGCTTGAGGGCAACCGCGCAGCCAGCGGTGCTCACAGCCGTTGAGGCAGAAAACCAGCCCATTCCAACAGCGCTAGACAAGCTGATTGCAGAGATACAGCGGATGGGTTTCTTGCGCATTGGTCAACTTCGGATCGAAGGCGACGGCAGTTCCCTCTTCGGAGACCAGCCGCAGACGGTTTTTCTGGCACCGAGCAACAGCACGTTTCTGACAGCCAGCATCGTGGACAAGCAAATTACAGCGGGGCTATTTAGCCTATTTGCTGAAGAAGCCTGTGTGGAAACATTGATCTTAGACGTCCCGCGGCGGGCCACGCCACGCATCGACGAGCCGCGCCACCGTATGCGCATTTACACAGGGTCATTCGACCTTGAGAACGTCATCAACTACCACTATAGGCAAGTTGATAAAATGAAGCGCAACAACCTCAACCCCAGCAAGATCAAATCTATGCACGACGTAATCCGGCTAACCAACACCTACATCGCGTATTTTATGCCCCAGCGAACACACATCTCTCTGAGGCCAGTTAGCATCGCCGCATCCATTTTAGCGGCTTTCAACGTGGCGCTTGGCCTGGTAATGGGGCGCAGCTTGGCGCAGCTCTGGCTGACACCGCAGTTAGCACCCTTATTGATGATCGCCTTTGCCATCTTCACGCTGATTTTGCTAGCGTTCAGTATTGCTTATTCAATTCAACTACGCCGGCGCGTTAAGCAACCAACACAGGAGTAATATGACTGCTCAAATTGCCGTCCTGCTCTTTTCAGGAGTCGCCTACCTCATTATGAATGGTCTGCTCATTTTTGGTATGAGCGGCATGCGGCGCGGCCTGCGGCTGTTCCGCCACCTAGACACGCTCCAAGCCCTTGACGCCAGCGATGCCCCCCTACCAGAAACTGAGGTGTTCAAGACGGTTGCAAGGCAGTTAGAGCAGTCAAAATTCAGCCATATTGGTAACTTCCGGGTGGTTAGCGGGGAAGATGATAAAGGGCATATCGAGTACGTCTATACCGCACCAAACCAGACGGCCTACGCCAGCATCGCTACCCTCGGTGACTTTATTAGTGTGGGCATCTTCACGCTCTTTAGCGACCAAGCCTGCGTCGAGACGCATATGGCACAGGGGGCTGACGCCCAGGCGACGCAGATCACCAAGCCTGACTATATTCTGCAAACCTTCGATCAAGAAACCAGTATGCGCGACCTGTATAAACGCCACAAGCAAAACGTGCGCGAGATCAAAGACCTAGATGCCCAACCGACTTCGGTCAAAACCATGCACGATCTGCTAAAGATCGAAGCGATCTACATCGATAAATTTACCCGTAGACGCCTACGTCTGACCTTTCGCCCCGGCCCCGTGCCCGTCTCAGTGATCGCGGTGTTCTACATTCCCTTAAGCTCTCTGTTTATCCAAGGCCTTGCGACCGAGTTAGCAGTATCAGCTTTGTTCACCGTTTTACTGCCACTTTCGATTACACTAGCTGCCGCGGCGCTGGGTCTGGTCGGTATGTTCATGGTTGTAGCACGCGGCTAAATGCGAGCTATGTGTTCCGTCGCAATTTTCACAGGGGGATGTGCTATGGTAAATTTTAGTTAAACATCTGACTTTGCAGCTAACCAAGCCTGCTTCTGAATAAGCACAGCGCATTTAATCGCTAAGTTCTTTAACCACCACCGCCAGAGAGTGACCTTTAGATGACATTGATTCGTCAATCTCACACCAGCCGAGTATTTAGGGTGGTCGTAGCTTTAGTCAGCGTTACACTGCTTGTGCTGGCACAACGATCCGCTCTTGCCCAAGACGCATCCAGCTATCCCATTATCGACGACTTTGAAACATCATTTCCCTCAGCCACGCCACTGACCATCTCCGCATCGTCTGGTGGTACTGTTTCAGAAACTTTGACCAGCGGCGGCTTTTTCGGCAGCACACTGACGGTCTCTGCGACCACACCCACCACGACTGGGCCAAACGTTCAGGTATTGCTGAATGACCCCAATCTTTCTTTCCTTGAAGGCATCTATGACACGGGAACCGCGGAGGGTACCGTCAAACTGGAATACAGTGACTTTGTCTCCGCTGGGGACACATTCGACCTGACGGATGGCGGCACCTATGGCGGTCTGCTTTTCAGCGGTGTTTTTGTCACACCAAGCCCCTCCGGGAATAACGTCGAGGTGCGCATTACGCTCAAGGACACCACAACAGGTAATAACTTGGTCTATGACGGGAACTTGAACGCCGAATTCATCTACATCCCGTTTGATGCGTTTACCGGCTCAGCCGACACAACCGCAATTGACGTCATCTGTATCGAGTTTTTTGCTCAGGGTGGCGGGACTACCACGGGGATAGATGTCACCTCGTTTAAGGTCGATAAAATTCTTGCTGTTGCGGCCCCAACCGTTACGAAGACAGCCTCTATTCTGGACGTTAACAACAACGGCCTTGCCGATATCGGCGAGCAGATTGAATACGAGTTCTTAGTAGAAAATCTACCGAACGGCCTCAGTGATCTAACCATCACAGATTCGCTCGACGCTAATGAATTCACAACCGATCTCGATGTGAATGCGCCCCCCATTAACAACGTAGACAACCAACTTGCGTCTGGCACGCTCGAAATTTCATACCCAACCACGCCGCCAGCGACGCCATTTACCATTACCGTCACCTTAACCGTAGAAGATACACCGGACTCGCACATTGAAAACAGCGTCACAGTCACGGCAGATAACCTCGATGCTACGATTTCCGATACAGCATCTGTCCTGACCGGCTCAGGCACATTCTTCCGTAAAGACGACACAATACGGATTGATAACGATAGTGATGGCCTTGCCGATATTGACGATGTGATCCGCTATACGTTCACGGTTCAAACGACATCGTCTTATGAAATACAGAATTTCATCGATGACTTTCCCTCCGACCTCACGGTGATTGGCCTCAGTTCACCGGATGTAACAGCCTCGTCATTTTTCGACATCATCCCCGGCACCATCCTCTCAGCAAATGATAGTGTTCAACTGAGCAACAGAATCAACGTTCCGGCAAATACGACCTTCACGCTGTTTGTCGATGCGCGTTTAGATACGATTAGCGATCCAATTAATTTACCCAACCTCTCGAACCAAGCTAATGTCCAAATTGACCCCGGCAGCACGCCTTTCTCCTTACGCTCAGATGATCCAGGCACAGACGACCCAGAAGACCCTACAGAAACCGAAATCTCTGATGCAAACGACGACAGAGGCGAGGAGGACGAAGACGAGCAAGAAACACCAACTGTAACGCGGGAACCAGCAGTAACGGTCACTGTGACGCGTGAAACCGTCACCCCAGTAGCGACCGATATCACCCCAATGGGCACGGAAGTCGTCGATGCCGATGAGCCAGATATTGACGGTGATACCCCCAACGTGGGCGGCGGCGTTCCCCCAGTTGAAGTCACTTCATCGCTGACCCCTGAAGCACTCACCCGCACTCGCCAGCCAAGCTTGACGCCCACCCCTGAACCGGGGTTCGCCCCAACCCTCACCCCAACCCCGGAGCCCGTTGTTGAGACGGGTTGCGGCTTCGTCGCCTATGAGATCCAAGATGCCCGTTGGCAGCAGCAGTTCCGCCGCCAGCGCCGCCCGTCTTCGTTTATTCCAGTTAACGGCGCTGACTTAGAGGTGTTGGAGTGCCCAGAGCCACCCACTGGCATCATTTGTTTCCCCGCCACCGAGAATCTGCTGGCTTTGGCAGAAAGCGATATCGAGAACGTTCAACTGATCGACATTGACGGTGGAGCGCTCCAAGTGTTCGAGGCACCCGGTATAGTTGTTGACAATGAAGTCTGCGTCAACTTTGATACGGTAGCGGCAGGTGCTGCCTGCGGCGATGGGTGCTCACTCGCCCCGATCATTGAGCAGAGCGGCGGTTTTATCGCTGGCAACCCAGCTTTCATTGGCATTCCTATTACGATCATCGTCGGCCTGCTGCTGTGGCTGCTCATCGTGCTGTTGGTGCGCCGCAGACGCGAAGAAATAGACACGGATCAGCTTGACTCTGAGGTCGAAGGAGGTGCCTAATACTTGCCCTGGCAGGGCTAATCGGCTAGACTCTTGCGGTACATGGGCTTGAAAAGTACGCTGGTAGAAGCCTTTTCGCGCAGGCGAGCTTTTTGATACACAGCGCAGCCCGTGCTGCATCAGAACGTTTCAGTTAAGGAGAATTCAATCATTATGACGGACCAAACCGCCCGCGTACAGGGCACTGTGAAGTGGTTTGACGCTTCAAAGGGCTACGGGTTTATTACCCCAGACGTCGGTGGCAAGGACGTTTTCGTCCACTATAGTGCTATTCAAATGCAGGGATACGCTGTACTCGGTGATAATGAACGCGTCGAGTTCACCATTGAAGAAGGTGGAAAAGGTCCGCAGGCGACCAACGTCGTCCGCGTTCAAACTGAAGTCTAGCACACGCCACTCTAATGCAAGGCAACTACGAGTGGGGCCCTGTAACAGCACAGGGCTCTTTGGTTATCTAACCGTGATATCGCTGATAGGCGAGCGCCGCACCGACAATCCCAGCCTCATTAAGAAACTCCGCCTCAACGACCTTGGCCCGAAACCCTGTTAAATATGCGCTGAAGTAATCGAGGCGCTTACCGTCCCCGCCACCTAAAATGATCTTCTCAGGCCAGATCAAGTATTCAAGCCGGACGAAGTATAAACTCAAGCGCCGACCATATTCCTCCCAAGAGAGGTCTTCTGTCTTTCTCACAAGCTTAGAGGTATAGCGTTCAGCATCATCATGAATGCCGGGCAGTGCAATGTGACCCAATTCCGCGTTCGGCAGCAGTTCACCACGGGTAAACAATGAAACACCGATCCCCGTGCCCAGCGTAACGATAGCAACTGTTCCTTTATCGTCTTTACCAGCACCAAATGTCATTTCAGCAATGCCAGCGGCGTCCGCATCATTAAGGATATGGACATCTCGACCCAAAGCCTCTTGGAAGAAGCCGCGGGCATCCATATCGATCCATTTGTCGCTGACATTTGCAGCGGTGCGCGTAATGCCATTCTGAACAGCCGCCGGGAAGCCAATCCCAAGGGGGCCGGCCCATGCAAAATGCTGGACGATGGCAGCAGTCGTCTCGACAACGTCATCAGGCGTGGCGCCATCGGGCGTATCAATCCGGTGACGGCTGGTGATCATCTCGCCGCGCTCGGTATCGACAACAGCACCCTTGATGCCAGACCCGC